>JANXEN010000010.1 GCA_025058345.1 Sulfolobales archaeon
TGATCTAGGATTTTCAGTAACTATAAGCTGGTTAATAAAAGATGCTATAGAAGTATGTAAAGAACTCGGGATTAAACCCCACTCAATTAATATCTCCTTAGGTGTTTGGGGGAAGAAAGAGTTGCTTGCAGACAGTAAGATTTTAGAAGTAACTACTATGTGTGGACATGGGATGATATCGCCTAGGTTTGTTAACTACGTAGTAAGTGAAATCGAGAAAGGCCGCATGAGTCCAAGAGCTGGTGCGGTACTGCTAGCAAAACAGTGTCCGTGCGGTATATTTAACGTTGAGAAAGCTGAGTCATTGTTAAGGGAGCTAATAACTAGCGGTTCTAGGATCTAGCTGAAAAAGTTAATTTATGTTAATTTTTAGTGTTATTGCTCATGTTTAGACTAACGCAATTCACCTAACTCTGACGCCTTAGGTAGTTCATAGCAATTATCACCATTATTATGGTAAATGCTACCAAATCAACAAATATGTTTGTAGGAGCGAATAGCGCTAATCCACTAATCATTAAAGCAGTTCTAAATAATGTATTTAAATTACGTTTTATAAATCCTTCAAACGCTGTTGCAATTGCGTAAGTCGCTATAAGGGAAGTAATGATACTCCACATTCTTTCCATAGCTCCGTAGTTACCGTAACCTAAGAATATCTCAGGTTTGAATATCATTATAAAGGGCAATATGAATGCTGCAAAACCTAACTTGCAGGCAACTACTGCTGTTTTCATGGTGTCCGCCTTAGCTAGTGATGCTGCGGCATATGAAGCTAGAGCTACTGGGGGAGTTATAGCACCCAAAACAGCATACCAAAATACGAAGAAGTGTACTGGGAAAGTATCTAAACCCATCGATGCAAGGGCTGGAACTGACACCGCAACTGCTGTAATGTAAGCAGGTGTGGTAGGTATTCCCATACCTAATAAGGTCGTGATTAATGCCACATAGATAAGGGCTAATGCGATAATGCCGAATGATGCGGTGCTAACTATATAGCCGAGCTTAACACCTAAACCACTATAACTTACTGCACCGACCACTATTCCTGCAGCGGCACCGACCACTATTATCGATAACGCATCCTCAACTCCTCTTACCAATATTTCATAGAGACGCTTGATTTTCAATTGCTTATTTAATATTCCTAAAACGATCGCCATGAAGAAGGATATAAATGCTGCTGAGATAGCGGACCACTGAAGAACTCCAACTATATATACTAAAACTATTATTGGTAAGAAGTAGAACCATCCCCTCTTGAGAACCTTAGTTCTGTTAGGTACTTGATCTGGAGGAAGCCCTCTAAGGTTACTCTTTAATGAGTAATAATGCACCTGCACATATACCCCCAAGTAGTAAATTATAGCTGGTACAATAGCCGCTATCATAATCTTACCATAATGAGTCCCCAATAACTCAGCCATAACGAATGCTGCAGCACCCATAACAGGAGGCATTATCTGACCACCAGTAGATGCCACAGCCTCAACAGCACCCGCCAGGTATGGAGGAAAACCTACAGACTTCATGGTGGGAATAGTTAAAACACCAGTTGCGTAGACGTTAGCTACAGCGCTACCACTTATAGAACCAAATAATGATGAAGCTATTACTGAGACCTTAGCAGGACCCCCTGAACTCCTACCAACGAAGGCGTTAGCCAGGTTTATGAAGAACTCACCGGTACCACTCATCGAGAACGCAGCACCTAATAAAGTAAATGCTATAACGTAGGTTGACATAACCTCCAATGGAGTTGAGAATATCCCGTAAGGAGTTAAGTAGAGATACTCAATAACTCTTAAGGGATTTGTCCTAAATCCTATCCCTGGAAGGTAAGGAGCCAATAGCAAATAACCTATAAACACACCAATAAGGACTGTAAACATAACACCCGAAGTTCTCCTAGCAGTCTCAATTATAAAAGCTATCAGTAAACTGCCGATCACTATTTGCTCAGTAGTTAAGGGAGTGACAAGCCACATCCTCCTGAAGAACCAACCCGAGTAATTTAAGTAAATATCAGCCACCGTTATTAAGGCTAAGATAGCAAGTAAATAATCATACCACGGAACTTTATTAATATCCTTTTTAGTTGATGAGAACATGATGAAAGTCAGTGGGAGTGAAAACAATAAAGTTACGACCATATGTTCATAAACATCGTAGGTCGTGAATAGTAGCTTATATATGTTGTAGATAGCCATTATACATAATGCGGATTCAACCAAGAGTTTATTCCATTTGCTTAGCGTTCTTCGTGGCATAATTAACACCTAAGGCATTGATTGCTGATTATTAAAAAATGTTTAACTTTCATTATAGCAAATCCCTTAGAGCTATTTAATATATCCTCGGTCAAGATAGTATTGTGTAGCCCCTGCATGTGTTTCTAAGTTGCTGCTGAACTTCCAAGCACTACTTGGGTCGAAGGCGCTGAATCCAGACACTGCTTTAACTAAGTATTCGGTATTTTCACATATTACTCTGGTAATTTGATAGACTAAGTCTCTTGGTATATCAGCCCTGATCAGTAATATGGTAAAAGTGAATAACGTTCGGTACTCACTTGTTATAAATTTATACGTACCTTTTGGCAAGTTATCAACTACTAATGAACCTTTAAACCCTAGCACATTTAAAATGAAATCTATATCTTCATCTGTTAGCGCTATAGTCTTAACGTCAGGCATACGTGTTTCAAGTTGCATATAATTTGATGAAGGTAACGCACATACGTCAAATATTAGATCTACTTTACCTCCTATTAATGATTCAACTGCTTGTGCCTCACCGGGAACTGATAAACTACCGCCTGACCTCCTTATGATATCCTCAGTAACACCGTAGCGCTCAAGTAACCATCTAAATAGAAAGTCTTCTAATGACGCAGCGGGACCACCAACCGCTAATCTCACGCTGTTACCTCTCTTGATGTAATCAGCTAATTCTCTAATGCTATTAACTGGGAAGTCAGGCCTCTTAGTTATTAATACATTATATTTCTCTGTAGGCCCTAAGACGTACCTAACATTCGACAAATTAACATTCTGACCCCATACAGATACAGCCTTAGCTGGATCCTTAGCGAATGCAACCCAAGCAGCATGTGTGTAAGCCATTTCCACCTCACCATTGGCTATTGCTAGTAAATTAGCTGCACTTGCCCCAGGTTGAATGCTAATTTTAACACCTAACTCTTTCTCAACCAGGCTTGATATGGCACCCCCTAACACATACCCAGGACTGCCAACAGAATACGTACGAAAGACTATTTCCTTAGGCCAATACTGCGGAGGAGTAGATGGTGGAGGAGTCACAGTGCGAGGTGTGGGTGTTACTGTTATTGTGATCGTTTGCTGTGGTAGTGTTACTGTTGAAGTTACTGTCTGAGCTGGGAGTGTTGTAGTTACAGTACGTGTGACCGTAGCTGCTGCAACAGTAGTAGTTACTGTTTGAGTGACTACTGAGGTTACAGTCCTCGGCGGTGGGACAGCTGAAGAACCTGCGAAATAACCACCAACACCAGCAACAATAACCAAGACAACCAATACACCAACCAAAGATTTTTGAACACTCATACTATCACCTACCCTCTATCATGTATAGGTTTATATATTTTCATCAATTGAATATATATTCAATAAACTTATGGGTAGAGTTATATAATTTATTCATAGTAATTAAATACTAAAGTAAATTTTCATCAAGTAGGTATCTAAATACTCTTAAATTTATTTTTACTTCTAATGGTTCAAATATTTAATTGAGGAGTATTGATTAATATTACGGGGGTCGTTAATGGCGAAGGTGAATTGTTATGTTATCGCTGTCTTGGGTTACTTAATTCCGCTACTATTAATTTTTATTGCTTCAGTTATGTCAGGTTGGTTTAACTTATTTAACAACGCGTTAAGTGATTTAGGTCATGCTACCAGAAGTAACGTGGCTTTAATCTTTAATTTAGGTCTTTCCTTGGGTTCTCTCTTCGTAATACTGTTCGCGTCGATTTACTCCATTAGATTTAATAAAGTTTTAAGTCTGTTGTTGATATTTTCTGGTTTCTCTCTTAACTTAGTTGCTATTTTTGATGAGGTGTACGGAGTTACTCATTTTGTCGTCTCAGTTATTTTCTTTGTTTCATTAGCGGCCCTGCTAATAGGTTATTATATAGTGTTTAAGAACTCTGTCCTACCATTGCTGGCGTTAGGGGTAAGTGCACTGTCATGGTTCTTGTACTTCACATATAGATTTCCTAGGGGGGCTGCATTACCTGAGCTAGTATCTATATTGGTCGTGTTGCCTATATATTTAGACTATATGCGTAAGGTTTGTAGAAACACCTAGGTGGGATTAAGAGTGTTGAAGAATAGTATTGGCTTTAGGGGAATTCCATTTTAGCATTAATGTATTTATTCAACCTTTCTCTAATGACCTCAACACCTATACCTGACTTTTCAGGCAGCATGATCGTTCCATCCCTTCCGACAGTCCAGGGAGGTTCTACTAAGTCCTCATCCCAATATCTATCGCTACCGCTTATGTCGCTTGGATACCTCACATTGGGAAGGGTTGCGGCAGCAACTAAATGACCCCTCCCAACACCTGTCTCCAGCATTCCCCCAATCCAAACAGGTATGCCACTACTCATTGTGAAATCGTGAATTAATTTAGATTCGTAGAGGCCTCCAACACGTGCTGGCTTTATGTTTATGACCTTGCAACTACCTAATTTCGCAGCAGCTTTAGCATCATGTACACTCTTAATGCTTTCATCGAGGCATATATTCGTCTTTAATTGAGATTGGAGCTCTGCATGATCGCTTAAGTCTTCATAATTTAGCGGTTGCTCAATCATTAATAACGAGTAGTTATCTAACTCCTTGAAGACGTTTAAGTGATTTAGCGTATATGCTGCATTAGCATCTACCTGTAGTGGTATTTCACCGAATTCCTTCCGAATTAGCTTTACGGGACCTACATCCCAGCCCTGCTTTATCTTGATTTTAATCCTTCTATAGCCTGCTTCTAAGTACTTACCTACAGCTTTTATTAAGGCTCTCTCATCACCTATGATACCAATACTAACACCACTGGTGATGAAGTTCCTAACCCCACCAATTTCCTTGTAGAGTGGGACACCATCGAGTTTAGCCTTTAAATCCCATAAAGCCATCTCAATTCCCGCCTTAGCCATCCTATAGCCTCTAACGTTTTCAACGAATTCAAGAAACTCCCTAGGATGTGTCAAAGACCTTAATTCAAGTAGTTTAGGGATCATATACCGCTTATAGATGTATAAGGTAGTTTCAACAGTCTCATAGCTGTACCAAGGTCCATCATCAACGGGTGCCTCCCCCCAACCTACCTCACCGCCCTTCTCCTCCACTTCAACCAGGACGCAGTGTCTGTCGTAAGTCTTCCCGAAGCTAGTTTCGAAGGGTGCCTTCAGCCTCATAACTACGTGATAAGCGATTACCTTACGTAATTCCAAGGTAACTCACCCCTCAAAATCTTATTTACGTCCTCCTTCATCATGACGTAGTAACTCCTCCTAAATCCACTATCAAAATCACTTATAAACTCAACAACCACGTAGTTAGACTCGTTTAGATAATGTTTAAAGACTTCCCTGAGTCCAAACCTCCAACCAGCTAATACATCGCCTCTAGACCTCAACTTATTAAGGTCGCCAGGAATCTCAACCAGCAGTATTTTAGAATTTAGGTTTAAGTCAAATTTACTTAGAATGGGAAGCCCGTTTATCGTCTCAACAGTAGTAACGAAGTCAGCACCAAGTCCTAAAACTTCCTCTAAAGAAGGTGTTCTGTAATTCCCGCTTAACTTCTTAACCACCAAGTCACTACTAATCCACCACTCAGCCTCAAACCTATCGGTCGGCATACCAGCATTGAGGGAGTCCCTCAGCTCACCGTAGTAGTTTACGTAGAACTTCCTAACAACACATCCTAGTTTCCCAACGTTGAACCTAGCATTCGGTGACTGCAGTGGGTCGTAAGTCCATGTTATGAGATTTAATCCTTGATTAATAACGTATTCCCTCTGCTTCAGTTTTAGAAGGTATCCAACACCTTTATACCTATATTCGGATAACACACCAGTCATATGACTATAGTGATATAAGGCACCACTAGAGTCTCTAGCTAAGAAACCGAAGACGAAACCCACCATCTTACCACTACCTTTCTCAAAAGCACCTAAGACCAACCCACCCCTCCTATCAACAGCTATCAGTACGTGATGCGCTACTACGCTACTGTAATCCGAAACCCCCCAAACCTCAATTTCAGTGTCCGTCACCATTCGATACTCATCCGGAGTTCGTAGTCTTCTAATCTCAATTACCTCACCATCAAGAAGGATTTCAGAGCTCATGCCCACCACTTTACAACATAATATGGGTAAGAAATAAAAACGTTTAATTAAATAAAAAAGCTAAAAGGATGCTTTGAAGTGAAAATGATTCAATTATGCTAATATCAGTAATGATTGCTACATCCATCTAACTTACTGACTCTGTTAAGATCAATCAATGTGGGTAGCTAATGTATATTTGGGTCCTAAAGTAAGTGGTTCCTTATCTACAATACTTAAGGTCGGATGGAAGAATATCTTCCCAGATCATTATAGTAATTTAATACAAGAAGATAAGTAGCATAGGTAATGCGGTAATAATAACCTTACATCTTTACGTGTTGGTTATGGAAATAATCGTAGATGCTGTTTTCGATTTCTCAACCAACTTATTAAAGTTAAGGTAATTGTATAAAATCCGGGAAAACTTACAAGGAGTCTTGCGATGAAGCCCTGACATCAGAGATCATGCTATACTTAATAGAGATGACTTATAAAATACGTAAGCCTGTTAGAGTAATACTGATCTCAGCATAGCGACTAAGTAATATAGGAGCTATGCATGCATCGTTACATGAGGCGTTCAGCGTATGTGGGGACTTAACCTGAATAAGCCTGAATAAGAATAACAACATTCTTAATATTCGTTGATTAGGATGAAAAATCGAGTTAGTCTTAAATTCATCTACTAGGATAAAGACTGAAACTTGTTTCGTACATAATGGTATTGAATTCAACATTTTTTAGGTCATGACTATAATTATTGATTAATATTTACTAACCCTTAACGCTCAATTTATTAGGCGTTAGTAGGTGTCCTCCAACCCCTCTTCAAAATTAGTTGGCGTCCTTATTGCCTTGATCTTCATTGCTGGTGTTGGTGGTTATTTCGCAGGTTCTTCTTCAGCCCCTGCAAAGACAGTAAGAACGACCGCAACTCAGACCATAACTACAGGAGCCGCTGGAACAGCTACAGTAACTGTAACTCAGACCTTGACAAGGACAGTCACAGTAACCTCAACTTCTACATCACCTCCCCCTATAACCACGCCTGCAACTCCCTTTAGGGTGAGGATATTTACAGGCGGTACTGGCGGTGTGTACTATCCTTTAGGGACAGCTATCGCTGAGTTAATGAATAAATACTCAGGCGGCTTTATCTCAGCTACTGGTGTAACAAGCGGTGCATCAGTTAGTAATGCTAGGGCTTTAGGAGCTAAGGATGCTGAATTCGCATTAATTCAGAACGACATAGCGTACTACGCGATTAAAGGAATTTATATGTTTAATGGAAGCCCCATATCTAATATTCGAGGAGTTGTCTCACTATATCCTGAATTCATACATATAGTTGTAAGGGCCGACAGCGGAATTAAGAACCTCTACGACCTAGCCGGTAAGAGAGTTGCTGTTGGTGCGCCAGGTAGTGGGGCGGCAGTTGAGGCTGAAATACTTCTAAGGGGTGCTGGTATATGGGATAAATTAACTCCACAATACCTTGACTATAACCAGGGGGCTGAGGCCTTAAAACTAGGTCAGATAGAGGGTATAGTCATATGCACCGGTATAGGAACATCCGCAATTGTTCAACTAGGTACTACCACACCCATTAAGATATTGAGCATACCTGATGAAGTAGCTAACAAGTTAACGCGGGAATATAAGTTCTTCGTATCTGGAGTAATTCCATCCGGGTCTTATCCTGGACAGACGGAAGATGCGAAAACACTTGCGGTTATGGCAATAATAGTTGTCAGAGATGATATACCTGAAGATATAGTGTATAAATTCTTAGAGGTAATGTTTGACAGACTAGATGAGTTGAAGAAAGCGCATGCCAGAGCCGGTGATATATCAAGAGAAACAGCCCTTAAAGGTATGAGCATATCTCTTCATCCGGGTGCAGTAAAGTTCTTTGAAAGTAAGGGAATAACTGTACCAGCGGACTTAAGACCTTGAGCCCATGAAATATAAACTAATAATGTTTTTTGCGTTATTCATTATTTCATTAGCATTCATATCAAATATGTTGGTTCTTGAAGTTTTAGAGGTAACCATAGACGATGATCAAACAATCATTTTCGAAGTCCCTGTTAGGAACATAACCCTAATTTACAACCACAGCTATCTGATGGTTGAAGTACGTGAGGTTTATGAAGTAATCGATGAGCATATATGTGTAAGAGAGATTATATTGCCCATTGGAGGAGCAGGAGCACCTGCATCACTTAAAGATCTCGAACATCTTGACGGGAGCGTTGAATTACTTGACGGGAGCTATAGGGTAACTAATGTTAATTATTGCTTAGGAAAGAGTTTGATAATAAGTACACGGTTTATGGTTGATTGGAAGTTATTCATTAATGGATACAAGATCGAGGGTGGTAAGTCAATAATGCTGAATGTTCGGAGTATTAGCGGCTCTGCATATTTGATAGCTAAATTACAGCTAATCATTAAGTCACTTTTATAAGTCTAACCATTGCTACTTAATTAGGTGTGCTCTTTGGGCGAATCATTAACAACCGTTGAAAGAGCTAGAAGTGGTTTTGCTTATAAATTCATTCTTGCCTTAGCTATGTTATTTGCTATTTACGAGTTATTCGTCGTTATGGGATTTAACTTCATTCTTTACACCATATTTGAGAAACTTGGCGTTAGGATCGCTCCTCTCCTTTTTGCTCCTGACCTCCAGCAAAGCATGGCTTTCTTGATGGGTATACTGCTACTATCTACTTATATCATTAAACCATTAAGAAAGAATGATGGAACCAAGATACCTATTTATGATTACGCACTCGGCGTACTTGCCTTCATATCATTCTTCTACTTAGTCATTACTTATCCAGAGATAATTCGGTTAGGATACGTTGAATTAACTATTGACAGGATTGTGATGCCTATAATTTCCATCATACTACTTTTTGAAGCTGCTAGGAGGTCCTTAGGCGCTGCGCTTCCAATAATTGCCTCAGTGATTTTAATGCTGGGATTTTACTACGAAGGCTTTAACCTTAGATTGTTGCTTAATCACATGTACTACTCAAGAGAGGGGATATTCTCCATACCGCTTTTTGTGATGACTTCCTACGTCTTCGCCTTCATATTCTTTGGCGCTATACTTGAGAAAATGGATGTTGGCAAATATATAACTGAATTAATACTGAGCGCGGTTGGTAGAAGGTCAGGCGGCCCAGCTAAGACCGCTGTCCTTGCAAGCGCCCTCTTAGGTACTATATCAGGAAGCTCGGTAGCTAACGTCTTAACCACAGGTACTTTCACAATACCACTCATGAAAAGAGCTGGGTATCCACCTGAGGTAGCAGGAGCTGTAGAACCGGCTGCTTCAACAGGCGGTCAGTTAATGCCACCAATCATGGGCGCTGCCGCATTCGTTATGGCTGAATTCCTTGGAAGACCTTACAGAGAAATAATAATTGCTGCAGTGATTCCCGCAATCGCGTACTTCGCATCGATATACCTATTTGTTGACAGAGCAACCAAGAAGTTAGGTATTAAGCCACTCATGGAGGAAAAGCTCCCAACATTTAAGGAATTAATTAACAGACTCTACTTATTAGCACCAATACCCTTGATAACGTATTTACTACTCGCGGGTCTAGAGCCTCAGTATGCTGTTGCAGGCTCTCTCGGCGCTGCGATAATAGCTGCGTGGTTCGCTAAACCGCATGTCACGTTAAGTTCGAAGATCGTATATATGAGTGTAGTTATCGCTTCAGCACTGTTTGCCTACTTCTTAGGGATCTCTATAAGTGCCTCACTCTACTTCTCAGGCGTACTTTCACTAATATTGGCAATTATAGTTGGATTAATCCTGAAAGGCGGTAAGGAATTAACAATTAACGTCATTAACGCGTTTAACTCAGCGTTGAGAACTTCCGCATCAGTCTTCTTAGCTGGTTCCATAGCGGGGATGATTCAAGGAGTTCTAACCATGACTGGCTGGGCTACGCTAATTGGTTATCGACTAATAGATATCGTGGGAGGTAACATATTTCTACTGATGTTAAGCGTTATGGTTATAAGCCTCATACTCGGTATGGGTGTACCCACAACAGCAAATTACATCATTACAACAACCATTTCAGGAGTTGCTTTAGGGACAGCTATCGCTGATTGGAGCGGCTCACCATTCAAATCAGCACTTCTAGTCGCTCACATGTTTGTCTTCTACTTCGGCATACTTGCTGACTTAACACCACCTGTGGCTCTTGCAACTTATGCTGGATCAGCATTAGCTAAATCCAATTTCTGGAAGACTGCATTCAACGCATCGACCTATGCGTTAGCAGGTTATTTAGTTCCATATATCTTCGCGACCAATCCATCACTGCTTATAATAACTGTGCGGTATTGGGACTTCACCGCAGTGGCATCACTTGTAACTGGGATTGCCGTCATCGTATTAACGATGCTATTCCTTAGTTCAGGTATTGTAGGCTGGTTAGGAGGCCAATTAAATAGAGTTAATCAAATAGCCATTACTTTAGCTGGAGTTTTAATTTACGTCCTAACCGTGGTGTTAAAGTCCGAATCTACCTTAGTGATCGCTGTTGCTACCTTAGTTTATTTAGCAATATACATGGTTAACTTAAGGAGATTTAAGCAACAAATGTAGTTTATGAGTGTATATGTATTGATTAGATTTAAATAAATTGCTTACCTTAAACTATACATGGTGTTTGTAGAGTGAGGATAGGTATTTACGGTTTTGGAGCAATAGGGAGACTTCTCGCATTAAAGGCTATTGAAAGAGGCCATGAAATAGTTGGCGTCGTAGATGTGAGGGAAGACCTCATCGGAAAGGATGTAGGTTCCCTTATTGGGGTAGGCACCCTCGGCACCTCAGTCAGTAACGATATTTACTCACTATCTAATGCTGACGTAGTGTTACACGCCACTGGGTCCTTCCTAGATAGAGTTTACGATCAGGTGGTTAGTGTTGTTGAGATGGGGTTGCCGATAGTATCTACTTGTGAAACCCTCTCCTACCCATACTATAGATACCCCCTTCTAGCGAGAGAGCTAGACAGACTAGCTATGGAGTACGGCTCACCGGTAATTGGTGCAGGTGTTAACCCGGGATACATATGGGATGCATTAATAGTTATGTTTAGCGCTGCAATTCCTAAAGTAAAGAAAATAACTGCCGTAAGGTCCTTCGACGCTGCTAAGAGGAGGGAACCCTTTAGAAGGAAGGTAGGTGTGGGGCTAAACCCTGAAGAGTTTAGAAAAGCCTTATATGAAGGTAAGTTAACAGCTCACGTAGGTTATGCTGAGTCAATATATCTTATATTTACTGCTGCAGGTGTGCAGCCAAGTAGGGTTGTTGAGACTCAGGAACCCGTAATTGCGGAGAACAGATTGGAATCCTCAGGTATAGTTGTTGAGAGCGGCTCAGTTGCAGGCATTAAAGGTTCCGGTGTAGGATACTTAGGAGAGGAGGAGATTATCAAGCTTGAATTCCACGCATATGTAGGTGCAGAAGAGTTCGATGAGATCGTTGTTGATGGATATGATGAAGTGATTAAGTGGAGGGGTACAGGTATTAAAGGGGATAATGCTACAGCATCTACTATCCTCAGTGTAGCTGAGAAGATACGGTCACTAACTCCAGGACTACATCTAATAACTGAATTACTACCCTTCAAAATATGTATAGCTCGGAAGTAACTGCTACTCCCTAATTAAACTTAAATTTAAGAATCATCCTACCGTTGGATGATTTCCTCACTACATGTTTTTGCTAATCTCTTAACCCCCTCAGCAATCTCCTCTTCATCTGGAAATGAAAAGTTTAACCTCATAGCATTCTTTACGCTACCATCTACATAGAAAGCTTCACCAGGAACGTATGCGACCCCGTTTTCAACAGCCCTACTAAGCATGTAGGTAGTATTTAACCCTGTCGGACCGATAACCCAAACAAACATACCCCCCTCAGGCTTAGTCCATGTAAAACCTTCAGGCATATACTCTTCTAGGGCATTAAGCATTACCTTCAACTTAGGCCTATAGAATTGCCTAATCTTCAGAACATGCTGTTCTAAATAACCCCTTCGAATGTACTCTGACGCTATGAATTGACAGAAGGTGCTTGTATGAAGGTCACGGCGCTGCTTAACTATCTCAAACATTCTAATTGTTTCCGGCTCTGCCACCATCCAACCAACCCTAAATCCTGGAGCTAAAACCTTTGAGAAGGTGCCACAGTAGATAACCCTTCCTTCAGAATCCCAACGTTTAATTGCGGGAGGAACAACCTCATCGGAATAACTCAACTCACGGTATGCGTCATCCTCTACAATTAGGAAATCGTACTTACTCGCGAGTTCTAGGAGATACTTCCTTCTATCCTCAGACATGGTAATTCCTGCTGGGTTATGGAAAGTTGGTATTGTGTAAAGGAACTTAACGTTAACACCATCAGACCTTAACCGTCTAAGCTCCTCCTCAACCTTCTCAACCATCATACCTTGCTCATCAATAGGTATTTGAACGAATTTAGCGTTGTACTGAGTGAATGCGTCTATAGCGTTAGTATAGGTTGGAGCCTCTACAATTAAGACTTCTCCTGGATTAATTAACGTAGCACCGATTAAGTCAAGAGCTTGTGCCGAACCCGTAGTTACTATGATATCTTGATTCGACAAGTTGATACCGTACCTCTTCTCAATAAAACTCTTCAACTGCTTTATAAGCTCTGAATACCCGAGGGTAGGGCCATATTGAAGAACAGCAGCTGATGCCTTATCGAGAGCATCATTTATTAATTCCTTAATTATTTCAACTGGGAAGGTACTGGGGTGAGGTTTACCACTTGTTAAGTCAACTATATCTGCCTTACCGTAATACTTCTTAACTAACTCCCTAATCATCGAAGGTCTCATCTCTAATACCCTCTTAGAGAAGTACCTCTTTGACACCGTATCATCACCTACAAGTAATTATCAAAACCCTATTAATAATCTTACGAAGACGAGTTAGTGAGGGCAAGAAGTAAACCATTGAGTCCGATAACTACGTTTCAACGAACTTAATTAAATGTCAACTACATCACATTTATATACAATAACTATCGGTAATGATGTACGGCGTATTATTAAAGGTTTTACACCTCTATGTACAAGTATTAAATGCTTGATACCTGATTTTTCAGCAAACACTACAACATCACCAACACTGCTATGTCCGTGAATCATTGCCTCATCACGTAGTTCATCGCTAACACTAGCTTCGTGTATTAGGACATCACAACCATTAATTTGATTAAAGAATGTTTCATTCGGTGATGAGTCACCAGAATAAGCGACGCACTTACCATCCACATCAAGTTTAATCATTACCGATGGGACCGTGTGATGGGCAGCTATAGTTGTTACACCTACATCACCTAATTCTACTCTACCCATCTCTTCAATTTTTATGAAATCAACTACGTTAATGTATTTAGAGATCCCAACACTCTCCAATAGCTTCCTAAGGGCTTCATAGACCCCCTCAAGTCCCACTATCCTAACCTTAACTCCTAATCGTTTAGCATGTTGTAGAATTGTCGGTATGCCTAACATATGGTCTCCATGTATATGCGTAACAAATATGTAGTCTACATCTCCTATATCATACGGTGTGCACTTCCTTAACGAGCTGTAGGTGCCCTCACCAGCATCCACCAATAATTTAGTAGTTTTCGAAGCGAGTAAGAAGGAGGTATGACCAATAAACGGATTTGAAGCCCAACCACCTAATCCCAGGAAGTAAATCTTAACCAATTAAACGCCCTTAATAAGTTTTACGAATTCAGACGTACTGATTAACTTTGCGCCATAAATCTTCTCCATATACTTTAAGCCCCACGTATGATCCTCCTCAGTAAATGCATTTACTGCATCCTTAACAATCACCAAATTATATCCCCTGAAGAACGCATCAGCCGCTGTATGTAAAACACATACATGCGTATGTATACCAGTCAATACTAATGTGTCTACACCAAGTTCTCTCAAAAGTAAATCTAAACCAGTCTCAAAAAACGCACTATATCTCCTCTTCTCAATAACGAAGTCATTTTTCTCAGGCTTTAATTCATCAATAACTGAAGAACCGCCTGAGCCTTTAACCGCATGCTCACCCCAAAGCCTTAATTCATAGTCTATCCCCGGTAAGTGGGAGTCGTTGACGTAAACCACAGGTGTTCCAGAACTTCTGGCTTTCTCAACTACTTCCTTAATATTCGGAACTATGGACTGAGCCCTCTCACTCCTTAAACTACCGTAAACGAAGTCTTTAAGCATATCAATGACTAACACGCAGTACTTCGGCATAGGTACCCACTGTTATTAGTTGAGACCGCATTAATTAACTTTGATGACGTTAACTCATATAATAGTTTAATTGGTAAAGCTTAAATAGGTGCACTTTATCTAAAAAAAGGTGTACAGATGCATATCCCAGATGGTTTCCTCACGCTCCCTGTCGCATTAATATCCCTAGCCATATCTTCTGTTTTCATAGCATTATCTATTCGTAAAATCAGAAACGAGAATTTACTGACTAGTGATAGAATTTCGATCCTTACATCACTGAGTGCAGGTATTTTCGTTGCGCAAATGATTGCGTGGCCGCTTCCGGGAGGAACTAGCCTACACTTAGTTGGAGGCGGCTTAGCAGGTATTGTAATGGGCCCTTGGCTCGGAATAATCACAATGTCATTAGTGCTGCTCATCCAATGCCTCCTTTTTCATGATGGAGGGATAACTGCTATCGGAGCTAACATACTTAGCATGGGGATAATATCAGTCTTAACCGGCTACACCATATACCGACTTCTTAGAAGGTTCACTAAACACTTCATAGCTGGAGTTATTGCAGGGTGGTTAAGTCTTACATCAGCCGGCATAGTAAGCGGTACTATCCTTGGGGCTTCATGGAGTAGTTACTTACCAATATATATTATGGGTGTGTGGCACATAGCCCTTGGTATAATTGAAGGTATGATAACTGGTTCAGTCATTTCTTACTTAAACGTGAAGGCTAAAAATGTTTTAAGGTGGTAGTAATGCTGTCGAAAAATACCATAATAGCACTGCTAACCCTTCTACTTATAAGTCCATTATTTGGAATTACCTTGGCTGATATGCTCGGCTATCATGAACCGCTAGATTTAGTGGCTGAGGAACTAGGTCTTGAAGAGGAGGAACATACTTGGACACCACTTAAGGAATACACCTTCCCAGGACTCCCTCACTGGCTAGGCTACATAATATCTGGAGCGATTGGACTGCTAATAATATTTGCTATAGGTTACCTAATTAAGCACATGGCGGTTGTCACTGGATGAGTTCCATTGCTTTAAAGTTCTTGAACTCTGTTAATGAAGTGTTAGATTTAATAAATTTTAAAGGATTGAAATGCACCCCAACTATATTTTTGATTAACTCAATCATAGTGATTTCCATAACCTCATTCACTTCAGATTTTCTAGTGATTGCAACATCCTACGGGGCGTCACTTGTACTTATAGCCTTAAATAAGGACATAAGAGAGAATCTGAAGATCTTTGTGACAACAGCTATATATGTAGGGGTCTTTTCTCTAATAGCTCTCTCTCCGTTATTAATTAGTAACCAAGTATACTATTACGTTATTTACGTTATTAGGGCGTTAGCGGCTGCCTCATTGCTGTTAGCCTCTATCAAAACACTAGGTTGGATGGGTTTGGCCGAAGCATTTTATGGCTTAAGAATACCTACCGTTGGTAAATTTATTGTAATGTACGTTAGGATGCTTTCCACGTTAATTAAGGATACGTCAAAGTCGATACTATGTAGGGAGGCGAGGATGTTTAGAAACGCAAGCTTCGGAGATATATTCAAATATACGGCATTAGTTGGTGATCTATTTATGAAGGGATGTATTAGGGGGTGGAGGACTTCACTAGCAATAAATGCCAGAACGATAGAGAAAAACTCCAACAACATATCATCTAAGCTTAAATTAACTAACTTAGACCTATTTATGACTTCAATAGCTTTTACCGAACTAGTACTTCAATTAGTTTAAAGGAGGTGTGTTTTATAAGTGGAGGTGTTAACTCTTAAGGACATATGGTTTAGGTACCCAGCAAGTGACGAATATGTCTTAAAGGGTGTAAACTTAAGGTTAAATAAATATGAGTTGTCAGTGATTCGAGGACCTAATGGTTCAGGTAAATCAACATTACTGCTAGTAGCTGCCGGCCTACTCACTCCAGAGAAGGGTGAGGTATTACTTTACGGCAAACCATTAAATACGCAATTACCTCAAGCTAGGATTAAGTTGGGTATTACTTTCCAAGACCCAGAGGATCAATTCTTCAATGCCACAGTATATGATGAAATAGCATTTGCGCTACGCCAGCTTAGGATACCAGAAGGTATTATAAGAAATAAAGTGACCGAGGTGGTTGAGACGTTAAATATAATGCATTTATTGAATAGACCTCCATATAAATTAAGCGGTGGTGAGAAGGTTAGAGTGGCGCTAGCATCGGTGCTAGTTTATGACCCAGAAATACTTCTCCTCGACGAACCTACAGCATACTTAACGACGAACGCTAAGTCAGAGTTGATGAAACTCTTAGAAAACCTTAGAGACTGTGGAAAAACTATAGTCGTAGTTACTAACGACTCTGAAGTAATTAAATACCGAATAGATGAGAGTTATTTATTAGATAACGGAGTATTATATAACACTAAGACTTAAGTCTAAAGCAGTAAAGCCGCATCAATTTATTATGCATTAGTAATGAATGTTCAACCGCTGTAGTGAGAAACCAACTAAACCTCTATTATAGGTGTAAATACAGAAGTTCTCGACAACTATCTCTAACTGACTTTTAATAATCGGATGGTAATCATTACAAAGTCAATTCATTCAAGTCCCCTAAATTTAACCGAATTAATTCTCTTCAGTGATCTTAATTCATATGTAAATTATTGGTATCCAAATTACCGAGAATTAACGTAATTTCCCTTTCATTATAGATAGGTAAGCTAGTGAGAAAAAGGCTCCAGCACCTAAACCTACGATCATCAACATAATGATGTATAGATGATACCCCCCTTTAACTAACTCAACATATTCACCAGTTACGTACCATTTAACTAAGTCACCTATTATTCTAGAAATAGGTAGGAACAACATCCATAGGAATGAAGACCTAGCTACGTAAGCAAATGTTTGTGAGAGTAAAGGCTTTCGCCGCCACCTTACACCTAATTTAAAGAAAATTCCTGTCATGACGAGGGTGTGATAAATGTAAATAAAGGAAACTATACATATGGAGTAAGTAATTAGTGGAGCTATTGGGGTTATCCCCACTAATTGAGTTAAACCTATGGATATTAATGGCGAGAACACTATTGCCGTTAGGCATAGTGTCAACTTACTTCTTGCTTTCAAGGCAAATCCATTTATAAGGTTTTAATCAACAGTAAAAAATTTAATTAATTTTATGGACGAGCAACTCCCATCAACACTAGCATCGCGAAATATAGATAGAATGCTATACCTCCAGCTAATATAGCAAACTTAATTGGATGCGGTCTAAATTCTTTAGGTATCCAGAGCAGGTTCGCAATAAATGGAACTAAAAACGCTAACGCCATAAGCAGCACCGATAAGTAAATATCTATTAACAACAGAATTTCAGGTTGCCTAACACCAACCATTGCGGGAATCATGAGGAAGAAGTATAGGACAACTAATATAGCATATAGCTTGTATTCAGATACCTTCCTAACCCACGGGAAGTTAACTCTTAAAGCACTAGCAACTATTCTTGGGTAAGAATCCATGTTACCTACAGCTGTACTCCACAACACCACCATTGCAAGGAATAAATACACCATCGCCCCAAACTCCCCGAAGAATCTCCTGAAGAATTCTGACTGCACGACAGCTAATTTATAGCCCGACGGCACTAATCCAGCAGGTTTTAATATCCAGGTACCGCAGTACATGAATATAAGTGACCCCAACAAACCTATTGGGAGATATACGCCGTATAGATCCGCTTGGGCTATTCTTAACCAAATCTTCCAGTTCTTTAAGCTTTCATTATCTGTTGATGGCTTCCAACCTATTATGACTGGTTCCTCCTTGGATGAATGTCTAGCGACTTTGGCTACTTCACTAGCCATTCCATACCCCTTCTCCCTCACGTAGAGACTATACTTCAGGGACTCTTCAGGACCTCCTCCAAAAGCCCAAGCCAATAATCTAATAGCTAGATCGGCAGCTCCAACCGGTATTACACCAAAGCTGAATAGTCCTACTAACGCGTCACCAATCCTTTCGGGAGTAGTTATAAAAGCACCAACTATTAACATACTTATAAACATTGCAATAACCATAACAGTACATGCCTTCTCAACCACAACATATGCTCTTTTAGCAACAAGCAGTAATGGAAGTATGACTACGTAGAGAAGCAAACCTATGATAACAGGGTCTAAGCCTTTAACACCGTAGCCCTCAACGACTATACCAGCCATCGCTAAGGCTGCTCCTGCAGGCCAGAACATCCAATGCCTAATTATTATCTGGACTATCCAGTAAAATGTGCAGAAAATTGGGTGAATTCTCTGATACATCATCATCGGTGATTCCCCAGTAGCCATAACGTATCTGATGGCGAACTCGTTATTAGTAGTTTTGAAGATCGCACTAAGTAAGAGAGTCCAAGCTAAGAGCATACCCACCCTAGCACCAGCTTGGGCGCTGAAAATTAACTCACCACTACCCACTTCCATAGCAGCCATGATGTATGCCGGACCTAGCCAAGCTATGATACCGCGCAACGACTCAGTACCGCTAGGTGGTTTAGGAATCAACTTAACCTCGCTATATTCAGAAGGTCGAACCAAGTAGGAGGCCCTACTTTCAGCCTCCTTACCCAGACTCTCACCTTCATAATTTACATCTCTATTAAGTTTAAAAATCTAACTTTTAAAACCATCCATAACTAATTTATTCTTTAAATCAACTTACATCTCCATTTATGAAATGTTGATAAAGCAAATTTCAAGTAAATCAATTAAGCGTTAAAGCAAATCAATGTTTTATATTTAAGTAGTGAATAGGTTATTGGGTATTACACGATGAGAACATATAACTTAGGTGATAACGTAACATTAGTGCTAATCGAAGGTGATATCACTGACTTAGACGTCGATGCTATTGTTAACGCTGCAAACTCACGGCTAGAACATGGAGGTGGTGTTGCACGAGCCATCGTGAGGAAAGGTGGTGATGTAATTCAGGAAGAGAGTTGGGAGTACGTTAAGAAGTTCGGTCCTGTCCCAGTAGGTGGAGTTGCTGTAACTGGTGCAGGTAAACTTAAAGCTAAATACATCATCCATGCTGTAGGGCCGATTTTCGGTGATCCTGAAGGAGACCTTAAGCTAGCCTCTGCCATCAGATCATCTTTAGATAAGGCTGAAGAATTAGGGTTAAAAACAATTGCTCTTCCTGCAATATCTACAGGCATATATAGATATCCATACAGGAGGGTTGCTGAAATTATGGCTGAGGTGATCAAAAAATACAACTATCGAAACCTGAAGAAGATCTTTATATGCCTATACGGTACTGAGGCTTACAAAGAATTTGAGTCAGTATTCAACGAATACATAGGTAATTAACTATAACTATTTTAGAGACTATTTTAGAGGTTAAGCAACTTTCTTCGAGAGCCTAAGTTTCTGAAGGATCGGTATTGAGCTTATTTTATCATCACTCAAGTATTCCCAGAGTATACCTCTAGGTCTCACCCTATCACCAGCTACCTTAATTACCCTCGAAGGAGTGAAGATATAGTCCAACGTAAAGTCCCACGGTTCCAGAGGAATGTGATTCCCAATTACTTGAACGTCATGCACTGTGGTAACTATCGGAACGTTAGGATTTAACCTCCCATACTCAACTAAAATCCCATACTCTAATTCAGAGTAGCCCTCACCCTTACCTAATCTCTCCCCATAAACACTAACCACAGTTGACCCAACAACAACTAACTCGATCTCAGGCAAGTCCTCAGGCTCAACACTACTTCCATACTTAAATGCCCCACTAATACTTGATGCGGTGGAATAGGTTGAAGGCGGTAGTTTCCTAGGATTAATAAGCAAAAAACCACCAGCAATTCGAGGGGTAGGCATAATTAAAGTCTTACCCGCCCTTAATACAGCCTCCCTCACCGGTCTCTGCGGTGAGTCAGGATTAACTTTAATAACACTAGCCTCCTTAAACACATCAGACTGAATTAACCTAGATGCAGCAACCTCAGCACCAACGAAGTTAGGGATTCTACCGGACACCGGCTTCGGAAATCTAGATATTCCTCTCTCATCCATGAGCTTCCATACTTGATGCCTAAGCCTCTCCCTAAATGATTTAACATCTACTACCATACATCATCTCTGCAACAAAATGATTTCAATAATTAATGTGATTAAAAGAATAAAAAAGATGAATGGTGTTCATTCATGATGCGTCCGTTGCAACGTATCTTAATTAGTTTTAATTATTTCTTCTTTTTCTCTTCCTTTTTCTCTTCTTTCTTTTCCTCTTTCTTTTCTGGTTTCTTGCTCATATGGGTTGCCCCATTGATTATTATATAGAGACTTTTATAAGTTTTACTAACCCCTAGCAACAGTAGTGAATATATTTTATTGCGATTATTAGCCATAGGAAGTATTTCGGCCCACTACGTTTAAAATCCTGAATAATATTCGAATCTAGGTGATTTGCATTCCATCGCTTAGTGATGAGTTATGGATTAAAGGCCTCAAGCTTAGGAACAGATTAGTTATTCCACCCATGGCTTCAGAGTCATCGGGACATTATGGAGAAGTTACCGATGAATTGCTTAGACACTATGGCATAATGTCGTATTGCGTAGGCCTCGTAATAGTTGAACATTCATACATATCCCCTGAAGGTAGATATGGCCCTAAGCAACTAGGTATATGGTGTGATGAGTTAATTCAAGGACTGAGTAAATTGTCAAGTGTGATAAAGGCAAGAGGTGCTGTTGCTGTTATTCAATTAAACCATGCAGGTGGTAGGGCTAATCCAGCTCTGATCGGGTGTAAACCTTTTGCACCTTCTCCTTTACCAGTGCCTAGAGGCTATGATATACCTATAGAGATGACTAAGGACGACATCTATAGGGTATTGAACCTTTTTAGAGATGCTGCTGTAAGAGCTGTTAAAGCAGGTTTTGATGGTGTCGAAGTTCATGGAGCTCACGGCTATCTAATAAATCAATTCCTATCTCCAATCACTAATAAAAGAGTGGATGAATTTGGAGGTACCTTCGAAGGACGTTCAAAATTCCCGCTAATGGTCGTTGATGAAGTTAGAAGAGTTATTGGAAATAAATTACTTATATACAGAATTGGTGCCGATGATTTAATGGAGGGGGGTTTCAGAATAGATGATGCGATTAACCTTTCGAAAAAATTAGTAGATCTAGGGGTAAATATATTGGATGTTTCAGGAGGTTTATGCGGTTCATCCCCTCCAGAACTGCAGGGAATTCAGGGATACTTCATACCCCTAGCTGAGAAAATTAAAAAACACGTTGAGATCCCCGTAATTGGTGTTGGGGGAATAACGGACCCATGCTACGCCAATAAACTGATAATGGAAGGTAAGGTAGATCTAGTGGCTGTTGGGCGAGCTCATCTAACCAACCCTAAATGGGGTTGCGAAGCAATAAACACATTAAAAGATTGCCTACCTGAATAGGTGAAAAAACTTAACTTCCCACAAACTACTGTCTATCACTTAATTATAGTTTTAATTAATCAATTAATATCATAACACGGTGATCTCACACATGAAGAAAGTTGCCATAGTCTACTATAGTAGAACTGGCAGAACTAAGGAGACTGCTCACCTCATTAAGGAATTACTAAGAGGTCTAGAAATTCAAGCAGATGTTTACGGATTAAGATGCGTGAAAGAATACGGAGGTAATTACATTCGTATGGTTATAGACACTTTACTGGGAAGAACAACCGATTATAAAATTCAAGACGGGTTTAAACCATCTAGCTATGACTTAATTATCGTAGGCACACCCATATGGGCTGGCTCAATATCCCCACCTATAAGGACATTTATTATGGATAACGTTAGTTCTATGAAGAATCCCATCGCATGCTTCGTAACATCTAAACGTAGGAAGAATTACTCCATTAAGTTCAGAAATTTCCTCACCTCCTTGGGCTATAACGTAATTGCAGACATCACAGTAGTGGATTCAAAAGTTGATTCAGAAAACATTGTTAAATTTGTTAAAGAGATAGCGAAATCACTTAATTCAACCACTAAATGAACGGCCTTACAGCAATAATATCACGTCATGAACTTAACGCAGTTGTGGATCAATCCACATTAAACTTCTTCGAGAGATTAATCAACGTTTTACCGCTTACTATTACAACACTATTTTTAGGTACTGATAAAACTTCAGGTAAAACATTACATTTCGCCCTGAAAAGATGTATAGACTCAACACTTGAGCCATACTCCACATACGCCTCAGCATTCGCAATACCTTTAGATATGAGGAAGCCGTCATTCACATATATGCTTGGAGGCATCCCATTCGGTGTACGAAGTACATTTATAGGCTTATCATTAACCTCCCTAATAACTTCCTCGTAAGTCATATCAATCTCATAGCTATCGCCTCGGACAGCCAACTCAACATCGTATCCATTATTTACTAACGCTTCTGCTAGGATTAAATCAATCTCAAACTCCCCAGAGTTATCTACCGCTAAAACTACTTTCTTATCCGGGATCCCCCAGAACTCCTTAAGTCCTGGTAAATCCCAAATAACCTCATTTAACTCCTTAGGCTGATAACCTAATACTGATGTATCTATTATGTTGGCAGCTGCTGAGAATTCTAGCGCTTTAATTAAGTCCCACCCACTTTTAAGTAAGTGCTTCTTAACATCATAAGCAACTCTAACAGCTTTCTTCTTTAGTTCCTCCTTAACTCTTAAGTAAGGATCTTCTGAGTTAAGTAAACTCTTTATATAGGTATATGATTTAGCGAACGCTTCGGACCTACCCATAGATACTACAGCATCACTTAAGTATCTTAGGAGTTTGGGTAACTGATCAGCTCTTCCAAGAGTAATTAAGTCGTTACATCTTGAGTGTATTAAGCATAGTTTACAGTAATCACTTACCCACATAGTCATTCACTATCTCTACAACACGCTTTATATCATCTAGGCTTACCTCACCCATAACTCCTATCCTTATAGATCTATCCTTTATTTCTCCTACACCTCTAGAAATTACAAAGCCCTTACTCTTTAGGAGGTTTACTATCCCATCTACCTTATCTGTGAAGAATGCAGCTACCGTATAACTCCTGAATGGCTCATCTGCTATGGACTTCAACGAAATTCTGCTGTATAGATATTCCGCCTTCATCTTATGCATTTCATGGTAGTTGCTTAAACCTATTCTAAGTATGTAGCTAAGCGAAGCATCTAAGGCGTAGATAACGTTGATAGGGGGGGTATACGGTGTGTCCCATTCCTTAATGCTTTTCAAGAACTTATTAAGATTTATCGACCGAGGCATCGTATGCTTAGCTCTTGGCTTAGAGTTTAAGTAAAGTATTGCCGCACCTGGAGGTGCTATAAATGCCTTTTGGGATGAAGTGGCTATCACATCAACTACACAGTCGATAGGCTCTGCTGGGATACCGGATACGCTGTCGATTAAGAGTAAAGCACCTAAAGAATCCGCGACACCACGGAGCTTACTTAAGTATCTATTACAGGTACCAGCACCTGTTTCGTTGTGAACTAAAGCAATTGCAGCAACGCTCCCAACCTTCTTAGCGAAGTCTTCAACCACATCCGGGTGCGGTACCTTACCAACCCCTACGCTAAGCCGAAATACTTCAGCCCCCCTGCATTCTAGAGACTCAATCAACCTCTCACTAAATTCCCCATACGATAAGGCAATAACCTTATCACCAGGATCAATGAAGTTGTAAACCATTGCATCAACTGCTAAGGTACCAGTACCTGGGATGATTATAGGATCTCCTGTCGTTACCTTAGAAAGTTTTTCAGTTACCTCTTTAAAAACTTCCTTAAATTCCTCGAGCTTATGGAAGTGCGGCTGCCTTCCAAAAGCTTCAACAACTTGTTTTGGTATTTGTACTGGACCTGGAGTCAAATACCTCATTAATAGATCACCTTAAAATTCTTCATACTCGTTTCGCTTAGAGGCTTAAACCTTAGAGATAAGTTGAACTCGTTTAAACGTGTGTCCTCAACTAGAGTTACTACATACGGAGTGACAAAGATAGACCACCAAAATCCTATTAAGGCATTCCTTATAAATTTAACTAATTCAATTAAGTATCTTAATGTTAGATAAAAGCATTTACTGCTTAACCACTAAATATATATCTAGTTCACTTATTTTCGATATCCTCAAGAAGACCTATCATTAAGATCATGATTCATCTACAAGGTTTAAGCAATTAGTACTTCTAAACAATGATTGCGTAACAATATATATGGAATTGTAATACTTATCTGGGATATGGATGGTGAACGATTTAATTAAGTCAGAAGTCCGCACTTTGCAAAAGGTAGGTGGTTCATTAGCTCTTTACCTACCGAAGGAATGGTGTGAAATTAACAACGTATCTAAAGGGTCTAAAATAAACTTGAGGTACAGTGATGACTTTATCTGCCTCGATGTAGATAGGCCTGAAAAAGTTAAGGGGTTATCTATAGATACTACATCATTACTTGAAGGTGAGTTAAAGTACATAATAATCTCCCTATATATACTTGGTTTTGATTATGTAAAATTCACTAGTAATAGGCGAATCAGCCTTCCCTTAAGAAGGTACCTAGTATCATCACTTAAACACACACCGGAATATAAAGTTGTTGATGAGGGTGACAACTTCATAACTATTAAGCGGGTTGGTGAGGGTGAAGACCTAATTAAAGCCCTTATACGTGAGTTTAACATAGTATCTACTGTTTTAAGATATGCTTTAGAGGCTATCGAAAGCGGTAAAGACTTTTGGGATTACAGCGATGCTGTAGAGGAATTAGACAGTGAAGTTGATAGAGCTAGAACAGAGGTTGAAAGGGCTGCGTATAAGTTAACCGAAAAACCCTACCTAAACCCTCTAAAAATGAGGTACGTAATTCCATCCGTATTGATATCTAAATTGCTTGAAAGACTTGCTGACCATATAGTATTACTCATCAGTGAGTTAGAAAAGCCCCCAAACGAGTTAAGAAGAAGCCTTTTAGAACTCCTTAACGAACTCAATAGTAATTATGAGGGGTTAAGGAAGGTATTTGAAGATCACTTCCCATCTAAGCAGATAATTAGCATTGAGGACGTAGGTCCTACAATAAGCAAGTTAGTATATATTGTTGAGGGCAAAAAGAAGTTTCGAGAAGTAGTTATAAAAACTCTCCAAGGCATATCCAGCGAGTTAGTGATGTACCACGTAATTAGAATATATGACTACCTTACAGACACTGCTGAAGTATTAATAAACGTTCTAGTAGACTCTACGAGTCACGCGTAAATTCATAACCTATATATTAATATATTTTATCTATTTACTAATATATACAAGCATAAATACCTGTTATATAAAGCATGCTTGGTGACATAAATGGTGAACAATAAAGTAATAGCTATAACCGCAATTGCCGTAGTAGTGATCGCTGTAGTAACTGGTGTCATTACCCTACAAACTAGAACTACACAACCAACAGCGACAATAACACAGACGATAACTCAGACAGTTACACAGACAGTGACTCGAACAGTCACACAATCTCCGCAAACAGTTACAGTAACTGTAACAACTACACTTACTCCTACAACTCCATCCACACCATCTATAAGAGGGTTGACATTAAATGGTGCTGGTGCCACATTTCCATATCCACAAATCATGGAGTGGATTAAGAAGTTCTACAATAGGACCGGTGCCTCAATAAACTACCAACCAGTAGGAAGTGGAGCAGGTCTAAGTCAATTCTTCCAAAACGTAACTGACTTTGCATGCAGTGATCCACCTCTCAAGAGAAGTGATTGGGAAAAATATCGAGGTAATGTGATGCAGGTTCCCTTCATTGTAGGAGCTGTGGTGGTAGTTTATAATATTCCAGAATTACCTACCGGGTACAACCTAAAATTAAGTGGTGAAGTTATAGCTAAGATATATAAGGGTGAAATAAGGTTCTGGGATGATGATGCGATAAAGATGTTAAATTCAGATGTGGCTAACAGACTGCCTCGCAAAGAGATCATCGGTGTCTATAGATCTGATTCATCAGGAACAACCGAGGTGTTCACAACATATCTAAATAAGGCAGCACCCAATATATGGGGTAAGGACTTAGTAGGGAAAACCGTTGATTGGCCTATCGCTAAGGTTGGTAGAGGTGTAGGCGGTAGTGGAAACCCCGGAGTCACTCAAGCAGTACAAGCAACACCTTACTCAATTGGTTACGTTGAGTGGTCCTTCGCAATAACGAATAAGTTACAAATGGCCATGGTAAGCAATAAAGATGGTAACTACTTATTACCTTCCGAAGCGTCACTAAAGGATGCTTTAAGAATGATAAACATGCCTAAATCACCTCTTGACGACTTCAGCCACACGTTAGAGGAAGTGGTCTACGCACCAGGTCCTAATACGTACCCCATAACGTCTCCTTCCTATATAATTATGTGGAGAACTTATACAGCTAAAGAGAAGGCACTAGCTTTAAGTGAATTCCTTAAATGGCTTGCTATCGACGGATATAGAGATGTAGTCCCCGGCTACGTTGCACCGCCCGAAGAGGTAATCAAGTTACTAACGACGGCATCCGACATACTAAGACAGTAAAGGTGATTTAATATTAAGTCAAAACGTTTTTTAGTTCACAAATATGATAGGAATTTTTTCCTCGCACTTCTTCCCACAGCGTTCATAATAATTGGCTTATTAATAATTACGTTTTCGTTAATTGGTAACAAAGCTGTTGAGGCTTTTGAACCCTACGGATTCAACCTATACTTAATGAATATTTGGGATCCCGAGAAAGAGCGTTACGGATTGTTAGCTCCCTTAATAGGTACGCTAATGACTTCCATCATAGCTACTTTAACGGCTCTCATACTCTCTCTATCACTCTCTATAACCATATCAGAATACCTTAAAGGAGTTTTGAAGAACGCCTTATCGATAACTATAGAGTTCATGAGCGGCTTACCAACAGTTATATACTCACTGTGGGGAATTCAATATGCAGTACCGATCTTGAGGGACCACTTAATGCTACCTCTCTATAACCACTTTCAGTTCATCCCTCTATTCTCTTGTAGACCATTAAGCGGTTTCTCAGTATTAAGTGCTGGGTTAGTGATAGGTATATCTATAATCCCTTACTTAACTGCTTTAATACATGAGTCATACTCCCTAATACCGATAGCATATAGAGAAGCCTGTTTAGGTATTGGAGCAACCCGATACGAAACTATTAGAATACTATTAGGTCTTTGCAAACCTGCAGTAATAGCTGCAGTAATCTTAGGTCTCGCTAGAGCTATGGGTGAAACGACAATTGCTGCAGCACTCGTAGGTAATTCCATGACTACATCTGCCTGTTTATTCACTCCTAGTTATACGGTCTCGGCATTAATAGCCTCTCAATACGCTAATGCGCAACTATATAGATATGCAGAACCTGTTCTTTACTCAGCAGCCCTAGCAATTCTAATAATCGCTCTTACACTAAGTCTTATAGGTCTAAACATGCTGTCTAAGTGGAGGGTGAAGATTCTTGCATAAGACCAGAGCGATCAAGGATAGATTATTCACCCTATACATTTTAACTACTTCGACCCTAGCTCTAATACCAGTACTTCACTTAATATTTGTAATAGTGATTAGAGGGTTTGATTCATTTGTAGAAGGAGGCATCAAATTCCTAACTGATGTACCACCGACGCCTCTATCAACTGAATTAGGTGGTATAGGGCCTAGCTTACTTGGTACTTTAATACTTACAGCCACCTCGCTACCTATCACCATATTAATCGCTTTCTTCGCAGCTGTGCTAGCAAATGAGTTCCCAAATAACCCCATATCTAAGACCGTAGATATCATTTCAAGATCATTCACAAGTATACCAACTATAGTGGTTTCAATGACCGTATATCTCCTAGTGGTTGTCCCTATGAGGACCTACTCAGCAATAGCATCCTCCATAGCATTAACGATAATAGCACTACCATACGCGTATGCCATCACATCAGCAGCCATACGTCAAGTACCACTTATGTATAGGGAAGCCGCGTATTCATTAGGTATGACCCGTTGGACAACAATTTACAAGGTAGTCGTACCGATAACTAGGAGAATGCTTTCAGGATGTGTTCTGATAACTATGGCTAGGATTATGGGTGAGACGGCTGCATTAATGTTCACAGCAGGTAGGTTTAGAACTGGAATTTCATTACAGCTCGACCGACCTATCGATGCGATTCCCTTATTAATATTCGACTATGCCCTAACACCTTACCCCATACTCCATAAAGTTGCTTGGGGGGCTGCACTACTGCTAATAATTATATACTTCATCATTTTCTTAGCCGTAAAAACTATAGTTAAGGAGGTAAAGTTATGAACAACTTAATACATGCTGTAGAACTTCGCAACGTAAGCATCTTCATAGGTAAAACACCTATAATAAAAGATGTAAACATCGAAATCCCTACAAACACAGTATACGTTATAATGGGTCCTAGCGGATCTGGAAAAACCACAATCCTTAGATTAATTAGCAGACTAATCGATTTAGTACCTGAAGTTACGGTAAGCGGTACCGCAAAAGTCCTAGGTATGGATGTACTCAAAGTAAACCCCTATGTTTTAAGGAGGCACGTAGGTATGGTATTTCAAACTCCCAACCCATTCCCACACATGAGCATTTACGATAATGTAGCCATCGCAGCAAAGATTAATGGAGTCGCAGCAAATAAGGAGGAATTAGATGAGGTCGTTAAGTCAGCACTAACTAAAGCTATGTTATGGGATGAGGTTAAGGATAGACTTAAGGACTACCCCCACACATTAAGCGGTGGTCAAAAGCAAAGATTATGCCTAGCTAGAGCCCTAGCGATGAAGCCGAAATTACTGCTACTTGATGAACCAACCGCAAGTATAGACCCAGTGAATGCGAGGAAAATTGAAGAGGTAATTAAGACTTTGAAAGACGAGATAACAGTAATTATGGTGACCCACTCACCGCACCAAGCTGCTAGGGTAGGTGAATACGTAGCGTTAATATATAACGGAGGTGTTATAGAACAAGGAAGTGTTAGAGACATGTTCTTGAACCCTAGAACAGAATTCGCTTCTAGATTTTTAAGAGGTGAGATCTGATGTCCCATATGACTAGAGACCTCAACAACTTAAGAGATATGCTTATGAGAATGACTTTACAAGCGATTAAGTCAGTAGAAATCACTAGGAAGTTATTCAAGACCTCAGACCTCAACATCAGGAAAGAAGTATGGAAAGAAGTCGATAACATATCTAAAGTCCTCGACACACTTAGGGAGGAAATAATAAATGAGACGTTATCGTTTATTGCGAGGTACCAACCTCTGGGGAAGGAGCTGAGGATTACGAGGACCCTCATTAACGCTGCCTACGACATCTTCAGGATTTCTAGGTACTGTAGAGAGATTGCAAGGATAGACTCAATGTTATCACCTGATAACGGCATTTCATCGATTAAGGACATTGACCCCATCTTCGATGATGTATTAAGAGCGTTAAACGCAGCATTCACCGATTTAAAGGAATTAACAATTAAACGCGAAAGTATCGTCAGGTCAGTAGATGAGATTATAGACCTACACTACATGAATACGCTGAAGGAAGTAACATCATCACCCGTAATTAGTAGGGAAAAAGCTGTAAAGGCAGTACTGATGAGACACGTAGAAAGAATAGTAGACCACGCTCAATACATCGAAAACTACGTAAGAGAACTACAACCATGAATCACGTTCACAATAACAACCTAAGTAACTAACCCTACTTATGACCTGTAGTAGATATTACTGCGTTACAAACGGCGTCTTTTGATTTCGACTTTCGGTCGCAGAAACAGTAAGACACTATAAACCTATACTTAAAATGTTTCGTGAGGTGCGAATTTGAAGGGAAAACTAGTTAAGAAAGGTATTGTTGGTATTGAGGCGGCTATAGTTTTGATAGCGTTTGTGTTGGTTGCTAGTGCTTTAGCGTTCGTTACCC
>JANXEN010000011.1 GCA_025058345.1 Sulfolobales archaeon
TGATAGAATTTTCGGGAAGTCCTAAATTCTGCTTTGCATACATGTTAACAACTTCAAGTTCCAACGACATTATGTAGGTTGCTTGAAGTATATTAATGGGTCGCGCTTAATGTCAGCCGTCAAAAGCATATAAAACTGTGACTTACTTCCCATTAATGAGGTCTTTCCAGCTAAACATATGAGGGGAAATCATACGAAGAATAAGTGTTTTAATGGTGGAGTAATTGTTGGATTTGATGAAATGAGCTTTAAGACATCAAGTTGCGGTGTTTACCTCTTTAAGCCAGGTATGTTACTTTCTGTTAACGTCAAATCTAACGACATACCTGGAATGTTTTGAGTTGCTTCGAAAGATAGCTTCATCTTTATAGGCCATCCCACACGCTTATCGACGTACATAGTCATTAAAGTTCTGGGCGCCGTTTTTGAAGCATATTCGTAAATTATGCATGCCCTACTTCCAAGTCCTTCAACGTAAATCTCCTGTTCGTAAGTTCTCATAAGGTCATACCCCTCTACGTTATAGACTTTTTTGCTTAAGTCTACCCATGTCACGTTTTGGATTTCTGATGAACTGAGAGGGGTTCTCACCTTCATATACATCAATAACTTAGCATGTGTTGAATTATAGTCAACGATCTCAAGATGCATATCTAACCTAGCTGTGATGATGAGGAAGGAGGCCTCACCATAGTATTTTGCGTAAGCACCTTTGAATAGCCAGGCGATACTAGGTTGGGATAAATACCAATACGTGAAAACACCTGCAATAACGACTATTGCTGAAACAGATATCGTTAGGAGGATTTTCCCCTTCCTTCTCATACTATCCTTGCTCAAGACCAACCACCTATCGATCTTAATTACTCCATCAACATATTAACTATTCACCCTCATGTTTAAGCATCTATGCAGTTGGTTATGCATTACCCTAACCATCATTTGGGGGTCTTAACTCCATGTGTTAACATTTAAAAACGCTCAGTTATAAGTTAAGTTATGGGCGGCGGTCGTCTAGCCTGGATTAGGACGCTGGCCTGCCAGGGAGTTAAGGGGTCCGTAGAGCGCCAGAAATCCCGGGTTCGAATCCCGGCCGCCGCACCACACTTACGTATGTTTACGATAACTTTAGGGGTATTTAGGGATCTTTTAGTAGCTGATTTGTAGGGGTGGTTACTGCGTCGGGGAGGGAGGTCTACGATGAGTTGATGAGTATTTATGACTCCATAGCTTTTGGGTACTCCAGCTTTAGAGTTAGGGCTTGGGACGTAGTTAATGAATTAACTAACTGCGTAGATTTAGTGGTAGATGTTGGGTGTGGTCCATGCCACAATGGGTTAGCTGTAGCTCAACGCTCCGGCTCTAAGTTGTTATGTGTTGACATTTCTCAGGAAATGTTGAGTGTTGCTAAGAAGGCCGTGAGTAAATTTAGGGATGATAGTTTGGTTATTCGTAGTGAGTTTGTGCAGGCAGATATGAGGTACTTACCTATTAGGTCTGAGGTCGTTGGCTGCATCACGTATATCGCATCGATAAATCATGTACTGCCTGATGACTTAGGTAGAGTTTTAATGGAGTGCTTTAGGGTTTTAAGGAGTGGTGGTAAGGGCTTAATAACTGCTTGGGCTGCCACGCACCCTACAGTGCTTAAGGGCTTAGTCCGTAATTTAATTGATGTGCTACTACTGCGTAGGAGGTTAGGAGGGTTATTCGATATTCGGGTACCTTGGAGGAGTAGAGGAAAGACGTTCTTTAGATACTACCACATATACAGACCTTCTGAGGTCGTTAAGTGCTTAGTTAGTGTTGGGCTTAAGGTAGTTAAAGTAGGTGTTTACAACCCTCATAGGAGGTTGTTAGCGGAGAATTACTACGTATTGTTAATTAAGTAGTTTCTTCATATAAGGTGAGTTAAGATCTCTGAAGTACCCTAACTTCCTATAGTATTCCCTAGCCCCCACACCTGAGAGCACTAAAACCTTAGACATTCCGTACTTCTCAAGCACTAATTCCTCCGCCTTTCTTAGGAGCTTAGCTCCTACACCTAGGTGCTGCGTGTCGTGTTGAGCCGCCTTCATCCCGACAGGTAATTGAGGTCCGTAAACATGTAATTCCCTAACTATAGCTGTTCTACTATCTATTTCAGGCCTGAAAGCTTTCTCTGATGGAATTCTAACCCTCACTAACCCTATGAGCACGTCCTTTTCTAGGTCTTCAGCACTTATGAATATCTCTGTACCTCCACTAGCTTCATATTCAGTAGTGATTAACTCAACCTTCCCTAACCCCCCACCATCACGTAACGCCCTCCCAACTTCCCTAAACCTTATCTCATTAATCTCTATGCCCTTACTCATCGCCTTAAGCTCCACTAACTCACGTAGATTTCCTTTCTTAGGCCCTGCCTCTATGTACTTAGCAGGTAGGTCTCTCTGAATCCTCATCACCCTAACCCACTTAGGTATGTAGCGGTACATCTCAGATATCAGCTCTACAGCCTCATCATCACTTAAAGCCCTATACTTCCCATCAACCCACCAATGATACAGCTTAGTTCCCTTAACGACTAAGGTTGGATAAATCTTAAGCATGTCAGGCATAAAGGCCTCATTCTCAAATAACTCCCTAACCATATCTAAGTCGCGGTGGAAGTCGCTTCCAGGGAGTCCAGGCATTATATGGTAAACGACCTTAAATCCTGAGTCCTTAAGCAACTGAGTCGCATTAATTACATCCTTAACTGTATGTCCCCTCTCAACTAGACTTAACACATCATCGTATATGCTTTGAACACCTAACTCAACCCTAGTCCCACCTAAATACAGCATCCTATTAATGCTCCGCTCATTCACGCCATCAGGTCTTGTTTCGAAGGTTAGACCAACTACCCTAACGTCAGCTACTTCATTCCTTAACTGCGCTTCCTCTAATGGTGGTAGGACATCGGGCTTACCCATAGGGTACCTATTAAACGCCTCGAAGACTGAGGTGATGAACCATTCCTGATACCACTCCGGTAAAGCTGTGAAGGTACCACCCATAACTATTACGTCAGCCTTACTAGGCCTATAACCTAAGACCTCATACTGCTTCAACCTAACCCTAACCTGCTCATACGGGTCGTAATTAACGCTAACAGCCCTCATTAAAGCTGGCTCCTCACCGAAGTAACTCTGAGGTGTACCTAAGTCAGGACCGCCTGGGCAATAAGCACATCGACCATGAGGACATGGATGAGGGGCAGTCATAACAGCAACTACTGTAACACCTGAGAGGACCCTCGACGGCTTCTTACAGGACTGCAACCCCTTAACCGTAACCTCCAACACCCACCATCAAAGAATATAAACCATTAGCTAAATTTAAAACTAAAACCTTTATAAGTCAACCACATCTAACTGTAATGGATGCCGCGGTAGTATAGCCCGGTCAAGTATGCGGGCCTTTCGAGCAACCGACCGAGCGTGGACAGCCCGTGACCCGGGTTCAAATCCCGGCCGCGGCACCAATTCCCCAGACTCTAACATCCTTCAACTTCAGTTAGCACTGGTTTAGCATGGGAAGCTAAGTCATGAGTTCTGAAGGATTCTTAATTTATGTAACTAGACTACAATTATTCTTAGGTGTGGGGGTTGTTATTCGTTACTTCTTAATTATTTAAGGTGTCGGCACTATCGGAAATCAATGGCTTACTTATTCAGCAAGTAAGCAGATCATGTGAATGTTCTTAAATGCTGTAGGCATTGCGTTGAGGAAGTTACTAGTAGGGTGTCAGGCAGTAACTCTAACATCATACCTTATGGAGGAGGATGAATGGGTGGAGACAACTTGGCATATATTATGTCTTATGAGGTGTGTAGATGAATCTACATCAAAAAGGGAAGAGCACTCATCATAAGGTAAGTCTCCCACCAAGAATGTAGGACTTCAATATGTCGTAGGCTAAATCCAGGTGATGAATAAGGATTTAAATTTCATTAAAAGTTTAACTACGGTAGAGATTACGGATAAGATAACTATTCTCAAACAACTTGTTGATAACGCTGTAACGGAATACAATAAGTTTAGAGGAGTTGAAGCACAAGCTAAGGTAGTTGAGGTTAGAGAGGATGGGACGCTACTAATCGAATTCACCGGTAACTTCTGCCACACATGCGGGGTATTTGACTGGGTTGAGGACCTAGCATATATTATTAAGTCGATGGGATACGAGGCAGAATTAATTAAATACATAGAACCCGAACAACCTGAAAACATGAATAAGAGATACGGAATCTTCAAAATACGCATTACGTAATCCCCGCAAGACCCACTATGATGGCGGCAATGAAGTTAAGTAAGATTTAATAACGTGGTGGTAAGTGATTTTTAGGGCCCGTAGCTCAGCCTGGTTAGAGCACCCGGCTGATAACCGGGGGGTCCGGGGTTCGAATCCCCGCGGGCCCACCACATATCGGAACGCATTGTGAACAGAATCACAGGAATTATCGCTACGTAAATCAATGTGGCGATAAATAGAGATTAAATCGGATCAAATAATAGTGGTGTAGTATCAATTCACTAATCGCTTTAACCCCTTTCCTTGTTGTTATTATATTTTAATTTTCCCAACGTTGTTTTTGCGGGTGGTCTGATTAGCTTGTCGTGGTTTTATTTTAAATGGATAATGCTGTTATTTGTGAGGGTGTTACTATTAATGTATATGATTCTTGCCGTTCTTTCTCTTATGTTGGATCCTAGTTATAGCTCGGTTATTATTCCAGTAATTATATCTTTGTTAATTATCTTAATGTTCGATTACTTCAAACTCCGTAGGAGGGGTAGGGAGTATGTTATATTGGTGATAGCACTATTTGGAGTTTTCCTCATGTTAATTACGGTGGCCTACGTCACTGTCGGTGTCTTCGTCTTCCCTATACTACTGTTTCCTATGTATAAGCCAGGTGCATGTATAGAACTCGTAGTTCCACCCTTATTGACTATACTGCCTCCAGTTAAGGTAGAACCTTTATCGTTGCTCACGTTACCTACGATCACTGTAGTTAGTTTCATCCTTAGCTACTTAGTGTCTTCCAGCCTTTTCAGGAGGTCGAAAAAGTTTAGAGTTATTGTAGCAGTCTCGTTGGCTTTAACATCCCTCTTAGCCGTATTTACATTACCGCAAATCGTTACTTACGTAGCAGAGCCGTGGGTTGAGTCTACCTATTACGGTGAGTTAGAGCGCTTTAAGGCATTATTTAGTGATTGCTTAAACAATACCTCTCCTCAATGCGTTTTTAACTTAGCTAGAGAGTTGAGGGAAAACTTTACATTCACTTACATGCTACCGTATCCTAAGCCAAGACAATTCAGCATCGACATGTCTAACTTAGACTTCGTTAGGGAGTTGGCAGCTGTCCTCAAGACAGGTGCTTGTGAGGATTATTCCCACGCGTTAACTAGGCTTGTAGAGGATGTCTTCGGACTTAAAACTAGATACGTGGTGTTCATGAATTGGGACCATATGATGCCTGAGGTTGAGGTAGGGGGTGTTTGGTACGTCCTCGACACCGTATTTACTACCCCAAGCCATGTGGTGAGGGTGGAAGACTACGCTGAGTACCTTAACGCTACCTGCAGTAACCCAGGAATGAGTGGTGATAATATCTGCAAGCTATATGAGAAGCTAGTAAGGGGGGAGGTAAAGATAGTGAACCCTTTAATAAATGAAGACCTCACTGAGCAACATGGGTTCAGCCGTAGTTAGAGATGCTGAGTATTCTCATAGTAGGTAATGAAGGTATTAAATTTTCGTTATCACTAACCCTTTATTTGGCATTATCTCGACTTTATATGCGCTCCTATAGTGGTTTGTCATCCTCATTTTCTTGATTATTATGTATCTACGTACTTCCTTAGTATTCTCTACTTCATCCATCCATAGGTGTAGTATACCGTCTGCAATGTGTTCTAGTCCGAACCCGAATGTTGAGTTATGTATTACTACACCTTCAGCTAGGTAGTTTTCGAATGGCTCTACTGATAGGTCGTAGACGTAACTTGGTTGTTCATCACTTTGCCTCACCTCTAGGACCTTAGCTACCTTTATTTCAGCATTGTTTCGACAGCTAAGTAGTTCAGTTAGTGCTTCGTTACTTGTTGATATGATTTGCTCCCCCTGTCTTAACTCGTAGGTCTTAACAGGTTCTACCCCATCATTTCTTAAGGTGTAGAGTGTGTGGTCGTTAGTTAGTTTTAACCTTTTACCGCTGTCTAGGGTTACCTCATATATTGGTTTACTGCATATGTGTCTAATTATTGAGTACGCTCTACACCACCTTAGCGTAAGGGCTTCGGGGTCTAGTGAGGGTGTTTGTAGATGATCTACGTGGATTATATCGCAGTCCTTAACCCGTAGTGCGGTTCCCTTAGATTTAAGTAGGTTTCCGAAGAGCTCGCCGATAGTTACTTCAGAAACCCTGTTTAGGTCCTTAACCACTATTCTTGAGTCCTCGGTCACTGATTTTGTGGTCATAGCGTATTGACTTACGAGTAGTGCTGTTACGTTCTCCCTGTGGGTAGCGATTTTAAACTGGTACGAGTATTTTCTAGCCATAGCTGGCTTATCTGCCCAGAAAGCCGATATGCTGTCTACGATCAGCCTCACATGCCTTAGGGGTGATTTATGCCTTTCATCAGTGAGTCCTAGGACTCTGTAGGCTTCGTTGACTGCAGCTATTAAAGTTTCGATGTCTAGCGCTGCATATCTCCTCTTCCTCTCGATTTCCTCCGCCTCAGCGCTTAACTGTTTAGCGGTTTTAAGCAGGCTGAATATATCTATGATTACTAACTGAGGGGTCTTTCCAGGTTTTTCATCCCCTAAGTAATAGTGGCTGAATCCCTCGAGGTCCATGTTGAATTGCCTTGCCTGCCTAACTACATCCCTAAATTCGGCCTCAGTGGTTACGTAAATGACTGGGTCACCAGCGATTAGGCCCGCATACGCGTAGTGCATGCAGAGTATTGACTTCCCAGTCCCAGGCTCCCCTGTAACCACAACCCAATTACCCTTAGGTATACCTCCCTCTAAGCCCTCATCAATTAATTTAATCCCTAAACTAACTCTAGGGAAGTCCTTCAAAACACAACCTCGTTAATTAAATGTTGATGAAACCTTATAAAGATATGTTGTTAAGTCATATTTCAGGCGATACCTATTGTGGAGTTCAGGATAGATCCTTGGTCTCACGTAATGATTAAGGAGTACGAGAAGCTATTCCAGTACTTTGGAATAAGGCCATTTGCTGAGGTAGTAGATGAATTTAAGACTGTGGCAGTACCGCATCCTCTGATGGTTAGGGGTGTTATATTCGGTCATAGGGACTTCAACAACGTAGTGAATGCCTTAAAGAGCGGTGAGCGGTTCGCAATCGTAACTGGGTTAATGCCGAGCGGTAAGATGCACTTCGGCCATAAGATGCTTATAGATCAAATAATCTACTACCAGAGGTTAGGTGCTGAGATATTCTTAATCGTAGCTGATATTGAGGCGTACTCAGTTAGGAGGATAGGTAGGAAGGAGGCCGTGGATATAGCGCTGAATGACTACGTAGCTAACTACATAGCTTTAGGACTTACGAAGTCTAACCTACACCTCTACTTCCAATCTAACTACAGCCCTAAGTACTACAGGCTTATCCAAATGATTTCGAGGAAGCTGTCCTTAGCTGAGTTAAGGGCTGCTTATGGGGAGGATTTAGAGGTAGGTAAGGTAATGTCGGTCATAACTCAAATTGCAGACATACTTCACCCCCAGATTAAGGATTTCGGCGGCTTTAGGGATGTTTTAGTGCCTGTAGGGCCTGACCAAGACCCGCATCTGAGGTTAACCAGGGATGTAGCTCAGAGATTTGAAGGTGAGTTAGGGCTTAAGCCGCCTGCATCAACGTACCATAGATTTATGTCCGGATTAGATGGGGGTAAGATGAGCTCATCAAGGCCTGAGAGCTATATATCACTTGATGATGACCCACTGACAGCATCTCAGAAGTTGATGAGAGCATTTACAGGCGGTAGGGCTACTGCTGAGGAGCAAAGGAGGCTTGGAGGTGAGCCTGAGAAATGTGTGGTTTACGAATTCTACGCATATCACTTCATACCGGATGATGCGGAGCTAAGTAAGGTTTACCAAGAATGTAGGACTGGTAAGGTGTTATGTGGTGAGTGTAAGTTAAGGGCCTGCGAGATGCTGGTGAAGTTCCTAACAGAACATAGGGCGAAGCACGAAAAGGCTATAGATAAGGTGTATGAGTATGTTGACGTACCTGACTTCTAACACTGGAGGAGTTTCAACTAATCGAACTTAACCGCTAAATGAATGCAACCTAATCATTTTCATATGATTTAAGTTTTCTAACATGTTGGCACCACCTTAAATGTCAGAGGGATTCGTACACATCACTTAATTCAGTAAGGACGCTTCACATCATCTAATTGGATTAGCGCTTACACCCTTATATTTATGCCTATTAACGCTATGATATTTCCACCATCGTTAATGTAAGAATTATAAACCGGTTTGAGGTGTCGTTAATGAAGGACACGCAGATGACTAAGGTAGTAGTCGTTAATGCCTTAAGGCCGCGTAAGGAAGTAATTGATGAGGTAGCGGATGTTTTGCGATCTGGTGGGTTATGCGCGTTCCCTACAGAAACGGTGTATGGGTTAGGTGCTGACGGCTTTAACCAGGAGGCGGTTCTTAAGATATTTAGGATTAAAGGTAGACCTCCAGACAATCCACTAATAATGCATGTCGACTCTAAAGAGATGCTTAACGAGTTAGTTGTTGATGTTCCTGAAATCGCTTATAGGTTCATGGAATTCGCATGGCCAGGCCCCCTAACTCTAGTGCTGAAGAAATCCACTAAGGTCCCTAAGGAGGTGACTGCAGGGTTACCAACAGTAGCTGTTAGATGTCCAGGCCACCCCATAGCTTTAGCTTTAATCACTGCTTTAGGTAAGCCTATAGCGGCACCCAGCGCTAACTTATCCGGTAGGCCATCACCCACTAACGCTAAACACGTGATTGATGACTTAATGGGATCTGTTGATGTAATAGTTGATGGTGGTGAGACGTTCTTCGGTGTAGAGTCTACGATAATTGACGTCACTTCAGAACCCCCCAAATTACTGCGTCCAGGTCCTATAGCTGTCGAGGATTTAATTAAGGTTCTTGGTAGGGAGATAGAGGTCCCTCCCTTCGCTAGGGGCTTAGCTGAGTCTGAGACTCCTTTAAGTCCTGGCACTAAGTATAGGCATTACTCACCAAATACGTCTTTACTGTTGGTTGAGTTAAGCGATTATAGTGACCTGAACTTCTTAGTTACTGCTGTATTAAGTCACGCCAACGAATTGATGCGTAAGGGTTTGAAGGTAGGCATTATAGCCAGCTCTGAGACATCTAACCACTACAGGGTTAGAGGTTTTGAAGTCCTCACATTAGGGTCGAGGAGTAACTTATTTGAAGTCGCCCATAACCTATTCGACGTGTTAAGGCTCTCCGACACCTTAGGGGTTGATGCGGTAATTGTCGAGGGGTTTAACGAGGTTGGGTTGGGGTTAGCTATAATGAATAGGTTGAGGAAGGCTGCCAGATATAGATTTAGCTATTCCTCTTAAGTAGAGCTATGAAGTAACCAGGGGTCCTGTGGATGTGTGGATGGAACCTCATTAAGTAAGCACCCCAAGGAGCTGAGGTAATTCCAATACTCCCTAACCTGAATTCAGGCTCAACTACCTTCAAACCCAGCTCCTTAACGGCCCTTTCAACGACTTCCTCACATTCCTCTATGGTTACGGTACATGTTGAGTATGTAATGAGGCCCCCATCCCTAACGATCTTAGCGGCGGTTTTGAGGAATTGGAATTGGTAGTTAGACAGCACCTTGATATCGCTGTAGTGTTTCGAGTCATAGAGCTTGGGCACTACGCCTAAGGCGCTGCATGGGGGGTCGACAACGACTTTATCAGCCCTCAACCAGCTGAAGTCTAAGTGTAGGTACCTACTATCTGCTTTAAAAACTCTTACGCTGCCTGCATGCCCTAACCTACTGAGTTCTTCAACCATCTGATCTACTTTCTTCTTAGAGTGGTCGAACGCATATATTGAGGCCTTACGTAACGACAGCTCTACTAGATGGCCTGTCTTACCTCCTGGAGCTGCGCACATATCCACAACTACCTCACCTCCCTTAGGACTTACTAAATTACCTACAATCATGGAAGGGAGTGATTGAGGGTATATTAACCCTTCCATAAACTCAGGTAATTCCCTAATCTTAACAACCTCATACATGGACTTAAGGACTTTAACGGCGATACCCCTACCTACCCTACCTATATCGCTTGAGTTAATCTCCGCAATACCGTAGGCTACTACTTCCTTAAACGGGGTAACTACGTTCACCTCATCGCCTTTCCTAAAGTCTCCCCCCATAACCCCAGGTACGTATAGGTCGGATCCAAGCATGACTGATTCAGCTGCTTTCTTATCAGCTACTACGAACTTACCGGTGGGGGGAATTCCGTAAGGACCCTTAACAGGGAAGTATATAGCCTCTTTCAAGAACTCATCTCTATACACCTCAATCCCCCTACCCCGTAACTTACTTATGATGTACTCAGCTGAAGTCCTTAAGGTATTAACCCTAACGTAATATCTTGATGGAGGTTTATCTAAACTCTCTAAGAAGCACTGAGTACTATCACCATACACTCTCCTCAACGCATCAATTAGTTGTAAGTCGTAGTTAAGTCTACTCATACCCCTTACCTAAATCCAGCCCAGAGCACGTGGTGGTTTACTCTACCGTTACCCTTACCACTCACTTTACATATCTAGCAGTATAAATTAAGTTTAGAACCACTCGTTTAGCACCGATTTTCACTTCAATACAGATTTTATCGAGGTTTACGTTACTGCACTCTGAGGTAGTTAGTCGAACGACTGTAGCTACCTATCGCTGAACATATTAATCAGATATATAAGGCAGATAACACCTTAAGTCTAGTCTAAGCTTTAGGGTGAAGTAAGGCCTAAGCTGAGCTTATACGTAAATATAAAGGGATTATTGAATGTTTATCAGAATTAATTGCTTTGTAAATTAGGTAATTGAATTTAACATGAAGTGTTTAGAGCATTAGAGGTTTTGGTTTACGTGTAGTTATTTAAAAAGGTTTGATTGAAATCTCACTTCTTTTTAATAGCTATAAGGATTAGTGTGATGGCTGTAATCGCTATGAGTAGTATTATGATCGGTAGTTGTAGGGGTTGTGCTGCTGCCTGTGTTGTTTGTGTGGGAGGCTCTGTCTTAGTGGTTGGTGATGTCATGTTTTGTGGCTCTATTATCGTATAGTTCAGTGTTGCAGGGGCTTTAAACGTCATTGCAGTCCTATTACCTTCTTTCATAGCTGATAGTAGGTTTTCAGGAACGCTTAGAAGTAGTACCCTATCCTCAATTACCATCTTAACTATTGACTCATTACTTATGTTTAAGGTGAATATCCCCCCTACAATATCTACATCTGCTATATATGTTACGGTTGCTGTACATGATTCATTGCTTGTTATGAGAAGTTCTTCTACATCAGCACGTATCCATGGTAGTAGTATGCCGTCGCATGATATGTTGATGGTACCTTCTATAAACCTCATAGGGATTTCTAAGCTGTTGATTCCTTGAGTTATGTTCACGTATTGTGTTACGTAGGTAACTCCGTAATTGTCGATGTATATGTTGAGTGCGGTTATTTGTGCTGAGGTCGTAATTGGGTGAAATGCTATTAGGAATACGGGGAGAGTTGCTAAAATAATTAACTCTGGATTTAACCTCACTTCGTTAAACCTCCATCACCTTAGCCTTAATTATTATCGCACCTCTAGTTATATTGACTAAACTTACTTAAGGAGTTTTAGGGGGTATAGGCACTACTTCCTGAGCTTTCGGCGTCGATGTTAAGAGCTTTAGTAGCGCTTCGAGCTGTGATTTAGCAGCGTTTAATATCCCTAAAGCCTTCACCGCATTTGTTAGAGCTTTTACGTAGTTACCCTCCTTATAGAGTTGTTTAGCTGTTTCGATGAGTTTCTCTGCATCTGAGATCTTCTCGTCGATGTTTATTAGAAGTTTCGTTACGTTTACCCTACATACCGGTGTGGATGGTTTTGCGGAGCCTTCATTACATTGATTTAACTCATTTACTTTCCCGCGGAGTTCCTTAACTGTATTTAGGAGTGCTTCAGCGTTGTTGATTTTCACCTCAGCTAATTCCTTAACCCTTTCGTTATCCTCCTTAACGACGTCTTTAATGATGTCCTTGATCTGTTCTTCTATTCGTTTCGTCAATATCTTTATCTTAACTACCTCATCTAGGATTCCGTAGATGTTTTCGGCTGATATGTCTTTAATTCTATTCCTGAGGTCTCCTACCGAAGTTATGAGCTCGTCGATGTTATTTACTACTTTAGTTAAGTTTCTCTTAACGGCTTCCTCCTTAAGCGTCTCTAACTCCTCAAGTAGCTCGTTCAATGTTTGATTAACTTTACTTACCATCAACTCCACAGCGCCGGTAACGATTTCCTTAACTCTTTCGGGCTTAGTTACCTTTTCTTTACCAACTTCGTCAGCAACTTCTTGTAATAAATCCCTAGCACCCCTAACTCTATTCAAAGCCTCCTCAACGCTTTCAACAGCTTTTTGGGAGGCGTTTACAGCTTTAAGTCTTTCTAAGGTCTTCTCAAGTGCTGCTTCAGCTTTCTCAAGCTCTTTGTCCGCCCCAACTAAGATGCTTGCATTGCCCTTGATGAGTGCTTTAGTTCTAGCTTGCGCTAATTCTTCAATAGCTTCCTTAAACCGCCAGCTGTTCTTCTCCTCCACTTCCTTAGCAAATTCTTTATAGGTTTTAATCACTTGATTTACGTCTCTTGCCCTTGACGAGTTGGAGACTATTTCATCAACGTTTACAGTGATTTGGTAGTGCCGCGCTAGAGTTCTAGCCCTATTCTCTAGGGCGTTCCTTAACCCATTTAAATACCTCTCCAGAACTATACCTACTTTAAATGCCTTCCCTTCCTTAACCTCACTAGATATGTTAGATAGTAGGTGTGAGGCGTTACGGACCCAGTCACGGAGTCTATCTTCAGGGAGCTCACTTAAATTCACTGCAATTAATTCATTTACCTTAGCCCTAACTTCGTCAGTTATGTTGATACTTAAGACCCTCACTAAAGACGTGTTGAGTACTAATGCCTTAGAATACAGTACCTCTTTAGAGGTTTCGTTTCTACTTCCTACATACCCTGTAGGTTGGGCTTGTAGTGGTTGTAGCAACGCCGCGGTCGGCACTAAGGATATGGTAAGTAAGGCTAAGATCGTTAATGAGGTGAAGTACCTTCTTACGTTTTGCATCTCATACACCACCAACTAAGTAATTGTGAAACGGTCTTTATTTAGATCTCTACGGAACGTTCGTTCCTTAAATGTTCTCCGCACATGCTGCTTTAGTTATTGATGTGTAACCCACATTAAGGTTCAGTGTGGGAGGTATATCAGCGTTGTAAGCCTGTATGAGGTCATAGCCAATATAAGCAGTACGAACAACTTCTTTAAAGTCGTACTCGGTATGTATTTAGACGTTACTCTAGCCCCTATGTATGAAGCTGCAGTACTTGCCGCCAGTAATGCAGCCGCTGTAGGTAATTCAAACGTTATGCTACTTAATCTAGGTATTAGTGCCGTGAACGAGGGAGGACATACAGCTACAGCATTAATGCCTGCAGCCTTCTTAGGCTCAAACCCAGCTAACATTAAAGTAGGCATTAACAAGAAGCCTGGACCAACCCCCAGAAAGCCTGATAGGAAAGATATCGGGACTGCTAAAAGTAATACAGTTACGTATCTCTCCTGCCCAGACTTAGTTTTGATAGGTCTAAACAGCCTGTAGGCTAGATATAGTACAGCTATGAAGTAAGCAATCCACACATATAGTTGCGGTACGTACATCACAAGGAGAGAGCCTGCAGGTGATGATGAGGCAGTAACTAAAGCCAGCAGCAAAGCCTTCCTCCAATCCACAAACCCACTCCTCGAAAACCCCAACGCTGAGAAGAAGGCTGTAAAACCGTTCAGCAATAACGCAAGTGGTTGAACCTCACGAACGAGGTCAGTAAGGAAGAGGCTTAGAAAAGGTATCGCAGCAAAAGCGACACCTAATCCAAGCATACCTGACAGTAATGACAGTACAGCAAGACCTAAAACCATAACCGCAATCCCAGCCAAGGACAAAACCTCTAGATGTTGAGTCAGGTATAGATATAAGGTATGAATTAATAAGTCTTTCATCATTGAGTAATACCTTACCTATATCTCGCAATAAACCCTATCGACCATCAATTAAGGAACTTTACATAAAAAAGAGATTAGTTGGGTGAGTAGCTAGAGCTGATACCCGCTCACTCCACCGGTGGAGTAATAACGTAAACTATAGTTGCAGCTTCATTTGTTAGGTTATCTAACTCATACTCATACCCAGCAGGTAAGTAAACAGCATCACCCTCTTTAAGCACCGCAGAGGACTCACCCCATTTAAGCCTCACATTCCCCCTCAACACATAGTACACCTCATCCCTATCCTTGAAAGTCCACCTATACCCCCTCGCATTAGGCTCTATGAAGCATAAACCAAGAGTTAACTTATCAGAACCCTCCCTACGTTTAGTTATTAACCTCTTAACCCTAAACCCACCAACATCACACATCAAAGGCACTACAGCCTCAACATCATTAACGTTAACCACCCTAACAGATTTCAAGACCACAACACCAATAATAACCAACAATACGGACTAATAACTCCGTAACACCACACTTAATCAACAAATAAATCACCCCAACACACAATTAACTTAAGGCAGAACACATCACCAATAAACAGTGCCATAAAGGCAGTAACTAAATTAAACTTTTACAAAGTCTAATAAATTAACAGATGCGTTTGGCATTGTATTATGTTACCTATATAGGAGTGAGGTTATAGCTAGTTGAGGAGTGTTGTGCTTGCTGATGAATAACCACAGAGTACATCAGTCCGTTAGGGAAAATGTAAGGTCGCTTCAAACTTGCGAGATTCAGAACCAGGTCAACTAGGAACTGGTTGGAAATAGTCTGAAGGAATTTCACAAACAACAACTAACGTACGTAGTTAACTAATTTGTGAATTTATGGTGCGGGGGGTGGGATTCGAACCCACGCAGGCCTACACCATCGGGGCCTCAGCCCGACCCCTTTGACCTAGCTCGGGCACCCCCGCACTACATTATATGATCTTTTGTTTGGATTTCTTAAATTTATGTTTTCGTTTAGGTGTTTTTAATTTGTTTGGGTATTTTTGTTTGGTGCGGTGTGTTGGTTAGGGTGTTTCATACGTTGGTTTCTGTTGGTGATGTTTTTAGTGTTTTGGGTGGGTATTATCGTTTAGAGCCTTTAGGTGTTGAGGTTGTTGGGTTGGGGGATGCTTTGTGGAGGGTTTTAGCTGTTGATGTTTTTGCCCCTGTTGATGTTCCTCCTTTCGATAGGTCTGAGGTTGATGGTTTTGCGGTTGTTTGCGGTGGTGTTGTGGGGGCTGAGGAGGATAGTCCTGTTAGGTTGAGGGTTGTGGGGTATTCTAGGATTGGTGAGCCCTTCCTATCTGAGGTTAGGTTCGGTGAGGCTGTTGAGGTTGATACTGGTGCTGTCGTTCCTCGAGGGGCTGATGCTGTAGTTATGGTTGAGTACTGTAGGAGGGTTGGTGATGATGTCTACGTATATAGGCCCGCAGCTCCAGGTGAGAACATCGCCTTTGCAGGGAGTGATGTGTTGAGGGGGGATTTAATACTTAGTAGGGGTACCTTACTTACTCCTAGGGAGGTTGCGTTGATCTCTGCGCTTGGGTTGAGGGAGGTAGCGGTTTTTAAGAGGCCTAAGGTTGGTTTGCTCTCCATAGGTTCTGAGTTAAGGGGTCCTGGTGAGTCTTTAAGGTATGGTGAGGTTTTCGACGTCAACACTTATTCGATATCGGCTCTCCTTAGGGAGATCCACATAGAGCCGGTGATTTACGGTGTGGTGGGGGATGATTACAGTTCAGTGTTTAACGCCCTTTCTAAGGCGTTAAGCGAGAATGACGTGGTGATTACTAGTGGTGGGACTTCGGCTGGGCCTACAGACATCACATACAGGGTTCTTGACGAGTTAGGGACCCCTGGTGTTGTGATCCACGGTGTTAAGGTTAAGCCAGGTAAGCCCACGGTCTTCGCTGTTGTTAACGGTAAGTTGGTGGTAGGCTTACCCGGCTTCCCACTATCTGCTGCTATGGTATTTAACTTGGTTGTGAGGCCATTACTCCTTAAGATTATGGGTCTAGACGTTGTGGCTGAACGTAAGGTTTCTTCAGTGCTTGCTGATAGGGTTGTAGGTGGTAAGGGTAAGGAGCATTTAATTCCAGTCATCTTGATCTCTAGGGGAGGTGAACTTATCTCATATCCGATACCTACAGCCTCAGGCTCGATATCTGTATTTACGGTGGCTGACGGCTTCATTAGGGTGCCTGAGAACGTTGGGTTCCTAAGCGAGGGGGAGCGTGTGGAGACTTACTTATTGAGCGGTGATGTTAGGTCTTCAGACCTAGTTGTGATTGGGAGTCACGATTACGGGGTCAACATAGCCTTAAGCCTCATTAAGCCGAGACCCAGCGCTAAGGTCGTTAACGTCGGTTCCTTAGCAGGCTTAATTGCTGTGGGTAAGGGTGGTTGTGATATAGCTGGCACCCACTTACTTGATGAGGAGACAAACAAGTACAACGTATCATTCATAGATAAGTTAGGCCTGTCTGGTAAGGCTATACTAATTAGAGGATACTCGAGGAGGGTGGGTTTAATAGTTCAGCGCGGTAACCCTAAGAGGGTTGTAGGTGTTGAAGACCTCCTCAGAGGTGATGTAGTCTTCATCAACAGGAATAGGGGGTCAGGAACGCGGACTTTACTTGACATGCTTCTTAAGGACTTAGCTAAGAGTTCTGGGGTGAGTTTTCAGGAAGTGTCTGCAAGGATTAAGGGCTACTCCTTAGAGGCTAAGACACATACAGCGGTGGCTGCTGCAGTGGCTCAGGGAAGGGCAGATGTAGGTATTGGGATTGAGTACGCAGCCGATCTTTACGGACTTGACTTCATCCCACTACGTGAGGAGCACTATGACTTCGTAATTAATTCCGCGAGCTACGGTAAAGCTGTAGTTCAGGAGTTCATCAATGTTTTGAGGAGTGTAGAGTTTAGAGAGAGGTTAGGGAGGTTGAGGGGGTATAAAGTTGGGGGTGATGTTGGCTCTGTACTTCAGTGAGGTAACTACGTTTACTTGAATTACCTCTTAATTCTAGTTACCGTTAAAACCAACACCGCTGTCGCCAGGGCTGCAATTCCCACGTAAGTAAATACTCTCTCATCTTCAACCCTCTCTGTAATTGCCGTAGTAACTACCTTCGTAGTTGTTTCTATTTGGTAGTGCGTAAAAGTACGTGTTTCAGTAAATGTGGTAGTTGCGGTGAGCGTCTCATGGATTGTTTTCGTGGTCGTAACTATTGATGTCACTGTAGTTATCTCCTTTACAGTAATCGTTGCAGGTGTTAAGCCCTCAAGCCTTAGGGGGTAGTAGCTATATAGCACCCATCCTGATGGGTTGAACTCGTTACGGTGGTCAAGTAATTCAGCATATCCGTTTTCGAGGAGCCATTTATTAACGTTTAATACGTGTGTATCGTTTATTCGTAAGTACGCAACCGCTACTAATCTATTGTAGGCATCCTTGACGTATATGTCGTCTACATCTACATATACCTTAGGTCCGTACTGGTTAATTAGGTCCTTCAAAGCCTGCTTAGACCTCACACCTTCTGTAGTGTTTAATTCAGGTGCGTTTATATCAGCTAGCCTTACCCTACCTATGGGGAAGCAGTCGAACGTATCGCCATCAACTACGTTGTAGGCTTCACACAGGACGTCTAGTTCCCAACCATCTCCAGAGTAGAGGGGGCTGTAGCTTTCAATGACTGTCGGTGATGAGGCCGCAATTAAGGTTGATATGATGATCGTTAGAAGTTTAGCTCCCTCCATACCTTCAACCTCTAATTAATTACCAACTACTTAAATAACGTTTCATGGGTTATTTACACGTTTATGTAGATACTACATATATTATCCCCTCACGGATTATTTTAGTGGTTGGTGTTATGGTATCCCTAGTTAGGCGAGTTGGTCCTGGAACTAAGTTGAGGGGTAAGAAGGTAGTGTTCCTAATTGCTAATGAGTTCGAGGATGTAGAGCTTCTATACCCGTTTATCCGCTTAAGTGAGGAGGGCGCTGAAGCCATCATAGTTGCTATGAAGGTAGGCCACCACCCAAGACCTGCAGATCCTAGTAAACCGGTTACAGGTAGGTTCGGAACTCCAGTACCTCTAATGGTGTTTAGGGAGGGTGAGAGGCACGTAATCAAGGAGTCCGTTAAGGACGTCAACCTAGATGAAGTGGATGCCGTAATCATTCCTGGGGGATTCTCCCCTGATTACCTAAGGAGGTTCCCCGAAGTACTGAGCTTCGTTAGGGATGCCTACCAGAAGGGTAAGGTCGTCGCATCAATATGCCACGGTCCTTGGGTCTTAATATCTGCTGGAATTACTAAAGGTAGGAAAGTTACTGGAGTGGTGGCTATTAAGGATGACATCGTTAATTCTGGGGCGACGTATGAGGATGTACCGGTGGTTAGGGATGGGAATCTAATAACTTCTAGGGTTCCTGACGACCTTCCAGAGTTCTGTCAAGCAATTATTGAGGCTTTAAGTACTCAACCTAAGTGATGGAGTCACAACTTAAGTTAAAACCACCCTCTTTTCACTAAACGTTTTTCATAACTTTATTTAGCGTTTACTGGGTTATTTCCGCCAATTGTTGATTGTTTGGTGGACCGGCCGGGATTTGAACCCGGGACCTCTGCCGTGCGAGGGCAGCGCTCTTCCAGCTGAGCTACCGGCCCCCTTAGAAGTTTTTACTTTTTTATTTAAATGTTATTCGGCATGTTTATGAAGGTACTCCCATCGCACCCTATTCCAGGAGTTGCTATCCTTAACGCCTCCCTACATGTAGTGAACGGCAGTCCCCTCACGTAGCATAAATTCATAACTGTCGTTAAGTACTTAAGCCTATAGTTTCTGGGGAGGTAGATGTAGTTACCTAGTTCCTCCCCATCAGCGTATAATGCTCTTAACTTTCCAGCGGCTTCGGGGAACGCGTTGCAGACCCTCCTCAATATATCTGCTTTAACCTTTAGGGTAGATGCTGTTACCTGCATAACCCCCGCATCAGCTAACTTATTTATTAATTCCTTAAGCATTTCGACGTCATCATTTACGTAAGGTATTATGGGGTCGATCCTTGCAGTGGCTGCGATACCTTCCCTCCTTAAGTTCTCTAAGGCTTTAAGCCGCTTAGTGGGTGTGGGTGCGTTAGGCTCTAATTTCTTTGAAACCTCATCATCTAGGGTTGTCACAGTTATTGACACTACCGAATTACCTCTCTTTAGGAGGTCGGAATCCCTCACAACTAGATCTGACTTCGTTATTATCAGCACTCGATAACCGCCGTTTAAAATCCTCCTTAAGGCTTCTCTAGTTGATCCTAACTTATCTTCTGGAGGTGTGTATGGGTCGCTGCTATTGCTCATAGATATTAGGGACCCCTTAGGTATTTTACTTAAGTCGGAGTCGATATTCTGAAGTAATCTTAACTTAACTCTAGGTTTGTTGAAGTCCTTTATGTAAGTCCTTGCGTAGCAGTAGATGCAGCCGTGGGAGCAGCCGGTGTAGGGGTTTAGGTTAAACTTCATGGGGCATGTACACAGTCTTGACCTCCACGGGTCGAAAATCCTTATAACTCTTAACGACCGTTTAAACATCCTGGATCCTCAGGTTGTCGAGCTTGGGTAGGCGCCGGGGGCGGGATTCGAACCCGCGTACCCCGAGAGGGGTAGTGGGTCTCTATCTGTTGCTGGACTCGAGCCCACCGCCTTAGGCCGCTCGGCCACCCCGGCACATGTCTTCGGTTCTTCATCGATTTTTTATGAGTTCATTAACTTATAAACGTTCATTTACTCATCAGTTCTTAATTACCTTAACCCTGTATATGTATTTACGTGGGGCGTAGTCAATCACTCTAGATACGTTGCTTACGAGGTGTTTCACCCCTGATAACGCATTTTCTACACCAGTAACTGCCTCAGACTCCTTTAGTGCTAATACATAGGTGTAGATAGTTCCCCCCACCTTCACCACCCTATACGTATCTAATACGTATTGGAGTGACTTATGCGGTAGGTTTAGTATCGCCTTATCGAAGGTTTCATCCCGTAACATGTTTAGCACTTCTGCCGCATCACCGTTCACCACGTTCACTATTCCCTTAATCGCCTTACCGCACATCTCTAAAGACTTACGTAGACATACGACTGCGTGTGGGTTTAAGTCATTTGCAAGTACTGACGCTTTCTTAGTGCACGCTATGTGGAGGGTGAAGGGCCCTACACCAGCAAATAGGTCTAGGATTAACTCCCCGTCATGGACCTCGTTCGCAACCCTCCGACGTTCTTCAGCTAGTGATGGGTTGTAGTAAGCGTTTCTTAGGTCTACGCATATCCTTATGCCGTATTCCTTATGTATAGTTACTGGTTTATCCTCACCGGCTAGGTGTGTGAGTTCCCTAACCCTGAAGTCCCCTACAGTCATTCCCACAGCGTAGACCGCCCTTAAGTTCTTATTTACCTTCAGTATCGCCTCACCAACTGCCTTACCGTAAGTAAGTAGTTCCTTAGGAAGGTTTATCAAAGCCACATCACCTACTATGTCGTAGGAGCGCGGTATGAGTTTCAACACATCCTCCGGTATAGCCTCCCTTAACAAATCCTTATAGCCTCTGACTCTCCCCCACCTCATCCCATATCCCTAAATCCGTGATTCCCGCCACACCCATCATCTCTGACACAACCTACGGCTGTGGTTGAATCCTTCACCATTTAGATAGTTTACATATCCGCTTTATTTACTTCTAAGCGATTGTAGTAATTTTCATAATCTCTTAAATTTCGAATTAATTGGAATGTAGTTAAAGGTGATTGGTGCTGAAGTTAGGCTTAGTTGCTAAGTTAGATGATGAGAGAGCCATTAGGATTGCGAGGGAGGTTATTAATTACTGCATCTCTTTAGGTATTGAGGTGTTCGTAGATGAGCGTTTATTAAGTTTCGTCGGCCGTGGCTTTAGGGGATTTAGGTTAGGGAGTACCTCAGTTGACTACATCGTTGTTGTAGGTGGTGACGGCACTGTCTTAACAACCCTTCAGGGATTAGGCGACGGTGTGGTTCCGTTAATAACGATTAAGAGCGGTAAGAGGGGGTTTTTATGTGATGTAAGTCCTGAAGGCTTTAAGGAGGCTTTCAGTAAGTTAGTTAGGGGTGACTTCGTAGTTAGGGAGTACATGAGGTTGGAGAGCTATTTAGGTGGTGTTAAGCTACCCTACGCCCTCAACGAGTACGTCTTAACGACTTCCGGCTTATTTAGGTCTAAGGTAGCTCACTTTAAGGTCTTTAAGTCGTGTTTAGGGAGTCCGGAACTGATTTACGAAGTTCTTTCCGATGGGGTCATTGTATCCACGACTACTGGGTCAACCGCGTACAACCTATCTGTGGGAGGCCCGTTAGTGGATCCTGATTTAGATGCCTTCATCTTAACTCCTTTAGCTCCTCTATCTTTAGGCGTTAGGCCTTTAGTTCTTTCCCCTACTTCAGAGGTAGTTGTTGAGGTCGTTAAGGAGTCCTACGATGTCGACGTTATAGCTGACGGTAATTACGTCGGTAAGGTTAAGGCTGGAGATTCCTTAGCTTTTAGGAGGGCTTCAGTCCCAGCTAAGTTCGTTAGATTCAGTAAGTGCGGGTTCGACAGGTTGTTCCAGAGGCTTATGTATGAGCTCTGAGTCTGCTGGATGTGTTGCCTACGTACTTGATGCTGCTGCCTTATTCGCTTCCTACCAACTCATGCTGCCGCCTAACGTTAAGGTAGTTACAACGCCTGAGGTCATGGAGGAGGTTAAGGATGAGGTAAGTAGGGAATCTTTGGAGCTATCCTTAAGTGCCGGTAAGTTAGACGTTGTTGAGGTTGGGGAGGCCCTCATTGATGAGGCCTTGAAGGTTGCTGTTGATTTAGGGGAGTTAAGCAGGCTTTCTAAGGCTGACTTAAGCTTAGTTGCTTTGATGATTAAGTACATGAGGGAGGGTTGCTCGGTAGTCGTGGTTAGCGATGATTACTCCATACAGAACGTTGCGGCTTATCTGAATCTCTACCTGCTAGGGGTTAAGAGGAAGGTTATTGAGAGGGTAGTAAAATATATCTGGGTTTGTGAGGGCTGCGGCTTTAGGGGAGGTTCAAGCGGCTTATGCCCCGTTTGCGGTACGCGTATGGTCCGTAAGCCTTTAAAGGTTAGGGGCTTCGAGGGATTTACAACTAAGCTTTAAGCGTTAACCACCTTCGTGATGGCTTTAACCACATTATCCACTGCCTTCACTAAGTCACTGCTTAGGGTTTGGTTAGGCAGCGTGCTTAATACCTGTATCCCAAGAACTAATGCCCTGAATTCATGTTTAGTTACTGCCTTCACAAGCTCTACTGCAGTGGTAAGTGGTATTGCATGTGTCGATAGCGGGGTTAGGAACTCCTCAACCTCATCTAAGTCTGCAATTACTGTGCTTCCAGGCTCAACCGCTAGGTCTACAGCATCTATTAGTAGGAGTGTTGATGGCTTATCCGCGGTGACTACGTCGTAAATACATGTTATGAAGTCGTCCCCGCATTCTGATTGATTCCTAACCCCATGTTTGCTGAGTTCTTTGCAGATGTGGATTCCTACGGAATCATCACCTCTTAACTCATTCCCTATACAGACTATGCTTACTTTCCCATCCATTAATTCCTTAACCTTACGCTCCAGTTCGGTATCTGATTTAAGGATCAGCATTTAAATCCTCTCAATCCACTGCACATGGATTCTCTTCAAATGTTTGGGACCTCCTGATTATGGTGTCTACGTAGTCTTTAGGAAGTACTGGCTGCCCGTCCTTTACTGGAAACGCGTAGGGTAACTCTACCACGACTTCTATTCCTTTTACCTCAGCCCTTACCTCAATACCTTCTTTTACCGGTATATCCTTAAGTTCCTTCCCCCCTTCCAACTCCTTAATTACGTATGCTACCCCAGCTATGGTGAATTGCTTAGGGCCGAGGTTCCTTGCTTTTAGGTGTTTGGCTTTATTCGTTATTAATTCGGAGGTCCTCCCCCTCGGTGGGTGGTCCCCCATAATACCGCCAATTATTACGGCATCTGACTTAATTAACTCATCCCTTCTAAGCGGCTCTTCTGCCTTAGGGTCTAGGATGATTACATCCCTTAATTCTAGGTTCTTTATCACCTGGGTGAAATCCTCCGAATAAACATTACCGTACTTTCTCAATACTTCAACATCCTTCCCACTTCTTACGTTTGTGTAGATGACCCTCCCTTCAAATAGTTGGGATAGGTATCTATACTCGCATAACATCCACGGCGAGATGCATGGCTCTAAATGCACTACTATAACGTAATTCATGTTACTTCCTTACGTTTATGTGTATAGGTATTTATGTAGTTATAACCTACTACAACCTTATTTAATTTGGTGTGTTTGTGAGGGTTTTCAGGCTTCCTGAGGTGTTGAGGGGTGAGTTACGTAGGGTTATGGGTACGTTACTAAGCGGTGATAGGTGGTCTGTAGCTAACTCCGTCCTCAGGGCTGTAGGTGATTGCAGTAAGCTTTGGGCTGTTGGCGATGTGGTCTGCCGAAGTGTCGTTGAAGTTTCCTGCATACCTAAGGTCTGCGTAGTTGATGGTAAGACTTTAAGGGGTGTTGATTTAGGTGTTCCTGAGGGCGTTAAGGACGTCTTCAGGGAGGTTGTGAGGGTTAGAAACCCCCCAGGATGTATAAGTGAGGAAGCTATAAACGCTATTAAGTACTGTGTAGGCCGTGATGGTGTTTTAGTTTTAGTTGATGGTGAGGAAGACCTCCTCGGCCTGCCTGTCTTACTCTACGCTAACTTAGGTGATTTCCTACTATACGGTGTTCCAGGAGTTGGTGTAGATCTTGTTGAGGTCTCTGAGTCCAGTAGACGTAGGGCTTTAGACCTAATGTCGAGGTTTGTTGAGGATGAGTTAAATGCTTAAATACCTCCAGCTGAGTGAAGCTCTACTTAATACAAACTGCCTCACTATACTTTAGACAAAAAACAGCATTCACGGTTTTGATGTCAATTCGTCTTAACTCAGTGTTAAGTGCTATACAACTTAAAAACCCTCTAAACAATATTTTTGATCGGCGCTCAACCTGACCATCATCGCGCCGCAGTACTCCGGCGGCGTGGCTGGACGCGGAGTGTCCCTCCGTGAGTGAACTGCCGCTCTCCAGCTGCGGCTACAGGCATGATGGTATGAGGGCGCATTAAATAATAATGATATGGGGACCTGAATAAGTCTGAGCGCTAACTCAGACAGATTCAGGTCTTACAGGGGCCTACTCCAGAACCACAACGTAAGTCAAGTCCGAACCCCGCGGCCTTTCGGCCGCGATTCCGGGTGATCCTGCCGGACCCGACCGCTATCGGGGTGGGGCTAAGCCATGGGAGTCGTACTCCTCGAGCACCGGGGAGTGGCGGACGGCTGAGTAACACGTGGCTAACCTACCCTCAGGACGGGGATAACTCCGGGAAACTGGAGCTAATCCCCGATAGGTGGTGAGGCCTGGAAGGGTTCTCCACCTAAAGGGCCCTACAGGGATGTCTGTAGGGCTGCCTGAGGATGGGGCCACGGCCCATCATGGTTGTTGGCGGGGTAACGGCCCGCCAAGCCGATAACGGGTAGGGGCCGTGAGAGCGGGAGCCCCCAGATGGGCACTGAGACAAGGGCCCAGGCCCTACGGGGCGCACCAGGCGCGAAAACTCCGCAATGCGGGAAACCGTGACGGGGCCACCCCGAGTGCTCCGAAGAGGAGCTTTTCCCCGCTGTAAGTAGGCGGGGGAATAAGCAGGGGGCAAGTCTGGTGTCAGCCGCCGCGGTAATACCAGCCCTGCGAGTGGTCGGGATGTTTATTGGGCCTAAAGCGTCCGTAGCCGGCCCGGTAAGTCCTCCCTCAAAGCCTCAGGCTCAACCTGAGGAAGGGGAGGATACTGCCGGGCTAGGGGGCGGGAGAGGCCGGGGGTACTCCCGGGGTA
>JANXEN010000012.1 GCA_025058345.1 Sulfolobales archaeon
CGCAACTCCGAGGAAGAACACCGAATATATGATTAGTTTAGGGATTAACTTATTTCTAATTGTTAGGAATCCCTGCAGAGGTATCGGTTTAATGACTACGTACCCATCGCTTGACTTACCTATCACTCCTAAGCTTTCAAGCCTTCTTAAGTTGTAGTGGACTGTGCTTACTGGCAGGTTTAAATCCCTTGCTAGCTCCCTAACTCCGAGGGGGGTATCGGATTCGAAGAGTTTGAAGTAAATCCTCATCGCGTTTCTACCTAAGTCCTCAGCATCACCCAATATGACCCCCAACTTGGAATTGAGTTGTGAATGATATAAATTAGATGGTGTTCTAAGTTTGAACAGCTCTGTTTCATGATTAGAGTAATTAATAATTAACTCCACTTTAATTCGGTGAAATCGGTTTGGAGAGGAAAGTAGTTATCGTGTTAGGGGTGATAGCACTTCTATTAGGTGCTCTAACACCTATATCAATAGATACGGTATTTAGGGTTGGGAGGAGCTCCTCCACCATCACTACTCAAACGCAGGAGACGGGTTCTCCCGTTTCAAGACCTATTGATGTTGGGGAGGTTTTGAGTGGTGAGTTAAGGACTTTTAAGTCCTACGACGAGGTTGCGGACTACTTAATTAGCCTAGATAATGCTAAGGCATTAGTGAATAATTTAATATCGTCGTGGTTAACCCTCGGGGCTATAAGGGTGGGTGGTGTGGCGTTGGTTACTACTGCAGTACCTCCATCACCATCAACCCCTTCCGCTGAGTCAGCGAAGGCTGGGGCAGATATGAGAGCCGTTAGAACGCCAGGCACTAACGTTCAGGTAGTAGGGGTGGATGAGCCAGATATAGTGAAGTGTGATGGTAGGGTGTTGGCTGTCACCTCATTTAATAAAGTTAATTTAGTAGGTGTTAAGGAGAGGAAGGTCTTAAGTACTGTATCGTTTAAGGATGAGGAAGTAAGCGGTCTCTTCCTATATGGTGATATGTTAGTTGTGTTGACAACTAAACCTAACGTCTATCCTTTAGTTCTCGATCTAGGGTTGAGGTGTAGGTGTAATGTCATAATACCTTCAGGGACATCTAACACAACAGTATATCTATATAACGTTTCATCAGTTGATAATCCCGTATTGCAGCGTAAGTTCTCAATCACTGGGACGTACTCCACATCTAGGATGAACGGTAAGTACGTCTACGTCATCACTTCACTACCTATTTCCGGGCCTACTATACCGTTAATTAACGGTGTTCCGGTTATGGCTGAAAACATAGCTAAGGTCGATGTTGAGCCAACCGCATACACTACAGTAATGGCGTTAGACGTTAGCACTGGTTCGTATACATCTTACGCGTTTATGACTGGGTATAATAGTTGGTTCTACATGTCCCCCAATAATCTATACTTAGTGAGTGCTGAAGGACCTTCTGTGTTGGAGGCATATAATGCTGTAGTAAGTGCTTTAGTTAATTACTTACCTGCTAACGTTGCGTCTGAGGTTCGTAGGTCTTTAGAGATTGGTGATTTAATGAAGTGTGTTGATGTGATATCTGAGTACTTCAGCAGCTTAAGCTATAAGGAGGTAGGTAGCTTACTTACGAAGGTCTCCGACTCGCTTGCTGGTAAGGTATTTAGTGAGTTAAGTAATTTCTACATGTTCTCAGTCAAGGGTATAAACGTTAGTTTTAGAGGGAGGTTTGAGGTTGCCGGTAGGGTTTTAGATCAGTTCTCGATGGAGGAATTAGGTGAGCACTTCATAGTGGCTACAACATCTACTTCCTCAGTCATTAAGGTTCGTTACGATCAACCCATCGTCATAGTACCACCCATGCCTAGTGAGAAATATATCGAAATAACTGAATGTAACGATAGTAGATGCGTTACTAAGACTGTAACCCTGACTCAAATACCTCAGCAGCAGCAATATAAGCCCAGGATGTATGTTGATTTAGTCCCTGTAGGTGAGACGGGGAACAACGTCTTTACGGTGCGTCTAAAGGAGCTTAAGGTGGTAGGTGCTTTGAGAGGCTTGGCTGAGGGGGAGAGGATATATGCGTCTAGGTTAATAGGTACGATGTTCTATTTAGTTACATATAGGCAGGTAGATCCTTTGTTTGCTATTGACGTCTCTAACCCTGAGAAGCCTGCGGTTTTAGGTTACCTCAAAATACCTGGTTTTAGTGAGTACTTACATCCATTACAGCGCAGTAAGTTGTTGGGTGTAGGTATTGAGGAGGGGCTTAAGATATCCTTATTCGATGTATCGAATCCCGCTAAGATGGCCGAGGTATCTAAGGTAAGTATACCTAAGGCGTGGAGTATTGCTTATCAAGACCATCACGCAGTTACTGTAGACATGGATAATGAACTTGTTTTCATACCGATTAGTGTTAGAGGCTATGCTTCGGGGGTGTTAGCAGTCTCTTACAGGAATGACGTGTTGGTTGTTAAGAAATTAATTGAGCATGAGGGGGCTTTAAGGACAACGTATGTAGGTGATGAACTCTACACTATATCCCCTAACTTAGTTAAGGTGCTTGGTATAGGTAACTTAAGCGTGATTCAGGAGATTAAGTTAAGTACGTAATTTTTTCTGAAAGCCATCCACTTCATTTAAATTTTTAGGGGAAGCATTTATTAGTATCAAACACAAGTTTAACGAGGTATGAGGGTATGTCAGTTAAGTACGTGATTTCTACGGCTGCCGTTTTGACGTTACTTTTGCATTCGTTAGTAGTTTATGCTCAACCGCAGGGTGAGCCTCAGCTAATTAACTTTATTGGTGAAGCTTTGAGGAATCCTAAAACCTTAATAGTGTTGGGTATACAGTTCGTTATGGGTTTAGCTCTGGGGTACTTCTCATCTAAGGTGTTTAAGTACTTATTAGCTTTGTTGGTGGTCTTGGTTTTGGGAGCTGCTTTATCTGTTTGGAGTATTGGAACGTCACCTGAGAGCTTCCTTGTAGGGTTTTACGAATACTTTAAGCAATTACAGCCTCATATACTTGCGTTGCTTCAGTTGCTTGGTATAATGACCATCGGTCCAGTAACTTTAGGTTTTATAGTTGGGGTTTTACTGGCTATTGTGCGTAAGTAATTCTTAAATAACCAACCCGCCTTTTCGGGTTGTGGGTGTTTTGGTCTTAGGTTGGAAAAGTTTAGTGTTTAATGAGTTCTTAATTACCTAGCCCTCGCACGTACTCGTGGCTCTATGAGGCCCCAGATCCAGTCGATGAATTCCCTAAGGTTTTTAGTCTGTATGTATACTTCTCCAGGACCTTCGATCTTCGTTACTAGTCCCTCACCACCTAAGATGGTTTCCTTAAGGCCTCCAAACTTAGTTACGCGGTAGTTGCAGGAGGTGCTGAAGGCTACTAAGTGGAAGTTATCAACTATTAACGACTCACCTGGCTTTAGGACGTGCTTGTCTATTGCTCCGAAGGTGTTTATGAATAGCTCACCCTCTCCGGACGCTTTGATCATGAATAGGCCTTGGCCGAATAATCCCTTAGTGAAGCCCTCCCACCTAATATCTAGGTCTATGTTCTCTGTGGATGCTATGTATGAGGACTTCTGTATTATGTAGCCCTGGTTTGGCCTCACAACTAACTTCTCTACATCACCTATAGGGGCGGAGACGAACGCAACCTCTCCTGGGGTATTGCGTGCGACATATTCGTTAATCCAGAAGGACTGCCTCCCTAATATGGTTAGCCCTAAGCTATCTAGGATGCTTTTCTCCCTCATCCTCGTCCTTACCTCAATGTTTGGGGTCATGTAGGTCATCGAACCAGCCTCAGCAACTATCTTCTCATTCGGGTCGAGGTAAACGACTAATAGCGAATATGAAGGTCTGTACTTAATTTCATATCTCATGGTTGAATTACCCTATGTAATTTCCGTACTGCGCTAATAAAGTAATGGCTTAGCTACCTCAACGCGTATAGCTATCTGAGGTGTCGCTTATTATGGGCTTTAACCAACCTCCTTTGAGTATCCATGCCAGAGCTAATGTCCCCGTAACTACGTTACTTATAGCCATACCTACCCATAACCCCCTTACACCCATGCCTAAGGGGCCTGGACCGAAGAGGTATGCTAACGCATTCCTTAAGACCCATAACCTCAGCAGGCTTAGAATCATAACTATTTTCGTATGGCCTGATGCGCTGGCGATTGAGAAGGCAGCTCTAAGCATGACGAAGAACACTATTGAAGGACCCATAAGGAGTAGGAAGTCCGCAGCATTTTGTATGACTTCGATGTCTGAGGGGCTGAATAACGTAACTACTTCGTATCTGAATATTACGTAGCAGCAAACACCTACTGCGGTTATTAAGGAGCTGTAGATTAGTGACTTGATTGCGGTTTGTTTAGCTCTCTCAAGCATTCCTGCACCTAAGCTCTGCCCGACTATTGTGGTGGTTGCTGTTAGTAGGCTTCCTACGAAGATGTCTAGAAGTCCTAGAGGTCTGTCACCGATGCCCCAAGCGGCTAGGGCAGCTGTACCTAACATGCTTATTATAGCTGTTAGTAGGGTGAAGCCGCCTGCCTCACCGATGGATGATATGGATATGGGTAGCCCTATCTTAACTAACTTCGTTAACAGTTCTTTATTCGGCCTTAGGTTTGTTGCCGTAAGTTTCTCACCTCTGATGCCTGTGGTTAGGATTCGGATGGATATTAGTGATGCGATTAGGTCGCTGACTAAAGTAGCTATTGCTGCGCCAGCAATCCCTAATGGGGGTATAGGACCTAGGCCGAAGATAAGTATAGGGTCTAGAGCGACGTTGATGAGCACACCTGCAGTCCTTACCTTAAGTGGTGTTAAGGTATCCCCGACAGCGCTAAATATAGATACTGTAGCGTCCATTACCCCGAAGATTACCATACCTAACGAGAAGATCCTCCCATAGATCACAGCTCCTGTAATCACTTCGTCCGGCACCCCCAACGCCTCGAAAACAGATGGTAAAGCAGTATAAGCTACTAGACTTATCGGTAGGCCGGTGATTACGATGATTAGGAAGACCTGCCCTACAGCGTTCATAGCTGAACTATATTCCTTAGCACCCCAGTACTGAGAGACTAATGAAATCCCTGCTTGGAGGAATCCAACTAATCCAGATACGATTAAGAAGACCACCGGCCAAGTGGCGTTCACTGCCGCTAACGAGTCCCTACCAAGCCTACCTAACCAGAACATATCGGTTATGTTGTAAGCTATGTGTAGTGCCTGCATCAGACCTAGTGGGAGTCCTAACTTGATCATGGCCCTTACGATCGATGTCTTCAAAACCCAGTCCTTTTCATCCATACCTACACACCTTACATGAGATTACTTAAGCTCCTCTCTTACGGCGCCCTCATCTTTGATGAACATTTAATTTGGGAATTAACGCTTAAATTCCTTACTTGCCGTAATGCGATGGAGTGGTGCGGTTTTCATAACCCCAAAAAGCTTTGGGGGTTGTGTTTATTAATCCCATCTAGTTTTTGTAGTGGGGTATTAACGTGTCTGTTGATTATTTAGAAAGTAGAATTGTAGATTACTGTAAGTCCATAAGTGAATACGTAGTTGATGTGAGAAGAAAAATCCACATGTACCCTGAGTTGAGGTATGAGGAGTTTAAGACATCGCAGCTGGTTTTAGATGAGTTGACTTCTATGGGTGTTCAAGCGTTTAGAGTTGCTGGTACTGGGGTTGTAGGTTTAGTTAAGGGGAGGGGGGAGGGGGATGTCATAGCTTTGAGGGCTGATATGGATGCGTTACCAATTCAGGAGGAGGGCGACGTCCCCTACAAGTCTAGGGTTGCGGGGAAAATGCATGCCTGCGGTCATGACGCTCACGTTGCGATGTTGTTGGGTGCTGCTAAGGTTTTAAGTAAGTTTAGGGATTCTTTTAGGGGGGCTGTAAAGCTTATCTTTCAGCCGGCTGAGGAGGGGGGAGCTGGTGCTGAGAGAATTATACGTGAGGGCGTCTTAGATGATGTTAAAGCTATTTACGGTATTCACGTTTGGGCTGAGTTACCTTCCGGTGTCATCGCTACTAGGAAGGGAGCTATGAATGCGTCAGCTACTTCCTTTATGATTAGGATTAAGGGTTTGGGGGGTCATGCAGCTCATCCGGAGCTTACGAAGGATCCGACAACTCCGGCAGTAGATATCTACAACGCTTTACAGAAGGTGGTTTCTAGGAACGTAGATCCCTTCACACCTATAGTGATTTCAACCCCTCGGTTGGAGGGCAGTAATGCAAGTAACGTCATTCCGGACGAAGCTAAGATATATGGGACCCTTAGGACATTCGATCTAAGCCTAAGGGATCAGGTGCTGAGGAGGATGGAGGCAATAGTTAAGCACTATTCCTTAGCTTGGGATTGTGTGGGGACTTTAGAAGTTACTGACGTGTCGTACCCCCCAGTCATAAATGATGCTGAACATGCTGACTTCGTCTTAAGCGTTGCTAAGAAGTTGGGGGAGGTGAGGGAAGCACCTATGAGTATGGGGGCTGAGGACTTCTCCTACTATCTGCAGAAGGTTAAGGGAGCGTTCATAATACTGGGTATTAAGAACGAGGGTAAGGGGATAATATACCCGCATCATCACCCTAAGTTCGATGTTGATGAGGAGGTCTTGTGGAAGGGCACTGCTTTACATGCGTTGCTCGCCTACAATCAATTGAAGTAGTTGGATGGGCTGTGAGTATCGCTTTATTTGCTGATGTGTTGATGAACTAACGCACGGACTTAATCAAGTTTTTAATCAATTTAACCCTCTCTAATACTTGGTTGAGGTAGGTGTATGGATTTAGATAGGGCTGTGGTGAGGGTTTTTAGAGAGAATGCTGAGGTTGCTAAGACTTTAGTGAAGAACATAGGTTCGGATGGTAGTTACTTGAGTGAGAGGTTTGGCGGCAGTATTAAGGTCATGAACTTCTGTGGAACTCATGAATGGACCACAACACATTACGGGTTGAGGTCTCTGATGCCGGGTTCCGTTGAGTTGGTTGCCGGGCCAGGCTGCCCAGTCTGTATAACCCCACATACTTACGTTGATGAGTTAGTTAAGCTTTCTTTGGAGGGTGTTAGGGTCTACACGTTCGGAGATGCTTATAGGTTACCGAGTAACTCCACCACAGTTCCGAGGAACTTATTTGAGGCTCAGGCCTTAGGGGGTGATGTCAAGGTTGTTTATAGTTTCGTTGACGCTATAAAGGATGCGAGGTCCTACGGTAGGGACTCAGCCTTCTTCGGTATCGGCTTTGAAACTACAGCCCCCTCATATGCCTTACCCCTGAGAGGTGGTGACGTCCCGAAAAACCTCAAGTTACTTAGTGCGTTGAGGCTTACCCCACCAGTTATGAGGTTTACTGTAGAGCTCTATGGACGGAAGGGACTAATACCTATTAGGGGTGTCATAGCTCCCGGCCACGTCTCAACTATCGTAGGTGCTGCAGCTTGGGAATTCCTCCCTAAGGAATTTAATATACCTGCAGTTATCTCAGGGTTTGAACCCATCGACGTCTTGATGAGTGTTTCTGAGATTCTTAAAATGTTAAGGAATAATAAGCCCTCAGTAGTTGTTGAGTATAGGAGGCTAGTTAGGTGGGAAGGGAACTTGTTTGCTAAGAGCTCGGTTGAGGACGTATTTGACGTAGGTGACGCGGTTTGGAGGGGTATAGGCTTAGTCCCGATGAGCGGTTTAGAGCTTAGAGAGAGGTATGGGGAATACGACGCTGTTAAGGAGTACGGTCTTAAGAAGCCTAGCGAGGTTAGCGGTAGCGACACACTCCCCGGATGTAGATGTAGTGAGGTTGTATTAGGTATGGTTAAGCCTGTGGAGTGCCCTATGTTTTTAAGGGGATGTAGTCCTGAAGCTCCTTACGGACCCTGCATGGTCTCCTCAGAAGGTACCTGTAGGATTTGGGCATCCTACGGAGGTTTAGAGGTCCTTAGGGGTTAGGGGGATGTGTTGGGGTATTCCAGGTAAGGTGGTTGAGGTTAGCGGTATGTATGCTAAGGTGAGTGTAGGCGGTGCTTTAATCGACGCTGTATTAGGTGTTGATGATGTTGCTGTTGGGGATTACGTGATGGTTCATGCAGGCTTAGTTGTTGGGAAGTTAAGTAGGGAGGAGTTCGTTGAGAGTTTATTGACTCTTATGGAGCTTCAGGTGATGAGTTACGTTGACGGCGGGCTTAGTGAGGATGAGGCTAGGAGGAAGGTCTTAGAGGATTTTAAGGAGGTCTTGGAATCTCTTAATGTGGATTTAAGTGGTTGGGGTTCTCGGTAAGTCTATTTTAACGTTCATGTTAGTGTAGTTAACGTTTATAAATTGCTTCTAAATTATTTATTGCTTGGTAGTGGCATTTATGGGTTATTACGTGTTCGGTGTTGATGGGTTAGATGCTTATCTAAGCGGTGTGTTGAGGCCGAATTCCTTAGTTGTGTTTAGTGGTTATCCCGGTTCAGGTAAGACTACGTTGGCGTCTACAGTTTGTTTCAGTAATGCGTTGAGGGGGTCTAGGTGTCTTTACCTGTCCTTCTTTGAGGATAGGGATAAGTTGTTCGACAATATGTTTAGGTTGGGTTTAGACCTCCGTAAGGTTGAGTCTGAGGGGCTTCTTAGGTTTGTTAAGTTACCTATAATTCGTTCTGTGAGTGAGTTGAGTGGTTTGCTTTCTAATTTGGTAAGCGAGTTTAGGCCGGATTTAATTGTTTTAGATAGCGTTAATGCTTTACTTTCATCTATTCCTGACGCCGATAGGGCTGTGCTGCATAATACGATTTATGAGTTGCCTAGGTTGATTAACGGTTTAGTTGTTGTTATTGCTGAGCTTTATGGCGGTAATGATGATTTGAGGAGTATTTACTACGTTGCTGATGTGGTCCTTGTTTTGAGTTATCGGAGTGAGGGTGGCTTGGTTAGTAGGGTTTTAGAGGTTAAGAAGGTGAGGGGTGGGGCAGTAACTATTTCTGAGCTGCCTTTCACTATATTAGGTAATGTTGGGTTGAAGGTTCTTGTACCGCCTATTCTCGAGGATTTGGGTATGGAGGGTAGAGAGTTAGATCTTGTGTGTAGTGGTTTGAGGAAGGTTTTAGATCATATTCATCTTGGTTGGTCTGTATATGTTTCCTACTCACCTTATTTTAGGCCTATTTCCCTTCCTTTACTGGCTACTGGTCTACACGTAGGTAATGGTTTGAGGGGTTTAGTGATTTCCTACATATATTCCGGGGAGGTTGTTGAGAGGAATTTCCTAAGGGCTCTAAGGCATTACGGGGTTAGAGGAGATATAGCTAGGGATGTAGTACGTAAGCACTTCATATTCAAGAGCTTTAACCCATACTCCTACAGCGTTGGGGAGCTTGCTCTGAGGGAGCTATCCCTAATTGAGCGCCATAAGCCTGACACAGTGATCTTTCAGGGGGTTGAGGTCTTAAGTGGGGTATATCCTGATAGAGATTACCTACGCCAACTATACAACCAAATAAACTACCTAAAGCATAAGGGACTCCTAGTCATACGTTCAGGTGGGTACATCAACCCACAAATCCATAAATGGAACACATCACTCGCCGACGTACACATAGGCTATCGAATCCGCAGAAATGACGATAAAGTCACGCCAGAGGCACTTATATGGAGACGTAATACACCAACACCACACATACTAAACCAAGAAGACATAGACAACTGCTGTAAGGAAATGGCTTCAATCATCCAGTCTAAATACGTAAACACAGACCTAAAGACGTAAAACAACTTAACCCAAAAACAATTCAAACACTCAAATCCCACCACCTTAAAGTAAGCGTCTAACACACCAACCCGCACTATTCAACACAATTAAAAACTTCAGCTAAATCAGTTAGTCATTATTTTTCAACGTTAAAGCATATCAAACCTTCAGCCGTATTCCTAGGACTTCAATATCCACATCACGTTATTAAAAACAAATCAGAGCTATCTAAAATTAATTTGATGCTGTGTTTAACATCTTTCATTAAAGCTTACATTATTAATCTTTACTAATGACAAAGTTCTAAAAACCTTAAATGCCTAAAGATGAAAACTGACTAACCTTTTATGTATTGGTATTAGTAAAGCCATGAACATGGATGTACTATTAAAATATGTTAAGTCAATGGATGGAATAAATAACATATCAATCTGAACAACAAGAGGAGTGAGGTTGTATTTGCTGAATTACGATCAGTATATAGTGATTTAAGTCTTGACGTGTTGCCATAGTAACTAATTATAAGCGAAAATAAATATGCAGAGTTCACGACTCTGTTTAAGAATCTGAAAGGCGAAGCCCAGTACAACATCACCAAGGATAATAAGTATAGTTGCCGTAAGTCTGTCTTATTTTAATCTTAATTATGTGGAACTGATTCATTAAGTTTCTTGCGTGTTTCTCCGAATTATATTATTCTTTAAAATTATTAGTATTATTAGGGCTTCATTGCATTATTAATGGTGATAAGTTAGATGGGTTGTGAGTAGTTGGAATTAAAGTACTTAGATGTTCTTGATTTCAACTGTGCCGAATCCAATGCCTCTGGATCTGCCGATACCTGTGATTTGTGCGAGGGCTAATAACTTATCTAGTGTCGGTATTATTTTATTTGTTAGTGATTCGTAGATGACCCACCCGGTGAAGGCTCTTACGGTTCTTAGGTGGCCGTTGTTGTCTCTGCCGATTACTACGGTGATTGGTGTTAATCTGTAGTCGGTTTCTACTAATGTTATGTCTGCTATTCTCCCTAACTTATAGGCTTCCCAATCTCCGGCGCTTTGGTTTGGGATTCTCTCCTCAGCTCTGACGACGTTGTTCCATAGTCTTAGGAGGTGTGAGAATAGGAAGGAGGGTTGTGGGATTAGCTTATGTCTCTCAGGTAGTTCCTTACTCTTATCTCTTAATGTGGGGGGCAGCATGTATTTGGCGGTTATTATAGTTGGTGTTACGTAGGTTATTTTGAAGTGTTTGTTTAGCCCTGTCCTTAACTCAGTTACTTTAGTGATTTCTAGTTCGGATAGGTTGATGTCGAAATCCCCGTAGGGGGTTCTCCAACGTCCTTCAATGCTTTTGAAGTCATCGATGCTTAAACCATCATTTGCTGTGATGGTGTTAACCCTACATTTGAGTGGGGTTCCTCCCCTTACATGTAGGGGCCTTATGTTTTCTGAGTTGTATATGGAGTATAGAGGCCTGTCATTAAGGAATACCATACCTATGGATAATGGCTTCATAGGGCTTTTACTGTTTACTATCCTTGTTAAGCCGGTGTTTGAGGCTTCAATCACGTATTTAAGTATCTTAGATGTTATTGGAGGTAGTATCGCGTTGTTTAATGGCGTGATTACGTATTTTGCCGAAATCGCTGTTGTGAAATGCGTTAACGTCATATCTATACCGCTTGATTACAGTATAGTTTCCCACATGATATACCTAACTCCTTTAAGACCTCCTCCGTAAATACGTTTGCTTTATTGCCACGCCTGCAGTACGCGCTTATGTTATCAGATATGTTTATCAATCCTGAGACTATTGACGTTAAGAAGCTTGACTGTTTGCTTAGACCCCTTATTAGGAATTGATAACCTCCAGACCTCCCACTGATGCCTGTAATTAAGTTGTTGAGTGACTTACTGATGTCGAATCCCTTCTCACATATTCCTAATATGTTGTTTAAGAGGTCGGAGGTCACTTTAGATTTTATATTTAACGCTGGCATTATGGTAGCGATTTCCGCAGATAATTCCTTCATCAATTTACCTGCACTGCCTACAATCTCATTCCTTAACTCGACACTGTTGAAGGTACTTAGATTTAAATCCCTTAACGGGTGATGGTGGTTTAACACAGCTACAGTAGCTACGTATTTTATTGAATCATTTAATGCGACACCCATGATGGCTTCAGCCATAAGTGCTGCGCCAACTACTTCATGATACGTAAACCTCGCAGCACATGCACCGTTAACTGTATTAACGGTTTTTTGGTAATTCTCGCATGCTTTACCGATGTCGTGTAGTGCGATGATAGTAACTATTAACTCGTATAGGTCATCGTTAGAGATGTTGCTGCCTTTACTAAATATGTAGAGCTTATTCGCTACAACCCTACAAATGTTGTTTAATTTACTCACCTTCATTACCGCATGTGCTGTATCGATGATATGTTTACTTAGCGGGGAGTTACACCATGCGTAGATGCTCACTTCTTAACCACCAACCCAAGGTCTTGTGAGTAAGTTTTTGGTTTAGCCACAAACGATAACGGTATACCGGATCTGTATTGGTTTGGATTTAGCAGCTCTATAGGTTTCTTGATCGACTGCACGTCAATTTCGTTTTTAGTTAATTCACATACGTTGAAGTCTTCATCGCATTTAAGTTCTAGTACTGAGAGCTTACCATCCATGGATTCTAGTAGTGTAGGTAGGTTACTGCTGATGAAGTCAAGCGATAGCGGCACGGAGTTTTCTATTAGTTCATGTAGGTTATCAGGTAATTTACCGTCCCCTACGTATATCGGGAAAAGGATTGATGAGTATAGAAGTCCTGGAAATTCCGCATACGTGCTGCTTAATACTTTCTGCGAGATTGTCGGGGATGAGATCACATCTGAAAACATCACGTATTTCCTTGGGTCGATATTGAATATCGCTCCTTGGTATGTCTGATTAATCAGTGTAAGGAAGCTTACCCTCCCATCTACAGTCTTATCGGATGGTATTCTCCAATCAATGACGTGTTTTAAGTCCTTGACGAGGTTTTTTAGCGATGATGTGAAGTTGGTAGTTATCTCCCTATCATATACGTAGTCACCTTCAGACTCAACTACGTATACGTATGCGTCTCTATCTTCGAAGTACCTTAGCACCCTCCCAGCTCTCTGCACTACGCTAGATGGTGATGCAGCATCTGTTATTAGGACGTTAAAGCTGAGGTTGACTCCAGCCTCAATGACCTGTGTTGAGACGACTATCTTAGCTTTCCTGCAGAGCTTAAGTTTCTTAGCCCTATCTTTAGCGGTGAATCTTCCATGAATTAATTCAACATCATCTAAATCTTCCTTGAGTTTGCAGTAGGTTTCGATGGCTTTCTCTACGGTATTTCTAACCACTAGGACTTTATGCCCGCTCATTACGTGGTTTTTAACTACATCAATTACTTTATCATCACTTACTACATCAGTGTTCCAATTCAGCTGGAGGCATTTAGATAGGTATTCATCATCATGGCATTCAAGTACATTGCCATCCATTAGGTTATCTCCACACTTAATTCCATGTTTAAACGATACTATTTTCGGGTTAGCCCCGCTGTCTCTTATAACACTCCTTAATATGTTGATGAGTTGGTCTGGGAGGGTAGCGCTTTCAATTAAGATGGGTACCCGCGCTTCGACTAACGACTTAACGCTTACCACTAAGGCAGTAAATAACGATTTCTCATCACCGCTTCCTGGGTCACCCCCATATAGGTGAGCCTCGTCAAGCACCATACATGAAGTAAGTATTGACGCGCGTGGTGTTTCGTAGTGTTTCCTACTCTTCCATAACTCACTTACTGTGAACCTGGCGAGGTTGTGGAAGAAGCTGTTGAAGGTAGTTATGAGGATGGCTTTAAGGAAGTAGGGAGTTTTCGACGGATCTATGAAGTCCATGAATTGATATCCTATCTCATCTTGGCTTAGGCTTAGCTTACTCATCGTTTCCTTAATTATTGGGTCTACACCAACTTCTTTGCAGTGGTTTGGGAGGTTATCAGATATGGAATTAATCATCTTGCAGTATAGTTCAGTTGCTATGGACCGCATTGGGAGTACGTGGATAAGGCCGGATGCGAGTCCGTAACTTCTAGATACGTGGTAAAAATTTAGTGATGAGGTGGTTTTTCCGTACCCGGTAGGTGCTTCGTATATTATTGCCGGGATTTCGGAATTTCTAAATGATTTATCCGCAACATCTACGACGAGTTGATTTAAAATCCTCATAATCTGTTCACTCATCTTGCAATTAGACTTAGTAAGGATACTAGACTAGATAACCATTTATACGGTTCTTTAACACCTTCATCTTCAAGAGCGTTTACGAATGCTATTACGGATTCGCTCTTAGAGACTCTAACATCATCAGTTAGTCTCCAAAGTAATGAGAGAGCTGAACAAATAGCGTCTAAGCTCCCCGTCCTTGAATAAATTAGTATGTCGTTAGCTACCTTAACAATTATGTTAAACACGTTACCCCCCTTAGGTCCTTTAGGAGTTAGTCTAACGCTTGCATCTAATAGCGTTCTAAGCATCGCTGATAGCTTCTTAGCATTCGTGCCTTCAGCAGAGTTTATTAGGGTTACGAGTCCTTCAGTTGATACTGGCTCAACGTATACTACAGTAGCTCTATTTCCACTCTCGTTAATCCCAACAACTTCCCCCACGACGAGGTCGTTTTTATAGCCGACTTCAACTAATCCGGAGGCTATTCTAAGGATTATCAATACCTTCGGTAAACCTACGTAGTTTCTGAGGACTGACGCCGTCATCTTAAGAATTTCTATGATTTCATTCTGCTTCATCACCTTTACCTCACCGGATATACCTTCTGGAGGGAGTAGGTAGTAATGGGCATCTTCAGCCCTACCTACGTCTGCTATCAACACACCTATGATGGCTAGTAGTTGGATCGTTATCGGTAATTTATCCATCGTTATGTACTTATCACTTGGTTTAGTTAGGTATATCTTCCCGTATTCGTAGAAGTTGGCCTTAAGTAAGTTTAGGACTGCTAACTCGGTATTTAATAGATCTTTAGGTATGCATTCATCAAGTGAACCTTCCTTAATGGCCTTCAGGAACGCCTTAAGTATGTCGAGGGTTGACTTCAATACCCCCGGATCTAATCCAAGTTTAACTGCTATTTCATTAGTTACGTACCGTCTGTCGTTACCTGTTAAGAAGATGTTTCTAACCCCCCTTCCTTCCAGGGACTTTAAAACCTCTTCTAAGCTGCTCTGGAAGTCTAGACAGCTCTCAATTACTAACTCATCATCAACTATCTTAACTCCCCTTAAGAATAGCGTTGATAACTCCACGAACCTACGTGCTACGTAGCCCCTCGGAGGTAGTTCCATGAGTATTTCCTTACTCATAGTTCAACAACCTCTTTAGGAATTAAGAGATAGGTCTTCCCCGTTTCTAAAGGTACCTCCACTATTGATGCACCCTTACCTACCATAACGCTCATTGAGCCGCCGTATAGGTCCTTAACTTCCCTGTAGACTGGTATTAGGTAGGGTTCCTTCGTACATACCTTACCAGATATGTAGCTGTCTGTTGATAAGGTGCATAAGTCGATTTCAACGCATCCTGCTTCACATCGGGCAATTCTTGAGGGTGTGATGAAGGGTGTTTCAATTAATTGGTTAGTGTTTTCTATTAATTTTAAGTCGTAGGTTGCGACATCATATACTGAAATTAATCCCTCTTTATTTCCTATGGCGGTTATTCCCCAACATAATTTACTCATTAGCTCAGTATCCTTATTTACTATGAATGCTAGGAGTAAGCTCTCTCTCATCGTCGGCGTGTATACCTTCCCCATCGCCTGCACTGCGAAGTAATACTCCTTCCCTTTATGTCTCTGATAGATAAGCATGATGTTTTTCGATATATCGCTGTATTTCACTGCGGTTGAATCCATAAGTCCTGATGTGGAGTACCTGACTACGTCGTCTAGAAGTAGTTTTACTGCAGTGCTGTAGTTCCTGTTATTTACTTTAACAACTTCAGGTAATTTGAGGTATTTAGCGTATGGTGATGCAAGCGCTCCTAGAACTGTGGTAGGTGGGGGTAGGGGGATCGGATCTTGTGCAGCTGTCTGTGTAGGCTGCTTAATGCTATACCCCCAAAAAACCTTTGCTTTAGCAATGATTAGTTTCAAGCTTCATTCCTCGGCAGAGGCGTTAGCTAATTAGCTTAAGTACGTTGTTTATGGATTGGTTGATAAGCTGTGTTAGGTCTTTTAACTCTTCAACCCCTTCAACCTTAGGTAGTACTTCCTCTGGACTGCTGTAGTACCCTACCCATGCGGTTTCGTTTAAGTTCACCTTACCCTTATTCAGCAGTTCTTTAGATGACCCAACTTTCCTCGAGGTATTTACTATGTAGTCCTTCGTGTGTGGTGGTTCGGCTGTTATCGGTATGGGGTGGGATACGACTGCTACTGCGTTAAGTACTTTCCATATGGGTGTGAATCTACTTCTCTTTGCGCCGAATAAGGCGTTGGATAGCATGGTGTTTAGTGATTTGATTGCTAGCTCAACCCTCTTCAACCTTTCCTCCTTAGTGACAGCTAATTCCGTCTTCGATGAACTTAGGACACCTATTCCGTCAACGTCGATGTTGAAGCCTAAGGTATATACTGCAGAACCAACTTCTACATTATATATTGATTGCGCCTCAGTTGTCTTTGCGTATCGTACGTGGAACTGAGCCTCAACTGCGGTTGATGTTATCGCATCTAATGCAGGCACCATATAACCTACTTGGAATCTCGAGGTCCTCTTAACTGGTTTTCCACCAGCATACATGAATCCACCCACGTCTTCCACAAAGCAGTTCTGTATTATTGCCCTCTCGAACGCCTCCTCCCCTTCCTTAATTGCCTTCTTAGCCCAGTCCTCCAACACTGGGTCGTCAGAATGTTTTATGAAGATTCCGGCACTGCAGTTACTGCATACTTTAATGCCTGACTTAATCCCCGCGTCTGCGAGGAGTTCCTGGTATGAGTGAGCTATTGACTCCCCACTTATTACTGGGACGTACTTAAGCATAAATCCAGTTCCTGTAGGGACAGCTATCGGGGCCCTCCTATGTCTTACGAAGTTCCCTACACTCTCAACCATGTTTAACGCTTCGACGTTCAGCAGTATTCGAGCGCTTAGGGATAGGAAGACCATCAGGACTCACCTCACGACTCTTTCTCCAACCCTCTCCTGTAGCCGTACGCTAGTATAGCTAGCTTCCTACCCAGCGTTAAGTCCTTCCTCAACTCGTTGATCGCGTCCTCTAACTCCTGTGTCGAAGGCATTTTCGACGGGCATGGCACGCAGTATCCCTCCTTACCCTTCAAATCACTTTTACTACTCTCCAAGAACTGGCCTTCAATTCCAGGGCCGCTGCCCTCTCCATAATCACAGCACGTTAGGTTGTATACCTTACCCTCTCCTGTTTTTATACTCACCCTAATTGACCTCTCCAACAGCGACCTCATTATCCTTAAGGCCTCGAGAACAGCTGTCTCAGCTGATTCCGGTGAGAGTGCGAACGATATCCTATCAACTATTGAGTACTTGTAGTCATCTACGTAGAACCTCAGTAACGAGATTATTCCTTCGTACTTCTTGCTTAGGGGTTGGTCTTGTATTTGGACACTAACCAAATTCATACACCGATATTTACTAGATGTCGGTATATATAAAGTTTACTGGTAATTAAATTTTTTTCACTCCAATATATAAGATGAATATTTCGTTTCTATTTTATAAATGGTTTTATCGTACATACACCAGTATGTGAACTTTATTAACTCCATTGCCTTTTAGTTCATGGTGATTTGGGTGTATTACTTGATAGCTGTGTTGGGGTTTGATGAGAGGCATGTGATTAAGTCCCTACTTAGGCTTGGTTTTAAGAATGTAAACAAGATATATCTAGTAATTCCTTCAGGTAGGAAAACTAAGCAGACTGACGAAGCTATAAGTAGGATTAGGGAGGTTTCCGGGTTGGCTGGAGTTACTCAGGTTGAGTTATTTGAGGTTGATCCGATGGATTTCGGGTCGACTGTGTCTAAGCTTAGGAGGTTGTTGATGGATTTGAGTGTTGGTGGGGAGGCAATCACTGTTTCACTTGGGGGTGGGTTGAGGGCTATGGTTATTGAGGTCCTTATCGCTTCGTTATTAGTTCCTCCGGAGGTAGGTGGTAAGATTAACTTAGTATGTGATTTAGAGACTGGTGAGGGTTTTATAGAGTTCTCGGTTCTAAATATACTCTCCATATCTAGGCTTAGTTATGATGAGCTTAAGGTATTGAGTTACTTGATTGAGAAGGATTTTGTTGGACCTACAATTGTTAGTAAGGATTTGGATATCCCTAAAACGACTGCTTGGAAGTTACTTAGGAAGCTGTATGATAAGGGGTATCTGATAAGGCGTGGTAGGGAGTATAAGATATCTGATTCGGGCGTAAAGGTTGGTGTGATAGCTAAGGAGTTAGTCAAGGGGTTGTGAATACCTCCATTATTTCTGTTTTCGCGGATTTAGTTATGTGAGATGCAGTACCTCCTATACCAACATTTAATGCATTTGTTTGGCGGCGTGTTTACTGTGGGTGGGTTTGGCTTCTCCCTCACTTCCCTAACCTTCCTTATCAGTTCCTCAACTCTTCTGAGCTCCTCACCGCTTATTAAGTAATTTAATACCTTATTCCCTACCTTTAGTATGGCCTTATGGACTGGTGTTAGCTCCGCATTTACTAGGTATGCGTAGAACTTTAGTTGAGTTTCGAAGTGATTTACCTGATGTCTGTAGAACTTCTTCACTTCGACGACTGTAGCTCTTTTACTTCCGGCGACTATGTCTACGATTCCTGCAGCTTTCAATTTCTTACTGACTATGTGGACTTCATATCTTATTGGCTGGGGTAGATTTAATTCCTTCGCAATTAGCTCCTTCTCGTCGATACTTATTTTACCTAGCTCCATGTTCGGATTTGATGGTTCCTCAACTAAGTAGTTACTCCTTATCCAGGTGATCATTGGGCAGTAAATGAATTGTTTAAGATCCCATGAAGTTATGTAGTCAGTCATCATTAGATTAAACAACCTGTACATCACCTCCGTACTCGTTCATGGGTTTACCTATGACTATTGATTTCCTCCAGTCGTAGTCGCATAGAGGTACTATGTGGACTATATCATCCTCCCCTCTAGCCCTATGGCTGCATACCCTGCTTATCTCCTTGACTGTTGCTGCTGTTATGTTTCCGATGAACGCAGATCTTTGGATTCTGGTCAGCCCTAGTCTTTTGAGGTCATCAGCTAGTTTGGTTCTGGAGTCATCATCACTTATGTCGTATATTACCAGTACCCTCATCCTACCACTTAGCTATGAATCCCTTAGGCTTTCTACCCTCTCTTAACGCGTTTGCCAGTTCCTGGGCTACGTGTCTTATCCACTGAGTTAGGGTCATGTAGCTGCTGGATTGCCTGCTTCTGAATCGCTTGTTTAGACCTTCATTGATGGTTTTAATTATCTCCGTCCTAGAGTTGTGGGATATTAAGTCGTTGAGTACCTCTACCCTCCACCCACTCCTGAATTTCGGGATTAGCGTGGAGTCTACTGCAGCAACTCTAAACATCTCTATTAAGTCGAACGTAAGCACCGGCTTCCCCGACCTCTCAGTATGTAGGAAACCGCAGTACGGGTCTAACCCCGACAGGGCTATGGCTTTCCAACATTCGGAGTAGAGTATGCTGTAGCCGTAGTTGAGGGCCATATTAACTTGATCGTTACCGTTTTGGTCTCTTCCCTCGAATCTTAAGTCGCTGGGCAGCGTAGATGCGATTGATGACCAGTACATCCTCGCCCCATGTGCTTCTAACTCCATAGCCTTCCTCCTCAACTCATGTAACTCATCATCTATTTGAAGTACTTCGTTGGCTAGGGATTCTATCGCGCGTGACGCACTTCTTAACTCATCCATGTTAAGTGATTTACCCAGCCTTGCCACGTAGCCTGCTTGGTTCATCAACTTACAGTAAGCTATTGCTTTGGCTACCTCCTTAGCTAGGCCGTTTGTGTAGCTTGCGTATTGCGCTAACCTACTGTCTACAGTCTTCGTTATGTATGGGTGGTAGAACCTACTTACTGGGAATCCTCTGGAGTCTAGAACCACTACATCTATTCCGTAGTTGGTGGCTAATCTTAAGAATTTAGATGTGATGGTGACTCCTGAGGTTGTTATTACTATACGCTCTATCTCTGCTGGGGCTACGTTCTTAGTTCCTTCCTTATTCTTAATGACTATGTAGTTGTGTTTGGTGCCTACCCTCACTCCGTAGCCTGATATGATTAAGGTCTTCACTTCCTCACCTAGCACTGGTTTCTGTATGGGCATGAGGGGATGCATGCCTGGGCTTTCGGCGGCTCCCTATCTGAGAGTAGCATATCCACTACCTCATCCCTTGAGTCTATGAAGTCCTTCCTCAGTTCTGACGTTACGTATATCGGTTCGGACTTAATGTTTAGTGAGTCGTTAACTCCGTTGACGTATATTATTATGCCGTAGTCTATAGGTACTTCTAGGTTCGCCTCTAATGCCATAGCGTATGCTGTAACCATCAGTTTGTGGTTCTCGCATGGCTTCCCCATCTTGAAGTCAACTAATATGTTGCTGCCTGTTAGCGCATCGATCCTTAGGTTTTTCGAAAGCCCTAGAGAGCTTCCGTCAACTCTTACTTCGCTGATCCACGGCAGCCATGGGGTAGCGCCCTCACCCACTACGTTCCACGATGCCTCAGCTAGTGTCTGAATTATCATGTATTTAATTAGCTGTGTGCCCCATCCGTTCATGCCTTCAGGTATGTTTACTGCCTTCATGACTTCCTCCAGCACGTCCTCGTATGTCGTCCATGGGTGCTGTGTGGTGAGTACGTATTTCCTCAAGCATTTTAGTGTGGCGTGTATTATCTCATGTATAGTTAGTCCTACCTTAAGCTGTTCATTCAGTTCGGGAGGAACTTTTACCGCCTTCCTTAGCCATACGTCCCTCCTCGTTGGGCAGTATGGTGCTGCATCAATTACTGAGAGTCCTAAGTATGCTCTAGGCCTTATTGGAGGTTTATCCCAGTTCCACCCCCTTAACTCCTCATCGACAGGTTCTTGGAATCTCCTTAGGTGTAGTTTCCTGAGTTCCTTTAGGATTACATGTGTAGGTAGGGGCATCAACTCACCGTGTTTGGTTTTCTTAACTAATCTAATTTAGTAGGTGTTTGGGTAGTGTTTTTGTTAATTCCCTATGATTGTTTGGGAATTATTTGCCTGTATCTTTAGTTTCCTGATTTCCTTACCTAAGTTTTTAAGGTGTTTGAGGTATTTCCTCCTCGTGTTTAGGTCTTAGGTTAGTGACTACTTTAACCCACTTTGTGGGGTATAGTCCGGCATACCTACCTTTCTGTATTACGAGTAGTTTCCTCAACCTAGTCATGAGGTTCCTAACGGTTTTCTCCGACTTACCTAACGTTTCAGCTAACTCATCTAGGGTGATTCCCGGATATTCTGAAATAGTTTTAATTAACTCAACCTCACCACTGCTTAAAGGCCTCCTCATGAATTCGAATAACTCCCTAGGTATGTGCACCTCAGCGACGTCACCCCCCTCTGGCTGGACGTAAATATCCACATCCTCACCCATAAAGAGTAGAGACACAACAACTAAGAGACCTAAGAACCTCATACCACCACTAACATCAACAATGAGAGGCCTAGGAACATCCTTAAGGACACCAACTATAGTGAAGATACCGTCCGGAGGATTAAAAGGAACTTCAACCAACTTAGGCTCACTAAGCCCAATCCTCAACACATAACCCCTAACACCCTCATAAGCCCTCCTAACACCAGCAGACACAGGACTAACAGTAAACAACACAACAACATCCTCAGCCAACGCATTATGAATATGCAACCTCCTAGTAACATGATCCTCATGAAACCCCAAAGTAAACACGAAAGTCCTCACACAAACCCCAACAAACAAATAAACACCAACCTTAAAAATCCCTAATCGTTATTTGGGAAACGCGTTGCGTGTTCTTGGATTTATCTCTACAACAAGACATTCCATTACCTT
>JANXEN010000013.1 GCA_025058345.1 Sulfolobales archaeon
CTGCCATGGGATTGTTAAATGCTTGTGATGGAAAGATAGCTTTTATGAAGAGATTCTAATATTGCTACTATCATAAACAATGAGACATAGGGTTCAAAATTAAAACCACTTTATTACAGAACCTTACATAATATAGTCATGAACACGGTAAATCATATCAGATTTGGATTGGTAATAAATTAAATAGTGATTAATATTAATAATTTTAATGTATGAATCACATCTAAAAAGTCATCAAGCTAAACATATAAATTCGATAATAACACTATCCATGTTTAATGCGTAATTTATTGCGTTTTCAGGAAAGGTTTACTCATTTTACATGTCGTTGAGGTCTTCCGTGAGGTCTATGTCGTTTTCTCCGTAGTGGTTGAGTGTGTGGATTGTTATTAGCGGCAGCATGTTTAGGTGGATTAGTAGTGGTAGTATGTAGAGCCATGCTATATCTTTTTGGATTAGGTTGTGGATTACTGCTTCACGTTCTACGGGGTTTGCGGTTGGTTCGATGCTTTTCTTGAGTTCGTTGAGGCGTTTCTGCAGTTCTTCATTAACTTTATGGGCTGTGTTGAATCCTTCCTCAGTTAAGTTGCATCTAAACCTCTTGAAGAAGAGTATTCGCGATTCCCTACACTTAATGAGTCCCTTACCCTCCATAAGCTTTAGCTTCTCTAATACATCCCTTAAGTCAACCCTGAAAATCTCCGCTAAGTACTTAGGGTCGTTAAACCCATTGAATATTGCGAGAATTATAGCCTCATCAAAGCTCATCTAGACACCTAAAGATATAGGTAATTAATGATTTAAAAACTTAACACAATAGTGAACTCAACTGCCATACATTCGCACCTATACTACCTCAAAGGTCTGAAGGGGTTGAATTCCTTAATTGACGTAAAGAAAGCATGTAAAGAGTTTAATTAGGAAAAGGACTTAATCAACCCTAAATTATTCAACCACAGCCATCACATCATCATCAACGACCTTCACCTGATACACCTTCAAATCCTTAATGTCTGGTCTAAGGAACCCCACCTTAGGTTTAGATACGACCTTCCCAGTAATCACGTCAAACCTAGCGTGGTGTCTAGGACATTCAACAACGTTCCCATCTAACCTACCTTTTGAGAGGTCTCCCCCAGCATGAGTACATACGTTGCTAACTACGTAGTAATTTCCGTCAATATTAACAACCAAAAGCTGCTTCCCACCCACAGTAAACGACTTCATCTGCCCTACACCAACATCTCCTCTCCCACATACCTTCAAATAACTGCCTACCATATCACTAACCAAATGTAAGATCTCTCTAACCTTAATATATGTTATCTCTAACCAATAAAGTAATTAATCCACACATGGAAATAACTAAAGCTGTTTACAATTCCCATCAAGACCTTAAGACAACGTAGTTAGAGTGAAATACCCACGTAAAAAGATAGCTACTATTTTTAAATTCCCTTGATTACGAAGCTAGATTTAAGTTCAGATACTGAAGCAGTAATTGATAGTTGTTCTGAGGTGGTGTATAAGTCATTAACTCCCTCCTAATTCGCTGTATCTCCCTCCCCCTCGGAATGTAGGGGTAATTCCTAGGTCTTTCAGTAGGTCTCTCATTAGCGTACGGCCTATTACACCCAGGACACCCTGAAGTGATGAAAGGTAAGCCTGACTCAACCACTTCCTCCAACACACCTTCAGACACGCCGTAGTGGGTTACCTGCCCAACACCGTTGAATTTCATCCACTCATACCTGCTTAAACCGGTGTTTATTAAGTACCTCGCCATCTGTACCCTCCTATACTGCCCTACCGGAGGTCTTACCCAACCACTTAAGTATGACCCATCCTCAGGGTAGAAGGAGAATAGGTGGGTCTCAGCGCCTAAGTCATGAGCCAGCTGAATGAGCTTAACCGCCTCCTCCTCAGTCTCACCTAAACCCACTATCAAGTGAATCCCTACCCTACCCCTCCCCATCACCTCAACCCCCTCCTCAATCCCTTGAAGGTACCTACCCCATAAGTGCGTCCCCCCAGCACCCCTACCTCTAAGTGCTTCGAAGATCCGCTCACTAGCGCAGTCGATAGCTATCCCCAAACGCTCCGCACCAGCCTCCCTCAAATCCCTCATATCCTCCTCCCTAAATAGGGTGGGGGTAATTAAGGCTGAGGTAGGTATCCCAACCCCACGGAATACACGCCTAATAACCTCTACCTCAGCCTCAACAGCCCTAGGATTAGTTATTGACGCAACACAAACCCTGTAAGGCCTTAAGGAACACCCACTACGTATAAAGCCGTTAAGCCTCTCGATAACGTCACCCAACTCCCTCAAAGGCCACTCAACCCTAATCAACGACCTACATATAGGGGCTGAGGTAACCCCACGTGCCTGACCGCAGTAGAGGCAATTACTCTTACAGCCATCACTGAAGTGTAGAAGTAAATTTATGCAGAACGGGAAGGCATTCCTGTAGAACTTACCGGAAGAATACCCCAAAACAATATCTGCTGCCGTACTAACTCGTACGAAATCAGGGGACTCACAAACGTTACGTAAACCCATAACAACAACCACGTAGTTATTACATAGATAGGTGTATAATTGCTTTACTGTCATAAACCCAAGCAGGTAGGTGAAGTCGGAATCAAACACCAACAAACTCATAGACAGAGGCGCAGCACTTATGAACCACCCTAAACTCAACACCACGGCTTACGAGGTAATTCAACGTACTTAATGAAGGGAATGCGATGCCGTCAAACCCTAACTCAACAGCAGATAACTCAACCCTGAAAAACCCCTCATCCCTAGGACGCATACATCCCAAACTAAGAGGCATCCCATCAAGCCTCCTCCTAGCGTACTCCAAAACACTGACGACGTAGTTAGGTGCCGGGGGACTCAAATGCTGTAGGGGGGTATCTGGGTAAGGCGTAAATACCACGAAGACAGATGCCTTAGGCATCAACTCATGTAGGAAGTCAATAACTTCGAACTCCTTACTAGGTAAGCCGAGATACAGACCAACAATCACGTGAGGCACTACCGGCACATCAAACCTCATAAGGGTCTTAAGGCTCCTAAAGTAGACGCCGACATCATCTAAGCCTAAGACCTCCTTAACAGCGCCCTCATGAAAGACGAAATCAACCAACACAGCATCAACTCCTAACTCCTTAAGTAAATTAGCCCTACCCTCATCAACGACCCCAACATGCATAAACACCTTAAGACCTAAACCCTTCAAATACTTAATTGCGTTGAAGTACCTCTCGAAGGGAACCCTCCCAAACCTATCGCAACCACCGCTAAGTAAAACACCTGAAACCCCCTCACCCATCAACTTAACACACAGATCCACCAACTCCTCAGGCGTAGCTACACCCAACATGTTGTTCAATAACCTACCGTAGCAGTGCTTACACATCAACTCACAAACCCTACCGGTTAAACTCACTGACGGGAAGTCCCTACCACGTATACCTAACTCAGGGACCTCATAGTGGATGTTGGAAGTCGCGAAGATATTGAACAATCACTACCCCTAAGAATTAAGTAAGCAATCACTTATAAATCAGGTGATTAAATATTTAAGGGACCTTCATGAATGCTTGGAGATTCCTATTCCATAAAGCTTCAGATGATTTCCTACTCGCTACTGAGGAAGTACTAACTAAGGGAGTTGGGACAGGTAAGTCACCACCCACCCTAAGGGTTAACGTATTCAACCCACCCTCACTCCTCATAGGCTTTAACCAAGACGTATATGAGGAAATCAAGGTAGATGTGGCTAAGTCACTTAAATTCAGCATCAACAGAAGGCCTACGGGAGGAGGAGCAATAATAATGAATGAAGACACACCTGGGTGGGAGATATGGATCCCGAAGAGCCTCCTAAAGAGCGCGGACATAACCTCCATGTACGAAGAGCTAATCCGAATACCGGTTAAGGCATTCCACAACTTAGGGGTTAAGGGAGCAGCCTTCAGACCTAAGAACGATATTGAGGTTGGAGGTCGTAAAATCTCTGGGACAGGCATATACGTAGATCACGACGGGGTACTATTCTGCGGGACTGTGTTGTTAGACCTAGATGTAGAGCTAATGCTTAAGGTGCTTAAGCTCCCTATAGAGAAGATAAGCGATAAAGCGATTAAGAGCTTCGAAGAGAGAATCACGACAGTTAAACGTGAATTAGGGTATAAGCCAACCGTAGATGAGGTAGTGAAGGTGTTTAAGAAAGCAGCCACTGAAATATTAAACGTAGAGTTAGTTGATGGGGAGTTAAATGAGTGGGAATTGCAGGAGTTAGAGAAAGTGATAAGGAAGTACAGAAGCGATGAGTGGGTATACGAATTCAGGAGAGGTAGCGGGTACTCTAAAGTCTGCACTCTTAAAACACCGGCTGGGCTAATGAGGATACACGTCAAAGTGTTTGAGGGAGTTATAGAGAGCGTAATGATTACGGGGGACTTCTTCACCTACCCCAACACACTCATCAACGATGTTGAGGCGAGGCTTAAGTGGGTGCCTATAGATGATGTGGTGAAGGCCTTAGATGAATTCACTGCTGAGAGACCTAACCACATGATCCACGGCTTAACATTCAAAGAACTAGCTAACCACATAGTTAACTGCTGTAAGAGCTAGTCGATCAGCCATGGACGAATTCACGAAGTACTTGCTGATACTGCTGACCTCACTCGCACCAGGTATAGAGGTTAGGGGGTCAATACCACTAACCTTCATCCTCTTCAGCGATGGCTTAGGGAGGATTTACGGTACCTCAGTAGCTGTAATAGGGAATCTACTGATTGCGCCTCCCGTAATAGCGCTTCTTAAAACTCTAGACGACTTAATCAGAACCTCCCGCTACATCCCTAAAACACTTCGAGGCATATACGTTATAGCGTTAAATTACGCACGCATCAAGAGCTTAAAGGTGAGGAGATACAGCTTCCTGGGGTTGATGACCTTCACAGCAGTGCCACTCCCAGGAACAGGTGCTTGGACTGCCTCACTCATATCATTCCTTATAGGTATGGATAGAGTTAAAGCAGTTTTAGCGATAGAGGTAGGAGTACTCATAGCTTCATTAATAGTGGCTGCTGCAACCTACTTAGGCTTAGAGGCTGTTAAGGCCCTCTTCCTAATACCTTAAAAGACCTATAACTCATAGCTCCTTAATCAGCTTCTCCATAAGCTCACGCACAGGTATGTTTAACTCATTAGCTAGCGACTTCAAATCATCGAATTCTGGCTTAACCCTAAACACCTTACCCCCACCATCCCTACAGACCTTAACCCTAATGACGAACTCCCTACCTAAATCAACTCTAACTTCCTTAAACTCCCTAGCAGGTACTACATACCTACCAACTCTAGAAACCCTCACACCTAAAGTACCTAACTCCCTAAAAACCACCGGCAGCAGGTCTTGAACCCGATCAACACCGCATATAACCTTAACCACATATCCAGGCCTACCCTTCTTCGTAGTCACCGGAATAACGGATACGTCTAAAGCACCGGACGACATAAGCCGCTCAACCACGTAACCCAACACCTCACCAGTAACGTCATCGACATTACTCTCAAGCTCGTAAACCTCCTCATACCTAAAAGCCCCTAACTCCATGTCGGAATCACCTAAAACAGCCCTCAAGACGTTCGACACCTCCTTAAACTCCTTACTGCCGGACCCGTACCCCACCTTAGAAACCCTCATCAGAGGGAAGTGCTTAACAGGTTCGAAGAACTCAGCAAGTAAAGCAGCACCAGTGGGGGTCGTCAACTCCTCATCTATAGGGCCTCCAACTACGTAGAAGTTCTTACCCTTAAGTAACTCTAAGGTAATGTAGGCGGGGGCTGGAATCAGGCCGTGAGCCGATCTGATTAAACCACCCCCCACAGCAACGGGTAGGCAGTACCTTAAACCATCAAGCAACCCCAGACCATCCAGTAAGGCAGTAGTGGATAGGACGTCGAAGATAGTGTCTACGGAACCCACCTCATGGAGGTGAACGTCATAGGGGGTTGAGCCGTGGGTGGATGCCTCAACCATCAGCAAACCCATCAACGCGTTCCTCCCCCTCTCCCTCAAGGAGCCCTCTAAGCCTAAGTAATTAGCTACCGCATCAAACGCCTTAAGTAGCTCCCCACCCGAAACGTGTCTTTGGGACTCATCTACGTAGACCCTAACCCTCCTACCCCTCACGCTCCCGACAACGACATCCTCTAAAGCGAAGTTAAACTCCTTCACGTTAGGTAATCTACGAATGGCGTCTGAAACCTCCTCCAAAATCTTAACGCTCCCACCTAAGTCAATTAAAGAAGCTACTAACATATCTCCTGAGACGCCTGCAACAGATGGATCTAATACAAGTACCTTAACCACAGCGCTCCCTCAAAGCGTTAATACGCCTACATATGAGGGCTGCAAAGCTCCCAGCCCCAACACCGTTATCTATGTTTACGACAGCTATACCTAACGAACATGACTGAAGCATAGACATAAGGGCTGAGATACCTAAACCTCCAAAACCGTATGAATGCGATGTCGGCACAGCTATTACCGGCACATCCAACAATGAGGAGATTACTGAAGGTAAAGCACCCTCCCTACCAGCAATCACTACAGCGACATCAGCATCGAATTCCTTCACAGCCTTAGCTGCCTCAATAACCCTCTGAAGCCCTGCGACGCCGACATCGTAGATGGATTTTACATCACATCCCGCCTCCCTCAAAACCACTTCAACCTCCTCAGCTACAGGTACGTCAGCACTGCCTGCAGTCACTACAGAAACCCTACACTTCAACCTCTCCTCAACGACGTCCCTAGACTTCACAACAACTAACCTACTACCCTTATAGGCGTTAACTACGAATTCCCTACCTAACTCAGCTACTAACGCATCAAAATGCTCGGAACTAACCCTAGATATTAAGACCTTACCGGCCTTAGGTGTGACCTCCCTCGCAATCCTTAGAAGCGTGCTTAAATCCTTACCCTCACCATACACGATCTCCGGAATCCCCCTACGTAACTCCCTCCCTAAGTCGAAAAGCACTACACGCCCTAAATCACTCACCGCAAATAACTTAATCATCCTCTCAGCATCATCTAACGATATCTCCCCATTAACTAAGCGCTTAAGCACAGACCTTAAGTCAACCAATCATTACCCCCAAACACATCTACAGCCCACTTAAAAACTTAATACTAAATAACCACATGAACCACCATTACTTAGGGATAGCATGCAGTACTGCCTAACGCCGATAGGTGTAATTCACGTATCAGCCGATGACGAAACAGTTAAGAAATCCCTAGACGGCGTACCCGGAATAGTGGAGATATTCCAGGAATTCGCTGAAGGATTAAGAGGTATTGACGGCTTCTCACACCTAATCATCATCTCATACCTACATAAGACTTCAGACCAACATAGGCAGGTCCTCACAGTCAAGCCTAGAAGGCTAATTAAGCTAGGCCTCCCACCAACCGAAGTCCCTGAAGTAGGGGTATTCTGCACTGACTCACCACACAGGCCTAACCCCATAGCGATAACCATAGTTAAACTACTTAAACGTGAGGGAAGATACCTACACGTAGAGGGGGTAGACCTATTCAACAACACCCCAGTCATTGACATAAGGCCCTACACACCAGAAAGAAAAGTAGGGGACATCAAACTACCTGAATGGTACCTAAATTTACTAAAAGCATACAGAAGTCTTAAGAACTAACATCACATCATCCTTTTCGGATGATGAGATATTTTACCCTAACCTCTACACCACCTCACGGTTGGTAGTGCTAAGATCGGTAAATGAACGAGGAATTACAAAACATCTCAACACTATCTGAACGTTAAACCCCATTACCGAAGTAGATACTGAGTAAGAAGATACGTCAGAGTTAGGCAAAGCATTAAGCGCTTTTGCACCCCATACCTTACCACTCTAAATACATAAACTAAATCACCCTGCACTACTCAATAAAACCCCGCAACATACTCTCATGAAGTCCAAAACACATTAATCACAAGTAATTATTTGCTTCCTATTGAGTCGCCGCCATATTCGGCGGGCAGCCTCAGATCTTTTCAATCACGAGCTCCTCCTGTCTTCGGTCGTAGGAAGTACCTCCTCTCCCTTCTCTCAAAAACCTGCATATCCATAGTCTCAAGAGGGTTCTGAAACTCAAGTATTTTCGGATGCCCACTTCCTATATCGTAGACTATGTATAGCCAATATCGTTCTTTCTCCCTTTGAGCAACTTCAGCCTCACTCTCCGTTATTTCTGCACTTATCTCAAGACCTTTATGTCCCTTTACCTCAATATACCTAACCTCACCTGTAGAGGGGTTCACGCTTCTTATGTCATAGTGCTCCGTCGCAGATACGTCAGTAGGTTCACGTCCCTTAGCCCTCTCATATGCTAAAACCTCCTCGATAGCTCTCTTCTCTATTTCCCTCTTAACCTCCTCTGACACGGATTCAGGGGATGTAGTCGACATCTTGACGAATTGGAGATACCCGACCGGGTCGGAGGCAGATATATCGATATCGGATCTCCTGATCCAAACACCCTCATTAGACCTCAGCCTTCGTCCTTCAAGCCGAGACCTATAGATTTCTATGGGGTGGAGGAACTCGCTTAACTCCCTTTTCTCATAATCGATAATGTTGGCAATGATATGGATAGGGATGTCTTTATTATCGAGTTTCGTGACCCCAACAAGATTACGGATAGCTTGGGAAATAGTCGCTATAAGTTGAGTTCCCCTAAGGATCTCCCCACTACATAAATCAACACCAACTAATTCAGTATATAGGAGAGCACCATCCCTTCTATCTCTAATTGAAACCGGTACTAAACTTATTAATGCCGTACCATCACTTTGCGAGACTATGCAAACAGACTCGTTCGCAGTACTTCTCCCATCAAGTAGTGTGAAGATGTCATCCAACGTATTTACATATGTTGGCATCTCCGACCCCCTACGAATTTTAGTGCTCCCACCCTCATCAAGAACCTCAATCCCAAGCATAGGTGCTGACGCTTTAAGAAGATTTTTCAATGCGTCGAAGACCTCTTTGTGGTCTTTAAAACCTACGGTTTTAATTACATTCTCAACCTCATTTCTTGAGCGGGGCTTGTATAGAATCTGCTTCGATGAGATTTCCTTCTCTATTTCTTGTTTAGCCGCTAAGATCGACTCAACCAGTTCTTGGAGACCTACTTCATCCTTCTCTAAATAGGTTTTTATGGAATTAGCTTCCGTCACCCTAAAGAATTTCTTCTTCCTCTCCTTTGTCAACGCAACCGACATGGGAAGCTCTTTTATATCCTTCGTTTCAGCATAGTACAGCACCTTTTGACCTGTAACAGGTCGAGGCTGAAGATTCGCCTCCCTTAAGTTAAATAGTTTTTGATACATGGAGTTTAAAGCTGCTTTATCTACTATGTTGTCCATGAATAGAGTATAAGCTTCAACATCCCTCTTCTGACCTAACCGCCAAACCCTACCAATTCTCTGCTCAAGTTTAATTAAACTCCATGGGATTTCATAATTGATCACTATATTCGCTACCTGTAAGTTCACTCCCTCCGCAATGACGTCAGTGGCGATGAGAATTCTAGCCTTAGGGTCATTTTCGAAGGCTCTACGCACTTCGTTGAAACGTTTTTCATCTCGAGCTTCTTCTGAGCTCAGTCGTAATAGAAAACGCGTTAGTAACCATAAGACCACCAGCTCCCCACCCAGCCTCCAATAAAGCCTTCCAAGCATCAGGATCTGTATGAGCATAATACGTAACCAGCAAACCATCATCCTTAAAATGCCTAACCCCATCTTCATAACTCGCACCTTTACCAAGCCTAGGAGGGTTCAACTAACTTTACTTAATGCGCACTTTTCCCACTGCGTCGAAACCTCAACCCAAACATCACCAACCTTCTCAAAAAAGCCTCAGGCAGAAAACGCGGCACAAACCTACCACCCTCAACATCACTCAAAGCCCTCTTAAGCCAAAT
>JANXEN010000014.1 GCA_025058345.1 Sulfolobales archaeon
CAACCGAGTAGGTGCCGTAAACCCAGTTCTCATACGGCAAAGTTCTAGGTATCTTAATCGATGCTGAGAAAGCACCGCCAGGACCAGCAGTCACCATAGTGAAATACACCATAGTTCCAGCAGGGTTGTAAGCAGCGATACCTACAGTAGCTCCAGGCACTGAAGTACCTGAAACCGTTACAGTCTCGCCAGGCATGTATGAAGCCTTATCAGTACTTACTGTGAGGGCTTGAGCAGTCAGTGGAATTAGAGCTACTAAGATCAGCACCAAGGCAGCAACTACGGGTATTGACCTCATCTCAACACACCTCAACTAGGGACAGTCATCGTCGCCGTCAACTTCTCTCCTAACGGTGACCAATCAGCTAAGGACTTAACTATATACGCCTCAATACCGAAGTTACCAACTAACTTAGGTGTGAATGAGAACGTCACAGCACCAGACTTACCAGCCGGTAAAGGTATACTTACTGAGTCAACTTTAACGACAACCCCGTCAGGGTCTCTAACAACTAATATCACCGTAAATACCTGATCGTTAACATCTACATTACTTAACTCAACAGATATACCAACCATAACACCAACCTTAGGCGTAACTACAGCACCAGTCCTAGGATCGATGAACGATGCCTTCTTAGGGACTATCGGCCTCTCAACTGGCACTCCAACAGGGACAGTTGCTGTGAATGTCTTGGACTTCCCAGTCGCTGCATAATCAGCTGGGAATTCATCTCTGTACTCGACGTAGATCTTATCACCATATGTAACGAATATCTTACCGGCTCCGTAAGTATCTGATGCGAGGAATGTTGCCTCGAATACTCCTGTATTATCTCCAGACTCAACAGCAGGTACTGTAATACCGACAGGGTCTGAGTCACTGAACACTCTTAAATTAATAATCTCTACTCTATTAGGATCTTTATTAGCATCCATATCATTGACTACTACCTTAACTACATCACCTATGAGGTAGTAGGATTTCTCAAAGCTTATTACAGGATCTACACTTATTACCCTGACAATTACGCTTAGGGTCCTTGCTGCACCGGTAGCATCTGCAGGATCTCTGTATACTATGCTTATCCTCTTACCTACTATGTCCTTCGCCCCGAATCCTGCTAGACTTAACTTTCCTTCAAATATTCCTGTGTTTACACCAGTCTCATCTAGAGTTGGTGAGAAAGTACCGACCATACCTTCAACCACGTAGTTTACTGTGATTATATCCTTAGAATTGACTTTTATGTTAGCATCAGGATCCTCAACCCTTACCACTATGGTTGAAGCTGGTCCGTATTCCTTCTTGTCTGTCGAGATCTTACCGGTAAATGACTGCACCTTAACCTCCTTAGCGAGGCTTAAGTTCTCCCAAACACCTCCAGATGTTATGTAGCCTGGGGTTCTATCGACATACTCTACTTCAAAAGTCTCAGCAGGATCTACATATATATCGCCATCAAAAGCTACTAGGAACTTACCCTCAAACACACCAGTGTTCTTACCTGTTTCCTTAAGCTTCAAAGACTTACCATCAACAGTTACGGAAACATCCTCCTCTGATTCACTGTTTAAGTTCTTATCAGCATCCACTAATCTAATCAATATGTAGTCACCGTATTTAACGCTAGTAGCGTTCACACTCAGTGAAGCAGTCGTAGGTAAGAACATCGCTTCAGCCTTCTCACCCTTATACTCTACCCTAATCTTCCCATTAATCATCTCAGTACTACCTATTTTGGTTGAGCCTAGATCTATAGTTGCTTTAAAGACCCCTGTATCAACGTCTGTCTCGGTCAGAGTTATATCGGAAGTGGTACAATTGAATTTATGTATCATAGTATAGTTCAGTAACTTGCAATTCCCTTCCAATATTTTTAGGGTGTCTTTAGCATATGGGTTCTTATTCATATCAGGATCTGTTACATATATGTGTATCTTCAAATTAATACCAGTTTCATTAACAAGTGGGTATGTAGCCCTATCCAATCTTACTGATACAGCCATCATTACTACCTTGAAATCTATGCTTGCCTCCTTACCGCTCGTATGGTCTACAATCTTAATCCTATACCAGCTGTCCTCAGCGATGTTTAACTTACTGAGGTTCAGCTTAAGCTCAAAGACTCCAGGTTGTCCATACCTCTCCACAAGCGATAGATTGTATGGTTCAACAGCATTAACCGCTTCCTCTTGAGGCAACTTCAACAAGGAAACATTCACAAAGGTCATTGAACTCTTATTTAGCCTTACATCTTTCAACACACTCCAACTTGTTGCGTTAGTATATACCTCTACCACATCCTTTTTATCGTTTAAGTCTGGGTCTTCGACCACTAAGGTAACTGTTTCGGTCTTGAAGTACTCTGTCTTAGCTAATGATAGCTTAGGTGCTACGGGAGTTAACGTGAGGAATGTCTCAACCTCCTTACTTTCATATTCGTGTGTTAAGTTAGCCCTAACGATGATGTTTTTACCTCCCTTAGCGCCGTCTAATAATGCACTGCTCCAATCTAAGTTCCAGGTCTTCTCAAACACTCCTGTATTATCGCCTGTCTCTTCTAAACTTACTGTTGCAGGACTGCATGTTCCACCACTCGGGTAGGCGCATATCTGTACATTGAGCCCATCTTTACTCCAAGACTTTAAGTTAGCGTCGGGGTAGTTAACACTGACTTTGATATCATCGGAGAATGACCCGCTTAGAGATATTGAAGGTGGTGCTGAAGTTATTACGAAGGACTTAGTATCCTTAATATCTGTTTTATTCACGAACTTCACAGTAAACTCAATTACGTCACCCTTCTTAAACGGGAACTTCCCTGTCAGGCCTGCAGCTTTTGATATGTTTTCAATCATGAAATCGAATCTAAATATACCGTTATTTATCTCCGTCTCATTGGCGGGGACCGCAGTTAATGAGCTTAGATTATTTACAGTTCCTAGTGGTGTGGTGCCACTCGCATTTATAACCTTAATCTCTACCGAGACGTTCTCAGGTTTTAGTTGATCGAGTGCTGTTGGGAATATATTCCAGTTAGGGTCTTTAACAGTTAATCTTATACTTGTTGCATTACTTGGTGGGTAGTTAGCCCTATCGAATGATATGGAGATAGGTGCGTAGTCATACTTAACCTCAGATGATATGAACCCTAAGGCAGGAACTCTTATAACCAGAGTTTCACCGTAACCCAGATTGGCAGGCACTCTATACATAGCGTCAGTCTTGTTATATTTAGCACTAGTATAGGTTGGTGATTCATTACCGCCTAAGTATGCTACGAATACACCTGGAACGTACCTTTTAGCAACTACCGGACCGCTCGGAGACAAAGTAATAGGTGATCCGGTTCCCTTATCGATTACTTCGAACGCTACATCGTTCCAGTCAGTAGGTCCTGTTATCACTATTTCTATCCATGAGTAGTTGTTTAGGTAGGTGGAGGATGTTGTTATCGTGTATTGTTGGGCTGATGTCGGGATTACTAAGGTTATTGCGGGTATGATTGATAGTGCGACTATTGTTAAGATGGTTATAGCTGTTAATTTGTTTAGGGTTTTATTCATTTTCTTAACTCACCTTCGTTTTAGTTATTGTTTTTTGAGGGTTTTAAGGGTTGGGAGTACTCATGTGTGTATATGTGTGCATAATTCTTTTATCTATTCGCTTGCCTGAGTTCTTAAGTAATTACCTATTATGTATTACGTTTCTCTTCATTCTTTTTTCTGCTTGTTTTGATGTAATACGTCTTCTGTGTTAGTTGTGTTTTTATGTGTTTTTTAGTAAGGTTTTTGTTTTCTGTGTTTTATTTGTTTTGGGTTGGTGTGTTTGGGTAGGGTTGTAGGTGTTGATGAGGCTTTAAGTAGGGTTGAGAGCGGCTCTACTTTAGTTGTTTCTGGTTTTAACGTGGCTTTAAGTCCTGAGTTCTTGATTGTTAAGCTTTATGAGTTTTATGAGAGGTTTGGACGTCCTAGGGATTTACTCCTTATATGTGATGCTCTTCCAGCAGTTCCTGGTAGGGGTTTAGACGTTGTTGCTAGGAGGGTTTACGAATGCGGTGATAGGGGGTTTTTGAGGGGTGTTTTAGTTCCTTACCCCGGTTTCTCCCCATGGCTTCAGAGGTTGATTGCTGAGGAGTTCGTAGCCTATTATGCTTGGCCTATAGGTATCGTTAGCTGGTGGTTGAGGGAGGTTTCATGCGGTAGGCCTGGAGTTATTTCTAAGGTTGGTTTAGGTACATTCCTCGACCCTCGGTTTAGGGGGGGTTGTATGAATGATTTAGCTAGGAGGAGGGGGGAGTGTAGGGTTAGGTTAGTTGAGGTTGGTGGTGGGGAGTACCTACTCTACAGTGCCCCCAAGCCTAACGTAGGTTTCGTTAGGGGAACTACTGCTGATGAGTTAGGTAATTTAAGCCTTGAGTGGGAGATCGCGTTAGGCACTACTTTAAACATCGCTCAGGCAGTTAAGGCCCAACCAAATAGTGGGTTAGTTATCGCTCAGGTCTTAAGGGTTGCTAAGGCCTACGGACTTAGGGTTAGGGATATCCACGTACCAGGCCCTCTAATTGATTACGTGGTAGTAGCCCCTAAGGAGTACCACTGGCAGGTAAGTAGTGCCGACTACGACCCTAGGTTAAGCGGTGAGGTATTACCCCCTAAGAATGCTGTAAGGCCGTTAGAGCTTAGTTATGAGAAGGTAGTAGCGAGGAGGGTGCTGCTGGAGTTTGTGAACCTAATTAAGAGGTTGGGTAGGCCTGTAGTAATTAACTTAGGTGTTGGGATCCCTGCGATGGTTGCCTCAGTAGCTGTTGAGGAGGGTGTTGATGGCTTAATACACCCAACTATTGAGTCAGGGCCTTGGGGAGGTATGATGCTCCTCCACACGGACTTCGGCGCGTCTGTAGGGCCTTACGCAATCCTAACTATGCCTGACCAATTCGCGAATTATGAGGGAGGTGTAATTGACTGCGCCTCACTAGGCTTCATGCAGGTAGATAGGTTAGGTAACGTAAACCCGTCCTTCATGCCTGGAGTCGTTACAGGCCCCGGAGGCTTCCCAGTAATTGCTTACGGCTCACCGAGGATTTACTTCGCAGGGTCGTTTACTGCTGGTAGGAGGTCAATTAAAGTTGACGGCAAGTCACGTAAGTTAATCATAGAGTCTGACGGAAACATAGTTAAGTTTGTGGATAAGCTTTATGAGGTTGTGTACAGCTCTAAGTACGGCTTAATTAGGGGTCAGGAAGTTAAGTACATCACCGAGAGATGCGTGTTTAGCTTAAGTGACGGGGGCTTAATCCTCGAGGAGGTAGCTCCCGGCGTAGATGTAGATAGGGATATCTTAAGTAGGATGGAGTTTAAGCCGGCGGTAAGTAAGGAGGTTAGGGAGATGGATAGGAGGTTATTTACTGAGGGTGTTATGGGTTTAGCTGGGGAGGTTGGGGAGTTTAAGAAAACTCCTTAACCCCTTTCCTACCCCTCCTAAGCTCTAATTCCTCCTCCACAGCCTTCGACGCCCTCTCCATAACCTTCTTAGGGACTTTAATGATGAATATTCCCCTATCATCGCATTCTAAACCGCCTCCTAAAGCTATACCCTTAATTAACTCAGCCGTTAACCTCCTACCATCGCTTACAGGCGCAACTATAACCTTATCACCTTCGTAGATGAGTGTGGCTGAGGAGTTGCCTAAGAACTCTATGAAGTCGTAGACATCTATGCCTAATTCCTTCAGCGTAGCCCCTAACCTCTCACCGAAGTCCCTAGCTACCTTAAGTGAGTCAGTACTTAATGAATTGCCTAAGATATCTACAGGTATGTAGGTGAAGTTGAAGGATTTGAGGAGGTATTCAAACCTCTTCTCAGACAGTGCTCTCGGTGCGTAGTAACCCCTCCTCTCAAGCTCTACTGCCTCCCTAACTAACTTCCTAAGATATGAGACTAAGTTCATACCCCTACTAACCGCTACTGACCTCAACTCACTTACTAATTCCCTATCTAAGCCAACAGTCTTCCTACTAACCAACTAAGCCCCCCTCAATAACTACGGAGATAAGTCCCTTAGAGACTTCTAAGCTACCTACCCTTAATTCCATAGACTTAGCTAACTCCTCAACTATATGCTTAGCTATTAAGGTAGCTCTAGAAGGTTGGTTAGGGGATGACGCGACGACCTTAAACCTACCCCCTAAATCCACGATATCTACGTTCATATCCGGTAGCCAGAGGTTTAAAACCCTCTTAAACTCATATACTGAGGGACCTCTCTTAACCTTCGCAAGCAGCCCGTACCACGAGGCAATCCTCCTAACCTCAGCAACCAACTCCTCGAAAGTCCCATCATCAACACGTTCCAACAGCCTGTAGACGAAGTTGGTGGGGAGTAGAACTCCGGAAACCCGCCTGACGTCCTCAACAGCGTCAGCGTTAACCAATACATCAAGTACGTTACTCCTATACTTCATAACCCTCACAACCTCACCTAAAACCCTCTCAATAAAGTCTCTTAGGGGGACCCCATCCCTCTCAGCAATCTTAACAGCCTCTAAAACCAAGTCCTCAGAAATGGGTATAAACCTCTTGCTACTGCTGGACATAGGAATACCTATTAGTAATATCTAATAAGGTATTTAAATCTATACAAACGTATTTAACAGTACACAACATGGTGTAAGGAACTACAACTAGATCTGCTTAGTATGTAGTGCTGAGGTGATTATACCTTTATAGACGGCATTGTGGTTAAGTGAATTCTACAGTGGAAAAAGTTTAGATGTGTTTAGCGTTTACTCCTTCTTAGCCCGCATGAATAGGTCTGCGATGTCTAATACCTCAATATCTAGGCCTTCATTCCTCACAGCAGTCTCTAGAGTTATCTTACAGCTCGGGCATGAAGTCACTAAGGCCTTAACGCCTTGAGGTATGTCCCTCAACCTTAGTGAGGCTATCTTATAAGCCCTATCCATGTGGAGTATCTGATATAGCCCTCCTCCTCCGCAGCAGTTGCTTTCTAGTTGGTTTCCCTTCATCTCTACTAGTTTTATTCCCTGTATTTTGTTTATTAGTTGTCTTGGTTCTTTTGTTATTTTCATGTGTCTTCC
>JANXEN010000015.1 GCA_025058345.1 Sulfolobales archaeon
CTTGTTTGAAAACATTGAAGCGATCTGTAAGTAGGTGCAGAAGGGATGAGGAAGAGCATCTCGAATTGATAAACAAATATCTCAAAGGAATATTTGAAGAGATTTAACGATGGAATGATAAGGTTTGAGAAAGAGATGAAGGACGTTCATGAATTTGAGTTAGAGCGCATAGGTCCGTGATTGAAAGTCCTATATGTTAGTCTTTAGATAACTATAGGACCTGATGAAGTTCAAAAAAGTTAGAAGGAGCCGATAATAGACGTTATCGATGAGGATCTTAGTTGGGTTTAATCAATTGAAATGTGGTTTAGTATGTTATTACATTTAAGATATGCTGAACTTACTGCAAAATTAAAGAATACCGGTGTCTTAGAGATAGATCCAACTAGCTCAGATAGGGAATATTTAGATGGATTTCTTAAGGTAGTTAAAGATAGTAAGGAAGAGAGAGTAGTTGAGAACATGAAGATCGAGGTATATGAGTTTCGCGATGCTAACAATAAAGTCATCCGTATAGAGAAGGCTATAGTAAAGGACTCTGATAGAGGGAAAGCATTAAAGATAGTGTGCAAGTTAAGCGACCCCAATTAGGGATTAAATACTGAGTGTGTGAGTAGTTTTACGTTCAACTCTCAGGAAGGAGTGTTTAGAGCCGATTTACTGGGAGGTGTATAGAGTGTTGATACAGAGGTTGTACTGCCTCACAACCTCTATTATAAAAACTCTCGAATATGCATCCGCGCTAAAGAGTGAAAATAATATGACATCATCTATTGAACTAACTGTTTAAGTAGTTTGAGTTACGATACATTATTCTCTAGCCCGATTAGAGAATTAAATTAAGGATAGTGATCTAAGAAGCTATAAGATCAAGATGATAGGGCCATAGACGTAGGGTTAGTGATGAGGTGTTTGAAAGGGTTTTGAAGAGGTTAACCGCTAAAGACTTATTAGAGCTAACGCCAGTTGTATACTGTGATCGGGGCCCGTCGTCTAGCCTGGTTAGGACGCCGCCCTCACACGGCGGAGGTCCTGGGTTCGAATCCCAGCGGGCCCACCACCTACTTGATTCGTTGAGGTTTGCGTTTTTCAAGATGATTAATAAGTGCGGCTTACATTAATTGTATTGGTGGTTATGAGGTACGGACTTCTTTACTGGTCTGGCTGTACTACATCTTACTTAGCTCCTGAGCTTTCCGGCAATGTCGTTAAATTGCTTGGGAAGTTAGGGGTTGAATTTAGGGCTTTAGGCAGTAGGGAGAAGTGCTGCGGTTACCCGCTGTTGCTATTAGGTGATGGGGGGTCATTTAGCGAGTTAGCTGCTGATGTGTCGGAGGTCATTAAGTCTGAGGAGCCTGAAGCTGTATTAACTAATTGCCCTGGATGCTATAGGTGCTTCGTTAACTACTACCCGAAGTTATCAGGCATTAAGGTAATGCATACTACACACCTAATCTACGACGCTGTTAAGAACGGGAAACTGAAGTTTAGGGGTGGGGAGAAGCTACGCGTAACTTACCACGACCCATGCGACTTAGGAAGGCACTCCGGGGTATACGACCTCCCAAGAAATATCTTAACGTCAATACCTAACGTCGAGTTAGTTGAGATGAGTAGAAGTAGGGAGAACTCAAGATGCTGCGGCGCTGGAGGTGTTTTAAGACTGTCGATACCTCAACTCTCAACACAGATAGCAGTAACTAAAATTAAAGACGATGTATCGCCGCTGAACGTTGACGCCGTAATCACTGCCTGCCCAACCTGCATTAAAAACCTTAAAGACGGTTCATCAATAAGTGAGATGCTCTACGGGACTAAAGGATTAGCGATCTACGACATAGTTGAGTTGATAAACATGCTTACCGAATGAGGTGATAGCATGAGCTCCTGGTTCGAAGCCTATAAAGGAGAAATATCTAGGGAACTAGAGAATGAGGTACTGAAGATAGCTCTAGAGAGATTCAGCGCCACATACTGGAGTAAACGAAACGCGGCGATTAAAAACCTACCGTACTACAATTACTACAGGAAGAGAGCTAGGGAAATCAAGACCTGGTCAATAGAACATATAGATGAGCTAATCAAGATGACTAAAGAAAACATAGAATCCCTTGGAGGTACGTTCTACTTAGCCAGAAACGCAGAAGATGCGGTTAAACATGTAACTAAGATCTGTGAAGAGAGAAACGCTAAACTAGCCGTTAAGGCTAAATCAATGGTAACTGAGGAAATATCGCTCAACGAAGCGCTCATAAAGAAGGGTATTGAAGTGGTGGAGACAGACCTAGGTGAGTGGATAATACAGCTAAGAAATGAAAAACCATCACATATAATCTACCCGGCAATACACCTAACTACTGAGGAAGTAGCGCGGACGTTTTCGAAAACACTCAACAGTGAAGTCCCCCCAGACGCCACTAAACTAGTTAGAATAGCTAGAGAGAAGCTGAGGGAGAAATTCGTAAAAGCTGATATAGGGATTAGCGGAGCCAACGTCATAGCTGCAGACACAGGTACAGTACTTCTAATAGAGAATGAGGGAAACATAAGATTCTCAACAAACGCCCCACCAACACATATATGTATATCAGGCATGGAGAAGATAGTTCCAACAGTCGAGGACGCAGTCCTAATATCAAGGGTAATCACCCCAAACGCCACAGGACAATTAATGCCTGTATACATATCACTGATAACAGGGCCGAGCAGAACAGCAGACATAGAACTAAAACTGACGTTAGGGGTACATGGACCTAAGGAATACCACATGGTGCTATTAGATAACGGTAGGTCAAAAATGATGGAGGACCCCGACTTCAAAGAAGCCTCATACTGCATAAGATGTGGAGCATGCCTAAGCGACTGCCCAGTATACCGCGAAATAGGGGGTATAGTATGGAGCCATAAATACATGGGCGGCATCGGAGCTATATGGACAACATTCACACACGGACTAGATAAAGCAGCACCCCTCGCACTCACATGCACAACATGCGGTAGATGTAAAGCAATATGCCCAATGGAAATAGACACCCCAACGATGATCCTCAAAATCAGAGAAAAACTACTAAAGGCTGGACTAACACCTCCGCAACTCATCTCAATAGCTGAAAACATAAAAACCTACGGAAATCCCTTCGGAGCACTTAGATGAATTGGGGTAACTCTTAAAAAAAGCTAATAGAGCCATAAAACACCTTATTTCTTCTTCCTAACCTTATCATCAATCTCCTTCCTATACCAATCAACAGCCGACGGATCAGAACCCTTAAGAAGATTAGCTAAGTCCGCATCTAAGTTTGATGGTTTAATAACAGCTACCCAACCATCACCATAAGGACTAGACATGAGTAACTTAGCCTGCTTCCTCAACTGCTCATTAACCTCAACAACCTCACCGCTAACAGGCGACTCAATAGGCCCAACCCACTTAGCAGACTCAATAACACCTAAAGCCTCACCCTGCTTAACCTTAGCACCCTTAGGCTTCAACCTCACAAACACTATCTGACCAGCCGCCTTAGCCCCAACATCATCGAAACCAACCCGCACCTTATCAGGGCCCTCAACCTTAGCCCAAGTATGGCCCTTACGCCAATAATATAAATCCTCCCTAAGCTCGAACTCCTCCACCTTAACCATATAAACTACCCATATTAACTATAACTACGATTTAATAAACTTAATTTAAATGGTATAACTGTCTTAGTTAGATAAGCTAATAAAAAATTAAACCATCTAAAAATGTAAATTAGTTAAATTTTCAAATAGAAAAAATAATAAATTACAGGGCCGAAATACAGTATGGAGGTTATAAAATGAGTAATTTCGAAATAAATGAGCTTAAGAAACTATTAGGACCTGAGAAGGTCTTAACAGAGGTTGAAGACCTATACGTCTACGGCTACGACTCATCAATAATTTACTCCGGCACCCCATGGGCTGTAGTAAGAGCGTACTCAACTGAGGATGTCGCTAAAATACTTAAATTCGCTGACGAACACTCGATACCTGTAATCCCTAGGGGGGGTGGGTCTAGCCTAACTGGCGGCCCTGTCCCACTAGACGGAGGGATCATCCTAGATTTAAGGCCCATGAATAAAGTCAAGGTAAACGTTGACGATGGGGTGGTGGAGGCTGAAGCAGGTGCAACCATCGATGAGGTAGATAAGGAGTGTAGGAAGTACGGATTCATGTTCCCTATAGACCCAGCAAGCTCTGAAGTCGCTACAGTGGGTGGTACACTCGCAAATGATGGCGGCGGTATGAGGGGAGCTAGGTACGGGACTATGAGGAACGCACTCCTATCTACTGAGGTCGTATTGCCTGGTGGTAAGGTACTTAACTTAGGCTCACCGGTATATAAGCAGGCACTCGGCTATGAATTAGCTCAGCTAATAGCAGGTTCGGAAGGAACTTTAGGGGTAATAACTAAGGCGGTATTCAAGATAGTTCCACTCCCAGAGAAGTTAGGGAGGATATTAGCTTTCTTCAACGACGTAGAAGACGCTGCGAGAGCCATATTCACCATCAGACGGAGGGGTTTAAACCCACTAGTACTGGAGTTCTTAGATGATATCACCTTACAGGCGGTGGATAAGGTCTACAAATTAGGCCTCCCACAAGCTGCAGCCGCAGTCCTAGCTGATGTAGACGGGCCCTCAGAATCGATTGAGAGACTCATCAACACTTTCAAGAAAATATTCGTAGAACATAACTCATTTAAAGTTGACGTAGCTACAGACCCTAAAGAAATGGATAGGATATACGTAGCTAGGAAGGGGGCATATCCAGCACTCTCCAGACTATATCCGGTAGTGATTATAGGCGACATATGCGTACCGATATCTAAACTACCTAAGATGGTTAGAGCGGTTAAGGACATATCTAAGAAGTATGACATACCTATAGCTGCTGTAGGCCATGCAGGTGACGGCAACCTCCACACATTCACCGGACTACACACGACGTCAGGTGATGAGTGGGAGCGTGGATATGAGGCAAATGACGAACTATCGCTAATCGCTGTTGAGTTAGGGGGCTCAGCATCAGCTGAGCACGGAATAGGTATGCAGAAGAAGAAACTCCTAGAGAGAGAGCTAATACTACGAAGCGGGGATGAGGTAATTAAGATAATGAAGGAAATTAAAAGGATATTCGACCCTAAAGGCATCATGAACCCTGGGAAATTATTTGATTGAGGTGAAACCATGGCAAGTAAAGAAAGAGGTAAGGAACACCTAATCACTGTAAAGGAATTCATAGAATCCTGCAAGAAATGCGGGTTCTGCAAAGCTGTATGTCCAGTACTCAAAACAAGTGAACACATCGAAACGTACAGCCCTAGAGGGAGGATGCTCCTACTTCAAGGCCTGTATGAAGGGAAGCTAAAGCCTAGGGATTACCTAGCTTTAAGACTTTACTGCACCCTATGCGGTTACTGCTCAGTAAAATGCGTCTCAGGACTAGAGCTAACTGAGGCATACCTAGCTGGGAGAGCATACCTACTAGGCAGTGGCGTAACGTTAAACGAAATCAACAGCCTATCCGACAACATCGCTAAATCCAACAACCCATACGGCGTGGACTCAGCAATCAAAAACATGTGGATAGACTTCCTACCGGAAAGACCTGCAAATAAGTCAAGAGTAGCTTACTGGTCAGGCTGCACTACATCGATAAGAAGGCCTGACTCAGCAGTAGCTGCATACCAACTAATCAAAGACTTAACAAACGAGGACATAGCTGTTTTGGATGGTGAGCCTTGCTGTGGTTGGCCTCTCTACCTTGCTGGAGATGTTGAAGGCTATAGGACGCAGT
>JANXEN010000016.1 GCA_025058345.1 Sulfolobales archaeon
TTTCTCTACATTATCCCCCTCCATAAGAAATTCCTCACATATACACACTTCCTGTGGAATAATCATAAGTCTTTTCTCTTCCCTTCTCTTTTTTGAGAGGTTGACGAATTGTTCATATTTTCTATTTCTGAGGAATTCTAGATAAGCTCTTACAGCTTCGGAAATTCTTGAGCCGTTCCTTAACTGTATTAAGAGAATACTATCATAGCACTTGTCTTTATGCTTCTCAGTCTTACTCATATGTTTTAGAATGAGATTATAGATAGTGTTGTAGTTTATTCCTTTATCCCACATTTTTGTAACCATACGTTATATTTCGTTACACTTCTTATATATATAATACTGTGTAGAGCTGTAATCTTAGGGCCATAAGGTTAAAACACCTCCTTTAGAAGTAATGCAAAAACAACACCAACAATAAGCGCTAAAGCTATCCAATCACCACGTCTTGACACACCATCTACGATCTCTGTTATTGTTGTCGTAACGGTTACGGTCTGAGGCGGTTGTGTGACCGTCACTGTTGTAGTACTCACTTGAAATACTGTAATTGTTTCAGTGAGTGTTATGGCCTGCGTAACGTTCTGTGTAACTGTCGTAGTTACTGGGATGGTTACGGTCTCAGTCTTAGTTACTGTCTGCGTCACTGTTGTTGTGACAGGAATAGTTACTGTTTCTGTTACTGTTGTTGTCGTGGTTATATTCTGCGTCACTGTTACGGTCGTAGTTGTTGTAATGTTCTGCGTCACAGTCCTTGTTGTCGTGGAGGTAACCGTTACAGTAACCGTCACCGTTGTAGTCACTGTTATTGTCGTAGTTCTCTGCCCCTCAACAACTATTGAGCGGGGCGGCTCAATAAGTTGGCCAACAATGGCTAATATAAGTATGGCCGTCACCGCGGTCACAAGTATGATTTTCTGATTCACTTCCTCACCTTCCTCATTTTTATGAGCTCATAGTAGAAGACTAAATTTAAAGCGACGCTTAGAGCTGCTAAAAGAGCTAATAACGTGAATTCAAGCGTGCAATCTCTTATTAAAATCCCACCACATGGACCGCGCTCATAACATAATATTTTTTCAAGCATAGTTATCACTTATAAATTAACTCATATATTATTATAGCTATTGCTGCTCCGACGAGTGTCACGGTTAACAGCACGAACCACGTGGGGGCTTGGTAGACTACAGCTAACATCCCAATCACAATAAGTGAAGCTGTGATTATGCGAACATCTTTTGTTCTCAACCATAACGAAAGCGGGACGGTTAGGACAAATAAATACGCTAGGAAGCCGTAACTATTGCTAAAGAACTGCATTACATTATCTATTGATAGAATGTTGTTTGGTGTTGAGGGAGGAGTTAAGAAGACGGCTGGTTTTGTATAAACGCATTCTCTGATTATTGAATTATCTATATAGATCTTTGCTAGAATTGATTCGTTTCTAAAATTAGAGAATGTATATGTTTTATTCACAGCATTTAATGTGAATGAGTCTAACAGTATGTCGTTGTAGTAAAGCAGTACTGACGTACTTCTGTTGTCGAGCAATACGAATTGCAATGTTCTACTAGATGTTTGGTTGATGTACACGTTCTCACATGTCTGCTGTGCTGATGTTATGTGCATCTGTGCTATCATAAGCAAACATATTAATATAATGTATATGATTCTCATTCTGACCACACCGTCCTCCCGCTTATGAACTTCACTAATGTCACTACGTAGAGAATGTTCACAGCGGCGTCAATCAACAATGCGATGTACTGCGGAATTGGGATCAATGATGATATAAATGAGCCTGTCGTGAACACAGCCTTCAACACATTGATGAGCATATTAAATGATATAATCGGTGCGAAGGCGGACCACTGTAACGGATCATATGATGTTATATCGACGTACGGCTGTGTGTAGTTGATGTTCACTATATTGTCTGTGCCGAGCACATAATTCTGTGTGAGCGCGATTGAGCTTGAAACAAGAACTATGAGAACAGCTATATGTACTATCTTCATCTCGATCCCCTCCTGAACTCATAGGCTAACGAAGCTAATATCACTATCGTCATCAATGACGCAAGGCGCACAGCTGTGGACGGAAGCGGAGCAATCAAGATGACAATAGCTATGATTGCTGAAGCTATGATTAAATGCGCACTACTGAAATTCCTCCCAGCTGCGATTATAATCAATAAAGAGAACACTAAGAAGAATGGATAATATGATGATATAGCTGTTGAAATCGAGGGAGGCACGTCAACAACAACATATGGAGTGGTATATGTGTATGTGTGCGTGAAATTCCACGGCTGGCCCTCCGCCCCAGCCCCGTAGAGCTTCTCATATGAGAGCATTGCATCACTCACTAAATCGTAAATCACTATCGTGCCGTAAACCTTCGGATAATATGCTGAGTCACCCCTCCCACCCGCGTAGACCTCCGCACCATCTCTATTGTAGAGAATAAAGTAATTCGGCCTCCCCACAGCCTTCACATCAAATACCGAAGTGATTGGATTCGACACATACGCCACGTAATTCCTGAAGCGCACAGAGTGTGCATACGATATATCTGATGCTAGACTTTCAGAATATTGTTGAAGCATTTGTGTGGTCACATACGTAAACGAATTCCCCGAGGCCGTGGGGTTGATTGATGTGATAAACGGTGTTGGTGTGACTGCATATGAAGCGCTTACGTTTACGTTATTATTTATTGACACGGATACTCGCCATCCAACGTATGCTCGAAAGCTGAGGCAGCCTACGAGTGATTCGTTATTTAAGTTTATCAATGCTGTTATATTTGTTGATGTATTTGATGTTGATATTGATGCACCTCCGACGAAGAAATTTATTTGAATAGATGAAATAGAACCGCCCACACGTGTGATCCACCACGCAGTGTGAATGACATTTTCAAGTGTACAGCCTGCCCAACCGGTCAGCTCTTTTCCATACGCTGTCGACGCGAATGCTATACTGTGGTTTTGAAGTGAGAGTGATGCAGTGTCTGACATAGCTGTAACATTTATTGTGAATGATGATGGAATTGTATAGAGTCTATAAGTCACGTTTATTGATCCGCCTGGATCTGAATACGTTGCGCTTTGCCCTACATACGTCTGCAATCTGTTGAACGTATGTGTGAAGTTGTTGAATGATATTATAAATGTGTTATTTGATGTGTTCAACGTTATCGACGACACATTACTTGATGTAAGTGTGTATATTGTCGTGAGTCTGTAAACTTCTGTAGAATTATAGAATATTGAGTTATTTATTGTGAGTTGACGGTTTGGTGTTAGAAAACTATATGATATCAACGGAGCTGAGTATTGTGTGCTATTCTCTGTATAATATATCGAGCCATCACCCTGCACGATTAGATACACTCTGCTAGCTGTGTCATTTACTGAATATGTTGTGAGATATTCACGCACACCACCAACACTTTTATAGAAGCGCGCCCACCCCAGGGATGAGGTATTCCATATGTAGAACATTCCTGGTGTTGTCTGAAAGCCTGTCCTCCCCGCACCAGGGAGGCTGATTACTGATGCGTTGGCTGCCACGAAGCCTTTATTATTTATTATGTAGTACATCATCTTAGCTTCATCATCATTAGCTGGGATAAACGTGTAGTCGTAGACTCTTCCCAACTCCTTGAATCTGAACGCTTGAGCGGAGACGTCATAGACGTAGAGCGTTAGTGGATAGCCGTTAGGATTGATCACTCTAGGATAACGTAAGACTACTCTAAGTGATGATGTGATGATCGGTGTGAACACTCTTGAAGCGTTCGGCTGCAATGTCAGATATTCGTTATTGTATATGTATGTATACGCTCTACTATCGATATTTGTGATGTTGATGTGTGGAAGACCGAGCATGTTTATATCGACATAGCTGCCAGAAGCCACTGTGAACCTCAAGACAAAATACGGTGAGAACAGATTTAAGTCAAGAAGCTGCGTGCCTGACGTTGTTGTCGACAATAATGTTGTGCCGCTCCGATCAAGAATAGCTATTGTATTTGATGTTGATGGATTCGTGTAGTTGATGAGCACTCTATGCGGGTGGATTGAGTCAAAAAGATAGCATAGAATAGATGATGTGCCGGGCCCCGCCCTCCACACAGTCGCTTGCCTCGTGATCGCATGTGTGGGTGTCGATATAACGCATGATGGGGGGAGGAAAGTGGCTGTATTAGCGATAGTGTAATTCACCGTATTTCTTGAAGCTGATATTGAGTTGTTTGAAATAGAGAAAAAGTTATTTCCGTAAAGATATATATGATTTAATATATCCATGATTTCAGTTGATGATTGCGCGTTACTGTTGATCACTGATGAGACTATTGATAACACGAAGGCAATCAAAAATATCTTTATAAAAAACTTAAATAGGTAATTCACTGCGCTCAGTTTTCATCCCCCCAACAACGATATAGACTATGAAGCCGAGCCCTGCTGCAATCAACATATACGTATAGTACTGCCAAAACAGATCCCTATACTGCAAATATAGTTTGAAATATGGATTTTCTTCACTTACGCCCAATTGTTTCATAATTACTAGCCCTGTGTCTTCGAAGCCGGCCAAGGCTGGCACTACGATCTGGAACATGATGTATATGAACATCAGCCCCGCGAACGCCCTCGCATAAATGCTCACCAAGCCCGGCATCTCACCACACCTCAGGAATCTCTATATCGAATTGAAGTTCGAATGGATTCTTCCACCCCCTCGTCTTATATCTGACGCTTCTACTTCGCGGTCTTTCAGCATATCCAAAGCCGAATGTTATCTTCGGTGTGCTTATCTTCAACTCCTGTGATGGAGGTGTCGAGGGCGGTGGAGGTGATTTTAATGATGGGAATGATGGAGCTATTGCTATGCTTACAGCTCTCTGCTCTTGCTCCTGGACAGTATCGTGTCTGAATTTTATTTCCCCGCCATACTCCACACGCGGTTCAGGAATTTGTATAATGTTGACTCCAGGCACAGGCGTTATACGTGGG
>JANXEN010000017.1 GCA_025058345.1 Sulfolobales archaeon
CAACCCATAGGTGGGGTTCAAAGGCAGCCCCCCTCACCCTGGGCGGTCCAGCGCTTCCAAGATTTCAAACCCTTATAGATACGGTTCAAAGGCCGAAACCCCGGCCAAGGCCCCCAAGCCCAAGGGGGCGTTTCAAACCCTTATAGGTACGGTTCAAAGGAGACCCTCTACAGGGCCGTAGTGCTCACCATCCACCCGTTTCAAACCCTTATAGGTACGGTTCAAAGCTTCCCGGCCCGACATGGGGCCGGGCTGGGGGCACGAAAGTTTCAAACCCTTATAGGTACGGTTCAAAGCTGGAGAGGCTGAGGGCCTTCTCCACGCTGGAGGAGGTGTTTCAAACCCTTATAGGTACGGTTCAAAGGGGAGGGGCTTCCCCCCAGGGGCTGGATTAGGTGTGTAATCCAGGTTTCAAACCCTTATAGGTACGGTTCAAAGTCGCCAGGGTCTACTCCAAAACTCTCGAGTCTCGGACGTTTCAAACCCTTATAGGTACGGTTCAAAGACGGGGTTTATCCGTCCACGGTCCAGTGGGACCGCTACGTTTCAAACCCTTATAGGTACGGTTCAAAGACGAGCCCGGGACGTGAAACGGACGAGGTCCTCCACAGGTTTCAAACCCTTATAGGTACGGTTCAAAGGAGTAGTGATGCACGGGTACACCACGGAGTGGAAGCAGTTTCAAACCCTTATAGGTACGGTTCAAAGCCACCTGGAGGGACTTCTCCGGGTGGCTTTGGAAGCGTTTCAAACCCTTATAGGTACGGTTCAAAGGTGGAAATCCAAGTCTGCCGCCCCATGGGGGTGGCCATGTTTCAAACCCTTATAGGTACGGTTCAAAGTCCCTTCACTCCCATGCTAGTATGCCTGCCTGCGCATGTGTTTCAAACCCTTATAGGTACGGTTCAAAGGAGCTGTAGGCCGCCGTGGGGCCTTGGGGCCAGAAGGGTTTCAAACCCTTATAGGTACGGTTCAAAGCGGTATGGTGCTAGGGTGGTTGTGGCCTCTACTCCCCGGTTTCAAACCCTTATAGGTACGGTTCAAAGCAGACGCTCGTCTGTTGGCTTTGGCGGCCTGGGCTGGGGGGGTTTCAAACCCTTATAGGTACGGTTCAAAGTGGCCCTGTACCCCCATGGTGCCACGCCCCCCTACATTCGTGTTTCAAACCCTTATAGGTACGGTTCAAAGGTGGAAAGGGTCAGGGAGATTAGGGACCCCCAGGACCGGTTTCAAACCCTTATAGGTACGGTTCAAAGGCGCCCCCCTTCTCCCTAGGGCCCTGGGGCCCTCTCCTGTTTCAAACCCTTATAGGTACGGTTCAAAGACGGGGTACGGCGGCCAGGTATCCACGGCTATCGGTTCCGGTTTCAAACCCTTATAGGTACGGTTCAAAGCACGAACGGACTTTGGGGGCGTACCGGAGCGTATGCTCTGCGGTTTCAAACCCTTATAGGTACGGTTCAAAGGCGGCTTAGGCCGTGCCTGGTGGTGGGGTGGACCGGGAGTTTCAAACCCTTATAGGTACGGTTCAAAGAGGCCCAGTGCCTGGGCTCGGCGGGCGCTGGGCCGCGCTCGTTTCAAACCCTTATAGGTACGGTTCAAAGCCCAGGCACTGGGCCTTCCTCATGGAGCTCCTCTGGAGGGGTTTCAAACCCTTATAGGTACGGTTCAAAGCATGGGAAAGAATGACATCCTCAATGCTGGGGAAGACCTTGTTTCAAACCCTTATAGGTACGGTTCAAAGTGGAGGGGAAGAACCATGAAGAGGCCCTCTACTGGGCCCGGTTTCAAACCCTTATAGGTACGGTTCAAAGCCGATTAAGCGGGCCAGCCGGGGTTCGGGGCGGGGACCAGTTTCAAACCCTTATAGGTACGGTTCAAAGCTGATCGTGACTGAGGACCCTGACCGTGGCCTCAAGGTTTCAAACCCTTATAGGTACGGTTCAAAGAGGCCGAGGAGAAGGCGGTCAAGGCCGAGGAGAAGGCCCCGTTTCAAACCCTTATAGGTACGGTTCAAAGCCCTAGACGACTGCACTCCATCCATGCTACCCTGTTCCGTTTCAAACCCTTATAGGTACGGTTCAAAGGCCTAAGGGCCGCTAAACGCCGCCCCACTATTTCGGGGTTTCAAACCCTTATAGGTACGGTTCAAAGTGGTTTACATTGACGCTATTCTTCCTCATCCGTCTGGAAAGTTTCAAACCCTTATAGGTACGGTTCAAAGCCCAGTGCCCGCTGAGTCCAGGCACTGGGCCTTCCTCCTGTTTCAAACCCTTATAGGTACGGTTCAAAGGGGCGTGAAGTCTCCGGAGTAGCCGGCAGTTAGCGCCGTTTCAAACCCTTATAGGTACGGTTCAAAGCAGGAAACCGCGCCCGGTAGCGGTAGTATGTTCCCATGCGTTTCAAACCCTTATAGGTACGGTTCAAAGGGTACGCGCCTATAGTCCGTTCATGCCGCCTAAGGGCGGCGTTTCAAACCCTTATAGGTACGGTTTAAAGGAAGATTTTGAAACTGTGGGCCCCCACCCGGTTGCACCGTTTCAAACCCTTATAGGTACGGTTCAAAGTGGTGTTTGGTACCCGGCTGGAGTATGCTCCCTACCAGGTTTCAAACCCTTATAGGTACGGTTCAAAGCATTTCGTGAACGGCCAGACCAAGCTGGCTGGGCGGTTTCAAACCCTTATAGGTACGGTTCAAAGTGGGTGTACGACCCGGCCAGAACCCCATGGAACGACAGTTTCAAACCCTTATAGGTACGGTTCAAAGCAACTTCCTGCCCATAGACCGGGCCAGCGAAACCATGTTTCAAACCCTTATAGGTACGGTTCAAAGAGGTTCCCAAGAAGGGGGCCAGGAAGACCAAGGCCTCGTTTCAAACCCTTATAGGTACGGTTCAAAGCTACTATGGGGGTACCCGGGGGTGAGCCACCCTGGGGGTTTCAAACCCTTATAGGTACGGTTCAAAGCCGGGGGGCAAGTGGGTGACCCCCGCCTAGTGGAAAGTTTCAAACCCTTATAGGTACGGTTCAAAGCCAGTGCCTAGTCTCGGCGGGCGCCGGGCCGTGTTCGTTTCAAACCCTTATAGGTACGGTTCAAAGCGGGGAGGTTCTCCGCATTCCCCCCTCTGGGGCCCTGGGTTTCAAACCCTTATAGGTACGGTTCAAAGTCTCGGGCTACCCAGGGGACTTTGTGCCCCCCAGAAGTCTGTTTCAAACCCTTATAGGTACGGTTCAAAGCTACGTAGGGCCGACAGGCGTCGGCCCACTATCTCTAGTTTCAAACCCTTATAGGTACGGTTCAAAGATGTCTGCGTGGTCTGGCGCCCAGGGGGGGAGGACGTTTCAAACCCTTATAGGTACGGTTCAAAGACACCTAGGGGGCGGCCGCATGTGCCGCCCCAGAATAGTTTCAAACCCTTATAGGTACGGTTCAAAGTAGGGGGCGCACACTCGGCCGCCCCCCAATATAGCCCGGTTTCAAACCCTTATAGGTACGGTTCAAAGATATAGCCCGCACCCCGGGATATCCCTGGGCCGGAGACGGTTTCAAACCCTTATAGGTACGGTTCAAAGATTCTGGGGGCGGCCGAGTGTGCGCCCCCAAGGCGGTTTCAAACCCTTATAGGTACGGTTCAAAGGCCGGGCCGTGTGTGCCCGGTACGCCGACATGTTGGGTTTCAAACCCTTATAGGTACGGTTCAAAGCACCCCAGGGTAAAGGAGGGAAAGATGAACATTTGGGTTTCAAACCCTTATAGGTACGGTTCAAAGACGCTGACATGTTGGAAAGTATGGACCCCATGGGGGTCGCGTTTCAAACCCTTATAGGTACGGTTCAAAGTGGCGGGAGGTGGTGCTGCGAAAGGCCCTGAGCCTGTTTCAAACCCTTATAGGTACGGTTCAAAGCTGGGCCACGCGTGGCCCAGAGGTGGCCGAGTGCATGGTTTCAAACCCTTATAGGTACGGTTCAAAGCCCCTTGGCCTTGGGGGCCTTGGCCCCCTTGCCGAGTTTCAAACCCTTATAGGTACGGTTCAAAGCCGGGGATCATCCGGGTCCCAAATCTCCACGCGATCGGGGTGTTTCAAACCCTTATAGGTACGGTTCAAAGCGGGGCTCAGGCTCACCCCCGGGTACCCTCATGCTAGGTTTCAAACCCTTATAGGTACGGTTCAAAGCCGGTACCCTGAAGGTGCAGGGTCAGTTGGACCCCAGTTTCAAACCCTTATAGGTACGGTTCAAAGCTTCCTTTTCTGGGAAGTGTTACCGCACCGGGGGAAAAGTTTCAAACCCTTATAGGTACGGTTCAAAGCCGCCCTAGGCACCCTGGCCGTAGTGGCTGGGGTGCGTTTCAAACCCTTATAGGTACGGTTCAAAGCGGTGCCGCTGGAGCCTCCCTCCCCCCGGTAGTCGTAGGTTTCAAACCCTTATAGGTACGGTTCAAAGAATGTAGCTCCCAGCTGAACCCGAGTGATCAGGAGGAGTTTGAAAACCTATGAGGTGAGCGTCGAGGTGGGGCTCAGTGTGGGGGCGGGGA
>JANXEN010000018.1 GCA_025058345.1 Sulfolobales archaeon
GAGGAGGTAAGCGTTGCTGAATACCTCCAAACTAATGGTTATGTTTTAAGGTTTGTTAGGCCGCCAGCGACGATTGAGGGTGGTGATGTGTTAATTACTGACGTTGGGGTTATATATGTGGGAATTACAGCAAGAACTAACGTTGAAGGATGTGAATATCTTAAAGGATTTTTCAACACCTTTAAAGTGGTTCCGATTAGGAATGATTACGTTTTCCACTTATTATCGGCAGTTACTTACTTAGGTGGTAAGACTATAGCAGCGGTGCCCGAGTTAGTTGATGTAGGTGTATTTGATGGATTTAAGGTCATTTCCGTGCCATTGGATGAGGCATACGCTGCCAACATGCTTTATTTAGGTGAGGGTAAAGTATTAATCCCTGAAGGGCATCCTAAAACATGTAGTAAGTTGAAAAGTTATGGTTTCAAACCGATTGAGGTAGATCTCTCGGAGTTTAGGAAATGTGACGGTGGTGTGACATGTTTGTCACTACCTCTATACAATATCTAATTTATTAGATTATTGATATGTGTTAAATAGTAAGAGCTTTACCTCATTTACTGTAGTTTTTAAAAAAGTTTTTAAGGAGTGGTTATATCCTATTTATGAAAATAATTGAGGTGATGAAAATAGCTCAAAAAATTATTAAGTACTCAGTAGTCATCGCGGCAGTAATAATTGCTTTAATAGCTTTTTCACCACCAAATGCTGAATATATGCCTGCCGAGAAACAATACCCTCATATTACGTTCCCTATACTGCCACCGGTATTGGCTATAGCTTTAGCGATGGCGACTGGAGAAATAGTGCCTGCGTTATTCGCCGGTATTTGGGTAGGTGCATTAATGATCACAGGTTATAACCCCCTTCAAGCCACTGTACAGTTAATTGATTGGTATATAGAGAATGCTACAGACTCTTGGAACGCTGCAATACTCTTGTATGATTTTGTCTTAGGTGCGTTCATGGGACTCCTATACACGTCTGGTGCTGTGCATTCATTCGCTAGAGCAGTTTCTAAAAACATCAAAAGCGCTAAAAGCGCATCGCTGGCTGCAGCACTTCTCGGTGTTGCGGTGTTCTTCGACGATTACGGAAACACAGTAATAGTCGGAAATTCTATGAGGCCAGTTACGGATAAGCTGAGAGTTAGTAGGGAATTACTTAGTTACATAGTTGACTCGACGGCTGCACCAGTAGCTGGTATAGCCTTAGTGTCCTCATGGATTGGCTATGAAGTAAGCATGATTGATGGCTCGCTTGAGACATTAGCCCAGCAGGCCTCCGATGGCGCCATAAAAGCTGCCCCTGAACTAGGAGCATATGTTATGTGGCTTAACGCTGTCCCCTACCACTTCTACTCAATATTGGCAGTACTGCTCGTGTTCGTCGTAGTCCTCACCAGGAGACATTACGGGCCCATGTTAAAGGCTGAATACAGATCTATCATTGAGGGTAAGGTGATAAAAGATGGTGCCACCCCATTACTACCAACTGAAGAAGTCTTCGGCTCCGAAGTCAAAGCTAGGAAATATGCTTCTGGCTGGCTCTTTGGAACAGCGATGCTTGTGTTGGTGACTGTAACGTTATTAGGTATGTGGGCTACAGGAGCTGAGGCCCAAACATCATTCTGGGAGACCTCGTTTACTGATGCCTTAATGAATGCCGATACCGCTAAGGCACTGCTTTGGGGAGGTTTAGCGACTTACTTATTGACGTTCGCATGGGTAATCTTTACAAAGGTCATGACCTTTAAGGAGGTTATGAGGAATACTTTCAGAGGTATGTATTTGATGATTTTACCTAACGCAATACTACTCCATGCATGGTCTATTAAATCAGCTACAGATGCTGTAGGAACTGCTGACTACGTAATTCATGGCGCTGTGACGATAGGGCTTTCAGCTACTTTAGTCCCACTCATAATATACCTGGTATCTATGTTTATTTCATTTACCACAGGAACTAGTTGGGGAACCTTCGGCGTTATGATGCCCATAGCGGTACCTATGGCGTGGCAACTTGCGTTACTGCAATACCCAGATAACCTCGGTATGGCATACCTCATAACTTTCGCATCTATTGGTGCAGTATTCGGTGGAGGCATATTCGGAGATCACTGCTCACCAATAAGTGATACCACCATAATGTCCTCAATGTTCTCGGCCTCAGACCATATAGACCATGTATCAACTCAGATACCTTACGCATTAACAGCAGGCTTTATATCAGCGATATTATACGCCCTCCTAGCTGTAGGAATTACAAACCCACTGATACTACTGCCGTTAGGTATATTTATACTTATATCGACACACATAGCGCTTAGCATTCTGTATTCTAAGAGGGTAAAATTAACACCTAAAATACCTGATTATAGACCAACAACAACCTAGGAGAGAAACCTAAATTATTTTTTTAAGTTATTTTCATAATCCATTAATAATTCCCCATACTTTAAGGGGATGTGGGTAGGTACTCAACTGCAGGTCTTCTAGCGGCCTCCTGCGGGTAAAGAGACATTAAATTATATATTGCTGGTGGGACCTCAGTCCTTACGTTAAGCCCTAATTCCTTAAGCTCTTCAGCGGTGATAGGCCAGTCATGAGTGTACTTACCCATAACCAGACGATCGATAACTAACTCCACCTTATCCTCAGGTAACTTATCCTTAAGTAATTGACGCACTAATTCTTTAGTTTGATTTAACGCCTTTTCAGCAATGTCAGCTAAAATAAGTGTTTCATCATTTACCTTATCAGCCCCCTTCTCACGAACTACCTTAACTATTGAAGGAGCCGGTACTGAACCGGTCTGAGTCCCTATTTGAGGATCTACAGGACCTAAAACCGCGTCCGGATCCATTAATATCTCATCAGCAGCTAATGCTATGAGTGTACCTCCACTCATCGCATAGTGAGGTACTATAACTATTTTCCTACCGGGATGACGCTTAAGAGCTAATGCTATTTGAGAAGCTGCCAACATTAACCCACCAGGAGTATGCATCACGAGAACGATACCTTTATTTGGTGGAGTACTCCTTATAGCACGCAACACATCTTCAGAATCCTCAATATCGATGAACTTATATAGAGGTATCCCAAATAGGCTTATTTTCTCCTGCCTATGAATTAAGGTAATAACCTTAGAATTATACGCAAGCTCCAAGGCCCTAATGACGTTAGCTCTTGCACGCTTTAAGGCAGAATACCTCCACTGAGGAGATATAATGGTTACGAAGAACCAAACCATAAACAATAACCAAAGAAAATCACCGAAGCCGTTCAAGACCTCCACCACACTTAGTAAGCCTCTCAGATAATAAAAGTTTTATTAACTTCAAATACTAAATTAATCTATAACCCTCCTAACATCCTTAGTGAATATCCTGAACCCGATAAACCAAGGAGTATCTAAAGACGCGAGCAGTACCTTTGCATAAGTACCATACCACACCATATTCCATACATCGTTCCACGGAATGATAAGCGCAAAAGCCAATGGGAAGAAAACCAAACTATCTACAAACATATTCACTAAGTCTGTACCTAATGACCTAAGCAAAGCAAACTTAACTATACTCCCAACACTTAATTCAAACTTATGGACCCTCCTCTTAATCGCTGCAAAAACATAAGCATCCAATAACTCAGCAACCAAGAAAGCAGCATAAGAAGCCAAGACAATCCTAGGAGTCTGCAACATAAAGTAATTCCACGAATCACTCAACCCAACTAACCAAGGAGCTGGAGGCACGGTAGACAACATCAATATAAACATGGAAAGCAAAACATTAGCGGTAAAGGCTAAAAACACAGCCACGTAAGTCATCCTCCTACCGTAGATCTCATTAATCATATCAACTAACTGAGCAACGAACGGATATGTGATAGTACCCCCAGAAACAATTAAAGGTATCAATATATTGAACTCACTAATCCTCGAAGCCAAAACATTAGACGCTAAGATATAGGTAACGTAGAAAACTACCAGGACAGGATACCCTAAAGAATCCCTATACCTCCTAACCAACCAAGAACTCACTAAGGAAGAAACCGACAACCCAACCACCCAAAAAACAAACACCCAAATCATAGCTAACGACACTAGACCAAAATAAACAACGCGGCATAATAAATTTTAATGAACATAATCATAAATCCTAACTCGAATATAATTTATTACGTATTAATTACTTGAAAATAAAATTCGATGTTTAATTTACTAATAGTTACATCGGGAATAAATTATAAATTGGAAATAGTTTAAAATGATTAAGTTTATAAGTTTGGTCAGTCTTAAATAATTGTGGTGTTGTT
>JANXEN010000019.1:0-1078 GCA_025058345.1 Sulfolobales archaeon
CATCGGCGAAAGCCCGTAGCGCAGACAGTTCTTTGAACCGTACCTATAAGGGTTTGAAACCCATCATCGACGAGGCTGCCTTCGCCCCGGACCTCGCTTTGAACCGTACCTATAAGGGTTTGAAACGGGCTGTGGGCCTCATCCTGCGGCACTGGGAAGGCATCTTTGAACCGTACCTATAAGGGTTTGAAACCCGCACTTCACGCACCGCATGGCTACGGCTACCTCCCCTTTGAACCGTACCTATAAGGGTTTGAAACGGCTCCCCCTCGGGGCCCAGGCGGGGGACCGTGAGGCTTTGAACCGTACCTATAAGGGTTTGAAACGACGCTTTCGCTTTCTCGGCAACCGCCTCGGCCGCAGCTTTGAACCGTACCTATAAGGGTTTGAAACTCAGCCCCCGCGAGTAGAGTTCGCCAACCACCTGCGCAAGCTTTGAACCGTACCTATAAGGGTTTGAAACGGGGAGAGGATGGCCTCCTCAATGCTGGAGAAGGCCCTCTTTGAACCGTACCTATAAGGGTTTGAAACCCCTCCTGGCTAGGCTGGCTGGGCGACAATGGTAAAACCGCTTTGAACCGTACCTATAAGGGTTTGAAACAAGGCCCAGCGCTCTTCCCCGAGCTCCCCCCAGACCAGGCTTTGAACCGTACCTATAAGGGTTTGAAACTTCCACCTCCTGGACCCGCCCCCGCAGGCTACGCGGCTTTGAACCGTACCTATAAGGGTTTGAAACTCCTTGGCCGCCTTGGGCTTCTCCTTGGCCGCCTTCTCTTTGAACCGTACCTATAAGGGTTTGAAACGCGACATTCTGGACATGCTGAAGCATGCTTTGGATAGCATCTTTGAACCGTACCTATAAGGGTTTGAAACCGAAAGGTCCTGGGCAGTCCAGCGCAAAGCCTGAAGAAGCTTTGAACCGTACCTATAAGGGTTTGAAACGATATACAATTCATCAGAAGCTTCTCTATCAAGAAGCTTTGAACCGTACCTATAAGGGTTTGAAACTCGGGGTGGACGGCAAGGACAAGAAGGCGGCCAAGACCGGTGAACCGAACCGATAAGGGTGTGAAACGGC
>JANXEN010000019.1:1088-3972 GCA_025058345.1 Sulfolobales archaeon
ATGGTTTTTAATCTGGGGTTGGCCGCCATCGACACTACGGCGGCCAACACTTTTCAACCTTCCCTATTTGGTTTTGACAGGGGGGCCGGGCAGCGGGGGGACCCCCGTCTGCCCGACTTTGAACCGTACCTATAAGGGTTTGAAACTCTGGGGGGGCCAAATCGCGACAGCCCCACCCCGCCCCCCTTTGAACCGTACCTATAAGGGTTTGAAACACTACCGCCCCCGGGTCCAGCGCTTCCACCATATCGGCTTTGAACCGTACCTATAAGGGTTTGAAACTCCCCGTCCACCCCGAGAACCGCCTTGAGCCAGTTGACCCCTTTGAACCGTACCTATAAGGGTTTGAAACGCCCCCTTCTCGGCCTCGGCCTTGGCCTTGACCAACTTCTTTGAACCGTACCTATAAGGGTTTGAAACCCTAATCCCCGTACCTCACAAAGCCCGGTACGGAGACTTTGAACCGTACCTATAAGGGTTTGAAACGCCGTCTCCCTCAGCTCCAGCCAAAGCCGGAGGGCGGCTTTGAACCGTACCTATAAGGGTTTGAAACCTCCGCTAGGGGGTACTGCCCGGTAGCTACGCGGTTCAGCTTTGAACCGTACCTATAAGGGTTTGAAACCGGAAACGCGCCCCGCCAATGCGGATGACCTCCTCCACACTTTGAACCGTACCTATAAGGGTTTGAAACCACAAAGAGGCGGGAATGAATGAGGGTTTGGACGAGCTTCTTTGAACCGTACCTATAAGGGTTTGAAACTTTTTCAAAGGCACATGCCTCAAGCCAACCTTAGTCTCACCTTTGAACCGTACCTATAAGGGTTTGAAACAGGCGCAATGGCTAATAGACAAGCTTCTTGACCTCCTCTTTGAACCGTACCTATAAGGGTTTGAAACTCCTGCAGGGGTTGCTTGAAGGACCGGGCTTGGCGGACTTTGAACCGTACCTATAAGGGTTTGAAACCGGGGCCGTCCGTCGGGGTCAAAGGTGGGGATGATGACTTTGAACCGTACCTATAAGGGTTTGAAACGCGGCCGCGCGGAAGGTGGCGGCCGCGGCCGCCACCTCGTCTTTGAACCGTACCTATAAGGGTTTGAAACGCCTTCCTGGCCCCCTTGCTTTGAACCGTACCTATAAGGGTTTGAAACCTTAAGGGGAGTGTGACTAGGCTAGGTAGGGAGGTGGACTTTGAACCGTACCTATAAGGGTTTGAAACCATATCTCCTCGCGAGGTCCTCGTACACTGCCCCCCGGCTTTGAACCGTACCTATAAGGGTTTGAAACATGTCCCCGCACCAAGTATCCATCGGGCCGCTTCCCTCTTTGAACCGTACCTATAAGGGTTTGAAACGATGGAGTGAATACCCGACATAGGGAGCTTGACAGGGTCTTTGAACCGTACCTATAAGGGTTTGAAACCCCGGCCACCCCCACCGTGTTCACGGGGTTTACCAGCTTTGAACCGTACCTATAAGGGTTTGAAACGGAAGTTCTACAACTTCCCATCCTAAAACTTCCGCACTTTGAACCGTACCTATAAGGGTTTGAAACCTGTTGCAAGCGCTTAAGCGTTTTTATCTTTACGACATCCTCTTTGAACCGTACCTATAAGGGTTTGAAACCTGGGCCGCCCGGGGCAAGGGGAGGTACCTGAGCCCCCGTCTTTGAACCGTACCTATAAGGGTTTGAAACCAGGGGGTGAGAGGGCGAAAGAAGTAGCCCATATTTCCCTTTGAACCGTACCTATAAGGGTTTGAAACCTAGATACACCCTCTTGGCAGGTGCGTATAATAAAATCCTTTGAACCGTACCTATAAGGGTTTGAAACATGGGCTCCCACTTGGGAAGGGAGCGCCACTCCCACCCCTTTGAACCGTACCTATAAGGGTTTGAAACGCAAGGCTAGGCGAGGCGTGCCACGACTAGGCAAGGCTCTTTGAACCGTACCTATAAGGGTTTGAAACACCCCCTAGCGTTCCGGGAATTGGGCCGGACTCTGCTTTGAACCGTACCTATAAGGGTTTGAAACACCTCCACCTCGCGCCTCCAGCGGCGCACGCGGATGCTTTGAACCGTACCTATAAGGGTTTGAAACTAGCGGCCCTGGAGGCGTACGGGGCCTACGCCCTGGCGCTTTGAACCGTACCTATAAGGGTTTGAAACTCCCTAACGGCTTCCAGCCGCAAGTGCGGAAGGGTTTCCTCTTTGAACCGTACCTATAAGGGTTTGAAACCCTGGTACCACCACTGGGCCAGTGCCAGCCAACCCTTTGAACCGTACCTATAAGGGTTTGAAACCCGGGCTACCATGGGCGCAAAGCTCGCTACGCAGTGCTCCTTTGAACCGTACCTATAAGGGTTTGAAACGCCAGGTCGACCCACATGACTATCCTCCTGTTGCCGTCTTTGAACCGTACCTATAAAGGTTTGAAACCCCGGGAGAGGCGGCACGGGAACGGCCAGGCCTATCCTTTGAACCGTACCTATAAGGGTTTGAAACAGCAACCCGCACCGTCTGGATCCAGGAGGGAGGCTCACTTTGAACCGTACCTATAAGGGTTTGAAACCGGCACTCTCCCCCCACGATTACGCCTGAAGCGAAGCTTTGAACCGTACCTATAAGGGTTTGAAACAGGCCCTGCAGGAGCTAACCCCAAGCGGCCAAAACTTTGAACCGTACCTATAAGGGTTTGAAACGCGAAGCTCCTGTGCTGGGCTACGGTCCACTTTCCCCCACTTTGAACCGTACCTATAAGGGTTTGAAACCCGCTTTGCCTAGGAAGCGGGGGAGGAGGCCTGGGGCAGGGCTTTGAACCGTACCTATAAGGGTTTGAAACGCCCCCTTGGGCTTGGGGGCCTTGGCCGGGGTTTCGGCCTTTGAACC
>JANXEN010000001.1 GCA_025058345.1 Sulfolobales archaeon
GACAAACTACCGAAGCTAGAATTAAGTGAGGCAATAACATACCACGACCCATGCGAACTAGGAAGACACATGAAAATAACAAAAGAACCAAGACAACTAATAAACAAAATACAGGGAATAAAACTAGTAGAGATGAAGGGAAACCAACTAGAAAGCAACTGCTGCGGAGGAGGAGGGCTGTACCTACCTATAAGCCCTGATAGGAGTTCATCAATAGCTCTAAGTAGGTTGAACGAAGTGCCCAACGGGGTTAAGAAGTTAGTTACTGCATGCCCAAGCTGTGAGGTTCAGTTAAGCACAGCAGCCCAGAACTACGGATTAGATCTAGAGGTACTAGACATCTCAGAACTGATCCTAAAAGCGCTCACTAAACCAGACCGGTGACCGCATTAAATGCTTAATGCATTAACACTTTATTTAAACCTATTCATCAAGTTCGCTAAGATAGGTATATTAGGTTTCGGCGGCGGTTGGGCAATAATCGGGTTAATCGAGGAGGAAGTAGTTAATAATTCCAAATGGTTAGGCTCAGAAGAATTCAGCAACATAATAGCTGTATCTGCATCACTTCCCGGCCCCATAGCACTTAATGTAGCTATATACACAGGCTTTAAGATCGGGGGCCTTCTAGGCGCCATCATAACTGCCTCCGCCATAATCACACCGCCATCACTGGTAATGCTTGCAGTAGCTTACGGCCTTTCCCACTACTTAAATAACTACTACGTTAAAGGATTTATAAATGGGTTAAAGGCCGTTGTCATCGGCTTATTTACACTATCCGCCTACTCCGTAATCCGTAACACGTTAACTACACTACATACACTCCATCAAACCCTCCTACTACTCACGCTTTCTGCACTCTTCATATTCCTAATATATAGATTAAGGGTAGACATCATAATAGCTGCAGTACTGATTGGGTTGCTAGGGATCCTAGCTACGATACTTAAGCTATGGTAATTCATCCAATCAACTTATTACTCCATATCAAACATAGATTGTTGGGAACCCATAATGTTTCAGGTAGAGCTAACAGGTGAAGCACGAATTCAGAGAGTAATGCTTAACATGGCTCAGATAAGGCTAAGCCCTGAAGACCTCTCGAATCCCGTATCTTTTCAAATAGCCCTCTCAAGAATATATGAAAACCTCATGAAGGCCTTAGAAGGAGGTATCAAACACACATACGTAGCTGAGGTTAAGTTCAAAGACTCTCTAGGCAATCAGGTAGTCTTTGCGGTAGACTTAGGGGATAAAATCCCAACAACACCTTCTGAGAGGTTAAGAGCTAAGATCTCGATAGAATTGTATGAAGAATCTGAAGAGAGCATCTAGACGCCGATAACCCACTGAGCTAAGTCAACGGAAGTAAATTCAAACCTTAAAGAGATGGTGAGGGCCCCAATCCGGGACCCCTGAAAAACAGTGGTGATGGTTTGGTAAGTAGGGTAGGTGGATGCCGAGACACCGTTAAGGTATTAGTCGTTAAGTCGTCAGACCTAGCTAAAATTTTAAGTGAACCTATCGAAGGTGATGAGACGTTAGCTAAGTTCGGAAAAATATTCGAGGAGGAATACACGTTAGCGAACCACATCTACGTAAGGAAGAACTACTCCCAAACACCTAAATTATTTATAAAGAAAGTCGCCTCCAGACTGAAATCGGAAGGAATCTACAGCAAGGAGCTAGTAATTAAGGCGTATAGGGCGTACTCAGCGCTCCTAAATGCAGGCGTAGTAGGTAAAAAACCTGAAACCACGTTCAGACACTACGCTGACACCATATTCGTAGCAGCTCAGCCAGACCTCTACAACGAAGCTGAAAACATATACTACGAATTCAAGCTCTACCCAATAAACAACTACGCAAAAACTCAGGCACGGATATTTGCGTGGGTTCTCGAAAAACCAATAATACTAGTAGGTCTGAGGGAGGACGTCAACGGCTACCTAACTACGGAAAGGGAGGTGCTGACCCCTCCAGACTCCCTGAACGTAAGCACTGAAGAACTAAGACTTATCGCAAAGCCAGAGGTCTTCTGCACTAAACTAATGAAGCCTCTGAAGTACTGCAGTGATGAGGTGTAGAGCAACGTATTACACTCCCTACCTAAGTTAAGAACACCGCATCAGCGAACAGCAACGTAAGTTAGGAATCAGTCGATTTTAAAACTCGAATACCAACATTTATATTGGGTCGTATTTATGAGGCTGACGTTCAGTAATGCTAGAGTCTGGCGCTACGTTATGGCAGGTATTGGTAAGTTCATAGAATCCGGCTTAATTATCATTAACCATGAAGGGCTAGCTTTCAGAGCTATAGACCCATCTAGGGTTTCCTTAATAGAGATGCACATACCGAAGGAGTCATTCGAAGTATTCGAATTAGAAGATGAGTTAAAGGCAGCGATCAACGTTGAGGAATTAGGTAAGATCCTACGGAGCTCTGAAAAGGATGATAAGATATCCCTAAACCTTATGGAGAATACTCTAGGGATAGAGTTCGAAAGGAAGGGCGTCACAAGAGAATTCATAATCCCACTCCAAACGGGAAGTGAGGCTGAAGTAATTCCCGAACTGAAACTCGAACTTAATAACAGATTTAAGGTCGTCGGCCACTCACTATACGAAGGCATAACCAGCATAGAGGACTTAGGTGATGTCCTAACAATTAAAGCCCTTGACGACGGCTTAAGCCTAACGGTTAAAAGCGACATAGGGGAGGCTGAAGTACTCCTCAACACATCTTCAGGAGCCCTCCTAGATAAGGAGGTCGCCGAACCAAACGTCGAAGTATCATACGGCATAGAGTACTTCAAATACGTGAAGCTAGCTATGAGGATTTCAGAAGAGTTAGACCTCCTACTAGGCCCTGAAATGCCTTGCAAACTCATCTTCAACCTACCTCAAGGCGCTAAGATGAATTATTATGTCGCTCCAAGAATTGAGTGACAAATCTAAAAACATCGTTAAGGAATTATTCAGGGAGTACTACAAGAGAAACAACCTCGTAGTCCCTAACGACTTCATCATGCGTGAATTCGCGTTCCAAACATTCGACAGCGACTCATACATAAGGCATAAGTCCTTCAACTCACTAGCACTCCTTAAGGAATACACCGTATCCATATCACCTAAGCATGCATACTTCTCCTCAGCACTCTACAGGGACCCTGGAGTTGATAACATGGATGAAAAGGGTTGGGTCGGTTCAGACATAGTATTCGACATAGATGCTGATGACATACCCGGATGCGAACCACTAAAACTAAACGTTTGTCTAGGCAGTGATTGCCAAGATGTAGAGTTAATTAACGAAGGATGTATAGAGCTAGCTAAAGAACATGAGGAGGAATTACTAGACATATTAATCAATGATCTAGGATTTAAATACGAAGAAATTGAGGTACAGTTCTCAGGAAACAGAGGCTTCCACACAAGAGTACATCCTAATAACCACTCCTGGCTTACTCTAAGCTCATCAGCTAGGAAGGAAATAGTTGATTACCTAAAGGGTGTTGAGTTAGACATAAGTTACATCATACCCGTCAATGACGCTAGGATAAGGCTCGATACCCCCAAACCAACTGAGGGAGGGTGGAGGAGAAGAATAGCTAAGAAAGTCACCCACTTAAGTGATGTAACCTTCCCAGAAAATTTAGAGTCAATAATAAGTAAATGCGTAGTTCAGGTTGATGAGAAAGTCACGATAGATACGTCTAGATTAGTTAGGATTCAGGAAAGCTTAAATGGGAAGACAGGCCTCAAAGTAGTTAAATTAGACCCCAAAGATATACGTGACTTTAGAATTGAGGAACACCTCTCCCCATTCATAAACTACTCCGCTATAATACTACCTACTGCAGACCTAAAAAACGTCAAACTACTTAACTACGAATTAGACTTTATGAAGTACATGAGTTATAGAGTTCCCGCACCACTAGCGGTTTACCTAGCCCTAAATAAATTGGCGTACATCATGAAGCTAATTTAAAGGAATTGAAAACTAGGCAGTTTCTACGAGGAGCTTCAGGTAAGGTCACGTTATACACCAATTGCGAGCTAAATAAAAACTATGATTGAATTATGCAGAATTCAGTAATTAACTTATCTAATAAGGATATGACGCTATTCATTATGTCAAACCCTATCGAACCCCTCACGATTAAGTCCCTGAACTCCGCCACATCCACCAACCTACACAAACCACTATTCCGCTTCACTAAATCTAAACCTAAATCAACGTACTTAATTACATTGTAGGGCAGGAATTCAGGAGGTGTGTTTATATTTATGTATAAGCCTTTCCCCTTACCTTTCGACGAAACGTATTCGTGCTTCACCCACCATCTACCACTACACACATCGGTAATTATCCTATCACCAACTTCCTTAGCGACGTCTAAACCATCATAGACTCCACCGCTTACCACCTCCCTCTCTAAAGTGAGGCAAATCCCACCTTCCTTACTTACCTTTAAGACCTTACCTCTACCTAAAGTTATGGTGCTGCCATCAGGCTTCACATGCTTTATCAAGGTATCAGATTCAACGAGCTTACCTAATATCCACTCAGTTAAACACCTGTCTAAAACATCAGCATCAACACTGCTGGAAGCTACATCCATCAACTCCACAACATCTTTAAACATATCCTCCAAACCCCTCAATCGGTGGTGATAGGGGGCAGTCGGAACTACCTTACCCCTAACTCTGTCCAAGTAATCCTTAGACAGCGATGAGAGCACTATTAGAGCTACTTTCTCACCCTCGTAAACAACTTCTAGAGGTCTACTGCGTTGAACAGCCTTCTCAAGCTCGTGCATCCTATTAATCAACATGTTTAACTCACTAAGAACGTCATTTAAGTTAGCGTCATCAACGTTACTCCTCCAATGTATGCTATACCCCTTCCTAACGTAGTTCGATGAAAGCGTTACTAACTCCGAAATCCTATTCTTATTTTTAATGAAGTTACTGAAGGTTACTTTATTACCTCTACCTAAGATAGCGTAATAACCAACAACCCTCAACTTACTTGAGAAGACCATACGCTCACCCTTCCTTAGAGGGACTTTAATAGATGTTGCGTAGGTCTCAGAACCCTCAACACATTCATTAACGTCAATTATCGGTGCCTCACCATATGGGGTGTTAATAATGCAGTCACCATCTTCCTTACCGACTACATAAGTCTTGAAGGTGGTGTACAGGCCGACCTCCGGCATGTTTAGAATTACGTGAGGTACTTCATCCTTAAGTGTATTAACTACGGCCTTAACGGCCTCAGGAAAACCGATGACTAAAACGTTTGATGGATCCTCATCATCAGACTTCACGGTGACTTCAGCCACTTCACCCCTTAAGTAACCTATCCCTAACCTCCTAGCCATCACATCACTTACATCTATAAGTAAGAAACCTCTATCAAGAAGTATTTTAGAGAGTGCTGTTGCGTAAACACCCCTAACCCTAACTTTAAACCCCATCGTAAGTCCTAACCCTTCAATCCTTAATTGTTGAGAGCACAGCCATTATGTTCCAGATAGCGGTCCTAGTATGGATGGGCATGTTAGGGTCTTGACTGACGTCATCTAAGACTCCGACAGCGTTTGCTGCCCTAACACCAGGTGATAAGCTCTTATCCTGCAGCATGTTGAGAGCCTCTATGGCAGCCCTCCTAATATTCCTAGGAACACTAGAGTCACTAACTATCTTATTCAGCAACCTCACAGCTTGAACTATCTTAGCTTCATTGAGCATCTTAGTATCTACTTTAGACTCCCCACTCACATTACCACCCCCACTTAAACCATTAACTAATTTAATAACGCTGTCTAAATAATTTAATGGGATTTAAAGATAGCGAAGGAAGACCTAAGCGTAAAGAAGATGAGCGAACTGCTGAGGGCTGGGGCAGTAATGCTTAGCGAGTCATGCCCCATATGCTCCCTACCGCTATTCAAACTAAAGAGCGGTGAGGTCATCTGCCCAACACATGGGAGGGTTCAGATAGTTAAGAGTGATGAGGAGATACTCTCAATAACCACTACAGCTTCATTAGATGAGTTAGAGAGAGTTACCGTCAGCGCCATAAATAAGTTAAGAAAGGAGTTAGAAGACAGTGATGTGAGTGAGAACGACATAGACGTAGTTAAGGAGTTAAGCGCCTGGCTTGAAATCCTTGAAAGGATAAGGAGGTTGAAGATAATTATAAGACATAGCGATAAAGCACAACGGTAAAACACCTAAGCCTCAACGGTCTTTAAGACGTGTGCGACGACCTCATCAACGACGTTGCGAATATCCTGCATCGCATCCACTAAAACCAACTCACCCTTAAGGACTAGACTTAAGTAGATCTCCCTAGCCCTCTCAATTAATTCAACATTAGACTCCATCTCCCTAACCCTAGTAGTGGAGGCCTTCTTCCTACGCAAACCCTCCGAAGGTTCTACGTCGAGGTAAATTGCTAGTCTAGGCTTAATAACGAATTTATTGACCTCAGCAATCCACTTAACATCTACTCCCTGCGCCCCCTGATAAGCAACTGATGAATAGTAGTACCTATCGCTAACAACTATATGCCCCGACTTAAGATACGGCAATACAGCCCTACTGATGTGGTAATGCCTATCAGCAGCCATAAGCAACGTCAACATTATCGGATCAATCACGTCCCAATGCTTGTTGATGAGGTCAGTTATGAATTGGGTGAAGGGTTCATAAGTATAGATAGCCTTAAATCCTAAACTAATTAATCGAGAAACAACCTCCTTAGAAACGGATGTCTTACCAGCTCCGTCAACACCCTCAATAACTACTAGGACACCGTCACTCAACTATAAACACACCCTCACCACTTAATAACCTACCGAAACACCTACCTTTGACGCACTCCCTTAAAAAATCACTCAACCTCAACCAATCACTAACTATACACATAGGTATATTAGATAGGACACACCCGGTTATCACTAATGTGTCAGGACTCTTAACCAACATAGCTGCAGGAGCCTGAGACTTCTTAGCAAGCGAGTAAATTACGTACGGCCCCACAGTACTTCCGCTAGAACCAGGAAATACCAACAACTTACCCCTAACGCATCCGTAATCAGTTAAGAAACCGCGCTCCACATCTAAATCACCTAAGAAGGAAATCGGCCGATCAACGAATAATACCTCACCATCAGCATCACCCTCCACCACCACCTTAACAGGAACCCTAAACCCTAATTCGGACCCCTAACTCATCTGAAAATCATGAATTATAAGTATGTTCTTAAATTACCGTATAGGTACATCCTAATTAACTCACGTGTCGGTAGTACAGCAACAGGTATCTTACAGAGCCTACCTATATAGCTACACGCCTTAACGGAATCAGTGACTACGTAATCAACCTTTAAGAGATCTAATCTCGACACCACAGCGCATACGTTAGGTAATACCTTAACGTTATACTTAACTAACTTATTAGCGAGTTCTAAAACATCACCACTTACGAAACCCTCATACGTCGTTATCCACAACTCCCTACGACTTAAGTCTGAGGTAATATTACCCTTAATAACTTCCTCCGAAAGAGTCTTCAGAACTAGAAGTAATTCATCGCGACTTAGATGTGGACATCCAACCAGGTAAAGACCTCTACCGGCGGCAATATCTCCAACAAAACGCTTAACATAAGATCTAACATCACCATAACTTAAGTTAAAAACCTCCTCATAATTAACACCTGCGACCAACTCCCCATACCCAGGTGTAACTCCCTCAATCACCGCCATAGGGGTATTAGAGGATGTCCCTAAAGCAGCTAAGAAAGACTTCAACCCATATGCATTCCTAAACCTAAGCCCCGATATGTAAGGTATCCTCTCACCTACTAATTCACCCATCATAAGTCCTAGAAAGCCTAGTTCAGCCTCATCAACGTCTACAGCGTTAATTAAAACTCTAGGCTTTCTATTACTAGGTATATGAACTCCTGACTTATACGTCCTACCAGCTATAGCGGCGAGTAAAGCTAAAGGCCCACCCTCCTTATTGCTTAAAGCCCCCAATACCGTGTTAGCGTATAGGACTGCGTTACTCTCAGCCCATGCTAGATGCTCACCTAATTTAGGCGGCCTCACCTCATACGGCACACAAGTGTAGAACTTAACCCCAACCCGATTAAGTAAGTTTACTAACCTTAACTGCTTCCCGATAACCTGATCTGAGTGCTTACTACCTAGGTAATCAGATATGACAACATATGGATTAGCTGACGTGAATACCTCAACAACACCGCCGGACTTAACTATATCCTCAATTAACTCAAGGCCCGGATCACCTATGTTTAAATAAGATATGCCTGAGATATGCGCATGCTTAACCTCAACTAGTTCTTGAGCCCCTAAAGCCTCACCAACCTTAACAATGACTTTCAAAGCAAGTGCCTTAGCAGCCCCGAACTCACCTCTAATCATCCTCTCCTCAACGTTATTCAAATACATAGTAAAGCCCTAGATCTTAGGTCTTCTAAACGTATCAAACATTTTGATAGGTGCTGTCGCATCAACACCTAATTTATCAGTGATGCCGTCTGAGGAACTAGGATCTAACGTAGAGCCGCGAGCACCGCGAACTATGATTAAGTCATCACCGGCCTGAACCCTAGTAGCTATAGCCCACTCAACATCAGATATGTTGTCTGGGTCTATATCGGAGTCAACTACAACTACGTGCTTTAGACTTGGGTGGGAAGCAAAGGCAGCTAAAATAGCGTTTTTAGAATCACCCTCACTATTCTTATCGATTGATATCACCGCATGCAACCAGCAACCGCCAGAAGGCGTTAACCTAACTTTATGCACCTTAGGAACTACTCTCCTAACACCATCCCATATAGCAGCCTCCTTAGGGAACCCCATAAGTAGCTTATGTTCCATACCGCCGGGCAGTATCACATGGAATAACCTGTCACCCTCAACCCTATTTAGGTAAACCCTATCTATACAGATAACGGGCTGCTTCCTAACCCTATCATAAAGCTCTAAAAGGTCTAAGAAAGGCCCTTCATCAACCTCCTCCCTAGTGATTCTACCCTCCATAACCACCGAAGAACTGCATGGGACGGGTAAGTCGTAAAGCGGGGTCCTACAAAACCTTAAAGACTCACCAACCAGTAAGTCGCTAAGACCTAATTCGAAAACACCGTAAGGCGGTGAGATAGAAGCTGATAAAAGCACAGCTGGATGAACGCCAACAACAATAGCTACTGGGGTATCAACTCCTGAGGCAGAGTTAAGGTTTACAATCCTGTAGAGATGCCTAGGAACTATCCTTATAGCAACCCTACTATCATCAACTAACATCAACCTATGTACAGATGCGTTGAAACTATCTAAGTCAGGTGTTCTAGCAATAACTACTGATGAAGTTACGTATCTACCGCCATCACGTTCGAAGAACTTTATGAACGGTAACTTACTTAAATTAACCTCCACCTCCTCGAAGCAGTCACTAAAGCACTCATCGAAACGTATAGTCGATGACTGTGCGTTAAGGACGTTAAGTAATTTTCTATACGCCTCATCATCACTCGAAACCTTCAACGCCTTATAGAGCTTATCCCTACTATTTACAACATTCCCTACACATGGTAAGTCACTTCCCTCAACCCTAAACATTAAGGTAGTTCCCAGCGAGTCAGACCTCATTAACTCTCCCGTAGGCTCTAAATAAGGCCTTAACACAGACTTACGTACAACTAATCCCTCATCAGAAAGCCTATCCACAAACGCTTTCAGACTAAGCATCTCACCACCCTACCAACCTCTTCATACCCCTCACCCAACCTAACCTTACCGATAACTAGCCCCCCTATATCACCGCTCCAAGGGGTAATAACGTATATGTTCCTCTCTAAGTAATCAATGCAGTCTAAAATACCTACCGACACATCCCTTAAGTCACGGTCTAATACACCGACTAATAAGCCCTTCTCATCACCTTCATAAATGACGTTTAGGTCTAAATCCTTAGACTTAAGGATTAATTGAGACTGATTAATCTTTAAACCCCTTCTAAAAACTACGTTAAGCGTGCCTTGCAGTATGGAGCTGTAGATAATTCCGCTACGTACTTCGTTTAAATTTTCGATGTAGTCAGCCAAGTCGTTAATGCTTAGATACCTACCGTTAAGCACGTAGAACCCCATCAAGGTAAGGGCATCTATAGGTAATTTAACCCTCCTTGCACAGCTGAATACCTTCAAATAAGATTGATGCCTCAAATACCTCCTATCTTCCCTATTACGCTCTTTAACGGCTTTAGGCCTCGGCACGAGTAAGACGGATGTGCTACTACCCCTCAAAACACCTTTAAAGTAGGTGTAGAGAGCTTCATCAAGCACTAACACATGCGTTGGTTTAAGGACCTTAATCATCAGCTCCTTAAGCTCTAACGCACCGTAGCCGTAAACCCAGCCATCAGTATTAACGACTAGGTCGCTACCACCGCGTGTGAAGCTATGAACGACTTCCTGAAACGCGGAGATGAACTGATGAATACAGTATTGAGGTGAGTTACAACCAACATACCTCAACATAAACGGCTGCAAATCCCTTAACCATAAGAACTTCTCCTTAGGTCTTGCAACCCCTATAGTGCATGGTACTGATATATCAGCCTGACCAACATCGGAATCCACTACATATACGTCGCGTCCAGACGAAATCAACCTATTAGCTATGAACGCCGTTAAAGAAGTTTTACCTGACTCGGGAGGACCTATAACTATGATACGTAAATCACCGCCGTATTTGATAATCTCATCGTATAGGCTAAGCCATGAATCGATGACTTCTTCCCCGCTTTGAGGTTCGTCCAACGACCCCCCATCACCTAATACGACCCGTAACTCACTGCGCCTTAAGGCCTTAATACCGTAACTCCTGTACCTATTGATGACTAACCTACTTCCTGAAGTGAAGGAGGCTCCAGCTACTAAAACCTCCCCACTAATAACCTCAACGCTGGCAGGGCCTGCAACCCTCACTACCTTACCGAAATCCATAACTAAATTAACGTTCAATACCTTAACCCGAATTAAAAACAGTACGTAAAGAATTAAAGTTACTTACCAATCACACGTCATCAAACCACGTATAATGAGATTAGGTTGCTTTATTAACCTAGGCACCTTTATTAACACCTGTTCTCCCATATTTATCGGTGTTAATGTGTTTGGATGGCGTGGTAGGTTGCTAAGGATAAATCTAAGCAGTAAGAAAGTAACTACAACCGCAATCGATAGTGAAGTACTTCAGAAATTCTTAGGTGGTAGAGGGCTTGCTGCATACCTCCTCTGGAAAGAATTAGAACCCGGTACCCCCCCTCTATCACCCTCAAATAAACTCATCATTTCCTCAGGACCTCTGACAGGATTGCCTTTACCAAGTTCAGGTAAATTAGTTGCAGCGTCTAAGTCCCCGCTAACGGGCGGTTACGGTGATGGGAACGTAGGTACTAAGGCAGCTGTCCACTTAAGGAAATGCGGATACGATGCTTTAATAATTGAGGGCTCAGCCGAAAAACCGACACTTATACTAGTAGAGGATGATAAGGTAGAGTTAGTCAATGCAGACCATCTGTGGGGCCTCACTGCATGGGAGACGGAGTTAAGGATCGGTAAGGAATACGGCTCAGATATGTCGGTGTTAAGCATAGGTCCTGCTGGTGAGAACCTAGTTAAGTTCTCAACAATTATCAGTGAGTTCGGGCGGTCTGGAGGTAGGCCTGGGATAGGTGCTGTCATGGGCTCCAAAAAGGTTAAGGCTATAGCCATCAGAGGGACTAAGGATGTACCTATACACAGCCCTAACGAATTTAAGAATGCTGTGGAGGAGGCATACGAACACATTAAACGTGACGCTAACTACGAGTTCTGGATCAGGCAGGGAACTATGTCAACTATACTGTGGGCTAATGAGAATAGCTGCCTACCAACACGTAACTTTAGGGAGGGCATCTTCGAGGAAGCAAGTAAGATAAGTGGTGATGCTATGGAGTTAATTAAGGTTAGGCAGAAAGGGTGCCCCTACTGTGAAATACCTTGCGGGAACATAGTTAGGTACGGAGTTAACGGCACCTCAAACGAGTCTGAGTTAGACTACGAGAACGTAGCAATGTTAGGTTCTAACATAGGATTAGGGGACCTACATAAGGTCTCAGACCTAAACCTCATGGCAGACCTCTACGGCCTTGACACCATCAGCTTAGGTAACGTGCTGGCCTTCACGGCAGAGTTAAGTGAAAGCAGATTAATCGATGAAAGGGTTGAGTGGGGTGACTACAGGAAGTTCAAGGAATTAATAGAAGATATAACCTACAGGAGAGGTTTAGGGGACGTATTAGCTGAGGGCGTAAGGTACGCATCATCTAAGATAGGGGGTAATTCAGCAAACTTCGCCATGCACGTCAAAGGGCTTGAGATATCCGCATATGACTGCCACGCAGCCCCAGGCATGGCTCTAGCCTACAGCACATCACCTATAGGTGCACACCATAAAGACGCGTGGTTCATCGCTACTGAGATAAAGCTCGGACGCCTACAGTACTCTAAAGAGAAGATAGAGCGGTTAGTTTGGATGCAGAACGTAAGAGGAGGATTATTCGAATCCCTAACTACCTGCAGATTCCCATGGCTTGAAACATCTTTAAGCCTAGACGCATACCTTAAATTCCTCAAGTTAGCTACTGGCGTCAACTACAGTTGGGACGACATACACTTAATCGCGAACCGAATATATACGTTAATAAGGACGTTCTGGATAAGGGAGTACTTAGCTGATGGCATTAAGTGGAGTTCGTCGATGGATATGCCGCCCAAGAGATGGTTTGAGGAGCCTCTAAGTAAGGGACCTCTTGCTGGCAACAAGTTAAGCATCGACGGCTATAGAAAGATGCTCAGCTGGTACTACGAGATGCGGGGCTGGGATGAGGACGGCATACCTAAGAAGTCAACGATCATTAAATTAGGGCTAAGCGACATAACACCTAAGCTTGACATCTATGCTTCCCTAAAAGAATGACGTAACCCTCCTACCAACTTACTTATAACTTTTATAAATAACCTACTCGTGGATGTTGAAGTGAGGTTTAGGTGGCCGCTTCAAGTTAGGCTGAGATGGTGTGCTGATTGTAACGTACCACTAATACAGGAAGAATGCGAGCTATGTAACTCTAAAGGATTTGAAATCAGGTTAAGCCCTCCAGGCGATGTGAGGCCCGCATTTAAAGGAGATGTTGAAGTGATTAAGGCTGCATTGCTGAACGAGTTCGGAGATCTATCGCTGACTAGAGAACTAAGCTTAGAGGAGGGTCTACCATTAGTGAATAAAGTGCCTCACTACGACGATATGAAGGAAGTTATAATTGGTGGTGTAGTTGTGGGGAGGTACTTCTTCGACCCTATGAAGTTTAGGTGGCGGTGGAGGTTAAGCAAGTACAGCGCTGAAGTAGCTGTCAGTAAAGGCTTAGTTAAGGCCATAACCACAGATAGGGTGAGGCCGTTAGAGGTGCTAACAACTACAGACGATGAGGAGGACACGCAATACGTCTTAGTAAGCAATAATTCAGAGCCGATAGGTATTGCCGTAGCTAGGAACGGTAGGGTAAGGGTGCAAACCGTATTTAGTAGAGCTTCGAGCCCTGAAGTAAGTACTAGGAAATCAACGCTTAAAGACTTCAACAGAGCTAATGACCTCCGACTGAGGACCCTAATATCGAGAGGGATTAAGAGATTACATGTAATGAGTTCTAAGGTGGGACTTCCCCTAACGATCTCCTACTCGGGAGGTAAAGACAGTTTAGTGGCTTTAGATCTAGCTGTGAAGGCAGGCTTAGAACCAGCTATAGTATTCAATAACACAGGTCTAGAATTACCTGAAACCGTAGATAACGTAGCGCAAATAGTTAAGCACTACGGTCTGAAGTACTATGAAGCCAAACCAGATAAGGAGTTTTGGGAAGCCCTAAGCGTCTTCGGACCACCGGCTAAGGACTTCAGATGGTGTTGTAAGCTGATTAAGCTAATACCTCTTGCGAAGCTCTACAAGACGTTATTCCCGAACGGTGCTCTAAACATCATCGGTCAGAGAGGTATGGAATCAATCGATAGGGCCCTTAGCGGAAACGTTTGGAGGAATAAATGGATACCACACATCCTCAACATCACTCCAATCCAGGAATGGCCTCAACTAGCTGTCTGGTCCTACATACTGAGTAATGATTTAATCTACAACCCTCTCTACGAATGCGGGTTCGATAGACTTGGATGCTACTTATGCCCAGCAGCTAACGTAGCTGAACACCACACGTTATCGAAGACCCATCCAGGACTGTGGAGCCTTTGGGAAGAACACCTAATTAAGTGGAGTAAGGAACTAAAACTACCTGAGGTTTGGGTTAAGTACGCGTTATGGAGGTGGTTAGATCCATCATCAAGCGGTAGGAAGAGGGTTGAGATTAAGTGCCTAGGTAAGAAACACGTAAGTAACTGGATTGACGAATACGAAGCTAGGGTGGGGATAAAGGTACTTGATAAACATATAACTGCTACGAAGGCTAGAGTAACTTTCAACACATCAATACCTCAAGAAGGACTTACGGAGCAGGCAAGCTCCTTAGGCAAAGTTCATATCCAACGCAACGACTTAGGGGTTGAGGTTAAGACATCTGACTACTTAATTAGGGTTATAGGAAACAACCTCGAAGTATCGGTAAATAATGTAGTGAAGACCAACGCATTAGAACTAACGATAAGTGCTGTGAAGTTAATGGTGAGGTGGATGAAGTGCATTAACTGCGGAGCATGTACATTATGGTGCTCGAATAAAGCCATAAAACTTGAGAACCATAAACCAAAAATTAATGAAAGTAAATGCGTAAGCTGCGGCATATGTCTGGAGGTATGTCCAATTAATGAAGTACTAATCGATAAAGCGCTAATGCCGCTACTAGTAAATAACTTAAACACTCCGAAGACGAAAAGGCGGTCAAAGACCGTCGCATTAAGTAAGTCATTAAGGCTAAGCCACATAAGGCAAAACACTAACTCAGAAAGCGGTGATGGAGTTGAATTACCGCAACACCTCTTCATGAATTGAAAAACTTTTAGAATTAGTTAAACTTAAAAATCGGAGTGAGCTAACGATTTACTAATAATGACTTAGAAGAACTTGATGATGTTCTTTTAATGTAGGTCTAGTATGTGTTGACACCTCTCAACTAAAGTGACGGACTCCCCATACACATCTTTAAGTAGTTCAAACTTCATAACATCTCTTGGACTTCCTACGAAGTGCTTACCGTAACCTAACAGAATTATACTATCCGTGGAGTTAAGAAACACCGTTGGGTCATGCATAGATACCAACACCAACTTCTCTTTAGACAATTTAAGTAAGACATCAGCTACCTGAGAACGGCTAACTAAATCTAAATTCGAGAGCGGTTCGTCTAGAAGTAATATTGCAGCACCCCTTAAAAGAGCTCTGGCTATGAGAGCTTTTTGCCTCTGACCTCCCGATAACTTACGGATGTCCCTATACCACATCTCCTCAGGAATGTTTACTAACCTTAACGCCTTAACCACCTCATCCACCGAATAACTCTGGCCCCCGCCAACTAGATCCACACTGTATCTAAGGAATTCCCATAAGGTCATTGGGAAGGAACTTATGTAATTTGGCGCTAACTGCGGTACGTAACCTACATATCTACCTGCTACAGCTGGTGCTCCAGTAACGTCACCACCGTTAATTAAGACCCTACCGCTTAAAGGCTTTATAAGACCTAATACTGTTTTAAAGAGTGTTGTCTTACCGACACCGTTAGGACCTATTATCTGAGCTAATGTAGGCGCGTTCAACCTGAAGTTAAGCCCGCTCACTAACGGCGTTGAATACCCTATCGACAGATCCTTAACTACTAACTCCATACCTCTCTATGTGCACAAACTCTTTAAAGACTTAAATATTTTGTGCACGCATTACTAACTTGTAGGTTAAGCTGTATGTGTGGTAGGTATTTACTAGCCATCGTGGTTGCAGCACTAATAGCTACTCAAACAGTATTAGCTGAAGTTGTTGAGGCTCAAGGTGTTAAGGTAGTCACCACATTCCAATACCTTGCTGATGATGTAACGCAACTATTATGTGAGGGTGATGAGGTAATTTCTTTAGTCCCTCCTGGCGTAGACCCACATGAATATTCCTTAACTCCGAGGGATGTAGAACTACTTAGAAATTCCAACATAGTGATATCGACATCCCATACCCACCTTGAAAGCAAAATATATGAGCTTAAAGTAGGCGGTGAGTTAAACGCATCTATTATCGAGATACCGAAAATACCGAATATGAGGCTAAGAAACGTATCTGGAGTTAACGTAATTAATTACCACGCAATTACTTACGACCCAGACAACTACGTTACGTTAATGGAGGTAATTGCTGAAGAACTTACTAGGTTAAGACCTGAATGCAGGGACGCCTACCTCGAGAAATTAAATACTGCAACAAAACATGTATTAGACGTGCGGAGCGATGTGAAGTCAGCTGACCTACTAGCTATTGGGAGTTCACCCCTAATCCAGTACGCTGTCGAGTGGTTCGGCGTAAAATTCGCTGCTTACCTAGTAGTTGACCCCGAAGCATCGCCTACCCCTAAGGATATAAGTAATGTTGAGAGATTACTTAGCAGTAGATCAGTTAACTTAACAGTAATTAGTGATGGGGATTCACCGCATGATAGGGCATTAATGGAATTATCGATTAAGTACTCCGTACCAGTACTTAAAGTACCTTCACCCATATCCCCAGGTTCTATGGCATTGAAGATAAAGACCGTTATAAATAACTTCAATAACCTCCCTAAGGAGGTAGCTCATGAATCAGGAGGTAAAGATGGGCAGGGATTGCCTATAGTAACCTTACTGATAACTCTTATAGTTTTAATAATTGCGTTGAGGCGTGTGAGTACTTGGAGATAGTTAATTCATTAATCATTAGATGGTTATTAATTATAGTGGTTTCTTCACTGATTTACGGCAACTTAAGCACCTTAATATCTGCGAGGAGGTTGTTCTTCCTAGCTTCAGTAACCCCACATTCAGCACTACTAGCTGTGCTCACTGCTGTAGTGTTGAGCAACGTGTTTGGTGTTCTAAATGAGTTCTTATGGTCCGCATTAATAGGGTGCTGCCTGATGCTAATCATAGGCTACACCATATATAGGGGTGCAGATACCGATATAGTAACATCACTGTATGTAGCTTTATCTGCCTCTGTAAGTGTTACAGTGATGAACTACGTGTTAACTACTTTCAGGGTTGGATACAGTTTATGGAGGGTGGTGTTGGGCGACCCACTACTAACTACTTGGGACGACCTCCTCTACGTCTCAATAGTTGCTATCCTAACGACATCCTTAACAGCTATGACATTAAAGTACCACGTATATGCTGGGGCGGATCCTGATTACGTTAAGTTAGTGGGTGCGCGTAGATGGCTGTATGACTTCACCCTTTTTCTCTTACTTGGTATAACTTCCGTAGCTTTAATTAAAGTCACCGGCTTCATACTGCAGCATGTGTTAATACTTCTTCCCTCAATCATCGCTGCTAAAGTAACTGAAAGCAGTGCTAAGGCATACTTACTGAGCTTAATGGTAAGCCTTACAGCAGGTATAGCTGGACTTCAGATAGCGGTTCTAATTAATTTATCCCCATCAGGTTCGATAGGGGTAACGCTCATAGCGATATATGCTATTAGCTTATTGATAGCTAAGGTTAGGAAGACTTAGCTGATAAGGAGATTAAGTAAGTCGCTATGATGGGTAAGACCAACGACGCGTCTGAGTAGACAACGATATGTTTACCTGATTCCTTAACCTTACCCCAGCTAATGGCTTCCTTAGTTCTAGCGCCGCTTAAGCTGCCATCCCACTCAACAGCGGTTGTCACATACACAGCGTAGTCAAGACCGTCTTTAAACTGATTCCACCATAAGGTGTGATGCTTACTGATGCCGCCTCCAATTATTAAGGCGCCTGACTTCTTGGAAGTGAAAACCATATCTGATAACTCCTTCATATCCTTAAAGAGGTTTAGTTCAAAATTCATGAACTGTGAATGTATGAATAACGCTGTGCCGAAGGCGCCGTCAGTTATTCCTGGAACGTAGATGGGTACGCCATAAATTGAGGCGTTGTGGAGTATTGAGTTCTTATCGTGAATCCTTAATCCAGCCTCATGAAGGAGTTCTCTAACCCCCCACTTACTCCTCACATTCACTAAGTCCTTCAGCAACTTTTTCACGAAGTCTTCAACCAGCTTACCGTAGTGGTTTTGATGTACTAGGACATTACCTATCCTATGATACCCTAACCTCCTCAACTCGCTGTCGTCGATGTCGAAAGACCCCCTCAAATACTGACCTCCCATAGCCCTAGCTATATCGTGGTCTACAGTACCGCAGGTAGTTACTACAACATTGAATACCTTACTTGCGATTAACTGCGCTAACAAACCCCTAAGTCCAGTAGCTACTAAGTTACCCGTAAATGATATGAACCTTAAATCAGATTCAACGACCATTTCCCTCAATATACTTACTGCCTCATATAGGTGGGCTGCTCCAAAGCCGTGGATACTGCCGTATAGCTCTATGAGTTCCTCAACACTCATTTCAGGCTTTACTTTAACATCCTTAATGGGGTCTAAGCCCATTTACTGCTCACCTAAACTTTGAGGTAATTCCGATAAGTTAAGTTCTCCCTGCCACCTAGTAATTAAGTTTTTAACGGTGACCTTCGACTGAATAAGCTCTTTTTCACCAATAAGCACTACGTACTTAAATCCTTTCTTACTGGCAAACCCTACTAGGTCGCTTAACTTACCCTTACTGACGTACCTCACAGTAGTTATGTAACCCGCATCCCTTAAAGTACTTGCGACCCTATCTACGTATGAGTAGTCATTTACTAGAGATATCAACATAACCTTCTCATCACTAATTAAATTATCAGTAAGTCCCAACCCCTTCAACGCTAGGTAAGTTCTTTCAACACCTAATGCGAATCCTGTAGAAGGGGTTGGAGGCCCCCCATACAACTCAACTAAGTTATCGTACCTACCACCACCCCCTATACTTATGTTGAGGTTAGGTACGGTAACTTCGAAGATTAGGCCGGTGTAGTAAGCTAGGCCTCTTGCGAAACTCAAGTCTATTACGAACTTCCCTACATTTAATGATTTCATAAGGGAGGTGATCTCATATAGCCTCCTAACAATTCCCTCAACCCCACTGGGCAGTCTTAAAGACTTACTAACTTCGAGAATTTCTTCAGGGACCTCAGTCCTTACATTAGTGATTTCATTAAATAGATTTAGGTCCGCATTACCGTACTTACTTAGAACTTCAACCGCCTCATTATACATCTTCTTATCCATATAGTGTAGTATTAAGTCCTGAACATCCTCACTAACACCCCAAGTAGTAAATAAACCCCTAAGTATCCCAACATCGTTAACCTTTATTGAATACTCCGTAAGCCCTAGAGATCTGTAGTAATCCCTCAGTATGAGGAATAGTTCTAGGTCTGAATATAGGCTACCATCGCCGATTAACTCTACACCCATCTGATAGAATTCCCTGTACCTACCTAGTTGCGGTTCTTCATACCTAAACGCGTTACCAACATAGAAAAGCTTAACTGGTTTAGGCTCAGCCAACATCGACTTAATATACATCCTCACAACACTTGCAGTAAGTTCAGGTCTTAAACAAACCTCTCGACCACCCTTATCTCGGAATACGTACATTGACTTACTGATCTCAGGTCCTGACTTAGCTGCAAACAACTCAAACAACTCTATAGTAGGTGGGATGACCTCACTATACCCGTACGCCCTAACCACATCAACAAACTTCTTAGTTATGACTCTGAGGAAGTCTGACTCAGGCGGCAGTACGTCGCGAAGCCCTCTAACTGGCTCTACCTTAAACATTATACTATCACTTCCTTAAGGTCGTAAGCCCTAACGCTGAGGAGTTCGTAGTAGGTTACGTCACCATGCGCATCAACTACAGCTATAAGTGGTTCGTACTCCTTAGATATCGCTGAGGATAGCCAGTTAACGAGGTCGTTAGGGGTTATAGGTGAGTTCTCCTCAGTTACGTAAACCATGTACTTACCGTCACGTTCGAATATTAAGGAATTGTCTGAAAATCCTGCCTTAGCCTTCCTACCCCTATCCCGCAAATCGCATAGCACGACGAACTTAATCCAGTCGTTCTGACTTCTGGAGTAATATGTGAAGAGCTCATCTAGAGTTAACTCCTTACCATCAACCACTAACTTACCTAAATTCCTGTACATGATGTAAGCAACTTCAGAAACGTCTAATACTACCCCACCAAACGATCTCACGTAATTACCTAGGTTTAACTCCTTAACCTCATCTAAATTATCCGTAACTACGAACTTACCATCTCTGACGTGTACCTCAAGCACTCACTCATCACCTAATCATATCATTAAAGTTATTAAGTTTATAACTATGTGTCCAGACCAATTAAAAGGTAATGAGATGGAAGTCAAGACTATTGAGTGGCTTGACGGTAAGGTAAGGTGGTTAAACACGTTAATGCTTCCTCATGAGGAAGTCTACGAAGAGACTACACACTTCGAGAGAGTTGCAATCGCTATAGAGCGGTTGGAGATCCGCGGTGCTCCCGCCATAGGTGTAGCCGCTGCTTTCGGAGTTGCTTTAGCAGCATCCAACTACCGCGGCAGTAACGTAGATGACTTTAAGTCATTCCTACTTAACGTAGTTTCGAGGTTCAGTAGGACTAGGCCTACAGCGGTAAACCTATTCTGGGCGTTAGATAGGGTTAAGTCATTAATCGTAAATCACGTAGGGAGCGTTGATGAGCTTAAAGACCGCCTCGTTAAAGAAGCCATCAAGATCTACGAAGAAGATATAGAGGTCAATAAGAGGATAGGGGTTAACGGTCTAAAGTACATAGATGACGGTGACGTAATACTTACACACTGTAATGCAGGTGCCTTAGCAACCGCTGGATATGGGACAGCATTAGGTGTCATTAGAGCTGCTTGGCACTCAGGTAAGAGGATAGAGGTGATAGCCACTGAGACTAGGCCTATTCTGCAGGGGGCGAGGCTAACTGTATGGGAATTACGTAAGGAAGGGATACCTGTGAAGTTAATAACTGATAACATGGTTGGTTACGTTATGAGTAGAGGGTTAGTGAGTAAGGTAATAGTCGGCGCTGATAGGGTACTACTTTCAGGACATGTAATCAATAAGATAGGTACATACACCGTAGCGGTGCTTGCATTCAGGCACTCAATACCTTTCTTAGTAGCTGCACCTAAGTCAACGATAGACTTAAGGACGAAGGTTGATGAAGTAGTTATTGAGGAAAGAAATCCGGACGAAGTAAGGTACGTATTAGGTAAGACATTAATTACGCTGCCCGATGTCGAGGTAATAAACCCTTCATTCGATATAACACCACCAGAGCTGGTATCAGCAGTAATAACTGAGGATATGGTTGTCGAAAGACCTGTAGACATTAACCTACCTAAGGCGTTAAACATGAGTCTAAGGTGAACGCTCTGAACGGCCTGATAATTGCTGTAGTCAGCGGAGGTATTGACAGCGTATCTTACTTAGCTCAGTGGCTGTCTAAAGGTTATTCAGCACACCTAATTACCTATGACTACGGTCAGAAGGGAAGTAAGGAGGTTGAGGTGACTAAGCACTTAGTTAGTGAGATAAATAATTTACCGCTTAAGGGTAAGATCGTCGAGTTTAAAGTCATAGACCTATCTTTTATGAAGTACTTATGGAGAGGTACACAGCTAACGGACGACTCCGTAAGAATTGAGTCTAGGTACGAACCGACAGTGGTTGTCCCTATAAGGAACGTCGTTCTACTATCAATAGCTACCGCATACGCTTACTCAGTCAACGCTGAATACGTAATTTACGGAGCTCACTACGGCGATGTTCTACCGAGGGACGATACTGGGGAGCCTAAATACCCTGACTGCTCTCCAGAATGTATTGAATCACTGCAGACAGCGTTTAGGATATGCCACTTCAGGAACTTAAGGAAGGTTGAGATATGGAGCCCTAGCCGCGAGGGTTTAAGTAAATCTGAAAACTTAAGGAAGGGATATGAAGTTTTAGGAGATTTAATATACCACACATGGAGTTGCTACCTAAGCGGTAGACATCACTGCGGCATGTGTGAAAGCTGCATCAACAGGCATGAAGCATTCCTAAAGGCTGGGCTTCCCGACTGCACGGTTTATGAGGTATACCCCCAACTCACGCGAGAGGATGAATACATTAAAGTAGGCGATGGCTACGTAAGTAAGGCCTGCCTAAACATACAGAGGCCGTAGCTACTGAATACCCACCCACTTATTAAACCCTCAACCCTCAGTATTGTGGGGTAAGCCATGGCAGAGGTAAGTAGATATATAAGAGCTATAGATGAAGTCCTTAAATCTAAGGATGAGGTAAGGGAGCATTTAATTCGGGCTGTGAGGGATATCATACGTGACTCCAGCCTAGCAATAACTTACATACACCTGAATAAGGTTAGCGATGCTGAAGAACTTTTACGTAAGCTTAAGCATATGATTAATGAATTAGACAGTAGGTTAAATCCGCATCCAGAATTAAAGTACTCTAACCTATACCTAAGTGCTTTAACGGAGTACGTAGAGGCCTCTCAATTCTTTAGCCTAGTTAAATACGGGAGGCTTAGATCTCCTGAGGAGATGGAAATACATTACATCCCCTACCTACAGGGTATGTTAGACTTAGTTGGTGAGCTTAAGAGGTATTCCTTAGAGCTCGTTAAGTCCGGTACTATTGAAGACGCCTGGAAGTACCTCAACATAGCTAACGAAATCTACGAATCAGTTAAGGCGTTAGACTACCCGGAAGCCCTAATACCGGGCATTAGACATAAGGTAGACGTATCGAGGAAGGTGCTTGAGGACCTGCGGGAGTTCCTTATCGATGTTGAACTACGTATAAAGCTCATAAACACGATCAGTAAGTCACTTAACCCTTAAGACCTCAAGTAAAGCCTTTACCGAAGGACTTAAGTCCCGCCGGGGGGATTCGAACCCCCGACCACCCGGTAACCGCGCCCCCACACTACAGCCGGGCGCTCTACCGCTGAGCTACGGCGGGTAATAAAACCCCTAGAATACTCTGCCCTGAAACTTATAAATTTTCTATTGAGTTAGGTCACTACCCGATCGTCTAGTTAAGCACTGTAAGCACAGACTACTATTCAGCTATTAGGGGTAACCTACTTAAATACTCACCTAAATAAGATATTTTGAGGGGTATTACCATCTTTAAGAGGAGGTCTGACAGCAAATACGATCTGGTTAAGTTGCTGCACTTCCTTAAATTAGGTTACGGTAGGGTGAACTTCCTACTCGCTAAGGTGACTTCCAAGACCGAGGTCATGAACGCTAAGTTAAGCCGATATGAAGGTACTGATGGGGGGAAGGCATTAATTAAGGAGTTAGAGAGCCTTCAACTCCTAGCTCGTTCACTAGCTAGGATGTCAGCAATCCTTGAAGTCCTCATAACTAGGGTTGAAACCGTAGCACTTCTAGGCCCTACCGTCAGGGACTTAGCGCTCATTAAAAACGTTGTTCAGGAGTTGAAGAAATACTCATTCAACATCCCTGAACTCTCAATAATTATCGAAGACATCGATGATAAGGTTAATGACTTAATGCATGAGTCTAGAGGGAGCTTCAACGAATCAAACGTAAACGTAGTGATTACTGAGGATGTTAGGAAGGTGATCAATGAGGCTGAATTAATTGCTGAGTCAAAAATGAGGGAATTAGAGAAACGTTCGAATCCGATTAAAGCTTAAGTATATACTTCCCACTAACCTCCTCTAAAACTCCTGCCGAAACCAACGCCTCCACAGCATCTCTGAAGTAATCTAACCCTACGTCAATCCCGTAATGTTCCCTAAACTTAGACACTATATCATCAAATGACCATTCCCTCTTACTGACGCCTTCCTCCTTCAATATTCTCTTAATGAATTGGCAGGTGTCTTCAAGCCTTGTCCATGGGTACTGGAACCAGTACCACTCCCTAACCTCTATTAAGTAGTAGTCAGGCCTTAACTTAGCTACCGGGGATATCCACTGAAGTGCGGCGATCTTTACATCCTTAGGCCTCCACTCACTAATGATGAAGTTCTTAGCAAGCATTAAGGACTCACCGGTGTCGACTATATCATCAACTAATAGTACGTTCATACCGCTTAAGTCAACGCTATATCTAAATTTAATGAGAGCTCTCTCCGCAACCTTAGCAGCCTCAGTCCAGTGCTGACTCTGAATTGACAGCAGGTTATCGACCCCTAAGAAATCGCATAATAACCTTGCAGGTACGTAACCACCCCTAGCGATAGCTACTACCACATCAGGTTTATAGCCAGATGACTTAATGATCTTAGAGAGCTCCCTAGACCAACTAACTATATCTTCCCACGTAACTAGTTTTACAGGAATTTTTGCCAAATTAATCCCTTACTACTCAAATATTGGGGGCACATAAGCTTTACTGTTTAACCTCATGCAGGGGTTTAAAATTGCTAGGGCGACACTACTCCACCCATACCTGTAAAGCCTGCCTTTAACTCATTAACTACGCTGTTAACGACTCCTTCAGCCTCCTCCTTCAGCTTACTGGAAACACATACATACACCGATAATATAGGCTTCCCCAACTCAGTACCTTTAGGTTGGGTCTTGACGTATACGTTGAGGTACTTCTTAAGCAACTTATTAACTACCTCCGCTGCTGAAGACTCTGGAAGGTTCTTAACTTCAAACTCACGCTCAGCTATGAAGACCTTCGGACCTCTAACCCTAAGCAGCGGCACAACATAATCCTCAAACATAGATTCCATCTCACTAGGAACTCCAGGAAGTGAGATTATCACCGAATCACCGAACTCAGCATGTATCCCCGGCGCCGTACCAACTTTATTTGGTATGGGTTTAGCTCCTTTAGGCAGCATAGCCATCTTAACCCTTTCCTGAGTCAAGGGTAGGCCACGTGCTATGTACTTCTTCTTAACCATCTCGAAAGCCTCAGGATTTAACTCAAGCTGAAGGTCCAGCGCCTTAGCTAAGGCCTCTGAAGTCCTATCATCGTATGTAGGTCCTAAACCCCCAGTCGTTATGATTAACTTAGAGCCAGGTAAGACGTATCTAATAAACCTTGAGACTAATTCAACATCATCAACTAAGGATATATTCCCAAGAACTTCATATCCAAGAAGAGCTAACCTCCTACCTAGAAATGCTGAGTTAGTGTTGACTACCCTACCGTGAACTACTTCATTACCGATAGTGAATACCCAAGCAACGTAGCTATCGCTGACCAATACCCAACACCTTAATAACATGTACCAACCTCTGTATTATAGTTAACGTATTCAGCATAACCATCACCGCCAGCAGGCACTCACCGACTAAAACACCTACGGTGAGGGTAACTAACCCGATAAGTATTGTCATTAAAACCCTCTCCCCCCTCTCAAAAAGACCTATACCCTCAAGTCTAACACCTAATGACTCTGCCCTACACCTAATATAACTCACCAGAAAAGACGTCGGGATCGCTGCCAATATTAAGTAGGTGTTAATGCCTAAGAAGTTAAAGGCAATTAAGTAAGAGGCGTCGGAAACCCTATCGCAGAACGAATCCATGAATGCCCCTAAAGCACTTGCCTTCGAGGTAGCCCGCGCTACAGCCCCATCCATCCAATCAAGCACTGCAGAAACGACCATAAGTGTAGGTATTAGCCAGTAAAGCCTAAAAGCCCCTGAAGGAATCGTAGCTAGGGCTGCAGCTAAGCCTAAAGCAGTAAGTAAGTCAGGACTGACGCCTAACCTACCTAACGCCTTACCTACCCACAAACTCAGAGGGCTTAACACCTCTCTAAACCTACTTAACATCGCCTAAACCAATAATACTCAGCAAAGGGTGTTAAAACCCTAACAAATAGTTAACTATATTACGGCTCAGTAGTAGTTTAAGGTGAATGAGGAGGAATCCGGGAACTGATAAGTGATGTGGTTATGCTGGCTGACTCAAATAGATATTAAAACTCCTCACTACCAATCTAATTGGTGTGCCGATGAGTAAAATCAAGAAGTTAATACTGGTAACTGCGGAGTACCACCCACTCCATAAGTACTTCACCACACTAGCTGAGAGGGTTGCTAAGGAATTCGGTGTGGAGACCGAAGTTAAGTATGAGGACTACATATTCCTAATCGAGCATGGAGATACTGATGAGTTAGGTATGGCTTGGATACCGCAGCTCCTAGCTGAATTAAGCGATGGGAATGTAGTCCTACTTCTCTCTAAAGCACCTTTCGACGCTGACTTAAAGCCCGACCTAGAGAAAGGCTATGAAGAAATAATGAATAGGATAAGAACTTCTCCTAGTGGTTGAGACTACGGACTACACCCAATACAGTAGGAAGGTTTTAGTCCCGTACGTACCGACCCCTGAAGTAGTTATTGATAGGATGCTTCAGCTAGCTAATGCAGGCTCTGAAGATATTGTCTACGACCTCGGCTGCGGTGATGGGAGGATAGTCTTTCAAGCAGTAACTAAATACGGGGTTAAGAAGGCTGTAGGTATTGAAATCAGGGATGATTTAGTTAAGGTAGCTCGCTCAAAGATCAGCGAGTTAAACATGGACGGTAAGGCATACATACTTCATGGAGATATGTTCGATGTAGATCTCTCTGAGGCAACTATAGTTACTTTATTCCTACTAACAAGCGTAAATAACATGTTGAGGCCTAAACTCGAAAGGGAGTTAAGGAACGGCTCAAGAGTCGTTTCACATGAGTTCGAAATCCCGGGGTGGGTGCCCTCAAAAGTTGACGTATGTAGCGATGGCTATTTAAAACATAAAGTGTATCTCTACAGGAGGTGATGCCTACGAACGGTAAGAAAACACTAATACTGAGTGTTGAAGGTGGAAACATAGTAGACTCTAAAGTAGTTGAGGCTGAATTAGAGGAAACCATTAAGAAAACATTAATAGAATTACTTCCGAAGTGGTCCCCCAAAACTTCAGATCTAATAGCTATGAAGTACGAGCATGAGGTAACGCTAAAGCTACCGCTTAGCAGGGAACTATATGAGATCCTCTCTAAATACGGATTAAGCAAGAAGTCATCATCCGAAGCTACCGCAACGCTGCCGGTATACGTCATCAGCTACGAGAATAGGTGGGTCGGGGAAGACCTAGTGGATGATAAGGTCTACGTCATCACCCCATACATAAATGAGGAAATAAAGAAGGAAGTAGAGCTACTGGCTGCGGACTTAACTACGCCACCGTCTGAGTCTGAGGAGGAGTGATACCTCTTTCGAGGACCAAACCGTTTTCACGTTAAAATAAATAAAATAAACTTATAATCTACTAAAACTATATTATTCGGATACTGATACTATGAAGTTAGATAGTGGAATTTCACCGGTAATAAGTGTAACGGTATTAGTTGGAGCCGTTATAATCCTAGGATTGACATTTATGGCGTACTCTATATCGTTAAGCAACGCTCAGAGTTCAGAGGTTAGGCTAAGGAATATACTAGTTGATGAAGCTGCTAAGACAGTGATATATATTGAGAAAGAGGACAGAAACAACGTAAACATAACTATATATTTAGGCGTTACTAGAGTTCTCCCAGAATCCGCCAGGTATAGACTAACAGTCTTCAGAGCAAACGAATACGGAACTTTCTACGGGTTAGTTCCCCTAAGCGCATCAGAAGTGGAGGTATACGTTAAGCCACCAAACATCAACGTCGTACAGCCGATCAATCAAACTCAGGCGCTAAGGACCTTCCTAGTAGAGAGTAGTGGGAACTACGTACCTCTAAGCACATTAGGATTAAGCACAGTCAACACCTACACGATCTGGTACATACCGCCAAACTCAACCCTAATTAAGTTAAACATAAGAATCACATCAATAGCGAATTTCAAGTACGTAGTTCCAGTTCTACTAGCAGACTTCGGCAGCGAGTACTACGAAATAGCGAGAATATATTACCTACCTTCAGGGTGGAGGCAATGATTAAGCAACTGAGGAAAGGGCAGGCAGAAGTAATAGGCGGCCTAATGGTGGTCAGCGTACTACTACTAATCATAATACCCCTAATACTTAATACCATGACATCATCAACAAACGTAGGAACAAGAAACTACGTACTAAGATCTCAATTCGAAATCGAGAGATGGTCTGAGAGGCTAGTACTAAGCGCAGATAAAACAAGGCTAGAAAACCCAAGCACAGTAGAAGTAACGATAGTCAGGATATGGAGAAACATCAGCGGAAGATCAGACCCCTACGACCTACCCAGACCAATAAACATATCAGTAGGCGGATACCTCCCAATAAACCAACTAGTAAATAACCTAGCAGAACTGGAGGCAGTAGTAACAGCAAGAGGAAGAGTAATCAAAATTCAAGAACTACTACCACCATCACAGGGAGGAGAAGGAGGGGAGGGAGGAGGGGAGGGAGGAGGAGAAGCCCCACTCGGACTCACAGGAGAGGAAATCACTGGAGGAAACTATCTCTATAACTATAGTATATCTGTACTAAAATGCCAAATGGGAAGCACTAACTGCACCACTACGGCAGTTCCCGCAATCTACTATAATAATAGATGGATAGCGAATAGAAGTAATGCATGGGTAGATATTACCAATGAGGTTGATAGCGGCGAAATAATGTATTCAGACTTAGATGAGAACAAAGCACCAGAGCTTGTAATCTTATATAAAGATAATAATAACAAATACTATGTTCTAAAAGATAAAGATAGGTATGAATATACGATTAGGATTAGAAACTACACTAGAATAAAGGCAGATACCAAATTAATCGCGATTTACATTAAGTTAGTAACTCGACTTGATAAGACGGCAACGATTAACACATTTATAAGAGCTACGTTGGTTTACACTCTTAACAACGCAATAAACATTAGTAATTACGCTACGCTTTCCACAGCGAAAATTCCACAAATAAACAGAGAACTAGCGATTTATGAAGGCTATGTTATATTTCCAGTGAAACAGTTTGAGCAGTTTTCTTCTATAGTAGGAAATTACCCCGGCGACTACCATCTTGATATCGAAGTAAGAACTGAAGCATTGTCGTCAACTGGCAATACACCTTTCTCATCCGGTATAGAGTATTTAGCTGTTGTTTCTAACTAATGTAAATTCCTCTCAAATCATAGAAAGTTGCATTTGTTATTAATGCAATGTTTTTATAACGCATTACCTTATAATCATATATAACCATTGGTTTATAGTTGAATAACCTGTACATAATTGAATTCTCTCTGAAACCCTTGATGGGTATTGATGATTCAACAATGCTCCCTATGTATTCTTTATTTATCTTAGTACCTATTTCCTCAACAGTCTTTGCTAGGAATGCTGACCTTATTTTCTTTACTTTTTCACTTACATGAAGCATTTTACTGGATTCTGTTCTTGGTCTTAGCGTATATTGAGCTATATGTGTCTTGTCTGGTTGTGCTTCATGAATAGTTCTTATAGTGTTTTCAAATTCTTCTTCTCCTTCTCCTGGATGCCCTACTATGATGTCTGTAGCTATTGTTATTCCAGGTATTTTCCTTCTTAGTTCCTTAACTGTATTTACGAATTCGTCTACTGTGTATTCCCTTTTCATTATTTTGAGTACTTTATCGTCGCCGCTCTGGAGTGGTATGTGGATGTATTTAAATACCTTAGGTTCCTTCAATATTTCTATTATGTTGTCAAGTATTGGCTTTAGGGTGTTGGGGTTTGCCATACCGACCCTTATCATGTAGTTTCCTTCGACTTCGTCAACTATTTTCTTAATGAGTTTCGCTAGGTTTATGCCTCCTAGGTCTATTCCATATGCTGCGGTGTCTTGAGCTGTTAGCTCTATCTCTGCAGCCCCCTTCGATACCGCTTCTCTAACTGATTTCACGATTAGTTCCGGCTTATAGCTCGTTAATTTTCTGCGGGCGAGTTTTACTATACAGTACGCGCAGTTCCCTACACATCCTTCCGCGATTGGTATAGACGCTACTCTTCCTTCAACATTGCATGGGAGATGTGAAGTGTCTCTAATGCCGATTATTAGGTTCTCAACGTTTTGAGATTCAACTACGTCAACTATTTTAGCTATGTTTTGGGGTGAGATGAGTGATGCTGTCGGCGCTACCTGCTTTAGCGTGTAGGGTTGTGTGCTAACCATGCAGCCAGCGATTATTAACTTCCTCCCACTGAGGTTTCTGCTTAAGTCCCTCAACCTCCTTAAGACCCTTTCCTCACTATCTTTGCGGACTGTACACGTGTTCACTAAAATAGCTTCCGCCTCCTTCAAGTTATCTACCACTTCATGCCCTCCATTAAGTAGGAGGGCCTTCATCAGCGATGCATCTGCCTTATTTAGGGCACATCCGTAGGTCTCTACGTAGACCTTCATCTCGTTCAGAATTAGATACGGTATGTATGAATTTAAAAGTTTAGGAGAAGTATTATCATTAGGTGATGGGTATTTCAGACATGCTAAAGTATGAGGACCTGCTTGAGAGGCTCTACAGTAGGTTACCGTCTAAAGTGACTGGGCAACCTGTAGAGCTACCTCAGCTGGATGTGGTTCATGTAGGGCTGCATACACATGTTAAGAACTTCAAGGAAGTCTGCGATAGGGTTAGGAGGGAGCCTAGGGTAGTTATGAGGTACTTACTTAAGGAGTTAGCTGCTAGGGGCTCTCTCGACGACTCCAACAACCTAATAATATTCGGTAGGATCTCATCGCAGACGTTGAACACCCTATTTAACAGGTTCTTAATGAGCTACGTTAAGTGCAGCACATGCAACACCTTCGACACCTTGCTTAAGAAGCAGGGGAAGGTCTGGATTATCTCATGCCTTGCCTGCGGTGCTGAAACACCTGTAAAGCCTGTTTAGGTGTAGGGGATGTTTGTGTACGTTAAGATATACTATGAAGGTAGTGATCAATCAGTACTTGCTGTATGTGATGAGGAGATCTTAGGTATGGTTTTAAGGGAGGGTGATGTAGTCCTAGACGTTAGTAAGGACTTCTTCAACGGCTTTAAAACACATTTAGATGACTTACCGCACCTACTTGAGGGAGTTAATTCAGCTATGTTGGTGGGCAATAACGCTGTTAGGAAAGCTATAGAGGCTGGTTACGTACACCCCGAAGCTGTTTTAAAGGTGGGTCAGGTACCATACGCGTATCTCGTGAAGATTTAAGGGAATTTTCTTGAGTAAATTCTGCATTAGATGCGGTGTTGAGGAACCTGAATTAATAGTTGATGGATTCTGCATAAAGTGCTTAGTTGATTTAGGTAAAGTGGTAAAGCCCCCGAACTCAGTTAAGGTTACCGTATGTCCTACATGCAGCTCAATTAAGACTGGGAGTAAGTGGTTACTCAACACTGATTTGAAAGAACATCTAAGGGATGTAGTCCTAGGCGATTGTGTGCTACATAACGACTTCAAGTTAAGTTCATTAAATATTGACCTAGGAGGTAGTAAAGCCCTTGTAAGCTTTAAGGGTTATTTAAGAGGTGTTGAGGTAGTTAAGGACTACATCCTCGACCTCACAATTAATAAAGCTTTATGCCCTCAGTGTTCTAGAGTTAAGGGCGGTTACTACGAAGCCGTAATTCAGATCAGGACATACTTAAACACCTTCAATAAATCGTTGATGGATAAGTTAGTGAACACTCTGTTGAAATCCCCCAACATCTCAAATAACATTTCCGAAATAGAATTCGTTAAGGAAGGCTTGGACGTTAAGGTGCTAAGCATAGGTATCGCTAGGAAGTTAGCTAGCGACATAGTATCTACTTACGGAGGAACTTCGTCAGAGAGTTGGAAAGTCGTTGGTAAGTCATCAAGCGGTAAGAAGGTATCTAAGTTAACTATTTCCTTGAGGATTTTAGGGTTAACTCCGGGGGAGTACGTAGTTTTTAAGGACCGCCTCGCAGTGGTTGAAGATATCGCAGGAACGCACGTTAAGATTAAGTTCTTAGATGTCGACCATGTAGTGAGGCTTAACGTAGATGACTTAAGTGAGGGGGATTTATCCGATGTTCATGTTGAGTTGAGTGAATTAATTGATGCTAAAGTAACCGGAGTTTATGAGGGTAAGGCTATAGTTAGGGATGTATGTAGGGGTAATACCTACGAAATACCAGTTTATGGGGGCGTTAAAGTAGGTTCGAAAGTTAAATTATTAATTTATAAGGATAGAATATACTTAGCAGGTATTGAGATGTGATCTTTCATGTCGAAGAAGGGTAAGGGAGTAGAATCTAGGGAACTACTAACCCCGGCTGAGGGTGAGGTTATATGCGTAGTTACTGACATAGTTGGAGCTAATTACGTGAAGACGATCTGCATGGATGGTGTAGCTAGGGTGTGTAGAATTCCCGGAAAGTTGAGGAAGAAGGTATGGATTAATGTTAAGGATGTTGTTTTAGTGGCTGTGTGGGAATTCCAGAACGATAAAGGAGATATCGTGCATCGCTATGAGAGAGATGAGAGGAAGAAGCTCATAGAGCTTGGACTTCTTAGTAAGGACCTCATCGAAGGTGGTTCTGCATAAGTAGTAAGGGCGACGTCGATAAGTTCCTTGACATGTATTATAAGGCTACTGGCAGAGTTAGGAAGGAAGTTGATAAAGACCTCTTCGAAACTGTTGAAGAAGTATTCGATTCAGCAACCGTTTTAGCAATTATAGAGTTATGTAGGAGGAAAGTGATTTATGAGTTACGGGGTGTAGTGAGTTCTGGTAAGGAGTCAAGGATTTATTGGGGTAAGTCATTCAACAACGATGATTTAGCAGTTAAGATCTACCTAACATCGTCAGCTGAATTCAGAAAAGGTATGATTAAGTATTTAGCCGGAGATCCTAGATTTAAAAACATTCCAAAATCGACGAAGAAGTTAATAACTACCTGGGCCCGCAAGGAGTTCAAGAACTTAAAACTCATGCGTGATGCCGGCGCTACTGTCCCTAAACCGATATCGCAGTATGAGAACGTGCTGGTGATGGAGTTTATTGGTGAGGACGGTGTGAGGGCACCACTACTTAAGGAGGTAGAGTTAGAGTTAAGCGAGTATGAGGAACTGTTTTACAAGGTAGTTGAGGATGTTCGGAAGATCTACATGTATGCCGGCCTAATCCACGGGGATTTAAGCGAGTACAACATAATGGTATATAGGGATACCCCCTACATAATTGATGTAAGTCAGTCCGTCAGCGTTTCACACCCAAACGCATATAATTTACTAATACGTGATGTTACTAACCTATCAAACTTTTTCAGAGGTTTAGGCCTTAAGATCCCTGAAGCCGATGAGTTAGTTAAGTACATTACAGGTGATAACCATATAGACTTAAGCGAATATTAACTAGGGTGTTGGAAACTTAAATTATGTGTTAGTAAGTTATATCTGCGGTGTATTCAGTGAGTTTAGAAGGTAGAAAGCCGCAGGTAATTCCCGGCGTTCTCAAACTATACGTTAAAATCCCACTTGAAAGGATTAGATTACTCACCACCAATAAGATGCAGGTAATTAAGGAGTTAGAGAGTAGGACGCTCACTAAGGTAAGTTTAGATGAGGTTAACTGCTTCGCTATTATAGAACCCTCCAACCCCAGCACACCGGTGGTAAATGTAATGAAGGCAAGAGACTTCATAAATGCGGTTGCTGCCGGTTTTTCACCGGATAAGGCTTGGAGGCTGTTAAACGACGAACAAATATTAGTGATCATTGACTTGAAATCCGTAGTTGGTGAGTCTCAGAACCACCTAACCAGAATTAAGGGTAGGGTAATAGGTGAGGAGGGTAAAGTCAAGAAAAATATTGAGGAGATAACCGGTACAGACATATCGGTATATGATGATAACATAGCTATAATAGGTGATTACGAGAGCGCTAACCTGGCTAGGGAGGCTGTAGAAATGCTCATTCAGGGAAGGCAGCATTCAACTGTTTATAAATACTTAGATAGAGCTGTGCGTGACGTTAAGAAAAGAAAAGTCACAGCAATATGGAGTAAGGAATGAAGATCAAGTATTTTAATTGCGAAGCAACACTATCTCCCGAACCTACATTAAGTGATGAGTGTTAAATTCTGAGCCGTGATGCAGGGCCAAAGCTCTGATCAACACTGAAATATTAGTGAGAAACCATTAATGGTTGGTGGGCCCGGAGGGATTTGAACCCCCGACCTACGGGTCTCTTCTCCAGTCCTATATCATCCCTCACGGTCTTTAGACCCATAGATAGTGAACTGGAGCCTCGGCTGAACGATCCGCCGCTCTGCCTGGCTGAGCTACGGGCCCACCACACTCCATCACGCAAATATTTAGTTTAGAGCTTATATATGTTTAATATGTGTTGGTACTAGGGTACTGCTTGACTAAGTATGAGTTAAGGTGTGAGGAGTGCGGAACTTCATGGGAACTTAAAGTTAGCTATAGCCTCAGCGAATTCCAAAAACTATACCATTACTGCAAGGTCTGTAGGAAGAATACCTTCCATAACGTCTTAAGGACTGAGTCAGCGGAGGTTCATACAATCACTAATCATGAACGATAGATCTCATCACCAATTTAAGCGTAGTAAATTAGATAATAACCTTATGCCTTAAGACGATCTAAAAACTAATTCATTCAGAGAGCTCCTTCAGATAATGAAGTGTAGGCCTCATAGTTAGGTATGGAGGGAGCATAGAATCCACTCTTGGATAGCCTTCTAAGTCCTTACTCAACACCTCCAATAAGTCGTTAATCGTCATAACTCTCTGTATATTCGAACTCCTTATCCTTACATTAAGGGTTCTAGTCTTAAACTCCCTCTCACCTATAACTACTACATAGGGAATCCACTCAATGCCGGCTTCCCTAATCTTCTTAGCAAGCGTTAAATCCCTGTTATCTAGGTCTGCTCTTATACCGTTACTTAGCAACAAGTTCAACACTTCAGCAGCGAAGTTGAGGAATTCACCTGAGATCGGTATTATACGCACTTGAATGGGTGCGAGCCAGGTAGGTAAGTTAGGGGTCTTCCCACTAGACTCATCCTGTACAGCCTTATCTAACACTGCGTAGATATACCTCTCTATAGACCCTATTAATGCGGTATGTATTATGACTGGGTACTTCTCAATCCCCGCCTCATCGACGTATCTAATGTTAAACCTTGCGGAATTCCCCACATCTATCTGAAATGTAGCAACCTCCCTAGGTCTCTTAAGATCATCGATGACGTTATATTCAATATTAATAACCCAGTAATATACTCCAGACGGGTAAAGAGTTATTAAGGCCGGCCTACCCATCCTCCTAACAAGCTCTACAACGTAGTCCCTATTAGTCTCGAAAAAGTCTTCAGTAACGTTGTATATCGCTATATACTCCCTACCCAACTTCCTCATCTCATCTAATATCTTCTCCTGAACTTTGAATGAGAAGTTCTTACCCTCATTTAAATCCCTCAACAATATATGTAGGTCAGGCATGTAGAACTTCCTTAGCCTGAAGCACAGAACTAACTCACCCTTTTGCTCAAACCTGTAGCTATCAGCTATTTCGAAGACACCGAGAGGCAGCTCTTTATAGCTAATTACCCAGTCTTTAATCATGGCGAACTGTTGATGGCATGCGGCATACCTCATAACGAGTTTACTGCCCTCAGACTCAACCTCATATAGTCTATCACCGAAGAGGTCCGCATGCTCTTTGATGGGTCTGTACTTAAGGTTAAACATGTTTGTACCCATAACCCTAACTACAGGTATGCCTAGAGACTTGGCAACCATCCACGAATATTCTTTAACTGCCTCAATCATTGCAGTAGCGTGGGGTTCATACCTCATATGGCCGCTGTCCGACATAGGCTCCCACTCAAAGCCGAACTTCCTGCATACATCGAAAATCCGTGACTTACCTCCAGGTAATTCTTTCTTAAATACTTCCTTCTCAGTAAGTATCTTAAGGTCCTCCTCCCCTGGCTTAAAGACGTACTCCTCAGGGCTGTAAATACCTCCATCAGGAGTTATTATTAAGTACCTCCGCGTAGTGGTGGATTGTCTTGCGATTTCCTCACCTCTATACTCTCTAGACAACTCAGATAGTGGGTGTCCATAACACTTTATTTCGAAGGCCTTATACCAACCGAAAGGAGACCTATATACCTTAATGTTCTTCTCCGCAAGTCCCCTCTCTAAGTGATTCAATACGTTAATTGCTTCTTCAGGGCCTGCTAACCTAGGCGATAGATGCGCGTATGGATATAGGACGATGGCTGAGGCTTTAACCTTAGAATAGATGTTAGTTAAGTCCTCAACAGCCTTCGCTACTAAGTTATTAACTGCCTTACCATCACCTTCTTCAACTGTTGTGAAGACCACAACTACGTTACTGAATTCGCCCCTAGTGGTGGGTGCAATTTCAGCATCTTCTATAGCCCTCTCCCGAACCTCATACCTAAAATACTCAGCATGTATTACAAGTACGCGCAACTCTCCCCACTCATATTGGAATTGACGGTGGAGGTTAATAAATTGAGGTCTTAAGACCACTAAGTATCAATCATTTAAAAATCGGAGGTAGAATATACTTTAGGTAATTAGTCGGTGTTTACTAATGCCAGATATAACCATCAACGATAGAGGTGCAGTACTGATCGATAAAGCACTGACGATCGACGGACACAGCACAAATCCTCTGAGAGTTGTAACACACATACATTCAGACCATGTAAGAGATTTAAGTAAAAGCGTTAACCACTGCAGAGGTGTAGTTGCAACACCCTTAACCCTAGACTGGTTGATCGAGTTAGGCCATAAAGTGGGTAAAGGTAATTGCTTAAAGCTTGATTACGGCTCTAAAATAAAAATTGACGGTTTAGAAGTAACGTTTGAGCGGGCTTACCACATACCCGGAACTTCCCAAGTAGTAACTACAGATGGTGATGGGTTAAAAACAGTCTACACCAGCGACTTCAAAAAACCTGGTAAGGGGACACCTATAGTAGATTGTGATGTCTTAATTATTGATGCTGTATATGGTAACCCCTCACACATTAGGGAATTCGACGACTATATAGAGGACGTATTGACTGACTTAGTTAGGCAACTACTCAGTAAGGGACCTGTAGTTATTCAAGGCTATCACGGGAAGCTTCAGGAAGTTATGCAAGTACTCAGAGCCAACGGAGTAGATGCACCTATATTACTTACCCCTAAAGTCTATAGATTAACTCAGGTTGCTGAAAAGCATGGCTTAAAGGTAAGTAACTACGTCTCAGTAGACTCTGAGGATGGGGCAGAAGTCATGAGGACTAAGTGGTTTTTGATGATGGATCATGTAAACTCTAGATATAGCCGCAACCTCAATGGTTTTAAAGCGTCTAAAATACTTCTAAGCGGTTGGGAATTCAAAAAACCGTATAGATACTTAGGGTATAGTAAATGGTTAGTGGCTTTCAGCGATCACGCAGACTTTAAAGGCCTTATGGACTACGTAATAAATTCAAACCCCAAACTAGTTATTGTTAATTCCGTGAGAAGTTCCTACGCGGATTTATTCGCTGATGCGGTAAGACGTACCGCTAAAAAGGAATGTGTCGTTATGCCATGACAAATCATAGCGGGTACAACAAATTTAATAGATTCATTTTAAGAACTTTATAGTAGGTTGGAAGTGGGATATTGAGTGATACTAAGGTTAGGAAGCTGGAGGACCTAAATATCAGTCCAGCAATTATCGGTAAGTTAAGAGAAGCTGGCTACAAGACCTTAGAGGCTATAGCTGCTGCTAACATTAATGAATTATCAACAGTCGTGGGTATACCTCTACCTACAGCTCAGAGGATAGTTAATCAAGCCCGCGAGGCCTTAGGTCTTAGGTTTAAGACAGCGTTGGAGGTTAAGAAAGAGAGACTAAGCATCAAAAAAATCACTACAGGCTCTAAAAACTTAGATAGTTTATTAGGCGGTGGCGTCGAAATTAAGACGATAACAGAACTGTTTGGTGAGTACGGCACAGGTAAGTGCTTCATAAAGAATACTGAAGTTACGTACTTCGACTGCAATGAGACGCTCGTTGAAACTATTGAAGAGATGTATAATAGGTATAGGGACCTCTATACTGAACGCCCATATGATACTGGCTACTTAGTTCAAGTCAGAGGTATCTACGTACCGGCAATAATTGATGGGCGTATAGCGGTTGTAGGTACTAGCGGTATTTACAGAGAGAGAGTTAGAGATATTACAGAGATAGAGTTAAGTAACGGAATTACGTTAAAGGTTACATCAAACCACCCTATGTTAACCTTAGTTGACGGTGGGCTAAAGTGGAGTGCTGTAAAATACCTAAAGCCCGGAACTAAAGTGGTCGGCATTAAAGACTTACTTAGACTTAAATCGCTGTCTGAATTGCCGCGCGTATATGTCCATAGGAAGGCGTCTTCGACGGACATAGCTCAGTCAAACGAGTTGACCTCACATGTGGTGAAGGACGTAAGGACTGTAAGATATGATGACTATGTCTATGACTTAGTCGTCCCAGATGTACATTATTTCATAGCACCTAACGGCTTAATACTCCATAACACGCAGATATGCCACCAGCTTTCAGTTAACGTCCAACTGCCTGTGGAGAAGGGAGGTCTTGACGGCAAAGCAATGTATATAGATAGTGAAGGTACGTTCAGGTGGGAACGTGTTGAGGCAATGGCGAGGGGACTTGGTCTAGACCCTGACGGCGTTATGGAGAACATCATCTACATAAGAGCAGTCAACAGCGACCATCAAATAGCAATAGTTGATGAGATAATGGAGTTAATACCTAAGGAAAATATAAAGTTACTCGTCATTGACTCAGTCACAGGTCATTTCAGGGCTGAATACCCAGGCCGTGAGAACTTAGCCCTCAGACAGCAGAAACTCAATAGACACCTACATCAACTCAATAGAATCGCAGATATGTACGACATAGCTGTAGTGGTAACTAATCAGGTTATGGCAAGACCCGACGTCTTCTACGGTGACCCAACGCAAGCGGTTGGAGGACATATACTAGCCCACGCACCTGGTGTTAGAGTTCAACTACGGAGAAGTAGGGGGAATAGGAGGATCGCGAGGATTGTAGACGCGCCGCACCTCCCGGAAGGTGAAGCGGTATTCGCGATTACTGAAGTAGGAATTAAGGATGTTGAGGAATGATCTTGGGATTAGAAACGATTTACAGTTCAATACCCGTAGTAGCTACCTTAATTACTTTAGTGGTAGCCTCCTTCTACGACTTGAGAACTAGGGAAATTAAGGAGATTATATGGATTCCCGCACTTATAGTATCCGCTATATTCACTTACTTCGTCACGAAGCCAAGCATGCTGGTATTCATTTTTTCAATAATCCCTGCAGCACTAGTGTTTATTCTCATGTTGTTGGGTCTCATAGGTGGGGCTGACTTCCTAGCAATGCTCCTCATAGGTATATCAACACCACTTCTAAACGTCTTACCGATACCGCTACTCACACTACTCTACTCAGCATTAATTCCATCAGCCCTAGTCATCTACAACCTCCTTATAAACACTGTAAAATACTTAAAGGAATACAGAAAGTTAGAATGTACTAACACCTCTAAGTGGTTGTTACTGCTTTTAGGAAGACCTACTAAGGTTAGGGACTTCATGAGGAGTAAATTCATGTACCCATTAACTATTTTCAGATGTCGACCTAAAAAATGCGAGGTGATATGTAGGTCATCCTTCGACATAAACGAAGATTTTAAAGACCATGTAAATCAAGTTAGTGCTTACTTAAGTAGCGGGTATCTGAGTGAGGATGACTACGTTTGGGTAACTCCAGCATTACCACACATCCTTTTCATAACTATAGGTTATTTACTGGCGTTAATAACTCCAGGACAACTTATTTACAACGCATTTAACTCAGTGTTAAGCTTTCTTCGGTGATCTACGATGACCTTCAGGGTTTTATGGGCTCCCTGGCGCATAAAGTACATAACTAAACAACATGATAAGACCTGCATATTTTGTGATGCGAGGACTAAACCAGATGAGGAATCGTACGTAATCCACAGAGGTTCCGCAGCCTTAATCATGCTGAATATCTTCCCCTACAATACGGCGCATGTGATGGTTGCGCCCTACAGACATGTAAATAGCTTAGAGCTGCTAAGTGATGAGGAACTTCTAGACCTAATGAGGTTGATTAAACTATCGATTAAAGCAATAGATTCCGAGTATAGACCTCAGGGCTATAACGTAGGGGCTAACTTAGGTCACGTAGCCGGTGCTGGGTTTGAGGGCCACCTCCACATACATGTAGTACCTCGGTGGTTAGGTGATACCAACTTCATGCCACTAATCGCTAACGTTAAAGTGATCCCAGAAGACATTAAGGAGACGTATTTAAGGTTGAAAAAAGCCGTCAGTGGAATTATTCTATAGTTTTGAAATAACGTTACTTCTTAAGGAAGCCTGCGTACCTAGCCCACTGATATAGGGCGCCGAGAACCCTTACAGCTCTTTCAGGCTGGCAGAAGAATGCAGGTACCTGAGCATGCGTCTCTATATAATCGATTGCCTGTAGGGTTTCGGGAATATCACCACTCATAGACACAACTACCGGTTTATCCATGCCGTTAGCTCTAGCCTCATTAACGCCCTCAACAACCGACTTAGCGAACTCCATAGGCGGCGTTATAACAGTATGCCAGTGACCTATGATTATTGCGTCAGTCTTCGGATGCATCAACGCTAGCTTAATACCTTTTTGAACCATATCAGGTGTGCATGATCCGGTAATATCCATCGGGTTACCGAAGGCACCGAACGGCGGCACAAATTTCTTGAACTCATCTACTAAGTCTTGCGGTGCCTCCATTAAGTGTAGGTTGTTATCAGCTGCTGCGTCGCAGAGTAAGACCCCTAAACCGCCTGCCATGGTAATTATGAATACGTTCTCACCTTTAGGCGGTGGAAGCATCGCTAACGACCTACCAACGTCGAATAACTCATCTAACGCATATACTCTTATAACACCTGCCTTCTTAAAGGCAGCATTAATGACTTCATCAGATGCTGTTAAGGCTGCTGTATGGGACTTCGCTGCCTTTTCACCGTATCCAGTCCTTCCAGCCTTCAACACTACTATTGGTTTCTTCTTCGAAACAATCTTAGCGGTCTCAATGAACTTCTTACCATCCTTTATAGACTCCATGTGGAATGAAATTGCCTTAGTATGCTCATCAGCGTAGAAATACCAAAGCAGGTCCGCATGATCTATGTCTGACATATTACCTAAACCCACGTTTATGGAGATACCTGCCTTCTTCCATCTAGCGAAACCGAAAGAAGCCATACCAACTCCTCCACTCTGAGCTACAACAGCTAAACCTCCCTTATGTTCATACGGTATAGTGAATGATAGGCTTAAGTTATACCAAGGACTGTAGATGCCGTACGTGTTCGGGCCAATAATCCGAACTCCGTACTGCCTAGCCATGCGGACTAACTTCTCTTGCAACTCAGGATTACCTGTTTCAGCAAAACCTGATGAGACTACCACAGCTACAGGAACCTTCTTCTCAGCTAATGATGGGATGACATCAGGAACCATTGCAGCTGGAATAGAGATTAAGGCAGAATCTACTTCAGGGTCTGGAACCTCCCTAATGTCTGGGTAACATTTAAGTCCTAGTATCTCAGCAGCTCTGGGGTTTATAGGGTAAATCTTGCCCTTATATCCACCATCTACTAAATTCTTAATTACAGCATATCCTACTCTGCCTGGCTCCCTAGAAGCTCCGATAACTGCCACACTCCTAGGTCTGAAGAACCTCATAAATCTGTTTATTAAGTCTTTCCCATATTCTGGAATACCCTCTACACTATACGAACTCATAATCCACACCAACATAAATTTAAGGGAAGTCTATTTAAACGTTTACGTTAATGAAGTTCTAAGATTTTTAAGCGTGTAGGATTATTTTCGTATCGGTGTCAGTTATTGATTTGGCTGGCTTGAAGGTTAAGGATGTTGAGGGAGAGGTTAGGAAGTTCTGGAGTAGACATAACATACCGTCTAGATGGAGGGAATGGAGAGAGAATACCCCAACGTTTACGTTCTTAGAAGGTCCCCCCACAACCAACGGCTTCCCACACGTAGGCCATATCAGAGGTAGGACGTATAAAGACTTCGTGCTTAGGTACTACAGACTTAAGGGGTATAACGTTTGGGCGCAGGCTGGTTGGGATGAACAGGGATTGCCAGTTGAGGTCGAAGTCGAGAAGAAGTTAGGGTTGAAGAACAAGAAAGACGTAGAGGTATTGGGGTATGAAAAATTCGTAAGCGAGTGTAATAAGTTAGTAGACCACTACTTAAAGGTTTGGACGGACGTCGGTACTTCAAGGCTTGGTTTATGGCTTGACTTAGTAGACGCCTACGAGACACGTAAATCACACTACATAGAACACGTATGGCACTTTATTAAGAGGATGTATGAGAAGGGTTTACTTTTCGAAGGGTTTAGAGTACTTCCTTACTGCCCTAGATGTGAAACCGCCCTAAGTGACGCTGAAGTAGATCAGGGATATGACGAGAAAGTATCACCATCAATTTACGTTAAGTTCAAATTAGCTAATGATGATAGAACCTACCTACTTATTTGGACAACTACTCCGTGGACGTTAATAGACAATGAAGCCGTTGCTGTAAGGGGTGATGGAGACTACTGTAAGGCGGCCTTAGGTGATGAATACATCATAGTTGGTAAGGACTTAATCACTAATATCTCGAGGTTACTAAACGTCGATCTAAAATGTGTTGAGGAGTTTAAAGGTGAGGTTTTGAAAGGACTTAAATATGAGCATCCATTAATTAATGAAGTTCCGATACATAAGGAACATAACTCACATTCAGTGCTTACAGCTGAATTCGTATCGCTGAATGAGGGTTCTGGACTAGTTCATATGGCACCTGCACACGGACCCGAAGACTTCGAAATAGGCGTTAAGTACAACCTACCTATAACTAATAGCGTAAACGTAAGTGGGGTATTCAACGATTTAGGCGGATACTTTAAAAACTTAACCATTGAAGGTGCTTCAAGGAAAGTCGTAGATGTGTTGAAGTCTAAAGGTCTTTTAGTGTATGAGGGTACTGTAACTCATATGTATCCGCATTGCTGGCGGTGTGGGACACCACTAATATACAGGACAGATAAGCAGTGGTTTTTGAGAATAAGTTCCGTAAAGGAAGAACTTACCAAGAACTTAGATATGGTTAACATATATCCGGAAAAACTACGTGATAGGTTCTACAACTGGTTAGCCAACGCTAAAGACTGGACTATATCTAGGTCAAGGATTTGGGGTACCCCACTACCTATATGGAAATGTAGGGAGGACCCCGATAAGATTTTAGTCATAGGTTCTATCGAAGAACTCACTAAGTTAGCTGTAGAGCTTCCAAAAGTAGACAATGATAGATTAGTGCATAGACCGTGGATAGATCACATAAAAATATCAACTGATGACTGCAGTGAGTGGGTCCGTGAACCATACGTAATAGATGTATGGATAGATAGCGGTATTGCCTGGATGGCTAGTATTGATGGATTGAGGAATTCAGAACTCTTTAAGAAACTCTACCCATACGACTTCGTCACAGAGGCTATTGACCAGACTAGAGGTTGGTTCTACTCACTACTAACAACTTCAGTGTTGATGAATGGTAAACCTCCATATAAGAACATATTGATTCAGGGACATGTTGTTGATAAGTACGGTCAAAAGATGAGTAAATCTAAAGGCAACGTCATCTGGGCCCAAGACATATTCGATAGATATGGAGTCGACCCAGTTAGGGCTTACATTCTCACCAAATTCGCTCCAGGGGATGTATTCTCCTTCGACCCAGATGAGGTCAAGGAAATGGTGAATAAACTAAACATTGTTTGGAACGTCTATAGATTTGCGCAAATGTATATGTCATTAGATAAGTTCAACCCAGCGACCCATAGATTAGAAGTACTCCTCAGTTCAGCTAAGGATGAAGACTTATGGATACTTTCGAAATTCTACAGTACGTTAAAGGCGTATGAAACCCACATGAGTAGGTACGACCTACATCAATCAAGTAGGGTAATTTTCGAATACCTAATTGAGTACTTAAGCCATAGATATGTGAGGCTCATAAGACCGAGGGTATGGCGGGAAGAAGGTGATGATAAATTTGCGGCTTATGCAGTACTTTATAAGGTCCTAAAGGAGTCACTTAAAATGCTAGCACCTATAATACCTCATCTAAGTGAGTACTTATGGCAGCACTTCGTGAAGCAGTACGAGCCTAATGAGGCTGATAGCGTCCATTTAAGTGTGTTACCTAATATCGTAGAAGAATACATAAGGAGTGATCTTGAGGCATCTTTTGAACTAATTTTCGACGTATACGCGTCAGTAAGCTCTATTAGAAACTCGCTTGGCATCAAACTTAGATGGCCTATTAAGGAGGTAGTAATAGAGATTGATAAGGATAGCGTTGATATACTTTCAAAACACCTAAACATAATTAAGTTCCTAACCAATAGTAAAGATGCCTTAATAACCTATGAACTACCTAACAAGTGCTTTAGCGATGATTTCCTAACTAAAGACTTTAACACGTTTAAGGCATGTGTAAGTAAGTCGATAGATAAGGAACTATACTATGAGGGAATAGCTAAGGAGTTGATTAGAAGGATCCAGGTAATGAGGAATAAGGCTAATCTACAAGTAGATGAATTCATAGAACTCTCTATACTTACAGATGATGCTGAAGTTAGGGAGTCGATCAACATGTTTCGCGACTTCATATTGAACGAGACTAGAGCAACATCAATAGCTGAGAATACGGAAGATATGTACGTAGTTGAGTGGGATCTCGAAGGTAAGAAAGTCGCTATCGGATTAAGGAAATTGAAGAGCCAATAAATTATTACTTTAAGCCAATGAGTTACCTTTTAGCAGGATGTATATAATCTTTCGGAGCCTTACTATAGACCTCTAAATACTTACGCAGCGCCTTCGGAATCTCAACCACACCATCTGGTTTTTGATGGTTCTCAAGAACCGCAGTTATTGTTCTAGTGCTTGCTATAGCTGTAGAATTCAAAGTGTGGAGGTAATCTCTAACAGTACCCTTACGTCTTAAGTACCTGATCTTAAGCCTATATGCCTGCCAGTCAGTGCAGTTACTGCAGCTGACTAACTCCCTAAACCTACCTTGGGCAGGGTACCAAACCTCTAGGTCGTATTTTTTAGCTGCTGGAGATCCCAACTCCCCTGAAACGACGTTAACTAATCTATAGGGCAGTTCTAAATTCCGGTATAGTTCCTCAGCATTAGAGATAAGTGATTCGAAAACATCCCAGCTTTGCTCCGGCATCGTGTAGGCGAATTGTTCAACTTTATGGAATTGATGGACCCTGAAAATACCCTTAATATCTCTACTGCCGGCCCCTGCCTCCCTCCTAAAGCATGGGCTTACACCGACGTAGAGTAGAGGTAAGTCCTCCTCCGGTATTTCGTCTCCGGCGTGTAGGGCAGCTAACGAATGTTCCGCAGTAGCTATTAAGTATAGGTCGTCACCCTCAACCTTATAGATAGCGTCTTTAAATGTAGCAAGGTCTACAACCCCCGCCATATATTGTTGTCTAAGCATATATGGAGGGAGGACCAACTTAAAACCCTTACTAGTTAGGTAATCAATAGCGTAAGTCAGTAACGCGATGTCGAGCCAGACGATATCGTCAAATAGGTAATAAAACCTTGATGAAGAAACTTCAGCAGCTTTTAAAGTATCCCCTAACTTAAGCACGTACTCCAACATATCAGCATGCCCTATAGGCCTCCAATCAATAACCTCATAATCCATATTAACACCTTTCCCTGCAGTATTCCTCAAAAACTCATCCAGAAATTCGCTGTAGACCTTAGCCCTACCCCAAGCCCTTATTGGGATGTTGTAACTGTCGTCAGAACCTACAGGCACTGATGGGTGTACAATATTAGGCATTGAAGTAAGCAGATCATCTCTAACCCTCTCAATCTCATCTAACTTCTTCTCAAGTACCTCAATGGTTTTTAGAAGTTCTTTAGCCTCACTAATCAGCACCCTACGTTCCTCATCGCTTACCTTAGCTATTTGCTGACTTATCTGATTATGTTTATGCCTTAAATTGTTGACCTCAGTTAAAACCTTCCTCCACTCAACATCGTACTTTATAGCGTTATCAACTAGAGACTCATCCATGAATCTCTTCCTCAACGAGTTCCGGAGTACCTCAGGGTCCTTCCTTAAGTACTCCAGTATACTCCAAGGCATCTAATCCCCACCACATTATCACATTCAATGAAATAAATAAACTTAGCTTAGATGCACTGTCTTAACGAGGAAATAGGGATCAATCCCAAAACCTCCTAGTAGATATGTATTTCCTCTCCAACTCATATACCATGTTGTAGAAATCCTCCTCAGACTTGAGGGATAGGGGCTTTTTAGCAGTTTCAGGACCTATCCCGTAGGCAACTAATGCTATGACCGCCCTCTTACCATAATTTAAAACTAGGTACGCTGACTCCTTTAATCTCATGAAAGCCTCCTTCTCATCATCTTTTAAGACGAACTTGTAGTTCTTACCTACCTTCAATCCTTTCTGAACTAACTTAACTACATCGTCACTCAAGTCCCTGCTAACACCTACATACCTAACACCGCATTTAGGACATACAACTTCATCAGGTAGTTCCTTAACCGTACTGAGATAACTATAGCCACACATCATGCATATTAACCTAACCTTCTTACCCAGTAATCTCCTCTTAACCATCTCAGCTATGACGTTCCTTGGTATGTACTTAACTAAAACCCTCCCACTAAATCCAGGCGTTTTAAGTCCTTCAAGAGCCAGTGGCGACAGTTCAGTAACTTCGATGAATTTAACTACAGCCTTACCTTCATTGACCCTCTCAACAAGTTTTTTAATGACTGCAAAGTCAACATATCTACATGAGAGTTCGTTAAGAACTTCCTTAACAATCAACTCATTACCTTCGAACTTCCGAGCAAGTACGTTAATAATGTTTAATGGAGCTTTTTCAGGAATCACCCCCATACGTTTAAGCACATTTACCAATACATGCTTAAACATTGAAGACTTCCTTAAAGCATCTCTAAAGTCGTTTTCAAGGCTGGAACTCAGTATAGCTGACTTAACGATAGATTCAACATCACTTAAATTTACATATACCGGTAGCTGGAGGACCACCCTATATGGGTCGGATTTAATTAATGGATTTAAACCTAGGTATTTACTGAAGTAATAGCCGAGTAGGTGGCTTAAGCCTCTATTACCCCTACTTCCTAAACATACGTGGACAACTATAAATGATGGTGAAGATCTTTTAACCTCGACGAGCAATAGATTTTCAGAAGGTAATGGATACCCTCTACTAACATGCTTCGATATAACTTCCCTCAAGTACGTTAAGGAGCCCTCGGAAATTAAATCAACGTAATGCTTAGGTAAGTAGTTAAGAGCTAAAAGCTTCCTCAACGAGCATGCTTCCCTAGCAACTTTATAATCAACAGGTATTGTTTCACCAACCCATGAGGGGATTAAATACTCCTTACTACTTGCCTCCTCCACGTAAACCTTCATATCCTCTTCATCAACGCTAATGACATGCCATAACCTACCACCTAGGACTAACGAAGAGCCTTCGCTAATCTCTAACGCTACGAACTCCTCATCCAGATGACCTATCGAGGTCATACTTAGTAAGTCAACGACCGAGTAATGTGGGGAGTCAACGATCATCGTAGTGGTTAGGTAGTAAATTCTTCCTCTACCGGTGGGTTTGATTGTGAGGCCATCAAACTTAATTAGATGAAGCTCTGAAATTAATTCCAAAACCTTAGCGAATTCTTCAAAGGTTAAATCCTTAAAAACGTATGACTTCCTAAGAACTTCGTAGGCTGCTTTCGCATCCATACTACCCTCCTGAAGAAGTAAGCCGACTACTTGATGTGTGAGTACGTCGAGAGACCCCTCATGGATGGAAAACCCTTCTAACTCGTTACTCAAAGCTCTACGTATAATCACTAACGACTCTAAAATATCGTCTACTGACATATCAGCTACTACGTAGCCCTTAGCCCTAAGCCCTACCTTATGCATACTTCTACCAACCCTTTGAACGAGTTTAACCACCTGCCTAGGAGATGATGACTGGATAACAGCATCTACTCCACCTACATCGATACCTAATTCAAGGCTTGATGTTGAAACAACACCTTTGATTTCTCCCCTCTTCAGCTTCTCCTCAACAACCTCTCTTTCATCCTTCGATAAACTGCCATGATGTACGTATATGTTTACCCCTAACTCCTTTAACTTTAGCCCTAGTAGTTCGGCCTCATCGCGGGTATTAGTGAATACTATCACTTGGCCATGGCTTTTTATTAGATCCTTAATTAGTTCTATCCTATCTATCAACTTACCGGAACTGTATGGAGTAAGTAATTCAATGTCCATATCTCTATTGCTAAGTATTACTACCTCACTTACTGGTCTACCATAAGAGAGGAACTTCTTAGCTAGTGACACATTACCTATACTTGCAGATATACCAATCCTTTGAACTTTATTAGATATTAACTCAAACCTACTGAGAGATGCTATTAGTTCAGCTCCTCTCTTACTGCTAACTAACTCATGAAGCTCATCTATAATAAGGTACTTAGTGTTAGCAAGGTAATCCCTTAACTGAGCACTTATGAGGAGGTATTGAAATGTCTCTGGGGTCGTTATTAATATGTGAGGAGGATTTCTCTCTATAGATTTCCTCAACCTCTGCGGCGTATCGCCATGACGGACCTGCACGCTTATACCTAAGTCAGAGCATATACCAACTAATCTCTTCATTAAATCCCTGTTTAAAGCCCTCAAGGGGGTAATATAGATCAGGCTTATCGGTTTATGCTCATGTGGCTTGCTTAAAAATTTAGAAATCAGCGGGAATAAAGCAGCTTCAGTCTTACCACTGCCTGTAGGGGCAACTATTAATACATCACGTCCGGTGAGGACTGCAGGTATGGACCTCCTCTGAACTTCTGTTAAGTCGTTGTAGCCGTACTTAGGCATAACTTTAGTTAAGCTTGTATGGAGCATATGTAGTGTTCCTTCAGCATTACTCACTTCATTCACATCTTAAATAAAGCAACAAAAAACTTATACGTTTGACTTAAAGATATGTTTAGAATGGATACATCTAAATTTAGTAAGTTGTTGATCGCAGTAATTCTATTTACGCTAAATACAACACTAAGCGAGTTATTGATCTCCCCAAAATCGCTGATGACCTTAATGGCTACAGTTAACATATCATACGTTCTTACCTTTACGGCAGGCATTTCTGTAGGTCTTTTTGGGGACTTATCAGCAGCTATTGCGGAAGTATTTGCTTTATCATCTATATATATGTTAGGTTTAGGCATTAACCTAGACTTCTCGTTCGTTACACATCTATTAATTCCTTACTTTACAGGCCTTGCTTTAGGGTCATCATTCTTTAGGAAGTCCTATATCAAGCTACCTAAGGTAGTTGTAGGGAAGGATACCTTAATAGATTTCTTCATGATATTGGGTTCCTCTCTAATAGCTCTATACTTTATTTCAGACTTACCTACCATTAATAGATCGCTTTTTTACATTACTACGTCCGTAGGTCCGAAACTTTACTTAATTTTACTTGGTCTGGTATGTAATTCCTTCATACTTTCGATATCGATGAAATTTAATCTCAACTCACTTGAGTCAGCCCTCAGATACTTATTAATGATTCTCGTAGCTTCGCTTTCTTGGCTGACTTTACCTGTAATAGTTTTAATTAACTCCAACTACTTAATCCCAGCTGGTAATTTCCTCATACTCGGAAAGATCGTTATGAAGGTTGGTGAGGGATTTAAACCTAGATATCCATCTAAGGGTTATGTTAAGGTCCCCATCGACCGAGCTGATAATAAACATATGGTGATAGTAGGTATGAGTGGTAGCGGTAAGTCCTACCTGGCAATGAAGCTAATTAAACAATTAGCTGGTAAATTCCCGATATTAGTTATAGACCCTCATGGTGAGTACACTAACTTAGCTAGAGAGTTGAAAGGTAGGGTTTTAACCCCTAGTGAAGGTCCCGTCAATCCACTGGAAACTCTCGGTAAGCCCAAGAGCGTAAGAGCTGAGGAAGTAAGTGATATGGTTAGGAGGATATTCAAACTAGGTAACGTTCAGAAATACTCGTTATATACACTAATACTAAATACTTACGAAAGATTAAGCGGTGGTCAAACACCTACGTTTAACGACGTCTATGAAACCCTAATTAATTACTTAGACGGTGGCCAAGATAGTAAGGACGTATATCTAAGTAAGGAAGTCCTCAACACTTTAATTCCTTACCTCAACCTCTTAAGAGGTCCTTACCTATTATCTACTTCATTAAGCGTTGAGGACTTGATGAATGACCTAACAGTTATTGACTTAAGCGTTGTTGAAAGTGATTACGTTGTAGGGATCTATGTAGAGAGCCTCCTCCACTTAATAGAGACTTATGTAAAGACCTTTAGTAGGCCGTTGTTCATGGTGGTTGATGAGGCCCATAGGTTCATGGGTGGGAGGGTTGCACCACTCTTAAGTAAATTAGTGATAGAGGGGCGGAAATTCGGGTTAGGACTAATAATCATAACCCAGCAACCACTTGACTTAGAGGCTAGCATTATAGCTAATTCTGCATACGTAGTTTCATTCGCAATTCAAGAACCTAATAACTTAAACTACATCTCAAAGTTGTTATGCGGTAGTTACGTTAGATATGAAGTAGTTAGGGATCTGTTGATGAATCTTAAGAAACATGAGGCGTTAATAAAAATAAGAGATGAAGGTAGTTTATATATCATTAAAGCTTAAATGTATATAGGAACTTTATGAGTGAGGGTTTATCAGTTGAGTGAGGAGGAAGAGATTCCAGTTGAGGAGGTTTCAGAGGAAAAAAGTGAGGCGATTGAGGAAGAGGGGGAGGAGGTTTTAAAGGGTTTTACTATAGAGGGCCTAGAGGTAATGCTGTCGAAGGTTGAAGAAATAGAGAGGTTAATTAAGGGTATTCAAGCGGTTGGTGAGGAAAAGCATGTAGAGAAAGCTACCAAGAAGGAAGTAATTAAGAAAGAGGGGACTGCTGCGAAAGCTAAGCGTTCTAGGGGAGAAAGGAAGAAGGCTAAACAAGTTAAGAGTGAGTAACGCATTTAACTTACGTATCCTCACTCGTAAGTGACTTCAAAATCTATTCCTAAATCCTTCAAGATATTCGATATTAACTCCAGTCCAACTCTTTTATCGAAAATTAACTGCACGTAGCTTACGTTACCTATCTTAAAGAGCTTAATCTTATCTACTACCACCAAACCCTTAATTAAGTCCCCCTCATCTTTCTTAGGTGATATGAAGTCCTTAAACTTCCTCCTCATCATATCGTAGAAGGAGTTGAAATTACTTAATATTCTTAATGCATCATTAACGTCTGAGGTATCCCTTCCATAAACGTCCTTTAAATGTGTGAGTACTTTAGCCACATCTCCGCAGTGGCCTTCAATGTAGGTGTATCCAGTAAATCCCCTTACTAACTTAACTTTAGACATCTAGATTTGCCTAACTAAGTTAGGGCTTAAGATATAATAAGTATTAAATTATTCGCTATGCTTAGTAACTATTGGGAGTTTCATGTTTAGGATTAAGTACCCTGTAGGGGCTAGAATTAAGGGGATTTTCCAAGGATGTTTAAAACCGATTGATGAAGTACCTATGAGTGTAGATTCTGAGAGGTTTTTAATTCGTGCTTTAAGCCCTGATAAGAACTTACTCGTTGAGGTGTCGATACCGCAGTCAGCATTTGAGTCATTCGACGTAAGTAGGAAGACCACGTTAGCGGTTGATAAGGTACAACTTTTAAGAAGTTTAAGGAGGGTTTCTAAGAAAGATACTATATTAATGGAGTTTGAAGAAGTTAATAGGACGTTTAAGTTAGTGCTAATCAATGCGAAGACAGGGATTGAGAGAAATTATTTAATAGATGTGAGGGAAGTAGGTACTGAGTTAGTAGGTTCTATAAATATAGACTTACCGGTAAGATTTCAAATACCGTCGGAGGACTTCAGGAAAATAGTATCTGACGCGAAATTAGTTAATGAGGACTTAGAACTAACATATGAAGATGATCGGGTAATCGCATCAAGTACATCTGAAAACAGGATGTTTAGGCAGACCCTCGCCTTAGATAGACCTCTATACTCCTTAGAAGCGAAGGAATCTAAAGTGGCAAGCAAGTACGACCTGGACATACTTAAGACCTTAGTTAACTCTTTAACGTTGGCTGACGTCACTACGGTAGAATTCGGTCCGTCACTACCTATTAAAATTTCGGTTGAGGTAGGGGATGGTTCAAAGGTAACTTACTGGGTTGCTTCTAAGGTCTAACCAATTTAAGAACGAATTTCTTAGAGGGTGTAGCTAACTCCTTACTTATTAATCTCTCCCTTATTAACTCAGCTATGAGAGTTCTTAGTTCTACAGGTCCTACCGAAATGTTTAGAGATTCTAACCGTTCCTTAATTTCAACGAAGTTCTTAAGTTCTTGCTGCGATAAGAGCTCAATTACTAGTTCCTTAATTTTTGAATTTCCTAGACTCATTATCAACAACCCTAATTACATCTTCTAAGATGTCTAACCCTCTATGAGCTAGTTCTTCAGATATGGTGAGCGGTGGTGCAATTCTAATGACTGAGTAGCCAGCGCCTATGATAGCTAACCCCCTCTTAAATGATTCAAGCAAGACCTTACTTAATTCCTTATCCGCGTACTTCTTCGTTCTCTTATCCCTAACCAACTCTATACCGATCATTAAACCCTTACCGCGAACATGCCCTACAATTTCATACATATCAACCCACTCTAGAGCCCTCTTCATGATGGATTCCCCAACACTTAACGCATTATATAGTAAACCCTCATCGATTATTGCCCTTATCACCGCTCTACTTGCTGCTAACGCTACTGGATTACCGCCGAATGTTGATGCATGCGTTCCCTTCGGCAGTGACATCACTTCAGCTCTACCTACTACCGCCCCTAGAGGGAGGCCTGATGCTAACGCTTTAGATGAAACTAGGACATCTGGCTTCACACCCCAATGCTCAGCAGCGAACCACTTACCAGTTCTGCCCATCCCTGATTGAACTTCATCAAAAACTAGTAATATTCCGTAATCACTACATAGTTTCCTCAACTTAGGCAGGAAGTTATCTGGTGGTACGACATAGCCACCCTCACCTAAAATCGGCTCTATAAATATGCCAGCCACATCCTCTCCGTCAACTAACCTCCTAAAAATGTAGTCTTCTATGTAGGATATAACGGCATCTCCGCATTCATCTCCATCAACGTTTAATGGACATCTATAGGGGTCTGGGTAGGGTACATTAACTACCCCCGGAAGCAATGGTTGGAAATACTTCTTGTGGATAGGTTTGCTACCTGAGAGTGATAAACTCCCTAAAGTCCTCCCATGGAATGATCCGATGAAAGTCATTACATACTGTCTAGAATTCTTGAAATACCCTTTAACCACCTTTAAAGCTCCTTCAATACCTTCCGTACCGCTGTTACAGTAGAAGACCTTCTTCATACCTTCGATCGGTACTATCTCTAAGAATTCCTTAGCATGCTCGACTGCCTCCTCATAAAGGAAGTCTGTTATTGAGTAATGGAGTAATTTATCTGCCTGTCCTTTAATCGCCTCCACAACTTTTGGATGATTATGACCTACATTCATGACGCCAATCCCTGAGTTGAAGTCTATGTACAGGTTCCCATCTAGATCCATCACTATAGACCCGCAGCCGCTCTTGACTACTAACGGATACCACCTACTAAATGACTGCATTATTAATTCCTCATCATCCTTTACTACAGCTCTTGATTTAGGTCCGGGAGGTGGTACGACGATCTTAGGTGCGTCTTCGAAGCACTCCCTGTTGAAGCCCATCCTATTACCCAAATTACCACTTAATTAAGATTAAAATATTTTCGACTTACAAGAAAAACACTGATTTGGTAAAGCGTTAAAGCTGAGTAACGTCCTACTTATACGTAGCAGTAATTGTGGAAGCAATGCTTAATAGCTTAGAGTCGTTTCCGACACCACATATTATTTGAATACCTACTGGCAGCCCACCCACACTTAAGGCAGGTATGGAAATAGCTGGAGCACCAATATAAGATGCATAGATAGTTTCATAGGTAAGTAAACTCCTTATAATTCCATCCTCCCTACCTAAAACGTCATCAATTTTAGGAGCAGGTATGGGTACTGTGGGAGTAATAAGTGCGTCGACACTATTTAAGGCTTTATTTAATTCATTCCTGACGTACTCCCTTCGACTCATAGCATCTATATAGTCAACTGCTCGGTACTCCAAACCTTTTTCGATTAACCTCCTAACATCAGCGCCGTATTCACCCCACCTATCTCTATTCGCCATATGTATTGCAGTAGCTTCACTATACCTAATTATCGGAAAACACCTCCAAACGTACTTCTCGGCCTCTGGCATTACGATTTCAACGTAATCGCATCCCAATTTAGCTACATAATTAAGGAACTTAGTCTCAACCTTATCTACTAGGTCTGGATATAAGGCCCTTAAATCGTTTGGGACCTTAAACCAGTTTGGAATACCTAACCGTAGCCTCCTAACATCAAATTCACTTAAATCTAACTTGATGAAGTTCTTTAACGCTCTATTTATCCAGGCTAAGTCCTTAGCTAAGAATCCTATAGTGTCAAGCGAAGGTGCGAGCGGATAAACCCCTTCAGTATTGATCAAACCATATGTAGGTTTATAGCCGTACACGCCGCAAAGAGATGCCGGTACCCTAACGGACCCTGCAGTATCTGTTCCTAAGCCTATAGGTATTAGTGACGCTGCAACTGCTGCAGCGGAACCACCACTGCTGCCACCTGCTATTCTAGCAGTATCTAATGGATTTTTAGTAGGGCCGAAAACGCTTGAAGTTGTTGTAGCTCCGGACGCAAATTCATGAGTGTTTGTTTTACCAACTACTACCCATCCAGACTCCTTAAGAACTCTAACTACATAAGCATCATTTTCAGGTATGAAGTCCTTATATAGTTTAGAGCCCATAGTTGTACGTAAACCTTTAGTGTATATTATGTCCTTAACACCTAGCGGCAACGGATCTAAGCCAAGCTTTAAAATCCGTTCTGCATCACTTAACGCCTCATCGTTATAAAGCACGAATGCGTTTATGACTTCATTAACTTTCTTAGAAGCGTTGCTTAATGCATGTTCGATGAGCTTATAACCCTCCAACAAACACCCCCTTATTAATTAGATGTAAGGCCTAAAAACTAGTTAATTATGATGGTGAAGTAATTCAACAGCAAACTACTTAGTAACTAATACTTCTTAGCTAGCCTCATGATGGTGTTCGCCTTCGTTCCACAGACCGCGCAGTTATCTTCAACAACTTCAGCATCTAATGGAGTGCCTAGAGCGTCGCAGTCAAGAACCTCAACTAACTTTAACCCACACTCATACCCGCCACACCACGGCAGTTCGATGATACCTCTCCCACTGCTCAGGAATTTTTTCGCCTCATCTATGTTGGTGAATCTCGTAATCTTAGATTTAAAGGTTTGCCAAGCTCTATTACTTAGGTTTTTATTATATTCGTCTGCGATTAATTCGATCTTCTCTAACAGCTCTTTAGACTCAACCTTAATTCTCTCTAAGGTATCTCTCCTAAATAAGGTTACGTAACCCCCCTCCACTTCCTTAATACCTACTTCAACCCTTAACGGAACCCCTCTAAACTCCCAGTAGTAGAACTTCTCTCCAGGCCTTAATTCATCACGTAAATCCTCATAGACCTTGTAACCTCTGCTTGTAAGTGCTTCATATACGTTTCTTGAATATTTAAATACCTCATCCCGCGTCTCGGCCGTTATGAGAGGTATAATAACTATCTGTATTGGGGCAATGTGGAACGGTAGCACCAATCCTCTGCGGTCTCCGTGAACCGCAAACATTGATGCTAACGCACGCTCTGAAATTCCGTAACTTGTTTGCCATCCGTAATCAATGCTTCCATCACTTTTATGGATCCTCACTTCGAAAACCTTAGTGAAGTTCTGACCTAAGTTATGTACAGTACCTATCTGAAGTGCTCTGCCGTCAGGGAGTAAAGTATCAAATGCTATGGTGTAGATAGCTCCTGCAAACTTATCCCACTCAGGCCGCTTAGATATTACGTAAGGGACGCCTAAGGAGTTAAAGAACTTACTGTAAACCTCTATAGCTTCAATAACCTGCCTTTCACAGTCGTTGAAGTCTTCATGAAGTGTGTGCGCTTCTTTAAAAGTACTTACTTCCCTCACCCTAACCATTGCTCTAGTAGCCTTAGTCTCATACCTAAATATACTCACGACTTGGTAGTACTTCTTAGGTAGTTGCTTATAGCTCTTTATCCAGAAACTCTCTAAGTAAGTTAATGATGTTTCACTGGTAGGTCTTAACGCAAGTTTAACATCTAATGGTTCTAGACCCCCATGCGTTACCCAATACACTTGGTCTTCAAAACCTCTGATATGCTCAGATTCCTTCCCAATTATGTTTTCAGGTATAAGTAGCGGCAGTAAGATCTCCTCATGCCCCGTGCTATCAAGCAGCCCTCTAAGGACCTTCAACACGTTTTCCCTAATTTTAAAGCCGTAGGGTAGCCATACACCCATACCCTTAACCGGATATCTACCATAGTCATATACCTCTGCAGCCTCTAGAACATAGTCAAACCACTCTGAGAAGGACCTGCCAAGATCCCTATATATGTTATCCTCACTCAACCACTAACACCAAAACAACTAGTGAGAATAAATGATTTAAAAGTTAGCACCTCAGAAATAGTAAGTACTTACTAACCTTGAGTAAATCCTTATAAACGCTAAAGATTAAAAAGACTGAAATAGTAAACATACGGAGAGGTGTTCAGCTACGCCTAAGAAAAGGGAGAGCAGAGGTAGACATAAAGGCGGTAAGGGATCTGTAGGTGCCATACATTGCGATCAGTGTGGGAGGCTTACACCAGAAGATAAAGCTGTTTGCGTTACTAGAACTTACTCACCTGTCGACCCACAACTAGCTAATGAATTAGAGAAGAAAGGTGCTATAATTGCTAAATACCCTATCACTAAGTGTTACTGCGTTAGCTGTGCAATATTTTTAGGCATAATTAAAGTTAGATCTGAGGATGAGAGGAAGGTAATTAGGTAAGTGGGGGGTAAGCATGCGTATCCCAAAAAAACTTAATAGTTACTGCCCTAGATGTAAGACACATAGAGAACATAGCATTACTATATACAAGCATGGTAAACGCAGATCTTTGGCTGAGGGTGAAAGGAGGTATGCACGTAAGCAGGAAGGTTATGGCAGTAAGAGGAAGCCTGAACAGAAGAGATTTGCTAAGGTCACTAAGAAGGTAGTCCTTAAACTTAAGTGTTCGAAGTGTGGCTATATATCACATAGAAGAGGTATTAGGGTAAAGAAGGCTGAACTGGTTGAAGTGGTGAAATAGATGAAGAAGAGGAAGACTTTAATACCTATGCCTAGGTCTAAATTCGTAAAGGTTAGATGCCCGTCATGTGGTAACGAACAAGTAATTTTCGACCACGCCACATTCCCATCGAGATGCTTGGTGTGTGGGGTAGTTCTTGTAGTGCCTTCAGGCGGTAAATCTAAGATATTAGGTGAATTAATTAAGATCATGAGTTGATTCAATGGTAAGGAAACGCAGCGAATTACCTGAAGTTGGTGATTTAGTAGTAGGAACTATTGCTAAGACTTTCGAGTATGGAGCCTATGTACGCTTAGAAGAGTATGGAGGTCATGAGGCATACCTACCTTGGAGTGAGGTAAGTAGTAAGTGGGTTAGGGATGTTAAGGAATTTGTTAAGGAAGGCCAGAAGGTTGTAGCTAAAGTTATTAGAGTCGATAGAAGGAAGAAACATGTCGATATATCCCTTAAGAGAGTCAGCGATAGCGAGCAGAGAAGAAAGTTACTTGAGTGGAAGAGAGCTCAAAGAGCTGAGAAGTTACTTGAAGTTGTAGCACCAAAAATAGGTAAGACGTTAGATGATGCATATAGAGAAGTTGGTTGGAAGTTAGAGGATGTCTACGGTGAGATCTTCGCAGGTCTAGAATTAACGGCATATCAGGGTGAGGATGTGCTTAAGAAGGCTGGAGTTTCTGATGAGTGGATACCGCCTATAATGGAGGAGTTGAAGAAGCATATAGAGGTAAAGAAAGTTAAGATTCAGGGGCTGCTAATGCTTACATGCACAGAACCTGATGGGGTAGCTAGAATAAAGGAAGTACTTCAAAGACCGTTGGAGTTACTTAGTAAGGAATTAGATAGAAACACGTTCATCAAGGTCTACACCATAGGGGCTCCTAGATACCGGGTAGAGGTAGTAACTACAGACTACAAATATGCTGAGAAACTCTTAAATCAATACACATCTACAGCGCAGGACACCGCTAAAGAACTTAACGTCAACTACAGTTTTGAGAGGGAACGCTAACGCATTGGCTATTGCGTAAGTGCGTCAAATGCGGAGTATATACGTTAAATGAAGCCTGCCCTAAATGCAGTTTGAAAACAACCGTAGCCCATCCACCTAAGTTTTCACCAAATGACAAATACGTAAGACATAGGATAATACTTAAATCTATGTCTAATGATTAATTCACCAAGGAACGTCCTTAATCTTAAAGACGTATGCTATAAGATTCGTCATAGGATGAAGTATTAAAGATATAGATATAGCTACTAATAAATTCCATAAATCTAAGGAAACATCAATTAACGAATCAATACCTAACCATTTAATTATGAAGAACGAACCAAGTAAATAGTCTATCTGGTCGAACGGTGGGAATGGTGCACCACCACGCATACCGAGCCTACGCTTCACAAATGCGTTAATTAAGTCACCTAATAAAGCCCCTAAACCCATTGAAAATCCGTATAGGAACCATAAAGCGTTTTTAGAGATGAAGACGTAGCAAAGCCCCAGAGAGGAGCCACCGATAAGACCTAGTGTAAACCCCTCCCAAGTCTTACCATCACCTAATATTCTCCTACCGTCAATGAAGTTCCTATAGAAATCTATAGGGTGTTTATTTCTGAATAACACTCTTGTAAGAACAGGTAACGCGTTAGTCACCATTGCTGGGAGGAAAAGAATTAGAGACCATACAATCATCGCTACAGTTCCGTCAATGCCCATAGCTCAACAACTCAATCCCTTTGCTGGTGATTGTGTATCTTACCTCTAAGTTAACTTCATCAGGTAACTCTATAAATAATCCTCTCATGCTGCCTTCAAGTCTATCTAACCTTATAACGTTATCGCACCAATACTTAAGTACTTGAAAACCACTCATCTTAACCTCATCATCGAACCCCCTGACCTGAGCTGTAAGTAGGCAGGTCACACCGTATTTAAGACTCATGTCGCATAAGAAGGCTAACATAGCATTAAATACCCTACCAGCATTAGCGTCATAACCCACCTCAGATCTATAGAAGTTATTAACGGTATCTATCGCTACTGCCTTCAGTTCCCTTCCCACATTTCCATAGACTTTAAGTATTAACTGGAGTAAACTATTGCTGTCATATACCTCTGAAAACAGGGCGTTATCCTTGAACGGATATCTACTTAAGGCGGCTGAATAAAGCGGCCCTTCAGTACTTATATACAGGACCTCCCCCTTCGAGGAAGCAGATATGTTACTTAAGAGCCATAAAACTACATTAGTCTTACCGACTCCGGCCTCACCATATATCAGTGAGACCTTACCCTCCACTATTCTAATAATTTCGTAGGCCTTGATAGTACCACCCTAAACCTCTAACAAGTTTACTTTCGATAAACTTTATTATAAGACGCTTAAATAATTAACACGGTGGTCACATAACCAGATATCGTAGTAAGAGACTTCACGTTGCTGCGTTCATATACGATCCTAGAGTACTTATTAGTTTATTAAACATAGTTAGGCAGTATGACATAGAGTTATTTACACCCGACGACCTACAGATCATCAAGGACCTAAGGGATACGTTGCTTGTAGATGAGGAAGGATTAGAAGTGCTAAAGAGCCACAACATATATCCTAACAACTACTATTTGATAAATGATGATGCGTCAATATATAGATTCATAACTAAGGCCTTCGGTATTAAGGAAGTTAAAGTACTTCAGGTTGGGTTAGATGTAGGTAGGAGGTTAGCATACGCTATACTCTGCGATAATTTACTACTTAAGGCAGGATATATATCAAGACCTAAGGATTTGATAGAAACTGTGGTGAGGTTTAGGGACTACTTAATGCCAGATAAAGTTGTAGTAAAGCTCGGTAATTCAAGCGGTGTATTAAGTCAAAAATTAGAGACACTCTTAAAGGATTTAATTCTATTCGGGTTTGAAGTAGTAGTAGCGGATGAAAGTAACTCCTCTGCTAAAGTTTGGAATACGTTAATGGGTTATAAGACGAGGTTCACCACAGATATACATGCAGCCCTGAACATAGCTTTTAGAGAGGGCGTTAAGGTCAGCAAAGTATAGTCACTTAAAGTAATCATCCCGAAGCGTAGAGTAAATCTTTATGATGGTTTCCACTGGCAATTGATAAACCCTCTTACCCTCAATTAACGTCCCTAACTCAATATTTAACTTATTTATTAAGTCCTCACCTAAACAGCTCTTTAACACTTTTTTGGCCAACTTCCGCTTCTGGTTGAATAAACACCTAACAAATTCCTCATAAGCTCTCCAACTACGGTTCCATTCCCTAAGCCTCCTTAGCACAACAACTCTGGAGTAAACCTTAGGATGTGGAATGAAGGAAGTTGGTGGGTATACACCTCCTAGCTGAACAGTCATGAACGTATTAACCATAACTGTCAGCCTGCTGTAAGGTTTGCTGCCAGGCACCGCAACCAGGCGTTCAGCAACCTCTTTCTGAATCGTCAACACCGCTGCCCTACAATTAGATTTTATGATGGAGTTTATTAGAGGGCCTGTTATGCTGTAAGGAACGTTAGAAGCTATTACATCGGGATCCCTCAACGCAGACCTAACCAAGAGAACCCCATCACCAACTAAGGTTTCTACGAAATCTACACATGCTTCTTTAGAAAGGTAATCCCTAGCAGCCTTAGCTAACGAACTATCTAACTCTACGGTTACTACGTATCTAGAAGAACTGCTTAAAAATGCGGTAAGAATCACTAATCCAGTACCGACCTCTACTATTTTAGTAGGCTTAAGCTCGGTAACGTATTGTAAAATCTCGTCTAATAAACTGTAATCTACCACAAAATGCTGACTTAACCTCTTTCTCACTTTAACCCCATACAGACGTATCAAATCCTTAGTGACTGACTCCAGGTCACGATATCGACTCCTCATGTCACTACACGTACTACATGAAAATACTTAATAACCAATATATGCTTAAGCCATAGTTTCATCATAAGTAATTACTGCCTATAAAAGCTCTTAAACGATTTTAGAGTTAACGTTCATTCATCATAACATAGCATTAAGCTGCAGCCAACAATAACTCCTAAGGATGGAGTGCATTCAACAATCGCTAAATCATCACCAAATTTATTAGTTTTTAAAATGTTTAGTTTTTGATGAGTATTGACTGCTGAAGAAAGGGTTCTAGATTATTTAAAGACCCATCCGGGAGCTACGCCTAGAGAAGTAGCTGATGCGTTAGGGATGAGTCTAACCTCCGTTAGAATTGCCATCAATAGGCTTAGGGAGTTAGGGCAAGTCGTTAGAGGCAGTAGAGGCGGTTACTTAGTTAGGGTTGGTGCTGACGTCATATTCCCTCATGATCACCTAAGTAATACAGCACTACATACGCGTGAGGGTAATATATCGCAGAAAATAAATGAATTGCTGACTAAGGTTAGTGATTTAGAGGTAAGGGTTAGGAAATTAGAAGATGACGTTAAATACATTAAGAAATCAATACCTAAAATGCCTGCAAGACATCCATCACTCAACAAAAATTTAGATAAACTCCTTTCAACCGTAAAGTCTAGAGGGGTTATAACGGTTAATGAGGCTTTGGAATTAACTGATAAGCCGCTGGAGAACTACATAAGTAGGGAGAAAGTGATACTTATTGGTGACCTTTTAGTACATCCTGAATTTTTAAGTTCTTTCAAATCTAAATTCCCTATTAAAGTATCTGATATAAATAGCCTTAGTGATGGGGAATTAAAACTTCTTGAAGCACTGATTAAGACTAACCAAGTCTACCTATTTTCAGGATTAGAGTATAGGTTTCTTGATTAGATCTTCCCCGCAAGTAGGTCTTGAATTAACTTAACTGATCTATCTAAAATTGAGTTAACTAAAACCATACCTTTTTCATACGTGGATTTTTCAGGACTTCCATAACTACCTGGGGATCTCCTAACGCCTTCAAATCTATAGACGTATAACTTAGGCCTTTTAGTCAGGTCTAGGCTATGCCAGAAATCATCATACTTCCTATCAATGGAGGAACTAACTATCTTCTCATGAATTACTCTAATACCTAAGGCCATAGCAACACTTGTTTCGACCTCATCCGCGTGGTAGAATTTACTTTCAAATACATCATTAATTAAGTCACCTACCAATTCCCACCAAGAAGTGACTACCACTACTGAATCACTACCTACATCATTAACGACCCTCCTAGCAACAATTCTTAGCGCATCAGCGTTACCTGCATGACCGTTAAATATTAAAACTTTACTGATGCCGCATCTTATTATAGACTTAATTAAGTCGTATAAGTAGTTAATGAAGGACTCATCACTTACTTCTAACGTTCCGGGGTTACCTGACCACATACTACTTAATCCGTAAGGTATCGATGGAAGTTTAATTACCTTAAAACCTAAGTTATTAGCCTTCACCACCAATTTCCTAGATATTTCATCAACTATTAGGTAATCAAGACCTAAGGGTAGATGCATTCCATGCTGTTCAACACTACCAATAGGTAAAAGCGCTACGGTAGAGCTATCAACCAATTCCTCAAACTCTACCCAAGTAATCTGATCCCAGAATACCATCTAATCACTATAAGGTAAGACTTGCTTTAATACTTTCCATGAGATCATGCCCTACTTTAAACGCGTACTTAACCTCATTAAAATTACTCCTGAATTCCATAACTTTCTTCCTAATCTCTCTAACATCCTTACGTTCTACGAGTAATTCCCTCATAAACCGTGCTATTTCCTTAAAATCTGACTCTACCGCCCCATACCTAGTCATCTCCTGAGTCCCTAATCTTATCCCGCTTGGGTTCTTAACAGCATCAGGGGGATCCCACGGAAGTAAGTTCTTGTTAACTATTATGTTAGCTGATTCAAGTTCATCAGCAACTTTAGAACCCCCACCTAACTTAGTTACATCAACTACTATCATATGTGACTTAGTGAAACCCATGTTCTCAGCAAGTACTTCAAATCCCTCAGAACTTAAAGATTCAGCGAAAGCTTTAGCGTTTCTGACGATTTGATCAGCATAATCCTCACCGAAGTACTTCATCTCGATAGCGGTTACGGCTAGGGCCGGCAACCTATGTAGGTGATGATTACTTATAAACCACGGGAAGATGACCCTTGAAATCGATTTATATAGTTCGTTGTCGTTGGTGAAAATTACGCCTCCCTGAGGACCGGGAAACGTCTTATGTGTTGAAGATGTACATACGTCAGCTCCCTCATGTATCGGATTAGGCCATCTCTTACCGACTATAAGACCTAGTACGTGAGCCACATCATGAACTACGAACGCACCAACTTCATGCGCCGCATCTACTATGTCCTTAGTTGGGTGAGGGAATAAGTAGACGCTAGCCCCTAATGTAACGAACTTAGGCTTCATTTCATAGATCATTTTCTTCGCCTTATCTACATCTATATTCCATACATCTCTATCGAAAGGCATCTCCACATGCTCTATACCTAAAGCACCTAACGTACCGAACTTAGTGTGTGATACGTGGGCACCGGCCTGAACAGGAGCTATTAAAGCTCTATCCCCTGGATCGCCTAACACCCTAAACACCGTTGCATTAGCTATAGTACCACTTACAGGTCTAGGCTCTACGAAGTTAACGTTGAGTAACGTACTTAGTAATTCTGAAACCATCAACTCTACAATATCTACGAATTTAGTTCCTTGGTAGTACCGCTTACCGGGTCTACCCTCAGCATATCTATGCATCATATCTGTAAGGTAAGCGGATTCCGCTAATGGAGACATAACGTTTTCAGAAGCTATTAAATTTATGCACTCAAACCTCCTCCACCTATTATGAGACTTAACCACTTCAATCAATTTCATCAGTTCATTAGGTAAGCTAATTCCACATCACCTAAACCTTTCACTCTTAATCTATAATTTATACTTTATTAACTGTTAAGTAACGTAGTGTTCAACTAGATAAAACCCACACTAAACATGGTGAACAGTAATACAGCAAGCGTCAATATAGTAATTACGATCGAGTGCGTGAAGCCTGCAGCTAAGATTGTCTGAGATGTCTTACCTGCTATTAATCCAGTGATGTATGAGTTAATTATAGCTCCAGTCGATAAAGTTACAATTACCCCAGACAACATTTCAGGTTGAGGCATTAGATTCGTTGATGAAGTCAATTGCCAAACAATTAATAAGGGGGCAGAAGCAACCATTAAAGCCCCAAAATATGGGAGTAGTACGTATGCTCTTAAACTACGTCTTAACTCTTCTTCAGATTCCGCGAGACTTTGAGTAAAACTGGCTAAGGAATCCATGATTTCCGGACTTCCACCACCGTAGACTATTGAGTCAATTAAGAACCTGAAAATTATTGCTAGGAACCAATCCCTGACCTTCCTTATACTTCTAGCTAATGCCTTATCTAAAGTTATTCCCATAGCTAATGCTGTAGCTGTCTTCTTAACTATGAGAGTTAAATTGCCGTAATCCCTCTCAGATAGCGTTATGATGCATTTTTCTGGGCTTAATCCGGTTTTCCTAACCTCACTTAAGTCCCTTAAGAACTCAGCCAACGCCTTAATCATACCTTTAGAACCCCTCATCTCTAACGTAAATACAGCCGCTGGAGGTATTGAGAGAGTTAATAACCCTGCAGCTAGTGAACATGCTATGATGACCGCATCCCTAGGTCTAACAGTACCCTCAAACACGTTAATCGAGCCGGATATAACTATTACCGATAAAGATGCTAGGATGGCAAAAGGCACTGAAATCATGAGGATGTAGTATGGTACCCTAATCGGTAATGTTGTTCTCGGATTAGAAACATGTACAAGTACTAAAGTCAAAGCACCTAAGCCGGGTAATACTATAGTATTATATATCATTGGCATCATGGGGTCCATGGCACCAGCAAGCCGTGAACCGCCTATTATCGTAACCGCACCACTTACGGCAAAGAAGGTAAACATAGTTAAAGAGACAACAACACCTAAGATGATGTATAATTCCAGAAAAGCTGCTAACCTGCCAATTATGGATTTAATCTCGGCAGACCTATTAGCCAAAGACTCCCTAGTTTTAACCTCTAGGTAATGAACTACGTCACCACCAGCTCTTAAAGTTGTCATATAACCTAGCATTAAATCCCTAAACTTGCTGCTTGGATGGGCGTACGCCACCTTTTCAATTGCTGATAAAGGATCTTCCCCAAAAATCTTTACACGCCTCATAATCTCGCCAGCCTCCCTACTGGAATACTTAAATAGCTTAATTCGGCTAACTCTCTCTAAACACCTCTCAACCGTGACACCGCCCCTTGCCATAGTTGCTATATATGTAAGTAGGAAAGGCAATTCCGAATCTACGTATAGCTTTCTAAACGAAGCACTTAACGATGGGTAGGAAAGCCCTAAGGCAAATGTTATTATAGAAATTATCAGTGGAAAGACCGCAATTATGATTTTAACTAGTAAAGGAAATGGCATTAAGGCAATTACGAAAGAGACTAAAAAAGTCGAGAGGATGCCTGTAAGTAAAGTGAGTAGAAGAATCCTACATGCATATATATGTGGATGTGTGTAAAAACCAGCAGCCTTAATGCTCCTATCTAATTCGAAGGTCTTAGCTAGAGATTTACCGAACTTCTCAAATAGCGTTAACGCTAAGGCATCAACATAAACCATTAGGATTGTCCTAAGTTTCCCCACTACTTAACAACCTCTAAACTACTTAACACATCCTTTGGACTCACGTAGTACTTATATATGTATTTAGCTGATTCTTTATACGATCTTATGTTCTTAGCTGCTAATTTCTCAAGGATTAACCTCTTAACAGATAAACTCTCTAACACATCTGAAAATGTCCTACCACTCATGTCTGCAATCCTCTTAAGTAGATAACTTCTGCTGAAGTCCGCTTCAAAGAAGTCTTTTATAGGGTTCCATTTAGATATCTCAATATATCTACCTTGATCATCTATTTCCCAGACATTGGTTATCCTTCTAGCAGGTCTGGGTCTACCCTCATCATCTAGTTTAGTGACCCTCTTTATAACTAACGCAGCGTTGATTAACGGGATATAAACCATTGGGATATTCATAGGTGGTGATGTAAGTCTTTTAACTGCCGCATCTATGTTCTCAGCATGTAATGTAGTGATACCTGAGTGTCCGGTAGCTACTGCCTGAAAGAGGACGTATGCCTCCTCACCCCTAACCTCACCAACTATCAAGACATCTGGCCTATACCTAAGCGATATTTTAACTAATTGGAAGAGGTCTATCTCCTTCGTTTCACCGCCAGCTAAGTATGAAGACCTAGATACTAACTGAACCCAATTCTCCTGAGGTAACCTTATTTCAGGAGTGTCCTCAACAGTGACTATCTTGTAGGTAGGTCTTAATAACGTAGCTAAGGCATTTAGAGTGCTAGTCTTTCCAGCCCCTGTAGATCCGATCACTAATGTAGTCATTTTATAATCCATTAACGTCCAGAAGTACGCCGCTAACTCTGAACTTATAGTACCGAAGTTTATCATATCTATAATAGTTATAGGGTCTTCTCTGAACTTCCTTATCGTGAAGGTAGAGCCCTTAGCAGATACTTCGTTTTGGAAAGTCGCAGCTACTCGATGACCGCCGGGTAACATAGCATCCAATACAGGATATGCCACAGATATATGCTTTCCAGACATATGAGCTAGCTTAAGTATGTAGCTATTTAACTCAGTCTCAGCAGGGAAGAAAAGGTTAGTCGGTATTGATTCATACTTCCTATGCCACACATATATAGGCTTACCATGCCCGTTACATGAGATGTCCTCTATATTAGGATCTTTAAATAAAGGATCGAGAAACCCGTAGCCGAGAACCTCCCTCTCAACATAGTACATCATCTTAGCCCAAGAAAGTGTTGGTGTCTTCCCTAACTTCAGCTGAAACATCCTAACAGCTCTTTTTGCATGTTTCTGGAAGTACTCACGGATATCTGTATCGCCCTTAGGAGGTTCTAACTCCCATGTAAGGTAATCTATTATATCTTTAAACACCTTAAGCTCATGCTCATTTAGAGATATTTCATCGACGTTATATATTATATCTCCACTACGTAAATCTTCAACTATTATTGCCTCAACCCAAGGGTCGGCAAGAGGATACTTATCCAAAACCTTAACGTCCTCCCTAAGATACATCTTAGACCTAGCTATCTTAGTGGAGGCTATATCAGTTTCATAAACGACTTCTCCAGAAGCCTCAACCTTAGATTCGGTCTTACCCTTACCTTTAAAGGTGTTTTTAAGGAAACTTATCATACTATACTTTACCGGAATATTATCTCTTACGACCTTAATTAACATTACCTTAATGGTTCAGAAGCAAATGCAGATGAACGTAAATCCAACCACTCAAATTCACTTTATTAACCTCTAAAGCAATAAACTTATTATTTCAAGAATTAGAATTTAGAGGGTTAGAAATTGAAGGACGTTAGAAAGTCATTGGAGATTTATTCATTACTAATTATAACTTTGGCCGTACTATCTGCCATACCTATAAACTCTTCATCAGATGATAGGTATACGGTCTATTCATACGAGCTAAATTTAGACATGCAAGTTAATTACGTAGTAGTCTTAACGAACGATGTAGTAGCTGTCCTTGGCACATTAGATGGTACTTCAGTAATTAGAATAATTAATGTTTCGGAGACTTTTAGACCTGAAACCCTCTTCACCTACCCAATAAGTGGTTCCATAACGTCATATGCTGTGGATGGCTTTCCAGCAAGGTATATAGCAGTTGGTACTGACGTAGGTGAGGTCGTGGTATTCGCTGTCAATAACGGCAGACTCTATGAAAGGCTTCACTACCTACAAGGTGCTGACTTCTCCGTCGACTCGATGTACCTCCTCCAAACACCTACAACAGTTAAATTAGCAGCTTTAAGCGTTAATAAGAAGTTACCCTCGGAGAAGTACGTCTATGTATTCGACGTCAACACTAAGGGAGTCATAAGGTTAGGTCCCACCGTAGGCAACCTCAGTAAAGCCTTAGAGGATATAACACCTCATATCCTAGTACCGGTTAAGGTTGTTGACAGCAACGGCTATTTCTATGATGCGTCAAGAGTTCTCATAACCTATACAGGTCTGACGGCAACTTTAGATATACGTGCCATATACGTATACAACTACACCGAGTTCCCTGCGAGTTGGGCATACGTAGAAGTAACTTTATATGACGTCAATACAGGCTCTCAAGTATTTTCATACAGCGTCAATTTAAACGAAAATGGTACAAAACATGCTATTGCACCCCTTGGATACTTCGTTGAGGTCAGTATATACGATATATACGGGAATAAATATAGGCGTTATGTAAACTTATCTGATTTAAGAAAGCCTGAGACGATAACGCTTGAGTTTTCCCTACTATATAGACCTGATACTAGGAATGCTACAGAGGTTTTACCGATGGGTATAAAGGTTTCCGACTTTAGTAAAGCACCTGTTGAGTTCGAGTTCATACTTGATTTAGGTCTGCAGGGATATATTGGCACCCCACTTTTCGCTTTCAAACCCACAGCTTTCAAAGATTATACATACATGGTTATGACTGAACACAGCAACTACTTTAACTTAACGTACCTATTCAAGGATCTAAGTATAGTTGACCTAACGCTCTATGATTACTTGGGATATAACGGTATAAAGTTGAAGTTCGTCGACACCACGATGGACGGCAAATATATACTAGTGGCTTTAAGGGATGGTAGGATTAAGACCTACGTATATAATGAGTTAACTAAAATGCATGAATTAGAGCAAGAATATATAGCACCTGGAGAACCTATAAACACTGAACTAGCTTACGTTGGTGGGAAAGCCTACTACGTCGTATATACAGGAAGAGGTCTTCAAATACTTTCGCTTCAGCCTATGCAGATCCCTCTCCTCAGGCTTAACGCATCACTCGCGTATAGGTTTCCAGGAGCTATGTCAGCTGATTCATCTATAGACCTCTCCCTAGTGGTTATTGGCGGTGGAAATAAATTGCTAATCATAAAGGATCTAAATAGATATATCGAGACCTACGGGAATAGACCCATAGACATTGATTCCGTTAGGCTTCCTTCACTTACTCTGCAGATATTAATGCCTAACGGTACTGCTGTATCAGGTGCGAGGACAGTTATCACCTATCAAGCTACGAGTGCGGAATTCGTAAGTGATAGGGACGGTAAGATAACTCTCAGCAACATATTCCCAGGAAGATATCTTGTTTCGATATATCCGCCAACACCTCATCTACAGCCTGCCGCCATAACAATTGATGTACCGAAAACTATGCGGTACACATATACTGTAGTACTTAACTATACTGAATATACCCTCGATATAAATCTCTTAGATGAATTTGGCGGCGGTCCTCAAGTACCGGTTGAGATATACTTAAACAACATACTCATAGTAAGTAACTTCATGAACGAAACTTACTCAGTTAAAGCCCCTTACGGGTACTATAATATAACCGTAAGGCCTGTACGTGGGTATTCATATTTCTATAACGAGTTAGCAAAATCGTTATTACTAGATGGTAATCGTAGATTGGATATAAAGCTAGAAAGAATGACGTATGCAGTAGCTCTAAACGTGATGGATGAAGTGTCTAGAGAAGTAATTATGGATGAAGTGTCGCTAATTATTGATGATGTCGAAGTCTTTAGGGCAGTAAGAGGGACTTTAATAGTTACTCTGAAGTCAGGCTACCATAGAGTTAGGGTATTAATACCTCCAGGACTCAGCAATAAATACGTAGATGCTGAAAAATACATCAACGTTATGACTGACGCTACGTTCAACGTTGAAGTCCCGAGGAGGGCATACAATGTAGAGGTTAATTTAGTGGATCAATTAACTGGTGAGCCGCTTCCAGGGGCGTATGACATCTACGTCAATGGTGTGAAATTATTGAGCGGAGTTAGTAAAAAGTTCAACATCACACTACCTTACGGGACTTATGTAATCACTATTCAACCATTACCTCCCTATAATGCGGTCTACCAGGAGAAGAACATAACGTTAGTTGTTGATAAAGACTCGATCAACCTTGTGGGAGCAGATAGGGTATCTTACTCAATAATGGTTAGGATAATTGACTTAATTTCTAGGGTTCCAATGACACCGATCAAGTTAAGTGTTAATGAATTCTCGATAGTGCTACCAGCCGGTACACAGACATATACCCTTTACCTACCTTATGGGACCTACCGCATTAAAATATCACCAGACATAGGTTATGAGAACGTCTACGATGAGTATGTGACGACCGTAGATCTAACTACAGCTACCTCAGTCGATGCAGTCCTTAAGAGGAAGGTATACACACTAACGTTAAATCTCTATGACGTATCGGCTGGGCCAATCCAAGGTCTATTCGATATTTTTGCTAATGAAACGATGGTAGCTAGCGGTGTTCGTGAGAGAACTAACATCACATTGCCTTACGATGTCTACAGTATAACTGTAAGACCGCAACCACCTTATATGGCGTTATACACTGAGTACAGGGATGTTGTGAAGCTATTTAAGGATACCTCAATAAATGTCCCTCTGAGTAGGAAGTACCATACGCTAACACTCATAGTTAACGACGATAGAGATTCCCCAGTATTCGGCGCAACCGTAACGCTAATAGATACTTCAACAGGTTCCCTAGTAGCTAGAGGTATTACAGACAATAACGGTAGGTACTCCATATCAACCTACTATGGTTCATTTCAACTAATTATTAGCTATGAAGGCTTTTACGACTATATAAAGTCAATAGACCTTACAACAAGTATTACAGAAAAGATTAAGCTTCAACCACAGCCACTTACTCTGTTAATAAGGAACGCGCTGTTAATACTTATTGCGGTGCTTATAGTCATAAGTATAGTTATAATAGTTAAGTTGAGGGGTAAGATTGCTGAGAGGATATATAGAGGTGAGGAATTCGAGTTCTAATTACCGGAGATAAAAACAACTACTTCACATAAATCTCCTTAGGAAGTCCATCAACATAGATCACTTCAATCTTAGCCTCAATATTTGTGGTTGAGAATAAACTTAGCTCTTTTTTGATGCTTTCTAGCAAGATCATTCTACTTGTTAAGTACTCAACAAATTCTTCTAAGGAAATCAATTCCTGCTCAGTTGTAGGTTTTATTATCACCTTCACCTTCTTTAAATTTACTACATTACTAACTTGCCCTTGGGTTTGGCTGATACCCATCTTAGATAGAACGTCCTTTAAAGCTCTTTCGTTTTCAGCCCTAACCCTAAGAACCTCCATCCTTCTCAATAACTCACCAAGAACCCTCTTAATTTCTAAGATATCCTCATCTAAGGAGGCCAACATCTCTTTGAAACCGCTAAATTCCTTGACGTACACCATACTGAAGTACTCTCAAGCTTAATCTGGTGCTAGATAGCTATTTAAGTTTACCCCCACTACCTTGACTGCGTCAACAAAGAAATTATGCGGATGTCCTCCCTAGCAGTAGATACGATTATGAATCCCCTAACTTCAAGAATCATTATAAACCTTAGAAAGTCTGAGTAAGTAATCTCATACCTTTTCCTAATTATGTCGTAGAGGTCCCTATCTTTGATTGTCCCACCGTTAGTGCCTATCGCTTCAAGTATGTCGGACATTACGTTACTAGGGTATGGGTCAACTTGACGCACCATCAATCACCCTAAATACACACCGCTAACTCACCTTCCATTAACTCCTCCTCATATAGGGAAACCTGTTATAACCCTGATAATGATTATATGCTCTCAGATTATAAATGTTTACTACTTAACCTAAAGGTTGGGGGTTATATGATATTTCGGTAATCTTTGTCTAATCTTACTTACCCATTCTTCATAGAACTTAATCATCTGTTTTGCTAATGACGGTTGAATGTTTTGGAACGCGTCCATGAAGTGATTAAGCGTCACCAGCGATGCGTTTATATCCTGTCTCAGCGCTATTAAAGCTGCTTCTCTTACTAGTGCTTCTATATCTGCCCCTGAGTATCCTTCAGTGAGTTCCGCCAGCTTCTCTAGGTTTACATCACTTGCCAGGGGGACATTCCTAGTATGTACTTTAAGGATTTCGAGTCTAGCCTTCCTATCCGGAGGCGGTACGTAGATAACCCTATCAAACCTACCAGGCCTTAAAAGAGCTGAATCAACTAAATCAGGTCTGTTAGTAGCTGCTATGACAGCTACATTCCTCAGTTTCTCAATACTGTCTAGTTCTGTCAGTAGTTGACTTACTACTCTCTCAGTCACATGGGTATCTTCAAATACGCCCCTTGTCGGTGCTATGGAATCTATTTCATCAAGGAAGACCACTGATGGTGCGTAGATCCTCGCCTTCCTGAAAATCTCCCTAATAGCTCTCTCAGACTCACCAACCCACTTACTAAGTATTTCAGGGCCTTTAATGGCTATGAAGTTAGCTCCCGATTCATTAGCTACTGCTTTAGCGAGTAAGGTCTTACCGCAGCCTGGAGGACCATAAAGTAAGACCCCCTTAGGAGGCTCAATACCCAACCTCTTAAAAAGCTCTGGATACTTTAACGGTAACTCCACTAACTCCCGCATCCTCTCAATAACATGCCTCATACCACCTATATCTTCGTAAGTCACTCTAGGGACCTTCGCGAACTCAGCCGGCCTCTCAAGTATTACGACCTTAGTAGTATCCCTAACAACTACGGGTCCTGCAGGCTTAGTCTGGACAACAACGAAGGGAACTGACTGACCTAATATGGGTATTAACACGTTATCCCCTTCAAGAAGCGGATAATCAACTAACCTCTTCAAAACGTAACTAGTGAAGTTACTATCTGAAGATATAGAGTATGAAGGGGATGCTACAGCCAATTTAACGATAAGCGCTTCCTTCGTATCAACTTTTCTGATAATTACTTTATCACCTATGCTCACACCTGCATTCCTCCTAATCACACCATCCATCCTTATGATGCCCTTACCTTCATCATCAGGGTAGCTAGGCCACCCTACCGCCACTGTAGGTTTCTTACCAACGATTTCAATAACATCACCCACTTCAATCCCTAAATCCTTCATAACATTCAAGTCGATCCTAACCTTACCTCTAGTTGCGTCCTTCTGCTTAGCTTCAGCAACCCTCAACACGACCTCCTTCTTAACTCTCTGCTGAGGCGTCACAGGCTGCTCTGAACCATCACTGCTAGGGTTATCTGTAATACTACTCACCTCTCTCCTAACAGTATAGAGTACACACTAATTTTAAACCCCTAATATCATTAGTTAATTAAAAAGTGCTGTAGAACATTCCTGCAGTACCATTAAAGATATTTTGAGGTAATTAAAACTAAATGTTGAAGCGACCATCAACCAGCGTCTGTCCTAGTAACTAACTCAGACTCAACGCTTTCAACACCGTTTAAGCCTTTAATAATCCCTTCAACTTCCTCAGTACCCCCTTCAATATCCTCAGGCATTAATAGGTAAAGCCTAAGTACGTACAACCCAAATGCAACGTAGACCTTCTCACTCTTAACTAGCTCATACCTAGATGGTAGTACCTTCCTCAACTCACTAACTACACCATCTAAATCGACCTCTATATCTTTAGGGTAGACTTTAAGGACAGCTAATATTTTAGCCATTAATACCACCTCCTTAAGGACCTTCAAAACCGCACTTCGGGCAAACGTATTTGACGTTGAAGTCTCTACACATTTTACAACGCCATATAGTAACGGAACCGCAGTTAGGGCATAAGAACTTAATACCCTTCTCCATTGGGGATACTAACTTACCGCAGCTACTACATACTGGAGGTGTTGATGATTCTATTACCACAGGTCCTTTATTGCTGACGTACTCTCCTGACTCCATTATCGGCAACCAGTACTAGATAATAGTAAGGGGCTTAAAAATATGTTATAAACCCCTTAAACACTCACACTGATGGAGTTGTGCGGTGGGGGTTGACTTAAGAGAGTTAATACCTGATAAAGCGATTAGAGTTATCAACGACTTGAAAGAACTCCATGGTAGAACCGTAGCTATAGATGCGTATAACGCACTTTATCAATTCCTAACAGCTATTAGACAACCAGATGGAACTCCCCTTATGGATTCAGCAGGGAGGGTTACAAGCCATTTAAGCGGTTTATTTTACAGGACAATTAATTTAGTGGAAGTATGTATAAAACCTATATACGTATTTGATGGTAAGCCACCTGAATTAAAGTCTAGAGAAATAGCTCAGAGGTCCTTAATTAAGGATGAGGCCTTAGTTAAATATAAGCAGGCCTTAGAACGTGGTGATCTTGAGTCAGCCCATAGATATGCGCAGATGTCGTCAAGACTGACTAATGAGATGGTTGATGAGGTAAAGGAGTTGCTGAGCGCTATGGGCATTCCATGGATTCAAGCACCTTCCGAAGGTGAGGCCCAGGCTGCATATTTAACGTTGAGAAATAGTTCGTGGTCTACGGCAAGTCAGGACTACGATTCACTTCTCTTCGGCTCACCTAGGCTTATAAGAAACCTAACCATTTCAGGTAAGCGTAAACTACCTAAGAAAGACATATATGTTGAGGTAAAGCCGGAAGTCATAGAACTAAATACGCTTCTTAACGTTCTAGACATAAGTAGGGAACAGTTGATAGATATAGCTATACTTCTAGGAACTGACTACAACCCAGACGGAGTTAAAGGTGTTGGGCCGAAAACCGCGTTAAAACTAATAAAAACTTACGGTTCTTTAGATGGTGCTCTTAAGGCCTTACCTGAAGCGCGGTTCCCAGTAGATCCCTTTAAAATAAAGGAGTTCTTCCTAAACCCGCCGGTAGTGGCTGATTATATAATTGAGTGGGGTGAACCGGACAAAGAGTTAATTAAAGAGGTGCTTATTTCACGTCACGACTTTTCAGAGGACAGAGTCAATGCCGCCTTAGAAAGGTTGATGAAGGCGTTTAAAGAATGCATTAAGTCTAGGGTTAGGGGGCTTGATGCGTGGGTTAGATAAACATCAACATATTCCAGCGTCTTCAATTATTAGATACCCGACCCAATGGTTAGGATGCCATACCTTCCTACTAGATCTAACGCATATACTTCTCTGACCGAATAGCGGTGACTTTATAACATAAGTCTCGAATTCCCCTCCCTCACCAACGAAATTAATGCCATGTTTAATGCAGTTACTTACGAAGCTCTCTAAATTATTTAAGTTTAACACGCTACCTAACCAAGTAGAGTTTAATCCATATGCTTGAATAGCTGTAATTATAAACCCTAAACTCCTAACCTCCTCAAGAAGTAAGGTATGTGGGTCGTAACTCCATAGAGGAGTTACATGCACCATGTCTAAGTCGCTGCAGATGCTATCCACCCTAGATTTTTGATAGTTGGAGGCTATGACACCACTAACCACGTATTTAAATCCAGCACTTCGAAGTTCTTCAAGCTTCCTCCTCAACTCAAATACCTCTCTATCTTTAACACCGCTACTGTAAAGTACAGTATAATCTATACCTAATAACTTGGCGTGCAATAAACACCACTCGATGTTTACACTATGAAATAACCAGGAATCCGACCTTAAAGGACTTACTACAAGTAGTTTCTCAACGTTATAACCTTGACTTATTGCCTTAAGTAATGCGTAATGAGAGTCCTTCCCACCGCTATATAGAACTAACGCCCTCTCAACTATGTCGCAGCACCTCTAACCACTTCCAAGGCTGCCTCAACAACGTACATCAAGCAATTAACATCCCCATTTTTACAGATAGAAACCAATACACAATCACCATCTCTAACACCGTAATCCTTTAGTATATTCCTCCAGAACTCTTGATCGGTAACGTCATATAAACTCTTGGAATTAGGTAGCTTGAATACACCATCTATGTAATAAAGTATTAACCCCCCAACACCTCCTTTCTTAACTACGAGGTCCCTAACATTTAATACCCCTCCAACACATTCAACTAATTTAATCCCATTCTTAAGTAAAGTGATCGATACCCTACATCTAGCACATATATCTGAACTAATTAAATCTTGGCTTCCAACTATCACTAACTTACTACTTAATACCTTAAGGACTTCGAAGCCTTTAGAAGTAAGTAAAACACCAGCTACCGAGTCTACGAAAATCAATCCAGCTTCAGACAGCCTCCTCACTAAAGTCCTAACGCTACCTTCACCAATACTTAAGATCTTTGAAAGTGCTTTCCTCCCAGAAGGCCCTTTAGAGCATTCGTATAGGGTTAAGTATATGTGGTATGCAGTAAAGCCAGGTTTAACGTTACCTTTAGGTAGTAATATCTTATCGATTATATCGAAGACCTCTTTAACATCCATAAACTCCCGTAATTACGTAACATAGCTAATTAAAATTTATTTAGGTTCAAGTTAAGATGGTTGTGGTGTAATTGTTGAGGAGGCTTAAATGCAAGGACTTACTCTCCATAGCAGAGCTCAGTCGGGAGGATTTAATTTACTTATTAGAGACTTCCAAATTATTTAAGAGTAGATACTACGCTGGTGAGAGGGTAATCAACGTTCTAACCGGTAAATCACTAGCTATGATATTTCAGAAACCAAGTACTAGGACAAGGGTTAGTTTTGAAGTAGCTATGCATGAGTTAGGTGGATACGCACTCTACCTAAACTGGAATGACCTACAGCTAGGTAGGGGTGAGACCATAGCCGATACAGCTAGAGTACTGAGTAGGTACGTCGATGGTATTGTAGCTAGAGTACTGAGGCATTCAGACCTCGTAGAACTAGCTAAACACTCCTCAATACCTGTTATCAACGCGTTAAGCGATCTTGAACACCCGTGTCAGACGTTAGCTGATCTACTCACCATTTGGGAAAAGAAGGGTAAGTTAGAGGGGATTAAAATCGCCTTTGTTGGTGATGGTGCGGACAACGTCCTTAACTCATTACTCATAGCTAGTGCTAAGCTAGGTATAAACATCTCCATAGCAACCCCTGTAGGCTACGACCCTAAGGGAGATATCCTGAGGATTGCCGAAAGTGAAGCAGTCAGATACGGGTCTGTGATTGAAGTAGTGAGAGAGCCTGAGGAAGCCGTCAAAGGAGCTGACGTTGTATACACGGACGTTTGGGTAAGTATGGGGCAGGAAAGTGAGAGAGCTAAAAGAATTGCGGACCTGAGTAAATATAGGGTTACAGTAGACCTGATTAAGTTAGCTAAGGATGATGTAGTGTTTATGCATTGCTTACCTGCGAAGAGAGGTGAGGAAGTAGTTGATGAGGTGATAGATGGTAGATGGTCTGTTGTGTGGGATCAGGCTGAGAATAGACTACATACACAGAAAGCTGTATTAGCGCTTCTTCTTTGATTTCTTCCTAGATCTCCTCCTTTTCCTACTTTTACGTTTCTTAGGTTTCTCTGGTTTTATAACCTCAAATTTCTCGTTATCTAGCACTATCCTAATACCTGAGTCGGTCCTTAATATAATTCCTAAGTACTTACTGCTGTCCTCGACATGTAAATCACCTTCGAAGACGTACTTCCCTTCAAACATATCGTAGTGCTTAATACTTATTTGAGATCCGTAGAAGGCATCAACTTCCTTACCATTTACTGGTTTGATTAAAACCGAAAGTCCTAGCAACTTCTCCGGTCTTGGCGATATGAGTGACTTAGAGGTTTTAAGGCTCTTAACATACTCAAACAGTTCTACACACTGCGAACCGTTGCAACCGCTCACCATTATGCAGTCACATGCGGAAAGCCCCAACCTACTGATGAGTTCACCTAAATCTACTTCTTCAATGGCTACGCTATCGTCAAAAACTAACTCCTTAATTAATTCTAGAGCTGTGAATCTTACCTCAGGGACCTCAACCTTAGCGGTCTTGAAACACTTAACTTTCATAGCACACATCGCTTTAACTATACATACTATCTCTTATACCCTATTCGTCTGAGGAACTCCCTCCTCTCCCTCTTATCTTCTTCTCCTTCAATACCCAGTGATTTAAATCCATCAACAACCCCTAAAACAGACCTGCCCTGATCGGTTTCAGCAACTATTAACTGAAGCGGGTTTGAAGTCGCTGCATATATAGTAGTGACTTCCTGGACATGCTTCAACGCGTTTAAAACGTTAATAGGCCATGCCCCACTAATATATACTATAAACGTATGGCCTGCTCCGACCCTTAAGGCGCTTTCCTCAGCAAGCTTAACTAACTGCAAATCATTACCGTCACTCCTCACTAACCTTTTACCACTAGCCTCACAAAAAGCGAGGCCGAACTTAATGGAAGTCGATGAAGTAATTAATGCCTCATAGATATCTTCAACAGTTTTAATGAAGTGTGAATGCCCAACTATAACGTTGGTGCCTTCTGGAACTGGAATATTAATCACTTCAAACCTTAAACTCATTATTACCCTGAAAACAATTTACGTAGACCTTATTAAGGTTTTACACATAACGCAATCAACTACAGCTACCTCAAACCCCCACTCCATATCAACAACCCTTACTGAAAAACTCATCATACACAAACTACTAATTACTTATAAATCCCTGTAAGTAGTCTGATTAGGGGCCGGTAGCTCAGCCTGGAAGAGCACTCGGTTTGCACCCGAGAGGTCCCGGGTTCAAATCCCGGCCGGTCCACCAAATACTTTAAACCCGCTCAGATTATTGAGATAGTCTAATTTATGAGGAATTAGTGATTATGCCTGATTACACTCGCATTTAAAAATTAAATTCTTGAAGTAGGTTTAACTAAGGTTGGTCTGAAGTGGTTAAGGTATTAATAACTAATGCCACTATATTGACTTTGTCTAGAAAGCATGACCTAATAATAAATAATGGGTATATTTACATAAATGATGGTGTCATTAAGGCTATTGGTAGTGGTGAAGTTCCTGAGGAATTGCATTATTCTGAGCTCCTCATTTCGGGGAGAGGGCGGGTAGTAGTTCCTGGCGTAGCTTCGGGCTATACTAGAATTTCTACGTATCCAATAAGACATGTGCTGCGTTCCTTAGGTGATGAGAAGGTTTACGAGTACTTATCAACCTTAAGTAGGGTGGATATCTACTACTCTGCAGTACTAGCCTTTACTGAGTTACTATATAGAGGGGTAACGTCTCTGATGATTTCGGATATCTACCTAGATGACATCGCTAGAGCAGCTAACGATGTAGGCATGTCAGTAGTGCTGGCATCCCCTCTAAACATAAAGTTACGTGACTATGACCCTTACCACGAATTTAAGCTAGTAATGCATAGATGGCATGGCAGATTCGATAACATATTAGGGGCGGCTGCATTCTATGGAGACCCTGACGAAAGAGAGATTTCACTAGATGATTATCCGGGAGGGAAGGTCTTCGTAATAGGGTCTAATGATTTGGAGCGACTGAAGAAGTTAGCCCGCGATGATGTTGTAGCTATCGACCCTCTTAAAGAAACGCCAACAGCACTAAGCGTTATTAGGACATATAGAACTTTAAGTATGTGGAGGCCTTTTCAAGGATTTGGCATAGGTGATAGCGCCACATACGATATTTTCGACATGTTAAGAACCCTCTCTAGGGCAGGCCATAGCAGTCTAGACTTACTTTTCAGCGCAGCAAGCAGCACTACTTCGATGATAGGTCTAGACAGCTTCAACTGCATTGAGGAAGGAAAGAAAGCCAACATAATCATCTACAACTTCACTGAACCACCTGCATGGCCGTTAATCAACTCGGTAGAAGCTGTAACTAATGCCCTAGTAGGGAGCGAGTTAAAGGTAGAGTCCGCAATCGTTGGAGATAACATACTTGTAGATGGTGGGGAGGTACTTAGTGTTGGATCAGATTTAATTAAAAAGGCAACAGCACGGCTTGAGAGCATAATCAAGGGTTTTATTAAGTAATCACTCCTCGAACTCCTCCAACCTCTCCACCTTGTACTCGATGCCGACCCTCTTCTTAACAAGTTCTATGATCTTAGCTGCATCGTTAAGGCTTACGTACTTAGCGTTTGATGAAAACTTATCTATATTCTCCTTAATCGCATCTTCTATACTTACACCACGGCACTCAATCTTAAACTTCTCAACCACCATAGGTGTTGGTTCTAACGCTGCACCCTTCTTAACGAAGACCAACTCATTATCTACTGGGGTTATTATGAATGCACCTACCTCCCTATCACCTAACTTCATGACGTAGACTAAGTCACCGTCTTCTGTCTCACCCAACCTCTCGACGTTAAACACCACCGCCGCTTCTGCAACGGCTTTAATTCCTTCCTTAACCCTCTCTAAAACGGTTTTAACCTCATCATCAGGCATCCTCTTAAATACTTCAATCTTCAAAGTATCGAATAACCACTCAATAACTCCGTCCTTCAATTCGTAATCGACGGAGATCCTAACTAGGTCACCCTTACCTAACCTTAACTCATCTACGAAAACCTTATAGAGTACCTTGTTCAGCTGAGCTACCTTAAACGCTACTTCAGAACCCTTTATAATGCCTTCCCTAACATGATCGCGCAGTTGTGCAAACATAACCCTCCTAACCTTATCGGCATATGCCCCTACAATAATGTAACCAGATCTTAAAGTACCCATAAAACCACCGTATTTAATATCATTCTTTAAATATAAATCTATATTAAATTTCCAAAATAAGTTGATATGATATGTGTGGAAGACTGATTAAAGAGATAGCGAGTAAAGTCCTGGATAAGGATACGGCAAGTAAGGTATGGAGTAGGGTAGAGGTTGTAGGTGATATAGCATTAATAAGGAAACCTCCTCAGATCTCTCCGGAACTTTTAATCCCGCTCGCTAATGAAATCCTCAATAACCTACCGTATGTAAAGTCCGTTTGGGCATCGACGTCGCCGATTCAAGGCCCACATAGAACTAGGAACTACGTACATCTAGCTGGTGAATACAGAACCACAACTATTTACAGGGAACATGGCTGCTCTTTCTACGTAGATATAGTTAACACATACATATCGCCTGTGCTAAGCTATGAGCACCTAAGGGTAGCTAAGGAGGTAAGGGGGGGTGAGTACGTAATTAACATGTTTGCAGGTGTAGGGCTATTCTCGATAATAATAGCTAAACATGCAAGACCGTCTAAAGTGATCTCAATAGACATAAACCCATATGCTTACGAACTAATGGTTAGGAACGCAAAAATTAACAAAGTAGATGATGTTGTAGAGCCGGTGTTAGGGGATGCTGGAACCGTAATTAAGGACTACAGATCTAAAGCCGATAGAGTCCTAATGCCGTTGCCAGAACTAGCGTTTAACTACTTCCAGCACGCCGTAAACGCGATTAAAGATATTGGTGTAATACACATCTACGAATTTGAGAGGGGATATGATAAAAACACAGCTATAAGTAACGTAACCACTAAATACTTAAGAAAGTCTTCAGAACTCGGAATTAATGCAGAGGTATTATCATCTAGGGTCGTTAGGTCGGTAGGTCCTAGAAAGTACCAAGTAGTTATAGACTTAAAAATCTCCAAGTAAGTAGCTGTTCATTCCCTTTTAGCAACTAGATTAGTCACCTCATCCCTAATCAAAACCACTACAAATACCCCTAAAGGCTCCTCACTCAAACTCAGATTTAATTCTGAATGCGAAAACGGTGGGATAGTTAATAACTCCTCCGTCCTAAAGACATCGTAACTTAAGTTACCGTAAAAAACAACGTATCCTACTATCTTAAAAGGTTCTGGAAGATTATTTACTAAAGTAATCAATACCCAGTTATCGACATACCTGTACTTACACTCAGTCATGTATGTAAGCGACCTACGCAATACGTACCTATCAATCATCCTCATATTCGTGGAACCGTATTCATCAACTGCACGGAGTAAGCCGTAAATGGTTGATGAAACTATTATTAAAGCCAGTAGAAGTAGGACCAAACCAACAACGCTGCTCAAGCCTCTATCCGTATGTGTAGCCATATATGACCCTCTCGCCACCTTCGTAAACCACCTTAACCTGAAACACCATACCTTCAGACAACTTAATCGGTGACTTAAACTCCAATACCCTTATTTCTAAGGGTTCTAAAGTTATTGACGAACCGCCAACAGGAACGTTATCTACATATATAGACACGATCTCAAGCTTAACAACACCGTTGCATACCACTAACTTAATCGTGTTCGATGATTTACTTCCCGAAACCATTATCAGGTCTAGAGATTTAACGGCCTCCGTAGCTTTCCTCTCAACATCTGATTTAAACAACGTACTGACACCGTATGAGTAATTGTTAATGGTAATAATGACTAATGACCCTAAGGCCATCGTTATCAATAACACCATCAGGGAAGCAACCAATTCACTAACTCCGCTGAGGAATTCTCTACGAGGTGACATACTTCTGAACATCATATAAGCACTATATAGAATTAAATAAGACACTATTTAAGCGTTAACGGCATCAACCAGCTTTATAACTCTCCCGTCTAGTAAATTAATCAGAGATTTCCTAATAAATGCTTCAGACGCCCACCTACACCGTCTCCACGTCACTACCGTAACGCTTCTATACTTACTAACTAACATCCCTATAAATTTCCTTAACTTACTACTAAACCTTAATAACGTACCTACATCTACATCATCAGGTAATTTAAAATGAGAATATGGATATGTGTGAATTAAGGCTGTAGGTATCAAAGTGAAGAATGGTATGTAGGCATACGTATCTTCGGGACTTACACCTAGTTCTACTATAAGATCATTAAACTTCTTGCTTACCTTATTGTAACTCCCGTCAATAAATAGAGGAATTAATACGGCATCTTTGTAGGCCCCGCCATGTCTTGAAATGTAGTTACTTAAGAACCTTTCATGCCTAATTATTTCAGGTCTGTAGTACGATGTCTCATCGTACAGAAATAGTGCGTGGGAATCGCCACGTATCCTAGGATCTAAGACCTCAAACCAATTTACGAAATCTTTACGTGTAAATAACTTAAGTAAATACCTTAGCGATGGGTGACCCCTAGCCCTCTCCTCAAGCAATTCCCAAAGCCTACCCTCCCTAATAGCTACCTTTACGTTCTTAATCTCTCTTAAAATCACGTAGAGATTGTGAAGAGCTAAGTTACGCGTTCTTTCCTCCTCATCCATATCGATTAAAGACCCTACATCGTACCTGCTGCAAATAGGGCATTCGCATGGTAAGTAGTCTAAATCTCTAAGTAGGTAAGTACCTCTCTCCGTCATATACCTACCACCTCTAGCGTAGAGTATGTATGAAGCTGAATCAAACATATCTACACCTAAGGCTACTGCGAAAGGTATTATCATCGGGTGACCAGCGCCGAATAGGTGGACGGGCTTATCTATAGGCACTATCCTCTTAGTGGTTAAAACCATCATAAACACTTTAGAGTAATCGTACTTCTCCATTAGTAGGACTGGGCTACCTATAGCGTAGATGGAAAAGCCCTCAAAGTCCTTACCTACTGTAGCGCATCTACTAACTAAATCTAAGTATGTACCCCCCTGAATAGGTAGAACCCATAAAGTCTTACTGCCCATTACTAATTCCGACGATATAGCCGCCCGTCTTAAGGTCTCCTCAACACTATGTAAGGCTTCCTCATAAAGCGCGTTATCCCGGGTAGGGATGTCAGCAATTACTGCTATATCGCTCCCAATACTTTCCTGGAATTTGACTATCTCAACAGGATCGAGTTTTACTTTCTCATCACCGTATCGCAGTAATTGATACGCACCTGAATCAGTCATTACCACACCATCGAAACCTAGGAAGTCATGTATGTCGCTAACTGAATGTCCTAAATTCTTCATGATGATGTAGGCATTAGTAATTAGCTGTGTGAAACCTAAATCACGCAGCAAATTTACTGAAACTTCCTTAGACTGCCTCAACGGGTTAACAACTGGGAAAAAAGCAGGTGTTTCTATTGAACCGCTCTTCGTCACTAACTTACCGATTCTTCCAGCTAGGTCTTTATCCCTGACCTCGAATACCACTCTACATCCTCTTCTTCCTTAACTCCAAATACTCTTGATATAGACTATATAGCTTAGAAGCTAAAGGCCCTGAACCCTCTACACCATTCTCACTTACTTTATACTTATCGTAAACTATAACTAGGTTAGCTTCCTTAACCACTTTAACAGAGCCTGGAGGTAAGTTAAGCTTAGACACGATAAAGGAGGAGAACTCATTAGGGTCAAACATCGGCTGCTCCTTAGAAATTATTTCAGATACCCGGTCCCCATGTATTAAAACCCTATAACATACATTACCGTTGTTGTCTCTAGCGTCACCCAACACTATATGTAGAGCTAATCTATCACTAACATCAACACCTAGTAAAACACCCTCATAAGTCCTACCATCGACTAACTTAACAACAACGTACTTATCTATTAAATTGACGACTTCATTAACCAATCTCTTCGCAATATTTGAAATGCTCATCTTATATACCTAACTTCATTACTAAGTGCTTACTTTTAAATTTAGATAAAAAATTCAAGCCGTTAAATAACTTCAACTTTAAAGTACACTTCATCCATGTAATCGAATACCTTATAGATGGAATCACTTCTAGACTCAATTATTAATAAGAAGCCCCACAGGGAATACAGCACTTTATAAACCCCTTCCCCTACCTTTTTGGAGATTACGTAGCCGCGCATAACTAAGTCAACGCCTTCTTTATAGGCAGGCTTACCCTTAGATATCGTTATCCTGACTTTACTGTTTAAATCGAAGTTCTTAAGCGTTTTATGAACGTCAAATGTAGCTTTAACTTCGGGATTCTCAACTGTGACTATAATTACCTGAGGGATTAAAGACTTATCAATACTCTTTACAAAACCTTCAAAGCTCACATTATTTAATCCGACCTCAACACTCATTCCAGACACACATTCCATATATCTTAAGGACTTATAACGTTATGAGTTTCCGAACGCTTTAAATAACTGCTAGAATTAAGGGTTAAAACATATGATGCTACTTAATTATAGAGTTAAAGGCCGGACTAACAACACAGTCTGCTTAGAGTTAGTCAACGAAGAAAGGGAGGAGGAATTGAAGATCAACTTCATAGAAGTTGTTAAGACTTTATTGAAGGTATGTAAAGACCTGCAATTAAGTGCTATCACAACTATTTCGAGGAAAGGTTATAAAACAGTAATATTGATGAACTCTAACGATGTTCAAAACTGTGAAAACTTATTTAAAATTTTCATAGATACCTACAGCTCAAAAAACATACGGGTTGAAGAGGTTGAGTGCGTTGATTTCCTGGATAAGGTAAGCCCTTTATAGATAGAGTTAAGTTCAGGAAGTACGTAGCCATAAATCAAGACAGCTTAATGGTTAACGAGCCTACCTACACCAAGTGCTCTGAAACAGTGCTATTAGGTAATTTAAATGAAGACGGGTTTGAGAAGGTGTTCGGTTTACCTGTAAATGACTTCTTAAGACATACATTGATAGTTGGATCCACAGGGTCAGGTAAGACAACCACAGCTGCCGTTATCTCATCCCAACTCATCAGGTATGGTAGTGTAATCGTAGTTGATTGGAATGATGAGTACTTAAAGAAGATTATGGACTTAGGCGTGCATGATGTGGCATTCATAAACGATTTCAAAATCCCTCTAAGATTTAATGATTTTGACGAACTCATATCGATATTAAATGATGTTCTAGAACTTAGCGATGCTCAAACTTACCTCCTATATAAATTCATGGATAGTGGAGATTACGAACCTACGCTACAGGATTTAATGGACTTCTTAGAATTCGCTCAAGTAGACTCTAAGTGGATGGTTGAGACTAAATCAGCACTACTGAGGCGTTTGAAGTTGATTTACAACTCTAAAACTAAAGACCTATATCGCGATATCTCTCCGAAAGAGGTTATAGAGCTTATACTTAAAGATGAGGGTAAAGTATACATCCTTTCACTCAAAGGTCTTAGAGATCTTAAGTTGAGGAGGTTAGCAGTACTGACCTTCATAAAACTTATAGAGGAAGTCAAAAAGACGGATAACACGTTACGTAATGTCTTCATATTTATAGATGAGGCACATCATATAGCTAATTCATCACTTATGAGTAGAATGGCAGCTGAGGTACGTAAATTAGGCGTAGGTCTAGTATTAATAACTCAATCACCTTCAGCCATAAACAATGAAATAATTGCCAACTGCAACGTTAAAATCGTCCACACCGTTAAATCTAATTCAGATATTGATGTGTTAGTTAAGTCTCTAGGGGTTAACGAATTACGTGATGTGTTGCCGAGGCTTAATGTAGGTGAAGTAGTTGTCGATTCACCATCGCTGAGACATGTTGTTAAGGTATCAATCGATACTAGCTTGAAGAGGAAATAATACCTACCACATCTTCAACAACATCACCGTCTTTAAGCCAGTCAACCTTAGTTTCGCAAATTACCTCCCCATTAATTATCCCAAGAACTTCAGCAATCACGTCGTTGAGGTCTTTACCAGTAACATCCACCTCACAAACCTTGCTTTTGTCATGCTCGGCTAGGGCGTTAAAGGTGCAGACCCCTACTAACTCAGCCTCAAGGTTATCTAATAACTTCCTACCAATCCATCCCTTATCAACTAGTCTCTTATAAAGCATTCTAGGATCTAACCTAAGTACTAATAACTTATAGATGAGTTCATCGCTAACTACCTCACCGTAATGACTATCGATTACTACATAACCATCTGATTTACTAATCAACTCATTTAACGTATTCCTTAATCTCTGCTCGTCGATGATGAAGGAATTCGTATTGCTGTCGTATTCCATGTATAACTCATTACTTAAAACGAAATCACTTAGATTTAAGTACTTAGCTCCTAAAACCTCAGCTAGCTTCAATGCAACTGCTGTCTTACCGACTCCGGGAGTGCCACTGATTACTATGGCTTTACCTGCCAAACTTGAAACACCTAAACTCCACTGAGTTTATTATCCAGTACCCACTAATACAAATCTCTTTAGCGAAATTTTAAGTGGTTTAAATTCCTTGCCACCACCTTCATAAAACTTCGGAAGGAACTCGACGAAACACAGCCTCAGAGAATGGACGAAAGACCCTATAACACCGAACGTTAAGTTAATTAAGTTTGTCAACAGTATGATAGCTAAGGCAGTAATTGACGCTATCAATAGATTAACTACAGGGATGTTAACGTTTGCTATTATCGCATTTGCAGCCATTAACGCTAAATCGTTGAAATTCCTAGCCATTAAGTACGTAGCTAAACCTATTCCGGCCAGACGTGTATATGAGAAGATATCTCCTAAGAGGCCTGTGACGTCGAATAACCAGAGAAAGAGGCCTACGGACCTAAGACTTAAGTACCTACCGATAACCAAAACCATAACACCTATTAAAGAGATGTAGAGGAGGAAGTCATAATACATATCACTTATCGGCAACGGCTTCATCTTAAGGAAGTAGTAGAGGATGTATGGAAGGGCAGCAAATTCAGCTATCAAAAGCCCTAACTCCGAAAGTAAAGTGGATTTATCTAATGTCTTGACAGCTCTCACTAAGCCGAGGAAATGGGCTAAATTAACATGCACTAACCCAATTAATAACGCTAGTGATATAAATGGAAGAGGTTCTGCGACGTTAATTACGGGTGTGTAGTAAGGTATTGAGTAACCTGCGTATGTATTGGTTAAGATCCCGAAGACTATGGCTGAAATACCTAATGTAAATAACATCTTCTTAAGGTTTAAGTACCCTTCAGAGTAGGGATTCTCTATAAATCCTATCTTATCCATCACATACTTAAGTATAAGGATGAGCGCAACACCGTAAACCACATCAGCCGTCATTAAGCCAAAGAATACGAAGAAGGAGTAAGTAATTAAGGCAGTAGGGTCCCACTCACCGTGTTTTGGAATACCGTAAAGCCTCGTTACTAATTCGAAGTATTTAACTGGTGATGCGTTATTTAACTTCGTTGGGGGGAGGACGTTAATAGGCTTTAATTCCTCCACGTATATGTACTTAAACCTACTATAGAGGGTGTTAGTTAAGTTTTCGTAATTCCTTTCAGGCACCCAACCCTCAACTACATAACTATATTCACTGATTAGGGAATTCAATATGTTTTCAACCCTCTCGACGTAGAATTCATGTAGGATTTTAGCCTTAGCAATAAGCTCTAGGTTCTTATTGATGAGTTGATTAAGCTCTGCTCTAAGGCCTTCGATATTAGACCTTAAGTTTACTATCTTAGTGTCTAGATCATTAATAAAGTCTTGAATCGTTAGATTGAGACTAGGTAGTTCAATAATTTCGCCCTTAATCTCATTCATAAACTCTTTAAGCTTCCCTAGATCGTCTCTGAAGCCCAAGAAATTTACCAGTAAGTCCTCCTCACCTATTCCAGCAGTACATACAACATTTACGCCACGTAGAGCGTTTTTAATGTTATCTAACTGATCGTGCTTAACTTTAACTAACTTAGCGAAAAGTAAATCACCTTCAAAGCTTAGATTAGATAAATATGTATTACCGCATTTAGGTAGTAACGCCCTTAGATACTTAGCTACGGCACTGTATTCATCTAACTTAGCTTCAAGTCCATCAACGTTACTAATAACGACCTCCATCCTCGTCTTCAAGGATTTAATGGAATGTAAAACTTTGAGGAACTCGTTCTCTAATTCAGCAATATTTAAATCACTCTTAACTTCCACCAACTTCGCCGAATCTACGTAGCCTTCAATGAACCTAACGATTTTTATAAACTCGTCAGCTAAGGTAAGCTTACTTCTAAGGGACGCTAGGTCTTGCTCAGGTATTTTCCTAACTTCCTCAATGTGGACTACACCCAATTCATGAAGTGATGAAGTTACTTCATCCGTATAATCCTTCAATGTGATTATCCTAACGTACTTTAACCTTTCCGGGTAGGAAATAAATCCGTACAATCCTATAACCCTAGCACTAGCCGTAAGTACTCGCCAACTATCTCCTCCTTAAACCTTAAGTAATTCTCTTTAATACTCTTAATCCTGATGTCATGGAGTTTCCTTAACTCAGATATCCTAGAGTGGAATTCCTCCTCCAATTTCCTAGTTAATTCTACCGGTAACTCTACACTAACTCCCCTCCTCAATAATTCCTCAGCATCTTTCTTAGCTTCAGACAGTATCTCTTCAGCCTTTTTTTCAGCTTCCTTAATTATGCTACGGGCTTCCTCCTCTATAGCAGTTAGCGACATACTAATCCAAACATATCACTATCGGGTGAAATTTAAACCTTAAGCAGGCTTATTGCTGATGCATAATTCTGAAGGACTTTTGAGGTTAGCGATCAGCCCTCACACGGCAATTCATCGATCCGCTCCGGAGATATCCTCATCATCAATATATTAACGGCATTACAGGTTAAAAATGAATTCAATCCATAACATGTCTACACCTTAAACATGTCTTAAACCGTAGAATTAATCGCCCCTAAAGCAGCTACATATATTTAAGTACTGTTGGGGATTACTAACACGGTGTTGAGCTCACGGAAACTGATTGATGATGTAGGCTCGTGTTTCTGAAAATATGTTGTAGAAGTACTTTTATTAAATTCTAAAAGTAAAGTAAATTGTAAGAATACCATGTTTGACTTACTGTTAACTACTACTAGGGTAATATACGATTTAAAAAGCGTTAAGGTTGCTGTACTTAAAGATCTGGGTAAATTCCCAGTAGATGGTGATGTAAGTGCCGTATCTAGAGGCCAGGAGGTTGAACTCCCTAGATGGTTAGCTAAAAAGCTATCTGAATTAGGTGTGGTTGAAATTAGGCTCCGCCCTACAACACCAGATGAAGTCGGTAAATACTTAATCAGTGAGAAGAACGTGGGTAAGTCCTCCATAAATAAATTAAGGGATGACTTCTACTATGAGGTTAGGGAATTATTAAGTAGGGTTAAGAGCTCATCAGTTGATGCAGATTCCGCAATAGCTGCTATTAGATTGGAGTCTAACTTACGTGACTTCATTAGGCTTAGAATGAATAAAATAATTAACTTAACCGTATTAAACACAACGCGTGAGAGGATTGAGGGAAACCTAACGATTGAGGAATTAGTATTGTTTAAGATGTTAAATGATTTACTATCCTCATGGCTTAATCAACTAGCTCCTAAGGTGCTTAGAAGTGAGTGATGAATTAAGCAGAGTTGAATCACTGCAGCAAAAGTTTGTAGAGTTCTTGAAGACGTTTAAGGACGATGAGGGGAGGTATAAGTATGAGGATAGGATAAAGCAGATGATGGTTGAAGGGAGGAGAAGCATAGTAGTCGATTATGAAGACTTAGTTAAATTCGATGTTACGCTTTTCGACGAATTGACTGGAAGACCTGATGACGTACTCCACCACTTTTCAGAGGCCATTAGGGAAATAGTGCAGGAGTTTGATGAAGAGTATTCCTTAAAGGTAAGTAAGTTCATCCCCAGAATTAGTGGTTTACCTATCACCCTTTCTTTAAGGGAGCTCTCTAGCGAACATATAAATAAGTTAGTCATGATTGAGGGAATTCTAGTTAGGGCTACCCCACCAAAGCAGAAGATGTTTAAGGCAGTGTACGCACATGTGCTACCTACCGGTGAGGTACATGAATTTGAGTGGCCGCCATTACCGTCTGATGAGGTGGCTGATGAGCTTGAGAAACCGGCTTACTGCCCACTCTGTAAGGAGGATGTAATCGGTGAGAAGGGTAGGGGCTTCAGTAGAGGTGTTTTTAGACTAGTTGTGGAGAAATCTAAATATAAGAATTGGCAGAAGGTAGTCCTTCAGGAGAGGCCTGAGGAGGTCCCTGCAGGCCATATACCAAGATCTGTTGAAGTAGTCCTTACAGACGACATCGTTGATACGGCAAGACCCGGTGATAGGGTATCTATAATTGGTGTTGTTAAGCTTTTAAAGGAATTTAGAAGAAAATCCGTATCATCCGTCTTCGACGTATATGTTGAGGCTAATAACGTTATAGTCGCTCAAAAATTTCTTGAAGAAGTTAAGTTAGGTAGGGATGATGAGGAAGTTATCAGAAAATTAGGTAGGGACCCCCTTATAAGGAGGAAAATAATTGCTAGCATAGCGCCATCTATATATGGTTTATGGGATATTAAGGAATCTATAGCTCTTCAACTATTTGGTGGAATCCCTAAAATAGCGCCGGATGGAACGAAGATTAGAGGAGACATACATATACTTATAGTGGGTGATCCCGGCACAGCAAAAAGCCAAATACTTCAATACGTATCAAGAATAGCCCCCAGAGGACTTTACACGACCGGTAAGGGATCCTCAGCAGCAGGTCTATGCGTAGGCGGTAATACCTACATCTACTCCGATAAGGGACTACTACGTATTAAGGAACTCGTTGAGAGTAACTTAATAACATTCGAATTAGATGGGGGAGTACTAACCTCATTGGAATCGAGGAACACTAACGTGGCCTCTTACCTAAATAATGAAATCTCGTACTCAACAGCAAAACGTTACTACATGTTGTGGAGTTATAAGACCTTAAGGATTAAAACCTCCCTAGGTATCGACTTAATAACAACGCCTGAGACTAAGCTATTAGTTTACGAAAATGGTGTAGTTAGGTGGAAGGAAGCTTATACATTAAGTGAAGGTGATTACGTAGTAGTTGTTAGAAGGCTTCCCGAACATACCTCAGAACTCACTTTACTAGATATGTTAACAGATGACGCATACGTTAAGATTAAGAAGGAATTTACAGACAAATTAGTCAGAGAATTATTAAATAAATTCTTAACTGTTAGTAATCTACTTAAAACCGTCCCTATAGGTAAGTCGTGCTTCTACAAGTTACTCCACCACTCCGTAATCAAATTAGCCAAACTTAAACTACTACTAGAGTACGTTGAAGTAAGTAACACTAAGCTACATGAAAGTGTTGAAGAGATAGGTTATAGGGGACTTAAGGGGTTAAATTGGATTAAGCTTCCTTCATTTCAGGCTGAATTCGCTAAACTACTTGCTATGTTTATAGCTAACGGCTCCGTAAAAACTGACAAACTTAGTAGGCCAGCAACCCTAACATACAGAACACGCTCAGAAGAAGACTTAAGTACGCTCATCAAATTAATTAAAGACTCACTCAAAATTCAACAAACTGAAGTCCATAGGGTGGGAAAGGAGTACCTACTATCAATTAATAATAGAGCCTTAGCCACGATGCTGTACTACATCGGTATCCCATCAATTGACGGTGAGTTAAGTCCTAAGGTATTAATGCCTAAATTACCTAATCACTTCCTAACTCACCTCATTAGAGAGTTAATTCTCTTAAGAGGTGGGTTAAACACTACCCACGTTTATATATCGTTACCTAATAGGGGTGTTGCGGAACTCCTCCACATTACGTTAAGAAAGTTTGGGATATTATCATCTCTTCGTGACTTACGTTCTGGTTATGAACTTATAGTGTCAGACCTTAAATCCCTTAAAAAACTGGAGGGAATCTTATCATGCAGGGTACTCGATGCAGATGGTGCCTCTGCCTCAGATGGTCTATCAAGCGATTACGTTGATCTAAACGATTATTTAACTGGGGTTAAGGTTGTAGGTGTTTTTGAGTTAGGCGGTGATTACGTATATGACCTAACTGTTGAGGGTTCTCATTCATTCATAGCTAATGGCTATGTAGTTCATAACACCGCTGCTGTTATAAAGGAGAAGCAGTCCGGTGAGTATTTCTTAGAAGCTGGGGCTATGGTCTTAGCTGATGGTGGGACTGTATGTATTGATGAGATCGATAAGATGAGGGATGAAGATAGGGTAGCGATCCATGAGGCTATGGAACAGGGTACAGTTAGCATAGCTAAAGCAGGGATAGTTGCTAGGTTAAATGCTAGAACTTCTGTATTAGCTGCTGGTAATCCTAAATACGGGAGATACATCTCTTCGAGACCTATAGCAGAAAACATAAATTTACCCATAACGATACTCTCTAGATTTGATTTAATCTTCACTTTAAGAGATATAACTAACTTAGACCGAGATAAATCATTGGTAAGACATGTTCTTAAATCACATGAGAGCATTGAAGAAGTGAAGCCTGAGATACCTCCCGACATTTTAAGGAAGTACATCGCTTATGCTAGGAAGTACGTGAGGCCTAAACTCACTAGGGATGCTGAAATCCTGATAGAGGAGTTCTACTTAGAAATGCGTAGGAAGAGTGCCGAAACTCCTGAAGCCCCAATAGCTATAACTACTAGGCAGCTTGAAGCCCTTGTCAGACTTGCCGAAGCTCACGCCCGGATGGCGTTAAAGAATTACGTCGATGCTGATGATGCTGCAGAAGCAATAAGGTTAATGAACGTCATGTTAGAGAACGTCGGGATAGACCTGGAAACAGGACATATAGATATAGATGTGATAATGACCGGGAAGCCTAAGAGTGTCAGAGATAAGGAACTAATAATTAAGGACATAATTAGGGAGTTAAGCGGTGAATCAACCTGCGCAAAGATTAAAGATATAGTTAGGGAAGCCGTTAAGAGAGGCATTGATGAGGATTTCGTAGAGAAGTACTTGATGAAGTTAAGGAGGGGTGGGGAAGTCTATGAAGTTCATGCAGGCTGCATAAACTTCGTTGATTAATAAATACTTTTAAGCTTAATACATTATCCCTATACGTAGGTGCTGATCTGTGAGTGAGTTAGTCATTAAATTAAGTAACGGTAAGGAAGTCAAAATAGATAGGGATGCGTTAGAGGCCATCAACAAGTATGTAAGGTTTGAAGTCTCCTTAGAAGCTCTTGCTAAGGAATTAGGTCTAGAGAGTTGGGAGGAGACGTATGAGTTGATTAAGAAAATACCGGCATGGATCGCGTGGACCCCACCATCAGTTTTTAATTACGAGAAAGAACGTCTAATCAATAAATTGAAGAGTCAGTAGATGTAACATCTTATGTATTCCCTTAAGGCAGTACTTACAGTTGAGTATGGTAAGGAGCTAAGGGCGTCTCTAGAGGTTGGTGACGCTTTATACCCATACGATAATTCAGTAAAGGTTGGGGCAAGCAATTACGGGGGAGTATTGCTACTATACTCATCATTAACGTACGATGAAATTAGTAAGATACTGAGGAATACGATGTTAACGTATGTTAGAAGCATAGTTAAGGTTGAGAAATGTTGTTCAGAATCCATCGAAGAACTCACCACCTGCGTAAAGGAATACTTAACTCAGAATAACTTAAGAGTAGGTAAGGTTAAAGTCTTCGAAAGAGGGGAAATAAAGAAACGCATTAGGGAAATACTTAACAAGTTAAGTGATGCGATTGATGCTAAATCAAACTTAAAACTAAACATAGTTCCTATAGATTATAAGGTATGTTTAAGTGTACAGGAAACTTGAATGAGTAAACGTATACTAAGATTAGGTAACTACTTATTAGCTAAAAACACTTGCTGGAATCGGGGTTTAAAGTGATTTTATTCGACGTAGGTGTGCTTGGGTGCGGGTGGGCTGGTATAATATCCAGTTACTTAACTTCGTTAAAGTACCCTGAGAGTAGTATAGTATGTATTGATAAGGATGAGTGGTTAGGCGGTTTATTAAGGAGTGCTTTTGTAGACGGCTTCCAATTCGACATAGGTGGGAGCCACATCATATTCTCGAGCAACCCGAATACCCTTAACGACCTACTTGGATTCCTGAAGGACAACCATATACAGCATGAGAGAAAGACGTATATACTAATTAATCATGACTTCATCCCCTATCCCTTTGAGAACTCCCTTAATGTGATGCCTCCAGAAATTAGAGGGGAAGTACTTGTAGCGTTTGTTGAGAGTCTTCTAGAGAGGTGCAGACAGCCTAACTGGGAACCCCGCAACTTCCGTGAATGGATGTATGGATTCTTTGGGAAGGGGATAAGTAGACTTTACCTAGAACCATACAATTCTAAACTTTGGAAAAGACCTCTAGATGAGTTAGATGTGGATTGGGTTTACACACCGGGTAGATTACCTCTTCCTAATTGGAGGGATGTGATACGTTCGGGAGCAGGTATTAAGACTGAGGGGTATAAAGAGCAGGCAAGGTTCTATTACCCACTGCGTGGCGGGATTCAAACGCTTTATAACAGTGTTGCGAATCAGGCCATCAGCAGAGGTGTTAAGGTCTTAAACGGTTTGAAGATTTCTAAAATAACTAAGATAGGTGACGGTTGGTTACTCAATAACTCAATTAAAGTAAGAAAGCTGATATCTACAATACCTCTCAACGAGTTAATTGATGCCTTAGATCTCGGAGAATATGAGCGAAAGCTAGCGAACCAACTTGACTACAACTATGTCGCTGTTGTTGGCTTAGCTCTCAGGAAGAAGGCTCCCCCAATGCATTGGATATACAATACGATGAGTGATGTAGTGTTCCACAGACATATCTGGATATCTAACTACAGCCCATATAATACACCTAATAAAGATGAGTACTCAAGCATAATGGCTGAAGTCACCTTACCTCCTACTAACAGCGTATTAAGTGATAAACTAGTTGATGAAGTACTTTCTGGTCTTACTAGGATCGGTATTCTAGAGAACCCGGATAAGGAAGTCATATTCTCGAAGATGTGGGTACATAGGTATGGATACCCAGTACATACTATAAGGTCTAATAAAGCTAGAGGAGAGCTTTTAAGGACGTTGAATGAATATGGAATCATCACCATCGGTAGATGGGGTAGTTGGAAGTATCTAAACATGGATAAAGTTTACGAACAAGCTATGAGCTCTCTAAACATGTAGCGAAAGACATGCATATAAGTAAGGAAAATAGGGAACCACTACATATGTAATTGGGTATTATTAACAGATTAACGTCCTACTACATCTGTTGGTGTAATAACACAGTAGGTGTGTGATACACACTTACCCTTAAATAATTAAGTATTGGTATTACTTTATAGGGCGTTTGCTTTATGAAGAAGATCGGTCACTTCTCCCATAGGTCTGCCTCAGGCAGGTTTATAATTAAGATACACAACCAGGTTAAACCACCTAAACTAGGGAGTAAGGTACTTACTTCTGATGGAAGCGTTGTAGGTCTGCTTATCGATGTAATAGGTCCTGTTAGAAACCCGTACGCAGTAATTAAGCCTTTAAACAGTAACGTAGTACTAGAACCTCTTGAGGAATTATACGTTAGGTGTTCTATATGAATTGCCCACACTCATCAATAATATTTGACGAACTCCACGGAGAGTTTGTATGTGTTGAGACCGGTGAGGTTATTGAAGAGAAAATATTTGATCAAGGTCCTGAATGGAGAGCATATAGTCCTGAGGAGTTTTCAGAAAGAGCTAGAGCAGGTTCACGGCTAACTAACAAAGTACATGATTTAGGGATAACGACAACCATAGATACCTGGAGCTTTGAAGGGAGGCGGCTTCAATCAATACATAGAAAACTTAGGATAACCAACAATAAGGAGCGTAAGTTGGCTAAGGCCTTAGGCTTAATGAACGACATCATCGGTAAGTTAGGGCTCCCTAACACCGTCAACGAGTTTTCAGGCTCTATAATCAGGAAACTCAGTGCTAAAGGAATTATCAAAGACAGAAACGTTAATTCCTTCATTGCTGCCTCCATAATACTTTCATGTAATTACATGAAGGTGCCGATAGACCGTGATGAAGTTTTGAGGGCATGTGAAGTTACTAGACATGATTTATGGAAAGCTATGCTTAAAATCACTAGAGATAGTGGTGAATTCATCACAATTAAGGTCCCTGAACCTCAAATTTACCTAGATAAGTTGAGGGCTGAGTTGGGACTTCGGGCTGAGGTTTCAGCACTGGCAAACAGAATATTAGGCATTGCTAGGAGTAGCGGACTAACAAGCGGTAAGGGCCCTATAGGTTTAGCTGCAGCTGCCCTTTACATCGCCTCAGTACTACTTGATGATAAGAAAACTCAGAAAGAAATAGCGGAGAAATGCGATATAACCGAAGTAACTGTTCGGAACCGCTATAGAGACCTCGTAGACAACATCACTATAGTTATAGAGGTCTAACCGTAAGCAGTTATTTCGGTATGCTAACCTAACTTACTGGATTAGTTTTCACCACCTCACTCCTTAAATGCGTCCTTACGAGTTTATTATCAGGTAGTGATGTGATGGAGTATGTTAAAGTAGTTGAGGGAAGGGCTCATCTATTGATACCTAATCCAGACCTATTTAGAAGGTCTGACGGTGTATATGAGCCGTCGTGGGCACCTGTATTTTATAACCCTAGAGCTTCACTCAACAGAGACCTCTCAGTCGTAACGTTTGCTAAGTTAGGCGAGTTCTACGGCATAAGCTCATTCAACGCTGCTGACGTACTTGCGGGGGTCGGAGTTAGAGGAATTAGATATATCCTCGAAGTTCCGAACATCAACAACATGATACTTAATGACATCAACCAAAACGCGGTTACGTTAATTAAGGAGAACTTAGCTATGAACGGAATAAACGATAAGGCATCTGTTTATCGAAGCGATGCTAACGCACTTCTTTATAGGCTTAAAGAAGGGAGAGTTAAGCTAAATTACGTTGATGTAGACCCTTACGGAACTCCAGTCCCCTTCATACCTAGCTCACTCTCAAGCATTACTAGAGGAGGTTTCCTAGGAGTGACTGCAACCGATATAGCCCCACTCTCAGGAGTTAAGCAATTCGCTGGTTCTAGAAGATACGACGTTATGCTTACTAGAACAGACTTCAAATATGAGGTGGGTTTAAGGGTACTTCTGGGATATATTGCAAGGAGAGCTGCCGAACTAGATAAGTACTTAGAACCTATTTTAGGTGTTTTCCATGACCACTACTTTCGGCTATTCGTAAGAATCGATAGGAGTGCCAGCAAATCTCATAAAATGATTTCAGAGAACCTCGGATACATACTTTACTGTAAGAACTGCCTTCAAAGAACCCACATAAATGATTTAAATTCAGCGAACTTCAACTGCTTGAGATGCGGCGGAAAGCTCGAGCTCTTAGGGCCTTTATGGGTAGGTGTTATAAATAATAAGGAATTCCTAAACCAATTAATCGATTTAGTAAAAGGAAGATATAACTACTTAGGAAATCATGCAAGGCTTCTAAAACTTTTATCAACTATTAGAGATGAGGTGGAGGTCCCATATTACTACGACCTAACATCAATAGCCAGCTCCCTTAAGGTTAACATACCCAAAATCGATGAAACGATTGAGTGCTTAGAAAATATGGGATTTAAGGCGAGTAGAACCCACCTAACTCCAACCGGTATTAAAACAACTGCAGGCGTTGAAGCCGTTGTAGAATGTATAGCCAAATAACGAATTTATGTCAATCATTTATCTGCAAAAACTTCGTCAACCTACCACATATTAAGGGGTTGAAGTAACTACCTAAACCGCATTTCTCTAAATCCTTACAAAGGAAGCAGGGTATCGACATCGCCGGATTTAGCTTAACTAAAAGCTTAACGCTCTCTGACTTCTTAGACACGTAAATCAATTTATAGGTCCTCCTCCCCTTAGAAGTCGTAGGCACCCTCTTAATTAAGCCAGACCTAACTAATTTATTAACAGCCCTACTGCCTTCTCTGCTATCGATCCCTAAAACATTCCACAGGTCACTTTGTACAACTCCATCTTCTCCGCCTTTCTTAACCATGTTCAATATCTTATCCTCAAAGCTTTGCTTAGTCATCAAGGTGCTCCTCTACACCTTATTTATATAGTGTTTACAGAGGTAATATATTTATATCCGCCCACACCAATAACTGCTTAAGTATAAGTGCTTTACTCCCTCCCTAAACTACCCAGTAATTTACTGGCTACTATGCTCGGTAAAGAATTTCTATTAACTAAAGTTACTTCATATCTTACAGCGTTTCTAAGTAGCTCACCCACCTCAGAATCACTTAATCTCCAGTGAGTAACTGCTAATACGTTTTTAGGATTTCTTAACACGTAAATAATTGCATCCCTAAGTTGCTTAACCTTTAGCTCCATAGGCCCTATCTCATCAATACAAATGACGTCTGCATTGATTGCTGCATTCGTAAGTGCTTTAACACCAATGCTTACCGCATCATTAACGTTGATGCAGTACTTCCCAACCCTCAAATCGTTGGGGCAATTAGGGGATGTACGAGCTAACCAGCCCTCAACCCCCTCCATTATATCTACTATTTTGAAGCCCGATCTAGCGCCCTCAACTCTAAATTCAGGGCATACAATACCGCCGACAACATAGCCATGACGTCTAATATCCTCAACAACCTTAGTAAATACCGTTGTCTTACCCACGCCTGGCCTACCAGTCAATACTATAATCAATTGATTCACCCGCAAAAGGCATTAACACTTATTATGAAACGTAGAATGTGGGTTAAGTCCTATCACTTCCCTACTAAACTACATTACATTACAATTACTTATGACTTATTACTGTTATCTTATTTAAGTTAGTTCCGTAGACGGAAAGCTCGTCTAAAACTGCGTTCCTTATACTCCGCCTTAACACCGTCTTAATGTCCGACGGCACTATCCGAGTTAATTTCTCGGTCTCCAATATCTTCCGCACAACGTCCTTTAGTGTTATCCTCCCAACATCACCCTCAACAACGAAACTTACCTCACACCCATCTCTAGATATGATGATGAAGTCGGGCGCTGACTTACTTACCCTATAAGTTGTCACCTTATCCTTACTTAATTCTAGAAGTTCCAGTAATTTAGTAGACTCAGCTGTAGTGTCTGGGGAAGCCTTAGTAAGACCTAACTTTAAGCTCTCCATAGTTATCGGATCTATAATATCTTCACCTAATACCTCAATAAGGCGTTCAGCAACCTCTAAGCTAACGTTACTATCATTCCTTAAGTAGTGGAATATCATCCTCCTCGAAACCCCTGAACTCAATGCTAAATCACCTAAGCTCAGCCCTCTCTCCGCCTTAATCCTTTCCAATTTCTTGGAGTTGATTCTGATGAATAGGCTGTTCTTCCTCTGAATTAAGAAGACGTCAGACGTACGTCTTAAGATGTTATTTAACGTTTTATCACTTATTACGTATAACCCCTCCCTCTCATGCACTACGTTATCGTAAGTGATCTCATCATTCAACACTAACGGCACGGCATCGATAGCTGATGCTGCGTTAATTAAATCATTGACCTCATCCTTATGTACGTTCTTTATGCCTAGCTTTACCCTCAGCAATAACCTACTACCGTCCTTAACAGCCACGAGGTCTATAGACCTCTCACGATAGCTACTTGGATAGTTAAGAACTTCAAAAGAATAACCGTTCCTGCTTAAGATAGTCTTAACTCTCTCTAACAATAACTTAACTTCACGCTTTCTTTGGTCAAAGCCCCCGTGAGGTACTTTATATGACATCTAATACCTCTGCAGGTTGTGGGTAACCACTTAATTACTTAGTGACGAGTGATTTAAACTTAACCCTATTTGAAGTACTTAGCGTAGACCATCGCATGGTCCTTATCGAACGGGTCTAAATGAATGACGTCAAGTATCTCGAAGTGACCTACCTTCAAAGTATCTATCTCACGTCTATATATTTCGTCAGGTTCTTTAGTAACATCTATACTTCTAGCCTTAATCGCTAAGTACAGGTATCCACCGTCCTTAAGGAATAACTTAGAATTCAATAGGACTAAACTAGCCTGATCAGGTTGAGCTACGTCAGCATATATAACCTCAACAGGCTCAGCAACATGTTTGTACTTCTGAGGGAATCTAGCGTCGGCAAGTATCGGAATTATGTTCTTCCTACTTTCAGCAACCGTTATGAGTTCCCTCATAACTCTAGGTGCGAACTCAACAGCGTAAATCCTCCCCCTCAAACCAACTATGTCTGAGATATGACTTGCTGTAGTTCCACTACCGGCACCTAAGTAAAGCACCTTACTACCAGATGAGATCGAGAGCTCTTTAATACCTTTAAGTAATGCAGCCGCTAACTTACTCCTATACGCGTTCCACTCCCTATACTCTACATCACCTAACTTAAACAACCACTCATCATAAACCTTTTTACCTGGGACTAAGTTCTTAGTCGCCAACCTAGTAGAGCCGTCCTCCAACTCCACTACGTAAACGTCCCTATACGTTGAGTGCTCATAAACCCTCACAACCTCAGCCACAATACCACCTAATAGTAATGAGGTTATTAAGGTATATAAGTTTAGAGAACAACCTCTAATTTTAAGACTTTTATAGTGCTGTCGCAAGTTAAAAGCAAGTTATTACGTAAGCTTTCAGAGCGGTGATGTAGGTCTCCTACCTTCCTCTTCCTCATAGCCTCTTAACTCTATGAATGCAGGTAATTTACCTTCCCTAATTAGCTTTTCAGCCATCTCCTTAACGGTTAGAGTGTGCCTTATATCAAGCTCTAATAACGTATTCAGTATATTGTAGGTTGTATTCCAAACATCTATTAACATATCCTTAGTTACGTAGTTAAGTATGAACGGATCGTTTAACCACTGATCGAAGGCCTTTAAGGTCTTCATCATATGTTGAAATGCCTGCCTAATTACTAACACTAAGGTCAACCTATCCGCAGCATCAGCAGCGTCGTTTATTTGATTAAACATCTCTACAGCCTTCTTCTGCATATCAATCCACTCGCTTAGGGTTCCCAGCGAGGATAGTATTCTTGACATTCTTGAAGACATACTTCCACATCACTTATGTAGTGCTTATAAATCTTATAAGGTCTTATGACTTTAAATTGTAGGGCTTACCTCCCTCTAGGACTTCCTTAGGGATTTTATGTGAGAATTTCCTAAGGAACTCAACATCATCAGCCGATTTACGTAAATCATCCGGCAACATCCTAGGAATCTCATCTATTATAGGATACCACCTTAAGCACTTCTCACATATTAAGATGCCGTCAACAACTTCATTCTTTAGACATTCATCACATGGTGTTTCCTTAACGTCTTTAACGTAACCAACTTTAAAACCGCAGTAAAGGTCGCAGAAAGGCTTCTCCACCATGGGGACCCTCTGATAAGTCTTCTCATTAAAGACCGTGAGTTTTAGGGGGAAGTTCCTACACATAGGGCAGGCAATTATGTTAATTAATGAGTACTTCACTTCTTAATCACCTCATGTGTCAGAGTTACTATCGTACTTAATAACTTATTAGCCGTAGCCTCATCTTTAGCCTCAACGAAGATACGTATTATTGGCTCAGTACCGCTAGGCCTCACTAAAAACCAGTAATCAGGGTTGATGACCTTAACACCATCTATATCTATCACTCTATCCTCACTGAAAGCTTCTATTAATCGCTGCTTTATTAATTCCATAATTTCATCCCTAAACCTGGGGTCGATAGTGACTTTAGTTTTAATTACGTGAGTTGCGGGGATCTTATCGTAAAGTTCGTGAAGGCCTAGGTTGCTGTACGCTAAGCACTCCAGCATCAAAGCAGCTGCCATAGCACCATCCCTCACGTACTGATGCCTCCCATATAGGAAGCCTCCATTCTCCTCAAAACCTAGTAAAGAACCCTCACGGATCATTGTCCTAGCGATGTTTATGCTTCCAACCTTAGTCCAAATCACCTCAACACCGTATTTACTTAACACCTCATCAATCATTGTACTAGAGGATATTGCTGTAACGACTTTCTTAGGGATTTCCGACCCCTTACTACTGAGGATATGTTCGCAAAGTATTATAGCTGCTCTATCTCCAGGTAAAAACCTACCAAACCTATCTACGAAGACAGCCCTATCAGCATCGCCATCATGCGCTAACCCTAGGTCAGCACCTAAGGATTTAACAACGCTTGATAATTCACCTAGATTCTCGGGAGATGGTTCAGGGTTGCGATATGGAATATGTGATAAATCGCAATTAAGTGTGAGGACCTTAGCACCTAACCTCCTTAAAAGCTCTGGTGTAGTTAGCGAACCTACGTTATTTGCGCAATCAACCACTACTCTAAACCTCTTCTTAGAAATCTTATCCACGTCTACGTGGCTTAGGATTCTATTTATGTAGAATTCGTTAACGTCTTCAACGTTCGTAACTTTATACCCTAACCTAGCCCAAGGAACTCTTCTAAACATTAAATCTCGGTATATCTCCTCAACAGCCTCCTCAACATCTCTCGTTGCCTCCACTCCATCACTTAATATGAGTTTCAAACCACTATATTCGGGTGGATTATGACTTGCTGTTACCATAACCCCCGCATCAAATCCGTGAGTCTTAACATATAGTTGCAGAGCTGGAGTTGGAGTAAGTCCAGCGAAGAAGACCTTAACACCGGTTGATAAGAGGCCTGAAGTAACTGCATTAACTAAAAACGCGTTACCTGCCCTACCATCACATCCAACTAACATCCTACAACCATCGCCGAAGTAAGACCCTATAGCTAATCCAAGCCGTAAAGCGTTCTCAGGAGTTAACCACTCATTAACGACCCCTCTAACGCCGTCGGTGCCGAAAAGTCTATGACTATTCGTAAAATCACCAAGGTATTAACTGCTTCAAAGAACTTATAACCTTATCATAAATTGCTGGGAAATTAACCCTACGTCAAGTAATTAATCTAGATCAGCTACCTAGGTAATATAAATTTAAATTTAAGGTATTAATTGTTGGAGGGGTTACCTATTGCTACAGAAGGTGTTAAGTATTTAAATGATGTAGCTCTTAAGTGGCAGAATGAATGGGGTAGACTTAGGGCCTACAACCAAGACCCTGATAGAAGGCCTAAGTTCTTCATAACTGCTGCCTTCATGTACCCAAACTCGCCGGCACATATAGGTCATGCCAGAGTTTACCTAATCGCTGATGTTTTAGCGAGGTACGCAAGGATGCGGGGGTTAAACGCGTTATATCCTATGGGCTTCCACTACACAGGTACTCCAATACTTGCGATGTCTGAATCCATAGCCAAGGGGGATGAAGCACTTATTAAGGAGTTAGAAGAGCTTTACAGCCTAACACCCGATGATATAGAGCTACTTAAAAACCCGCTACAATTAGCTAAGTACTTCCATAAACGATCTAAGGAGTCAATGACCCGCTACGGATTAGGTATTGATTGGCGTAGGGAGTTCACTACCATAGATCCTGAATTCCAATCGTTTATTAGATGGCAGTTCGAGAAACTTAGAGAAAAGAACTTCATAGAAAGGGGTTCTCACCCCGTAGGATGGTGTCCAAACCATCAAATGCCTGTCGGCATGCATGACACTAGAGATGATGTAGAACCTGAAATAGATGAGGTAGTTGTGATAAACTTTATAGACTCCTCCGACAACGAGGTGTTCTATCCAGTAGCGACTTTAAGGCCTGAGACCGTATTAGGTGTTACTAATCTATGGGTTAGGCCAGACGTAGAGTACTGTAAATGTGAGGTAATGCACAGTAATAACCGTAGATATACTTTAATACTCTCACGCGATGCTGCGGAGAAGCTATCCTTCCAAATGAAGATCAGAATCGTTAACTCCTTCAAAGGCTCTGAGATAGTCGGTAAGTCTGTCATCAACCCCCTCAGCGGAAATAGAGTCAACATCTTAGAGGCCTACTTCGTAGATCCAAAATTCGGCACAGGTTTAGTGATGAGTGTACCCGCGCATGCGCCATACGACTACGTAGCCTTAGTTGAGTACTTAAGTGGGGGGAAGAATGCAGCACCCCCTCTAATACCTTTAATAGTACTTCAAGGTTATTCGGATGCTCCAGCAAGAGATGCGGTAATTAGGTTAGGTATTAAGTCGCAGAGAGATGTTGGGCTGCTAGAAAAAGCTACTAAGGAAATATACTTAGGTGAATTCGCTAACGGTGTGATGAGGGAAGACCTCCATAAACTCGTAGTATATGAAGTCATTCAAGGAAGTAAGAAATTTATTGCAGATGAGGTCTGCAGTGTTTCAGTACCTACTGCGAGAGAGAGAATAAAGAAATTCCTGACCGAGAACGGCTACGCCCTAACCATTTTCGAGGTCATGAATAGACCTGTTTACTGTAGATGCGGGTCAGAGGTTGTGGTTAAAGTCCTTGAAAATCAATGGTTCATAAATTACGGAGATCCTAAATGGAAGGAACTAGCGTTAGAAGCCTTGAACAACATGAGGTTAGTGCCTGAGGAAACTCGTAAACAATATGAGGCGACGGTGGAGTGGCTGCAGAGGAAAGCCTGCGCCAGAAGTAGGGGGTTAGGGACAGAACTTCCTTGGGAAAAGGGATGGATCATCGAAAGCTTAAGTGACTCAACGATCTACATGTCGTTCTATACATTAATACATAAGATAAGGGAGTTAGCAATACCGCCTAGCAAATTAACGATTGATTTCTGGGACTACGTATTGCTAGGTGTAGGCAGTCCTGAAAAGATAGGTGAGGAGCTTAAGATCCCTCCTGAGCACCTACGAAGTATAAGGGAGGAATTCACGTATTGGTACCCTCTTGACGTTAGGTGCAGTGGTAAGGACTTAATACCGAACCATCTAACATTCTTCATATTCAACCACGTCGCTATATTCCCTAAGCAATTATGGCCTAAGTCCATCGTAGTTAATGGCTGGGTATTAAGGGAGGGTGAAAAGATGAGCAAATCCAAGAGGAACGTACTTACTTTAGAGGATGCCCTACGTAAATACTCACCAGACGGGCTTAGGGCATCTCTAATGCTGTCTGCAGAGGTTGAGCAAGACTTAGACTTTAGGGAGAATTACGCTTACTCAGTAGTCGAGCATATCAAGAACATAGAGTCACTAATATTTAAAGCAGTCAGTAACGTAAACCGTTCAGAACACTCAATAGCTGATAAATGGTTGAGGAGCAGACTTCAAAGACATCTAAAGGAGGTAACAGACGATTTAAGTAACGTCAGACTACGATCTGCGGCAGTAAGGATATTCTACCTAATGTATCAAGACCTCATAGACTACCTCAGCCTCTCAGAAAATTCAGCATCAAACGTAGTTATCGAATACGTGGAAGCTTGGGTTAAGATGATGGCACCGTACGTACCGCATATAGCTGAGGAGATATGGCATCACCTAGGTAAGAACACCTTAGTGATTAATGAGAGCTGGCCCTCATATAGGGAAGACCACGTAAGTAGTGATGCGGAACTTTCGGTAGAGTTCGTAAAAACTCTAATAAATGATGTTAGGGAAATAGCTAAATTCGTTAAGGAAGGTAAGGCACTTCATCTATACGTATCTAAGAAGGAAAGATATGAAGACTTAATTAAAGTTATAAACTACGTAGCTAACGGCAAACCATTAAATGAAATAATAAAATCGTTCACTAAAGGTGTAAGTCCTAAGGAATTAAGTGAGGTAGTGAAGAACGTGAGGAGACTCTACGACCTAGCCATCTCTTTAAGACCTGAGATTAAGGAACTAATAGTCAGCTCAGGAGGTATAGATGAGGGATACGTAATTAACTCATTAGCCAGTTACATTAAGTCCTCACTCGATATTAAAGAACTCACGTTATATTACGCGGATGGCGAAGGTGTCCCTGACCTCGGAGGTAAGAAGAAACTCGCACTGCCCTTCAAACCTGGAATCTATATGAGTACCTAAGTACTCAATAACTTCCTCAAATAAATACACAATATTTAAACGTAAGCACCTAGTAATTAGTGTAGAGGTTTATACTAAAAACTTATAAACCTACCCATAACACATTAACTGAACAACAAATAAGGAGATAAAAATAAGGTGTTAAGTATGGCTCAGTCAGGTCCAATCTCAAGTAATGTAGTATTAGTTGGTAAGAAACCGGTAATGAACTACGTACTAGCAACTCTAACACTACTAAACCAAGGTGTTGAGGACGTAATAATAAAGGCTAGAGGTAGGGCTATAAGCAAAGCAGTCGATGCCGTAGAAATCGTTAGGAGTAGATTCCTGCCTGATAGAGTATTAGTTAAGGACATAAAAGTTGGCAGTCAAGTAGTGACAGCTCAGAACGGAAGGCAGACCAGAGTTTCAACCATTGAGATCTTAATATCTAAGAAAGACTAACGAACCAACTAATAAAAAACAACCAACATACACCCTTAGGAGTTTTTTGTAAAACTACGTAACTCACAACCCCTAAGCATCCATACCCTTACTAATTCCCACCTAATTTTAGAAGGAGGTAAAACTCCATTACACTAATAAGAGTGTAAGAAATACGGATTACTCGGTGGTGATTTGATGGGGCCACTAATACGTAGGTTAAACGAATTAGGGAGACCGCTAATCCAGATAGCCATGGATTTCCTAAGCATTGACGATGCTGTAAGGCTGATTAGGAAGCTCAACGGCTTGGAGGTAGATATATTTGAAGTTGGGACCCCGCTAATAAAGTCTGAGGGTATTAAAGCGGTTAAGACTGTAAAATGGTTAGTAAGCGATTCAGTAGTATTGGCTGATATGAAGACCGCTGACACCGGCGGTCTAGAGACTAGGTTAGCAGCTGAGAACGGAGCTGATGCTGTGTCAGTATTAGCTAGTACAAACGATGAGGTAATATCCTCAGCGTTGAAGGAGGCGAAAGCCCTAGATGTAGATGTTGTTGTAGATACTATAGGTAGATTAAGCGTCCCGGGAGTAGTCGGTGAGTTAGTACCGTTAGGGGTTAAGATAATTAACATACACTTAGCTATAGACGTACAGTTAAGTAGTGGTAAAACCGTCGCTGACGTCATAGGCGTTATAAAAGACGTTAAGAACTTATATAGCGATTTAATAATATCAGCATCCGGCGGTGTAAAACCTCAACATATTAGAGATTTAGTTAACGGTGGCGTTGATATAATTGTTATGGGGTCCGCAGTTACTAAGGCAGGCGATCCTGCTGAAATCGTTAGGCAGGCATTTAAATGCCTTAAGTAATCTCGAATCTTTAGGAATCTTATAGGTCATTGCGTGGGTTTCTCATCAGTTCTCAGCGCTTATTAACCCAACTCATCCCCTATAAGTTCTAACTTTTAAGTTATTATTAATAATATTTATTGTCTTAGGTGGTTGGACATCCAGTTCTACGGAGGTAAGAAGTATCGGAGTCTAAGGTTAAGGATCGAGGCAGTCGACCTCCTGATGGCTTATAAGCAGGTTTTCTCGTATGAGGAGCTATCGAAGAAATTAGATATACATACATCAATGCTTTGTAGATACTCCCAAGGATTAACCGTACCTAACGAGAATAATGTGAAGAAAATAATTAACGTACTACTAAGTAAGGAGTCCGTAAGGGAGTTCATATATAGATGTTTAGGTAAGTACGGTTGGGACTTAAATAAGGTACTTGCGAACCATAAAATACTTAACGTCGTAAGCTTATACGCCTCTAACACAATTCTAAATAACTTAGCTGGAAGTGGGCTTAAACTACTGATAGCATTACCAGGGACTTCAGCATTAGTGACTTCGTTAATAGCTACTAAGTTAGGGCTCCCTATAGCGCTTATACCTTATGAGTCAACTAAATCTCTGGGGGATATAGTTGAAGTACGTGACGATAGTTACCTACGTAAAGGAGATTACGTCGCGGTGATTGTAGACATACTCACAGTCGATAATTTAGAGATTATTACAGATTTTCTGGATAAGCATGAGTTAATTCTGAAGTGCCTGATTGCAATACTCCTAGTTGATAGAGGTTTAGAAAGCGAGGTAGGGAGAATTACGCTTTTTGATTATCTAATTCCTTAAAAACTAGATAGACGTTTATGGGAGTTTTGCCTTCCCAGCGTACCTAGCATCACCGCCTAACCAATACTCAATCCTAAGCAGTTCGTTGTACTTTGCTGTTCTCTCACCCCTTGCGGGCGCTCCAGTCTTTATAAGCCCTGTCTCATAAGCGACGCTTATATGCGCTATTGCATTATCCTCTGTCTCACCGCTTCTATGACTTATGATGGCCCTCTTTCCGGAATCCATAAGCATCTTTACGCAGTCCTCGCTTTCGGATAACGTCCCAACCTGATTAATCTTAACTATACAACCGTCGATGGAATCTTCTGAGAGAGCTCTCCTAACTCTATCTACATTCGTTACTGTTAAGTCATCGCCTATTAGCAGCGTATGGCCTTTAACGTACTTACGTAGCTCAGAGAACTCCTTAAACGCTTCTTCATGTAGGGGGTCCTCAATCACTTTTATTGGATAAAGATGTATCAACTCTCTATAATACTCTATCATATCTGAAGTACTTAATTCCTTTCCGTCAACCTTATACACGTTCTTACTTTCATCAAATATCTGCGACGCAGCTACATCTAACGCTAAAAACACATCAACCCCTTCAGAATATCCAGCCCTCTTAATAGAATTAACTAACGCGTCTAAAGCCTCTGAAACCTTCCTCATAGGTGGTGCGTAGCCACCCTCATCACCTACATTAATTGCTGAAGGCCCGTACCTCTCCTTAAGGTATTTCCTAAGCTCTTTATAGAGCTCTATAGCGATTTTTAAGGCGTCAGAGAACTTATCAGCACCTACAGGCAATATCATAAACTCCTGGAAAGGTAAGTCGTTCCCAGCATGAGCGCCTCCGTTAATTAAGTTCATAAGTGGTGTTGGAAGTAAATTAACCTTAAAACCACCTAAGAATTGGAAGAGCGGTAACCCTAAAGTATCTGCAGCCGCCTTCACATTAGCCAAAGACACTGCAGTTAGTGCATTAGCTCCTAATCTGGATTTATTAGAAGTTCCGTCAAGCTCAACTAGCTTCCTATCTATAAACCTATATAGAGTTGAGTCAAGGCCCTTTAAGGCAGGCGCTACGAACTTATTTACGTTTTCAACAGCCCTTAAAACACCTCTACCTCCGTAACTCCTCCCACCATCTCTTAACTCTAAAGACTCGTACTTACCTTTAGAGGCTCCGGAAGGTGCTGCCGCCCTACCAACTCCTCCACCCTCAGTTATGACTACAACCTCAACTGTCGGATCGCCTCTAGAGTCGATTATCTGTAAGGCATATACATCACTTATGGCTGACATGAAGTACACCATACCTTAAGTTAATTAAGTGCAATATAAATATCACAGTAATTTAGTGAAGGTAAGGTTAAATAACCTCCACATCTAGGAATTAATGGAATGATGTTAACGATGGGCGGACTGACGATTGATGAGTCACTGCAGCACTGATCCGTATATTGAGCTCCACTACGTAGCTAAACATTATCTAAATGTGGTAGAAAGGTCTTAAGGAATATGTGGAGAATTACTTCAAATAGAAAAGTAGTTAACTCCCTAAATCACGACCTCTTACGCTTTCTCTCCTTCTCCCTACTCTCCTCAGAAATCTCTATAGGTACTACCTTAACTCCAACCCCCAGTAGCTTCCTCACCACGCTGTCTAGGAACCTTATGTAGGATCCTTTCTGACCCATAAAAGGGCCGAGAGCCTCACTAGATATCTTAACTATTAAGTAAGTTCCGACGAAGTCTACATCCTTAACCTTCTTCCAAACCCATGAAATCGGATGGAGCGCTCGGATAAGTTGGGTGAGTTCGAGGGTCAGCTCAACAACCCTTACCTTCCTATTTAAGTCCTTCTCAATAGCGTTGATTCTCTCACCGCCCTTACCTACTAACCTACCTAGATGTCCCTGCTTAACTACTATTAATAAGCTAGGTATATGTTCTGAGGAAAGCTCGTATTTCTTGATGCTCTCATCAAGCTCAACTATGGTTATTACGTCAGCATCAGGTGCATGCGCCCTAATGAATTCCAAGGATTTGACTTCACTCTCGCTTAAGGTCCGGCTCCTCATTAAGTACTCTATTGCTAGCTTAATCCCCCTCTTAGCTCCAGCCCTAACGATATCTTTAATGCCTAAGTCTATTACCTTAGCCCTAGCTTCACTTGCCAATACATCTCTAAGCAGTGATGTTGCGTCCTGAACCCCTCTACTCCTCAGCGATTGAAATATAGGGTCTGCAGCAACTATTAACCTACTATTCCTACCAACCCTCAGGAAAACCTCGATAAGTGACTCGATCTTTATCGACTGCGCATCATCTATAAATACTAATGAGTCGTCGAATGTACGGCCCTTTAAATAATGCGTATCTACGAAGACTAACTTCCCATCACTCATCAACTTCGCTATATTATCCCACGAAATAAACGTACCTAACACGTCAATAACGTATGATTTAATTAACTCCACATACTGAGGTCCAGCCTTAGCTAGAGTTAACTCCTCACCAGTTGTAACATCTACGATAGGCTTAACGACCACTAACTTCTTATACCTACCCTCCTCTAATGTATCTATCCCGTAGGCCAAGCTAAATAACGACTTACCGCTGCCCGTAGGGCCGAACACACCAACGATCTCGTACTCACTATTACTTAACGCATTCACCAGATCTACCTGACCGGGTGTCAGCGGCTTCACCACCTGCAGCAGCTTCACTCAAATCACCGTCATTAGTTAAGTCATAAGCTAAAAATATTTTTAATTTCCTCCGCTACGTAGCTAAGTCAAGATTAGCTTAGACTATAGTATTTAAGTGCTTTAATGAATAATATGAATCGGTGTTTAAATTTGGTTGAGAAGAAGTTAACAACAGTCTCAGTCATTAAGGCTGATATAGGTTCTTTAGCCGGACATCATGTCGTCCATCCAGATACTTTAGCAGCTGCTACTAAGATATTAGCTGAGGCTAAGATTAAGGGAGTGATTGAGGATTTCTACGTAACTAACGCAGGCGATGATTTAGAGCTCATAATGACTCACCGTAAGGGAGTTGACTCACCTGAGGTTCACGGCCTTGCCTGGGAGGCCTTTAAGGAGGCAGCTAAGGTCTCAAAGGATCTAGGACTCTACGCAGCTGGTCAGGACTTACTCAGCGATGCGTTCTCAGGAAACGTGAGAGGGTTAGGGCCCGGGGTTGCTGAGATGGAGTTCGTGGAGAGGCCGTCTGAGCCTATAGTCGTATTTATGGCTGATAAGACTGAACCAGGGGCGTTTAACCTACCTATGTTTAAGATCTTTGCAGACCCATTCAACACTGCGGGATTAGTCGTCGATCCTAAGCTGCATGACGGGTTTAAGTTTGAAGTATTCGACGTATTTGAGGGTAGGAGTGTAGAGCTCTTCCTCCCAGAGGAGATGTATGACTTGCTAGCAATTATAGGCACTACGGGTAGGTACATCGTTAGGAGAGTCTATAGGAAGAAGGATAACGAGATAGCCGCTGCTGTAAGCGTTGAAAGGTTAGGACTCATGGCCGGTAGGTATGTAGGTAAGGATGACCCTGTTGCTGTAGTTAGAGCTCAGTCAGGCTTCCCAGCAGTTGGTGAGGTATTAGAGCCGTTCGCAACGCCTCACCTAGTTGCTGGGTGGATGAGAGGATCTCACTACGGCCCAATAATGCCTGTCCCCCTAAGGTACTCTAAATGCACTAGGTTCGACGGCCCTCCAAGGGTTGTAGCTTTAGGATTCCAGGTTAAGGAAGCGAAGTTAGTAGGTCCTGCAGACCTCTTCGACGACCCAGCATTCGATAACAGTAGGAGGACTGCTGAAGTGGTTGCCGACTACATACGCAGGATGGGGCCGTTCATGCCGCATAGGTTAGGGCCTGAAGAAATGGAGTACACAACGCTTCCTGAAGTTCTTGAGAGGCTTAAGGATAGGTTTAAAGCAGTTGCCGGTGAACCGAAAGCTAAGAAACCTAAGATAGAGTCAGAACTCCTAAGTACCCACGCAGCAGATTAAATCAAACCTATTTTTAAGGTGTTACTTACCTTGTTTAAACCACCTATTATAGTAATCAACTATAAAGTGTATAATACTTCATTCGGTTTGAGTGCATTATCAATAGCTAGAGCTGCTGAGGAAGTCTCCAAGGAGGTGGGGATAACCATCATATTAGCACCACCATCCACGGAGATAAGGACGCTGGCAACCAACGTTAATATACCTATAATCGCACAACACGTAGATCCTGTAGAGTTAGGTGCCTACACAGGCCACCTACCTCCTGAAGCAGTTAAGGAGGCTGGAGCTAAGGGATTCATAATAAACCACAGCGAGAGAAGGTTAAGGATAGATGAAGTGGCTAAACTCATTAAGAGAGCCTATGAGTTAGACCTAACCACATTAGCATGTGCTGACGTGCCTGAAGTAGCTGCAGCCATATCGATACTAAACCCAGATATGATAGCCATAGAGCCACCAGAACTCATCGGTTCAGGCATAGCTGTCTCAAAAGCAAAACCTGAAATAATAGTAAAAACTGTGTCGAAAGTACGTGAAGTAAATAAGAAGACAACAATACTAACCGGCGCCGGCATCTCCTCAGCCGAAGATGTAGCTAAGGCAATAGAGTTAGGTACATCAGGAGTTCTAGTAGCGTCAGCCATCATGAAGGCCAAAGAACCTAAGAAAACCCTAGAGGAGATGGCTAAGGCAGCAGTAAAGGCTTCTGCAATAAAGCACTAGAAATTAGATGAGTTATGGTGGACTTAGGGCCTAAAGACCCCCAAGGCTACTACCTAATTAAAACCACCAAAGACAGAGTAGAAAAGATCAAGGGATCACTAAATAATGTAGAGCTAATACCATTAGATGATGAAAACCTCATAATCCGAACAAAAAGCAGGAAAACAATCCTCAAAATAATTAAAGCACTCAACACCTAAACACTTAAACTAGGGCCCGTAGCTCAGCCAGGATAGAGCGCCGGCCTTCGGAGCCGGAGGTCCCGGGTTCAAATCCCGGCGGGCCCGCCAAAACAAGCTGCTTTTGTTGAAAGCAACTAAACCCAAGGCAAAACACCTTAGCGACTTGACGAGCCCATGTGGAGCATACGTTCAAACCTTAGTATATACAGAAAATGTAAACAATAACCGGTAGAAAATAGAAAACTTTGCGATTTGGGGAACATAAGGAAGCTTTCATCTCCACTTCAACAGCAATATAAATCTACTGCAAGGAAAAGGCTGCCTTTGAGAAACCATGACACAACCACAACTATAATGGTGGGAAGTATTAAGAGCAAAAGGAAACCCATATGTTAGGCAGCAGCAAAAGCAACGCTAACTCATGAGTGAGGGCTGGAAACGAAGGGCAAACATATAAATCACAGCATATCTAACCATTAGGTGTTGAATAACTCGATATGATTCAAAAACTTTATGGATCAAAACATATTCTGGTCATCTCTAACCAATTTTTGAGCGAATATTTAGCCCTCATGAAGGAAGGAGCTACACCCTTTATCGTCCTCAAACCTTTAAAAACGATGAAACTATACTCCCCCCCCCCTCCATACGCAATTTTATGTAGGGTAAGGGCTCACTTAGACCTGGGTGGTGATGGTAATCCGTACGAGAATAACGAATTCATATACTCATGGAGCTTTACGAATCAATTAACAGTCAACGTGTACCAAAAATAAATCTAAATTAAATTATTTTTTAGATCTGCATTTAATTATTTCATTCTTTATTTGAGATTTATTAGTGTGTTTAGATGCTTCTGGATGCGCCTGCATCAGCGTTCGGGAGTAAATCAATTCTGAAATCTGTGTTTGTGTTGTTTCTTAATGTTTTATTTATTTGAATGGTTTACCTATATTCATGTGGGTTAGGTAGCGCTTAGGTATATTTTCATATAGTATGAATGAGTTGTAGTGTCTTCTAAACTATGCATGACTTGTGTTTAAGCCTTAATTTATTTGCTGTATGTTTTCCTAACGCTTTCAACTAGTTTTAGGAATGGTTCTAAGCAATTATCATACATGCCGCACTTCTCTGCATTGGGATATATATAGTTTGGTTGTCTGCTTTCTTCGATCTGTAGGTGTTCTAAGTTCCTCACATATCCTAGAGCTCTTAAAGCTGTGTTTGATGCGCCAAGCACTACTGCATCACGTGGACTACTATGTATGGCTATAGGCCTGCATAGTATGTGGGAGAATACTTCAACTAATTCGATGTTACTGCACCCACCTCCTGCGCAATGGACTTTACTTACCTTAACTCCGTTCTCATTAAGTGCTGTAAGTATAGCCCTTACGGTGAGTGCTATACCCTCTACGACGGCGCGGTTTACATGGCTTTGGTTATGCTCTAGTCGGAGGCCGAATAGCGTGAATGCTAAGTTAGGGTCTCTGAATGGGTACCTCTCACCAACTAGGTACGGTAGTGCGTAAATACCTTCTACGCAAACAACGTTTTTAGTTATCGGGAATGAGTCAGTGCCTAGGAGCTTTTTTAGCCATTCAACCACAACCATGCCGTTATTTGATGCGCCGCCTACAGCTCTATAGCCGTCTGCCGCATAGTAAGTAAAGAATCGTGCTTCAGGGTTTTTATCGATGATTATTTCATGTAGTAAGGTCCTTATGACTGCTGTAGAACCTAGATTTAAAACAGCTTCTGAGCCGAAGGCTCTGTATCCGATGTTCTGTAAGGCACCATCGAAGCTTCCGAGAATTAACGCAACCTTATCCATAATACCAACCTCATGTAGGTTAACGTAGTCGTAGACCTTAGCCCCTTCATAGAGTTCGGGAAGCATATCCTCACTGACTTGAGAGATTTCAAGTGCTAATGAGTCCCACTTCAAGTTATGTATGTTTAGGAATCCTGTACCTGAAGCTACACCATAATCAACTACGTGACGCCCAATTAACTTATAGGCTATGTAATCCTTTACAAAGCTTAACCTAATATTTTGCTGTAATTCCCCCTGAGTTCTCAGCCAAAGCGTCTTACATAAGGGGAGGACAAATAGTGGTGGGCAACCAGTCCTCATGTAGAGTTCGCTACCGAATTCCTCTAGGAATTTCTGAGTTTTTGAGGACCGACGGTCTAGATGAGTCATAACGTTGGTAACCACGCCGAAATCCGCGTTAAGTAACGCTAAACCATGGAGGTAGGTGCTCAACGAGATTGCCTCAACACGTGATTCATAACCTTTAACTACCTCACGAATACCCCTTAAAGTTAGTTCCCATAAGATGTGTAAGTCATGCTCAGCTGCTGATGTGGTCTTAGTAATTAGTGGGACTTCAGCAACGAAGTTCTTTAAAATTCTGAGGTCATGATCGACTAATCCAACCTTTACGCTGGAGGTACCGACATCAACTGAAATAATCATAGTTAATTCCAAATTAATGAGGTTATGGGAAAATTTAATCTTGACTTCGATTCGGGGTATGTGGTATGTGGATGATGTAAAGCGTTAGCACTACATAGCACAATACGACCTCCTTAACTTATGAAAAGCTTTTTAAGTTGTTGGTTAAGATGTTCTTAGGAACCTTACGGGTAGTGTGAGCTGTAGTGAAGATACCGCTGGATCAGATATGTGTTAAGTCTGGTGTGCTTTGCCCCCGATGTCAAGGGTTAGTGGACAGTAGAGCTGTCGAACCCTACGAGATTGAGGTCATGAAGGCCCTACTTGACTTAGAGAATAATCCAGACTTCAAATTCCTGAAAGATTTAGTGTACTATAAAGCAGTTAAGTCAGGTAATTTCCTAGTACTCCTACTTCAGTTTCCGGACTTCTCAACTACACCTAGATTAATCAGTAAGTTAGATAAGCAGTTGACTGAAATGTTAGGTATTAAGGTCCGAGTCATAGATAGGTCCTCCAACAACATTAAATCTGTAGCCCTTCAGTTAATTATGCCTGCCAGAGTTTCAGGGATAAACACTCTATGGCTTCCCGACGGCTCTACCCAATACATAGTTAGGATCCCCAGGTCTGATAGCAGGTACCTCCCTGCCAGTAAGGAGGTAATTGAAGAAGTTTTAAGTAGTTTAGTAGGTAATAGCGTTAGGATCAGAACTGAATGAAGTGATCTAGTATGGGTGTATTCAGGACACATCTATCTAGCGATATTAGTAATTCGATGGTGGGTTCTGAAGTAGTTGTTGCTGGTTGGGTGCATAATAAGAGGGATTTAGGAGGTAAGAAGTTTCTGATAATTAGAGATAAAGACGGGTATATTCAGGTAGTGATCAGTAAGTCAGATTCTGAAGACCTCATGAAGAGGTTCTACGAACTTACGCCTGAGTCGGTAGTTAGCGTTAGAGGTGTTGTAAAGGCTGATGATAGAGCTCCAGGAGGTTTTGAAATAGTGCCTAAATCCATAACTGTTCACAGCGTTGCTAGTGCTCCATTACCTCTGGACGTAACCAGTAAGGTGAAGGCAGATATAGATACTAGACTTCGTGAGAGGGTGTTAGACCTACGTAGGGAGGAAAGTAAGGCAACATTTAAGATAATATCAGTGACGCTTAAGTCCATTCGAGAGGAACTCTACAGCAATGGCTTCATAGAGGTTAACACACCTAAAATAATAGCTACAGCAACTGAGGGTGGTGCGGCATTATTTCCAGTCATCTACTTCGGTAGGGAGGCATTTCTAGCGCAAAGCCCACAGCTATATAAGGAATTACTTGCAGGTGCTTTTGAGAGGGTCTTCGAGATAGCTCATGCGTGGCGTGCCGAGGAATCAGATACCCCATACCACCTATCAGAGTTTATAAGTGTTGATATAGAGATGGCCTTCGCGAACTACGAGACCGTCATGGAGGTACTTGAGAAGGTCATATATAGGGTAGTTAAGAACGTAGGTGAGGAATGCTCTAAAGAGCTTAAGGTACTTAACCATGAATTACCTCATGTAAAACTACCTTTTAAGAGGTTTAAGTACGTTGACGTGATAGAAATCCTCAAAGGTTTAGGGTCTAATATAAGTAGAGGCGATGACGTAACAGCCACAGATTTAAAGACCTTCTCTAAAGAGATCGGTGAAGATCTTTACTTCATAATTGAGTGGCCATCAAATGCAAGACCTTTCTACACGAAACTATGTGATTCCACTCCAGAATTCACAGAGTCATTCGACTTCATATACAGCTTCTTGGAGATTGCCTCCGGCAGCTCCAGAATACATAGGAAGGAAGTACTCATCAGCAGGTTGAGGGAGAAGGGATTAAATCCAGAAAGCTTTAACTACTTCCTAAGATGGTTTGATTTCGGGATGCCGCCGCACGCAGGGTGGGGTATGGGTTTAAATAGGTTAGCGTTGATGGTTACAGGCAGAAATAACGTAAGGGAAGTGACGCTATTCCCACGAGATAAGAAGAGGTTAGAGCCTTAAACTTAGATTACATTTCTTTACATGGTTAAGGATTTAAGACTGTACCTCAATCAACTTATTTGATGGTAAGTAAGAAACTAGTGTTTAAGAGTAAGTACTTTAGAGATCTACTATTAGGGAGGAAGACCACCACAATAAGACTCACAAGCAAGGTGAGTGTTGGTGATGTAGTGGAATTAGTGGCGGGTAACTTGAAGGTAGGAACTGCAATTATAGAACGTATTAAGACTAAGAGATTAGATGAGTTAACAGATCAAGACGCCTTAAATGATGGATATAGGAGTAAGGATGAATTGATCAGAGATTTAATCAAGATTTACGGAGATAGAATTAGAGGTAACCTCGAAGTTAAAATAATATACTTTAGGCTGCTTCCATAATGTTTACCGCTCTAATCAAACGTAAGCCTCCACTACTCGCCCAATAATGTTGGCCTCCACAACAAGCGGATGAAGAATGGTATAACCCAATATATTAACCTACATCCTGACTTAGGTAGGACTTAAGTAAAGGTTATTGACTTATTCATAATAACTATATACTCCTCACATCTTTAAAGGATCTTAAACCTTCGTTTAAGTACTGCAGCTGTCGTGGCACTATGTCGAGGAGACCTGTTAAAGAGACATACAGTATATATGCTTTCTTATACGTATCTTATTATTGGTGTGGTATGTGAGTGTGTCTGAGGATCGAGAGAAGAGATATCAGGACCTACTAGATTATGTTAGGTATCTTGAGCAGAGAGTTCAGGAAATGGAGGCTGAAATATCCCTCCTAAGGAGGGAGATTAAGTACTATAAGCAGGAAATCGATAAGCTTATGGCGCCGCCATTAATTGAGGGCATACTCCTTGAGATACTGGATGAGGATAAAGCCGTAGTAAAGAGCACTACAGGACCTAATTTAATAGTGAGCATTAGCGGCAATATAGATAGGGGGAAGTTATTTCCCGGTATGTATATAGCTCTGAATCAGCGGGGCTCAGCCATAGTTGACGTTCTACCGATGAGGGAGGATCCGGCTGTTAGGGCTATGGAGATCGTCGAGAAACCTAAGATTAAGTACATCGACGTCGGCGGTTTAAGTAGGCAGATCCAAGAGTTACGGGAGGTTGTAGAACTGCCGATTAAACGACCAGACCTTCTGAGGGATTTAGGTATAGAACCTCCTAAAGGTATAATGCTTTACGGACCTCCTGGCTGTGGGAAAACTTTATTAGCTAAGGCCGTTGCCGGCGAGTCTAACGCAACCTTCATAAGATTAGTTGCTTCGGAACTTGCGCAGAAATTCGTTGGGGAAGGAGCTAGGATGGTGAGGGAGCTATTCGCTCTGGCTAGACGTAAAGCACCTTCGATAGTTTTGATAGATGAGATAGATGCCATAGCTGCTAAGAGAATTGATATAGGGACTAGCGGTGAGAGGGAGATCCACAGAACACTAACCCAACTACTAGCTGAGCTAGATGGGTTTGACCCACTAGATAACGTTAAGGTAATAGCCACCACTAACAGGATAGACATACTTGATCCAGCGTTACTGAGGCCCGGTAGGTTTGATAGAATTATTGAGATACCTCTCCCAGACCTAGCTGGGAGGTTAGAGATATTTAAGATACATACTAAGAAGATGAAGATAAGTGATGAAGTAGATCTTGGCGTTCTTGCCAAGATCTCTGAAGGAGCTACGGGCGCAGATATAAAAGCTATATGTACTGAGGCAGGTTTCTCAGCATTGAGGTCTAACCGAACGTACGTAAATCATGAAGACTTCCTACATGCGATTAATAAGGTCTTAAAAGGTAGGTTTAGACCGTATACGAATGAGAGTGAATATGTCCCAGAGGTTAAGGACAGCGAGGATAAACATTTGGTGATATAGGTGAATTTAATTAGGGAGGTAAAACCCAATGAGGTCCAGATGTTGAGGGCCACTGCTGACTACCAATTTAGATATGATGTAGGGCGTCAACTCATACCTGATAATGCTTTATTGAAGATTTCCAGAAAGACTGGAAGGATTAGGGAAGTCCTAACCGTAAATAATGAAAGAATAGCATCGATCAGAGCATCTACCTTTACTTTTAATTTGTCACTATATGGTGGGTCTCTACTTCATAAATTAGTCAGCGGTTTGCGAGTGAAGGTTGTTAATGACGTTATAGAATATGTAATAAGTGGGGGATCCGTATTTTCAAGACATGTACTACATGTTGATGATGAGTTAAGGGCCGGTGATGAGGTCCTAGTTGTTGATGAGGATGATAACTTACTTTGCGTTGGGAAGTTAGCGCTATCCCCATATGAGGTAATGTTCTTTACACGCGGTGTTGCTGTAAAGTTGAGGGAGTGTGTGGAGGCGGTTAAATGAGCGTTGACATAGTTATAGATGAGAAGTATTTAGAGAGGTTAAAATTAAGGGATGGTTGGGTTTTAATCACTGGATTCCCGGGCTTCGGGTATGTAGGCACCATAGCCACTAGATATATAGTAACTCAGTTAGGTGCTGAGAAAGTAGGTAATGTGATAACTAAGTACATGCCTGATTTCATAGCTCTCGATGATTACGGCGTTTTAACTCCATATGAAGTGTTTACATCTTACGATCATGGTTTAATAATTTTAGTGAATAACGCGACGCCCCCATCTGTTGAGAGGGTAGCATTCGCTAAGGCTGTTACTAGGTGGGCTAAATCCTTAGGCGTTAGGGAATTCATACTTGTAGGTGGGCTTAATAGCAAATTTAGAGAAGGTGGCGAGAGGCTTAGATGGCTTAAAACTTCGGTCAGTGGTAGGGAGTTGCCGGAGCCTAAGTTCCATAAAGGACTTTACGTAGTGGGCCCTCTGGCAATTCTATTCATGACTTTAGAGGTTGAGAAGGTGCCTGCAGTCATGATCTTACCGTATACTGAGCCGGATAAATTCGATCCTAAGGCAGCAGCAGTCTTTATAGAGAAGATGAACGAGCTACTAAACCTTAACGTAAGTATTCAGGGTTTGATGGAATACTCAAGAGCTGTTGAGGAGGCTGAAGCCCTACTCTCGGAGACTTTGAGGAATGCTAAGGAAGAGGATAAAAGACCTAAACCCTACATCTAAATTAAATTACTTACCCAGAGTTCTTAACTCCCTAACCTTATTTGAAAGAGTTTTCAACAGTGATAGTTTCTTCAACCCCTCAACCCCGTGAACTAGAATACGCCCACTAACCCCTAAGTACCAAACCCTACTGTACCTTACATCCCTATCAACATTGCACTCAAGCCTTAACTCCCTGCAGGCATTGAGTAACTCATCTACTGTGGGCTTAACGACTGAGTAATGCTTAGATAACTTACGACCTAACCTTCTAGGGAGGGTTGAATCTAAGTACTGAGGCCATACTACTAAGACTCGCCTATTGTTCCCCATTAAATTTACCCTAAGAGGATGGCGTTAATAACACCTTCCTGTCCAGGCCTTGAAGTGATCTTAGCCTTACCTAATTCGGTCTCAACTAAAGCTCCTTTAGTAATTATACCTCTTTGTGAATACTCCCTATTTGCCGGTGTTTCCAAGATCTTCAAGACCTTACACTTCCTAGACTTGCCTGTTTTTAAGTCAGTGACGTTAACATATAAGCACTTCTTAACCCTTAACTTGATGTTACCTCCTCTAACCCTTTCATGTACTATGCTGTGTCCCTCACCGCTTAAGGTTGTGTGTGTGGGGTAGCTACCGGTCTCGTACTTCCTATTACCTCTATGCGGCCTTCTCCTACCTCCTGAGATCTTCTTAAAATCACTTCCTTGATAGACACTCATCATCTATTACCTTACTTACTCTTAAGGAATTACCGCTTAAAAAGTTTTAATTAAGTTAGTAGAGGGGATCTACATCGTTGCCTAAAAAGATTGTGCGGAAGTTAAGTAAGTACTTCTACGTAGCGTTAAAACCGGTATATAAGGTTTATGAGAGGTGGTTATGGCTTCAAATAGCTGATGGACCTATACCGAGGCACGTAGCTGTGATACCGGATGGTAATAGAAGATGGGCTAAGGAATTGGGGAAACCGATTACGTACGGACATGATGTCGGATACGCCAAGCTAAAGGAATTACTTACATGGCTTTGGGAGCTGGGTGTTAAGGTGGTTACGATTTACGCGATGTCGTATGAGAACTGCATCTATAGGTCTGAAGATGAGAGGAAACACCTATTTAACTTAATTAACCATGCGTTGGAGGACCTAATGAAGAGTGATACCATCCACGAGAAGAGGGTTAGGATTAGGGTTTTTGGAAGGTTAGACATGGTCCCTGCGGACTTAATTAAAAGCGTACGTGATGTAGAGGACTTAACGAAAGACTATGGAGATAGATGCATTAACGTAGCTCTATGTTATGGAGGCCGTCAGGAAATAGTTGACGCGGTGCAGAAATTAATAAATGATGTAGTGAGCGGTACTGTAAGAGCTGAGGAAGTGAATGAAAACCTATTTAGCAAATATCTATATACCTCACATCTCGATAATCCTCTAGATGAGCCAGACTTAGTTATGAGGACCTCAGGTGAGTTAAGACTAAGTAACTTCCTTCTATGGCAGATAGCGTATAGCGAGCTATATTTCTGTGATGTTTTCTGGCCTGAGTTTAGGAAAATTGATTTATGGAGGGCTGTGAGATCGTATCAAAAGAGGGAAAGGAGGTTCGGAAAATAGATCAACGTGATTCAGTAAGTCCTCATAAATTTCTTCTCCACGATATATAGGATTGCACTAACACTCATTATCACTATTATATATATAAATAACATGTTAGTTATTCTATACTCGTTTAGAATTATCATTACCTGCTGAACGTCTGTCGGCTGTAGGGATGACATCACTTCTAATACCCTGGTTAAGAATTGATAGAATATAAGGAGTAGGGTTAGCGCTATCAAATCCCTCCAAATCTTGATACTCCTCCTAAGTACTCTTAAGGTTAGCCTACCTACTATTAAGGGAATTAATGATAGGAGAAAGAATGGAACTGTATTACTTAAATACAGAACTATTGAATTCACATCATAATTATATCCACGGGACGCTAAGGATATGTAGAAGATCACACCAGTCATAGCAACTGAGAGAGTTGTAAGTATTAGGGATATCCGAGTTATTGGAGACATTCGCCACCATTTACTAACGGCTTCGTCAAGTCCAAACCCCTTAAATATGAGTAGAATAGCTATGAGTAGTGAAATTACGGGGGATACGTAAGTAACTAAGTTGATCATTAAGAAAACTGAGTATATGAGTATGAGGATGCCTGGAAAACCTAAAAATACCTTAGAAAACCTACGTTCCTCTAATATCTTCCTTAAGTACCTCCCGAGAAGTACGTACGTCTCCTCAACACCCCTTAACTGCTCAACGATGACCCTCTCAACACCGACTACATTAACCTTAGACTGAATTATCGGCAACACCTTCTCATCCTCAGCGCTATCAACTACCACTATAACATCGCTTACCCCAACCCCAGCCAGCACCCTATCTAATTCATCACTTATTTTAATGCCTGCCTTAGAGGAAGAACTCGCATCACCAGCTACTAACACTACCTCAGCTGAGGACCCTCCTGACTTAATTAAGTCGTTGTAGAGTTTAAGAGCTGTAAAAATGACGTTTAGGTCTGAGTCCTGAGGTGATGAGAGTGCATAATCATTAGCTACCTTAAGTACGTTACCATACCCTACAATCGGTGTGTTGACGCCTAATTTACTGATGTCGTTGTCGAAGTCAATAGCTATTATTGCTATCTTCTTAGAGCTGCTCATGATATTCTCCGTAGAGTATTCTCAGATCCTCGAATGTTAGACGCTCCCCCCTCCTCCTCTTCTCCTCAACAAGTTTCTTCTTCTCCTCAATTATCTTCTCCTCAGCAGCCTTAGTTTTAGCTATTCGGACCTCCTTTAACTTTTGATTTAGAGAAGCATACCTTTCCCTCAACTCGTTAATCTTAGATGCTGTGTTTATCAAGCTTTGAACTAAGTTACGGATTTCCTCACTCACTTCACTTAATTTACGCTTAATTTCATCCCTACTCTTATTTATGTTTCTTATCTCCTCTCTACGTACATTTATTTCTGAAGTTAATTTATCAAAAACATTATTAAGTTCATTTAATTCAATAGTTAGTGAAGATATCTGAGCTCTTAAATCCAATAACTCACCACTTAACTTCTTCGCTTCTAAAGCTTTACTCAACATTCCTTCCAACCTGCCAATCTCTTTAATAATCTTATTCTCTTCCTGAATAGGGAGAGACTCAGTTATGATCCTCCATTCCATTGAATCTATTTTCTTCCTTAGGGAGTCTATAGAGACTTTACTGAAGGAACTTAATTCGCTGAACTCCCTCCTCTTACTGAAGAACTCGTTCTTTATGTCTCTTAACTTACTGATGAGTTCCCTTCTCTTAATTATTACCTCGTTCCTCTTAACCTCTAAGTCCTTTATAGCTTTCCTAATTTCCTCAATCTTATCTCTATATGCCCTTATAGTCTCTAAGTACTTTGACTTAAGGCTCTTTAACTCACTTATCCTCTGCCTAATATTTAGTTTATACTCCTCTAACCTCTTTAACTCATCCCTTAATTCAGTGATCTGCTTAAGTAACTCTTCCTCAGCCATGTGGAGTGCTACCCTAGTATTATTCTAGCATCCGCGATTTTAGCTCCCTTACCCACCTCGTAAAGCATTATAGGGTTAAGGTCTACGTCCTTAACCTCACCAACGCTCTCAACGAACTTAGAGAGCTTGATAAGTATCTCAGTTAATGCCTTCTTATCCCTAGGCGCCTGCCCTCTATAACCTTCAAGTATTTTAGCCGACTTAATCTCGTTGATCATGTTCTCAGCATCGTGATGAGTTAGAGGTACTATACGGAAGCTAACATCCCTTAAGACTTCAACGAAAATACCTCCTAACCCGAAGAGTATTAACGGACCGAAGGTAGGGTCTTTAGTAGAACCGACTATGACCTCTAACCCGCTTGGAACCATCTCCTGAACTAAAATTCCGTACACCTTCGCGTTTGGAGCTCTCTCACCGACGTTCTTAAAGATTTTGTTGAAGGCCTCTCTAACCTCGGATGAGTTATTGAGACCTACGATAACACCACCGACGTCAGATTTATGAACTATATCTGGACTTACAACCTTAAGAACTACCGGGTATCCAATACTTTCAGATAGTCGAACGGCTTCTTCAGCGCTCTTAGCTAAACCTGCCTTAGGTACTGGAAGGCCGAAAACTCTAAGGACGTCGTATGCTTCGTGCTCAAGTAACTTATACCTACCCTCCCCTTTAGCATTAGCGATTATCTTTCCCACAAGGTCTAAACTCATCAACTACACACCGTTACAAACTCGTTATTAAGTATTTAAACATTATTAACGCTGAATAACAGCTTAACGCGCACGTGAATTAAATAGCTCCGACTACGAGATGTACTGAAACAATGAGATCTTGGTTAATATAAGTGAATGCACCTTATTAAAATCTAAGCCTATATGCTCGGGAATACCATAAACATTGACGACATCCCCTAGAGCTTCAAGGTTGTAACGATTCACCAACTCCGAAGGATTTACTTCAGAAAATGCTGTAGGTAAGTACAAACCAGAGCTTTTAGAACCCCTACAAACCCTTATAAGTAGGTAGCTGCTTGATTTAATTTCTTTTAATTTATTTACGACTTCGAATATCTGCCTATTCGAAAAAAGCCTAAGTAAGAATTCTATGTAGGGCTTCTTACTTAAGTTCCGACCCTCATCAATGGCTTTAAAAGTCAGAAGTGATGCGAGGAGGAGTTGTTTATCAGATATTATGAGAGTTGACGGCAATATCTGCGTGATGCAGTCCTCAATCTGAAACTTATCTAAGTCTCTCACCAGCTTTAACGCATCATCGTAACTTACCTCATAGATTGATAAGACTACCTTACCTAACTCACCACGTAAATTACTCCACACTTCCTTAACATCAGGGACGTATGAACCGCCATGACTTATAGGTATAAACGTAAGTTTATCACCGTCCTTAACCACATAATCGTAACCGTTAACAACCATGAAGTCAACACCGTTAATGAAGACGATGTAGGAAGTGTTTAGCGTTCCATCACTGCCTATAGCTGAAGACATCTTAGGATATACTTTATGCAAATAAATTAGTAGGTCTCTCAAATTACAGTTATTTAAACCCTCTATAGAGACCTCAACACTATTTAAACCTAATTCACGTCGTAAAACACCTAAAAACTCGAGTACAACCCTCAAAATCACTGACCCTGAGTTTCTGCAGTACCTGCTGTGCTCTCCAGCTTCATGTTAGCAAGACGTGTCAGGTAACCAGCTATTTGGTTCCTTAACTTCTTAGACTTAACGTACACGTTACTCTTAACTAACTCCTTATTCGAATTAAAATCTGTAGTAACTTTATCTTGGAGTTGTTCAAATAGCTTCTCAGCAGTTCTTTTTACAGCTGATGTCCTTACCTTCCCCACGTCAATCCCTGAAAGAAGAGTTTGGTACACAGCCTTAAATATGTTTATCCTTCATTATCTTTGGATAGCCCTTATCGCTGTTCATTAAAGCTTATATAGAAGTCACTGAAATAGAATTCAAGGGATTAGAGTATGAGTCAGAGTGGTCAAGCTGTAGGAGCTATTGGTCCTACTGGTATACCTGTTCTAATACTTAAGGAAGGCAGTAGCAGGACAACCGGTGCAGATGCTTTAAGGGCTAACATGATGGCTGCTGTAACCATTGCGGAGATGTTGAGGACTACTTACGGTCCTAGAGGTATGGATAAGATGTTGGTCGATACTCTAGGTGATGTAACGATAACTAATGATGGTGCAACAATATTGGATAAGATGGATGTTCAGCACCCAGCAGCTAAGATGTTGGTTCAGATAGCTAAGGGTCAGGATGATGAGGTTGGAGACGGCACTAAAACAGCTGTTATATTCGCAGGTGAGTTGCTCAAGAGTGCTGCGGAATTACTGACTAAGGATGTACATCCAACAATCATAATTAACGGGTATAAGAAGGCCTTAGAAGACGCTGTTAGCTACGCAAATAAGATTGCTAAGCCTGTAAGCATAAGCGATGAGGATTTCCTAGCGCGTGCCGCCTCTACAGCTCTAACTAGTAAGGCAGTGCATGGAGTTAGAGATACTTTCGCGAGAGTCGCTGTTAGGGCCGTTAAGCAGGTTGCTGAGTTAAGGGGTGATAAATGGTACGTCGACCTCGATAACATACAGATAATTAAGAAACATGGCGCTTCATTAGCTGATTCGCAGTTAGTTTATGGTGTAGTCCTAGATAAGGAAGTAGTACACCCAGGTATGCCTAAGAGAGTTGAGAAAGCTAAAATCGCACTAATTGACGCACCCCTAGAGATCGAAAAACCTGAAATAGATGCTGAGATAAGGATAAGCGACCCACTTCAGATGAGGAGGTTTATTGAGGAGAAGGAAAACATCCTTAAGGACCTAGTCGATAAGTTAGTTGCTGTTGGGGCTAACGTAGTTGTCTGCCAGAAAGGCATCGATGACGTCGCACAACACTTCCTAGCAAAGAAGGGAATACTCGCCGTAAGGAGGGTTAAGAGATCCGATATGGAGAAACTAGAGAGAGCGACTGGAGGAAGGATAGTAAGTAACATAGAAGACCTTACTGAGAAGGACTTAGGATACGCCGAGCTAGTAGAGGAGAGGAAGATCGGTGAGGATAAGATGGTATTTATTGAGGGCACTAAGAATCCGAGAGCGGTAAGCATAGTGATAAGAGGAGGTTTAGAAAGAGTTGTTGATGAGGCTGAAAGGTCGTTTAGGGATGCTTTATGCGTAGTAGCTGATGTAATTAAGTTACCTCTAATAACTTATGGCGGTGGCGCATTCGAAATGGAGGTAGCCTCATATATAAGGGACTTAGCGACAAAGATTGGTGGTAAGGAGCAATTAGCGGTTGAGGCCTTCGCTAAAGCCCTTGAGGGTGTTGTGGTAGCGTTAATTGAGAATGCCGGTTTAGACCCAGTAGAATATATCATGAAGCTTAGAGCATCGCATAAAAAAGAAGGAGGGTATAAGTACGGTGTGAACGTATTCACAGGCGAGATAACTGATATGAGTGAGTTAGGTGTTATAGAGCCCCTAGCAGTTAAAGTCAACGCATTGAAGGCAGGTACGGAAGCTGCAGCAATGATCTTAAGGATAGATGACGTAATAGCAGCTGCGAGAAGTAAGGACGTAGGTAAGAAACCTGGGGAACCTGGTAAGAAAGAGGAAGAGTAGGAATTCAATAAAATAACTCATTACAATAAATAGAATTTTTATACCTTACTTTACAGGCCTAACTTACTAGGCATTTTTCAATACGCGGTGCCCTTAAAAAGCTCTCTAAGCAGTATTGAAGCGTAGCACCCCCTTATTAACATAAACTCCATCCAAACACCGTCTGTTACGAAGTTTAGGTTTAAATCTTTAACTTTGAAGGTGGATTCCCTAACATAGCTCCTACAGTTGATGTTTAAATCTCTAACTAGGAAGTGCTGCTGCTCTACCCCCTCAGCATTCATAACCTCACGCACGAATGACTCACAAATACCGTCACGTAAAGCCATATTAGTGCCGGGAACGATTAGCGTCTCACAGGTATTGCTAACACTTTCCACTCCACCTAAATGTCTTAATGCTTTGCTTAAAGCCTTATTAAATAGGTAGGATTGGTAAGCCTCTACGTAGAAATTAAGAATTTCTATAGGTAAGGAATTAATAGCCTTAAGGGGGTCTCCATACATCATCATCGCCCTGCAGACAATGCGTTCAATCCAGTAATCGCTTGAAAATAGCTTATATGCCTTCCTAAAATTACCTGATTCGAATTCCTCCCTAGCTCTGATAACACTCTCACTCTCCAATACATGAGGAGCCCCCGCGATAAGCCTAGTAGCTTCATCCCAAGCCCTCCTTACGATTGCCTTCCCGACTAGATGGGTGATCGGTCGAATAGTTCCGAATCTTTGATAGCCGTAGTAATTCGGTAGCATCATCGACTTAAGCAAGTCCTCAACGCCCCTTAACCTCTCCATAACCACGTTTTGAGGCGCTATAAAGTTAAGAAACACGTTAAACAGGTTGCCAAGTAAGTAACCACTCCTAACAGGGTAGTGGCTACTTCTGTAGAAGCATAACCTCAGAGGTCCTAATGAGTAACTAGCCCTTATAAGCCCATCTGAATTCCTTAAGTTATTAGTGTTTAGTGAGATAAATTGGCATGAATAACTGTCACTATCCTTCAATCCAGCATATCCTATATCTGCTTTAAAGAACTTCTTAAGTAGTTGGATGGCGTAGAAGGTATCAACCCCTTCCTTACACAGTACGTAGTGTACGTACTTGCTGGTGAGCTTTTCAGCTACGTCGCCTTCAAAACATATGTTGAAGGAGGCTTTAACACCATCTAAAGAAACTTCGAAAACCCTAAAGGTGTTTGGCGACTTCCTAAACTCTAAAACATCACCTAGATTAAGTCCTTCATAAACGTAGTAATCCATACCCAACAATTTATCTATAGTGGGTGCTTCAATCACTGAAATCACTTAAAGGAGCTTAAATCCCTTCGAAACTTTATCCAGGATGTTAGAGGGTGCAGGACCTACACCTAACGTAGTCAATGTGTTAGGAGGTAACTCAGTCCTCCCTGCATCATATATTAGAGATGTAGGCAGCCCTAACTTACTGAATTCCTCGTAAGCCCTTAATAAATCCGATTCTGATGCACATGCTAGAACGACCTTCTTCTGACCTTGCTCAACCCATAGGTATACCCACTCAGGCTTAGTTCTCAAAACCTTCAGCACTGAATCAACTGCAGCATGAGCTACTTGAGCGGCTAACTTACCCTTACTCATGCGTAGGTCTTTCCTCACAATAATTACTTGCTTGAATTCCTCCACTACGTTCATCCAAACTAACGATCTAAAATTAAGTTCTTATAAGTAATGACTTAAATTACTTAAGATCGTATCAATGACTGAAGATCTACAAATGTTGAAGCACTCGACGTAACATCTCCCCTTCAAGTTATTCTCTGAGTGACACTTCGACGAACATGAATGGTTACATACCGAGACATCAGGCTCTAGTAAATAGTAGTTCCTATCACCATCAATTTCATATATCCTAACTAACCTAACTATGTTGGCAGACTTCAGTAAGTTAATCACATCAGGGTATATAGTCCTCGGAAATATGAAGAAGTTGAAAACCCTCAACGACTTAGAGACCTTAGCTCTTAACTCCTCATCTCCCAATGATTGCATATCTCTTCACCGGAATCTTGAGCTGAGAACACACACATGTGAGGATGTTTAAAATCGATTTATCACTACATCTTAAGGCCCTCACCTTCAGCTTCCTATATACAGCTCTACATACAACAGAACCAGCAGAATTAAAGACTAAAAACTCACCCTTAACTCTTCCCCTCAACCCTTTAACGAACCGTAGCTGAACCGCGAAGTACTCCTTAGGTACCTCGACCTCATGTTCGAAAGCCTCACCATCCACGTATAGGGGCCGTACAGGCCTTGAAGCTCTCGGCTTAATGTCTAACTTACTGCAATTTCTGTCAACAACTAAGTATAAGCTTCTAGACATGTGTTTACCGCTATTACTCTTAGACCTCTCCACATACATCTTAATCATTAGGTCGAGCCACCATCAAAGATAGATACTCATCAACTAAGGAATATTTGTGAAAGCAGTATTAAATGTTTAGTAGATTGGGGTTACAAACAGACCCTACAAAGTGAAGTTCGTATACCGCATACTTTTTAATGATCTAATGTTGGTAAAGCTAAAGTGTGAAGTAAGGTCAAACCTAAGCTAGCGTATTGTAACATTAGGTAGGTGCTTTTCCTCATATACCTATGTTGAGCTCATATGAAGCGGTGAGTCAATCAATAATTACACCCATCACCACATCCTTAAAGGTAGCCCTAATCAGATACCTATCTAAGGTAGATGCATTAACCTCAACCAACACACTCCAGTAGACACCATCTCTAAACATATTAACGATGCTTTCAGAAACCGCATCACCGGAAGCAACATCAACAACTTCAAGTGTAAGTAAATAGTCACTAACATTATGGGGGTCAAATATCCAGACCCATACTAAGGTAGATGTAGGGCTGACGCGGCTTGCAAGCATAGAGTAACTCCTAGTTGAGTTTTCAGCAACTATCCAACCATCAGTACTTCCAGGTTTAACCCCTATAACGGAGATAGAGGCAGTATTCGATACAGATTCACTGAACTCTAACACTAGCTTTAAGCTGAATTTACCTACACCTCCAGCACTCCATCTAAGCGTAAGTGTTGCATTATAATCCCCTTCAGTAACGGTTAATGGCGCATCATAACCAGGTATTAACATCATAATCCTATAGCAGTGCCCTCCAATACTGGCTAAGCAAGGCATTAAGATCTTATAGCTATGTGTACCAGACCTAAGTAATAGCTCACCGCTTAAGATTAAGGTGAAGTTACCCTCATAACTAGTTAATTTACCCCTAACGACTACGTTACCTGAAGGAATGTAAAGACTGCCTAGACTTACCGACCTCTCGCCTTCCTCACTATCCACATTAAATTCAACATCTATTATCTTAGTACTTGGCTTAACATCAATTACACCCTTCAAATTAACCTCCATTAAATTCCTCACATAGAATGCTGTAGGAGTTATAACGCAGGCTACTAAAATAATTAAAAGCGCAACATATGTAAAGGAATTTCTCCCCACCACATCACCACCAAATAAGTGTTCATCTAATAAACTATAACTCTAATCCTAACACAATCATGTACAACTAATCGAACATTAAATACGGTCTTACGACAATCTCTTACAGCAACTCTTAATCACCACGGTAGAGAACGATATCAATAACAGGCTGTAAATTAAGAGAAGAATCAATAACTTATTCGACAAAGATGATAGTAAGTCAAGCCATTCATCCACAACCTTAATGCCTTCATATGCAGTTATGTTTAAATTAGCTATACGCAATATAGCGTTCCCGATCATATCTCGAGCAAGGGAGGTTGTAACAGCCTTAAGTCCGAAAATATAGAAAGAACCGAACATACCTAGAATACCGAACGTCAAAACTGTAAAGCTAAGCAACCTACATAACCTGGACATCATGAACGCCCATTAAATAGTTTGTCCTATCTAAGATTAATAGATTAGGTGTTTTCTAAAACGTAACACTTATGTAATCCTCGCTAATACTGCATGGAAGATGTATCTAAGCGTTTATGGAGGTAGCTTAACCTACAGATATAGATGTGTGCTATAAGCTATAGGGATGTAGACAACTAAACCAAACCAACTCCCAATACCACTACCTTCAAGTATAACGATTATGTCAATACATGGTAAATTAATGTATAAGGACTTAAAGCCTAACTGTAGCGGGCCCGCCGGGATTTGAACCCGGGTTCTCCGGCTCCGCAGGCCGGCGCCTTATCCTGGCTAGGCCACGGGCCCTTTCGGAGGTTTAAGGCTTCATTATGCTATTTGTATGGAGGTTTTATAAAGTAATTATGCTCGTTATTAATTGGTTAGTGGGTGGTTAGAGAGCTATTATGGGTAGGGGTAAGTATAGAAGTTTACTTCAGTACGTTAGGGAATGCGATCCTGTTAGTAATGATGTAGTTAAGTTTAGTTTCGACTCAGTTCATGTAAAAGTTTTGAGGAGGTGTAGTGGCTGCGTTAAAGTTGTTCTACACTCTAATAAGTATGAAGTGGTAAGGGATGTTGATGACTCGTTTTTACTTGGCTCTTACTATTCTGGGGATTTAGGGAAGGCGTACCTTAAGTTCTATAGCGACTCGAAAGATATGGTCTATATATGGTATGATTCCTTAGGCCATAAGCCGTACTTCATAACAGACCTCCCTCCGGATAAGATTTTAAGTAATAAAGGTATAGTATCCGATAAATCATTCCACGGCACTGAATTAGTTGAGAAGGTTGATTTATTAAGCGGTAAGAAGGTTGTATTGACTAAGATTATTGTGAAGGATCCTCAGGCAGTACCCCGTTTAAGGGATTTAGTGCCTAAGGCTTGGGAGGCAAAGATAAAGTATCACGATAACTACATCTTCGACCTTGGGTTAATACCGGGTATGATGTATTCGATACATGAAGTTAAGATACAGCAGGTTAGGCTAGACCTTAGTGACGAACTCCTTAATAACGTAAGCAAGTACTTTAAGGATGAAGGCCCTGATGTGCTTAGACTTGCACATCTCATGATGCCTATCTATGAGTTAAGACCTCCTAAGATTAGAAGGTTAGCCATAGATATTGAGGTATTCACACCATACAGGAGTAGGGTACCGAACCCTGAAGAACCCTCGTACCCAATAATAAGTATTGCATTAGTCTCTAATGATGGCCTCCAGAAAGTGCTGGTTCTATGGAGACCGAACGTAGAATTAGGCAGCAAGCATGACCTGCCGGACGACGCGGTAGTTGAATTATTCGACTCCGAGGAAGCTATGATTAAAGAGCTATTTAGAGTGGTTAATGATTATCCATTAATAGTGACGTTCAACGGAGATAACTTCGACCTATACTACTTAATGAATAGAGCTTTACTGCTAGGTATTGATGCTGATTTCATTCCGTTTGAAATGGTGAGAGACTTCATAGGTGTGAGACACGGCTTCCATGTAGACCTATATAAGTTCTTCAGCATTGAGGCTATTCAGAACTACGCCTTCGAAGGCAGATATAAGGAGAAGACCTTAGATGCTGTGGCTGGAGCGTTAATAGGTGTTTCTAAAGTTGAGGTTGACACCTTCGTAAGCGACTTACCACTTACAAAGCTGGTGGAGTATAACTTCAGGGATGCGTGGCTGACGCTCAACTTAACGATGTTTGACGATGAACTGGTGTGGAAGTTAATAATTCTAATATCACGTCTAGCTAAAATGAGTATAGAGGACGTTACTCGGAGGAAGGTTTCTGCGTGGATCAAGAACCTAATGTTTTGGGAGCATAGGCAGAGAGGCTATCTAATACCTAATCAGGAGGATTTACTAAGTGTTAAGGGTAAAGTAGTTACAGCAGCTAAGATAGGGGGGAAGAGATATGCCGGTGCTATAGTTATTGACCCGGTACCTGGGGTGTACTTCAACGTAGTTGTGGCGGACTTCGCATCACTGTACCCCAGTATAATAAAGAAGTGGAACATAAGTTACGAAACTATAGATCCGTTAGAGAAGCGCTGCACTAAACTCTACGATATAAAGGATGAGAAAGGCGATACAATACATAAAGTATGTGTTGATGTCGCTGGAATAACTTCACAGATTGTGGGTTTGCTTCGGGACTTCAGGGTTAAGATCTATAAGAAGTTATCTAAATCCCCACAAATCAGACAGGAACTTAAGAGTTGGTATGAAGTTGTCCAAAGAGCTATGAAGGTTTACATAAACGCCAGTTATGGTGTCTTCGGACACGCTAAGTTTCCCTTCTATACACCCTCAGCTGCTGAGTCTGTAACGGCAATAGGTAGATACGTTATATCCTCAACGATAGCTAAGGCTAAGGAGTTAGGTCTTAAAGTTCTATATGGGGATACTGACTCACTATTCCTTTGGAATCCTAGTGAGGACTCACTGCAGAAGTTAAGGGATTGGGTTGTAAGTAACTTTGGCTTAGACCTCGAGTTAGATAAGACTTATAAATTCGTAGCCTTCGCATTGAAGAAGAATTATCTAGGTCTTCAGGACGGGGGAGGCATCGACGTTAAGGGTTTAATGGGTAAGAAGAGGAACGTCCCTAAAATACTGCAGGAGACCTTCATAGAGGTCGTTAACGCATTATCTAAACTTAATAACACTCCTGAAAGCATGGAGGACGTTAAGGAGTTCCTAAGACTTAAAGTACATGATCTATACGTAAAACTTAAAGACAGGTCATTCACCCTCGACGAAGTTGCATATAGAACAACCTTAAATAAAGATCCTTCAGAGTATGTGAAGACAACACCTCAACATGTGAAGGCAGCTAATCAGCTAATCAACAACGGGGTAAACATAACTAGAGGAGATGTCATACTTTACGTAAAGGTAAGGTCGAAGGATAAGGTTAGAGCTATACAGCTCGCTAAGGTTGATGACGTTGATGTGGAGTCCTACCTAGACTACGTTAAATCCATACTTGAGCAAGTCTTAATACCTTTCAGCATCACCTGGGATGACATTGCCGGTACAGTAAAGCTTGAGACTTTTATGAGGTAGTTTTGTTGTGTGGCGGGCCCGCCGGGATTTGAACCCGGGACCTACGGGTTAAGAGCCTCGGCTGACTGGGTCCGCCGCTCTACCTGGCTGAGCTACGGGCCCTACGCACTACAAATATTAAGTTACTGAGTTAATTTAAATTTATTTCGTACGAAATCAGTACATCATCCCATCATCACCGCATTAGGCTACGTCGGCGTCATCATCTCGACATCAAAATATTTAACGCTAATAAAAATTTAAAGTTAAATTAGGAATTCAGGAAATTCGGCAAGGTCTACGATAGGAATTGATATATACGTAGGTTTAATCCCTTTACTAACCTCCACTTTCTCACCGGTTTCATCACTTCTAATCAACATATAGTTCCCTTCAATACCTCCGTGTTCATCGATGTAGTAATATAGTAACGGAATCCCATGTAAATTGAAGTAATCCCTAAAGACAGCCAGTAAACCGTATATGACCTTCCCACCATCCTTAATCCTAATTATATACGTTGGTTGACCTATGGCGATTACTGAAGCAGCCATCCTCGCAAGGTCGTTTAGAGACTTAACCCTCAACTTAATCACTTTCCTTAGCTCGCTCATCGAAACACCTATACCATATTAGAAAAACCATTAATATTTAAAATAGCTATCTAAAGATTTAAACTTGGTGTGTAAATTTTGAGCAGGTTTGAAATTAGGTGGCACGGGAGAGGAGGACAGGGTATTGTGACAGCCGCTGACCTAACTGCCACGGCAGCCATTAAATCCGGCTTCTACGCTCAGTCAATACCGACGTTCGGTACTGAGAGAAGAGGGTCCCCAGTTATAGCTTATAATAGAATTGACCGTCAACAGATCTTTGAGAGGTCACCTGTAGTTGAACCCGATGCCGTAGTGGTGGCAGACCCACACCTACTTGTAAATCCGAAACCCCTTGGTGCTGGACTTAAGAGTGGTGGTTATCTAATAGTCAACACTGCTAAGTCAGCTGGTGAGGTTAGGGAGATATTTAAGAGGAGCGACATTAAAATAGCAGTCGTCAATGCCACTAAGCTATCTATGGATATCCTCAAAGCACCTATAGTGAATACCGCTATGGTAGGCGCTTTAATAGCTGCTACACATATACTTACGTTAGAGTCTGTTGCTGAAGCTGTTAAGGATAGATTCCCATCTAGGTTAGTAGAGCCCAACGTACAGCTTATTAAGCAGGCATACGAGTTTGTGAAGGTGGAGTAAGATGAGTTTACCAGGCTGGAAGCAGCTACCTATAGGTGTAGTAATTCTAAACCCTGGCAACAGCGTTGAATATAAGACAGGTGAGTGGAGAACCCTAAGACCTGAAATAGATCAGGAGAAATGTATTAGATGCAGGACTTGCTGGACGTTCTGCCCGGAAGGCGCAATACTGGAGGTCAGTGAACCCTACAAGACTAAGGCTGGAAGGGAATTCAAACTCACATATAAAGTCAACTATGAACACTGCAAAGGATGCGGTATATGCTCTAATGAATGTCCGGCTAAAGCTATAGCTATGGTTGAAGAGGTGATCTAGATGGGTAAAGTACTTCCATTAGGAGGAAATTATGCAGTAGCATACGCGGTTAAGGCATGTAAACCAGAGGTTATTACTGCCTATCCGATATCACCGCAAACAACTATAGTTGAAAGGTTAAGTGAGTTCGTAGCCAACGGTGAATTAGATGCTGAGTTCCTACACGTAGAGTCTGAACACTCAGCACTGAGTGTTGCTATCGGAGCTGCAGCAGCTGGAGCTAGGAGCTACTCCGCTACATGTTCTCAAGGCCTAGCATTGATGAACGAATTACTCTACATAATGGCATACGTCAGATTACCGATGGCGTTAACCATAGTTGCTAGAGCTTTATCAGCACCTATAAACATATGGAACGACCATAGTGACTTTATGTCTGTAAACGACTCAGGTTGGATCATGATGATGTCATCATCTAACCAGGAGGCCTACGATGAAATACTCCTAGCATACAGAATTGCTGAAGACCCTAGAGTGTTATTGCCAGTCATCACAGCAATGGATGGATATATACAGAGCCACGTGGTAGAGCCTGTTGAGATAGTAGATGATGAAGAAGCCCTAAGTTTCGCACCTAAGAGAAGATCTTGGGTGACGTTAAACCCTGACAAACCAGTAACCATGGGTCCTGTCGGAGATCCTAACTGGTACTTCGAATTTAAGCGTCAACTATGGGAGGCTATGAAGGGATCTAGAGCAGTATTCGATGAAGCAGTTGCTGAATTCGCTAAGAAGTTCGGTAGGAGTTACTCAGCCATAGAGACTTACAGGCTAGATGATGCTGAAGTAGCTATAGTGGGTATGGGTAGTTTCATGGGAACCATTAAGGCTTACGTAGATAGGGCTAGAAAGGATGGCATTAAGGTAGGTGCGTTGAGAGTCAAGCTCTTCAGGCCGTTCCCAGCCGAAGACGTTGCTAAGGCATTAAGCAACGTTAAGTTAGTTGGTGTTATGGATAGGGCATTAGTTCCCGGCTCACCTACTGGAGGTTTCCTACACAGTGATGTTGCATGCTCCATTAAGCAGGCTGGATTAGATGTAAGGACTTTAGGATATATAGCTGGTTTAGGTGGGAGGCTACTAACCATGGATAACGTAAGGCAAATGGTTGATGTCCTACTTAAGTATAAGGATTCGAAGGAAGTTCCTAAGGAACCTATCTTTATCGGGGTGAGAGAATGAGCAAACCCATAACAGTTTGGGATTTACCTAAAGAGGAATTCCTAGCGTCCGGACATAGGATGTGTCAGGGATGCGCAGCTGCCATAACTTTCAGACACGTACTCAAGGCTGCTGGCAAAGATACTATAGTATCGATGCCGACAAGCTGTGGTGAAATAACATCGACAGTATACCCACACAGTGCTTGGAGAATCCCGTGGATCCATGTAGCATTTGAGAACGCGGCTGCTGTCGCCTCAGGTATTTCTGCAGCTATCGAAGCCCTCAAGAGGAGGGGAGAGATACCTAAAGAGAAGGACATAAATGTCATCGCTATGGGTGGTGATGGCGGTACGTTCGACATCGGCTTCCAAGCACTTTCAGGCACTCTAGAAAGGGGGGACAACGTCCTCTACATATGTTATGATAACGAGGCCTACATGAATACCGGTATTCAGAGAAGTGGTGCAACCCCATTAGGTGCTTGGACTACTACCACACCAGTAGGTAAGGTATGGCGTGGTGAGTGGAGGCCTAAGAAGAGGAAGGATTTAATAGCGATCGCAGTAGCTCATAACGTACCCTACGCAGCAACAGCTACTCCAGCATTCCCAACGGACCTATACGCTAAGGTTAAGAAGGCATTATCCATTAAAGGACCTAAGTTAATGCACGTATTAAGCAGCTGTGTACCTGGATGGAGAATCGAACCAGAAAAAGGTATAGAGGTATTAAAGCTAGCAGTACTAACTGGTATGTGGGTTAACTACGAATATGAGAACGGCACCTACAGAGTAACAACACCGGTACCCAAGAGGAAGCCAGTTAAGGAGTACTTAAGGCTCCAGGGAAGATTCAGACATCTAACTGATGAGGACATTAAGAAGATTCAAGAACTAGTTGATGCAGAGGTTGAAAAGATCAATAAACTAGTAGGTAAGCAAGTAATAGGTCCTGTCGAAGGTTAAAACTAGACGATTAAAAACCTAATAACATTTTTTAAATACTTAATTATAGTTTTATCAGATAATACGTTTCTCTTAGTAATCTCTACTACGAAAACGCTGGGTTCAAAATCGTTGCACATATCTATAATCTCACCACTACTGCTAACTAGTAGAGTTGGAATTAAGTTAATCCCGTCCTCAACATAACTGCCTATGTTGATAATAGGTATGGAGTTCTCAATAGCCCTAGTAATCAATATAGATCTAAGAACTTCATCTCTATATGCTGATAATTTAGGTAATTGCACTGATAAAATTACGTCAGACCCTAAGTAATTACATAACCTAGCAACCTCTGGAATCTTGATGTCGGAACCTACCAGAGAGCAAAGCCTTACACCACCTACGTCTAAAACCTCAACCTCCTTACCGGGACTCACAACTACGTTTAAATTACCTTCACCAAAAACTTTTTTAACATTGTAGGTCTTCCCGTGGGGAGTTATAAGTGTTGTAGTGAGGTATTTCCTACTACCAGCCCTGTAGATAATAGGTGTTATTATTAAGTACATTAATGACTCATTACTAAGATCTAGGAGCTTGTTGATTAGCTCCGTCGTAGATGACTCATAAGTTGAAAACCTCTTAGACCCCTTTAATACATCTATCAGTGGATGTAAAGGAGCGGGAAAAACGACTGCCTGAGCACCCTTACTCTTAGAATTAGCTATGAATTCCTTAACACACTTAACGAATTCCTTAACACCTATGTCGACGTTCATATGCAGAATTGCTAACATTAACCCGCTACTCAAGATAGCACCTTCACCAATTTATGACTAAATAGCTCATCATACAATTCGTTAAGTACGTCCATATAGCGTATACTACCTTCCTCAATCATATCCATCTTCTTCTCCAACTCTTTAGTCCTACCCTCTGAGACTAGAGAGCTGAAACGTTCCGTAAGGTAGTAATACACCCTAACACCTAGTTGTGTGGGTATTAAATAACCTCTTCTCCTACTTTCTATTACATAATTACGTTTAAATAAAGTTTCTAGAATCTTAGCGTAGGTACTCGGTCTGCCGATTCCCTCCTTCTTCATCATACTTATTAAGCGGGCCTGAGTTAATAACTGCGTAGAACCCCTAACAACTAACCTAAAATTACCTTTTAAAACCTCGTAGACTCCCTCATGTATAAAGCTGCTTACCCTGAAGTACTTATAAAACCTTGCAAATCCGTCGAAAACGATATCTACGGGGTTCTCTAACGCTATTGGTGAGTCGTTTACCTTTAAGACCGTGCCGTTATTAAGAACTAACGATATATTTAACTGCAGTTTTTGCTTCCTAATAACTGCAGGTTTTGACTGACTTGCTATGAATCTGCTGAAGATTAAATTATAAAGACTTAGATGCTTCTTACTCAACCTAGTAGCGGGTTCTAAAATACCTTCACTAACTAATTTGAGGACAGTCTCTAAGTCTGCAGGTCTAGTGGGTCTTATACATTCATGAGCTCCCTCATGACCCCAAACCCTAGGGGCGAAGTACTTATCGGAGTTACTACCTAGAAATGTGTTTAAATATTCTCTTGCTATAGATATACCAACATCTGAAACCCTAGTACTGTCAGTCCTGTGATATGTTATAAAACCCGTCTCAAACAAATCCTGCAATAACTTCATCGCCTGAGGTGCCGGTATCTGAAGCAGTAATGCTGCATCAGATAATAAGGTGTCAGTAGTGTAGGGAGGTAGGGGAGCTAATTCCTCCTCAAGCAATTCGCTGCTGACTACTTCAACCAGTACCTTAAGCACATCACTATCTCCTATGGATTCTAAGTCCTTAGGCAATGGTATCTCGATATGGGAGTTACTTAGATTGATTATTAGGAACTTCCTCTTACTGTTTATGTAGTCCTCATAGTGTTTTACAACCCACCCAAGTACGGGTGTCTGTACTCGACCAGCACTTAAGTTTCTGTTGAAGCCGTTACCACATCGAGGGTCGGAGGACAGCCTTAAATTCTCTCTACAATAGTTTTTCCAGAAATCAGTCTGAAGAAGGTATGAGAGGGAGAACCCCAACCACCTATCCTCAACTCTACGAACGACCTGAGCCTTGACTAAATCTAAATTAACGTCTCTAGGCATGTTAAGAGCTTGAAGTATCGCCTTCCTAGTAACTTCATGAAACTCAACCCTCCTTACGCTCCTAGCATATGGTTTTAGTAGGACGTATAAGTCGTAACTTATTTTCTCACCCTCAGTGTCTGGGTCAGTACCTATGAAGACTTCGTCTACCTCATATGCTACATCCCTCATGGACTTCACTACCGACTCTGAATCCCTAACTACTTTAGAACCGCATATGGGGCACTCATCAATCATGTCTGTGAATTGGTAACCGCACTTAAGGCACTTTTTTATCGGGGCATACAGTGGTATGAATTTAAAACCATCGCCGATGGCCTTATAAGCTACTCCATAAATACTTTCTATACTAGATAACCTACCCACTAAATCGTATATATGGCCTCCGCTAGCAGTTATTAATAACGTATACTTACCTAAACTCACTTCGTAAACCTTCAGACCACTATAGTCGCGTAAACTTGGCTTACCGAAAAACCTCGCTATCGTTCTAGCCTTGTTAGGGGATTCAACGATAAGTAAAACGGTTATAGGTGATGAGAATTCTTTGTAGGTTTTGCTGATTTCGAACTGGTTTATAGAACCTTCCCTTACGGATTTTATTAACTTCCTATCAAGGTCTATCTCATTGATTAATTCATCCAAATCTAAATCCGCTACATTCCTAAAACGGAAGTTATCTATTAACCACCTAGCCTTCGACTCCAGTCCTTTAAGGAGCCTTAAATCATCCACAATGACTAACGAGAGTCCTCTACTAATACCTCCTGCAAATAATCTTGATGTCCTTCCACTAGCCTGTACGTATGTAGCGACATCGGGAAGTAATACGTATAAGTTACCTTCTTCCTCAACCACAGCAACTTCGGTATGCCTCTTAAGTTCGTCGATGATGTCAGGCTTAGATAAATACTCCTGAAGCTTGACATAAGCCCTAATTAAGTCCTTCTCTAAAGCTGTTTCAGCCTCTCTAACACCGCTTAACACCTCCTTAGCCCTGATTAAAGCTTCTCGGTAAGCACGGGTTAGCCGCCTTCGCAGCAAAAGTATTAACCTATCCAGCTCGTTCTTCTCACCGCCTTCCTTAACCACACTCCTCATTATTGTGAGCAACCTTAAAACATCACGGGGACCTAATGCAGTAGTCCTCAATGGGATTTTATGACGTGGAACACCTACAAAAACAGCATATCTTATGATTTCAGGTAGGTCTATACCTCTAACTAGTACGCCGTAGTATGTAGCAACACCTACTAAGGATGATATCTTTCCTTCTAAAAACTCGTTTACTACCTTAACATTTCTGCTGTGGAGGGCTTTACTGTGAATTCCATGTTTATTAAGTACCTCAGCTAAATATTCAGCATAATCTATACCTTTATCAACAGGTACGTAGATCAGTCCACCGCTACCTAATTTCTTCACAATCTCGACGACGTATTCCTCAATACTTCGGTCATTATTAGGTATTAAGAAGGTGTCGTAAACATTCCTTAAAAACTCCGGTCTTGCCCCAACATCAAACCCTAGTAGCTCCCTAAATAGTTTCACCCTAATACCTTTCGGGTTCCCTGTAGCGCTTGCAACTACAACGACTCTATCGTTTTTAGCTCTCTTAATTCTCAACATCTCCTCCAACCTAGATATCTCTTCATCAGCACCTAAGCTCCTTCTAAGCCTCAAAACCTTTAACGCAGCCTCTATGTCTGAATCATCATACCCAGCTAACTTTATTACCAGATCCACCGCCTTAGAACCCCTCAGAACGGCATCAACATCGTCAACAAATATGAACTTAAATCCGTGTCTGAGGATTCTGCTGAAGTTCTTTAAGAGATATCTGGACGTAGTTACTAGGATGTGAAAACCGTCATCACGTTCTAATCTTTCCTCCCTTAGAAGACGTTCCTTCCTAGGAATCTTCGAATGAATCACTAAGTAATTAACGTAACTACCAGACTTAGCTATGTAGTCTTCAAACCTCTTCTCAATTTGCATGGCGAGCATAGTGGTAGGCACAACAATGTACGACTTAAGCCCCTTAGTTGCGTAATACATCGACAACACGATCCCGAATGTTGTTTTACCGACCCCTGTAGGGGCTATCATCGCGAATGATGCCCCCCTTACCAATCTACGTAGCCACATAACCTGAAGGTTCCATGGTTTACTCCCAACACACTTCTCAAAGAAGGCTATCATTTCCTTAACTTCTTCATCAGCGGTGTACAGCTTTCTAAACTCCTTAGTGGTTCCTAGGCTATCCATCAACTTAATAATCTCTCCGAAGCTACTCCCACTCTTTACATCAGGAATACAGCTCGTACAGGGCAATGAATTTGTTAATCTACTATCGCTTATAGCACCATAGCAGTTAGGGCAACCCCCAAGATATATCCCTATATCGGCATGCTCTATCTCATTGTTCGCGATAACCACCATCCTAAGTTAATTTTAAATTAACTTTAATATTAACATTGTTTAAAGCTGACTCACTTACCCCATAGTTGAATATGTAGACTATTACTAGGAAATGACTGAAATGATTGGATAAACACATCAGTGAAGAGAAGATTCCTCACTAATCAGGAGACCGTCGTCACATCATCACTTACAGCTATATTAGATAAGTAATAAGTTTATGGAAATACGTTAGTTTTTAAGTCGTGGAAGCCGAATATATATGATGTGATGAGCGTAGAAAAATGATCGGTGATTACACCTGTCTCAGCTGATGCCTTAGTGGTTAAAACTTAATTCAGCTTCAGCGCTTTTATCATAACTAACCGTAAATTTTTATATCTTTAAGTGTTTTTACTTGGTGGGTAATTCCTTGAGTAGCTATACAGGTCGTATACTAGATATAAACTTAAGTAATGATAAGATTAGCTTCCACAAAATTGATGAGAAAGTGCTTAAATTATTCATTGGTGGGAAGGGTTTAGGTGCTAAGCTACTTATAGACCATTTAGAGGGTGGTTTAGGTCCGATAAGTCCAGAAAACCTACTCATACTTGCTACAGGACCGCTCACAGGTACTGGGGCACCGACATCTGGTAGATTCGTAGTTGTTACGAAATCACCGTCAACTGGCTTATTTACGGACTCTCACGTAGGCGGCTCTGCAGGTCCTGAAATTAAGAGGGCCGGCTACGATGCCATAATTATTAGGGGTAAGGCGTCACATCCCGTATATGTGTGGGTGAATGATGACTCAGTTGAAATTAGAGATGCGTCGAAGATATGGGGTTTAACCGTAAGTAAGGCCGTAGATGCTGTGAGGGAGTTAACGGATCCGAAAGCTCATGTGGGTGTCATAGGCCCTGCCGGCGAGAAGTTAGTTAAGTATGCGTGCATAGTTTTCGATAAGGAAGAGGAGAGGAACGGAATAGCAGCTAGGGGAGGACCTGGAGCGGTAATGGGGTCTAAGAATTTAAAGGCTATAGCTATTAAGGGTTCACATAAGGTAGAGGTAGCTAATCCTGAAGGCTTCCAAAAAGCTGTTTTAGATGCTGTTAAATCGATAAATGAGAACCCCTTCATACCGCTAAGGAGGAGGTTCGGCACAGCGTATTGGGTGAAACCCATGAATGAGCATGCAATAATTCCATCACTTAACTTCCAGAGAGGTTCTCTAGAGGGGTCTGAGAAACTATATGCCGACTATATGCGGAGTACATGCGTCGTAAGAGATATGACATGTTTTAACTGTATGATAGCCTGCAGTAAATTAAGTAAGGTCACTACAGAGGATGGGGAGTTATATATTAGGGGACCTGAATATGAGACGATAGCACTATTAGGCACTAATAACGGCATCAAGGACATACATGAAGTTGCTAGGGCTGTCTACCTATGTAATGAACTAGGCTTAGATGCTATTTCAACAGGTAACGTTATTGGTTGGGTTATGGAATGCTGTGAAAGAGGTATTTTAACCCCAAGTGATTGTGATGGACTTGACATCAAATTTGGTGAACCGAAGATTCAGAGAGAATTAATTAGGAGAATCGCCTTTAGGGATGGGTGGTTAGGTAACTTACTCGCTGAAGGTGTTGCCCGGGCATCTAAGATAGTTGGTAAAGGTTCTGAAAGATTTGCAATGCATGTTAAAGGATTAGAGATACCTGGCTACGACCCAAGAAGCTCTAACGGGATGGCACTAGCTTACGCTACATCAGATAGGGGGGCATGCCACCAAAGAGCTTGGACTACTAGGGCTGAAATCGAAGGCAGAATTCCTAGATTCTCAATCAAAGGTAAGGCGAAATTCGTGAAGGAGGTGCAGGATGAGAGGGCAGCCGCGTTCTCATTAGTTATCTGTGACTTTGCGCCAATACCGGTTGTTGAAATGCTGAACAACGCTACTGGATACGACTACACGGTTGAGGAATATCTGAAGTGTGGGGAGAGGATTTGGAACTTAATTAGAGTATTTAACTGTAGGGAGGGAATAAGTAGGAAGGACGATACGTTACCACCTAGGGTTTTTGAAGACCCTCTACCGGACCCTGCTGCTAGGGGTGCTGTAGTTACTAGGGATCAGTTTAATGAGATGTTAGATGAGTACTACATTCTTAGGGGCTGGGACAGTAACGGAATTCCAACTAAGGAAAAGTTGCATGAGTTAGGGCTAGATGATTTAATCCGCTACGTACGGTGAGACACCCATCTAAAGTTATAAGGTTTTAAAAAGTACTGTATTGATGGGTTTAACAATGTCTTTATGTAGGCTTGTACATCCTAATGCAAGGACCTTCATGACATTGCTTTATATATTAGGTAACGTAGCTGATGAAGCTGAGTTAACGATGAGCATAGATAACGCCATCATAAGGGCTTTAGATCCTGCGAGGATATCGATGGTGGAGATCACCATACCTTCATCATCATTTATAGAGTATAATGTATCTAAAGAATTGTCAGTAGGTTTAAACCTCACTAGTTTAGTAAAAAGTATCCCTAAACCTAAGAAGAGTGAGAGAGTTACAGTAGCAGCTGATGAGGAATTCTACGAATTTATCTTAGAGGGTGATATAGTTAAGAGATATAGGTTTAGGTCTATTGAGGTTTCTCCAACTAATGTACCTGAATTAAACTTAGACTTCCAAGTAAGGGCATTAACATTATCATCAGCATTAAGAGATGTCATTAAAGAGTTGGAGGGCAGTGATAGCATTGAATTCATAGCTGAGTCTGCGGAGTCCATAGTTCTTAAAGCTTCAGACCTAAACGCTCAGGCAAAGCTCTCTAAGTCTGGGGGGTCTTTAATAGAGTTAGAACTTAAGGAACCTGCCAAAAGTGTATACGATTCTGACTATCTAATGAAGATTGCTGACTTACTAAGTATCTCCGACGTTATTGAACTGAAGTATGGTAGTGAGCTACCGTTGTCAATAAGTTTTAAGTTAGCTGATGAGACGTTAATCAAATATTTATTGGCTCCGAAAGCGTGAAATAATAAATTTTTAAAGTTTTAAATACAGTATTTGATGGAGTGATTATGTCCATAGTAGATGAATTAGACCCCATCGATAAGGAATTGCTTAAGATCCTGCAGGATAACGCAGACCTCACCTATGCAGATATAGGTAAGTTGTTGAATTTAAGCCCATCAACGGTATATATGAGGATTAGAAGGCTTAAGGACAGAGGTTTAATAAGGAAGATAGTGGCTGAGGTAGATCCTGCGAAGTTGGGCTATAGATTGAGGGCATTGATATTTCTTGATATAGATATTAAAAAGTATTCTAAGGTTGTTGACTTGGTGAAAGAACTACAGCAAGTTAAGGCAATATATGACGTAACTGGTGAGTGGGCGTTGATTCTAGAAGTTCTTGTAAAGGACCATAAAGAACTCTCAGACTTACTTGATATGATAGGTAATGTAGAGGGGGTTTACTCCACATCAACTATGGTTGTGTTAAGGACTATTAAGGAAGAGCGTAAAGTATCCCTATGAATTCATCGGTAAGACCTATATACGGTCAAGGAACTTTTGTAGTATGTGAGAATGGTGACATCATACAGGAAGTTATTTTTGATTATGTTGATGACGGATTATACTATTGGGGATTATTAAGTAATGAGGAAGAACTCGATAAGGAATTAAGTAAAGTCGTAAATAACATGCAATCATTTATAGATGATGAGGTTGTAAAAATTAACGGAAGGAGGGTATTTCCTAGGGTTATCGGTGTAGACATCGGTTTTAGGGGCTTTAAAAGTAGGCCCTACATAACGTTTTACATAAATTTTAAAGGAGATTTGCGGAGCGGTGTAAACGTCTATGAAGATACTTACGAATCTGAATATGTCGACTACGACTACACAGTTACGTGGGTATTTACTGGAAGCCTTAAGGTTTTGAAGGCGTATCTGGGGGTGGAGTACGACGTGCTGGCTGGTGGGAAGATATTAATCTTCTCCATAAGTAAAGGATTTAATACCCCCGGATATGAGAGGATAGAGTTTAAGCTGTAGGTTCTTTACGGTCATTCCTACTTAAATCCCTCAACAACCTTTTATAGTATGTGAGAGGGTTCTTAACTCCACATTCAGCGACACACATACCTAAACTTTTCATCTTATCGCAGCTGTACATGGAATACCTTCTTTTGGAACCCTTTAAACCAGCTAGATGTTCTACCTGATATCTAGTCATCTTCTCATTGAAGTCTGGGGCATGTCTAAATAGGTCTACTACCTGCTCTACGTCTGCACCAATGTTTATAAAGTACGTTGCTAATGCGAATCTCTGATGATGTGCTAAGTTTTCATTCCTCTGCAATGCTAAGATCATGCTCCTAATGCATGGTGGATGCGCCGCTTCAACAATCTGATCACCTACCTTCAATGACTGTTTGTAAGACTCGCTAGAATCTGAAGTCTGTATAGGTACTTCCTCTCTTAACTTAATTATGGCTTCGTTTATGCTGCCCTCCAACCGTATACCGCTTAGGTCAGGTATTAAATTCAACAACCTATGCTTAATGAATTCCTGAAGAAGCCTCGAAACCTCCTTCTTACTTAGGTAGACGTAACCTTCTTTAATGTATTGATTGACTAACTTCCACTTACGTTCGGTAGTCAGTTTAGAAATGCCGGTGAGGTATGTAGTTATAGGCATCCTGAACTGGAAGCAATGCACTTTAGGTTTAGATGTTAAATTATCGTAACCTATTATAACTCGTTCCCCACAAACATCGCGGGGGCTACCTAAAAACTCTAAATCAATTCCAAAACTCTTAGCTACCTTAACGATAACGTCTTCAGAATCACCTAATAAGTATTCATAAGATCTTCTAGACTCAACGTCAACGTATTTATAGAGATACCACCTACCTAAAATGGATGAAATCGTTAACCCAATATAAAAGGATGAAAGCTCAACATCTTCGGAGTTAGTCGGCTCGTACCTCAGGTTTTTCAAAGCTGACCTTACTCTAATAACAGCCCGCTCTATATCTCTCTGATTACCGTACTCCAATATATAAGTAAGTGGTATATCACTACCATAAAGTCTTCTAAGATGATCATGAAGAGATACTATGAAGGGATACTTAATATACGGCGATAACCTCCGTACCGAACTTACTCCTCTCATAACTCCTCTCATAGACTCCTTAAAATAATTTATTAATGGAATATATAAACAACATTAGGTGTTTTAATTGCGCTTCAATAAGTGGGTAGTGACGTCGGCATGGCCATACATCAATACTGTACCGCATTTAGGTAACATGATCGGCAGCGTTCTTTCAGCTGATGTGTTTGCTAGGTATTTAAGGTTACGTGGCTGTGATGTAGTATTAGTTAGCGGTAGTGATGAGCATGGGACGGTTATTGAAGTAGAGGCTAGGAGGAAGGGTATAGAGCCTCAGAAACTTACGGATGATGCGCATGAATACGTAAGCAAGTTATTCCGTGCATGGGGTATATCTTACGATAACTACACAAGAACTGAGAGTGAGGTGCATAAGGAATTCGTCAGTGATTTAATGCTGAAGATATATGAGAGAGGTTTCATAGATATTAGGGAGCAGATAATACCTTTCTGCGATTTCGATAGAATATACCTACCTGATAGATTCGTTGTTGGTACATGCCCTCACTGCGGGTATGAGGATGCTAGGGGCGATCAATGCGATAGTTGCGGTAGTTTGTTAAACCCTGAAGAGTTAATATCACCTAAGTGCGTTTTCTGCCATAATAAACCCGTCTTCAAAACAACCAAGCATTGGTTCTTCAGATTGGATAAAATTGAGGACTTAGTTAAGGATTGGCTAGAGAAGCATGAATATTTAGATGGTAACGTAAGGAGTTATGCCACCTCATGGATTAAGATGGGGTTAAAACCTAGATCTATAACTAGAGACAATAAGTGGGGAATTAAAGCACCATTCCCTGGCGCTGATGAGAAAACTATTTACGTATGGTTTGAGGCTTTATTGGGTTATGTCTCAGCAACTATAGAGTTATTTAAAATGAGGGGTCTTGAAGATAAGTGGCATGAGTATTGGTTTAACAAGGAGTCAGGGACCGCCTACTTCATCGGTAAAGATAACATACCTTTCCACGCCATCATTTTGCCGGCAATGCTGTTGGCAAGTGGTGAAGGATATAACCTACCTACACTCATATCGTCAACCGAGTACTTGATGTTTGAGGGTCAGAAATTCAGTAAAAGTAGGAGGGTCGGGATTTGGATTGACGAGGCCTTAGAGATATTACCAGATCCTGATTATTGGCGCTTCACGTTGATTAGGATGAGGCCCGAAGAGAGGGACACTAACTTCTCATGGGCTGAGTTTATGAGGGTAGTAAACAGCGAATTAAACGATGATATAGGGAACTATATACACAGAGTTCTGACATTCATTAACAGATTCTATAATGGAGTTGTACCTACCGCGTCAAAGTACTCCACCATAGATTATGAATTCAGAGATAAGATCGCTTCATCACTACGTAGTTACTGCCAACACATGGATTTTGCTAAGATGAAAGCAGCATCTGACGTAATCCTAGAACTAGCTAGGGCAGGAAATCAATACCTCAACACAAAGGAACCATGGACTAAGGTAAAGACAGATAAAGAAGATGCATCCACGACCCTGTACTTAGGGTTCATTAGCGTTTATGCTTTAGGTTTAATGTTATTTCCAATAATACCTAATACCGCGATGAGAATATTTAGGGTATTAAACCAAGATGTTAATGGAATTAAACTTAATTGCGATGAATCATTACTTAATATACCGCCATGTAAGGTAGGTAAACCTGAACCGCTCTTCAAGAAGCTCGATACAAACTTCTTACAGAACGTAGACGCTATAATCGCTGAGGCGAGACGTAAAGCGCAGTCAAAAAGACCTGACGTACTTAAGTGGTAGCTGTTGTGCCCTGCCCGGCTAACCACCATCACCTAATCCATTATGGATGATCTGGTGGTGTGTGGGGGCAGGGCCTATTTATGAGTGGCTAGAAACGTAAAAAATTGATCGTTCAATGAATAAGAATATGTTTTATCCCCTAATCTCTGAGGTTGAGATAAAGTACTGAATTAAAGTACCTACTTTCCTCCTTAACTCAGAAAGGTGGGGAGGGTAGAGGTAGAGTTCATTGTTTGTGCGCTCAATGCCAAGAATCTTTGATATGACTGAGACTGCATACTTCTCCCTCACCAACGCAGTAGTTACATCCATATCAACCCGTAATTCAAGAATTATGGGTAAAGCTAAGTTATTTAACTCCTCATCACTTACATACTTAAGGAGTGTGTTAAGCTCATCCTTTCTAAACATATGGATGCTACCGTCGGAACATACTACGTGTGGATGTTCCTCTATGAGAAGCTCACGTAATTTCTTCCTCTTCATAGGTAAATATCTATTAACAATTCTTAACTCATAGGTCAGGTATTTTTCTAGGTAATCATCGAAATTAAAGTTGAGTGACATACGAAGCCCTCGCTTCTAAAATTTCCTTAATTTTCTTCATCCTAGCCTTATTCTCCCTCTCCCTTTCCTCAAACTTCGCCCTCAAATATTTTATAGTATTTAAAATTCGAGGTATTAAGAAGTGTTCAAGTGCGTTAGCTCTTCTCTTAGTTCGTGATACCTCATTACCAACTAACTTTATGCTTTCCTCAATCTCTGCTAGCCGCGTAATTAGCTTAAGTGCCTCTTCATAACACCTTATAGATTGCTCAATAGATAGAGGTGCGTCAAAATAACTGATTGGAACTTTTTCCCCAACATCGACTTCATAGAAAGGTAGTTTAACGCCCGCATAAATCCTCGAGCCGACGATTAATGACTTAACGGAAATCCTCCTAGAGATGTATGATTCGGTAGCGCTTATCGGATATGTTAAATATCCTCTCATCGCTAATTCTTGGCACTCACATAACTTTCTATGTAGTTCCTCACGCACGCTGATTGCCTCCTTAATTAATGAGATCAATTCCTGCGACAGAATCACCAATCTATCCTTCAATATCTTATGTAGTCTCCTAGCAATGGCTAATCTACGCCTAAGCCTTATTAACTCCATCTTGGTGGGTCTAGTTATCTTAAGTGTTTGCTGAGACATCAACACACCTAAGAGTTATGACCTATATTTTGGATGGTACTTCCGTATATAATCTACACCTATAAGTTTTAACTCATCTTCGGGAAGAGTGGCCAGTAGGTCCCAACCTACGTTAAGGGTCTCTTCTATAGACCTCCTCTCAAACTCACCCTGATTTATAAATCTTCTCTCAAATAGGTCTGCGAAGTTTAAATATTTCCTATCCCTATCGCTTAAGGACTCACTACCAACGATGGCTGTGAGTTCTCTTAAGTATTGACCCTCAGCATAAGCAGATACTAACTGCATAAATACCTGGTAATGGTCCTCCCTAGTCTTCCCAGTACCTATCCCATCCTTCATTAACCTAGATAGTGAGAGGAGGACATCTACTGGTGGGTAAACACCTTTTCTAAATAAATCCCTTGAGAGGACTATCTGACCCTCCGTTATATATCCGGTGAGGTCAGGTATTGGATGCGTTATGTCATCATCAGGCATAGTCAGTATAGGCATCTGAGTTATTGAACCTTTCTTACCGTTTATTCTACCGGCCCTTTCGTAAATTGTAGCAAGGTCTGTATACATGTATCCGGGATAACCACGCCTCCCTGGAACCTCCTCACGCGCAGCGCTTAATTCACGTAAGGCTTCACAGTAATTCGTGATATCAACCATTAAGACAAGGACGTGGGTATCATACCTCCATGCAAGGAATTCTGCGACAGTCAACGCAACCCTAGGAGTAGCTATCCTCTCTATAGTGGGTGCTGAGGCAGTATTGATTATGGAGACCACGTTCTCAATCGTTGATGCAGTCCTTAACGAATTCATGAAGTAGTATGCATCCTCATAAGTAACACCTATAGCTGCAAATACAACCGCGAAACGTTCTTCGGAACCCCTAACCCTTGCCTGTCTAACTATCTGCGTAGCTATCCGGTTATGGGGCAATCCAGACCCGCTAAATATAGGTAACTTCTGCCCCCTAACTATAGAGAGCAAACCGTCAATTGATGATACTCCAGTCTCTATAAATTCTGAAGGCGGTAACCTACTCGCTGGGTTTATAGGTACGCCGTTGATATCTAGAAAATCCTCGGGAATTATATTAGGGCCTCCATCTATGGGTCTCCCAAGACCATCCATTACCCGCCCAAACATATCGGAAGATACTGGTATCCTAAGGGACTCACCCTTAAATCTAACCTTAGATGTTTTGACGTTAACCTCACTGACACCTCCGAAGACCTGAATTACTGTTGCATCTCTAGATACGTCGATCACTTGACCTAATCTCGACTCACCGCTCTCTAAAACAACTTCAACTATTTCACTATACCTTACACCGGGGATGGATTTTATGAAGAGTAATGACCCCTTAGCGCTTAAAACACTTCTCAATTCCTTAATGGATAGTGTGTAGTTCAACCCACTACCCCCTTAACCAAGTTGTTAAACGACTCCTCAATCTCGTTGACGATGTTTACGTAGAACTTACTGAACTCATTTGGACTGACCTCCTTCATTCTCGAGATCTTAGCTCTAATAGGTAATTCCTTAATACTAACTAACGGTACACCCTGAAGGAGTACATCATATGCCTTCTTATAGTACTTGAGTATTATATCCATCATCATTAAGGTCTTTTCAGGAGGTGAATACGAATCTATGGGGTGGTAAGCACTTTGTTGTAGGAAATCCTCTCTAATCATCTTAGAAACCTCAAGTATGAGCTTATCCTGATCAGGCAATGCATCAGGACCTACTAGTCGAACTATCTCCATTAACTCAGCCTCCTTCTGGAGTAGTCTGAGGAACTCCCTCCTCAACTCACTCCAAGACGTATTAAACTTAGACCACCATGCACTGACGTTATCGACGTAGAGCGAGTAACTTAATAACCAACTAACTGATGGGAAATGCCTCCTATTAGCTAGTGAAACGTCTAAAGATATTAAAGTACCTATATATCTAAGCGTATTCTGCGTAACTGGTTCACTGAAGTCAGCTCCTGGGGGTGATACAGCTCCAAATATGGTTAAGGAACCACTCCTGCTGGGATTTCCTACACATTCCACTCGCCCAGATCTTTCGTAGAAGCTAGCGAGTCTAGAACCTAAATACGCTGGAAAACCTTCCTCCCCAGGCATTTCCTCCATCCTCGCACTTATCTCACGCATCGCCTCAGCCCATCTAGAAGTCGAGTCAGCAACTAGGAGGACGTCATACCCCATATCCCTAAAGTACTCCCCCAAGGTTGCTCCTAAGAAGACGCTTGTCTCCCTAGCCGCTACCGGCATGTTTGAAGTATTGGCAATGAATATAGCTTTTTCATACAGTGGCCTTCCAGATGATGGATCAACTAACTTCTTAAAGCTATGTAGCGCATCAGCCATCTCATTACCTCTCTCACCACAACCGACGTAGATGTTTATATGGGTTCTACTCCACTTAGTTAGTGTTTGAAGCAATACTGTTTTACCGCTTCCGAAACCCCCTGGAACAGCTGCCTTACCTCCTACCGCCACTGGAAATAACGCGTCAAGAACCCTTGTCCCAGTAATTAAAAGCTCTGTAGGTTCTAACCTCCTCACGTAGGGCCTTGACTTCCTGATAGGCCACTCCTGATACATCTTGATGTTGAAGACTTTACCGCCGCTCTCAACCCTAGCTATGACTTCATCAACTCTATAGTCACCATCACCTACTACTTCCTTCAAATAACCTGATACACCATGTGGAACCATTATCTTATGAGTCATTATGGGTGTTTCCTCAACATACCCTATTATGTCGTTGGGTCCAACCTTAGAGCCTATCTCTAACCCCTTCTCTCTTCTGAAAAACCACTTAACGTCTTTAGGTAACGATGATGCCTTAACACCTCTTTTAACGAAGGGACCTATCAACACCTCCAACTCTGATAACGGTCTTTGAAGACCGTCGAAGACCTTACCTATTAAGCCAGGACCTAACTCAGCTGAAAGTAATTTTCCACTGCCTTCAACCGGCTCTCCAACGCTTACGCCGGAGGTATCTTCGTAAACTTGAATGAACGCTTTATCACCTTGAATACCTATGATCTCACCTATCAATGCGTCATTCCCTATATAGACCACTTCATAGATCATAGAACCACTCATGTTCTCAGCAATCACTAGAGGTCCTGAAACTCTCCATACCTTACCGATAACCACTATATCTACACCTCCAACGATATGCCTATATAATACCTAAGTAGCTGAAGATAATAATCCTTAACATTAAATTTATCTGAAGTTCTTATATCGGGCAGATATATTACTTTCGGTGCCTGAACTGAGTTGAAAACTTCGTTAAAGACCTCCCTAAGCGTATCCTGCACTAGAACTAAACCTATACCTTCATTGAGTAGCATCTCAAGAAATTCCTTAATGGTTTCCCTCACCATATCTACACCCGCATTTAAATCAATAATTAAGATCTTACTCAGACCTAACAGCTTGATACTGCGTATATATAGTTCATCACCTATGGCTGCTATACCTACCTTCTTAACGTGAGCTGCCATACACATCGACCAAAGCCTTTATAGAATTCTTTACATAAGTTTGTCCTAAGTTATTCGTAAAACTATAGATTATGTAGGACATGGTAATGGCTTCCCAATCCTTAATCAGCAAGTAATGTAATAGAACATCATAGCTTAGTGGGCTGTATTTCAGGGAGGAGGTTGTGAGTATATACTTAAACACATTGCTTACGTAATCGTATAGGTTTATATTTAAGTTACTTACTACAAATCTGTATATAGAGTAGTCGTACTTCCTTAGTAATTCGTCAGTGTCCTCCCCTCTTAGTAATTTTCTCTTAAACGAGGTATCGAATATATGGAAATCCCTTAAAGTAAGCAACACATGCCGCAACTTTATAGAATCTACTAACTTACTGCAATCTGAAATTAGGTTATTCCAGTAATGATCATTAAATTCCATCTCCAATCTACCTAAATCTATCCCATCTAACTTATGGTTGATGTAGCTGTATAGAACTTCAGTTAATATTGAGTTGTTAAACTCTTTACAATTCCTTAATACTTCTATTACATCACTCACATCATCTGTATTTAGTAACTCATTCAAACATTTGAATACAGACCTAGGCTTCTCAAAACCTCCGACCTGTAGGTATTTAATGGAATCAACTAATGTATATATCGCGTATTTAGTTAGGTACGTTTTTACGAACTTAATTAGGTCTGCTGAAGCGTTACCGACGATGCTTAATAATTCGTTAATCCAACACTTACATAATTCAGCGTATATGGTATTTACGCTTAGCCTCTCATCAAGCTTAATGTAATCATATAAGCATTTTACAACATCGTATCCGTTGATGATTGTTAGAACGTCGTTGAGTGTCGCTATCTCCGACTCAATGACTTTCTTAACATCCCTGATGTTAAGGACTTTTAGGCTTCTAAGCCTTAACTCACATAGTGCTGAGAAGTCATTAACTCTCAAGTACGTACCTCCTTAAAAACTGTTGATAGAAGCTTACCTATAATTACGTTTAAACCTCTCTCAAGCCTGGTGAGGTAGGTGTTATCTACCAATAGTGAGTCATCACTGCTTCCAAGCATAAGGCCTCCAAGATACATATCATCTAATGTTTTAACTTCCACGAAATCCTTCAGACCTTCCTCAACCAGTACTTCATTGATTAATTCTAAGTCGGATTTAACGACGTAGACCTTAAACCTATTGAAACCCTTAAACACCTCATTATTTAATGACTCCTTAAGGAGATTCCTTAGGGAATGAAGCCGTGTGTTACGGTCTATAGATTTCAGTCTATTGATTAAGTTTGTTCTGACGTCTCTTAAGATCTCGTTCTTCAGTGTTAGTAACTCTATATTCAACTTAAATAACTCGTTGCTGTACATCCTCTCATAATTACTTCTTAACTCCCTATATCGCCGCTCGCTCTCCTCCTTAACCCTCTCCTCATAGACCTTCAAACTACTGGCGACTAATTCCTTAGCTTTAATTTCCGCGTTCTTTATGATTTCCTCTGCTCTTTCTCTAGCCTTCGATAGAATCCCATCTCTTAAGGACTCTATACTCATTAAGGGACACCTAGATAGGTAGGCCGGAAGTCATTAACACTAATATCAACCCGAATACCATTCCTAGTATTCCAAATAATTCTTCATATGCTGCAAGGATTAGTGAAGACGTTAATATCTTACCTTTAGTCTTAGGCAGCTCTAAAATGCCTTGCATACATACAACCCCTTGGAAATATGCTGAGAAGGCTTCAGCTATAAATACCATTAAACCAACTCCGACAATAGCTAATGACTTAAACTGCGTTAATTGTGTCGCTGGAAGAACGATCATTAACGTGTAGAAAGTAAATATAAAGCCGTAGAATGTCTGAGTCATCGGTAGAGTAGAAAGCAGTAGAACGTACTTAAACTGCTCAGGTTCTTCAGCAAGTACTGAAAGTCCCGCAGGAGCTGCCCTACTAATACCTGCTGCAGATCCGAGGACACCGCCAGCAATACCTAACGTAGCGCCAAACGATGCCAGTGCTATTAAGGCATCCATCAAATCACCAGCTAATTAGTTAAGTGGAAATTTAAAACCTTAAGGGCCGATAACCACGAGATTAAGTATTGAAGCCTCCATTAACGGAACACTAGCTCTTAGGTTTGCAGTCTAGACTGAAGCTCCTTCCTAAACATCTCTAAATCCATGCTGTCTCTATACCTAGATAGCTCAATCAACATTACCTTGCCCCTATATATGCACCTTAAGACCTCTTTATCTTTATATCTGTAAATATCAATCACCTTCAAACCTAGTTTTTGGGCTTCCACTGAATACCTGCTTAGTTTCACAGCTTCTACACCACAACTTAGCTTTATTGAGGGGTAAAATCTTTTTCCATTTATGTGGGGCCGCGGCCGGGATTTGAACCCGGGACCTCGGGATCTCCACCCCTTTAGGAGCCCACAGTCCCGCGCTCTTCCAGACTGAGCTACCGCGGCCGCAATCTACACTACATATTTATGTACAGTTCTTAAAACTTTTTACCTACTATAGACTTACGTAATTCTAATGAGTTATTTAAAACTATATATGCATCATTGCGACTACTTAACTTAGATAGTGGTGTAGCAGATGAGTAATGTTAAGATCGTTGGTGAGGAGGTATATGTGCCGGACTCTACAGTAATTGTTAACGGAGTGCTACGTAAGTTGTTGAGTGATGGGAAGCTTTCGGGTAGATTAGTTATTTCCCGCGAACTTATAGAGTATTTCGAAGGTCTAGCTAATGAAGGAAGGAGTCTTGGGTTTATAGGACTTGAAGAACTACGTATGATTAGAGCATTAAGTAATAAACATGATGTTACGGTTGACCATCTAGCTATTAATAAGAGGTTCGAAAACGTTGATACAGCTATTTTAGAATTCACCTACGATTTAGGGGGCACTTTAATAACTTCGAGTAAGGTGCAGGCATTAGCTGCTGACGTATTAGGAATTAAGGTGTACTATATAGCTTCAACTAATGATGCTAGCTTAGTTCTCGATAAATTCTTCGATAAGGATACGATGAGTGTGCATTTAAAGGAGGGTGTTAAACCCTTAGCTAAGAAGGGGCGGCCTGGTAAATGGTATTTAGTTGAATTAGACTCCAACTCGTTGACAAGAGATGATGTGGAGTTAATTGCTAATGAGGTTATGGAACTCGCTAGAAATAGCTTAGAAAGTATAATTGAGGTCGATAGGTTGGGGTCAACTATAGTTCAATTAGGTGATTATAGGGTAATCATAACTAGACCTCCAATGAGTGATGGGTGGGAGATCACCGCAGTAAGGCCATTAGTTAGACCTAGGCTTGAGGACTACAAGCTGCCTGAAAAACTCCTTAAGAGATTTGAGGAAAGGGCTGAGGGTATATTAATTGCAGGTGCTCCAGGTATGGGTAAAACGACCTTCGCTCAAGCACTTACTGAATACTACTTAAGGAGTAGGAAGGTGGTGAAGACCATTGAATCACCTAGAGATATGAAGTTACCGCCGCAGGTAACTCAGTACTCTAAAGTATACGCATCATCTGACGAGCTACATGACGTACTACTACTTAGTAGGCCTGATTATACAGTTTTTGATGAGATGAGGACTGATGAGGACTTCAAACTATACGTAGATTTACGTCTAGCTGGGATCGGTATGGTAGGGGTAGTTCATGCGACAACACCTATAGATGCGCTGCAAAGGTTCATAAGGAGAGTTGACTTAGGTATGATACCTAGCATAATAGATACTGTTGTGTTCATAGATAGGGGTGAGGTCAGTAAGGTTTACGTTGTTGGTATGACTGTTAAACTACCTACAGGCCTTAAGGAGGCTGATCTAGCTCGTCCGGTAGTTGAGGTTAGGGACTTCCTAACGGACGAGTTAGAGTACGAGATATACACCTTCGGTGAGCAGACTGTAGTGGTTCCTATTAGGGGGTTAATGAAGACGGGCCTTGAACGTAGGCTGAAGAACATCATAGCGAGGGATATACCTTCAGCTGACGTTAAGATTAACGGTAAATCCGTAACTGTGTACGTAACTAAGGATGAGTTAAAGCATTTGAGGAAAGCCGCTAAGAAACTTAAGAGGTTAGAGCAGGAGTATGGAGTTGAGGTAGACGTTAAGGTAATTGAATGACCGTAAACTATAGGTCTGTTAAGGAGTCTTTGGAGCGTGTTAGAGACTTAAGCAACTTAAGTGATAGAGTTAAAGAATCACTATATGAGAAGAGAGTTTTAAGGTTAGTATGTGGCGATACATATTTATGGATTTTCAATAGTAGGGATAGAGACTACCTAATTATTCCAAGAATGTATTGTAGTTGTATGGATTTCGAGCTGAACGTAGTTATTAGGAAGACAAAAAAGTATTGCTACCACTTAATAACTCAGCACATTGCTGAAGGGAGAGCGTTATTTAAGGAACTACATGTCAGTAAGGAATCACTCAATGATATATTGGTTGAGGTTTTATACATCGGTAGGAGCAGCACCTTAAGGAAATTATTAGCATATGGTGGAAACAGTTAAATAAACCTTAAACACTGGAAATACGGTGTGTTAATGGGAAGGAGGAGTAGGAAGAGGTATAAGAAGGTAGGGGCAGCTTTAAGGAGAGCTCCCAGCAGATTCCAATGTCCGACATGTGGATTAATGACTTTAACTGTTAGTATAGATAGGGACGTGGGTAGTGCTGTAGTTTCCTGCAGTAATCAGAAGTGCGGTTTAAGAGCCACATTGGCAAATGTACCTAAAATATATCAAGAGGTTGATATCTACGCTAAGTTCCTTGATAAATTTACCGAAGGTAGTATAGAGGTTGTCTATAGTCGAGGTGTTGAGGGGGATGAGGTGGAGGGGTAAAGTAAACGAATACATAGAGAGTAAGTTGAGAGTCGGTGAGTTAATACATCTCTCACTCATAGATCCGGCTAAAGTTCATGATTTAAGGACCCTATCTGAGATAGGTAGGAGGTTATCTGCTGCTGGGACTGACGCCTTTCTAGTTGGGGGCAGTATAGGTGTTTCAGAATCTGATGTTGATTCGGTAGTCACAACGCTTGAAGAATTTAATAAACCGGTAATCCTCTTCCCTGGCAACGTTAATGGCCTCTCACGAATGGCTGATGCGGTATTGTTTATGAGCCTGCTAAACTCCGACGACCCGTACTTTATCATAGGTGCACAGATAATTGGTGCACCCATAATTAAGAAATACGGTTTAGAGCCGCTACCTACTGCATACATAGTAGTAGGTTATGGAGGGACTGCAGGATTTATAGGTAAGGCTAGGCCCTTACCATTAGAAAAACCTGAAATAGGGATTGCATATGCATTAGCTGCGGAGTATCTAGGTATGAAGTATATATATTTGGAGGGAGGTTCTGGAAGCCCAGAACCGATAACCCCTCAATACGTAAAGTACGTAAGGTCTAGTACTAGTAAATCATACATAATGGTTGGTGGAGGCATAAGAAGAGCTGAAGATGTCACTAAAATAGCTGATGCGGGGGCGCATATAATAGTCACCGGAAACATAATCGAGAGTGACTTAGGAAGAGCTGAGGAACTGGTAAAGACAGTTAAGAGGTCAAAACTTTAGACCTTAATAAAATTTTCTGACATAACACCGAAAAACAATGTCAGGACGAATTAAGTAACTCATTGCTTGAATAATAATTAGATGATAAATGATATTACTAAATAAAGGCTTAACTAAGGTAACAGCTTGTCTAGCACTACTCATAGTTTTGATCGGTGCCTTACTAATTGCGTGGTCACTCATAGTGGCTGCAGGAGAAGGACAGCAGACAACACGCCTAAATACCCTAAAGATAGAGTCAGTGACGTATAACAGTGAAAGTAGGGAACTAACCCTTAATATTAGAGCACCTAAAGTGAACTTCCAATACAACATAATATTACTCAGAGACAATAACAGATTCACCTATCAGGTTCCGATATCGTTAGTTAAGGACATAGTTATCAACTTAAGTGACATGAGTTTAATTATAATTACCCTGAAATTAGATGAAGAGTTAACGAACGGTAATTATCTTTTAAGGTTTATCACTCAAAGTAAGCTACTGGAGTATAAGTTTAACCTTTAGAAATAAATAACTAATTAAAGGTACAAAAACATAATGTAATTTTTACTTAGAATGAGTCAGCGTTGTAGGGGTCTCCTCTTAATGGAAGGATCTTAGCAACTTTCAAACCTATTATAACAACATTTACTAATATCGGAAGTGCGGGTGACGTTAGTAACCTTAATTTTAATTCGGAACTCTTCAATACTACCACCAAATTTTACTTTACTAAATATCTTGTTCAGATTTTCTGAAATTATACACACTTCATATGTAGAAATTTTAATAAGATTTCGTGTTTAATAACTAGATTGATGTCTACACCTAAGAAAGACTTCACTGAGGAGATGAAAAAATTTGCAGATAATTTCTACAGGAATTTAGATTTCTCATTAGCTAATTTGATAGAACATATACTTTCCTATGATTACTTACCAATGAAGTCAGATATAGCTAGGGATTTAGGTATACCTTCATATACTCTATCTAGAAAGTTAGGGCTTCTTAGGAAATTAGGAGTAGCCTTCAGCATTAACATAGATTTTCTCTCCATAGGGTTAAATAGATTAGTTATAATAGTTAACGATTACCTAGATTTAAATACAGTTCAGGAATATGATGTCATTGGTAGGTTCTTATGTTTCTACTCACCAATATTGTTACCGTTTCAAGGTACGCTAGTTGTTTACTACCTACCCAACATGATTAACGTTAAGGACGTCATCTCGAAATTCAAGAATTTAGTGGCATTTGATGTCGTTAATAAATCTCTGTACTCGAAGGCTAAGTTAACTCAGCACTATGACTTCACAAGTAAATCATTTAAAATCGATTGGGATAGATTGTACAAGCTTTCATATACGAGTAACACGCCTTATAGGAATATTGATTTAAGTATGTACGGCAGTATTAAGTTCGACCTACTAGACTTACTCATAATTAAGGAATTAGAGAAGGATCCATTTAATCATGCCATGAACATCAGTAAAGAATTAGGTGTAAATTATCCTAAAGTTTTAAGGCATTACAACACACATGTAAGTAAGATCGTTAAAGGGTTTAGATTAAGGCTTGTTCCACTTCCGCCTGAAAACTCTCTATATGTATTTATACGAGTGGAAGGTGATTACAGCCTTCTATGCAGGATAGCTAATGCTCTTTCAGAGCTAATTTTCATAGCAGGTATTCACCTATCATTTAAAGGAGTTATGCACATCATCAGTGTCTTAGATTCTGAGACACTTAATCGTCTACTTAAGTATTTGAGAGACTTTAAAGTTGATTTCAACATCTACTTACTAGACAGATATCGCAGAGTTGTCTACACGATCCCATACACTGAATATTCGAAGTTTCTAAGGGGTTGGACCACTCAATGAGTGAGGTTGCGAGATCTAGGTATTTAGCTACTTTTGATTTTCGAGGTACTTCCTTTTAAAACACTCTTCGACATTGATGTCCAGTAGATTTGCTATCGATATAAGCCACGCTAACACATCTGCTATCTCCTCTTCAATTTTTACCCTATCGTTTAAAAGTAGAGCCTCTGCCAACTCACCAACCTCTTCAACAAACCATGTGAAGGTCGCGTGTAGCCCTCTAGAACTATCTTTCTCTAAGTAGTGCCTCCTTATATGTTCCTGAAGCATCTCTATCGTTAGACTCATAATTATCAAGCCCTTTAATTACAACTCAATCGGAAATTATTTAAAACATTTAAATCGCTGTAGACGATATCTCAGTAGGTGCTAAAGTGTCTAGTAAGAAGAAGAGGACTTCAGGACCGCAAACTGCTGCAGGTTTGGTTAGGTTTTTTGAGGATGTTGAGTCCAAGTTCACGATATCTCCTGTGATTTTGTTAGTGATAGCTACGGTGTTTGTGTCGATAGTTGTTGCTATGAATCTATTAATTAAGTAAACTTAAGGATTAACTTCCATGAATCGTCAACGAGTTCCTGAAGCATTTTTATATCCTCATCAGTTAGATTTCTAAATCTTCCTTGAAGGTTTAAGTACTCCTTAAGAGGTTTTCTTTTGTTTTTATCTACGTAAGTGTCGCTTGGGGGTGTTAGCTTAACTTTAGATTCCTCTGCCTCGAATAATATCCACGCACCTACCTCAACGGCTAATTTAGCTATATATACAGTTTTAGAGGGGTCGAATCTCCACCCTGTTGGACATGGTGCATGTAGGTGTATATACTTAAATCCTTTAATTGTGGACGCCTTCCGTAGCTTATTAATGAAGTCTAGAGGGTATGCTATGCTCGCAGTAGCTACATAGGGCACCTTATGGAGTAGAATTAATAAAGGCATTTCTTTCTTACCCTCCCTCTTCCCTGTTACTGTAGTGGATGTCCATGCTCCATAGGGAGTTAACGAACTCCTCTGAATTCCGGTATTCATATAGGCTTCATTATCTACGCAGATGTATATTATGTCATCGTTTCTTTCAGCACTACCAGATAGTGAGGCGAAGCCTATATCTGCTGTAGCTCCGTCACCAGCCCAAACTACAGGTATCCCACTAATCTTTAACGACTCTTTAACATTAGCTATTCCTGACGCTACCGCCGCTGACGATGCAAAAGGTACATTAATAACTCTCATAGCTAAACTGGATTTAGGCATTGTGCCTTGGATTATTGAGGAGCAACCAGCAGGTATAATTAAGATCGAATCCTCCTCTAGTGCCATACCGACGTATCTTAATCCAAGTGTTTCAGGGCATCCTGGACATGCTGAATGTCCAGGGAGGACATATTTATCCTTACTTAAGTCTTGAATCCTTATAACTATCTTACCCACCTCCTAAGACCCACTCTGAAATATTGTCGATCTGGCCGTCTTCATCAACATCCTTAACGAATCTCATGAAAATCTCTCTAACTTCTTTAGGACCTACATCAACTCCTCCTAGACCAGTGATTACACCCTTAACGATAACTTTATTGCTTAACATGTAAGCCCTGGCTAATACTTCAGCATGTATGTGTCCTAAGGAGCCTAATGAAGCAGACCTATCGAAGACTAAAATCCCTTTCACACCGGAAATAGCCCTTACCAAGTCTTCATGGGGAAACGGTCTGAAGAACCTGATTTTAAGTACCCCTACATCATATCCCTCATCCCTTAGCTCATCACATACATCCTTCATTGTCCCAACCCAACCGCCCATTGCGATGATTAAGTACTTACTATCATTACACCTATAGCATTCTGCTAAACCACCGTAGCTACGTCCTGTTAACTTCCTATATTCCTCATCAACTTCATTGATCACGTTTTTAGCGGCCTCTATGGATTTATGGATATCATACCTCATCATCATAGCTTCCTCAGCCATAGGTAGATTACCCATAGTTAACACATCATCTGAACACATGTTGTATGGCTGTGACCTAGGTTTGATGAAATCCTTAAGTACATCTTCATCAGGTATATCTACTGGTTCTGATGCATGGCTTAGTAGGAAACCATCTAGGCCTAGAATTCCAGGCAGGTAGACCGCCTCATCTTCTGTGATCCTGTATAGTTGAATTATGGTATCTAGGATTTCTTGGTTATTCTCAGCAAATGCCATTAACCAACCGCAGTCCCTCTGACCCATGAAATCCGTATGTTCATTCCATATATTCCAAGGAGGCCCTAACGCCCTAGTAACTACAGCTAAGACCATAGGGACTCTGCTACCAGCAACCCACCAAAGCATTTCATGCATGAAGAGTAGCCCATGCGAAGAGGTAGCTGTAAAAGCCCTAGCCCCACATGATGCTGCCCCATAAGCGGCAGCCAAGGCGCTGAACTCCGATTCAACCCTCACCAACCTTGCTTTAATCAAACCTCCCTCAACTAACTCACTTAACCTTTCAACTATAGTTGTTTGAGGTGTTATGGGATAGGCCGTGATTAAGTCCACATTGGATAGCCTAACAGCTTCCGCCACAGTATAATTACCGGTCAAGACTTTAATGACCATTATCTCAACACCTCATTCCTCAGTCATTGTTATTGCCTTAACTGGACATACGTTGGAGCATATACCACAACCCTTACAGTAATTATAATCGACCTCAACGTATTTGCTAGGATCACCTAAGATATTAATTGATGAGTCTGGGCAGTAGAGCCAGCATATACCGCATTTAATACATTTTACATAGTTTACCTCAGGCCTCTTAAGCCTCCAATAACCTGTTTTACCGACAACCCCAATAGCAGGTCTTGAAATCGGTAGTTTATGTGTGCTACTCATCTTCATATACCTCATTATAAGCTAGCTTAACCGCCTCAACGTTAAGTTCAGCTAATTCACCATGTATGTACTCCCTAACACTCTGAATTACGTGCTCTAACCCAACTAAACCGGTGACTTTCGAAAACGCCCCTAACATTGGCATGTTGACTAACGACCATCCAGCAAAGAATAGTCCAAGCTTCCTTGCTATCTCATTAGCGTTTATGTAAAAAACTTTATGTTTGTAGCTCTTAACAACCTTAAATGGTGTGTTGATGATTACTATACCACCTTCCTTAACGCTTTGGTAGATGTTTACGGGGTTGTATAACTTATGGTCTAGAACTATAGCTACATCCGGCTGTATGTATATGTATTTAGACCTTATTCTATCTTTCGAAATCCTCACAGAGGCTGAGACTGGTGCACCTCTCCTCTCAGCCCCGAAGAACGGGTATGTCTGACTCCATAAACCAGCTAGGCATGCAGCCCTAGCTAAGATGTTCGCAGCTGTCACTACTCCCTGGCCACCCCTACCATACAACCTTACGTTAACTTCCTTATGGATATTAACTGCTACAAATGTATGAACACCAACTACTACTACGTTTGCGGAATAATAAGCAATGATTTACTTAAACATTATTTATATATATAAGCACATTAGTAAGGTTTAAACTTAAGCTTATTAATTGGTATATGAGTGTAAGTAGATGTCTGTGATACCTTCCTCAGATGAAATTAAGAGGATGAGATTAGCGGTTGGATTAACTCAGAAGGAATTAGCTAAACTAGCCGGTGTAAGTCAATCACTAATAGCTAGAATAGAGAAAGGAAGTGTAAACCCCAGAATGAATACTTTAAGGAAAATATTAGATGCGATTAATAAAATGTCAAAAACTAACGAAACAGTTGAGAAAATCATGACTACACCTGTAATTTATGTATACGTCAACACACCATTATCGCAAGTAATAGATATAATGGATACTAAAGGCATATCGCAAGTCCCAGTACTAGATATAAACAACAGAATTGTTGGAATGATATATGAATCAACTTTAGTTAAGATTCTTAAATCAAAAAAAGATCTAAAGAAACTAATAGCGCTTGATGTACTAGAACCTCCACCACCACAAATACCTAAGGAAACTCCAATATCATTAGTTGAGTCATTACTGCTTAACTACCCAGCAATACTTATTGTTGATAAGGAGGGGGTTAAAGGAATTACTACGAAAATAGACTTGATAAAATACTACATTAAATCGTGAGGAATTAGCGTTACAAATAACAGTTAACGTATTGTGGGACTAAAAACCCACTCCAAAGGAAATAAAGGGGTTAAACAACATTTGAATAGTGATGTAGGATAATTATCTTAATTAGCGTTAATGAATTATGAGGTACACCCCCTAGTTTCCTCTGGAGCAATATACGAAAACGTTATGCATTATATTAATATTTTATAAATACTATTTAGAGATAATTATGCAAACTATTCTATATGAAAGGTGATTCTAATTCGTAATTAAGTTTTCACTACACACACTTCCATATGAAGTTGAGGGGTCTAGCCTTTAATCATGATAAGCATCTTACTTAGTTAAATAGTGGGATTGTGGTGGGATGCATATGAATTTAAGGGGTATTTATGATGTAGTTTAAGGTTAATGTTATGCATTTCTTAAAATATGTTTAATGATTTTAAGAAGGTATGTATAACTAGTGTAAGTTATCCTTAAGTACCTCTTACTGAATCCAATCGTTTATTGGTTTTATAAAATTACATTGTTTTTCCTTCCCATACCTACATTGAGGTTTTGTGAGGTGTTTCATAGTACCTACTTTTGTGATGAATGTCTTGTTCACATTCTCAACGATGTTTGCAACCTCTTTAACTACTTCCTTACTTTTAAAACCGCATTTACCGCATTTAAATCCTTTATTAAGTCCGGCTGACTTCATTCTTCTTCCACATTTTGGGCATTTAGGATTATATACGTATGTTCTTACCTTTCTATTTATATGGATTTTCTCGACGTTAATAACATTAGTTAAATCGCTCCACTGCTTTACGGACCCACATATTATCAATTCATCCCGCATATCTAATTTCCTAGCTATTGATGATAGTGATGTCTCATTATAGAATACTGCATATATTGGTGGGTTGTCTTCAATTTTTATGATAACATCACCACCTCTTAACTGTAGGGGTTTAGACTTTAATGCTACTTCAACGCAGCACGTCCTATATGGACGAAGCTCACTTAAGTCTCTTTTGATTAGATGTGAGTCTGTTCCCTGATTAGTTCTGAAGATTATATATCCGCTATATGTTTCACATATATTTAGTTCTCTGAAGTACTTCACTACTATTTCAGGATCTTCTCCCCTAATACCGAGTAGTACTGGATTACCTCCATGCGGTGTTATCAACATTTTACCATCTTCATGGTCGTAGTTATTGAATACGTAGTCCCTATACTTTATATCAGCCTCCCTAACAGAATTTACATCTACACACCTACCTCCATCATTGTTTATGGAGCGATACGCAATTAATTCGTAGGTGCAGTCTTCCCCTTGAATCCATCCAATAGCTGCTAGAGCTCCAATAACACCTCTAGTAATCCCTAGAGGAAGCTTCAAATCACGTACTTCACTTATGACATTCCTCAAGTAGTCCACATGTACGTAATCCGTTAACGCCTTCAAGTACAGTTTATTTAATGCTTCCGGAACATTACCTTTCAATACAGCGATACCAGGTTCGGATCCGCCCTTATCATCAAGATCTGACGTATAATCCTCCAACATATCAACTATTATCTTAATTACTTTCTCCACATCATCATAGGGGACCTCAAATCTCAAAGCTACTGCAGCATTACCTCTTGTTTTGAAAGGTATGGAGGGGTTTAATCTAACTAAGTTTGGATAATCAATAAACTCTAAACAATCTATATGTCTAAATAGTTCCTTAACTACTGCATAGGTGAAATGCGTCGTACATCCACTTATTTGCGAGTCTACATCATCAAGACCTACATGGAGTACTACCCTAGAATCAGTAATCATTTAATATCATCTAAAACTACTTACGGGTCCTACCCTCAACAACGATCATAGTGAGTGTGGACCTAACCTTAGGCAATTTCCTTATCCTACTTGAAATTATATCTTTAAGTTCTTCCGTCGTAGGGGCACTTACCTTAATGACTAGATCGTACACACCGTAAACGACGTACGCCTCAGTCACACCATCTATGGTTGACAATAAGTTGAGGACTTCCTCCTCTGAACCTATATCTGTGTTTACAAGAACTATAGCTTCAGGCATTAAATCCCTATATAAATACTTCCTATGCACTTATAAGTTTTTTAATAAGTAAAAAGAGATGGTTAAAATATTCGTTATTAGCTACGGCCATGATGACCCGAGGAAATGTTCGGCCTTGAAGATGGTTAAGCTCGGCTACGCAACTAGGGTGAATAGCATTCACGTCCTACCTAAGAATTGCTTAATTCTAAACCCATACTCCGATAGTATATTAACACCACTCGACAAGGACTTAATAAGTAATTACGGACTCGCAGTTATAGATGTTTCTTGGAAAGGTGATTTAGGTATCCTTAAGAAGTTAATTAACTATAAAAGACCTCAGAGAGTGCTGCCTCTATTGTTTGCTGGTAATCCAGTAAATTACGCTATTGCAACTAAATTAAGTAGTGTAGAAGCTGTGGCAGCAGCTTTATACATAACTGGATTTAAAGACCTTTCACTGAAGGTACTGTCAATATTTAAGTGGGGACATACATTCTACGATCTAAATAGAGAAATATTAGAGTTATATTCGCGATGCACTTCAAAGGATGAAGTAATTAAAATACAGGACGACATCCTTAAAAAACTTAATAAATAAGTTTATCAGCCTTAATACAACTAAGAAAGTAGGTCCGGAGCCGGCTGGTGGTTACGGGGTAAACCTGAGGAAACTCCGCCCTCCTCACGGCACTGGGACCTCGTAAGAGGTGCGGGGAGACCCGCGGCAACGGCACAGAAACGACACGTCCCACACCAGATGTCTATGATGCGGTGAGGGTTAGGTAGTAATACTTAACCAGTAACCCGCTTAGCATGGTGTGGGGAGCGTTGAAACGGCCGACCCCCAGGGAGTAAGGCCAAGCAGTACCGATGAACGCCGTGCGAGGTACGGGTAGGCCGCTAAGCCCAATACCACCGAAGTACGGAAGGCGGGTTATAGCCGGCACCGGGCCTTAGTAAACACTATTTAATGATCGCATTACTCCCCACAACATTAATAGAGCCCTCAAACACCTCACAGACAAACATCATTGTTCCACTTACATGTGATTTAACTATAGTAACTCCAGATACAACCTTCATTATCTCCAAGTACTTAATGCCTTTAAGCTCTGTATGGTTTATCAACTTACCATAGGCGTCATAGATGTTTAGCTCAACAATATCGTTCTTTACGAACACTATGCAGGTAGGCATAGTGTGAGGGACCTAATTCTATCTAGACCATCAACATATATAAGCTCACTACCAATTTAATCTAGGTGCATGAGAGTAGTGAATGTATTCATGAACTGCGGGTGTACGTATGAGCAAACAAAAAAGAGGCCTAACCATATCATATAGTTATCGTTTAATGCGGTGATATGTTGACCAAATACAGAAACTATAGAAACGTATACAACGTTGACGTAAAACGTTTCAGTATTTATAACAATAATAACGTCAATAAAGGGGAAGTAAACGTAGGTGATGAAATAGACGTAGTTGTAAGGGAAATCGATGAAAACGGTAGGGGCGTAGGATTTTATAGAGGTTATAAGGTCTTAATACCTAAAGGATTCATAAATGAGAGGGTAAGAGTTAGGATCGTTAAGATAGCTAATGAGGGACTTCAAGGTGTTATAGTTCATAGATATGATTCCACCACTTAATTGATATCCTGCAATAATCAAGGATTTCTAGAAAGTGAGTAAATTTATTCTAAACATTTCTTAGTTCACATCCTTTAAACAACAATATATTAATATGGAATCAGCCCTTAAAAATAAGTTTTAAGGAGTATCATTATATAGGTATAAGTAAATGTCTACTCAAACACTAGTGGATTTATTATGGGTTGAGAAATATAGGCCTAGGACGCTCTCCGAAATCGTTAATCATGAGGACGTTATTAGAAGATTACAGCAGTTTATCAAAGAGAAGAACATGCCGCACCTACTTTTTGCAGGTCCTCCTGGAACGGGGAAGACTACTGCAGCGCACGCGCTTGCCCACGATCTTTACGGCCCTGACTACAGGATGTATATGTTGGAGCTAAACGCTTCTGATGAAAGAGGTATAGATGTTATTAGAGGTAAGGTTAAGGAGTTCTCCAGAAGTAAACTACCTACTAACATACCTTTCAAGATAGTACTCCTTGATGAGTCAGATAATATGACTGCTGATGCGCAGCAGGCACTTAGGAGGCTTATGGAGATGTATGTAGACGTCACTCGCTTCATCCTAATCGCAAACTACCCAAGCAAGATCATAGAGCCGATCCAATCTAGATGCGCTGTATTTAGATTCATTCCTCTTAGGAAGGAGGATGTGGTTAGGAGGTTAAAATGGATTTGTTCGAGTGAGGGTATTAAATGCGATGAGGAGGGTTTAGAAGTCATTCACGAAATCTCCGAAGGTGATATGAGAAAAGCAATAAACATCTTACAGGCGTCAGCCAGTATAGGGGATGTTAACGTATCGAATGTACTTAAAGTCGTAGGTTTAGCGCATCCAAGAGAAGTGAGGGAGATGATACAGTTGGCTTTCGATGGTAAATTCATCGATGCTAGAGATAAGTTACGTGAACTTATGATCTCCTACGGGGTTTCAGGAACTGACATAGTTAAACAGATACATAGGGAGATATTCGGAACGGAGTTAGCTATACCTGAGCCCTTAAAGGTTGAAATCACTGATTACTTAGGGGAAATACAGTTTAGGTTAGTTGAAGGTGCTGATGAGGAAATTCAGCTAAGTGCATTAATTGCTAAGCTATCCTTATTGGGACGGGCTGCTAAGGCAGTAAAGCAGGTTAAGTAATGGGGTCAAAATTTTGAGGAAATTACCTTGGGTAATAAAGTATAGACCTAAGAAATTAGGTGATGTAGTTAATCAAGAAAAAGCTAAGGAAGAACTTTCCACTTGGATCGAGTTGTGGCTTAAGGAAGTACCTAAAGAACGTGCGGTACTTCTTTACGGCCCGCCAGGATGTGGTAAGACAAGCATGTCGGAAGCTCTAGCAAATGAGTATGGATTAGACTTCATTGAGATGAATGCTAGTGATTATAGAAGGAAGGTTGACCTCGATAGAATTGCTCGGACTGCAGCACTTCAAAGAAGCATTAGCGGTAGAACGAAGTTAATATTATTGGATGAAGTTGATGGGATTTCCGGCACTGCAGACGTAGGGGCTTTAGAAACGATATTGGAAATAATTAAAATCACTGTAAATCCTATCATAATGACAGCAAACAACCCATGGGACCCTAAGTTAAGGCCTTTAAGAGATGCTGTGAAGCTAATTGAGTTCAGAAAGCTTACTAAGACGGATGTGAGGAAGGTACTTATACGGATATGTGGTGAGGAGAGGTTATCATGCGATGATGACGCTATAGACTTCATTGCTGAGAGATGTGAGGGTGATTTAAGATCAGCGATCAACGACCTAGAAGCTGTGGCTGAGGGGTATGGCAAAGTAACTCTAGAACTTGTTAAGAACTTACTGAGACAGAGAGATAGGGAGTACGAACCATTCGAAGTTGTTAGGAGGATTTTCATCTCTAAGTACGCATGGCAGGCTAAGCAAGCAACCCAACAAACAGACCTAACCCCTGACGAACTTATTCAATGGATTAACGAGAACTTACCAAGGCAGATCTCAGACCCCGAAGACCTATGGCGTGCGTATGACTACCTTTCAAAAGCTGATGTCTTCATGGGTAGGATAATCAGGACAGGCAATTGGGATCTACTTACATATGCTGTCGAATTAATGTCTGCTGGAGTCTCACTCTCAATAATTAACGATGTGAAGGGGAAATATAGGTGGGTTAAATACAGTTTTCCTCAGAAGGTGTTGATGACTGCTAGGACAAAGGAGGTCAGACAGATAAGAGATGATCTAGCTGAAATATTGGCTAAACATCTAAACGTATCTAAGTCTGTAGTTAAATCTGACGTAATTCCATATATGAGGGTGATTTTTAACAACAACATCGAAGTTGCTGGTGGACTAGCTCTAAGTCTAAACCTGTCAGAAAGTATGATTAGGTACTTATCATATCAGAACTCACATAAAATAGTTGAATTAATGAATAAACTTAAAGTAGAGTCTAGCAGGAAGGTAGATAAGTTGAAGGCGGATAAAGTTGGTGGAAAGAGAAAAGACGTTAAAGGGAGGGCAGGGACCCTGAACGGATACTTTACGAACAAACCTCACTCAAATCAATAAATTACATTCAACTTATATGTAGGCCCTAGAGCGGAGTCCTACTTCAAGCGAGTTATCTCCCTTCTAAAGTTCTCAACATCTCATCTATGTACCTTACACGCGGATTAATCCAATTAGGTCTGTAGATCCTAACCCTACCTAAGGCAATTTCTTCAATAATCTCACATGATTTTAAGTAATTAATGTGCTTGATAACTAAAGTGTAGTTAAGTCCAGTTTCTTTAACTATAGATGTTAAGTTAACTTCGCCATGGAGTAGAATAGTTTTAAGGACTTTAACCCTACCCTTACTTGAGAATATGTCTTCAAAACTCATTAATTGCCACTACCTTCATGTATTACCTTAACCTTAAGTAACTCATCAACTTTAGACTTAATAACATCTAATGGCATTAAGCTTATCGATATGTAGGTACTTCTACCCTTCCTCCCCTTCAGAGATGTTGAAGATATTAAAATTCCTAACTTCCTTAAATTAACTATATATTCATAGAGTTTTGTATGCTTTCTAGGTTCAATACCGTACTCTTCACATAACCTACTATAAACTTCTTCAACAACTCCAGTATTTACGTACGGCTCACCACTCTCTGCTAAGGCAGTCGCTATAGCCTTCAAAGTAAGTAATTCATGAAAACTTAAGTACGGTAGAGTATCATTCAACATCACCGCGTTAGGTTCAACTATTGAACAAGCCTTCCTAACATGATCTAATGATATGTTCATAAGACCTTCCCTCTCAGCTATCTCACCAGCTATTAAGAGTATCTCAAGGGCAGCCCTAGCATTTCCGGGACCACCCTTATCACTGCCAACAGCATCTGAAATATATTTTAAGACGTCATCGGAAACCGCGCCCTCGAATATCGATTCCTCAGCCCTAAGCCTCAGTATGTCATACAACTCATGTGATCTATAAGGATTAAACATTATTAGGTTTTTCATTAAGTATGACTCAGTCGTTGGGTCCAGCATAGATAGTGAAGTAGCGGACTTACTTATGAACATGAAGTTTAATCTCTTAACCTTATCTGGGAACTCATCATATACCCTAATCAGGAAGTAGACAGCATCGCTACCAGCTACGTTGATGAAGTAGTCAAACTCGTCTAACGCCACGATCACATATAAGTTTTCACCATCTATCAGATCTAACATATAGTTGAGGACTTCCCTCACTGACAGACCTCTCTGAGGTACTGGAAGCCGTAGCTGCCTCACAACCTCGTTTACAACCTCAAATAATGTACGATCTCTATGGCAATTCACATGAACGTAACTAGTGTTCAAACCTCTCTTCTTAGCTATCTGAGTGAATTCCTTACCGAACATCCTCGCGGTGACAGTTTTACCTGTACCAATGCCCCCTACAATCATTGCTTTATGACTTATAGTCCCAGGTGTTAGAAGCATAGGTTTGAATATATTCGTCAATATCTTTAACTCATTTTCCCTATGAGGGAGTGAGCTAGGTAAATACTCCGGATATAGCTTCTCCTTACTTTTAAATAACGACACTCTATTTAATTCACTTTCAATTATGTTACGGATATTACTCAATAGTTTCACCTAACTCAACTACTATATCAATCTTCTGCAGTAATACTATATTAATTTTACATAAGTCATTGTTGAATTAATTGGTTTAGAAAAACCTGAATTAAGATGAAGTTTCAATAAGTAGAAATGTAAGTTATGTGAAGGAAGCTTACTTCCTCCTAGGTCTCTGACCCCTAGTTTTCTCAACCTTAGTTGGTTTCGGCGGGGGCTTAGCGTACATGGTCTTAATTTCATTAATTCTCTCATCGAGATCAGCCCTCAATTTATCTGCAATGAACCTACCTGTAAAGTAGTCAGCTTTAATAGCTATTGCTAACTTAGTGGCTAAGGACCTCGCTATCTTACCTCTCTGCCATCTAGGCGCTTTATGAATCTCAGGGTATTGGAAGATAACGCCGTGTTTAGGAGGTTTACCACCCGTTCTTAAAGCTCTGAATAACGCCTTCTCAGCACCTAATACCTGTATCGTACTGGCTGGTAGTTTAGCTAAGGTTTCTAAACTTCCAGTCAAACTTAGTAATCTAGCACCTAGTAGAGGTCCTACTAATTCCGTAGTATTAGGTGCGACTTCCTTCATAACGGAACTTAGATATGATGTTAACTCATCGCGCAGTCTATCAAGTTCTAGCATGATATTCGCTAAGGTCTTTATAGGCTCTATGTCGTGGTTTGATAGCTCAGCCCCCATACTTTTTTCGGAGATACTTACTATACGTTTTATCCTTCCTTCACCAAACCCTAACTTCTTCAAACTCTTCTCATTAACGTAGTCTCGACTGCCTAACTCTGCCACTATCTTAGCGTAATCGATGTGTTCCTTAACTAAGTCGTCAAGTTCAGGGAAATGTATACTATACCATTCCCTAAGCCTCGATGCGAATAGGTTAAATACCTTATCTATATCGTCTATTGCTCTAATAGCTTGAACTGCTAGTAAATCCCTCTTCTGCGCCACCTTTCTCAACTTACTCCTCGTCACAGCCAATGATAAAGTATGCATGAAGTCATGATACTCGTCCTCAGACCTTATGAAACCTAATTCTACCGCTTGCTTAGGTAATTCACTCTTAAATTTTAATAAGACATCGTTGTCTGGCTCAAAGAAAACTTCTAACTTTAAATCACTTAAATGCTTAACATAACCTTCAATATCTACAACAACTTCTAACTCCCTACCGTAATTAGTTATTAATTCATTCACTAACTTTAAGAACTCCTCAGTAGGTTGATCGCCCTCAATTTTAAGCACCCTCTCAACTAACCTATTGATATCGTTAGGTGCAACGACCTTATGTATGACTTTGCCATCAGCATCTATGGCAAATGCACCTATTACAGCATCGGTGAGAAACACCCTCATCATATGACACCTTTGATTAACTACGCTAAGGAATTTAAAAACATATTTTAAGTTATCCATCAAATAATGCTAAGGGCTATATCAAAGTCCATTGTCTAAGTATTTACTTGGTGGGAGTCATTAAGTTTTATATATCTACATACTATCATAACGTAGGTGTCTAGATGCCAACACACGGATCTATGACTAAAGCTGGTAAGGTGAGGAGCGCAACACCTAAAATACCGCCTAAGCCTAGGAGGAATTTAGTTCCTAGAATAAGGAATAGGAGAGAGTTCTGGATTAGGAAGAGGAAAGAGTCAGGGTTACCTGTACCTACAGTAGTTCCACCATCATCGGTGCCTAGAAAAAGTAAGTAGTTAATAACATTCCGTTTTTAAAGGTGGTATTACGGTTGTAGATTTGAAGCCTGGAGATTTAATTAGGATTGTTAAGGATGGTCATGTAGTTGAAGGAGTTTTAATGCCTTTAACAGAGTTGAGTTCTAAGAATGATATAGTTGTTGTGAAACTTGCAAATGGATATAACGTAGGGGTATCACTGACTAATGCGTATGTAGAAGTTGTGAAGGAAGGTTATATCGAGATGGGTGTCTCCGAAAGGAGAAGTGCGTCAACATATGTTACAGGTCAGACCGGTAAGCTGATCTCAGTAGTTAGTACAGGGGGTACCATAGTTAGTAAAGTTGAGTATGAGACTGGTGCGGTTAAACCCGCACTCACCGCTGATGACTTAATAGATTTCGTCCCAGAGCTTAAGGAGATGGGTAGTATTGAAGTAATCGATCTTTACAGAATATTAAGCGAGAATATGACACCCGACCATTGGGCTTCGATATCTAGGGTGGTTGGGGAGAAAATAGTTAGCGGTGTTGACGGAATTATAGTTGCTCATGGTACCGACACATTATCTTATACTTCATCGGCTTTAGCCTTCGCCCTTATGAATTTACCGCAACCTATAGTATTAGTTGGCTCTCAGAGAAGTAGCGATAGACCTAGCTCCGACTCAGCGTTAAACTTACTTGCCTCAATTGTTGTCGCTCTTAACGCACCGTTTGGTGAAGTAGTTGCAGCGATGCATGGAAGTGTTTCAGATAACTACATCCTAGTACACCGCGGTGTTAAGGTTAGGAAGATGCATTCAAGTAGGAGGGATGCGTTTCAAACAGTGAACGATGTTCCCTTAGCTAAGGTTGTTTTCCCAGACAAGAGATTAGTAATGATTAGTACTAAGTACTTATGTAGGAATAAGAAGGAGAACCTAATAATAATGCCTAATTTCGAGAAGAAGGTAGCAATAGTCAAGGCATATCCAGGACTGAGTTCAGAAATCATAGACTTCCTAGTTGATAAGAAGTTTAAGGGGATAGTTATAGAAGGTACAGGTTTAGGACACGTTAATGATTTATGTATTCCCTCCATTAGAAGGGCTGCTGAGGAAGGTGTGGTCGTCGCTATGGCAACACAGACAATTTTCGGGAGGGTTAACATGAACGTCTACACCACAGGTAGGAGGTTATTGATGGCTGGAGTTATACCAGCTGCTGATATGTTAGCTGAAACTACATACGTTAAGCTTTCATGGCTATTAGCTAATTTTAACGATCTATCTGATGTGAAGAAATTACTTACTAGGAACTTAGTTCATGAAATAAATGATGCACATGAGGAATACCTATATCCTAGGTGGTACCATGGGGATAGATTATAATGATGTAGGTCTTCAAGTAGGTTTAGAGATCCACCAACAGTTAGACACTAGCAGTAAGTTATTCTGTAGCTGCCCTACGAAACTTTTTGAAGGTCCTGATGAAGAATTAGCTAAGGTAGAGAGGTACTTACGTATAGGTAGAAGTGAGACTGGTGAGGTAGACCCGGCAGCTCTTTACGAATATATGAAAGGTAAGAAGATAATTTACTTAGCACCTAAGGGCCATGTATGTACCGTTGAACTTGATGAGGAACCCCCACACGAGTTAAATAAAGAGGCGCTGAGCGTAGCATTAGGTATTTCCCTAGGGTTTAAATCCAAAATAGTTGATGAAGTCTACGTTATGAGGAAAATCGTAGTGGATGGTTCCAACACTACAGGATTTCAAAGAACTGCAATCATAGCTTTAGGTGGTGAGTTGTTTGATGAAGAAGGTACCGTAAGAATACAAACTATATGTTTAGAGGAGGACGCTGCAAGGAGGGTGAGGGACTTAGACGGCTCTGCAGTCTATAACTTAGACCGACTAGGTATACCACTCATTGAGATTTCTACAGCTCCAGACATCAGGAGTCCTGAACAGACACTTAGGGTAGCTTCCAGGATAGGTTTAATGCTTAGACTTACCGGTAAGGTTAAGAGGGGGATAGGAACTATCAGGCAGGACATAAACGTATCCATTAAAGGAGGTTCTAAGGTAGAGATTAAAGGGGTTCAGAACCTTGAAATAATTGATAAAGTCGTTGAGTATGAAGTCATGCGGCAGTTAACGCTTCTCAGATTGAGGGATGAAATCCTTTCTAGAGGTATTAGTAGAGATGATATAGAGGATAAATTTCTTGACGTCACGGAGGTCTTCAAAGAATCTAAAAGTAGGTTAATAGTGAATAATTTAAGAGAGGGTAATAAGGTATATGCATGCGTTTTGAAAGGGTTTAAGGGACTTCTTAAAGTTGAGGTGCAGCCTGGTAGACGGTTCGGTACGGAGTTAGCGGACTACGCCCGGGAATGGGGTGGTGTTTCAGGGATCATCCACACCGATGAATTACCTGGATACGGCATAAGTGTTGATGAAGTTAAAAGACTCTATAGTCTTCTAGGGGCTGACGAAGGTAGAGATGCAGTAGTTATGGTTATAGGTCCTGAAGGCAAATGCACTAGGTCTTTAAACGCTGTAGTAAGTAGAGTTAAAGAAGCATTTATTGGGGTTCCTAAGGAGACTAGGGTGGCTAATGATGACGGAACTACTAGGTATATGAGGCCGCAGCCAGGTGCCGCTAGGATGTATCCGGAGACCGACATACCGCCGGTAAGGATTGATGAGAACTTGATTAGGGAGGCTATGAAGTACGTCCCGAGAGACCCAAACGCGGTTTACGAAGAGTTGCTTACTAAGTACTCCCTAAGCCATGAATTAAGTAAACAGCTACTGAGAAGTCCATACATGCTATATTTCTTCGACCTCGTTAAGGAGTTTTCAGATGATGTGGTAACCCCTCAATATATCGCATCATTACTAACTATCCATCTTAAAGGTCTTAAGAGCGAAGGGATCCCTATAGAGAACATAACTTTCGACGTCATCAAATATGTTCTAAGCATGTTAAGAAGTGGGAGTCTATCGAAGGATGGGGTAATCGAAGTTTTACGTGAATATGCATCAGACCCTAAGAAGTCTATAAATGATTTAGCAAAGAGATATGTGAAGAAAGATTTAGACGAAGTTACTAGGGTAATATCTAAGATCGTAGAGTCTAACCGTGATGAGTTAATTAAGAAGAAAGATAGGGCCTTCAACATCGTTATGGGCCTCGCGATGAAGGACCTACGAGGTAAGGTTGACGGTAAGGTTGTTGCTGACTTAGTTAGGAAGTTACTTGATGAACTACTTAGGTGAGTTGGAGGTAGCGTTTATTTTAAGGAAGCGGTGGTGCGATTCCTCCCGGTTTAAAAATAGTTAATTTATTCTGAAGCTTCTATAAATATTATATTTTCTGATGGGATACCAAACTCGTTTATCAATATATTCCTTACCTTAACCCTATGATCTCCCTGAAGTTCGACATGACCATCCTTCACCGTCCCTCCAGTAGCTAACTTACTTTTAAGATGTGACGCCACCTTCCACAAATCAAATACTGTTTGATCTAATCCCTCAATGACCGTAACTTCCTTACCGAACTTCCTTTTCTCAACCTTGATTTTCACAACCTGCTGCTCAGCACCTAATTGAACACATAACTCAGGGGGTAAACCACCGCATAAAGCTTCTATATCAACCTTACTGTTTCTTCCTTTCATCTCACACCCTTACAATATGGAACTTTAACATTGACGTTAATAAACTTTTTCAAATAAACTAACGGATAATTCACTCAGCCTTCACTCTCTTCCAAACATCCTTCCTAATCTTAACTATAACCCTAGATGAGCAGTAAGGACAGCTAATCCTCTCAATTAATTCTATCTCTTTATTCGAGAATGACCTCCCACACATCCAACACTTATACAGGATCTCCCCACTCATACCTATCTCACTACTGATATAGGAAGGATTAAAACACTTAAAAACCTATCAACCTGCAACGGCAATAAGTCTCTAAAAGCAAGGTACATCCTTTAAAATCGGAGTCCCCCATATTAAAGCTTTAAAATCCTAATACTTTAATTTAAATAAGGAGTCCAGCGCCGGGGTAGCTCAGCCTGGTAGAGCGCCGGGCTGTTAACCCGGTGGTCGGAGGTTCGAGTCCTCCCCCCGGCGCCAACACCTATAACAGTGACACCTCTACGAAGCAATAACTGCCAAGCACTTTAAAACGCGTAATTCGAATTTAGGATCATAACATTCATTATTAGTACACGGGCTTTCCTACTTATATTACTTCACAACGATTTAGTCACCTGTAAGAGATCTAATTAAAGCGTGAGGTAGTTTTTGTAAATCCCCAAACAATTTAAACAGTTATATGGGAAAAATAGGTTTTGCAGACAAACCGATAATTCTAGTAATGTCTTTTATTAACGATGCTAATTCATCTAGAATTGTTAGGACTGAGACTTAATAATTGAGTACGAAAGTACAGGTATTACATCTTTATAGCGGTCTATGTCGAAGGGATGTTTTACCCCAATCGTGTTTTTCGCGAAAATTACTATTGAGTGTAAGTCATTTGTGCTGGGTATCCAGTTAAACTCTATGCAGAACATATTACCCTTAATTTCCCACCACGTAGCCTTAATGGTCTTTATGCCTAGGTAGAACATGTTAGAATTTGGTGGTACAACACCCGCTACGGGGGTCCCGAGTGAGTAGCTTCTACAAGTGTCCTTTACAACAACGCATGAATTCCCTACAGTTCCGACTTCTGGCTTTGGTTCGTATCTATATACTATTACACTCTCTATTTGTGAATTATTTAGTGTGAGATACCCACAGGCTTTAAATGTTCCCGTATTCTCATTGTAGGTTGGAGGGACAGTCCAATTAACCCACACCTTTAACATATGAATAGTTAAAATTAACATCCCTTTCTTCCATGTAACCCCTACATCAACGTAATTATTTGTCGGGTCAAGTAACGAATCTCTATGACCCCAATTACTTGCAGCATCGTTATAGACCATATTATTAACATGGTCTATTGAGTAGTTTAATGCATCTTGCACACTTATATCAGCTGGATTAGTAGCAGAAACGTAACCCCTACATAATGTAGTAAGGCCTACGTTCTCCTCAACATAATGCTGACCGCCTAACCTCGTATACCAGTAATTAGGGATCATCCCTCGAAGATCGCAGTGACCGAAATAATTATTATAGACCATATCATCAGCCCTAAACTGTGCAATACCGAGATTAAGCAACTGTAGAGACGGTAAATCATATCTTCTCCTAATAGTGTTCAACTCATTAAGCGCTGCACGCTTTATGTTATCAACTGTTAAATTAGTTGTTGGGGTGGATGTTATTTTGGTAGTTGTTGATGTACTTACCGTCTGTGTTGGTGATGAAATTTTATGGTAGATAGTGTTGAGTGATTCATACAGCCTTGCTAATGTAGTTGAAATTGGTTGAGGATCTAAGACGATTTCTAAAGTTATTAGCAGACATATTACAAATGCCGTAACTGCTATCACCCTCTTCTTAGTTTTTCCATCTTTTCTTTCCTTTTCCTTCCCTCCAGTATGTTCGGAAATGTATACAGGAATGTATTGCACTGGTTCAGATTTTACCTTAGCGGCTTCAAGCTCATTGTGAGATTGCCTTATAGGGATTAAGTATTTTGTTGATGGTGGTAGTTCTCTAAGAAATGTGGTTAAAACGTTTAGGTAAGGTCTCAATGACTTATGTCTAGGGTCTGAAGTTATGATCCTCTCTACATCTAAAGCATAGCCTGCCAATGGTTTTAAAACTTCTATTACCTCAGGGTATGTAAGGACTTTCCTAAAGAGTTCCTCAGGATTATAGCCGAAGGTTTTGGCGAAGTCTTCAATCTCAAACACTAGGGAATTCAACTTCACAAGGAATCCATCAACACTTCTAACGAGTTTAGTGTCAGAGACAAATCTATACATAATATGATCTAAAAATAATTTATCTAGGTCGTGAGGGGAGTCACCAGAACAAGACACTAAAGGTATACCCCTTAATTTCTTTTTATGTACCTTTTTATTTTTGTTATTAAAAATACTTAATTTTTATGTGTAAAACTTAAGAAAGATATATATCGTAAAGTTAATTTAATGTACAGCTATTAATATCCTATGTATATGTTGAGTAAAGCTGGACCGCCATTCAGGATTTTAACAAAGGTTATAAGGATGGTGTGGTCTAACTATGTCAATACTTTTATCCCTAGGTACAGTTTCGAAGGAACTTATTCTAGCATTGATAAAAATAGGTGGAAATGGCATAGCTAATGACATGCGTAACTTCTAATGCTCTATGATTATTTAGAGCATTACCTGGCTAGACTTACAGAAATTTCACTAGTAGGTGGTTCTCACACCAAATGTGAGGGAAAAGGTTACTTTACTATTGGTAGATTCTTTGCCTTCATTATATGTAGGGCCTAAAAGTTTTATTTAACATATGTCGAAAGTTGTCTTAAGTTTCTTGACGTTCCTCCTAATATTAGTTTCATTTAACCTTAGATAGGACTTATGAAGCCTTAACAATATTTATTGATGGTATGCTTAAGCGGTCTAGGACTTTAGCGCCCGCATCAAAAATTAAATGCAATCTATTCCAACCTTTTCATCTACTCCTGTCTTATCTATACCATAAGTTCCCATATATAGAGTTCGTAATGAATGTGTTTTTACCGTTTATTCGGCACTGGAAGTACTGCAACATGAACACCATTAGGATAAAGTTAAGGTATTCGCTCCACATACAGATTGCAGATAGCTTAGTATTTGGTGGTTTGAATTCTTTCGCCTTTTACAATGTTTAGAATAGTTATTGAATGTTATGTTCTCTTTGTTTGTTGTGGTTTGTGTGTAGCTGTTACTCTTTATGTAGTTGGTGGCTCCTAGTTCTGGGTGTTGAGCAGGTATTTGACGACGTCTTTTGAGAAGTTTCCTAAGTAATTGATTTTGCTTAACCTCTTTAGGTAATCATTCCATGAGATCCCTAATTTCTGCCGCCATACCTCATACCAATGTTTAAGGTTCTTATAAGCTGTTAAGTGGGGTTCACATAGTTGGATATCGTCGATGGTGTCGTAGCCGCTTCTTTCGCATATTACACATTTAACACCTTTATTAATGCCTATAATTTTAAGTATTTCCTGATCGCTTTCCTTACTGATTCTCTCTTTGAAGTTATCTAATTTACCTTTGAGTAATTGTTTTGCTTCAGAGATAATGGCTGCTCTCGTGGTACTGCCCTTAATGATGTTGCTTAGTAATTCCTCAAACTTCCTTGTTAAATCAATACCTGTTAGGTCGTTGAAGAAATTACCTAGAACTTTAACGACCTGAAACCCTAGGTCTGTTACCTCAACGTATTTCGATGAGGTCTTTAAGTATTCTCTTTTGAAGAGATTTTCTATGATTTCCGCCCTAGTTGCTTCAGTACCTATACCTACGGATTCCATCCACTTGAGTATGGATGTTTTTGTGTAACCGTGTGGTGGGCGACTGTAGGTAGTTAGAGTCCTGACCTCAGCGACTTCAGCAAATTCTCCAACCTTAAGTGCAGGTACATCCCTACTTACATACCTTAAGTAAGGGTAGTACTTTAGCCATCCGTTACTCACTACTTTATAGCCGCTTAATGAGAATCTATATGTTTCAAAGGAGATGATGTTTTTAGTTCTCTTTAAATGGATCGGTTCGGCGAAAGAGGCTAAATACCTCCTTACTATTAAATCGTAGACTCGGAAAGCATCACCACTCAGTTCTTTCGATGGTAAGTACCCTGTCGGATATATCGCTGGATGTGCGGGGTCTTCCTTCTCCCCCTCAGTTGGGATTAACTTATCTTTAGTTAGTAATTCCTTAGCTAGCGAAGTATATTTCCGCATCTTAACTAAATTTGAGATTATCTCTCTATTGTTTAAGTTCTTTGGAAGTTTCTGACTATTGGTTCTCGGATAACTAATTAAAGAGTCTAGGTATAGTTCCTCAGCTATTGATAGGGTTCTAGAGGGTGAGTATCCATAAATTCTCGAAACTTCGTATTGAAGGTCAGGTAAATTAAATGGTGGAGGTGCGCGGACGTAAACGTCCCTGACTTCAGATTCGCTGACTATTAATTTTTTCCTTTCCCTTATACGTTGCGCTAAGGATTTAACTAAGTTCAGGTCGTCAAAGTGGTCGAAGAGGTTTTCAAGTACGAAATTACTACCGTTGATACTTACCTTAACTCGCAGCGAAAACTTAACATCAGGTATGAATGTATTAATGTGTAGGAAATTATTAGCAACCTCAACAAGTGTTGGGGATTGAACCCGCCCAGCACTTAATACATACCTCTTCTTGTAAACCCTCCCGAATACATCTGATAAAGCTCTACTGACATTGATACCCCATAACCAATCGAGTTCATGTCTACATAAACCAGCTTCAATCATATCCCAATCAATAGGGTTTAAATTACTGTACGCCCGTCTTAACTCATCTAGTGTTAAGCTTGAAAACTTCATCCTCTTTGCCCGCTTAGGGTCTCCGAAGTTAGAAATGATCATATAACCTATTACTGAGCCTTCAATATCATAATCGCATGCGTTGACGTATTCTGAAGCTCCTTTAAAGAGCTTACTCATTAATTTAAAGTAATTAACTAAGAACTTAGAGTCACTGTCCTCTACCCACCTAGGAACCCACTTATAATTAAATACCGGATAGCCGACATCATTACTTGATAGGGTGAAGAGGTGGCCTGCAGCACCTACTACAACCACTGACTTATCTCCAACCTTCCCAACCCAGTAAGGCACTCCATACTCTCTGTACCTCTTCTTCAGACCTAGAGCAATTGCTATCTTAGCTGCAGCTCTGGGTTTTTCAGCAACTATTATGGTATGTCCCTTAATATCTGAATCCATGGTAGTAGACCTATATAAGAGGTAGCGGAGCTGAGAGAATCAATAACAATAAGTAAGTGGTGGTAACTCCGAACTTCATATTCATCGGTACGGAGGTTTCAAGCATGTTAGCTACCCCTATATGTGGTTTAAACCCTGATAAGAATAGCGCTAAAATCGAGAAAATACCTAACCAAATGAGGGCACCGCTGAAAAACATTATGGATGTTAAGGAGAAGATAACCATGAGTAATGCGGTAATGATGCTTATCATTGAATGAGTTTTAACTGATGTAACGCCCCTAATCACATGACCGCCATCTAACTGCCCTATCGGCAGTAAATTAATGAAATGTATTAATATCATTATTAGTGATGCGTAGGCTGCTGGATTAAGTATTGTTACGAATTCACTAGTGGATAAAGATCTGATTAAACCCATTATGAAGTATGCAGATATCGGAACTACCTCTACATACCTTAAAAGACCCTCGCTTAAAGCTGCCTCGACAACCCCCATTGGTAGTTTAGGTGACAACAAGTAGTTTATTGAAAACATGATTAGTGAAGTTATGAATCCAAGAAGAGGTCCGGAAATCCCTAATTTCAGCAGTAATGTGAGATTCTTCGGCAAAAACTCCATCCTAACTATAGCGCCGAAAGTACCTAGTGGTGAGATGAGTGGGGCTGGGATGAAGATAGGATAAGATGCTGGGATATGTGATTTCCTGACTACTAGTATGTGACCGATTTCATGCATCATTAGAGGAATTAGTACGCTTAATGTGAATAGGCTCATCTCATAGATTATTCTACCTTGAACGACCTTACTTCCAACTATTGAACCTAAGTTATTGAAGAAACTAACTGATATGAAGTACCCAGTTATCAATACCGAAATAACGGTTAGCCCGAAGAGAATGGAAGAAAGTTTATACGTGTTGAGGCGGGATTTACCACCGTCTATAACCCTTAGGACGGTGATGTTTCCAGCATTATATAGTATTGGGTAGTAATTCATTGCAACCAACTCATCATATAGTTCATTAAAGGACTTACTTACATCTTCCTTACTTGAAATGATAACATATTCCGTGAAAGCATTATTCCTGAAACTCTCAATAACTTTGAAGAACTTGCTTATAATTGATAAGGGTTCTTCTAAGGTTTTACCTTCTCCATTTTGATTCAAGATCGGATCCACCAATTTCTGTATTCGTGGTTTTAACCCTCCCCCGTCCTATAAAATTTTTCTTCAAGTTCTAAAAGTCTCCTAGCAGGTATTAGTTCTTTCTCACCATTAGGCTTAACTCTAATTATGGTTATTGGCAACACACCTTTCTTAAGCTCTTCAATAGCAATTATCACGTTATCTTTGGGAAGCTTACTTATATCGATCAGGGGTGGGGCTCCCAATGATAGTTGAAGGGCTCTTGCACTAATTATGCGTGCCTTCTCATACTTCGTAAGTTTAGGCGGTCCTATCTTAATTCCTGTAAGTTCCCGCAACCTTTCTGAAACTGTCTGCATATATCTAACACCGCAAATAGAGAATTACATTTAAAGATAAAAAATATTTGTTACTTAAGATGTTAAGTCAATACCTAACTAAACGTTGACGCTATTCAAAATCGAATTTACCTCTCTCTTCCTCACCGCCTTCTCCTGCCTTTCCGCCCTTACCTTCTCCTGCCTTCATAGGTGATGCAGCTATTATATCATCTACCTTTAGTACGGCTGCAGCGGCTTCCGTCGATGCCTTAATTATTTGCTTCTTAACTATGACTGGCTCAGCTACATTTATGGAGAGTATGTTTTCGATGACTTTACCATTCATTACGTCAATACCTGCATATAGCTTGCCCTCGGTATGTAACTTCCTTAACTCCATGAGCGTATCCAGCGTATCCATACCCGATGTCGAGGCTAATACAACAGCTATTTCCTCTAAGGCATCTGCGAATGATTGAATGGCTAACTGCTCTTTACCACCAACGCTTTCAGCATATTTCTTCAGCCTTAAAGCTATTTCGATTTCCGGTGCTGCCCCGCCAGGAATTAACTTAGGATCTCTTAAAACGTTCCTCATAGCGTGAAGTGCGTCATTTAAACTCCTTTCAGCCTCATCTATTATCATGTCGTTCGCGCCCCTCACTAATATCGTTACTGCCTTTGGATTCTTACACCCCTCTATGAAGACCATTTTATCGTTACCGATCTTCCTCTCCTCCACTAGCTCGGCGTATCCTAAGTCCTTCTCAGTAAGGTCTCTTATACTGGTTACTATTCTTCCTCCAGTCGCTCTCTCTAGTTTCTCCATATCGGATCTCTTAACCCTCCTTACGGCGAGTATTCCCTTCTTTGCTAGGAAGTGTTGTGCGACGTCATCGATGCCTTTCTGGCAGACAACTACGTTAGCCCCAACAGCAACTATCTTGTCAACCATGTCTTTAAGCATCTTTGCCTCCTCATCTAAGAATGACCTAATCTGCTCTGGGGAGGTTATGTTAATCTTAGCCGTTATTTCGGGTTTTTCGATCTCTAGGGGTGCGTCAATTAGTGCGATTTTAGCTTTCTCAACTCTCTTAGGCATACCTGGGTGTACTACTTCCTTATCTAGGACTACACCATAAACTAACTGCGAATCAGTCATTGAAGCGCCTTTCTTCTTCTCAATCTTAACGTTATCTAACCGAACTTCATAGGTACCGTCACCTCTCCTCTCAGAAGCTACTACAGCCGCTGAAATCACCATATCTATCAATCTATCTATTATGTCTGGAGTTGCTAGGTACTTACTAGCTAGGGTTGTGTAAAGAACCTTAACTAATTCAGGCCTGACCTTAGCCAAGCCCTCCGGGGTTTCAATCCCGCCTACATCTAACTTAGTAGCTATCTCATCAAGAATCTCTAACGATTTAGCAGCAGCTTTCTTATAGCCTTCAATAATTATGGTTGGGTGTATGTTCTGGTCCAGTAAGGCTTCGGCCTTACCTAATAACGAACCTGCCAGAACAACGGCTGAGGTTGTACCGTCGCCTACCTCAGCATCTACGGCCTTAGCTGTCTCAACTAACAGTTTTGCTGCAGGGTGCTGGACCTCCATCTCCTTAACTATAGATGCACCGTCATTAGTAACGGTTATATCGCCGAAGCTATCAACAAGCATCTTATCTAAGCCTTTAGGCCCTAAACTCGTCTTTAGTACTTCCGCTAAAGCTCTAGCAGCTATTATGTTATTCCTTAATGCATCCCTACCCTGAGTCCTTGAAGTACCTTCCTTCAATATCACAACAGGTATTCCATATAGTGCAGTCATACTCTAATCCCTTGAATTCTATTTCAGTGACTTCTATATAAGCTTTAATGAACATTCAAACATCCAAGAAATCAGCAGTGCTAACTACCTCAAATTTAGATGTAGACATGTAGCTATAGATTAAGTTAACGGGCTGCTATGGTAATGCATCTTAAATAACTTATTAGTAATAAAGTTAAATTTTATGGGGTGCGGTATGAGGTTAGACCTAGAAATGGTTATGAAGATCTATGAAGAACATATAGATATTGGAGATGTGGATAAAGCTAACCTTTTCGTTGCATTCATTGTTGGCTTTTTAGCATTCATTAAATATCATAAGGGTGTTGATGAAGGTCTTATTTCGGACTTCGCTGGAAGTTTAAGACGTGGTCTTGTTGAAGGTCCTGATTACCTAAATCCCTACATTATGGAGTTGCTTGGAATACTTGAGGAGGAGATTAGTGAGGTCACCTTTAACGAATTAATCACTAAGCTGAGGGGTTTGCTTAGGGAGGAACGTCTTGACAAACTCGAGGTATGAATTAGGGCATATATGTACGTCGTGCCGTAGGAGGAGAGCTGTTTATCTGAGGAGGACGTCAGGGGAGAAGTTATGTAGCTCATGCTACGAAAAATCATTAATTAAGGTCATTAAGAGAGCTTTAAGGGACGTTAATGAATTACGGCCTGGTGCAACCATAGCGTCTATTATAATACTGGAGAGACTTATTCCAAGCCTTACACTATTGTATTGTTTAAATAGGGTTGAGCAGAGATATGGCTGTAGTGTCTTAGCGTTAGCATTTTATATGAAGGGTTATGAGAAGGTTATTGAGGACGTTATTAACTCAGTCCTTATAAGTAAGTTCAACTTCAATAAGAATTTAGTGAAGGTATTAGAGGTTGAGGAAGGGTTAAGGTACACACCTAATGAGATGCTGGATTACTACTTATCAGTGACCTCCAATAAACTAAGCATGTACAGTAACATTGCAGTATTTCCCTTCACCTTAAATGATGTAAGTGAAGCAGCCATAAATTCCTTACTATATGGCGACTTAAAATCCATTGCTCTGCCGCAGTCCTTTAAGGTTGGAGATACTAGGTATGTTATGCCGTTCTATAATATCCCCAATTACGATATCTATGTATTCTCATATGTGAAGGGATTTTACGACCATGTATTAGATGATTTAATACCTAGTTTTAATAAATGTTTGGAACCCCCATATAAACACTACATAGTGATTAAGGAATTGATTAAGGACCTTAGCTACAATAATCCAGAATTGACTCAAACATTGGTGAAGTCAGTCAATAAATTATTTAAGGCGGCTAATCCTTAAGTCCGAGACGTAAGGTTAACTTAATGCCGTATTGCTGTAAGGTATTCCTCATACTAAGCTTTAAGACGTAGTAGTCTGTTTGCATATCTTTAAAGCAGTCCTCCTGCTCCAACACGTTCTTACCTTTAAGGTATAGTCTAATTAGAGGTAACGTGTTTATACCCTCATCCTCCTTAAATGTAGTGTTTGATGGTAGATTATCGATGTCGAATAATGCAAAGTTCACTAAATGCCCAACTCTTGATTCTAGTTTTTGGAAAAGATTAATCATGTATCTCTTTGTAGCGTAGTCACGGCCAATAAAACCTACTAGAACTATCTCGTTGATCGAAACTAACTTTCTGAACTCTTCAACGTTGCTGAGCACCTTCAAGACTTGCTTCATCCCCACATGATTCTCTGTAAGCGTTCCTAATTAACGTTTTATCATCACTACCTAACAGTACTTCAATGTCTATCATCCCATCTCTGAAGTCCTTCGGATGTTTAATGCCATTTCCATTAATTAATATGTAGTCATATTTCGTCAGTTGTTTTAATTCATCGCAAGTCAGTGAACGTACGTAATTCATAAGCATTTCATCAAATCCTAATGACTCCTTCAACTGCTTATCACTGATCACACTTCCACACACAAGGCAGTACATATCCTTAGTCAACGAGTTAAATAGACATATAGGGCATTCAGCAGGTAGTGTTTTGGAGCGTTGCTCAAGCCATGAAACCCTCCAAAACCTTCTAAGAAGTGGTAACGTATCCTCACGACCTAACTGTTTTACTTCCCTGTAAATCCTGGGGGCAACGCCTAAAACTGCTTTACCTATATTACCTACTACGAAGTCAATGTGTTCAGGTCTTAATCGTTCTCTGAGATTCAGTAAAGCTAAAGCTATGAGGGGATTTACGTTCTCAGCAAATCTCCTGAATCTCTTAGCCATTGTCTGAGCGTCAGGTCTTGAAGTCGAAGATCCGTAAAGTAATTCTACCGGAGCCTTAAGTACTTCTATGTATTCCTCCCTGCTAAGGTTGAGGAAATCTAACCCTAAGGAATTCACTAACTCTTCAACGTTCTTCTCCAGCCAGGAATCGATATCTACCTCCTTTCTAACTTTCACGGCACTCCTTTCTCCCACATTGACATCTTTCTTAGCAACCTCTCTAGAGCTGCTACTACCTCCTTTATCTTTCTCTACCTTTTCTAACTTCTTCTTAGGCAAAATCCCCCTCCGAAAAAAATATAACCTACCCTTTCTCTACTTTTTTCCACGTTTATTTATCATCAGTAAACCGACCCATCATCACCCCATCTACTTCAGACCCGGTTTCAAACATCATCCACTTTAAAATATGTTGACTTGCCCCTCTATTATCAGGTCGGTAAGCTTAGTTATATTGTTTAATTCGTCCTTAACTAATTCCTCAACATCGGATTTAACTGTCTGGAAATTCGAATTTTCGTCAACCACTAACTTAACGACCGCTACTAGCGGCTCGTTAATTGGCTTACCGATCTGACTTAAGATCTCCATATAAACTTCCTTAACCTTAGGCACTTCATTAACCACTTTATCACATATGTATCTAGCTAAAACGTTATATAGCTTGCCGACGTGGCTTACAGGGTTCTTTCCAGCAGTTGCTTCAAGGCTCATAGGCCTCAAGGGTGTTATTAAGCCGTTAACTCTGTTCCCTCTTCCAGTAGCTCCGTCATCACCGTGCTCAGCAGATGTACCGGTTACTGATAAGTATATTACGCCACGGTCAGGTTTATCAGCAGTATTGACGTACACTTCAACATCGCAACCTCCAGCTATCTTAGATGCTAAATCAGCTACCTTATTAACTACATCCTCTTTCACTGAGATGTAGTGGCTTAAGTCCGGTATTAGGCTTGATATCATAGCTGCAGCCACTGTCAACTTAATCTTATTGTTGACGCGTAGGCCCATAACCTTTATATCCTCACCTACCTCAGGTAGTTCTTTCTTAGCAGCACTGCTGTTTAAGTATCTCTCAACGCTATATACTAGTCTCTCAAGAGTTGAGAGCGGTGCATAGCTAACCCCGAAACTAGTATCGTTAGAGAGAGGTATTGACCTAAGACCAAGTCTATAGGTCTGCACTAGATCTGCGCTACCAGTCCTAATCTTATAGTCAACTACTACATGCCTCTCCGGATCTAAGAATCGGAAGTTCTTCTTAATCCAGTCCTTAACCGCCTCAACTACTATTGTCCCCATAGGTACGTACTCTAATGAGTTGTTACTGTTAATTATAACCTCAGTCCCTCTACCTGCAACTATTATGTATATTGGGTGTAGAACTTCACCACCACCAAATTTAGGAGCTGATTGCCCACCTACTAGAAGTACTTTATCTAGATTGTGGTGTAGTATAGTTCCGTACTTTCCGAGATAGTACTTAGACAAAGCAACACTTGAGGCTTCAGCTACCGCATCCGCTATATAGTCAGGATGCCCTAACCCTTTTCTCTCCACTAACTCAACGTTCTGCTCCTCCACTGGAACAAATCTTAATCTCTCTACCACTATGTTTGCCTGCATCTGCCTTACCACTTAAATTGGTGGTATGTGGCATTATTAAATTTAATAAATAGTTAACGTAATTTATATTACTCTCAGTAATATTGTTTAGTTACAAGCAATAGTTAAATGGGAATTATCCGCCGCTGTAATCAATCGCTATGTAAAGTATTTGACTACCTCTTATGAAGACTGTACCGTATTTAGCTATGGGTGACTTCCCATCATCAGAGAACTCCATGCATTCATTTAGAACTACGTTCATGGTTAAATCAACCATTACTAACTTACCTACGTATTCATAGCCATCCTTAACCTTCACCAACACATTCTTATTCATAGCGGTCTTCAAAGTTCTGAAGGGGTTATCCACTTTAGTGATACCCATTAATCTTTTACCCTCAAGAACTAGCTTCTTGCGTTTTTAAATTTATAAGTTCCCCCAAATCACATAAACACAGGTATGAAATACGTCGATAGTTGCGGTTATCACGTTCTATATAAGTTATTAACTACGTATAACATAATTGAGATGGGTTAAGTAGCTGGACTTATTGGGGTAATTAGAGGTGAGCGATCGGTCTGAAGTGATAGTTGGTATTGATGTTGTTGCGTCTAGCTCAAAGTTAAGTAATTATTTATATGCATTAGCCGTCTTAAAGGATGGTGAGTTAACACTTCATGAAGACGTAAGTCTTAGTAGGCTCATAAGATTTCTTTGGGAACTTAAGCCTAAATTAATAGCTCTAGATAACATTATGGAGTTAGGTGGGAGTAAAAGAAATCTCGTTAAGATTCTTAAATTACTCCCTCCAGAAAGTAAGATAGTGCAAGTAACCTTAAATAATAACGAATTAGTTGATTTACGTAAACTCGCTATTAAAGCAGGCATTCAATTAGAGCAAGGTAAGTTATCACCTCAAAAGACTGCCGAAGTATTAGCAGTCCTTTGCAGTAAGGGATTTGGTACAGTATTGAAACTCTTCGAAGATAAGGTTAAAGTAATAGTGGGTAGGGGAAGGGTACCTGGGTCTGGGGGTTCAAGCTCTGAGAGATTTAAGAGGAGTTTAAGGGCCTCAGTTCTAAGCACTGCTAAGAGACTTAAAGAAGAGTTGGAGAGGAGGGGTTTAGATTACGATTTAACCTTTAGAAAGAGTGAAGGAGGTATAGATAGTGCATTATTCATCATTTACGCACCAAGACATGAACTCAGCGGCATCATAAAGTCTATGAGGGGTTACGACGTTACCATAAAGGTTAAACCGGTAATTAGGAAGAAATTAATCAGCACGATCTTCAACGTATCTATAGATAGGTACCTCATAATAGGCGTTGACCCCGGAATTGAGACAGGATTAGCTATAGTTGATCTAGAACTTAAGCCATTGATTGTTACTAGTAGCAAGAACCTTGATAGGGAGGAAATCATACAGACTGTGCTTAAGTATGGGACTCCGGTTTTAGTCGCTACTGACAAGAACCCACCTCCAGAAATGGTTGAGAAGATTGCCGCGAACCTAAACGCTTTACTGTACTACCCCTCGAAAAGCTTAAGCAGTATTGAGAAAGAAACCCTGATATATGATTACGTATCCATCCATGGATTAAATTTAAAGACCACTCATGAGAGGGATTCCCTAGCATCCTGCATAAAGGCGTATAAAGAATTCGAAGATAAGTTCAGGCAATTAGTCATCAAACTTAACGAGATAGGATTACCGATATCGAAGCTTCAAAAGTTTAAGGCAGAGATAATTAGAGGTAAAAGCATTGCAGAGGTTATTGAGGAAGTTATAAGTAGTTACATCAGTAAGGAGAGCACTTATGGTAGGGACAACCTAGTGCGAGTTATTAGGATGTTAGCTAATGAAGAAATCAGTAAGAAAGATAAGGAACTTCTCAATCAACTTGAAAAAATTTCTAAAGAACGGGATATGTTACGTGGACGTATTAAGGAGTTAGAAAGGCGTCTCTCCGAGTTGGAGACAGAGCTAACTTTAAGGTCTATGGAGTTCGATGTGGAGGTAGCTAAAGATAGAGAAGTCTCTGAGCTGAAACATAGGTTGAGGAAACTCAGCGACTACGTGAAGAAGTTGGAAGAGCAGATGTTAAACGCTTCAAAACTTTTAGACCTCTATAGAAGTGTGCTTCAGTCAATCTACAGTGGGAGGTATGTACTAGTCAAATATATACGTAGGTTATCTCCAGATGAATTAACTAAGGAAATTCAGGGATTAGGCACTTTACGTGAGGGTGAGGTGATATTCGTGAGAGAGTTCCATGAATCAGTTGAAGAAGCTTTTAATATACTTAAGGATTTAAGGGTTAAGATAGTGGTCCCGAAGTTTGTAGAAATACCGCCACACATCCTTGATAGATTCGAGTCAGCAGTAAAACAATGCGATGATTTTATAGAGGTTAGTGATAATTTAGTAGCGCTCCCTTCTTCAGTGATTTTAGAGTTATCGAGGATTGAGAAGGAGATGCAAGAAAAAAGTAAAAGGAAATTAGAAGTAGATCATGAAAAGCTTCTAAATATATTAATGGAGTATCGAAGCGAGAGGACCGCTAACGTAGATAAGAGTTAATTCCCTAAGTGAGTGGTTTGATTAGTTCAGTACAATCATTACTTAAATCATCAGATGCTGTTTTAGGTTAGTGATTTAACTAGGGAGTTAATTAAACTTATGTATAGTTATAAGTAGCTGGAACATATTATGCAAGGAGTTAATGCTGTGATAGTAACCTACGCGTTAAGAGGGATAGATAACCTACTATGGGAATCTTAACTGGGTAGTCGTTCACCTCTAACACCTTCCCAACAATCCTTGAGGCAGGTACACCAACTACTTCGAATTCTTGATAATCAGGTAATGCGTTATTATCTCCCTTAGTCACGTAATATTGTTCGCCCCTAATAATATATACATCAATAACTCTATGAATTATGAATCCATCTCCAACCTTCTTCTTATATATTATTATGTCCCCAACACCTATTTCTGCAGATTTAACTATTATAACTAAGTCACCTGTCTGGAAGAGTGGCTCCATGCTAGGGCCTTCAACAGTCCCTAATATAATGACTCCAGAGACGTTAAGCAATACAACCACAAATAATAGTATCGCGATGGCATTGCCTAATATCGGCAGTAACTTCCACCTCATATGTTGAGTCACTCTTCTTCCAAATCACTTAAATCTACTTCTATTATCTGCCCTACACGCCTCTCCTTCTCCGGCTTACTACCCTTAAGAACCTTCTTAGAAGCGCCGCCTTCAACTTCCACATCATCACCACCTGTTTTAATCTTACTTACAACACCCCTCCACCTATACCCGCAGTTACTGCAGTTAAATGATCCCATAATAGTTATGGTTATCCTACCTTCCGAATCAGGTAGAGGTGATATTAACTGCCAAGTCTTTTCAGGCTTTATTTCTGAGTTACATTTAGGGCACTTAACCACTGACTAACACCTGTAAAAAGGTAAACTTTAAAAATTTAAATAATTACTACTAATTTATACATCAAGTCCAGCAACTAGGTAAGGTTTATTTCCCTCAACATAGGTTACTGATCACTTACAGGCAGATCTAGGATAAACTCGGACTACTTAAAAATAAGTTCCTTAGTAACAGTACTTAAATGTAGGTCAATTATAGCTAGGCTTCGTTCATCAGTATCGAGGAAAGCCAAAGTCGGCGATTCAGTTAAATAGCCTGAGAATGCACCTGGATTAAGTACGACGGTGCCATCTATTCTATCAATTCTCGGTGTATGTGTATGCCCATATATTATTAGGTCGTAATACCTACTTAAAGCTAATGAATTAACAAACCTATCAGTTAGGTCCTTAGGTCCAAATCCATGTAAAACTAGAACTTTCAAGTAATCTATGTCGGCCTCAGCAGGAGGTTCGAACAGTTTACCTGAATTACCGAGAGTCTTCAACATCAATACTTTATCACCATCATTATTGCCGAATATGCCTAAGAAATCAACATTGCTTTTCTCTAAAATACTAAGTAGTTTCCTCAACGTAAATGGAGATACGTAATCACCTAAATGAAATAGGGTTTCGATCCTTAGTCTAGTTATGTACGTATCCAATTTATCAAGAAGTGAAATGTTGTCATGCGTATCTGAAATAATTATAACCCTCAATTTAAACCCCTACATAGTGATGTTACGCAGCATTATGAAATAAAAATAGTGTATTATTTTTACAGCTGATTGAGGGTTATTCGATACCTTAGGCTGGGTAGTCGTCTGGAACCTTAGCTCTGAAATATTTGCCTGACTCCGGGCTCTTGAAGAGACCTATCTTAACTCCTTTTCTACCCTTAGGTGCTAAAGTCCATACCTTCTCAGGTGCTAGCTGAACTTCTTTACCTGTTGTAGGGTCCTTTACCTTTATAGGCGCCTTCTTTGACATAGCCTACATCACCATGATACTAATAAGTAGCCATTGTTTAAAAGTTACGTCGAACCTTTAAAATATGATAATTATCACAAATAAAATTTTACATAAGAATATTTGAAGGAATGCTTTAATAATCCCTTTATGGAATATCTATTAGGTCATTTAGCTATAATCAAAGTTTTAACTGTATGATTAAAATGCTCAAGATAATTAATCAATGGTAATACCTAATGTAGTAAACCAATTGAAGCCTCAATCATCAGAACCCAGCCATCAATCATCAATCATAGCTTTTAACCATCATCATCAATTATTACTACTTATGGCGGTATTTAATTCTATTAACAATCCCTCATGGATTCAGACAAATGCCTTAACATCATTTCATTCAGTTCCGGAAGTACTCATCACTGTGATTACATCTAATTTACCTATTACTACCCATATATTTATTTTATAACGTCTGATTTACCGCTATTTAAGGGGTTTAGATGTTATCTATTCTTTAACTCTTAATGGCTGGGTAACATATGGTGAATTGCTTAAGCATTTCGTAGGTGGTGTTGAGTAATGGTAATACGCTTTAAGGCATCTTTAAGTACTTCTTCTAGCCCTACTCCATGTAGAGCGCTTATGCAGTATATCGGTATTTCACCAAATTCCTTTAAAATTAACTCCTTAATCATCTTTATACGTTCTACGTCAGCGTTATCTATCTTATTAATGAGGACCATAATGGGTTTATCTCCGAATTCGTTAACTATATTTAAGAGTAGTTTAAGTTGACTACTCAAACTATAATATGTTTCTAAGGGATCTACTAAGAACAGGATTAAATCAGCTAAGTGCTTTATTGCTATATACGCTTTTCTCTCAATAGGGTTTAATTCGTCGAGCGGTCTATCTAAAATTCCTGGAGTATCAGCTATTTGGATTTTAACTCCATCCATTACTTTATGCCCTAAGATTACATCTTTAGTTGTGAAAGGGAATGGAGATATTTTAGGCTTAGCCGAGGATACTTTACCCACGAACGTTGACTTTCCTGTCTGAGGCATGCCAGCAACTATAATTGTTGGGGCATCCTCAAAGCAGGGTGTTTTAGACAGAACTATTAATGCATCTCTCACCTTACTTAACTCTCTATCGGATCTCTTGACTATTGAGAGAATCCTACCAACATATTCTTTAAATAACTTATTTGCCTCTTTACCATCTAAGGAGGATTTCAGTTTAGCTCTATACAGGTTGTGCAGCCTGTCAATAATCCTTAGCTTCCTACTTAATCTGGTAACACGTTCGTAGTAGTTATTGATGCCTGCTATGTTGATTACCTCTAGGTAAAATCCCCCTATGGATGTCTTAGCAAGTTCTTCTAAGCTATTTATTAAAGACCTCCTAACGTAGCTGTAGATTTTATCGACCTTAACTATGTACGTAAATGCGGACTTCCTCTTTACGCCTTTAGGCACTCCAATACTTAATGAACATATCTTGAGTACATGTTCCCGAACATCATTAAAGCTCGGTACGTATATTCCCTTCACTTTCTCTGGAACGCATTCCTCCTCCAAATTACTTCACCATCCTTTAAGATAGCTACTATTCTATGGAAAGGTATGACAGCATCTCCAACTATTAACCTATCACTCAGTATCCTAATATCGTCGCTTAGTGGGTACTCCTTAAGGCCGCTGTCGCTCAACCTATCAATAACTAGTACCCTATACTTACGGCGCTCAGCTACATCCCCCCAGTACGCCTTATTTAACTCATTTCTTATGGTATTGATTTTCAATACTTCTACATCCAACCTAACTACTTTGCTAAACCTTATATTTCTGAAAAACATAATCAATTGGTTGGTATTGTATGGCGTATAGGGAGGTAGGAACTGGTGCCACAGCTGTCGGTCTTAGGGTTGATGATGGTGTAGTCCTCGCAGCTGAGAAGAGGATTTCATACGGTGGCTACGTATTAAGCAGGGTCGGTAAGAAAGTTTTCCTCATCAAGAATAGGTTCGGTTTAGCTTGTGCAGGGTTGTTTGCGGACATCCAAACTATAAGTAGGTTAATGAATGTTGAGATACATAGATATGAGTTAGAAATGGCTAGAGCTATGAATGTTAGGACTGCCGCTAAATTACTTTCGATCATACTCTACCAGTATAAGTATATGCCATTCCTTTCAGAAATCATATTCGGCGGTGTAGATGATGGCGGCCCCCATATATTCGTAATGGATCCTCTAGGCTCACTTATAGAGGATAATTACGCAGCCGTAGGTACTGGAGCACCAGTAGCTATAGGCGTTATAGAGAGTGAATATAAGAAAGGACTTACTTTAGAGGAGACTGAAAAATTAGCCGTTAAGGCTGTTAAAGCAGCCATTTCTAGAGACGCCGTATCAGGCGATGGTGTTGATGTAGCCGTTATTAGCGTAAATAAGAGCTATGAGAAGTTTTACCAGGTAGTCTAATACGGTTAATTACTTCAACGTTAATAGGGCGAAAGAAGTACAAAAACTACTAGCTAAAAGAGTTGATAGAACTCATGACTTAGGGGAAATAGAGAACGTAGTAGGACTAGACATATCATATTCTAAAAACGTGGGTATTGCAGTCGCTGTTCTCCTAGACTTCCCAAATCTGAACCTTAAAGAATATGCGGTCGTTAATGGAGTTATTGATATACCGTACATACCTGGTTTACTGGCGTTTAGGGAGGCACCACTTATGATAAAAGCTTATGAGAGACTCAGATGTGAAGCAGATCTAATTGTTGTAGATGGCCACGGCGTAACTCACCCAAGGGAGTTTGGAGTAGCCTCCCATGTAGGGCTTATACTTAATCGACCGACTATAGGTGTAGCTAAGGGTTTACTCTACGGCGACATAGTTAAAGGAGATGATGAGGTAGAATACATCATAGTCAATAATAAAGTTGGGGGCTTAGTTTACCCGCATCAAGGAAAGAAGCTTTACATATCAATAGGTCATAAAATTTCTATAAAGTCTTTAAAGGCCATTACACCTAAACTCTTCAAATCCCACTTCCTGCCAGAACCTACATATATAGCTGACGCTATCTCTAAAAATTTCAGGAGATCTCGATGGTGAAGGTAAAGGGGATAATAACTTCAGGCATCGGTGTTGGGAAAAAATACGTAAGTATGCATATCTATAATGAAATACTTGCCTCAATCTTGAAGGCTGAGCCCTTCAAGGGGACTCTTAACATATCGTTAAATGATTTAAGTGTTGATGATTTAATTTCTAACTGCGTTCCGAACGTGGTTAACGACGTTTACTTCAATGGTAGCACTTATGGAGGTTTTTACTACTGGTACTGCAGAATAGTTGATACACGTAATAAAACGTCTGAAGATGCCGTCGTCCTCAGACCGTTCAGAACTAAAAACCCTAAGAACGTAGTGGAAATTATTTCCAGTAAGTATTTGAGGGAGAGTTTGATGTTAAGGGATGGTGATGAGGTCCTCCTTGAATTTACATGCAAGTAACAATAACTTATTGACAACTAACTTGAGGTTTGAGTGCTATCGCTGTTCTCACTGTTGCTACTTCACTGTCATAGAAGAATCGCCTATCGTAATTGAAGATGAAGTTATAAATCTTAAGTCAGAGGCAGTTAGGTTAGGTTTAGAACTTAAGTTCGTTGATTTAGGTAATGGACTCTTTAGATGGGTGATCGAGGGGTACTGCCCATTCTACAGTACAACCAGCAACTTATGTAGTATTCATGAGAAGAAACCTTTATCCTGTAGGATATATCCACTGCTTTTAAATATGAGAACAGGTGATATACACTTATCTACGGCATGCGATTGGGTTATCCAAAACTTAAACACCTTATCGAAAGGGAACCTAGATGTGGAGGAAGTATTTAAAAACGAAGTAAGTTGGATTAAAATACTATATAAGAAGTTACTCAGTACATAAATAAGGAAAGGGTGTTGCGATGCTTCCCGGCCATAAAGGTTACATAAAGACCTCAGTGATATACGTGACGTACAACGATGCTGTATCTAATGAGATACTTAACACGCTCTCATTGAAATACAAGGTGTTATCATTCGCTAGGAGTAAGGTGGTTAAGGAGCTTTACTACGTAGAGGTTGAGGGTAATGTCAAGGAAGACATGGAGGAATTCCTCAGAAATAGAACCATTTGGTATAAAGTCGATGTATTAGAATTCAAATGATTTTAACGCTAAGTTTCTCTTATAGGGGAATTAAAGATCTTTATAAACCTGATTATTAGCGTCACTATCAGAACTAATGCGGTTAGGGTTTTAATCACGTAAGATGCTGAGGTCAACACCATCAATGCAGTCCCTAGGATTAGTATTAAATATATCGTTCTTGAGAGCATAGGAATCAACTACTGTAGCTTTATCGGTACCCCTCTACCACCTAAGAACTTAGCTAGAGATGCTGATATCGATAGCAATAGCGTCATATAAAGTGATGGTAGGAAAACAAGTGAGAAGATTAGTGAGATACCTAGAGATATGCTGTTCGCCAGTATAGTATTCATATTCTCTACAGCTATAATCCTCTTCTCATCAACACTAGGTCTCTCCACATACATGGATTTATAAATGATGCTAACCTGTGCTGCAGCATTCACTACCAGCAACTCACAAACGCTTACCTGAATTCCATACCAATCGAAATCTACGTTTGAGTAGCACTGACTTACTTCCCCATCAATCAATATAGATTGAATGGTAGTTCCTTTCGGATGTGCGATCAATAACTTAGAACTAACGTTGTCGTAATTAACGCTTAAGGTAAAGCTTACCTCGTTACTCCCCACTCTAACCATGTTGACTACAGCATTAGTCGGTTGCAATATTAGTAACCGTCCATGTGCTGCAGTCAACATTCCTGGAACAGTTAAGTTTAAACTACAAACAGATTTAGAACACATCTCACTGCTAATGATTTCAGGCATCGTGGTGAATACTATGCCGTAGAGCTCTAGTTTAACGTCGTAATTAAATTCTTTAGGTAGTAAGTCATATCCGTTACCTAGAGTAAACCTCCCTTGCTCATTTATCAGAATCTTCCCCACTAATTCATTATCTCTATAGAGGTTAAGAACAGCGTTAGGAACTACTTCACCAGAAAGGTCTATCACGTAGCCGTAAATGCTGGGGGAATCTAATCCATGATCAGCTACCGATGATTGGAAGCTCTCAACAAATACAGGCATCAGCGGCAGCCCCACATACAGAACTAGAGACATTGCTATGAGATACGCCCCTGCGTTCTTACCTAAACGCATAGGCAATGAATAAAGTACAATGCCTAACACCACTAAATGCCTATGATAGTTAAGTATGAAGGAACCTAGGAACGTTAGGAGTCTTAAAGCAGAGAGGGCAGCAGATAAATACCCGGCAACTATGCCAATAGGTGATGAAAGAAGTGAGATGTAGGGGTTTTTTAGAAGTCCCGATACGTATGTTAATGCAGAAAGCGCTGAGAAAATCATGGCCACTCTACCGCCAATCCATGTGAAGTAAGTGCTCCAATCAGCATTCAGCAAGTTCTGAAGAACATTAGTTAAACTTAACATTAATGTAAAACATGAAATCAATACAGATGTCGAGATTCCATCAATTATTAAGTTAATACCCCATCTCTTTAAAGATTTTATTGGGATAGGCAGCGAGTACAGAACTACCCCTAAATCGTAGGTCAGTATAGATAAATTGAACGCCATTAGTAGCAGGTCATCGCCGTTCATCTATGAACTCCACCTATGGTTTAGGCGGAGGTGGCATAGGTGCTGCGATGTTTGAGGTTATGTACGAGATCAACGAGAATATAGAACTACCTAAGGCTAACCAAAAAGCAGCTATTATAGCATCCTCTATCAATGACTGTCCAGTCCTCTTCAACCTATAAAAAGGTATAGGTGAGCCCTTTAATGCCCAGCCAACAAACCAAGCTAGTAGGAAAATAAACCAAGCAACTGTAACTACCTGAATAGTTATATCCCTCACAAAGTCAGCTATGCTCATCAAACCCCCTAAAACATGCATAACTTATAAAGTGTTAGTAATTAATTAATACTGAATCAATGCTTTAGAATCTACTACAGATGGTTAAGAGCTATTTAGTTTTAATAGGCCTGCATTCACCTGGGGGTTAAATTTAAAAGGTTTAAGTCCTTCATAACTAGGGGGTTGGAGGGCTAATGATGGGGGTACAAACATTATTAAGATTTGAGGGGGTGCAGACCACCTACAAGGTTATTGGTAAACATGTATACGGCAACCTATATGAATGTGATTCAAACATTTTATCAAATGCTGAGTACCTAAGCGATGTTGTTATTAAGGCAGCTAGGGAGGGTAACATGACGTTACTAGATGTTAAGTACTGGAAAATAGAACCAGGTGTAAGTATTGTCGCTATAATCCTCGAATCCCACATAACCATACATACGTGGCCTGAATACAACTTCGCAACAGTTGATGTTTATTCATGTGGCTTACATACAGACCCTGAAGCTGCCTTCAAGTATATCGTAAACGCATTAAAAGCGGAGAAATGCGAGTATAAAGTTGTTGATAGATCTCTACATCAAACATAACTAACTATTTTTCATAGCTATTGTTTTAGATGTAATTTATTGATGTAAGAGTTTATTAACCTCAAAATAATCTTCTAGTTAGGGAGGGTCTGCAGAAGAGTGATAGAAGGCCCTCCAACCCCGCGGTGATTGGGGTTTATCCCAACTTACGTCCCCAACACCGCTACATGTTCTTTAACTCTTTCCTCACCCTCTTTAGAAATGTCAGAGCTACTTCATTGTTACCGTAAGTAGATATGTAGAATCCGTTGCTCAAACCTTTAACCTCCTCTAAAACCTCCCTAAACATCAATTCGTTAGCTGTAACGAGGTCGTTAGTTCTTAAAAGATTGATTATACGTTCTTTCTCAGAATTATCTAAGTTAATTCCTAAATTATTTAAGGAGTTCAACCTTCCGGCACTATCTACTACCGCGTATGTGGTCACTAACTTAACGTTGGGGTCATACGCTCTTAAAGATCTTGCTAATTGGTTAAACCTGCTGATGCTATAGATCGGTTGAGTTACAACGAACTCTGCACCAGCCCGCAACTTCCTTACACATCTTAAAATCTCTAACTCTAAGTAACTGCTGTATTGATTTACAGCTACACCAATATGAGCTGGCTTACTCCCAACGTTTACTTTTTTACCGCCGTAATCAACGCATAAATCACTTATTAACCTACATAAATACACTGACTGAGTAGAGTCTAGTTCGAAGAAGGCCCCTACTTTATTTCTAGGCCAATCACCGGTTATGAATATGTAGTTACGTATATCACAGTTTAGTGATGTGACTAGATATGATATTAATTCCTCTACATGTTTATTACGTGATGCTATGTTCATCAACACGTCTGAATCCTTTATATGATTCTTAATCATTAAAGCCAGGGCAAGTTGGTCGTAGGTTCTTAAACCCATAGGTGAATCTACAATAGCGTAAGCGTCGAGATAAGTTGATAGTTTAGCTAACATATCAAGTAGTTTAGGTATGTCTAAGCTGTTAGGTTGGGTGAAAACCTCATACGCTATTGCGTTACCCTTACTAAGCGCGTTCATGAACTTCGAGAGATCTCTCCTGGCAGGCGAGTAGTAATCCCTCAACTTGAAATAAGGTCTTAAATTAACCTTAGTGAATACTTCATAGCGTTTATCGTGCTGACCTAAAGTATTGTATAGTTTAACCCATACGCACTCCCCTAAAACCTCGCATCGACTATCTCTGTACCCACCACACGGCCCATTCAGCATGTTCTTAGGACAGCCAGCCAACACCTATTCCTACCCGTAGTAAATGCTTAAAGTATTAAAATATTAGTAACTATCGGTTGTGATGAAAGTAGGTATTGTGGGTGGTGGGATTGGAGGTCTACTTACCGGTGTTAAAGTTTCCGGCTTATGTGATGTAGATGTATTTGAGGAACACCATCTAGTAGGCTACCCAAAACATTGTACAGGACTAATCTCAGGTAAAGTTCTTAACTTCTTAGGCTGTGGGGCTGGGGAATTTGTTTTAAATACTTTCAATAATTACACCTTAACTCACACATCAATACCCAATAGGGAATTGAGACTAAAGTTTAGAGACACCATAAGCTTAGTTGATAGGCCTAATATCGAGAGGTACTTAAGTGATGTTTTTCAATCCCGTGGAGGCTCCTTATACCTTAGTTTAAAGGCCGTAGCAATTGATGCTTCTAACACCTGTTTAATCTTTGAAGACGGAACTATCCGTAAATATGACCTTATAGTCGTTGCTGAAGGAGCTAAGGCAGCGCTTACGAAGTCCTTAGGTATGTGCAGTAATTCAACATACCTAGTAGGTATGCAGTCAATCATCAGAGCCAATAACGATTTAGACAGTCCGCATGTGATTTTTGGATGTGACATCAGCTACGAATTCTTTGGGTGGGTTGTCCCTATAGACAGTAAGCAAGTATTAGTTGGGTTAGCAGATCGTTATGTAGATTATCCAAAGTTAAATTACCTAATAAAATCTTACCTATCTAGGAGACTCGGCATTAATGACCTAGTCGTTAAGGAGGTTTTCGGCGGGTTAATACCTACCTCAACACCGTGTAGGCAAGCTCTAAGGAACATTATCGGTGTAGGCGATGCTGTCTTCGTTACTAAACCAATAAGCGGTGGAGGTATATACAGCATCACCAACCAGGTAAGGGTATTGGAGGAATCCCTAAGGAGGGGTGGGACCGATTATGCATCTAAGATGTACTTAAGGGGATTACTAAACCTCTTAACTACTCTTAAGATACAGCACCTATTAAGAAACCTCGTAATTAACAAGTTCGGTAGCTTAAGTAATTTTGTTATGAAGCTTATAGAATCAGAGGTCAATGAGGTCACTTTACTGGACTACGATAAATACATACTAAATCCGCTAGACCTCAATAACTTACTTAAATCACTTAGGGCTCTCCTTACATAACTCGTAAATCACTTCCTTTCCACTTTTAAATCGTCTTACCTAGTATCACTGTGGTGGGCTTGAAATAGCAACATGCGCTAAATGCGGTATTAATGCTGCTGTGGTATTTCAGAAGCACAGCAGTAAATTATTATGTAGGGGATGCTTTGCAGATGATGTTAGACTCCGTATATATAACGAGGTCCATAAATACAGCATGTTTGGTTCCGGTGAGAAGTTGTTACTGGCTATTTCTGGCGGTAAGGACAGTTTCGTCCTCTTCGACGTTATTTTAAAGATACATGAACCAAGTAAGTTAGGGGTCATCACCGTATTAGAAGGTATTGAAGGTTATAATAGGGATGAAGATGTACGTTGGGTGATAGAAAGCAGTAAGGAGTTAGGTATAGACTGTATTAGAACCTCATTTAAGGAGGTAGTAGGTTACAGCCTTAAAGATTTGGTAGCTAGGTCAGGTAGGTCGGAGTTAAATGTAAGTCCTTGCACTTTCTGCGGTATGATAAGGCGGAAAATAATAAATAAATTTGCCAGGGAATTAGGGTATGATAAGGTACTAACGGCTCATAACTTAGATGACGAATCTCAGACAGCATTCATAAATATACTGAGGGGTGATTTAAGCAGACTTCTGCAGTCCCACCCTAAAGGCCCTAAGTTAAGTGAGTTATTTATTAGGAGGGTAAAACCGCTTAGGAAGGTCTATGAGTGGGAGTGCGCACTATATGCTTATTTAAATGGATTTAAGTTTCAGGAGGTTGAATGCCCATACATTACTGATAGACCTACCTTAAGGGCTAAAATAAGGGAATACCTATATAAGCTTGAGTCCATCAGACCTGGAACACTCTTAAAATTCCTTAACTCAGTAGATGACTTAATAATTAAATACTTTAGCACTTCTGATAATCTACCTCATCTCCCTACCTGCAGTTATTGCGGTGAACCTACTGCGTATGATAGGACTATCTGTAAAACCTGTGAACTACTCATTAAGGTAGGTGTTGTTTTGTGAGGGTCGATAAAGATTTATGGACTAAGAAGAAGGATGCAATGCGTAAGAGGTTACTGGAAGACCTCCACATAGGTTACTTGGACGAAGATATATCAGACATACTTCTGAAGATATTTGAAAGGGAAGACGCGTTCTCCATCAGCTCATGCAGCGGTAGAATAATATTCGTTGACGCTCAACTACCGTGGATAAGGAAGTCATCAACAGTTATCTTCAAGAAACATAAACCTATAACGGTTGAGGAATACATAGAATCCCTTAACAAACCGTTGTTAAATGCGCTATGGATCATTGTCACAGGCCCTATAATCCACATATCTACAGCGACCTTAAAGGAGGCGTTTAAGCTGATATCCGCAGGTAGGGCTGCAGGATTTAAACACAGCGGTATTATAAGCTTCAGGAGGGATGGAATAGTATTAGAGTTGAAGAGTGGTATAGGACTCACATATATGGCTAAGAAAGATAATAATGTGTTGATAGACCTCAACAACATCGGCGAAGTTGTTAACGCTTGTAACGATGTTTTGCTGAAGGGTAAGGAGAGGCTAAACCGACTTAAGGAAGTGCTTAGTAAGCTTGAAAATTAAGTATATGGGAGGCCTAAAGTCGAGATCTACTCTTCTACTTCTTCTACTGGTGATTCGTAGAAGTATTCATTGATGGATTTTTGATACCTATCTAAGTAACTATCAGGTTTATTTATCCTAGGTCTTCCTGTCTTTCGGTCCCTTCTAAAGGTTACATCTAACTCCTTAAGGAATACGTTCATACCTCGCTTAAGGCTTGTTGGACTAAATGCTTTACCGCGAACTCCTGGAACACCGCTAAACACTATTATGTTATCAGCTATGTTATCTATTACTGTTAGGTCATGGTCAACGACGAAGGCTACCGCTTTCCTAACCTCCACAACTTTTTTAATTGCTTTACAAATAGTTAATCTTTCATCAACATCTACGAATGCTGAAGGTTCATCCAAGAGATAGATATCGGCGTCTCTAGCGAGTGTAACAGCTATAGCGAACTTCTGTAGTTCTCCACCGCTTAACTCGTTAATGTTTCTTAGATAAAGCTTATGGAGGTTTAACCTTTTTATAACATCGTTTTGGAACCAGTCACTGCAGGCTAGTTGAGAAGACTTACATAACTCCTTGAAAGCTTCCTCAACACTACTCCATTCAAATAATTCAGTCTTGACGTACTGGGGCTTATGACTTATTCTAAGCATCTTCGTAGTTAAGTAACCCTCATCAGGCTCTAACTCACTAGCGAGTAATTTTATGAACGTCGTTTTACCTATCGCGTTAGGTCCGACAACGCCTAGGACTTCCCCCTTACTTACATCGCCTGCATCAACACTTAACTCAAAACTGCCTATGGACTTCCGTAAATTCGGCCATGAAATGAACTTCTCCTCAAATCTTTCACTAAGCCCTCCACCGAACTTATTGAACGTTATCGGTTCAGGCCTTATTTTCATGTTCTCTGATGGTAGGTACCCGATCAGGAAGTTGTTTATTCCAGACCCTACAGAGTAAACTTTAGAGAATATGCCGAAGACCCCTGGCTCACCGTAAACTATTGTTACGTAATCAGATACGTAATCAAGGATCGCTAAGTCATGTTCCACAACTATTACGTACTTATTCTTAATGAACTCCTTAATAGCTCTAGATATCCTTAATCTCTCATAAACGTCTAAGTAGCTTGAGGGTTCATCGAAGAAAAAGACGTCTGCGTCTCGCAGTAACGCTGCAGCTATGGCGAATTTCTGCAACTCACCGCCACTTAAGGTGGATACGCTACTGTCCCAGCAGCTATCTAGATTTACATACTTACGTACATCTCGGGCTATACCTCTCTCATCAATTCTATTGATAACATCCTTAACAACGCCCTTCACGAACTTCCTAATCACGTCTACATGTTGAATCTTATGAACCACCCTTAATTCCTTATTAACCAATTTACTCAAATACTGGTACATTTCACTTCCTCTATAGAATTTGAGGACAGGATCCCATGATGGTTTAGACTCTAAATCACCTAAATTAGGTATAACTTCCCCTGATAGTATTTTAATGGCTGAGGTTTTACCTATACCGTTCTTACCGACTATTCCTAAAACCTTACCGCCTATAGGTATTGGAAGTCCGTAGAGTTTGAAGGAATTAATACCGTATCTATGGACTAATTTTTTCTCAAGCTCGTCAGGTAGGTTAATTACAGTTATAGCGTTATATGGGCACTTCCTAACGCATATACCGCAACCAACGCAAACCAACTCGTAAATAACCGGCTTACCCTTCCTGGATTCGGAAAGTTCTATAGCCTTAGAGCCTGACCTATTTATAGGGCAAAATCTAACGCACTCTAGATTACATTTATCCGGCCTACATAGGTCATAATCTATTACTGCAATCCTAACCATCGCAACCACTCTAACAACTTATAAGCATTCCTAAATATAATTTAGTAGATGATGAGTGGTGACGGCTTGGACGTAGGATGGCATTAAGTAAATCACTGCTGATTAACCCCTAACTACGGTCTACCTTAAATTTAGAATCATGAGCAATAATATTTAAAATGATGTTAAAAAGACCTAAGTTTCACAGTTTCACGTAAATTACCACTCCTCTTCTTCCCACTCTTCTTCTTCCTCTTCCCACCACTCCTCTTCTTCTTCCTCTTCCCACCACTCTTCCTCAAACATTTAAATCACTCACACCTAACTACAAACTTAAATATATAAGTTTTTACTAGTGAGAAAGCTTGCTGAATACAGGTCACCGAATATTAACTACCTTTAACTCTCGCAGCTTTATTAATAAGGTATATAAACCACACTGACGAATGTGATCAGGTAACGATAAGGTGCACGACTATGCCTGTCACAGATCCGTTTAAGAGTAAGATAGTTGAGGAGAGATTACTTAATAAGACTGTTTGTAGGAAGTGCGGTGCTACAAACCCGCCAGAGGCTGTTAAATGCCGTAGGTGTAAGAGCAGAAACCTAAGACCTAAGAAAAGGTTCGGCGGGAAGAAGGGTTAACACCTTCAATTATTCTTTGAAACGCTAATTAAACAGTTGCAACACAATATGAGTTCATACCTTAAAACCTACATTCTTAAGTCTACTTAATAGTAACTTCTCCTCATCTGGGAATTCGTTTCTCACCCGCTCCTTAATAAAGTTAATATCTACCCTTAACCTCCCATTCTTAATTAAGTCGGCTATTACGCCTAAATCCTCTAAGTCATGGTCCCTACCTGCCCTTGCCTTCAGAACTACGTAATCCTCGATCGTTATACACTTAACTCTAACATCCATAACCTTTACCTCCTTAGCTGCCCTTATAACGCTCTCAGGTATGTAAAGATCTAATACGTTTTCATGGAGCTCCACAACAACCTCGCTATCGTTGAAAATGCAATATAGTGCTGGAGTCCCCCACTCATTTTGAGTTAATTCGCATCCAAGTTTAGCGCTTATGCTCCTAACAGTATCTTCATCAATGTAGGGGCTGAAGTTAGTGACGAAGAGGTCAATATCATCTTCAAATTCATCGACATTTAAATGAAGTAGGAGTACTGTACTGCCGATTAAAACACCATCAACACCTAAATCCCTTAATCTAAGAAGAACGTTTCTTAAGACGTTCTTATCGTATCCCAAATAATTATCACCGAACTTAATTAATGTAGGGGATTATAAGCTGCAATTAAGATTTAATAACTTTAAAGATTTAAAAGTTTTGCTAACTCTGATATCTTAGGGCCGGGGTGGCCGAGCGGCCTAAGGCGGCGGGCTGCAGTGATTGTTGGAAACCCGTTTATCCGCGGGTTCGAATCCCGCCCCCGGCTCCACACACGGTTTAGTTAATGTAACGATGCTGAAGAATTTTTAATCTATTTCCTGTTGTTAATAGATATAGGTTGATGACGTATTTTATATGATTGGTCAACACCGGTAGTGGAAATAACTTAAACGTTAATGCGCATAACTCACCTATTCATTCAGGGTGTGTTCCCTCATAATTAGAGTGGTAAAGTTAATTCTAATTGACTCTAAGCAAGTTATGAAGTCCTACATCTTGGCGATTTACATATAAAGTTTGGGTAGGAGCGACGTATTTATAAACAAAGTTTTTGTTTAGGGTATTAAAATAGCTATAGCTATTAATGCAATACCCATAACCGCTAGAGCTATGGTGAATTCCTTAACCTTTAGGTTAACCAACCACTTCCCTAATGTTAGAACGCCTTTACCGACATAAATGAATGCAACTACCCCCACTAAGGCAAATCCTATGATAGCTAAGATCTCGGAGCTTGTCCTAAATGCGGCAATCCAGTTAAATAAGCTAGCGATCTTCGAGAGTACCTCAAACCCCACCATCAGCACCGAACATTTAATTATCCCTTATATATTTAAAAGAATGTAGCCTAAACAAGCTAATTTATTTTAAGGGTAGGTCCCCAACCTTGTAAATTATTAGCTTCTAACTTTAAGGAGTAAATAATCTTAACTCCTTGAAGACCTCACCTTCCTAGCGCTTAGATCGGCTTCAGCATCTATCGAACTCGTTTTACTTTTTAATTCATCGACGCCGCTTAGTAATGTATTTAACTCCTCATTACTTAATCCATACTTCTCTAAGAATTCCACACCATTACTTGTAAGTCTTAGCTTTCTACTTAAGGAGTCAGTCTCTACTAATCCTAGATAGAGTAGTATGTTTATGTCATCCCTTAATTGTTTACTGCAGGGAACTCCACCTACGTTAATAAAACTATATTTAAGTTGGATTTTCAACTCATTTTGCAGGAGATATATTAGGTGTGTAAGGGCCTTTTCCGAAATACTATTTAAATGTTTTATAATATGCAGAAGCTTCAACTTAATTACATCACCCTTAATACTGTCTACCGTCACAACAGGCCTTGTAACTATCTTCAGTTCCTTAGACTGCTTCTGCTGCTGACTCAATACCGTCACCTCATAACTACTAGATAAAGAGGTATTAAGCTTTAATAACTCTAACCACGACTTACGATGTAATACTTATTTTCGAGTAAGTGCAGTATCTACATGATGGACTTGGAAACTGATCACTCTAAATTTAAGGAGGTCTTAAACTCTCTAACGAAGGAGGAGTCTATAACCCTTAATTACTTTATAAGGTACAGATCCGTTGGTGAGTTGATAGCGTTGAAGGAGTTGAGGGCGCTTTACGGCATACAGGAACCTTCAAAGATCATCAATAAGTTATTGTATAAGGGTTTAATAGAGAGGGGTATCGGGTGTTATAATGTTTCATCTAACTTACTAAAAACTCTTAAAGAATGTAAAACTACTCTTAAGTGAGAATGTTCAGTTGGTTTCCGGGTGTTGAAAATGATGGTAGATCCGCTGACGGGTATAATGAACCAAATACCTAAATCAGCTCTAATAGCTATTATAGGGAATCCGTTTACTTACTCGTTTCATGTAGGTTTAGAATTAATTCGTAGGGCATACTTGAATTTTAGTTGGTATATATTCGTCAATGATGTTACACAGCGATATAGTGATACCTTAAAACGGTATGGAATTGTTAAAGATGACGTAACTTTCATAAATGATTTATGCAGCGGTGTAGGCTTTTTAGGGAGAGCTTTAGGCAGTGATGGTAATTTAGCTTATATCATTGCCAATAGCGATACCTCCTGCATTGAGGATTACTTTAGAGCTCTTATGAGTAGGGATTTATCAGTAGATTCTGTTGCCGTTATCCAAGTCGATGAGAATCACCATAAGCCAGTAACTTACATCGCAGATTTAATAATTAAGTTAAGCATCATCGAAGACCCTAACTCACTTAAGACGATATCTAGAATAGCGAAGTTCATATTAACTAGGGGTGATGTTACAGAGATATCGATGAGTTATTCAGTCACTCCATCTGAAGTAGTCTTCAAAGAATTCACTAGATTATAGTAAAATTATTTTAAGAATTTAAGGATAAAATTATATTACCCGAATACAGTAATCTATGGTGTGTTTAGTGAGAGGGGTATCACCTCTAGTTGCAACAGTTTTATTAATACTTATCTCTATAGCTACTTCAGTAATTCTTTGGACGTGGGTCTCGTCAATGGTCTCTCAAACACCTTCTGAAATGCCTTTCTTAACTGAGAGGATAAAGATCGAGGCAGTAAGCGTTAATGGAAACATCGTAAAGATATTTGTTAGGAATTTAATGGATAACGAAGTTAGGATAGGCTCATCATACATTGTTAACGGTACTTCCGGTTTAACCATAGCTCAGAACTTAAATAGTTTCCGTATCAGTGGTGGAGGTGTTATTGAAGTGACTGTTGAATTAAGAACGATACTCCCCAAAGGAGTTTATATAGCTAAAGTAACTACATCTAAGGGATATGAGGCCTCATACGTATTTGCTGTGACTTAAGGGAGTACGATGTTTGATCTATTCAGAAAGAAGCTTAAGGATGTTAACACTTCCCCAAGTAGCGATGTCTATCTACAAGGAAGCGTTGGCAAACCTTTAGTAGCTAACATAATTGATTTCTATCCGATAATTGAGAACTACTCGTACGCTTTTATATATGTTGACCCTTCTAATCAAAAAGTATATGAAATCATCGAACCAACCTTAACCGCCCATGAGTCATCAATGGTCGATCTAGTTAAGAGGAGGACATTCGAAAGCGAGTCCGTGGCTAAGGAATTAAGGAGCATTACTGACGTTAGGTTAGGTTTAGAGGTTATTAAGAAAGCGATAAAGGGAGGTTCTCTAGGTATTAAAGTTAGGGAAATAGATGATTCTTCAATAGATAAAATTTCATACTACGTCTCTAGAGATTTAGTTGGGTACTCAGTACTAGATCCGTTAATAAGAGACGCTAGGCTCGAGGACATAGTTTGTAGCGGAATTAACATACCTATATATGTTTTCCACAACGTGTATGAGTGGTTAAAGACTAACGTCTTATTCAGCGATTTTAAGTCCTTAGATTCAATCATCAATCGTTTAGCATTTAAGGCTGGCATAGAAATCAGCATAGCCAAACCAATAGTTGAGGGAGTTTTAACGCCTGAAGGTTTTAGGGTACATGTAGTTATTGATGTAGTTGCAAGGAGAGGTTCTACCTTCACCATAAGAAAGTTTAAGTCTGAACCATTCACGCTACCACAACTCGTAAATCTAGGTACTTTAGACCCCTTAGTTGCGGCTTACCTGTGGATCTTAGTTGAGAATCTGCAAAATGCTCTTATTGTAGGGCCTACAGCCTCAGGTAAAACAACACTCCTCAACGCGATGTCGCTATTAATCCCTCCGGAAGTCAAGGTAGTTACCGTAGAGGAGAGTCCGGAGTTAAATTTACTTGGCCATGAGAACTGGGTATCACTCGTCACTAGGTTAAGCTACGAAGCAGGAGTTACTAACGTAAACCTATATGAATTACTGAAGAGTGCTTTAAGACAGAGGCCTGACGTCATAATAGTTGGGGAGATTAGGGGTGAAGAGGCGTATACGTTCTTCCAGGCTGTTAGTTTAGGTCATGGCGGCCTAGCAACTATTCATGCTGAGAATGTAGAGTCAGTTATACAAAGACTTCTTGCGGAGCCGTTCAACATACCTAAGAATTTACTGCAGTTGGTTAAGGTTTATATCTGCCTAGGGAGGGTGCAGGTAAGTGAGGGGATTGTAAGTAGGAGGATTTTAGAGATACGGGAAGTAGAGGGATTAGACCCCAGAACTGGTGAGTTAATAGTGGGGACACCATTTAAATGGAATCGAAATAAAGATGCCATTATATTTTCGGGTTATAGCCACCTAATTAAGTTAATAGCTGAGAAGAAGCAGGTTGATTATTATGAGGTTTTTGACGATCTGCTTAGGAGAGCAACAATTATGAAATGGGTCGCCAAGCGTAAGGCTGGTATTAAAGAACTGCAGAGCATCATCAGGGAATTCAGAAGTAACTGGTTAACTATCTACTCGATAGCTGAATCTGAGGTAGGGCGTTATGCAATTACTTGACCAGCTAGCTACTAAACTCTCTACACATTTCAGTGGGTTGGAGAAATACGTAGTGGGGTCGGGAGTTGCCCCCTCATTGGTTAGGTATTTCGATACTGTAATTAAGCTGAACTTATTTATTCTGGCTCTAAGTGTTCTGGCTTCATTAGTAGTTGTTACTCAACTATTTCAATTAGAACTAGTTAGAGGTGCTGCAGTATTTTTAAGTGCAATTATCATCGTACTCTCCATATCCATATTCATCTCTTTAGTACTTCCAGTAATACTACATGTTAATAGGGGATATAAGTTAGAGGCTAAGTACCCAGCGTTCCTATACTTCTTTTCAGCCCTAATTGTCTCAGGTCTCGGTTCCATTAAGGCCTTACTTGAATTAAATAATTTTAAGGAATTAAAGGAATTTAAAGTAGAGTTGGAGCAAATTACTAATGGGCTTCACCTCGGTAGGAGTTTAGATGACGTCATAAACTATGTTGCCACGATAACTCCATGCCGATCCCTAGCGTCACTCCTAACGTATATTGAAGGCATTACGAGAAGCGGTCATGACCCTCTTCCAATAATCAACTACTTAATAGAGAATTACTTCATAACTATTCGATCTAGGGTTGAAGAAGCTGTTAACTTCATGGGTATGTTGACTGAGGTTTTCACCGCCATTGCGCTCATATTTCCTTTAGTGGTTTCAGTTCTAGCTTCTACAACATCGTTAATACCTCTAGGTGCTATAAATCCATATCTACTCCTAATCATTACCGTCTTAGTGATCGTTCCAGCATCATCCATAACATACTACATATTAGTAGATTATATGATGAGCAGTGTCAGCATATGATTTCATATAGGTTTAAGCTATTTTTAATTATTATTAATTTCTTAATACTGTTTCAAGCATTTACTCAATACTTATTGGTGAATGGATACGCTAAGCTCTACATCATTTCCTTTCTGCAAATCCCTTACGGATACATATACACTAATGCGGTGTCAGCTGCTTTACTATTGCTATATTCGGCGTTGGCTTTAGTGGCGTTACCATACTCTAGTAGGTTTAAATCGGTTGAGTCTCAGATAGGTAGCTTCATCGGTAATGTTGCGGTATACCTTAAATCTGGTACTACTCTGTATCAATCTATATTGTTAGCAAAGCGAGACCTGAGGGGATATTTTAGAGATGTGATTGATAGAATGGATACGATGATAAGTCTCGGAGCAAGCTTAGATGATGCGATAGACTATGTGTTGAGGGATTTAGGACATGAATATGGATATACCATTAGAATTCTCTCCGTAGCTATGAGGAGTGGGGGTAAGTCAGTAGATGTTGCTGAAAAAGCATCTAACTTACTAAATTACTTCAAATCCTTTAGGGATTACAGGAAGAGAGTCTTCAGGCAGTACTTGATCTTACTTCTACTTGTGGTAGTGGTGTTTGACTTCACTGCTGCCTTCATACACTTAATCTTAAATACCTTAACTTTATCTGAAATGCTCCTAATCATCAAACCCGATACTGAATTCATATATACACTACTTTACTACACCTCTGTCGTCGTCTCTCTAGTTTCAGGAATATCATACGGTAAGAGTATTGAAGGCAGTGCTACTAGGTCATTCCATTACGTCCTCCTCTTCTCAGCACTAAACTTCGCATTAATACATACGCTGCCGAAGTTTATTGCTGGTCCATGAGGTTATGCTGCTTAGTAATGTGTCTCACTCACGTTTAATGATACTTAAACCCTTAACAGTTAACTCGTATGAATACAAAGGTTTTAATACGGCTTCATCAGGCTTGAAGATGTTGTCGCATTTATGGCACTTATGCACTATACTTGGTGTCGATGTTCTTGAATGACATACCCCACATTCGAAGAAGGAGGCATAGATCCTTAACCTCCTTTCATCTATCTCCTTACCGCATTTTGGGCATACTAAAACACTACTCTCCTTCTTTGAAAACTTAACTTCACTATCGGTATACCCGCAATCTACATGTTGAATAAGTCTAGATTTTTCTATATTAATGCTTGAGCATGAAGGACAGGCATATCTAGTGAATATAGATACTGAACCACACTTAGGACACGATATAGTTCTATCAAATACCTTCTTCCTCAATAAGCCTAAATTTACAAGCTCATCTAATTTCACTGTATCAGCTGCGCCAATACCTGGATATTGTAATTCGAGGGAAACCTTGATATCAGGCATTAATACCCCGGCATCAGCCACTTTGTTGAGGAATTCCTTAATATTTTTCATGTCTTTACTTAAATCTGACATGATTGCATCACATAAAATTAGGTGAATCGGTAATTTTAAATTTCTAGTAAGGGGTGATGTATGACGGCATTGACTTGGTGGGGGTCTTAGGATGAGTTTTAAATCATTATGAGGTAGTTTTGTTGTGTGGCGGGCCCGCCGGGATTTGAACCCGGGACTTCCGCCGGTCGGCCTCCGCCTACGGGTTAAAAGCCCGCCGCTCTACCTGGCTGAGCTACGGGCCCACCTACTTATTCAGATACGGCCTGGATTTAAAAATACTAATTTAGTTTTAAGCTCTTCGCTTGAGTTATGTCCACTTACTTTGAATTAATTGCTTATTCTCTACTTTAATCCAGGGTATTTGGTATGATGTAAAAATTTTTTATCCTTAAAGCTTAAAATAATTCAGAACATCTACTACTTATGAATCTAATATTTACGTGGAGATGTATGCAAGATGAGTGGGAAATCTGTAAAGAAGAAGATCAACGTATTAGAGCACGAATTAGTGCCTAAGCATGAGGCGTTAAAACCTGAGGAGGTGGTTGAGTTGTTGAAGAACCTTGGTATTAGGCCTGAACAACTTCCATGGATTAGAGTTTCAGACCCAGTTTCTAGGGAGTTAGGAGTTAAGCCAGGTGACATAGTTAGAATTGTTAGGAAGTCACCAACAGCTGGTGAGTCTGTAGCTTATAGATTCGTGGTAAGTGGGTGAGGGGTGGGGGAAATAGCGAACGAAGACCTATGGGTTTTAATGGAAGCCTTTATTAATGAGAAAGGGTTAGTTAGGCAGCATTTAGATTCTTTTAATTCATTTATCTTGAAGGGTATTAAGGAAGTAATTAGGGAGAATAGCATCATCCCTACTTCAGACCCTAACGTATACGTAGTTATAAAGGATATAGAGGTTGGGGAGCCGCAGTTCAGGGAAGTTGAGGGAACCTTAGTTGAAGTCTCACCAACATTATGCAGAGTTCGAAACCTAACATACTCAGCCCCAATGTATTTGACCATGAGCTTAATTGAGAACGGTATCGAAGTCTCCGTTCAGAACGTATATATCGGTGAGATACCTATAATGGTTAAGTCTGTTAAGGATCCCCTCTCGAGGAAGAGTAAGGATGAACTCATCAAGTTAGGTGAGGATTGGAGGGATCCCGGCGGGTATTTCATAATTAACGGTTCGGAAAAAGTAATAGTAACCCAGGAGGACTTAGCACCAAATAGAGTCTTCGTAGACTTCGCTAAGGAAGGAACCAACATAACTCACACCGCCAAAGTGATATCGTCGGCTTCCGGTTATAGAGTTCCGATAATATTAGATAGGTTGAAGGACTCAACCTTAGTGCTGAACTTCCCACCAATTCCAGGTAAGATACCATTCATAATAATGATGAGGGCATTAGGGCTTGAGAGCGATAGGGACATAATGTTTGCAGTTTCTTTAGATCCGGAAATTCAGAAGGAGTTGATACCTTCTATAATTCAGGCATCTGAAGTTACTACAGCTGAGGATGCTTTAGACTATATTGGTTCTAGAGTCGCAATCGGTCAGGCCAGGGATGCTAGGGTAGAGAGAGCCAGGCAGATAATAGATATGTACTTCCTACGTCATTTAGGTAGTTCAACACCGGATTCAAGATTAAAGAAAGCCCTCTATCTGGGATATATGGCTAATAAGTTGCTGGAGTTGGTTTTAGGTAGGAGGGAGCCTGACGACAAGGACCACTACTCCAATAGGAGGTTGAGGTTAGCAGGTGATTTACTAGCTCAGTTATTTAGGGTTGCATTTAGGCAGTTCATTAAAGACTTCAAGTATCAATTAGAGAAGGCAAGGGTTAAGGGTAGGAGGATTAATCTAGCAGCTCTTGTTAGGCCGGACTTAGTTACAGAGAGGATTAAGCAAGCTTTAGCTACTGGTAATTGGGTTGGTGGGAGGACAGGTGTTAGTCAAATAATCGATAGGACGAACTGGATATCACTACACAGCCATCTAAGAAGGGTTGTAGCCCCCCTAAGTAGAGGTCAACCTCACTTCGAGGCTAGGGATTTACACCCAACTCAATGGGGTAGGATGTGTCCCTTCGAGACTCCTGAAGGCCCTAACTGCGGGCTCGTTAAGAACTTAGCCTTAAGCTCCTACATATCCGTCGGCATTGATGAGGCGGAAGTGGAGAGACTACTTTATAGCTTGGGTGTAATACCGGTGACTAAGGTCTATGAAGAGTTGGTAAGTGGTAATCAAGAACTATCGCAGGAAGTATTAGGTTACGCTAAGGTATTCTTAAATGGTACTTTGATAGGTTACTATCCATACAGTGATGCAAGCGAGTTCGTAAATGAAATAAGGAGGAGGAGAAGGGCTGGATTAGTACATCACGAAGTTAACATTGCATATAAACGCAGTGATTACATTAATGAGGTATACGTTAATTGCGATTCCGGGAGGGTTAGGAGACCTTTACTAGTTGTTGAGAATGGGAGGATTAAGTTAGACTCTGAGACAATTAATAAGGTCAGGAAGGAGAAATTCACGTTCTCAGACCTAGTTAGGTTGGGTTACGTTGAGTACTTAGATGCTGAGGAGGAGGGTGATACATACATAGCGTTAAGCGTTGATAAGTTAACAGTCGAACATACGCACTTAGAGCTATGGACTCCCTCAATGCTTGGAATGACTGCAGCAATCATACCGTATCCGGAACATAATCAATCACCTAGGAATTCATATCAGTCAGCTATGGCTAAACAAGCAGTAGGTATATACGCAACTAATTTCCAGTTAAGATTTGATAGTAGGGGGCACTTCCTACACTATCCTCAGAAACCTTTAGTTCAAACGAAGTTTATGGATGTTTTAGGTTATAATGATAGACCGTCAGGACAGAACTTCGTGGTTGCCGTACTTTCCTACACAGGCTACAACATGGAGGATGCATTAATAATTAATAAATCCTCAATAGAGAGAGGTTTAGCTAGATCAACCTTCTTCAGAGAGTACTCCACGGAGGAGAGGAAGTATCTGGGCGGGCAGGAAGACCGTATCGAAGTTCCTGACTCAAACGTCAGAGGATATAGAGGTAGGGACAACTACTCATTGCTTGACGAAGACGGTATCGTGGCTCCTGAGGTTGAGGTATCAGGAGGCCATGCATTGGTAGGTAAGACATCACCTCCTAGATTCCTAGAAGAATATAAGGAATTCGGTATAGCAGGAGGTTCTAGGAGAGATACGTCGCTAACCTTAAGATATGGTGAGAAAGGCATAGTTGATTCTGTAGTCATAACTGTCAGCAGTGAGGGTAATAAGTTAGTTAGGGTTAGGGTAAGGGATCTCAGAATCCCTGAGATAGGTGATAAGTTCGCATCAAGGCATGGGCAGAAAGGCGTTATAGGATTAACGGTCCCTCAGTACGACATGCCGTATACGTTCGAAGGTATAACGCCGGACTTAATTGTTAATCCTCACGCATTACCATCTAGAATGACTATTGGTCAATTAATAGAGTCTATAGCCGGTAAGGTAGCTGCATTAAGCGGTAGATTCGTTGATGGAACCCCGTTCTATGGTGAGAAGGTTGAGGAGCTCAATAACGAATTAGTGATTCGTGGTTACCCGATGGATGGTACAGAACCAATGTACGATGGTAGAACAGGTGAGCTTATTCAAACTCCAGTGTTTATAGGTCTTATCTACTATCAGAGACTACATCATATGGTTGCCGATAAAATACATGCAAGGCCTAGAGGGCCTGTTCAGATTTTAACGAGGCAGCCTACTGAGGGTAGGGCTAGGGAAGGAGGTCTCAGATTTGGAGAAATGGAAAGAGACTGCATCATAGGTCATGGGGCTGCAGCCCTACTTAGAGAAAGACTTACTGAGAGTTCTGATAGGGCGGTTGTTTACGTATGTGAGGAGTGCGGTCTTATAGGGTGGTACGATAGGAGGAAAGGTAGGTATATGTGCCCAATTCATGGTGAGAAGGGTAAGTTATATCCAGTAAATATATCTTACGCGTTTAAGCTCTTACTTCAGGAGTTAATGAGCATGTTGATCTATCCTAAGGTAATTCTAGGAAGTAGGTATGAGGTGAAGTAGGATGAGTGAGGAGAAAATTATTAAAGGTATTAAATTCGGGGTTCTTTCCCCCGAAATTATTAGGAAGGTATCCGTCACCGCAGTTGTGACTGCCGACGTATACGATGAAGATGGTTTACCTTTCGAAGGAGGTATAATGGACCCACGTTTAGGTGTTATTGAGCCAGGTCAGAAATGCGTTACTTGCGGTAACTCAATAATTGCGTGTCCTGGACACTTCGGACATTTAGAGTTGGCTAAACCAGTAATCCACGCTGGATTCGTCAAACATATATATGATGTATTAAGGGCTACGTGCAGGCATTGCGGTAGGTTGAAAATCTCCGACGATGAATTAAGTAAGTACTTGGACCTTCTTAAAAGGCTTGAAGTTAGGTGGCCTTTACTCGCTAGAGGTCTTACGGACTACGTTAGGAGGAAAGCAATGAAGGTTATGGAATGCCCTCACTGCGGTAGTAGGCAATTCAAAATTAAGTTAGAGAAACCTACATCATTTATAGAGGAGGGACTTGAAGGACCTAGGAGGCTTTGGCCTACTGATATCCGCGCTAGGTTAGAGATGGTTGTCGATAGGGACTTAAGGCTTATCGGGTATAACCCTGAGTTAGCTAGACCTGAGTGGATGGTCATCACAGTACTACCGATCCCACCAATAAGTGTTAGACCTTCAATACTTCTAGAGACGGGCATTAGGTCTGAGGATGACTTAACCCATAAACTCGTAGATATCATTAGAACTAACGATAGGTTAAGGGAAAGCATAAATGCAGGAGCTCCTGAAGTGATTGTAGAGGATTTATGGGACCTACTTCAGTACCATGTCACGACGTACTTCGATAATGAGGTTCCAGGGGTGCCGCCAGCTAAGCATAGGTCTGGGAGAGCTCTGAGGACTTTAGCTCAAAGACTTAGAGGGAAGGAAGGGAGGTTTAGAGGCAATCTCTCTGGGAAGCGTGTTGACTTTTCAGCTAGGACTGTAGTGAGTCCTGACCCCAACTTAAGCATTAACGAGGTCGGCGTTCCTGAGGAGGTGGCTAAAGTATTGACTGTGCCTGAACGTGTCACACGTTGGAATATAGATGAATTAAGGATGCATGTCCTCAACGGCCCGTACAGGCATCCAGGAGCAAATTACGTGATAGATCCGGCAGGGAGGAGGATAGACCTAAGGTACATTAAAGACTTGAAGGCGGTGGCTGAGAATCTAAAGCCTGGATACATAGTTGAGAGACACTTAAAGAACGGGGATGTAGTACTGTTTAACAGACAACCGTCGCTGCATAGAATGTCAATAATGGCCCACATAGTTAAGGTATTGCCTGGGAGGACTTTCAGGCTTCACCTAGCTGTTTGCCCACCATATAATGCTGACTTCGACGGTGATGAGATGAACCTCCACGTACCTCAAAGTGAGGAGGCTAGGGCTGAAGCTAGGGTACTTCTACTCGTTCAGGAGCATATACTATCTCCTAGATATGGAGGGCCTATAATAGGCGGTATTCAAGACTATATAAGTGGTGCTTACCTACTCTCATCTAAAACTACTTTACTCACTAAGGAGCAGGTATCAGATCTTCTTGCGGGTTCAGGTTATGAAGGACCTATACCTGAACCTGCAATCCTATCGCCGAAGGTTTTGTGGAGTGGGAAGCAAATTATAAGCTTGTTATTACCTGCGGACTTCAACCTAAGAGGTAAGGCTAATATATCTGCAGGACCCCTAAGGTGTGAGGACTACGAATGTTTCTGGGATTCTTATGTGGTTGTTAAGATGGGTAAGTTGCTGATGGGTGTTTTAGATAAGAAAACTTTAGGGTCTCAGCAGTCTGAAAGCCTCCTTCATTGGATAACTAAGGAATACGGCAATAACTTTGGTAGGAAATTCATGGACAACATATTTAAGATGTTTTTAAGGTTTATTGAAATGCGTGGATTTACGATGACTTTAAGTGATGTAGCCCCTCCAAGTAAGGCTGTAGAGGAGATCAACAACATCGTTGAGGAGGCTAAGAAGAGAGTGTTTGAGCTCATAGAGCAGTATAGGGAAGGTAAGTTAGAACCCATTCCGGGTAGGACTTTAGAGGAGTCCCTCGAGATTAGGATTATGGAGGTGTTGGCTGACGCCAGAGATAACGCTGGTGAGATCGCTACCCAGTATTTAGATCCATTCAATAACGTATTCATTATGGCTAGAACTGGAGCTAGGGGCAACATACTGAACATCACGCAGATGGCAGCAATGTTAGGGCAGCAGTCCGTCAGGGGTGAGAGAATAAGGAGAGGGTATGATGTAAGGACATTACCGCACTTCAAACCAGGAGATATAGGCCCTGAAGCCAGGGGATTTGTGAAGAACTCGTTCGTCAATGGCCTAACACCTATTGAGGTCTTCTTCCATGCGGCAGGAGGTCGTGAAGGGCTTGTAGATACTGCTGTCAGAACATCTCAGAGTGGTTACATGCAGAGAAGGTTAATCAACGCACTTCAGGACCTTAGGATAGATTACGACTTAACTGTGAGAACACCTAATAACTCTGTAGTCCAATTCCTATACGGTGATGATGGAGTAGATCCGAGTAAGTCTTCCTACGGGAGTGCAATTAATATTGATAGGATTATCGAGAGAGTGATTGGTTGGAGGTTGTAGGTATGGGTATTAGTGAGAGTGAACTGCTTGAGATGCTAGAGCCCGCCAAACAAGTGCTACCGCCTAAGATTTTTGATGAACTTCTAGAGAAGTTAAAGGGGTTAACACTAACTAAGGATGAATTAAGTAAGATAGTTGAACTAACTATTAATGAGTACTTAAACGTCTTAGTTGAGCCTGGAGAACCTATAGGTACTGTAGCAGCTCAATCTGTTGGGGAGCCTGGAACTCAGATGACTTTACGTACATTCCACTACGCAGGTGTTAGGGAGTTAAACGTTACTTTAGGGCTGCCTAGATTAATCGAGTTAGTAGATGCTAGGAAACTGCCTGAGACTCCAATAATGGTTATATATCTAGATGAGGAGCATAGGTATGATAGGGATAAGGCTTTAGAAGTCGCTAGAAGGATTGAAGCAACAAGGCTTGAAAACGTAATTGCTAAAGTTGATATAGACTTAGTATCTTCTTCTATGGTTATAGATCTAGATCCTGAGATGATGATTGATAAGGGTGTTGAAACAGATGATGTCGTTAAGGCTTTAAGTAAGGTCAAAGCAGTTTCCCAGAACGTAAGTGTTGATGAAAATGATAGCAATAGGATCTACGTGCAGGTGCCACCTAACTACGACTTCATGAAGATCCAGAAGCTGCGGGACAGAATACTAAAGATTAAGCTGAAAGGTATTAAAGGGATAAATAGGGTTATAGTTCAGCGGAGGGGTAATGAATACGTGCTAATAACAGATGGGACTAACTTAGAAGCAGTCCTCAAAGTTGATGGCGTAGATGTGAGGAGGGTCTTCACTAATAGTGTTTACGAAGTTGAAAACGTACTCGGCATTGAGGCAGCTAGACAGGCGTTGGTCAATGAAATACATAACGTCCTTGAGGAGCAGGGATTAGACGTCGACATGAGGCACGTTATGTTAATTGCGGATATGATGACTTTAACGGGTTCTGTGAAGCAGATCGGTAGGCATGGAATAGCTGGTGAGAAGACAAGCGTCTTAGCTAGGGCATCATTTGAGGTAACTGTTAAGCATTTATTTGATGCGTCGGCTAGAGGAGAATTAGATGAGCTTAAAGGTGTTGCAGAGAATGTTATAATAGGGCAGCTAGTCCCTGTAGGTACAAACCTAGTCAACCTAGCAATGAATCCAACACTAGCTAGGCCTAAATGAGGTGGGTGGAGATGTCATCTGTTTCAAGAGATCTGGAAAACGAGATAAAAAACGTATTAAAATCAGGTAAGGCTGTATTAGGGATAAATAGGTCTTTGAAGGCTGTAATGCTAGGTAGGGCTAAAGCAGTTATAGTAGCTAGTAAGATACCGAAGAATTACGATGATGATATTAGAAGGTACGCTAACCTAAGCGGTATACCTGTCATAAACTTCTCAGGAAGTAGTAGGGACTTAGGCTTAGTGTGCGGTAAGCCATTCCCCGTATCAGCTATCGCCATATTAGACTTAGGGGGTAGTAAGTTATTAGAACTTTCTCAGTCTGGGTGATGATTGATGCCTGAAGTTAAGATAACTTCTGAGGAGTTAAGGTATATAGCGTTGCTCCAAGACCTAACAGGTGTTTCAGTAAATGACTGCATAGTTGATGAGGAAGGTAATTCAATAATATACATCGTCTCACCGGGACATGCTGGGTTAGCAGTAGGTAAGGGAGGAGTTAACGTTAAAAGGCTTTCCAAGATCTTAGGTAAGAGAATAGAAATAGTTGAGTATGCTGACAATCTGGAGGACTTAGTTCGTAACGTCTTCCTACCTGCTAGGGTTTTAAGCACTAGATTAGTAACATCTCTAAACGGTAAGAAGATCTTATACGTTACTGTAGACCCTAAGGATAAAGGTGTTGCGATCGGTAAGGACGGGAGAAACGTGATTAAAGCTAAATTAGTTTTGAAGAGGTACTACGATATTGAATCCGTCAGCATTGTTTAATAATCTTTTTAAAGTAAGTAGTAAGAACTCCTAAAGGTAGTTTGGAATGCCAGGTAAGAAAGCACCAAGCGGTCTGTACGCAGCTAGGAAGCTGTCTATAAAGAGGCTTAAATTTAGGTGGAGTCAGAGGGAGTTTAGGGTTAGGATGATGAAGATTAAGGAAAAGTACGATCCTTTAGAAGGTTCCCCTATGGCTAGAGGTATAGTGTTAGAGAAAGTGGGTGTAGAATCACGTCAGCCGAATTCAGCACTGAGGAAATGCGTTAGAGTTCAGTTAGTTAAGAATGGTAAAGTAGTGACTGCATTCGTACCTTACGATGGTGGTATAACGTTTATTGACGAACATGATGAGGTTTTAATTGCCGGCATAGGCGGTACTAGAGGTAAGTCTATGGGTGATTTACCTGGAGTTAGGTATAAGGTGGTTGCTGTTAATGGTGTTTCCCTCACTGAGTTACTGAAAGGGAAGAAACAGAAACCTGTTAGGTAGTTGAGATGATCAGTCATGAGTAAACAAGTAGATACAACTACTTCACCACCAAACCTCCCAGTAGTGTTTAGTAAGTGGCCTTACGAAGGAATAATAGTTAGAGATCCAAGCCTTAAGAAATACATATCGTTAAGACCTGCGTACTTACCGCATACAGGAGGAAGGCACGAGCACCGGAGATTCGGTAAAGCTGAAGCACCTATTGTTGAGAGGTTGATCAATAAGCTCATGAGACCTGGAAGAAATACTGGTAAGAAGCACCTTGCCTACAACATCGTAAAGACCGCCTTCGAATTAGTGAATTTAAAAACTGGTGAGAACCCTATTCAGATCCTTGTGAGGGCTATTGAAAACGTAGCGCCGCGTGAGGAGACAACTAGAATTATGTACGGTGGCATAATCTACCACGTAGCTGTTGATGTAGCACCGCAGAGGAGGGTTGATATAGCTTTAAAGAACTTAGTTGATGGAGCGAAGTCAGCATCTTTCCGAAGTCAAAAATCTATTGAGGAATGTCTAGCTGACGAGTTAATAGCGGCAGCTAGTAATGACCCGAAGAGTTACGCGGTTGCTAAGAAGGAAGAAGTGGAGAGAATAGCTCTTAGTTCGAGGTAGTAGATCTAAACAACTCTCAGCTTTATTCGTTGGTAGTACATAATGGATAGCATCAAGGCAATAGTTAAAATAGACAGTAAGGGTAGGGTTACAATACCCCAGCATATAAGGGAACCACTAGGTATAGGTCTCGGTACTTATTTTGAAGTGGTTGCTGATTTAGAAAAAAAGCAGTTAGTGATGAAACCGTTGTTTAAAGGTAGGGCTGAGGGACTCATTGTTGAGGTTAAGGTCAGGTTAGAAGAGCTTAAGGATTTAGAGGCAGTAATTAACTCATGTATAGGCAGTGGTTATGACATCATATCTCTAAACTGCTTACATGGGGGAACGTATGAATGCGTCTTAAATGTGTATGCTATAGATTACGTGCAGGTAAATAAATTAAGAGAATTGCTGGGTAGATACGTTATATCCATCAATCCTTAAGCATGTCTTAGATAAAAGTAATTAATCAATGTTGGCCGCCTCATACCATCTAACTTATATAGGTTGTGTGAGTAACTTTCATAGACATTTATATTTTTTATCTAGTACCTTATAATTCGGGGTTTAAGTCCATGTACTCCATACATAAGTTAACTTCAACTCCTACGTACTTCTTTATGCCTAAGAGGATAGTGTTTGAAGTTAATGGAGCTTTAAAGTTAGGTAATGAGCTTCAACTCCTGGGTGTTGAGAAGGGTTCTAAGGTCTTCTTAGTTTTAGATCCAGCTATTAAGGGGTTAGAACACCCTCTCAAGACAGTTAAGAGTTTGGAGGAAAGCGGTTATGTAGTTGATGTATATACTGATGTTGAGTACGAGCCCACTATAGAATGTTTGAAGAGAGCTGTCAGTTACGTAAGAAATGATGATTTTAAGGCCGTCGTAGGTATTGGCGGAGGATCTACGTTAGATATAGCTAAGGTTAGTGCTGCAGCTAAGGATAACCCCAACCGAAATGTTGAGGAGTTCATCGGAATGGATAAAATACCTAAGAGAGTGACCCCTATAATTGCCTTACCAACTACGGCAGGTACCGCATCTGAAGTGAGTAGATTTACAGTGTTTACGAGAGGTGTAGGTAAGGTAGGAATTAACGGCTATAACGTCCTTCCAGACATCGCTGTTGTTGACCCCGTATTCACCTACACGTTACCACCTAAGGTTACTGCAGGCACTGGTCTTGATGCCTTAAGCCATGCAGTAGAGGGTATGATATCTTTAGACGCAACCCCTATGTCAGATGCCTTAGGATTTATTGCAGTGGAGTTAGTGTTCAAGTATTTGAGGAGGGCGTATTATAGAGGAAGCGACGTTGAAGCAAGGTACTTTATGTCATTAGCTGCAACTTCAGCAGGTGCGCCATTAAACATTGGAAGGGCTATACTTGGACACAGCATCTCGCAGACGTTCGGACCTCAATTTAAGGTACATCACGGAACAGCATGCGGTATGGTACTACCCTATATAATGGAGTTCTACTTGCCGGCAGTTCCTGAGAAGTTAGCGGCAATAGCTAAGGCTGCAGGTGTAGATACGTCTGGTATGAAGATAAAGGACGCAGCTGAGGAAGCTGTCAAAGCTACTTGGAAGTTAGTTGAGGATTTGGATGTACCGCTAAGTCTTAGAGATGTAGGGATTTCTAAATCAGATTTAGAGACACTAGCGGAGAGGAGTGTTAAGGAGTGGCCTAGGCCTAACAGTCCAATAGAGTTAACTAAGGAAAGAGTGTTAAAAGTAGTTGAAGCAATGTATGAAGGAAGATTAATGAAAATCAAGACTTAAGCACCTTTAAGGAAATAATAACAGTACTACTTCAATATATCAGTATAATTAAATCAATTTTATTGTAGTCGACTCTTCCTTCAGTATATTTTGCAGCTGAAGTACTTTCAAAAATCCTTCCTTAAATTTAAGTTCCCTAATCACTGAGATGGTTAGGGATTTAAAGATAAAAACCTTTATTTTCTTCTAAAAGGTATTTACCTTAATTACGTTGATATCGAGAAAGTTGGACATGAATTCTTAGCAGTTTCTACACAATCCTTCAGCGATTCATCTACTTCCCCTTCAGTGGCCTTACCCCCTACTCTGTATTGGCTCACTATTTGAGTCTTCCCATCCCCCGCTGCCTCAAACACCTGTGGACATAATGAATAACAAACACCGCAAGCTATACATGTATCCTGATTTACGCTGATCTTTAAGCCTGCCATACTTACTACCTCAAATTACTAGATGAGTTAGGTAAAATAAATTTTATCTCTATTCAGCTTTAACACTCTAAAATTTAAAAAGTGTATTAAATAAATACTAATTTAGGGCCCGTAGCTCAGCCAGGTAGAGCGCCGGGCTCATAACCCGGTGGTCCGGGGTTCGAATCCCCGCGGGCCCACCACCCTAGATAGTTGATACTATAAGTCTGAACTTCTCAAGCAGTTTTAGTGAATCTTCAGCAAATAAGTAAATTAGGTGCTCAAATCCCGGAGGGCCTAAGTCAATCACAGCATCTGGGCTGGATTTCAACTTCCTTAATTCTTTAGAAACCAATTCAACTATGGTTTCTAAGGTTCTGTATTCGTAAGGACCTATCCTCACAACATTCATCTTAAGTTTATTTAGCGAATTCTCTAACTCCTTAGAATATTTTATGTTTGCTGCACTTCTAATGTTTGGGAAGTACTTCATCACCTCTAGGAGTATCGTCGCCATGAACCTGCTGCTACCGTATGTTGGCTGGGATACAGCCTTAACGGTGTTAAACACCTTAACTATACGTCCCGGTATTCCAACCACTTCGAAAATAGTTTTTGCGTTAGGTCTAGCCTCCACTATGTTCATCCCAACTTCAGGAACTAATACCATGACGTCTCTCATGGTCTCTAAGTTTTCTAGAGCGTACTTAACCCTCTGGACGACTTCATCACTAACACCTGGAGTTAAGTAGTAGCATATGTTGCAGTTCTCTAATCCACGAACCAGCCTCCTATGCGCGTTACATAGCTTACCATCCTTAAGTTTAGTAAGTAGGAATATCGTTAGGTATGATGTAGCATCACCTAACCTCCTACCAATGATGTAATTACTGACAACCTCAATCACATCCTTTACTTCAGCTTCGTCAAGACCTAATTCCTTAAGCTTTGACATATAGTAATGTTGTTCCTTAGATAGGTATTTAGATATTAATGCTTGTGATACGCATAGTGCTTTAGCTACTTGCCTCTGGCTCAGTCCTTTATTACTTAAGCTCCACGCAAATAGTGCTTTAATGTAAGGTAACACACTATTTACGACATCAAAGGGGGTAGACAATTAAGGCACCAGGTAATTAGTAGTTGTTATTGAGGGACATCGATCTTTAAGTAAGTGGTTAATTCTTTATATCTATTCCTGACGGTTACTTCGGTGACTCCCGCTACTTGTGCTACATCTTTTTGTGTTCTCCTCTCATCAAGCATCTGAGCTGCGATGTAGACTGCTGCAGCTGCTAAGCCTGCAGGGTCCTTACCTGCGGTTAAGCCTGACTCCTTAGCTTCTTCAATTAAGTCTATAGCCTTCTTAACAACGCTTCCGCTTAATCCTAATGCTGAGGCAATCCTAGGAACGAAGTCGGAAGGGTCGGATATAGGTATCTTAATACCTAATTCCCTAACTAGAAGTCGATAGCATCGAGCAACCTCCTTCTTACTAGTTTTAGTGTACTGAGATATCTCATCTAATGTCCTAGGTATCTTGTAAACCCTACAAGCAACGTATAGAGCTGCAGCAACGATTGACTCAATAGCTCTACCCCTCACAGCCCCCTTCTCAACAGCCTTCCTATATATAGATGCCGCATGTTCTTTAACAGCCCTAGGTAAACCTAACTGATCGGCTATTCTTTCCAACTCAGCAGCTGCCTGAGTTATATTTCTATCAATACTGTCCTGTATCCTAGTCCTGATCTGCCACTTCCTCCACCTCATAACCTCTAACCTCCTCTTCAACTCTAACCTCTTACCCATAGCATCTCTATCTCTCCAATCAATAACCGTTGACAACCCTCCATCATGGATTGTAGGAGATAATGGAGAACCAGTTCTACTACGTTTATCTCTTTCCTCAGGGGTAAAAGCCCTCCACTCAGGGCCCTGATCTATTACTCTCTCCTCAATAACCTCACCGGTATTTAGGCAGATATACTCACCCCTACTTTCATCATAAATTATTTTATCGGGCGGACATTTAGAGTCTACAACCTTCTCGGGCATGAACATCACCTCATATAAGTAACATATTTAAACCTTACTACCTTTTTAAACTTTACGTTATACTACTTATAAATCTTAATGAAAATAAGAAATACTTAAAAACACCCAACACCAAGAAATTACTGAAAGCCGCCGTAGCTCAGCCTGGTAGAGCGCCGGCCTTGTAAGCCGGAAGTCGCGGGTTCGAATCCCGCCGGCGGCTCTAATACAAGTCATTAATTAAATTTCCTACGTTGTTGAGGTCTTTCTACCAACTACATTACTTAGAAATCTGTAGACGTATTCATCAACTATTATATCGCTATTACTTACTATTATTTTAAGTCCTTCGAATGGGTTTATAGGAGGTTCTGGTAGGCTTGGATCGGGTTTCTCTCTCCCCACGTAGATCCACTTAATTTTATTGTGTGGTCCTTTAGCTATTCTATACCAATACCTCCCGAAGTAGAGGTACTTAAGATTCAGCTCTTTTTTAACTACAAAGTGTAGAGGTTTTAAGTAGTAGCCTGTGTCCTTTATTAGTGAGTTGTATTCGTAGATCCTTCGACGGTACGGGAGGAATAACTCCATAATTAGTTGGTAACCATCTTTAAGAGTCACATATCCCTTATTCATGTACAGCTTACCTCAGAAGCTCGTTAATTGGTGTTATTAATGAAGTCACGCCCCTACGCTTTAGACAATGATAGAGATTTTAAACTATTTAAGACCTCCTCTATAATCCAATTAACGTAGGTTTCATCAATTCCCTTACTTTTAAGGGATTCCTTCACATATTTCTCAACTGTTGAGTAGTTCTTGAGTTCCTGATTTATCTTACGCCAGTTAATACCTTTTAAGGCGTTAGCTACTTTATCGTCGTAAGGCAGTACACCCTTAATCATTAGAAACGATATTACTGGATAGCCGACGTAGTTCCTGTATAGTGTCCCGTTATCGTTGCTGGAAACCTTACGGGCTTTTAAGTCAACCATAACTTTATATACCCTATCACCCACTGATGACGTAACCTCGGCTTCGTAATCGCTTAAAACCCTTACCCTACCATCAGCTACACATCCCAAGGCTTCTAAGACCTTAACCCTCGGCGGTAGCTTCAGCAACATCTACTTCTCACTACTCATAATCTTATTCACATATTCTTCAGGATCCAGTAACTCACTTAGTTCATCAGGCTTCAATATCTCGATTTTAAATAACCACCCATCATCGTAGGGATGTGTGTTTACTAGTTCTGGGTGTAGGGTTAAAGCGTTATTAACTTCTACGACCTTACCACTTAGAGGTGAGTAAACGTCGCTTACAGCTTTGACGGACTCGATTATAGCTACGCTCTCACCTTTATTGACGTACTTACCTACTTCAGGTAACTCAACGTTTACTACCTGTCTTAACTTCTTCTGAGCGTAGTCACTTACGCCGACTACTGCTATGTTTCCGGAGACGCTAATCCATTCATCGCTTTCACTATACTTAACGTTTGAGCTTTTCCTAACTAAGTACTCCCCCATAGATGTCTTAACTATTAAGTAGTTATCGCTCATGGCTAAACACCTCTAAATAAGTGGGAAGTCAGAGATTTTAACTTCATATCTCTTATCTCTAATGAGAATATCTAAGCTAAAGCCCAGATACGCATGTGAGGTGTTGATGTATCCCATCCCAACACATCTCTCTAAGGTAGGTGAGTAAGCACCGCTAGTTACCTCACCAACGACTTCATCACCTGCTAAGATCCTATACCCATGCCTAGGTATTGCCTTAACGTCTTTCTTCATCTTAAACCCAAACCTAAACCTCTTAACACCTTCCTTATACCTACTCCAAACTTCTTGACAGCCGATGCAGTCCTCCTTACCTCTTGTAAGGGCGATCCAGTACCGAGCCTCAATTGGGTTTACGTCCTCATCGATATCACTCCCGTAGAGGACGTAGCCCATCTCCGTCCTTAGGATATCGCGGGCCACTAGACCTGACGGCCTAACCCCAGCCTCAAGTAACTCACGATAGATCTTAATCCCGTTGGGTATATCAGACAGTATTTCAAATCCGTAGGACCTCACCTCCTCACCTGTCCAACCACTACGACTTACTAAGAAGGTTTCTGAGTCACGTAACTTAAGCTTAGGAATGAAATTTAATAACTTCATCGTCTTAACTTCCTCAATACCTAACGATTCAAGGACCTCAGGTGATTTAGGTCCTTGAAGAGCTAACAAAACCGTTCTATCGGTTATGTCCTCAATAACTACATCAGATTCAGACATCTTTAATTCCTCTCTAATCTCCTTCATCCACTGAAGGTTTTTCTCAGTATTAGCTGCATTACACACCATAAGCCATTCATGATCACTTAACTTATAAAGCATTACATCATCTTTAATGCCTCCCCTCTTATTGAGTATCAATGCAGGGCCGCTCATCTCTCCCTGTCTTAGCTTGCTTAAGTCTTTAGTGGCGAGTTTTTGAAGAAATTCATAGGACTTAAACCCCTTTATGACTAATCTACCCATATGGCTAATATCGAAGAGTCCGGCCCTTAACCTAACCTCCTTACACTCGTTGATCGGGTCTCCAAAGTCCATGGTTATTAACCAACCTGCGAATTGGCCTAAATTAGCGCCATAAGCTTTCTCAACGTCTATTAAGGGTGAACTTCTCATTTAAACCACAAATGATGTTTTCTTAGAAAATTATTAAGTCCTACTAATTTAGTTAATGGGATTTAAGGTTGCCCCACCAATGGATACCTAACTCCTCACCATTTATTAAGAAATTGTTAATTAACGCTATAGGTATTAAGGAAGTTTCGGATCTCTTCAACGATATTCCGGAGGATTTAATAATAAATAGAGAGTTGAATGTAGGGTTAGGGAAACCTTTAAGTGAATTCGAGGTTAAACGCCACTTCAAGCAGATAATTTCGAAAAATAAGGTGTTTTCTGAACCACCACCATTTACTGGGGGAGGTATTTGCGCTCACTACGTTCCATCAGCAGTTAAAAGCATTATAAGTAGGGGTGAATTCTACAGCGCCTACACTCCATATCAGCCTGAAATTTCGCAGGGGATTCTGCAGGCACTCTTCGAGTATCAGAGCTTAATCTCTGAGTTATATGGCGTTGATGTAGTTAATGCTTCTATGTATAATGGTAGCACAGCTGCAGCGGAGGCTATTAGGATGGCTTTAAGAGTTAATAAGCGGAAGAGGGTTTTAATCCCTCTGAACGTGAACCCGGAAGTTTATGATGTAATTAATACTTGGTCTTTGGGGATGGAAGTCAGTATTGAGAGGGTGGGCTATGACCCACAAACAGGTGAGGTAAGCATTACTGACCTAGAATCTAAGCTTAAGGAAGGGGCAGTGAGCTCAGTCTATATAGAGTCACCTAATTACTTCGGCTGTATTGAGGTACGTTTAAGGGAGATGATAGACTTAATCCACAGGTACGGTGCGTTAGCTATAGTAAACGCGTTACCAATATCTTTAGGTGTTTTAGAAAGTCCTGGTAAATTAGGTGCTGATATAGTTGTTGGTGATGCTCAATCATTAGGTCTTGGCATGAACTTCGGAGGACCTTCAGCTGGAATTCTAGGGGTTAGGGATGAGAAGTTAGTAAGTCAATTACCTGGAAGGTTGATTGGAGCTACGTCAGATAAGAACGGTAAACTAGGTTATGCTATGATCCTTCAGACGAGGGAGCAGCATATAAGGAGGGAGAGAGCAACTTCAAACATCACAACAAATAGTTCCTTAATGGCTATAGCGTCTGCAGTGTACTTAAGCCTCCTCGGTGCTGAGGGAATTAAAAAAATAGGCGAGTCAATTCTCCTAAGGACTTACTACGCGATTAAGAAGCTATCAGTAATTAATGATGTTAAAGCACCTTTATTTCCTGAAGGTAAGTACTTTAGGGAGGTCGCTATAGCGGTTGAAAGAGGTAGTTACAGCGACTTACACCGCAAGATGCTTGAGAGGGGCTTATTAGGGGGTAAGTATATAGGTAGGGAATTCCCGGAGCTCGGTGAAGCATGTATAATGTGCTTCACAGAATTACACAGTAAGTCAGATATAGATCTACTCGCATCACACATTGCAACCTTATTAGGTGGTCATTGATGTGGAGGCAAGCCAATTGGGATGAGAAACCTATATTTAAGTTAAGCTCTTACGGGAAGCCAACTTTCCTCTTCAGCGATACAGCTGAATTCGAGAAGGAGGTAGGCAGCGCCGATAACTTAATACCTAAAGTGATTGCTAGGTCTGAAGCCCCTAAAATTCCAAACATATCGGAAGTTGAGGTCATCAGACATTTCACGAGGTTAAGCCAGATGAGTTACGGAGTGGATTTAGGTCCTGTCCCACTAGGTTCATGCACCATGAAATACAACCCTAAAGTATGTGAGGAGTTGGCTAACGATGAAGGTATAACTGACCTCCACCCCTACCAAGATGAAAGCACTGTTCAAGGTATTTTAGAGATCCTATACCTACTTCAGAAATGGTTGGCTGAGATCACCGGTATGGATGAGTGTTGCCTCCAACCGCCGGCAGGAGCCTCCGGAGAGTTTACCGGCGCTTTAATGATTAGGAAATACCACCTAGATAGAGGGGAAGGATTTAGAAACGAGATGATAATCCCTGACAACGCCCATGGAAGTAATCCAGCAAGTGCCGCTATGGCGGGATTTAAAGTCGTTAGAATACCTACATCGAACTCAGGTGAGGTAGATCTAGATGCGCTTAAGGCCGTATTGGGTGACAGGACTGCAGGGATAATGTTAACTAATCCTAACACTTTAGGGATTTTCGAGAGTAGAATAGTTGAGATAGCTAGTGAGGTACATAAGGTTGGAGGCATTCTATACTACGATGGTGCAAATCTTAACGGCATACTCGGCATTGCGCGACCTGGTGATATGGGTTTTGACTTAGTCCATCTCAACGTTCATAAAACTTTTAGCGCTCCGCACGGTGGCGGTGGCCCGGGTGCTGGAGTGATATGCGCTAAGGGAGAATTAACTGATTATCTTCCAGTGCCTAATGTAGGCTTCGACGGCACCAAATATTTCCTAAATTACAGTAAGAGAAAATCGATCGGTAAGATTTCTCAGTTCTATGGCAACGTGATACCGTTAGTGAAGGCATTCATATACCTGCTGTCTTTAGGTCCGAATATAAGGGAGGTTTGTGAAGTAGCTGTCTTAAACACTAACTACTTCATTAAGTTGATTGACGGAGTAAGAGGTGTTTCAATTCCATACGGTAAGGGTAGATTCAGGAAGCATGAGGTCGTAATAAGTTTTGAAGACCTACTTAAGGATACTGGAATCAACGCTGAGGAGGTCGCTAAAGCCTTAATAGATAAGGGAGTATACGCCCCAACCATATACTTTCCGTTAATAGTTAATGAGGCACATATGATAGAATTCACCGAAAGCGAAACTATGGAGAACATAGAACTATATGCTAAGGTATATAGGGAGATAGTTGAAGAGGCGTATAAGGATCCAGCAAAGCTAAGGAATTGCCCTGAGAACACCTCCATCACTAGGTTAGACCTAGGATTAGCTAACCACCCACTAACTAGGTCACCAGACTTCAAGTTCTTGGGTAGGTTGAAAGGAGCTGTGCGATCAGACATTTAAGTAAAACTTAACACCCTAATTACCATCTCCTCATTACTACCGACTATCACTCTTATGTAACCCTCTAGCTCTTTATCAATTTCCGGATCACCTGTATCAACCCTAAGATACTTCAACTCAAGTAACTTATTTCGGGTAGCCACAATAATTAAACTATGCTTCCCGACAATCCTTATAACTTCTGGTGATATTTGCTGATTGCCCCTACCAAGTATGAAGCCTTGCCTACCTATAGGTGTTAAAAGTATTTTAACATCTCTGTAATCCTTAAGTAGCTCTAATATCCGCCTCTCACTTAAATCCTTACCAACTAAGTTTCCATTAAATACAGCATCAACACCTAATAACGTCTTAGGTACGCCTAACCTATCAGCAATGGCCTTAATTGTTGTTCCAGGACCTAAGAGGTATAGAGTATTAGACTTCATGACATGCTCGACAACATACTCAGCTACTTCATCCTTATCCGCATCAGAACTTCTGAAGTCCTTAGAGGGGGTAAGTAATTCCTTAGCTTGCGGTACTTTAGCTATGCCGTAAACCCTAACTTTGATAACGTCATCCTTCAGACTCCTTTCGTCGACATCAGCTACCTCACCTAATTCCATAGATGTTGCGTTATTGATGTATGCGGAAACTATTTCCGCAGCCGCTTCAGGACTCATAGCAAATACACCGGAATACATCTTAACACCTGAGGGTACACCGAGTATCGGGATGGAGCTACCTACAACATCATATACATCTTTAGCGGTGCCATCACCACCTACAAAAACCACTAAATCAACTCCTTCATTAACCATTAACTCACATGAACGTATAGTATCGGCCTTCGTGGTTTCACTCCCTATGTCAAGGGTCAATACCTTTACGGATTTAAAGAAATCCTTCGCATAATTCCAACCCATCTGTTTTGGGGGAACTATAAGACTTAATTCACCTACACGCTCGCTCAACTTTTTAAGGAATCTAAAAGCTCTGACGGGAGCTACCGGCTTACTTCCCCTCTTTATAGACTCTAAATAGAGATCACCGTCAGTACCCTTCAAGCCGACGCTACCTCCCATACCGGCTATCGGATTCACTAAGAAGCCTATAGTGAAGTTACTTTCGCCCAACTCACACACCCACAGGTATAATACTACAGCTACGTTATTAAGAAATCTTAATCGTTTGCCACAATGGTGGTCTTATGCGATGCACTTACTGCCACTCGGTGAACGTGATGTGGGATTACGGGAGGGGATGCGTAATATGCGGTGATTGCGGCACCGTATTAGATGTCATATATTACTTTCATCCTACGATAAACCTTCAGGAAGAACAACCTACTAGGAATTCAAAGTACGCTAGTAATAAACCATCGATAAGCAAACATACGAGAACTTATCTAAGGTTGATGAGGAAAGCTTCTGAGTACGGCTTAGAGGTGGATAACGAGGTATTTAAGAAGTACTCTTCAGGGGTTTCCCCGTTGATTAAGGTGTTTAAAAAGCCTAATGTAGACCTTAGTAGATTGACTGCTGAAGAGCCTGTGAAGATCGTGTTAGATGTTATTAGGAAGTATCCTAGGTTAGCGTCGAGGACAGATAGGGCTAAGGTAGCCTTAGCTAAAATCGCATTAAGTATCGTTTCAGAAAGCGATATAGATATTAAGAAGTTAAGTCATGAATTGGGCATCAGTGAAGTACATATACGTAGGTTGCATAGAGTCATTACCGATGAGTTCGGATTTTTAAGTGATGTTAGAAGAATAATTATAAATAATGGAGAGGTAAAGTACTTAAACACTACATAATTAGGAGTAATCCCTTACCGTAATACCGGCTGGCATGGTTACTTAAACTGAAGCCCGCTGATGCACTAAGTTCAAGGTGTTGAGATATACATCTTGATATACGATAAGCTTATAAACTCAAGTGCTCACAATGCATTGATTAGGAGGACTAAATAGAAAGATGGCTCAAACCCAGACCATAGGATCAAGTGACCAAGCGTTAAACCTAGAAGGGATTATCGGAAAGCATATATTCGCAAACCTCTACGACGCTGATCCAAACATTATCAATGATGAAGACTTCCTTAGGAACTTAATAAAAGATGCCGCACGCTTAGCTAATATGACCTTAATCGAGGTAAAGTCGTGGAAGGTTGAGGGTACTAAAGGCGGTGTTTCAGTTCTAGCCCTAATCACCGAATCTCACATAGCACTACATACGTGGGTTGAATACCGTTTCGCGACGTTAGATATCTACACATGTGGTGAGAAAAGCGATCCATGGACAGCTTTCGAGTACTTAGTCTCCATGTTAAAACCCAAAACATTTAGAGTCAATTACTCAGACAGGTCGTCAACCCCACCCATAAAGTGATACCTAACTACCACCCTATTTTTATTTTTTAATACCTATTTTACAGTGAGGAACCTTAAATTGAAGGTTTAATCTTTCAGGAATTTACTTCACAGTACTTGAATGATAGTACATAAGATGATTATGGAGCCGCCGCCGGGATTTGAACCCGGGACCTCCGCCTTACCAGGGCGGCGCCTAGTGCCTCATCAATGCTTGAGGCTCCACCCGCTGAGCTACGGCGGCATCTAACAATACCTCTACCCCTATCTTTTAAACTTTTCATGGCGTCATTAACGGTAGTGATGCAGTTGATGAAATTCTCAACATCTTTAAGACTTTCAAACAGGGTGAATTTATAAAAAGTAGTAATTATTTTTTAAAAAAAGATGGTTACTTAAGGACTCCTAGCAATTTAAATGCGTCTGTATATCCTTTTATCATATAAGCTATGTCATGCCTAAGTGAGATGAAGTTAAATCCTCTCTTAACCTTATCTAGGGCGTCCTGCGGGTCTGAAGTCATTATACCTGCTATTTTGCCAGCAGCTTTAGCTGCGTTTAAAACCTTATCGACTGCAGCTATATACTTTGGATTGTTGAATTCCTGGAATATCCCTAGTGAGGCTGATAGGTCGTTAGGGCCTACAAAGACACCATCTATACCGTTGACTGAAAGTATTTCTTCGACGTTGTTGACGGCGTTTTCAGACTCTATCTGAACTATGACTAACGTATCATCATTAGCTGTTCTGAAGTATTCCTTAGCGCTCTTAAAGCCATACATGATACATCTTCTAGGGCCTACACCCCTAATACCTTGTGGTGGGTATTTAGCAGCTTTGACTGCCTGTATAGCTTCATCTTTGTTCTCCACCTGCGGTACTAGAATTCCTTGAGCACCGGTGTCTAAGACTCTCTTAATGATTACGAAGTCATTCCAAGGAACTCTAACTATAGGTACAACGTTAGTGAATCTTAAAGGCATCATTAAGAACTCAACATCCTTAACGTCAAGCGGTGTGTGTTCCATATCGATGACGAACCAATCGAAGGGTAAATGTGAGAGTGCCTCAGTAATTTCCGGGTATCCCATAGTGATCCAGGTACCGTAGGTGACTTCACCCTTAGAGACCTTCTCCTTAACCCTGTTGACCATTTAACCACCACGACACTATTACTTCTGATAATAAAAAGTTTGATGGCTGTCATTAGATAAATTCCTCCACGTAACACCCGATAACCTTCAATAACCTTAATTAATAGTGTTTGAATGTTGATTACTTCTCAGGCTGTGTGGGTTTTACCTTTAGATGATGTTTGAGTGCTGGTGTAGATCAGCCCAATAGCTTCATTAATGACTTTAGCCGCAACCGCAGATGATGTGATTGAGTGGTCGTAGTGTGGGGTTAGCTCAACAACATCTAAACCAACGACCCTATCATCAATCAATATCTGCAGTATATCCAGAAGTTCTGTAGGTGTGATTCCTTCAGGTTCAGGCGTAGTCACACCAGGAGCGTATGCTGGGTCAATCACATCTAGGTCTATGCTTATATATGTTTTAGAACAGTTTTCCAGCAACTTAGCTACACTCCTACCTACCTCTCTAAATCCTAAGGTTCTTACTTGAGCTGATGTAAAGTACTTAATATTCAATGATTTTAAGTCTCTGTACTCATCATACGACACTGCCCTAACACCTATTAAGCTTATTCTGTTACCTCCCAGTAACTCATATATCCTTCTATTAACGCATGCGTGGCTGTACTTACTTCCTAAGTATTCGTACCTAAAATCGCTGTGTGAGTCAAAGCATACGTAACATAGGTCGCTTCCTAAAGCCTTAATCACCCCTTTAACTACTCCTAACGTAGATGTATGCTCACCACCTATGGCAATTACTTTCAAACCCTCACCAATTAATTCCGATAAAACGCTTTCAATGATGTTTAAAGTCCTAGTTAAGTCGCCGTGAGGTATTACAATATCCCCCACATCAACTAGTGGGACTTCCTCAATATTTACTAAGGTCCGCAACGAGAATAACTCCAATGATTGTGATGCTAATCTCACGTAAAGCGGTGCGAATCTACATCCAGGTCTAAAACTTGAGGTAGAGTCTAGAGGAACTCCTACGATAGCGAATTGCGGTTTATTGACTGCAGCGTTAATACCGTTAAATATGTAGGGGCTTCTTACTAAGTACAACTCCTTCATGTAAGCACTTTCACCAACTACAAAGAGAAATCGAGTCACTAAATATTTTGCTATTTTACGTAATTAGCATGTTTTCGAATTCGTTTTTATAAGACCGCCATCCTACTTACTTAATGGTCTGTGAAGATGGATGTGGCAGACAAATATGATAAAGTAGTTGAATTAGCTAAGAGGAGAGGGTTTTTCTGGCCGTCCTATGAAGTCTACGGTGGTGTAGCTGGTCTTTATGATTTAGGGCCTCTCGGAGCAGTACTCAAGAACAGAATCGTCGATAAGTGGAGAGAATGGTTTGTGGGGAAGCATCAAGACATTGTTGTCGAGATCGAGACACCAGTCATTACTCCCTATAAGGTTCTGGAAGCAAGCGGTCATGTAAGGCATTTCACTGACCCAATAGTTGAGTGTATGAAATGCGGAAGGAAGTTTAGAGCGGATCAACTTGTTGAGGAACATGCAGGTATTAAGGTTGAAGGAATGAGTATTGATGAGATAAACAAGGTTATAGGTGAGAAGGGAGTTAGATGCCCTACGTGTGGCGGAGGCCTTAGCGATGTTCGACTATTCAACCTACTCTTCACCACCACTATCGGCCCTTACTCCCAGGATGTGGGGTATTTAAGACCGGAATCGGCTCAAGGTATATTCACTGCCTTTAAACGAGTTTATGAGGCATTCAGGGAACGGCTACCGCTAGGTATTGCCCAGATCGGTAAGGTAGCAAGAAACGAGATATCACCTAGGCAGGGTATGGTAAGACTTAGGGAGTTTACTATAATGGAGGTCGAATTCTTCTTCGACCCGGAGAACCCATCATGCGACCTCCTAGATAGGTGTGACGGTAAGTTAAGGTTACTTACATCTGATTTGAGGGTTAAGGGGGTTGATAAGCCTGTAGAGCTCAGCGCTAAAGAAGCTGTTGAGAGTGAAGTGATTAAGACTCCTTGGATGGCGTATTGGATGTGGGTGGCGAAGAACTTCATTAAAAGTTTAGGCATTCCTGAAGACCACACCTACTTCGAGGAGAAGCTACCTCATGAAAAAGCTCATTACTCAGCTCAAACGTTCGACCAGTTAGTAAGGATTAGCAGGTGGGGATGGATTGAAGTATCTGGCCACGCATACAGGACTGATTACGACCTATCGATGCATATGAAACATAGTGGGCAGGACTTCAGAGTATTCAAGAAGTACGATCAACCAACCATAGCTAGAGTTGAGAAGGTACTAATCAATAAGGCGTTAATAGGTAAGGTCTTTAAAGAAAGGTCAACAGACGTTATAAACGCTGTATCTTCAGTTGGTGCCGATGTTTTAAAGACTTTACTTAAAACTGATGATGAATATATAAGAATTGGTGAGTATTTAATACCTAAGAACGCAGTAACCGTTCAGGAAGTTATAGAGAAGGTGAGTGGAAAGCATATAGTACCGCATGTAGTTGAACCATCTTTCGGTGCTGAAAGGCTATTGCTGATAGTTCTAGATAACTCGTATAGTGAGGAAGACGGTAGGGTGGTCATGAAGCTGCCTAGGGATTTGGCACCGATTCAAGTCGCGGTATATCCATTAGTAAGCGACGATGTTTTAGAGCAGAAGGCTAAGCAGATATATGAAGAATTGAAGAGCTGCGGTCTATACGTGGTTTACGATGATTCAGGTTCTATCGGTAGGAGGTATGCAAGAGCTGATGAGGTAGGGGTGCCAATAGCGGTAACGGTAGATCATCAAACACTAGATGACTCCACAGTAACGTTACGTGATAGAGACTCTAAAGCACAGATACGGGTCAGGGAGGAAGAGATAGTTCAGAAGGTGTTGATGTTCTTAAGAAGTTCTGTCGCTATAACCCAACTCTAGCGACCTACCATAATTCGCTTAACTTTACCTAAGCTTAAAGTATATTTAATCCTTAAATAATCCTCAGGTTAAGTCTAATACGGTGAACGTACTGTCTGAGACTCAGGGAGATAGCAAATCAGCCAAGAGAGATATTAAGTCATTAATTGCTATTATACCTCCTCCCCAGTCACTCACAGCTAAACAACCAAAAATTAAGGAAAGGAGGATTAGATTAAGATATAGCGGATTGGTAAAGCCTGACGAGTTACGCTTATCTAAGTCCCTGGCTGAAGAACTTGAGATTAAGGATGTTGTGCAGATCGTGGTTGGCGGTAAGAAGAGTGTAGACTTGAAGGCAGTAATTGATGATAAGTTACCTCCGAACGAGGTGTTAGGAAATCCGGAGGCGATGAAGTCTAAGGGGATCGCCGATAATAGTATAGTAACCATTAGAGGTAAGTAGATGGTATAGATGGCATGTTTAGAGGTTCTTAAAGAACTTCAAGAAACAACATTAATTCGTGAGAGGTTGCTAAATAGGTTAAGGAATGAATTAAGTAAATTTGTTAGAGGTTCCGGCGACGAAGAGGTTGTTAAGGATTTAATAGAGGACTTAAGGTTTAATAGAAGGAACTACATCAAGTTAAGTGCCGAGATCTCTAAGAAGGGGGTATTAACTAACGAATTAAGTAATGATCTCTCAACATTAATAGAATATAATGTATTAATAGCCCTCAATAACGAGTTAGAGTTGCTTTCTAGGGTATATAAGTACGTTCAGGAAGGTAGGATAAAGCTCCTTATGCTTGAAGATATACATAGTGATATCGAATTAATCAACGACATTATGTATAGGTTCTCAACCATCCTCCCATCATTCAAAGATGTGCATCAATCCTAAATGTTTGTTAAGTAAAGTGTCTTAGGTACTTACAACATTAGCTACTGGTCAGAGATACTTCAAAAGTTAGGCAATACACATATATATCTGGTTTATACCATCATTATGTGGTAGACTCATAATGAGTGAGGATGCTCTGCGGCTTGAGTTAAGCATTGGAAGTAACGAAAGTATAGCTGAGTCTAATATAGTTGAGAGGGTGAAAGCGCTGCTTAGGGACGTCCTTCAGGAATTTAAGGAGGTGTTGAATCAGGTTAAAGACCTAAGTGATGGTAAGTTAGAACTAGTTAAGGTTAGACATGAAAGGATAAGGAGCGTTAAGAATAATGTTGAGAATAACACCATCATCGTTATGGAGTACATTGTTAGGGTCTCACCGGCATTAATACATAAGGACATATATATCTCAATAGTTAATGGGATATTGAAATCGGCTGAGAGTTGTGAAGCTACATCTTACAGGGCTTTAGCACTTTCAACTAGGGGATCAGCTAAGATAAGTGATATGTTGTATTTACTGTTAGAATCTATGATTAGAAATAGTATCGGTATGATAGAAAATCTTGATAATATGCTTACTTTGATTTCGTTGAATCCTAAGAAAGTTGGTGAAGTATATAATAACTTAGTGAAGTTGGAGGATAGTATTGATGATTACTATAGGCATGCATTAGTTGAGGTTGTTAAGACTAAGGACCTTGATGCTGGTGGTTTAGTCCTTACTAAAGAGTTGATCGATAAGTTAGAGGATGCTGCAGATCACTTAAAGGATATAGGCACTAACATCAGGTATATATCTCTTCATAGGATTTAACGATGATTAAGGCGCAACTAGTTGGATCTAAGTTAATAGTGTTTGAAGTAAGTGATGCTAAGGCTATATTCTCGAACGGATTTTTCGGTAAGCCAGTAGGTGTTAAGAAACCTAAGACTACAGAAATAGATTCACCGCTCGAACTATCTCTTGTTGAGGGTATGTATCTTTTTGAGAGTGGTGTGATTTCAGTTGAATATATGGGTAAGGTGCTGAGTTTAGAGGAATTCCGCTCTATAGGTAGTACTAGAATAGTGAATTTCGAAGACCTCTATCACGTGTATAAGGAGTTAAGGAAGGAGGGCTTCGTAGTTCGCTCGGGGCTTAAATACGGTGCTGATTTCGCAGTATATAGGTTAAGGCCTGGTTTAGAGCATGCTCCATACCTTGTTAAGGTAGTGAGATTTGATAGTAACGTAGATCCGGGTGACTTAGTTGGGTGGGGGAGATTATCACATAGTGTTAGGAAGAAGCTGCTAATAGCCGTTATATATCCTAATAAAGAGATAAACTACATAATGTTTAAATGGTTCAAACCGTAAGTATAAAGTGGAAGCCAGCACAGTATTAGGTGAGTTAGGTGGAGATGACTGATAAGCAACAGAGGGTAGGGAGATATCAAGAAAGTGGTAGAGAATTGAAACCGCTCCCAATAGGTAAGAATTGCAATCAGTTATGTCCGTTCTTCAAATGTTCTAAGGCTGCAATAGTATACACTAACAAAGTAATTAAGGGTCATGTACAGAAGTCAGCTATGTGTAGGTGGATTGGAGACCAGTGCTTAGGCTATAAATGCCAATTTAGCTACTGTGAACGTAGGGCATTACTACCTAGTGGTGTATGTACCTTAGCGGTAAAGTTCAGTGAGGGTAGTGAGGAGTTCTTCAAGGAAGTCGAGAAGGCTGACATAGGTGGAGGTAAAGTTAAAGACATTCTTGGCCGAAGAACTGGTCGCAAAGACGCATTCCTTGAGTAGGTCTTAAATCACCGCTCCAGCGGGGATATAGGTTATTTTCAATACCTACCACATCTAAGACCTTGCCAACCACGTAATCTACAAAATCTTTTACGTCCTTAGGAATTGTGTAAAACGCTGGTGCTGCTGGCACTATTATTGAGCCTGCTACTGAAGCCCTAAGCATGTTAATAATGTCGATGGTGCTTAGAGGGGTTTCTCTAATAAGAAGTACTAAAGGTTTTCTCAATCTGAGGAAGTTAGAGGCGGTTCTCGTTAATAAATCGCTTTGATATGAATTAGCTATAGACGCAAGTGTTTTTAATGAGCATGGTGCTATAACCATCGAGTTAAAGTTATAGATCGCTGAGGAACTCGCCAAAGGAGAATCAAGTTCTTCCTCCCTGTAAACACTACTACACCTAGATCTAACTATTTTTAAGAATGCTTCACTTCTGCAGCACTCATGTTCAGCTACATTAATGGCGTTCTTAGTTATTATTGCATAAATCTCGAAGTCTTTAAGTTTGCTTAGATAATCAATAAGCCTTAATCCATATATAACTCCGCTAGCACCAGTTATACCAACTACTAACTTCTTCATTTTAAATCACCTTTTTAAAGGCGGTAACATGATTTAAATATGTGATGAGGCTCGAAAGGTCGGATTAGTGAAGAGCCCGTGCAGGGCTGAATCCCTATACTTAATTTCTCTGTTGTAACTACTCATACGGTTAGTTATGATGGATGAGGAGGTAGTTAAGAAGTACTTAAGGGCAGGGGAAATTGCGTTTAGGGTTAAGCAAAACGTAATTACATACTTTAGGGCTGGTTTAAAGCTACTTGAATTAGGGAGTTTTATAGAGGGTATGATTAAGGATTTTGGGGCTCAACCAGCGTTCCCCGTCAACATATCTATTAACTCCATAGCAGCACATAAGACACCTCTTCCTGATGAGGTAGTACCTCAGATCATGGAGGGTGATGTAGTTAAGATTGATGTAGGTGTTCATGTAGATGGATATATTGCCGATACCGCTATAACTCTATGTATTGATGATAGGTTCGCTCTATTAGTTGATGCTGCTAAGGAAGCATTAGAGAAATCATTAAGCAGCATTCGGGAAGGTGTTAGGTTTTCAAGCATTGGAGGTGTTATTGAAGAAACGGCTAAGAAGTACGGACTTAAGTCTATAAGGAATTTAGGGGGTCACAGCGTAGGTAGGTACTTAATTCATGCAGGTGATGTAATACCCAACTACAATGACATAACTCTATTCGGAAAATTCAGACGCGGTGAAGCATACGCTATTGAACCCTTCGTATCTAATGGTAAGGGTTATGTGGTTGAGTTAGATGAAGCTAACATATACGCGTTAACTAAGACAAAGTTCAAAAACCTAACATCGCAGGAACTGCAATTAGCCAGTTACGTGATGGAGAGGTTTAAGACCTTACCGTTCTGTGAGAGGTGGTTATTACGTGAGATTAACTTGCCTATAGATGCTTTAAGGACTGTCTTAAACTCTCTAATATCTAAGAACATAGTTAAGAAGTATCCAATACTTCAGGAAGCTCTGAGTACGGCATACGTTGCACAATTTGAAGAGACCGTTTTAATAAGTGATGATGTATTAGTTATTACGAATCCTAAGTTTTAGAAACTCTTCTTAGAGTTTTACTGGACTTCGGTTAGTTGATAAAAATATATATTGAGGTATAGCTATGGCTTTTAGGAGGATGGGTAAATGGACGCTGGAAGTTCAAGTGATACTTGGTATTTGATACTGCTATTGATGTTTGCGATTTCATTTATACTTAACTTCACCGACATACCTCAGAGGATTCAGTTATGGAGGTTTGCATCATACATTAGGCGTAGGTTGATTCAGATGGATGAGATCGAGAGCGATGTTAGGCGTAGATTAATTAACTATCTCGGTAAGTTAAACATCAACTCACCTAAGGATGTTGTGGATAACTTCATGAACAATTACTTCCTAATAGAGCCAGTTGACATAGAACCTATAGACATCATTAAGAGACTTTCACATCTAATTAACGTTAGGGACACTAACGTTAAGACCTACGCGGAAAGGTACATGCCTGGGATACAGAAATCTGAGAGATATAATGCGATCGTAGCTTTAGAGATAGCTTCCGCCATTAACTTAGTTAATAAGGTCCTAAAGCATTACTTCAAACTGGGATTGAAGAATAATAATTGGGTATTACTTATGCAGTTAGCTCTTGAGATGCCTAACATAATCAGGATAGTTAACTCCTACAGCAAGGCATTAGACGCTTTCTTCTCAGGTACTCCCATAGGGGATGGTGCAGGACCTCTACTGGTGAGGTACTTAGTTGGTAATTCCGAACCTAAACGTATAGCTGAGGACACGGTATATTATGAGACATTGATTAACGGTAGGAGGGTCTATGCTATTAAGGCTGAAGGTCCTGGGGCAAACGTAGGTAAACCCGGCGAAGCCGTTGAGAAGTTAGTTGATATGCTAGGCGGTAATGTTTCAAGAATAGTTACAGTTGATGCAGCACTTAAGTTAGAGATAGAAGATACTGGTGAAGTAGCTGAAGGTGTTGGAGCTGCTATAGGTGATATCGGACCTGAGAAAATAGGTATTGAGAGGGCAGCGACTAAGTACGGGATACCGTTAGATGCGGTAGTTATTAAAATGTCACTTGAAGAAGCGATAAACACTATGACTAAAGAAGTTTACGACGGTGTTTTAAAGGCTTTTGAAAGAGTTAAAAATACGATAAATAGTGTAGGGGAGGGAGGTTCCATAATAGTAATTGGTGTAGGGAATACCGTGGGGGTGCTTTAGATGATACAGCTACGTAATGCGTTAGATGTGTTTACGTTGGTCATGCTTATCGTAACGATAGTGCTCCTCATATACACCATGTCCGTAATGCTTATGCAGAGGGGTAAAGGGAAGACCCCTACGAATCCTAAGGTCGTTACTAAGGTGAGATGCGTTCAAAACGACTATAGTGCCGAGAGAGACTTCAGTAAGGGGGACTACGTAGGGTTAGAGATAGGGAAGTGCCCGAAATGTGGCGATACACTAAAGGTCGAGGCAATTTACGCTGTTGGCGGCCCTAAGGAGAAGGATCAGCCGCTGTAAATCTAACATACAATGCTTAGCGCTTAATGCGTTTTAAACCTAATTTAACTTTAAATCCGTATTAAACAGTAGGGGATTGATTGATGAAGGTTCTTCAGTATCTGGTAGAGGCGATAGACCTAAGTGTGTATTCGTATATTAAACCAGCAGCGATTCATAGATATTCACTACAGGATCAAGATCTACATAAGTATGTGAAGACATTATCAGTTGCATTGAATTACTACCTACAGGCATACAGTCTCGGTGAGTCAATAGCTAAGGGCGGCCTTGGGGTATCGTCTGCGAATTTAGGTAAGCTTATATCGCAGACAATTGCAGCATCATTCAGTAAGTTATCTGCTAAGACTGTCGTGGAACTACATCTAATGCTAATACCTACAGTCATGTCCATTTCTTACGTATTATCTGTTGAACGTACCATGAACTTAAACACTTTCAGGAAGGCATCTGCTTTAATGCTCACGCATTCAGATGTTAAGGATGCTTTAGAGGTTTACGCAGTTCTTAAAAAGTTTGATAAGTATGAACGGATTCTAGCGGAGGTAGGAATTAGTGAAGGAATTATAAGGACAAACTCTATGAACTTACGCACTCTATACCTAGCACTGGGCAAGCGGGTGTCACTGCTTAACACGTTAGTTGATAGGCTGGAAGTGATAATAGGTATGTCGAATAGATTCATTAAAACCTATGACGAGACGTACGACTACAACATAGCTACGGTGTCCTCATACATTTATGGGTTAGAGTCGCTGTACGGTATTTCTCTAAAGCCGGACATCCTTAAAGAGCGTAACTTCATGAATGAATTATATAGACTTGATAAAGAGCTTAGGAGTAAGGGCTATAACTTTAACGATTTAATACCTGTTCTAACTGCATCGACGTTATTGTCTCTATTCACGCTTGAGCATTCCGTTAGGAGCTAGTTTGGCGCCATTAACTGACTCACAAACACGTATAAATTCACTACGTGGAGTTTAATAGTTGATTGATTCCTTAGGCGGTGTAGCGTTAATGACGGTTATCGCTTTTCTAGCGGGTAATGATACGTTATAGATTTTAACACCATCTAGGTCGGCCTCCAAAATCCTGGAGTTATGTGCGTGGGCATGTATAGCTATAGTTGGCTTGACGTCTTTAAGGACATCCTCTATATATCTAGACCCCATGAAGGGTAGGACTTTTTCAGGTTCACCCTTTACAGTTGTGAATGTAGGTGCGTAATGCGATACATATATGGTTATATCCGCAACTTTCTTCGAATCGCTCAGTAATTTCTTTATCACAGCCGGTCTCTCCCTATATACTCGCTCAAGAATTGGTTTGTTCTTCCTCTGCCAGTAGGTGAGCTTCTCAAGAGCTCCTCTACTGCCTACTATCCCCACCTTCAAGTCATTGATATATACTATAGATAGAGAATCACTAAGCCACACAACCTCCGGATATTCGTTAATGAACTTCTCCTCAACTTCATGGTACTCCTCGTTACCGAAGACAGCTATTATCGGTATACCTCTGAATTTAGACTTAATGCTATCCACTATCATCTTAAGTTCCTTAGCATTACCCTCATCAACCATATCTCCTGCAAAAATTATGAGGTCAGGTTTTGAGTTAATTAAGGATTTTAGGGATGCTAAGAATAAGTTGAAGTACCTACTACCATGTACGTCGCCGACAGCATACATTCTAACTAACGACATCACAATCCTATAATATATCCAGCAATTAAAGTTTAATAGAATCAATGGAAGGTTCAGCTCTACATCATTAGTTTATTAAGTGCTATAATTATTTATAAGGTACTCACGCATAGTATGATGGGGTATGAATGCTATGGTTAAGCTGGTTGGTACGAACTCGGCTGGACATCTCGGTTGGGTAGTTAAATACTGCAGCATATGTAATAGGAAGTTAGTTGTAGGGAATGACGCAATATATTCCTGCCCTAAGTGTAGTTCAGTGAGTAATCTTCATTACTGCTTAGCTGATTACAAAAGACTTCATGGGAAGTGCCCACACTGCAAAAGCGACTTAGTACCAATCTAGTGTTAAAGGTAAAGGTCTTTGAGATCGTTTAAGGGTGTTAAGGAAGTATTTATAGATGACCAACTTAAACTCAACATAGTTGATTTCGGTAGTGAAGTGTTTGTCAGTGCTGACGTCGCAAGCATTCCTTGGTGTTATAGCGTTGATCATGAAATCTCCATAGATAACGTGAAGGTTGTTTACTCTCATCTAGAAGTCCCTGACGTAGGGAAAGTTGAGGTAGTTGGCTCTAACGTCGCTGGAGACGTTAAGGTAATTAACGTCAAGTATAAGGTCAAAGATGTTAATTCATCAATTCATGCATATCATCAAATAATTAAGTACATCTCAGGCAGGTGTAACGAAGCCACATATAAAGCACCATCTTAAGACCCACTGCTTACGTATAATAGGAAGTGTTTTACAGGTAATGATTCTACCCTAAATCTACTAGCAAATAAATTCTTCGCTCTTAATACGTAACAATACGTAAATGATTTTATTCAGCAGTTATGGATTTACTCTCGATGATTCATCTCCAGGTCATATCGGTCTCAATGTTTTAAAGGATTTTAAGTATTTAGAGCGTAGTTGGGGTAAATCTTGAGTGATGTAGAGTTACATTCATCGGAGTACATAGTATCTGAGCAAACATACCTCGTCGACTCCCTCGCCGACGATTTAGTTAGGGTGGCCTCTGTTATAGGCATTCTTAAAAGCATTGATGAAGGGTATGAGGAGTTAATACCTCTTCTTAAGACTTTGACGTCAGAGTTAGTGATGGAACTTCACACAACTTCCTATGTGGAAGGCATAGTAGATGAGTTATGCGGAGTTATTTCTAAACGCCTCTGGGAGATCGATGATGAGTTTAAACTATCAATACTTATAAATGATGTAGTATTCCTGGGTAAAATGATTAAGGAGGGTGTTAAGGACTCAGAATACGCTTCAGAAGTGCTAAACGAATTTATAGAGACGTTCTCTATAGACCTAACTAAATGTAAGACTCTACAGAGTGTTTTAAGTAGTGGGGACCCACATCTCATCCTTCAGACGGTGCTGATAGGGCTTGTGCTATCTGTTGGTGGGCTCAGCTATGATGGTGGTTAGTTTGTCTAGAGTTGATGTGCTGTCGGAGAGACTTATAGAGTTTGTCGCTAGGGTTGCATCAAAGATAAGTTACGATCAGCGGAAGTTAGTTGCTATCTCAGGTACCTCTATCCATAAGATAGTGGTTAACGTTGTTAATAGGGTAGCTGATTGGGTATCGGAGGATAGAGGAGGGCTTCTATGGTGTAGGTTATGTAATAGAGGTTCGTTTACTAAGAGAGGGCTTTACCTACATTTAGTTAGAGTCCATAATTTCGAGATAAAAAACATAGTTGAGGATGAATTACGTAGGGAACTAAGAACTTCAACTAATTAAATAATCTAAAACTTAAAGTAATTATTGGTTTATAAGAGATTATCTCTGAGAATACTTACACTAACCCGCGACTAACAAATGAGGCTTTACTATAATCAGCGGTCATTTAGGGATGGAGGAGCTCACCAACTCACTTTTGGAGTCACTAATCATCCCTTAGATTAATTACATCCTTTAATTATAAACCTATACAGTAAGTGCCGCCGCGGGGATTCGAACCCCGGACCTCCGGATCTCCCAGCGACCGTATGAGTCCGGCGCTCTCACCAGACTAAGCTACGGCGGCACCACTTTAGAATAGCTGAACAGCAGATTTAAGTTTTATGAGTTTAGTTTTGGGCATATTTTACGATTATACTACTTCATTACTTATTGGGGGGTATGAAGTAATTACTTCAATGCACAGCCTACATTGTTTGCAGTAATTTAATGTAAAAGCTTAGTGACTGAGTAGGTAGAAATAATCTACTTTCAATTTTTAGCTCTTACTTGAAGATTATTGGGTTATTATGCGGAGACTGTAAGGAAGGGCGTGACCCCGACTTGGAGGGGCTGCAAGACCTCTCGGATCTCACAGCCTCCTCCAACGTGGCTAGCTTAACTTCCGGGATCTGACGAGTCCGGGTGTTTCCTAGCCACTATGGTCGGGGCCGCCATTTTTTGATATACTTAAGGGTTTTTAAGCATTAATTACGTCAATGGATGTCGTGAGACTTTAGGCTACATATTCTGGAGTAGGTGTGACACCTACCTTAAAACTCTAACTTATCGTCTTGTGGTAGCCGGGCGGGGATTCGAACCCCGGTCACGGGGGACCTCCCCAGAGGGCCAGAGTCGGGGGTTTATATTAACTACCTGCCCCGCATCCTTGACCGCTAGACGACCCGGCTTCAATAATTCATATTTTAACTTAATTTATTAAGTTTTAATGTCAATTAGCTCTGGGGCTAGTGATGTCATGGGTAGATGACTACGTTAAATCACTTTTTACTCTAAGAGATAGTGAGGTCTACGTAGTTGCTTCAGGCCTAACCACTTCAGGTCCTGCACATATGGGTACAGTTATGGAGGTCTTAATACCGTATACCATATCTAAAACCATTAGGTCTTATGGACGTAAGTCGCATTTCGTCTTTATCGCAGACACTATGGATTCCTTAGATAGTATACCTGCTCAACTCACCTCCTTTAAAGAGTTGAAGGACTACTTAGGTATGCCTTTGTATAAGGTTTTAGATCCTTACGGATGTCATAATAGTTTCGGATATCATTTCCTTGATGAGGTATTGCTTCTGATGAGTAAGTTATCTGTTGAGTGCGATGAGATATTAACCGCGGATGAATTGTATTCTGAAGGTTGGTACGACGATTATGCAAGATTATTTTTCAGTAGATTAGATGACGTTAGGAGTGTCCTAGAGAACACTTCCTTCAGGAAATTACCTCCTGACTGGAAAGGTATCATTAAGCCTATATGCAGTAGATGCGGTAGGAACGACACTACGTCAGTAACCTCCTTCAACAATGACATAATAACGTATGTATGCAGTAGCTGCGGCTTTAAGGGGGATATGATTTTAGGAGATCACCGTTGGAAGCTTTTGTGGAGACTAGATTGGCCGTCAAGGCAGGACTTCCTAGGTGTTGATATAGAGGGGGGCGGTGTAGATCACTTCACTAGAGGGGGTTCCTGGGATACGGCAACAGAGATACATAGGAAGATCTTCGGTAAGGAACCACCCATCGGCTTCAAGTTTGGCTTCGTCCTCATAGATGGTAAGAAAATGAGTAAGAGTAAGGGGTTAGGGTCGCTATCCGATATTATGAAGTTCATACACCCATCAATTGTGAAGTACTTCCTACTCAAACATGACTTAGAGGAAAATAGAAACTTACGAATGGATCCTAGATACGTCCTCACACTTTATGAGGAATATAAGTTAGTGAGCGATGGTAAGTACCAAGATATTAAGCAGCTTAGAGCTTGGGAATTGAGTGGCGGTGTTAGATGGTCTACATCATTCGGTGAGCTATTGATATACTATCAAATATATAAGGATTGGGATTTAATCTCAAAGTTAATTAAGGATTACAAAACAGTCAACGATTTGAAGCAATATGTAGAGGAGTGGGTTAAGAATAACTTACTGCCTGATGAATACGATGTACAGCTTAAACCATCACAGCCGCCAAACTCTGCAGTGGACCTAATACTAGAATTCGTTGAATCAATTAACGAGTCGATGAGTGATGTTGACATACATAATAAGGTTTACGAGTTGGCTAGAGGTAGGGGGAGAGACCCATCAGAACTTTTCAGCGCCATCTATACACTGCTTTTCAGTAAGCCTAAAGGACCCAGGCTAGGTAAGTTTATTAAAGTGTTAGGCGTTGAGCAATTTAAAGCCATAGTTAATGAAGTCCTTAAGACCTCGAAATAGGTTTTAGTGACCTACACTTCATATAGGTTTAAAAACGCTAAAACCATCTACACTTGTATCGTATTGGAGTTGAAATACGTGATGGAAAGCAGTAAGGTAAACGTAATAGATCTAAAACCCGGGATGGAAGACGTGCACGTTGTTGTGCGCGTTCTCAACGTGGGTAACCCTAAAGTCATTAGAACTAAGGCAGGAGAGAGGACGATTAGTGAAGCATTGGTAGGAGATGGTACTGGTAAGGTAAAGCTAACATTATGGGGACGGGTTGCAGGAACTATCACTGAAGGCGACGTCATAGAAGTTGTAGGTGGTTGGACATCGGTTTTCAGGAATGAGGTGCAGTTAAACGTTGGAGGACGCGGTAAGGTTAATAAGGTTGACGCATCGTTAGCCCCCGAAAGTAGTGAAATACCTGACGCGATGCCTAAAGCACCTGAACAGGGTGGTCAGAGCGGAGGATTTAGAAGACCACCTCCGAGAGGCGGTGGTAGAGGTAGGTCTAGGGGTTGGAGATGAGTCAAAAAGCTGAAACTTACGAAAGGGTTAAAGAGCTCAAACCACTAAAAGCTGGGAATGAGCTCGGTTTCGACGGCCAAAACTACTTAGTCGCACTAAGTGAAAACGACGTATATGCTTTAGCTGCAGGAGCTTACTACGTTTGGAGTCTATGCAGCGGTGAGAAAACCGTAGAGCAATTAGTTAAGGACATAACTGTAGAGCTCTCCACGGCCTCAGAAAGTAAGGAGAAGGTTGAGGAAGAGGAGTTAAAAGAACCTGTTGCCATGATATTAGAGCAACTCGCCAAAGTAGGCTTAGTCTCCTATAAATAACTCTATTAAAACTAATACTGTCGATTTTTAATCACTCATCCCTTATTAATTGTCATTTAATTCGGAATTTTAGCTCTTAAGGCAGTTTTGATCTATGAGAATAACGTCATTCATAGGTACTCCAGCATCCATCAACTTCCTAACTAAATGATTAACAACTCCATGTTCACAGATAAACATGTAGAGATGGGTGGAGTCACTCCTAATATCGCTGCATCCAAAACCTTTCACAGCAGGTTTAAAGCACCTATCCCCCATCAATAATTTAGATAGAAACGACTCATTCAATGTTTTATTAATTACTGCGACTGCACCTATCACTTGTGTTTGTGAGTTAGTGGTTAAGTAATCGATATGCCAGAACGATTTCTTATTTCTTAAGAAGTGCCTATATATACGTCTATAGATACCTCCTAAGCCTTTTCCAGACCCTACATATACGTAGATGCCTTTATTGAGGGTTATGCGGCCTAAACCGCCTACATCGATAACTAAGTCCTGAAGCAGATTAATTACTAAATAGTATACTCCACCAGTCATGTAATTTAGCCGACCAACTAATATTAAAACGCCAAGGTTTAATTTATAATGTGTTTCCCCTCAAAGGATTTGATAAAGCTTTTAAGTCATCCTAAGATGCAGACTCTACAACCTGTTTCTCTATATCTGAATCATTAATTTTTATTAAGGCTTCTTCCTCCTTCTCTAAAGCGTTTAATAATTTATAACCTAACCCACTCAGTCTATAAACCCTGTAATTACCTTTAGAATTCACTAGTTCCACTAAGCTGAGGGCTTCTAGAATGTGGAATGTTGCTAGTACCTCATATCTAGGTAGTCCAGTAGCGGCTACGACGTCGCCAGGAGTTACAACCCTATCCTTCATGCTTGAAAGTATGTGCTTAAGTCTAAGTCTGAATTCACTCAGCCTAACCACCGTTAATAAAGGTTATCATCACACATACCTAAAAAGGTTACACCTAATCAGCGATGCGGTTACAACACTTTATAAGTTGAGTAAAAGTAATGGGTGAGTTATTAAGTGGTAAGTAAGTATTATAGGTCCTACATAAAGCGTGGTGTAAGTGATTTAATAATAGTTCTAGCGTTGATATCTGTAGCAATTCCCGTAACTCTCGCAGTTCAGCATTGGCTAACTTCCCAAGTAGGTAGGACCACCACATACTCAGTCACACCTAAAATCACCGCTAACCTAATATCAGCTAACTATAGAAATGGGAGCTTCACCGCCGTCATAGAAGTCATTAATAAAGGGGTCAACGACTTAAGCTTAAGTAACGTAAGTGCTACTGCCTTATTCGCGGATGGTTCTAATACAACAACTACTTTATCTCTAATCTTCGGTGAACAAGTGCTTAAACCTAATGAGGAAGCAACAATGCTCTTAACGATTCCTAACGTTAAATCTAAGGCTATCCTGATAGTGATGGAGTTTAAGGATGTGACAGGTAGTAAATTACCGGTAGAGCTAGTTTTGAATTAGTGATTCCTAAACCATAAACTAATTTTTTGAGGTGATGTTTTTGAACGATTTTGAAATCATTGACGAGTATAACGTTGGTATAGCTAACGTTAAAATAGTTAGATACTCCAGTAATTCCTATCAGTACTTAATAGAGGAGATCTTAGGTAAAGATGTTGAGGGAATGATCTCAAGAAACGTTGACTTTATATTAAATTCAATACCGCCCGGAAGCGACTTAGACGAACTTACGTTATCTAGAATCATCTCAGATGTTTTAAAAGTAAGTGGCGACGACTCCGTCAAATTCATATATGCCTTGAGGAAGGAACTAAAATATAAGAAGTTTCAGGTATTGATAGATGATCCGTACATAGAAGACATATCGGTCGCGGGAGTAGGCCCTGTATGGGTTAGGCATAGTAAGGTTTTGAAGATAGACCCTGACGCTGACTACATACCGACGAATGTGGTATTAAGTGACTTCGACGAAGTTCTGAAGTACATCAACTTATTCGCTGAGAAGGCAAATAAAATAATATCTAAGTCTCTACCGATATTAGACGCAAATCTACCGGATGCTGATGGCGGACATAGAATTCATCTAGTGCTTCATGAAGTAAGCTTAGGGAGGCCTGAAATAACCATTAGGAAGAAGAGAGGTTACAGTACGTTAAGTATTAAATCTCTAATCGATGATGAAGTCTTACCGGATTCAGTAGCTAAATATTTAAACATGGTTATTAAGTCTAGGGGGAGTATAGTTATTGTCGGTCCCCCAGGGTCAGGTAAAACGACTCTTCTAAGGGCATTGCTCTACGAATTCATCCCCCCCACTTGGAAGATAGTGATAATAGAGGATACTCCTGAGATAGATCCTCTCCCTCAAAGTAATTGGATTAGATACATAGTCCCTACAACTTTAGCGGCTGCGAACCACTTAGATCAGTTCGCCTTATCTAAAGCCGCGTTAAGATCCTCAGTTAATAAGTACATAGTGGTTGGTGAAACTAGGGGTGCTGAAGCTCAAGTATTAGTGCAGGCTATGAACATGGGTTTAGGAGGTTTAACTACCTTCCATGGAGGGAACGTAAAGGAGGCAATAATAAGGCTTTCAGGACCTCCTATAGGTCTAAGCAACCATCAAATCAGCATGTTCTGGTCGTTCGTCACCGTTAATTTCGTATTTAGCGGTAAATCCGTCAAAAGAGCTGTGGTAAGTGTTGACGAACCAATATACGATGCTGAGACAGACAACATAATACTCAATAACATATATTCCTTCGGGGACTGTTCCTCATTCGATGAATTAATTAAGAGAAGCATCAGGCTTAGAGGTGTTAGCTACGTACTTCAACATCAGTTAAGTTACACCGAGTAGATGTTTTTATGATTTCGCTTTTACATAGATATGTAGATGAGTTACAAGTACTTAGGGTTAAGGCAGGCCTTACTGCAGTAGGTAGGGATGAATTAATTAAGTTGATAGTGAAGGATTCCTTAATAGTGCTGACTTTAATTGCAGTCGTATTTCTAGGTGTCAGTGCTTTCAATTACCATAATCATCAATTAACTTATTGGTTTATTACAGCGTTAACCATAATGCCGATCCTAATACCCTACTTAAGGTATAAGCTGTTGATAAGACGTCGAAGTAAGATGCTTGAAAATGAGTTTACGTTCTTCATAATATCTGAGGCTTCAACACTTACGGACTACACTGAATTACTTAACGATATATGTGAGTTGAGGGGGTGGGAGTTAGTTTTCCCGACCTTAACTACGGAAGGTCTACGGCTAAAGGTATATAGGAAGTTCCTCACCTTATTTGAGACCATAAATCACTACATCAAGTACGTGCCATCAGAGCTTATTTCTAGATTGTTAAGTGATTATATGCTCGCACTATCAAGAGGTATAGTAAGCGCCTGGATTACCCACACATCGTCAGAGTTAATTCATAATTTAAGGTCTGATACTAAAGCGTTAATTAGGCTTAGAACCGCAACAGTTCTAGTTATCGGTATATTAGTGAGTTACTTACCCGCATTACTTTTCTCCCTCTCAGTCATTACAGGTGATAAGGAACTAACTTCAGCACTTATACTAACGCCTGCAGTAGTCGTAGGCTCTATGTTAGTGCTTCCGCGTAATACCTTACACCTCACTCTTTACTTTAAACTAGGCTTGATTAGGAAGTCGTTCATCATAGCCTCCTACACATTGATGGTCATCCTACTATATAGCACCTTATCAGACTTTACTTCAGTCAGATATTTGACGCTGTTAGTAGCGTCAGTGACGTCGATAAATGGTGTTTTAGGTCTCATTAAGTTTTGCGAAGCAATAAATGAGGTTTATGAAGTACCTAAGGTAACGTATATGTTTGCTGAGACACCTTACATCTTAGTAAGTCCTGTAAAGGCTTTGAGGGACGTACTAAGCGGGTGTAAGTCTAGAAGTTTTAGAGCTTTAGGTGCTAGGCTGGACTTAAACAACTACACTTCCATGGCATCATACCTTAATTCATGGATTGGGAGATACACATACTACATAATAAGCAAGTCGTTGATTAACGGTTCCCTAAGTAAGGAGCAACTATTGAGTTTAAGAGTCCTAACTATGGATATGCTAGAGGATTTTAAGCAATACCTCGTAAGTGCCTTACCACTCATCATTATATCATTGATGGTACCATGGCTTATGATTTCGATGACCTCACTTGCAGGGGTGAATTTAATGGAGTATGGATTTGCCATCTACTTAGTAACCATAACTTACTCAGTATATGTAGACTACGTTGTTTTCAACACCCATTACATTACGTTAATTTCAGGCATTACGCTTCTTTTCCTAGGCTTTATTTGGGTGATTTAATTGAAACTTCCTAAGATGATTAGCAAGGTAGAACTTAATAATGAATTAAGGTCAGCTAAATTCAAGGACGTAATCAATAAGTGGATCTTAATAAAGAGCCTCCCTCTAGGAAAGGTCATAATTAAACCAACAGTTAGCACCTTTAACGAAACGCCCAGCTTAATCATCGATGAAGACTTGACGATTAGCGTAGATGGTTTGTGGGTCATTAGAAATGAGAACGGTTCTAAAGTATATTTACGCGATGGAAGTGAGTTAAGTTTTTACTGCAGCACATATGCATTAAGTAGTGAGTCATTACTTAATCTTTGTAGAGATAGCATCAAGTTATTAGACCTCAGTACCAATAACGAGGAAGTCATACTAAGTGGATGTCAAGACGTTAGAGTAGATTTCATAGATAACTCAATTGCATTACTGCACGGAAATGGTAGGAATTACTTAATACTCCCTCAAATGAGAAATACCGTACTAGAAATTCAGGACCTCCACCATGCTGAATCCCGAACAACTGTCCTATTAGTATTTAAACATAAGAGAAAATACTATGCGTCGATAGCCTTCAAGCATCTAGGTTTAATCAATACATACGAGTTAGATAAATGTGCTTCAGTAAAGGAATTGAAGGTTGGTGATGGTTTAGGGGTAGTAAAATGCCGCGACAGCAATTATCTAGTGTCATTTAACGGTGTATTTAAAATTCCATTCATTGCTGAACCGATAGCACACATAGGCCATGAATACATACTGTATGACGATACTTTCAGCATCTTAATTAGATTCGACGGTAGGAACTTCAATCAGCTACTGATACGTTCTAAACCTAAAGTCGTTGGAAAGCTAAGTACCGGGGAATTAATAATCATTGTAAACAATAATCCCTACATAATTACCGATAACGTTTGGAAAATCCTAACTGGGTCGAAGGTGCTGTACGGCGTTGCCGATGATGAATACATAATTCTGAGAGGTTTAAAATCTCTAGAAATTTATAAATCAACCACACACATATCATCATACAGGCCGCTTGAATGCACTTTAATTAATAAGAACTTGATATGTCTATATGGGAGTGATGCGTTAATATATGACCTTAGCGAACTCTACGAAGCTGATATAGTAGTTAAACATGGTAATTTAAGCACTACAGGTTTCCCAATAATGTCTATAATCCCTTGGTACGTGAATTCACATCTATCTGTTAGGGGTCCAGTAACCTTATTACCTAACCGAGATGGAGATGTAAAGGACTTGAAGTCTTTCACCATTAAACCTTTAGTTCTTGGTAAGGAGATAACGCTTAAGGTAGTACATGATTTAATACTGACCCAGATCGTCAAGGAATTAAAAATTAAAACAGAAAGAGTAGAAGTCAAAGAACTTACCATAGATGAGGTTAAACACAGCTTAAATGGCTTTATAGATGGTGGCGATGATAACACGTTAATAAGTATGCATCTAAATGTATTTAACCCCACTCCTGAGGACATTCCACTAACAATTAAATACGCTAGCGGTGAGGGGAATGGAACCACAATTAAGAGCCTTCACCAAATCCTCAGACCTGGAGTTAACGACTTAAACATCACTACTGCCTTGAGGATCACTACTAATTCGTTGCAGGTTTCTACGGAGTATACATGGTTCAATAAGGTTGAACAACTTGCTATGATTGCATTAGACCTCAGTAAGTATTCAATAGAGGATCCAATCATCGACATAAGTTATGAGGTTAAGCAACTAAGTAACTGCGAGTCAAGGATAATTGCAACTCCGACCTACTTACATGGCTTAGAAATACCTATATATCTAACAGTTTCATGCTTAGATGGTAAAGTATATAACGGCATTAATGAGGTCACTTTAAACGAATGTTTATTACCTGCTATTATTAAATACAGCTATAAGTACGATATTTATGAGTGGAGGAAGTACCACATAATTAGAGACAGACCGCTGGTTAAGGTTGATATAACCCACGTCAATGATTATGATGTAGGAGTATATGAGAAAATTAAATGTGTTGAAGGCTTCTCACTTAAGGAGGTAGGCTTAGACCTTAAGGTTCCCCATCCAGTCAGCAGGTTAAGCGTCGAACCATTTATTAATAACGGTGTTAAGTTAGGGATATCATTTGATTTGCATGCTGAAGGGGTTATTTATGCGTTAGTTGGAGATAAGCTAGCTTCGTTAAGAGGTAGCAAGGGCTTCTTGGAGTTAGAAGTTGATGACATCATTACCAGAAATTTGAAGGTGTTGGTTCTTAGTGGAGGTATTAAGGAATTGTACTTCTTAGATAATTTAGCCCTCATTAAAAAGTATGTTGAATTAGGTGTTAATGCTGCAACACTTCTTAAGGGTAAGGTATCAATTAGGGAAAACTATGGGGAACAGCTTGGAGCTCCTTAAACTAGATGATGTTAAGGTGTTTGATGATGGTTTAATTATATTTAGGAAATCAAGTAAAGAGGTATGCAGTAAGAAGATAATTAAAGTTAATAACATAGTAACCTCTATAAACGACTTAAGTGAACAGGAAGTTCTTAAATACTTGAAAACCTACTTTAATTCCCTCAATTTAGGTTTCCCTATAGAGGTTAGAACCATATTTAAACCCTTAGATAAGGAGAAGGTGATATCTGAGATAAATAGAAAGATCCAAAACCTTTTAATAACCATTGATGTTAATCCCTCTAACGTAAAGGCTAAGACTGATCTCGATAGACTGACAAAGTTTAAGGATAAAATCTTGAAGCATAACATACAGCCCTACGACGTCCTCGCCTACTACGTCGTTGAGGCCTGCAGCAATTCTGAAGAAAATGCGGTCAAATTAGTTAATTCTAGGACATCACTCCTTACTAAGACCCTTGAGTCATTAGGAATTATGGCTAGTGAGTTAAGAGGAATTGAGGGGAGGATCCTACTTCAAATGTTTTTTCGAGGTTATACCTACGGACTACATGGTTTAATTACTAAACTCCTTAATTGGAAATACTTCTTCAGAAAGGCGTCGACTACATTAACGGTATTCAACCCTCATATAATAACCTCACGAACAAGGTTTGACTTAAGAAGTTCAGGGGTCTACTTAGGGATTAACGTACTTACCTCGGAGGGTGTTTACTGGAATATTGAAGGAGGGTTAAATCCCCATGTCTTAGTTATAGGTCCTTCAGGTATAGGTAAGACTGAAACCCTAATTACGATGCTTATAAGGGTTTGCAGTACTTACTCAACTAAAGTATTCGTGGTGGACATCAAAAACGAGTATAGAGAGAGGTTATTTAAAAGAGGTTATAGAGCTAAGGTAATAAACTTAGGTGTTGATGTAGGTTTAGGAGTAGGCCAAGTTATTAAATTAGTTCCTAAGACCTTCAGAGCGACATATCTAACGGAAGTTATTAGCGATTCGATGCTGTTTAGAGAGGATAAAGAACTTACAGCAACTCTCTATAGGGTCTTAAGCGATTCATTCGAATTCCTTGACGAAAACCTCAGTAATTTCTGGGGGGTAATCAAAGATGTAAGCATGTCTATCGATAACGATTACCTGCAATACAAATTAATGCGGATGCTAAATGTTATGGAAGCCTTAGACCGAGGTAAGCCCTTAATCACTGCAATAAATGAGCCTGAATCAATAACTGTAGTAAATCTCTCCAACATCTCCGTATTAGGGGTTGATTACTTAAATCTATCAATGTCTATCTTCTTTAATACCCTTCAACTACTTTACATGAGCAACGTGAGTGAAGGTCATATACCTAAGGTACAGTTAGTGGTAGATGAGGCGTGGCAATTCCTACTAAGTAAGGCTCAAGTACTCCTTAAACTCCTTAAACTGGGGAGGGGTTATGGGGTGTCAGTAGCGTTAGCTACTCAGAGCCTATATGATTTAGGAGATTTAAGTAAGGAATATGTTGAGAATGCCGGTCTGCTCATTGCCTTACCATCACCTGACACGCTGTATTGGAGGGAACTTTCAAAGTATATGAGGATATCATATGATGAGGTTCGAGAATACTCATTAGCGTTAAGCAAAGGGGATGCGTTAATACGTATATTACCTGATCCTAGGCCAATTCCAGTTAAGCTAGACCATGAAGTGTGACAACATCGTAATCCTACATAAACCCAAGCCGGTATTGACTTAAAGGGTATTTAAATGATGCATTACGTTATCAATGACTAACAACTTAATAAGCACCGCATTAGAAAACATGTTTTCAGCCATAAATATTTAATACGGTTTCACCCATTAAGAGTTAATATGAGTGACCTTATTGACCCTAAAGATAGTGGTGCTGATCGCATCAGTTAATGCACTACTTACTACTGCATATACGGTGCTGTACCTTAATCTAAGCTTAAGTTCTTACGTAGCAGTAACTGCTGCCTTCCTATCAACCCTTTTATCGAACCTCTTAGGTAAGTTTAACATACGTGTCGGTAATTTGAAGCTTAGCAGCGAATTAAGGAAAGCCAGTATAATTAAGTTAAGTAATGACTACCTAGTGCAATCTTTAAGGTTTAAGGCTCTTCAAAATATTGTTGTTGAATTAAATTTAGGGGGTGTAGTAATGCCCCTGATAATATCTATGTTAATACTTACCCATATATCAACGTACTATGGAGTAGTTCCGTTATTAACTTCATTACTCCTCATAATCGCATCTACTTTAATCATAAATAGGGTTTCGGTCGTTATTAAAGGCTTAGGGCTTGCGGTCCCAGTCATAGTAGTCTCAACAGTTACTTCGTTGTTAAGTTTGTTGGTTACTGTTAGCACCGCACAGTGGGTAGGTTTAGGGATTCACTACTCTTATCTAGTGGCTTATACTTCTACACTCCTGGGGGTTGATTTAATGAACATAAGTAAGATATCCTTCTACGACGCTCGAAGATTGATAATCGGGGGTTTAAAGGTCTACGACGCTCTATCTATAGTGCCTGCAGCATCAACAGTAATTACATACTTAATTACTACAGCTCTCTACACTTACTTAAACGCTAAGCCTATAAGTCATGTATGTTTATTCCTAACCGCTTAGGTTTATCAACAATTCATACTTCCTGAATATCGTCACTGCAGCTTTAGAAAGTTCAGCTACCTTCTCACCGTTTACTCCCTCAACTATTAACTTAAATTCGTATAACCCCGGAAGTAATGTGTGTGGAGCGCTTACACTTTCAATAACGGTTTTAATCATAACGTTCTCAAGAGACCAAACCACACTTAAACCAACTCTTGCGTACTCACCACCGTACCTCTCGCTTAAATACTTAACTAAGTCGTTAATGCTTAGCGAAATTTTCTCAGGGGATTCAGACCTAACAGAATACACTACTCTAAACGTTGTATAACCCTAATGAACTAGAGATATAAAGCTTAAAAACCTATTAAGGTGGGTTGAGGGATGAGTTACAGCGTGTTTACCGCAGCAGATGTTAAGAACCTAATGAGGAAGCTCTCCACCAATCTTAAATGCGGTGAGCGTGTTGAGGTCGTTTTACATGATGAGGTCTTAGCTTCTTTAATGCCGTCAGAAGCTATCTATAATGGTCTATCTATAGTAGATGCTTATGAAATTGAAGATAAGATAGTTATGGTCGTTGAAAATAGGTTTAATAAGTGCTTATAACTCATGGACTTGAAATGGGTGATTAAGTTGTCTAAGAAAGTTGAGTACATCGACGAAGTCGATAAGTCAATCCTTAAACTCCTCCTCATAAACGGTAGAGCACCTTACAGAAAGATCGCTGAGGAGTTAAACTTAAGTGAGTCAACAATCTACTTAAGGATTAGAAAATTGAGTAGATTAGGTATTTTAAAAGGATTCACCATCAACATCGACTTAAGTAAGTTGAGCTTCATTATAGTTGCCTTCATCCTTTTGAAGGTGTCTCCCAAGAATTACGAAGAGAGTTTAAGGCACATAGCAAATTATCCCGGAGTAGTTGAAGCTTACGAGGTTTCGGGAGAGCATCAGGTGTTGATTAAGGCTGTTGCTCCAGACAATAAGGAGTTAGCAAAACTTGTTGATGGGTTAGGTAACGTAGGTGGTTTGCTAGAAGTTAAGGTGTTGTACGTTCTGAGAACGTTACGCACTCCCTATGAGGTAGTTGAAATACTATCGCAAACCTCAACTTAATCACCGCAACACCTACCATGACTACTTAATGCAGGAACTCAATTTTTAAGTAACTTAATTATGTAGTCCGCAATCTTCTCGCTAGGGTTGATGCCGGTAGCTGACATGAATCCAGACCACTGAGGAGCTGCATTAACTTCGAAGATTACGAAGCCGCCGTCGGTTTCGCCAATGTCAACACCTGCATAATGAAGTTTTAAGGTATTAACAGCCTTCAACGACATATTAACTAACTCCTCACTCAGTCTCTCTATCTTCTCAGCCCGTGCCCCTTGAGCGATATTTGTCTTCCAACTACCGTCTGGCGCATATCTATAATAGCCACCTAAGACCTCATCCCCAACAACGAATACTCTGATATCCCTACCAGGTTTAGGTATGTATTTCTGTATGTAGACGGGTTGGCCATGAATTAACCATGTCTTAGCTATGGTGAAGACTAAGTCAGGGTCTGAAGTCCTTACAGCCCCGTACCCCATGCTACCCATCATGGGTTTTATCACTACATCTCCCCACTTCCTACATATATCAACAGCTGTGAAAACTTCCTCAACGACAGCTGTAGGGGGGACATTAACACCTGCAGCTTTAAGAGCTAATATAGATGCGTATTTATCTCGGGCCTTCAGCATAGACTCTATAGGGTTAATTATTAAGGTTCCAGAAAGTTCGAGCTGCCTAATAATGTCTGCACGTCTGAAGACCTGCTCTAAGGTTGCTATAAAGCCTAAACTCCTTATTAATAATGAATCCATGAAATCGCTGACCTCACTTCCATACATCACCTTAATTCCCTGCTCATCTATTACTGAAGCCAACTTCGAAATTCTTACGTAGAAACTTTCTACACCTCTCTTCATAAATGCAAGCATTAATTGTCTAGAACTTAGTGTTGGGACAGGTGAATCGTGTATTATACCTACCCTCACAATCTAAACCTCCGCTTAAGTCTGTATCAAATCTTAATACGTAACTTAAATAGGTTCTTAACTGACCTTATGTATAAACACCTGATGTCCAAACTTAGATGCGTTAGTTACCCAACATCTGATCTCTAACCCTCTCTTCTCAGCGTAACTAAGTAGGGAGGTCCTTACACTTAATGCCTTAACATAATTATCTACAAAGCCGTATATAGTAGGACCCCAACTACTTTGGCCAACACCTCTAGCACCCTCCCTCTCTAAATGTTTAGCTAAATCATCATTTAAGTCGTGAGCGAATATACCTCCTTGGTACTTACTGAAGTACTCACCAGTCAGCTGTTGTATTTTCGATAACGCCTTAGTAAAGTTATTGAAGTCTTTCAAACTAAGGGACGTTAAGAGCCCGACGAACTCCTTATACAGTGCCTCCTGCTTGGGAAACACATCAACCTCTTTAATAATGCCTACCTCCTCCTCCTCACTTAACCCGCTAAGACCCTCAGGTAGCACTACGATTAAATACCAGTCTTCAGGCACCTCATAAAGGTGCAGCAATCTCGGATAGCTTAACGATTCGTCGCCGACTTTTAAGCCGCTATCAACGACTAAATTACCGTAGAGGAATGAGTAAATCCCAACACCCGAGATCTTCCTGCCTAGGAGGTTAGCTATATGGGCAGGGCTGAATTCAACACCTAAGTAATGTGTGAGTGCTGAGTAAGTTGTAAGTAAAACTCTAGTCCTTGACCCCAACCCGACGTGATGTTTTATAAAACCGTCTACATCGATGTCGACGTCATTAACTTTAAGTAACTTAGCAACAGTCTCTACCAACCCCTCACATAGTTTAGTTTTGCATTTAATTCGTAGACCCTGGCCACTACGGATAAAGACAGAAATGTAGGGTTCTTCAATAGAAATTCCTATAGAGCCGTAAACATATGGGTGGTCGTAGAATCTATAGAAACCTAGATGCAGTCTATATCCAGCTCTTACCTCAACGGCACGGCCATTACTCCTCATATCATTCCAACCCTAAACGGTTGATGGTTTGCAGAGCTTAAATATAGATAACGTTTAATATGTTAAGAAGTCTTTCAGCCCACTTGAACTTCCTTATCTTGGATGGTGTGCCGTATGAATCTAACTTCATCCATGGTTTTGAGTACCTACCTACGATTCCACTCCTTAAGTCAAATCCCACTAGATTAATAGTCTTTGCACCGAAGTAGTTCGCTAGGAAGGCAGCTCTATCACCGTCTGTAAATCCACCATAAATTCTTAACCTACCGTACTGCGCGCATTGATTCGTACCTACGATATCGCCCTCAACGATCTTTACGTACTTCAACAACCTATCTACGTTATTCCCATGGGCGTGGATCACATATATCAGCTCACTGTACTTTAAATCATCTACGGTCAACCCATCTAAATCAGTAACTACTATATGTGGTGTATAACCTGCTTCGAAGCAGCATCTAATTGCACCGTCCGCAGCTATTAAAACATCAGGAACCCTATCAAGTAACTTAAGCCCTTCAATGCACTTTGAGCTTGCCCCAACAACGTAGACGTCCTTACCCTCTATTAAATTCTTGATTCTTTTCTCAATTAGGTATATGTCTTCTACCTTGATTAACGTGTTTAGTGTCTGTGATGCGTAGTAGTCGTCTAAGTAGTTATATCCCATATCAGCTCTGATTAAGTCGTAAATATACATCCACTTAAAGCTGTCTCTTAAATCACTACCAAACATCTCTTCCACCACAGCATCATTAATAAAATTAAAGTATCTTTATATACGGCAATACTTCTGTGTAAATAGAGTATACGGTGCCGGTAATGCATGAGGCATGTAAAGAGTTAAGGAGCTATCTAAGGTACGGCCACCACGAATGCATAGTAACTACTGTAAACGGTGGGGGGGAAGTTAATGCGGCACCTATGGGCGTTGAATTCGTTAATAATCTAATTATCTTAAAACCATACATAGATACTAGGACATACTCCAATATATTAGATGTTGGGGAAGTCACACTAAATATTACAAGTGACTCCCTCCTATACTACTACGCTTTATTCAAACCCGGTGAAATTAGGTACGGAAGTTCTAAACGAGTTAGACCTCTTAGGATTTTAGGGAACGTAGATATGTACGTAGAGGCTGTTGTTGATAGTATAAGTAAACATGATGGGAAGGTTGCGACAGTTTCGTTACGACCCATACTTTGTTATATGGGCTGCGGGAGTAGGTTAGCCTACAGTAGAGCCAACTCGCTGCTGATTGAAGCATTAATTCACTACACTAAGTTAAATCCCCTTATCAATGAGGGTAAGTTCGAAGAAGTTGAGAATAGGTATGAAGCAATCAAGGAAGTGTATCATGTAGTGCTGAAAGTTGGAAACGACGAGCTTAAGAAGATAATTACAGATGTTATGCTTAGGAGTTCAGACATAATTAAAGCGGTTGCTGCCGGCGTGTCAGCTATGTAAGGTAATTATTATGAAATACCTCATTTTAGGTTTCTTAGTAGGTCTTTTAATGGGTTTTATAGATACTTACGGATATGCGGTAACTGGGTATACAACAGCTGAGTTATCACCTGTAACCTCGTCCATACTGATATACGCGTTGCATCTAGTTATATTTAGGAGGAAAATCCCCCTACTGGAACACTTCCTAGCTACTTTAATAGCGACTGGTTTTTCCTTAACGACTACCATAACTTCAGGTATGTACGTCACCTATACGATGCTTTCCAGAGTTTCAGATCCGAAGTCGATAGGTCTCCCGCACTGGACATACTTTAAAGGCTTCATAGACCTCAACACTTTACTGTTTTACTTATTCGCGACTTCTGTGACTGTTTCCGGTGTCTTAATAGCCTACGCGTTCCATAGACACTTCATTGAGAGGGAGAAGCTACCTTTCCCAATAGGTATAGCACTAACCCTAACTGTTTCTGTAGTAAGGTTATTGAAATCTAAGAATGTGGTGATCCCGATACTAATCGGTTTTACTTTAGAGTTAATGTTCTTAACGATATCGCCTTCATCCATAGATTTAACACCTATGATTCAGACGGTGTTTCCCGGCACATCACTAGCCTTATCGTTAGATGTCATGGTCTTCTTAATTGCGCTTCTAATACCTCTAAACACATCACTAGGTGTTGGGTTAGGTAACGCTGTAATGTACACTCTTATAACATCCTATCTAGTTTACTTAGGTTTATATAGTCCATTACCAGCTATTACTGCTCAGGAATTAGCTGTCTCAGTGTCTCCACTTACAGCATCAATCCTAGTAGGCTCTATAATTTCAGCAACTACGTTCTACATGGTTCAGGAACGTAAGTTATATACATCAACAATTAAGTATTTAATTATGGCGAAGTACGAGCTTAAGAGACTGGCGGTAGCAGTCATTATACTGTCATCAACCTTAATCCCCCCCATTATGGTTAGTCCATACATGCTTAACCCAATAACAATTTTAGTAGCTATTCTCTTAGTCCCCCTCTACATATTCATAACGTTAATGACTGTACGAGCTACGGGTGAAACAGGGACAACATCTCAATCTACATTGCCGTTAATAACTTTAACTCTATTTAGTTCTGGATATAGGGGAGCGGCTCCATACATATTCTTAGATCCGTATACTGGTGTGCCAATGCCTCAATTCGTAGCTGGTACCTCTACAGCTATGTCTAAGTCTGCTAAGCTACTGGGGGTTGATGTAGAGCTCACTTCATACCTCCTAGCTATTTCTATGTTGGTGAGCGCACCAATAACTTTGATGTATGGGCACCTACTTCTAAGTATATACGGGGTTGAGTCCACTAAGTTTAACTTAATACGTTGGTTGCCTACCGTTACTTGGATGAAGTCAATATATTCCGGTGATTTAAGTGCGTTCTACTTTGAGGGGGTTTTAATAGGTATCATCGTCTCATTATCGTTTGTACTTCTTACAAGGTTCACTAAGTTAGGTATATCGATCTTCTCGATAATGTTGGGGATAACTTTAACTCCTGATGTAGCATTGCTCTTCATAACAGCTAGCTTAATCAAATATCTAGCCCTTAGACTCGGTAGTGAGGTATACGAATATCTACTAGTTAACGTTTCATTAGCGCTTGCAGGATGCGGCCTTGCAGTAGCTACGTATACGATGCTTTCATTTATGTCGGTGGTTTAAATTGCTTGAAATCGTTATGGTATCGATTTACGTCGCAGTTCTTATGTTCTCTGCAATCCATGTAGTTAAGTCTTTTAGGTCATCCCACCACGAATTGAGGGAAGAAATTACCGAGCTCCGTAAAGATATTTCCTCAAGAATAATTGTCACGTATAAAGTAATTGCTGGATTTATCCGCTCCCCAATACTACTCATAGCCCTGTTTATGCTGCCAGCATGTATGGTTCTATCAGCTATATCGACCCAATATAGTTTATCAGTAACTTCTAGAGATGTCGGCAGTACAGGGATTTACGCACTCTACATACGGTTTAAGACGCCTATATCGGTTAGCGAACTTGAGCAAAACCTAAATGAGATTGGAGGTATGGCAGACCTCTACGTAAGATACATCTTCGATAGTAGGATCGAATTAATCCTTGATGATGAGAAATTACCCATATACGCGTTGGTCGGCATCCCTCCCAACAAATCAAATAAACTACTAGGGGGGTTACAATTAAATGACCGCATGTTAGTCTTAGGCACTACGAAGTCCTATAACTTAACGGTAAGGTTGTTTGGCGATGAGCATTCTTTAGTTTCATTAAATCCGGAAATTATTGAAAGAGCATCAATATTTTACGGTACCCCCCTACTACCTGTTGAGGCTTACCTAGGAACTAAGCCGGTAACCCCTCCATCGGATAAAGTTATTATAACAACTACCTTAACAGCTTCAAAACTTATCGGCTACCTCGAGCCAGTCATTACGGACGTAACTGTTGAGTTCGGTGAGGGTGGATTAGAGGGTGTAAACGTTACAAGGATTTCTGAGTTGATAAAGAGGTATAACGGCGTTGCCATGATTCTTAGAAACAACGTTTTGGAGACGTTAAGCGGTTACGGATTACCTACAACCGAATCATTAATTTCTGCGTTGATATCTGCACTTATTTCATCCATAATTTTATTAGTTACATTTATAGCGTTGCAGCCTAGGGTTAGACTCATATACAGTAGGTTAGGTGCTGTAGGACTACAGCCTTGGAACCTAACTACTATGTTAACAATTTTTGTTGGAGTGTTGGTATTGGTTATCGGTACGGTATCTCTCGCATTAATTCATCATGTATTCGGCATATACTCAGCTTTAAACTCCTTTATAACCTTTTCAATATCGACTTTAATTGTTGTATTACTTATAAATAAGAAGGTATTCAACGTAAGTATTGTTGAAGTAGTTCCCACACCGGCATCAACGAAGTTCAACCTAATAATTAAAGGTAGAGACATGTGTAAAATCCTCCAGCACTTGTCTGAATTATTGAGGGGTGAAGAGTTTTTCGAGCTCAGAGATCTGGACATGCGGTGTGAGGCTTCTGGAGGTTTCCTACATGCATCCTGCAGGTTTAGAGCTTCTTGGGGTATAGGTGTTGATTTAGACGTCTTTACCGGTTTAAGCGGTGATGGGAACGTAGAACTCTCATTCAATATATCCGTGTGGAGTATTGAGGAGTTATCTACGAGTCAGCTTGAGAGCATTCTAAGGCTTTTTGAGTCTAAGTTATTAGGTGGTCTTGAGGTATGGGTGTTGAGCCAGGCTGCTTAATAGCTTTTAAAATCCTCTACAGAGGTAAGGGGGTCTACATACTATCTATAATATCTACATTACTCCTCTACTACTCTGTATTTATTAAGCATCCTAAGATCCTTGATACGCTTATCATCATAAGCGCTTTAAACGTAGCGACTGCAATTCTATCGGATTCCGACAGCCATAACACGGTATTTTACGCCTTAAGGATATCAGGCGCTAAACCATCAACAGTTATGGCATACGTAATTACGGCGTCACTCACAACATCATTCATAGGTTTAATACCGGTCGTTGCTAAGGCTGAACTTATTAAGTCGTTAATAGCATTATCCATTAACTTTACTGCAGCTACCCTCATCCTATACCCCACCTACTTAAGGATTAAAAAACGCCTTACCTCCGCCGTTACTTAGTTTTAAGCGTTGGAAGTGACTGGGGTTGATATCTCTCTACATCATAAGTAACAACATATTAAGGTGTTTATACCATATGTTTTCTGGAATTAAGGCGTTTAGGAAATGTATGAAATATCGGTATTATTGAGGGATGTGTGGAAGAGTTACAAGTTTGGGAGCGAGCTAACTACCGTCCTCAGAAACGTTAACGCTGCTTTTAAGAAAGGCGAAATGATAGGTATTCACGGCCCCAGCGGCTCAGGTAAAACTACATTACTCAGAATAATTGCAGGACTTGAAAGACCTGATAGAGGTGATGTAATAATAAGCGGATACAATCTAAATTTACTTGATGAAGTAGGTCTCTCAATGATCAGAAATTCAATAGTTAGTTACATCCCTCAAGACTACGGATTAGTTGATACGTTAACTGTTTTTGAAAACATAGAAATTCCATTACTTATTTCCGGGGTTGACAAAGTAAGCAGGGTAAAAAGCGTTTCAGAAGTAATTCAGTATATGGGTTTGAAAGGTAAGGAGAATTTAACACCTTCACACCTAAGCGGCGGCGAGAGACAGAGAGTAGCTATTGCTAGGGCATTAGTAACTACACCATCTGTACTTCTGGCAGATGAACCGACGGCAAATCTAGATTGGAGTAACGCTATAAAGGTGATGGAACTCTTCAGAAACGTTAGGAAGGACTTCAATACAACTATAGTTATAGTAACACATGACCCAAGGGTGCTTGAGTTTGTGGACAGATCCTTAAATATGGTTGAAGGCACATTAAAGGAAATCACTCCGAAAACCTAAAATTCAATAATAAGTTTTATGATTTTCATATGATAGAAATTCAATAATTTATACTAATAAATATTTATAATTTAATCCAACTCAAGTGTAAACATATTTTCACATCAAGATTTTTAAACTCAGCCCCACGATAGTTGGTTGATGGTGTTATTATGGCTAAGGAATCTAAAGAATACTTCCGTTTAGGTGAGGGTCCTGCTTTAGAGGTTGTTGAGAAGTTACCTACGCCTGAGGAAGTGTTTAAGGTACCTAAGTTAAGTGGTTGGAAGCTATTCGCCACTATATTAGGCCCATCATTTATGGCCTTAGGCGGTGCTTTAGGATCTGGAGAGTGGATTATGGGGCCATCAGTAGCTGCTCGTTACGGCCTATACCTCTTCTGGCTTGTTTGGGTTGGTGTAGTACTTCAAACTATATATAACATCGCATTTGCTAGGATTACAGTGCTTATCGGTGAGCCAGCATTAGTTTACATGGCTAGAAGTAAGCCTAGGTGGTTCTGGATACCTTTCCTAGCATTTGTGTTGTTTGCTGCTGCTGCATGGCCTGGCTGGGCTTCAGGAGCTGCTACAGCATTAGCGGTCTTCATATTAGGTAGGTTACCGACTGCCGCTGAGGCTGGATTTGTAACGCTTCTAGGTGCTATACTCTTCATAATATGTGTCTTAGTGGTTTCAGTTGGAGGTAAGATAGCTTCAACGCTTGAGGCAGTCTTCAGATTTAAAGTCCTATTCGTTACGTTCGCAGTGTTTGTAATATCTTTAATGATTAGTAAGCCTGCGATATGGGGTGAGCTAGCAGTAGGCTTTGCTAGCATTGGATATATGCCTAGGGGTATCGACGTCTACCTGTTAGGTGGTTGGTGGGGTTATATCGGGTGGGCTTCAGCAATTAACTACCTACTCACCAACTACTACAGAGATAAGGGTTATGGTATGGGTCACTTAGTTGGCTACATACCGGCAATGATAGGTGGTAAGAAGATAGCGTTATCTGCCGTAGGTAAGATGTTTAAATTCACTCCTGAGAACTTAGCTACTTGGAAGCGTTGGGAGAGGCTAGTCATCTGGGATCAGTGGCTTATCTACGCTACCTTCGGTATAGTAGGTATGACTTTACCGTCAGTAATGGTTAGGAACGTAGTACCTTTAGGTACTACACTGCCTGCTTGGGGTATCGCTGCACACACAGCTAACCAATTTGGCGCTATGTGGGGTCCATTCGGCTTCTACTTCATAACATTCATAGGCCTCATAACGCTGTGGGGCACACAGCTACAGTGGGTAGATATGCTAACTAGGAACATGACTGACTTACTGTGGAGTACTTCCGAACGTGTTAGGAAGTGGGCTAAAGGCGATGTTAGAAGGATTTACTACTCGTTCCTAGTGGTTTACGTAGCTTTTGCTATCTGGGTCTTCGGTACTTTCATAGCTACCGGTACTGCACCACTCATAATTCTACTACTATCAGCTAACATAGCTAACTTCGCCGGCTTCTTTGCCTGGTACCTACTTTGGGATATTGACAGAAAGTTACCTAAGGAATTAAGACTTAGATGGTACTACTGGCCGCCAATCCTACTATTCTGTGCAATGTGCTGCTTCTTCTTCATAGTGATGGTGTTAGGACAGCTCGGTATAAGAATACTCTAACAAATGCGATATAACGTCATCACAAAACACTACCTATATTTTTTCAACAGCTTCTCACTTCTGAAGGTCTTAAAACCTATATAACCTTAGTTACTACGTGCTTTAAGCCTCCTTAGATTATGTATGAAATCCCACTTTTGCAGTAATTTTATAACAATTCATTATGATATTTGCATCAACAACTTACTATAGAAGGTAATCATTAATATTTATAAATATTCTTACCTACAATTATATTTGGTGTAGTTATTGTGAGTAGTAAGGATACCTTCCGTTTAGGTGAGGGTCCTGCTTTAGAGGTTGTTGAGAAGTTACCTACGCCTGAGGAAGTGTTTAAGGTACCTAAGTTAAGTGGTTGGAAGCTATTCGCCACAGTATTTGGTCCATCATTTACAGCCTTAGGCGGTGCTTTAGGATCTGGAGAGTGGTTGATGGGTCCTACAGTTGCTGTATCGTACGGTATGAAGCTGTTCTGGTTTATATGGGTTGGATGCTTCTTCCAGACGATATATAACATAGCTTTCTGCAGGATGACTATGCTCATAGGTGAGCCAGCATTAGTTTACTTCGCTAGAGTCTTCCCTAGGAAGTTATGGATCCCGTGGAATGTCGCAGTACTATTCTTCGCATTAGCGTGGCCTGGCTGGGCCTTAGGGGCCGCTACTGCGTTGGGCTCTATCGTATTAGGTAGGGTTCCAGGGGTTGGGGTTCCGGCAGCGCAAGCAGCTGCAGACGCTGTCTTCGTACGTTACTTAGGGATTGGGTTATTCCTCTTCTCCTTCTTCGTAGTGATGTTCGGCGGGAAAATCTACACTACCCTGGAATACATATTTAGGTTTAAAGTGTTGTTTGTCACCTTCACTGTATTCATACTAGCGTTAATATACGGTAAGCCTGCAATATGGGCAGGTGCCTTAGAAGGTTATGCAAGTGTAGGATACATACCTCCTGGAGCTGATATATTCTTACTCGGCGGTTGGTGGGGCTATACGGGTTGGCTATCAGCAATAAACTTCTTGATGAGTAATTGGTATAGGGATAAGGGCTACGGAGTGGGTTCATTAGTTGGTTACCTACCGGCAATTATAGGCGGTAAGAAAATTGTAGTATCGCCAGTAGGTAAGGTATTTAAATTCACTCCTGAGAACTTAGCTACTTGGAAGCGTTGGGAGAAGCTACTAGTTTGGGATCAGTGGCTAATATTCTTCCCATTCGGAGTTGTGGGGATGAGTATGCCTGCAATACTAGTGGCTTCATTCATACCTGTAGGTACTAGGCTCCCTGAGTGGGGTATTGCAGCGCATGTAGCTACGCAGTTCGGCACTATGTGGGGTCCTGTAGGATATTACTTCATATCATTTATAGGTCTGATAGTGCTTTGGGGCACTCAACTCCAGATTATGGATACATTAACTAGGAATATGACTGACTTCCTATGGAGTACTTCCGAAGGCATTAGGAAGTGGGCTAAAGGCGACATAAGGAGGATTTACTACCCATTCATGGCATGCTACATAACGTTCGCTATGTGGGCTATATGGCAGGCACCACCACTCATAATTCTACTACTATCAGCAAACATAGCAAACTTCGGTGGTTATGCGGTCTTCCTACTTCACTGGCTTGAGAGGAAGTTACCTAAGGAATTAAGACTTAGGTGGTACTACTGGCCATTCCTATACGCCTACGCTATATTATGTTGGTTCTTCTTCGTAGCAGTGTTTATATTAGGTAGATTATTAGGTATTAGAGTATTCTAACCCTAAAATTTTTTATTCGATATCTAGTCTTCATAATAATTATTTAGTTGTTAACAACGATTATTAACCTCCTTAGCTGATATTAGATGTAAGGGTTGAGTTATGAAACGCTTAGTTGTCGTTGACGTCAACAAATGTGTCGGTTGTCAACTATGTATGCTCGCATGCAGTAGGAGGTTCGGAGTAGTCGGTCACAATAAGTCAGCTATATGGGTTAGAAGTGCTGGTGGATTTGAGAGAGGTTTTACGATAGCTGTTTGTAGGGCTTGTAAGGACCCCCCATGTGCTAGGGTATGCCCTACTGACGCATTGAAGGTTAGGGAGGGAGGTGGGGTCATCTTAAACCCTACGAAATGTATTGGATGTGGACTCTGTAAGGAGGCATGCGATATAGGGGCTGTGATGTGGGACTACGAAGTGGATAAGCCGGTTATATGCGTTCACTGCGGACTCTGCGTTAATTACTGCCCACACAGCGTACTCTCCCTTGAGGAGGTGGTTTGATGGATTGGTTTAAGTCACTCTCTAACGTATTATACGTTGATTTAACCAGAAAGACCTTCTGGGTTGAGTCTAGAGAGGACTTATTCAGTAAGTGGTTAGGAGGTATTGGAGTAGCTACTCAGCTCTACAAAGAGGAGGTGCCGAAGAACGCAGATCCTTTAGGGCCTGAGAACGTCGCGATTTTCGCTGTAGGGCCCTTTACCGGGGTCCATCACCTAGGTTCTAAAACTATAGCAGTCTTCAAATCACCCCTAAATAACTACTTCTCAGAAAGTCATGCAGGAGGTAGGTCAGCACTAGCTATAAGGTTTGCAGGCTACGGAGCTATAGTGATTAAGGGCTCCAGCGACAGGCCTATATACCTGATCATTAATGACGGTAAGGTTAGGTTTAGAGATGGCTCAATTCTGTGGGGGATGAGGAGTACTGAAACTGTCGGGAGGATCTTAAGGGAAGTTAGTCCAGGACCCGGTCATAGGGCAATAATGAGGATAGGTAGGGCTGGTGAGAAATTAGTTAGGTATGCGTCGGTAATTACGGAAACGTACAGGCATTTCGGTAGGTTAGGACTCGGCGCAGTGTTTGGAGCTAAGAAGCTTAAGGCGATAGTGGTTGTAGGCCTTAAAGGATTTACAATACCTGATATCTCTACGTATAGGGCTGTATATAATGAGGTTTATGAGTTGGCTGTTAAGTCACCGGCTATGAAGAAATACCACGATCTCGGAACAGCTGCAAACATCTTAGCGCTAAACAGTATTAAAGCATTACCTACTAGGAATTTCAGCTCAGGCAGCTTTGAACATGCTGGGGAAGTCAGCGGTGAGAAACTGGCTGAGACAGTTCTCGCTCGGAGAGTTGCGTGTGCAGGCTGCCCAACAGCATGTATACACATAGCGGCTTTAAGGGAGCCCTACCCTGAGGAACCCTACTTCTACAAGATGAAGTTCATATCCTACGATCATGAACCGCTATACTCGTTAGCAACTAACTTAGGCATCGGAAGTAGGGATGGTTTCCTAAAACTTTTAGATGCTGTTGAGGAGGAAGGTCTTGACGCGATATCTACTGGGGTAGTCCTCGCTTGGGCTACTGAGGCCTTCTCCAACGGAATTATTACGGAGAAGGAATTACTCACTAAGCCTAGTTGGGGTGACTTCGAATCATACATCAAGATGGTTAGGAACATAGTCATTCAGCCCAACGAATTCTACAGGACTATGGCATTAGGTGTAGATGAAGTCGCTAAGAAGTATGGAGGTCTTGACTACGCCATATCATTCAATAAAGTTGAGCCCGCTGGCTACCACACAGGGCCACTCTACATTATATCCCTCCTCATAGGCTCAAGGCACAGCCACCTGGACTCAGGTGCTTACTCAATGGATCAGGAATTACTGGCGGCTAAGAAGCCACTACCTACTCCTCAAGAAGCTGTTGAGAAAATAATTGAGGAGGAGTCCTGGAGGCAGATATTGACGAGCCTCCCAGTCTGCCTATTCGCTAGAGGTATATATAAACCTGAAATGGTGGAGAAGTGCTTCAAACCGCTTAAGAAGGAAGTAAGTGCTGCTGAGCTTAAGAAGTTAGGTAGGGAGATATGGATCGAGAAGCAAATCATTAAGTATTCGGAAGGCTTCAACCCGTTAGAGCTTAGGATACCTAAGAGGGTCTTAGAGACTCCTACACCTCACGGAGTTGTTGACGAGAATTACGTTAGGGAAGCGCTAAAGTACTTCAACCTAGTAGTTAATCTATCCAGTAAACTTAAATGATAAACATTTTTAATACCTTAACAACCTTAAGGGGTTAGATGGTTTTAAGAAGTGGTATTAGTGAGTTATACGTAGACATAATGTTGACCTTAATAGTGATTAGCGTTTCTGGGGCTTTCACAGCACTAATCACTAACTTAAGTAATTACTCACGCAGCACGCAATCATTAGATGTTGGGGTACCTCCTCTAGCACTAATTATCAGGTATAGCGGAAGTAATTACCTAGTAGTAGTGAATTATGAAGGCGATTCTAGGGAATTTGCTTTAATTCGTGGAGGGGTTAAAGTAGGTAGTTACTTAATTCCCCCTCAAGGACTTCTAATACTGAATATCGGTAATGGAGAACCTTCGGAAATCTACGTGTTAGTCGGTAATTACTTAGTGAGAGCTAATTTCTTAGAACTTAGGTGATGTTATGAAGGGCTCACTCTCAACACTGACTTCAGCTCTACTAGTACTTACGGTGCTTACATCCATATTCACTTACATATCACTTGAGTTGATGAGGGCACCAACACAATTAGCTAAGATTAATCAAGAAGTTCTAAGTCAAGTCATCACATCGTCAAAGGATGTTGAGGTGGTTTATGATGACGGTCTATACGTGAGGAGTTTAAACCCACCGCTAAATATAGTGTCTGTACTTTCGGTAAATTCCTCAGGCATCAGCACTTTATTGAATAACATCACAGTTAGTAGTACCTACGAGAAGCTACTTTCTAAAAATGTTGTAGACCGCTTACTACTCAGTAAGTCCTACATATTAATCATCGCTGAGGGAGGTAAGTACTTCATAGTTGATGATAAGATAATTAAGAGCATTAACTCCTCTAACACCTCAACTAACGCCGCTAGTAACGTAAACATTCATTACTTGAACTCAAGCAATTATTTAAGACCTCTGATATATGTAGGTGTACTTAAGGACTTAAATCAATACATGAATAATCCCGTACCTGGATACCCATCAGACCCTGAAGCTAATTACGTACCTGTCGGATATGCTTTAATCACAGGTAACTCCCACACTATATCGAAGGGGGATTGGTACATCTCAGTAGATCCTCGCAGCGTTCCGTATAAGGTTGGCCACATATACTGTTCTGGAGGAACTAACGTAACTTACTTAGGTATGGGTTACTATAGGGTAGACTCTAACCACAACGTCTACGTGAAGTGGTATGAGTCCGTATCTGGATATACGTCAGGTTGGTACATAAGCTATGAAACTTTAATGACTGGAGTTGCGGGGCTTTGGGTATATCCGTTAGTTATATATGGGAATAGGTCAGTAGACCTAGTGTTTGAGGTTAAGAACCTAGGTAGTTGGGTGAACGTAAACTTAAAACCGATAATATACGTTCTTAACGCTGAGGACTTCGCTAAGGGACTCCCCATAATGCCCTACCATGTAAACCCAACCTTAGAGGCTTCAATCAGGTACTCAGCCATTAAACCACTCTACACGTGGGAAGGTAATGCCCAGTCAGCATCTCTATCGCCGAACTCAACTACTTCAATATCTATATCACTTAACTCTACACCTATACTTAACACGCTGAGGGTTGGTGAAGCACTATTCTTAGTAGGTTTTAGGTTCGCATCAGACCGTAGTTTAAGTATGAGGTTAGGGGCATACATACTTAACTACGACATTCCGATAGCGATTAATGATAATGAATTAGGTAAGTACTTCGTATTGCCATCAGCAGCTAACGTAGTTCCTGAGGTCTACTTACCTAACGGCAGTAAGTTATCTGTCTACAGACCAATTAACTTCGCATCATCAATGATTGACTACCCAACGCTCTTCACACCTGGTACTTCAGGCACATACGTAATTAGGTATAGGTTAGGTAGTTATGCTTCGTTGCCTGAGTTTAGAGCTCAGGTAAGCTTCGTAGGTAATAACCCAACCCCTCAGGTGATGTATTTAAGGAATCAACACCTAGGTGGTTGGAGTTACGTAGTTAACGACTCAATCGTCTTAGAACCTAACTACGCTGTGTTGAGGGATCATGAGTACTTTACAGCTGGGAGTGAGACCTGGTACTCCGGAGACCTAATGATAGTTAACGACCTACCGGTAAACTCCCAGATAAACTTCACCTACTACATCACAACATCACTGCAAGGCGTTACCACATTAACATCAAATCAGAATAGAAGTGTAGACTACGTCTATTGCTGGAGTTCGTGGAGCTGCTATAATTACTGGCGTGTTAGATTTACCTTCTACCCCAACACCACTACGACTAAGTTATACGTAAGCGGTGAGGTTCTCTATCAGTCAGGCGCTTACTACTTAAGATTCAGCATCTCAACAACCCTATCGGATGTGACTATCACCGCAACCCCATACGTAAGCAGCATCAAGTACTCCTACACATCAGGTAATAACTTATGCGTAACTTACCTAGCAACTCAATTCACTGAGTTAGTAAGGCTTAATAACAGCGTTTTAATACTCGCTAACTAATTACCCTACTTTAGTAGTGTTTTTATTCCACACCTACTTAAGTTATGGGGGCTATCGATGGCTAAAGTAGAGTTTATGTTGATGTCTACGTCGGTTGCCTTCCTCCTAACATACTTAATCATACCTCATTGGGTTAAAGTAGCTGTTAAGAAGGGCTTCGTGGGTAGGGATATGAATAAGTTAGGTAACTTATTCGCTGCTGAGGGCAGCGGTCTTTGGGTAGCTATAGGATGTGTGTTCGGGCTCTACACTTTAGCAGCTTCCCACAGGTATTTAGGGAATGAAGTAGTTTACAGTGATGACTTATTCGCACTTACATCCCTACTCCTCCTAACCTCATTACTCGGCTTTATGGATGACGTGCTTGGGTGGAAGAAAGGTTTACCTATATGGATGCGTGTAGCCTTCCTAATCCCTATCTCAGCCCCACTAGTGGTTATTAAGGCCGGAGTCTCAACGCTTTCAATACCTTTCTTAGGCGTTATTGATTTAGGGCTCATATACCCCCTCATACTAGTCCCTATCGGTGTTTTAGGGGCTGCAAACGCGTTTAACATGATAGCAGGGTATAACGGGTTGGAGGCATGTATGGGTATTGCGTTGATGTTAACTACTGCGGTCTTCTCATACATTAAGGGCATAGCATTAGTTTTTGAGGCATCTATAGTGATGACTGCTGCACTACTAGCATTCATTAAATACAACTGGTTTCCAGCTAAGGTATTTCCTGGAAATACGCTTACTTACTCAGTAGGAGCTTACTACGCATCAATGATCATATTAGGTAATATGGAGAAATTCGGCGTAACGGTCTTCACCCCGTACTTCGTGGAGTTCGCATTATTTATTAGGGGGTTGAAGGACGGCGTATATAAGGAGAATTTCGGAATACCTCAGGGTGACGGATCTCTAGAACCTCCATATGAGAAGGTGTATAGCTTAACTCACGCTGCGATCAAGCTGTTAAAGAAGTTAAGTATTAAACCTACAGAACCTAGAGTCACTCTAACCCTAACCTCAATACAGTTAATTGTAGGTGCCTTAGCGATAGCTACTATAACTGCTGGAGTGATATAGGTCTTTATGCTTCAGTAATTAAGTCATAAGCAATTAACTCCGTAGACAATGTAGATGTTAGTTAATGCTCAATAAATCTATAACCTCTTTAGATGGCTTAACTATCATTGAAGGTTAGATATTCTAACCTTAAATTATAACCATCAAACAGGTCAACAAAATTTATAATATGCGGAGCAGATAATTAACGGGGATGTAATGAGTTCCGAATCAGTTATTCCTGGGCTTAAGGAGTTAATAGGTTCTGATAACGTAATCACAGACCCTGAGGAGCTCTACACCTATAGTTTTACAGCATACGCCGTCGTTAGGGAGGAGCCTATGGCTATAGTTAAGGTTAAGAGTACTGAGGAGGTTTCTAAGGTTCTTAAGTTTGCTTACGAACACGGTATTCCGGTGGTTCCACGCGGCAGTGGGACAAGCGTTATAGGCTCTTCAACACCCTCTAAGGGCTCTATAGTCATTGATTTAAGACCTATGAGGGGCATTAAGGTTGACGTAGCTAACGGAGTTGTTGAGGCTGAGGCAGGCGCTTACGTGGATGAGGTCGATAAGGAGTGTAGGAAGTACGGATTTATGTTTCCCGTAGATCCGGCTAGTGCTGAGTCAGCCACTGTTGGCGGGGCATTAGCTATGGATGCTGGCGGTATGAGGGGCGCTAGGTACGGGACTATGAGGCACGTTACTTTAGGTATTGAGGTAGTTTTACCTGATGGGCAGGTACTTGCTTTAGGTGCGCCTGTATATAAGCAGGCTACTGGCTATGACTTAATGCACCTATTCATAGGCTCTGAAGGTACTTTAGGGATAATAACCCGCGGCTGGTTTAAGATAGTGCCAGCACCTAAATCTGTTGGTAGGGTAGTAGCTTACTTCGACAACGTTGAAGATGCTGCTAGGGGTGTTTACGAACTGAGGAGGAGGGGCTTCACACCCCTAATCCTTGAATTCATGGATGACATAGTGGTGAAGCTGGCTAATAAGATTAAAGGCCTTAACTTCCCTGAGAAGAACATGGTTATAGTTGATATTGATGCACCTAAGGACGTGTTGAATAACCTACTTAACGAGGTTGCAGGAGTTCTTAAGGCTTCAGGAGCTGCTGACGTTAAGTTCACCACAGACCCGGACGAGATGGCTAAGCTATACGCAGTGCGTAAGCAGGCATACCCGACGTTCGCTGCAGCGTTCCCGTTCTCCTTCATGGGCGATCTCTCAGTACCTCTATCCGCCCTACCAGTAATCGTTAAGAAGATTAGGGAGGTATCGGCTAAGTACGACGTAACGATTGGTTTGATCGGCCATGCTGGTGACGGCAACCTACACCCACTAGTCGGGCTTCAATCTAAGGATGAGTGGTGGACTAAGGCGAGACCAGCGCTGATAGAGATTGAAGGCACTTCAATAGAGTTAGGTGGGTCTATCTCAGGTGAGCACGGCGTAGGTATTGAGAGGAAGGACTTACTGCTTAAGGAGTTGAAGGCTAAGAACGCTGAAAGAGTACTTGAGATTATGAAGGGGATTAAGAAATTAATAGATCCTAAAGGTATTATGAACCCGGGTAAGATATTTGATTAGAGGTGCTTAAGATGGCTTACACGAAGGAGGAGTTAAGGAACGATGCAGCTAAATTCATAGATTACTGTAAGCAATGCGGCTTCTGCACACCGGTATGTCCGGTACTTAAGGTAAGTGACTTCGTAGAGACCTACGGACCTAGAGGTAGGTTACTCCAAACTAGAGGTGTAGTACTGAATGAGTTAAAGCCTAGGACAGACCTAACTAAGAAGATGTACTGCACCCTATGCGGCTTCTGCGAAGTTAAATGCATTGCAGCTCTTAAACTCACGGACCTATACCTAGCCGCTAGGCACTACCTAAGGGATTCAGGCCTAACGCCTGAGGAGGTTAAGCTAATATCAGACAGCATCAGTAAGGTTGACAACCCATACACCGTAGATCAATCAATTAAGGCAATGTGGGTGGACTACCTACCTGAGAAACCCCAAGCCAGTGGGAAAGTCCTATACTGGGCTGGATGTACGTCATCAATAAGAGCTCCCGAAACATCCGCTAATGCCTATCAACTAATAAGTTACTTAACTGGGGGTAATGCAGCTGTTTTGGATGGTGAGCCTTGCTGCGGTTGGCCTCTCTACCTTGCTGGAGATGTTGAAGGCTATAGGACGCAGTTAGTTAAGGCCTTAAACTCTATCAAAGCTTCAGGGGCTGAGGTACTAATAACTACGTGCCCCGCATGCACTAGATCTTTGAGGGATAAGGCTAAGGAATTAGGGATAGAGGGTAACGTAAAGATATACCACATAGTGGAGTACCTAGCAGAAC
>JANXEN010000020.1 GCA_025058345.1 Sulfolobales archaeon
GAGAAGCGGGCGACGACTTGCACCTTTGAACCGTACCTATAAGGGTTTGAAACGGGAATGGCTTGGCAAGGGCGGCAAGACGGCCAAGGCCTTTGAACCGTACCTATAAGGGTTTGAAACTGTTTGAAAGCCTTTTGGCCGAAGGCGTGATGATAACTTTGAACCGTACCTATAAGGGTTTGAAACGGTCTAAAGCAAGAGGAACTTGCAGCACTGCTTGCCCGCCTTTGAACCGTACCTATAAGGGTTTGAAACCGCTACGGACCCCACCTATGTAGGCGGGTGGGACCGCTTTGAACCGTACCTATAAGGGTTTGAAACCCCAGGTTCTTGCGGAGGACGCGGCACAGGGGGTAGCGGCTTTGAACCGTACCTATAAGGGTTTGAAACACGGGGTGCGGGGGGTGCGGTACCCTGAAGGTGCAGGGCTTTGAACCGTACCTATAAGGGTTTGAAACTTCGGGCGATTTTGTGCCCCCTAGGAGCCTAAGGGGGCCTTTGAACCGTACCTATAAGGGTTTGAAACGCCTGGGGGTCCAGAGACCGATAGTGGTCTCGCAGCTTTGAACCGTACCTACAAGGGTTTGAAACTGGACTGCCCCATCACCTGCCCCTCTTGCCGCACCACCCTTTGAACCGTACCTATAAGGGTTTGAAACTCCTTAGTCCTGCAGTCGCCCTGGTCTCCATTTATGCCACTTTGAACCGTACCTATAAGGGTTTGAAACCCGCCCCTAGCCTAGCCCAGCCAGGCTAGGACGGCCAGCTTTGAACCGTACCTATAAGGGTTGAAACGGCGGCACGAGAGGACCATAGGCGCGTATAGGGCCGTCTTTGAACCGTACCTATAAGGGTTTGAAACCTGGAAAAGGGGGGGTGGTCCAGCTAGGGACTTTCTCCTTTGAACCGTACCTATAAGGGTTTGAAACCCTGCCGAGACCAGGCACTGGGCTTTCCTTCTGGACCTCTTTGAACCGTACCTATAAGGGTTTGAAACTACCTTCATGGTGCCACGCCCCCCCGCATTCCGCAACTTTGAACCGTACCTATAAGGGTTTGAAACTTTTCCCTTAGCAACTCCCGCATGCAGACGTAGATGACTTTGAACCGTACCTATAAGGGTTTGAAACACCCATGACCGCCTAGCCTAGCCAAGCTAGGGCGGCCACTTTGAACCGTACCTATAAGGGTTTGAAACTGCCCCCCTTCTCTCTCCGGGGCCCTGGCCTTCTCCCCTTTGAACCGTACCTATAAGGGTTTGAAACGTGGGACTCGTATTTTCTTCATGAGGGCCGCCTGGTCACTTTGAACCGTACCTATAAGGGTTTGAAACCGGTGGTGGCATCCACCAAGCGGCCGGGGTTCTTCCTCCTTTGAACCGTACCTATAAGGGTTTGAAACGTCCAGTGGGTCACCCGGGAGTCCGGGGGGATCTCCTGCTTTGAACCGTACCTATAAGGGTTTGAAACTTCTGCCTCCTTCGTGCGCCCCAAAGGGGCCGCGGGGCCTTTGAACCGTACCTATAAGGGTTTGAAACACGCCCTGGACGAGGCGGGCCTGGGGAGGCTGGTGAAGCACTTTGAACCGTACCTATAAGGGTTTGAAACCGAGCCTCCTGGGGTCCTCTGAGGCCAGGAGGGTTTCCTTTGAACCGTACCTATAAGGGTTTGAAACGCCGTCCACCTCACCTCGTTGGCTGGAAGGGGGCCCTTCTTTGAACCGTACCTATAAGGGTTTGAAACTTGGCCTAGCCCGGACAGAGGCTGTCCCTTCTCCCGCATACTTTGAACCGTACCTATAAGGGTTTGAAACGCGAAAAGGGAAATGAGGGAGGCGAGGGAGGAGGCATCTTTGAACCGTACCTATAAGGGTTTGAAACGCGCTACGCCACGAGGGGAAGACGTTTTCCACGAGGCTTTGAACCGTACCTATAAGGGTTTGAAACTTCCGCCATCCGTTCCAAGGCCTTGAGGTAGGCCTACTTTGAACCGTACCTATAAGGGTTTGAAACCTCGCCGATAGGTTTTTGCCTTGGCGATCATTGCATCTTTGAACCGTACCTATAAGGGTTTGAAACTAGGCCTCGAGGACGGTATGCTGGGCTACCCAGGAGCTTTGAACCGTACCTATAAGGGTTTGAAACCGGGTCCCGCATGAGCTCCCACGCCCTCTCTGCGAGCCCTTTGAACCGTACCTATAAGGGTTTGAAACGCAAGATTGGGGGCCTCCGCTTGGGAAAGTCAGGAACCTCTTTAAACCGTAC
>JANXEN010000021.1:0-961 GCA_025058345.1 Sulfolobales archaeon
TTAGGTAGGGAGGTGGAAGATGCGGCTTTGAACCGTACCTATAAGGGTTTGAAACTCCAGTTCGTCTCCGTAGTCTATGCGCTTCATGCTAGCTTTGAACCGTACCTATAAGGGTTTGAAACCCAGAAGGGCGATGGCCTCCGAGACCCTAGCCGGTACTTTGAACCGTACCTATAAGGGTTTGAAACCTGGACAGGAGTGCTGGACCCCAACGGGAACCCCGTGGCTTTGAACCGTACCTATAAGGGTTTGAAACTCCGATGTCCCCCCCCAGCAAGGCCCTGGTCCGCTGGGCTTTGAACCGTACCTATAAGGGTTTGAAACTACTGCAGGTGTACCAGGGAAAGTTCCTGGACCAAGCCTTTGAACCGTACCTATAAGGGTTTGAAACGCCCGTGAGGGCGGCCCAATCATACCACCCCCGCTTTAGCTTTGAACCGTACCTATAAGGGTTTGAAACTGGCCCAGGCGCTCAAGGGAAGGGAGGATGTCGTCGCCTTTGAACCGTACCTATAAGGGTTTGAAACCCGAAAACTAGCGCCTTGAGCCTCTGCCAAATGTTCATCCTTTGAACCGTACCTATAAGGGTTTGAAACCGCCCCTTGGCCTTCCTGCCGAGCCGTTCCCAAATCACCCTTTGAACCGTACCTATAAGGGTTTGAAACGCCAGCTTATCATCGGCCTTGACCTTGACCTCCTTCTTTGAACCGTACCTATAAGGGTTTGAAACGCCTTCCTAGCCCCCTTGCTGCCCTTGGCCGTCTTGCTTTGAACCGTACCTATAAGGGTTTGAAACACACGCTTCCTGACCCCTATGGGCGGCCTTACGCGGCTTTGAACCGTACCTATAAGGGTTTGAAACGCGGCCGCGCGGAAGGTGGCGGCCGCGGCCGCCCCCCCCGTTGGTACGGACAAAAAAAATTGTTTAAAAAACCAAAAAAAACCCCCACATTTTTTTTTT
>JANXEN010000021.1:971-1367 GCA_025058345.1 Sulfolobales archaeon
ACCGTACCTTTCTGTTTTTTAACGGCGGCCGCGGGGCCGGGGGCGGCCGCGGCCGCCACCTCCTTTGAACCGTACCTATAAGGGTTTGAAACGCACGATATCAGCCCCGTAGTGTATGAGGATCTGCCTTTGAACCGTACCTATAAGGGTTTGAAACCTATAAGGTCCACCTTGAGACCGAAAGATAACTCACCGCTTTGAACCGTACCTATAAGGGTTTGAAACGGGATTTGCTGCGTCATGTAGTCGGCAAGCATACGTCTTTGAACCGTACCTATAAGGGTTTGAAACCGAAGCCGCAAACCACTTCCGCAAAGGTCTTCTTCATCCTTTGAACCGTACCTATAAGGGTTTGAAACACCTCATCCCCGTTGAGGTCATAGCGTTTTGGTCCCA
>JANXEN010000022.1 GCA_025058345.1 Sulfolobales archaeon
AGGCGGCTCAAGAACTCCTATTGAGTCGCAGGGGTTCTTGAAAACAAAGATTAAAGCTTCATGAGTTGCTTACGTATGGGACGATATACCTGCTCTTTGAACCGTACCTATAAGGGTTTGAAACTGGGCCCGCCACGGGCTGGGACCCCCTCGCCGCCCACTTTGAACCGTACCTATAAGGGTTTGAAACCGGGGAACGCGATCGCCGGGTATTTGGGCAGCCTTTCTTTGAACCGTACCTATAAGGGTTTGAAACGCCGCCGCTGGGCCACAGCCCGTCGAGCCCAACACCCACTTTGAACCGTACCTATAAGGGTTTGAAACCCCTGATGCCCGTGTGGAACACCCCTACCACGCCGTCCCTTTGAACCGTACCTATAAGGGTTTGAAACAGGGCGGGGCCATCAGCCTGGGGGTGGCATATCGCCTCTTTGAACCGTACCTATAAGGGTTTGAAACCCTTCCCTACTGGTGGAGCCGACGGGACTCGAACCCGCTTTGAACCGTACCTATAAGGGTTTGAAACCGTACCGAACCCAGCCCCTGGGAGGGAGCCCCTCCCGGCTTTGAACCGTACCTATAAGGGTTTGAAACCCCCTCAACACCAAAGCGGCGCATGATGCCCTGCGCCAGCTTTGAACCGTACCTATAAGGGTTTGAAACACGAGCGAGAGAACTTTTTGATTGCTGCCCTTGTCAACTTTGAACCGTACCTATAAGGGTTTGAAACGTACTCGTCCCACCACCCCGAGCAGTAGGTGGGGGACGACTTTGAACCGTACCTATAAGGGTTTGAAACATGGGCTACGCAGAGTGGCTGCAAAAGATCCAGCCCCCCCTTTGAACCGTACCTATAAGGGTTTGAAACTGGCGGGGGAGCCCAACACCCAGGATGCTTCTCAGCCTTTGAACCGTACCTATAAGGGTTTGAAACTCGTCATGAGGAAGCTTTACCCCACGGACGGTTACGACTTTGAACCGTACCTATAAGGGTTTGAAACGCGTAAGCGGGGCAGGTGTCCCGTCACAATAGCTCCCTTTGAACCGTACCTATAAGGGTTTGAAACGTGGCCCCCGGCGGGACGAGGGAGTCGGGGAGAAAGACTTTGAACCGTACCTATAAGGGTTTGAAACACTCCGTGCCGGTTGAGGACCTGCCCCAAGGGAGTGGGGACTTTGAACCGTACCTATAAGGGTTTGAAACGTGAGAAGCTTCCCCACTCCTTCAAGGTTATTCAACGCCTTTGAACCGTACCTATAAGGGTTTGAAACTCCGTTCCCCCTCCATGGCGAAGGCTAGATCGCGGAGGCTTTGAACCGTACCTATAAGGGTTTGAAACACAGCACGCTGAAC
>JANXEN010000023.1 GCA_025058345.1 Sulfolobales archaeon
CACTTTTGACAGCATGTCCTTGTACCAGTAGTGTTTCAAACCCTTATAGGTATTCTCGTAACTGCTGTCGAACGAAGTGTCAGCTGGATAGATGCATAGTTTCAAACCCTTATAGGTATTCTCGTAACTTCACATTATTGTTAGTGTTTTCATAAACACTACATCTAAACATGTTTTTCTTTCTCTTTATCATAATAAGATAGTTGTTATACTTTGCTATCAAATTAGTGCTATCTATGTGATTTATCTCACTTGAATAATCAACTTCAACAATGTTGGGCTCACTCACTTCTAACTTACTCATATAATCACCTCCAACAATTCAACTGGAACTCACAGTAGTTACATAGGTGGCTTCGCTCTGGATTTGGAATATTTGCAATTGTTAAAGCCTCCTTCAACTTCTTAGCTCTCTCGATAGCCCACTTCAGCACTCCTTTCCCATCTTCAACCTTAAACACTCTTACCTTTCCATCACTTCTTGATATGTAGATTATGTAGGACTGTTTTGAGTTTGTGAGAACTTTATATACCTGTGTTTGCAGTAAGTGCTCAGTGTAAGGGGCTTCAGGTATTTTATTTGATGTCTTTATCTCAATTAATGTTGATATATCTGGGTTGTAGGCGTCTACATGGCCCAACAATTTCAAGTTATTTAAATCAATAGACACCTCAAACTCCGTTTCAAACCCGTTTCGCCTCAACACCTCCTGTACTTTCAATTCTATTTTACAGATTCGAAATTCCTCCCAGCTGCAATTATGATCAATAAAGAGAACACTCTTTCAATTCTATTTTACAGATTCTTCACACTGTTATAACTAGCTTCAGCTAACTTCAGCTGGCCTTTCAATTCTATTTTACAGATTCATGAATATATAATATCTGTCATCCATTCTCGATGGTGAAAGTACTTTCAATTCTATTTTACAGATTCTTAGAAGCTACTGAGGTATGTGAAGAGCATGTATCAGTACACTTTCAATTCTATTTTACAGATTCCCCCAAAACAAAACAAAACACAAACTCCCCTTTCAATTCTATTTTACAGATTCTAAAACTTTTATAGGTTTTATAGTGGGATCAACTCAGCTATACTTTCAATTCTATTTTACAGATTCTGAAAAACCTTGAGTCTGACTGGCTAAACGACTTCAAAAACTTTCAATTCTATTTTACAGATTCTGGTTTAAACACTGTCAAGATAAATTCAGTACAATAATTAAGCTTTCAATTCTATTTTACAGATTCGTAAACGCTAGCGAGTATATGCTTATTGATTTTTCTTTCCCTTTCAATTCTATTTTACAGATT
>JANXEN010000024.1 GCA_025058345.1 Sulfolobales archaeon
TATTGAGTCGCAGGGGTTCTTGAAAACAAAGATTAAAGCTTCATGAGTTGCTTACGTATAGGACGACATACCTGCTCCTTTGAACCGTACCTATAAGGGTTTGAAACTTTTGTCTAGTGGCTCATTCATCTTAGCTAGCACGACCTTTGAACCGTACCTATAAGGGTTTGAAACAAAATCCCTTCCTGGGCCGTGGGTCTGCATGCGGATACCTTTGAACCGTACCTATAAGGGTTTGAAACGGCAGGCCATACAGGCCCGCCGCAGGGAGCTGGGCATCCTTTGAACCGTACCTATAAGGGTTTGAAACCATCCTTCTTGCCGGCAGCAACCGAACCGTAGATCTCCTTTGAACCGTACCTATAAGGGTTTGAAACACTCCGAACTCCGCTATTCTCATGCTGTCCCTCCTTCCCTTTGAACCGTACCTATAAGGGTTTGAAACCGACATCTATGTCCTTCTGGCCGATGGTTCTTCCGTGCCTTTGAACCGTACCTATAAGGGTTTGAAACTCCATCACATCGCCCCCCAACCAGCCTACTGCGCCGCCCTTTGAACCGTACCTATAAGGGTTTGAAACGGCATACCTACCGGGGAGGAGTTTTTCCCCGGGGAATGGTCCTTTGAACCGTACCTATAAGGGTTTGAAACCTCGATGTACCGGGCACCCACATGACGGGGCACCCGGCCTTTGAACCGTACCTATAAGGGTTTGAAACGTCGCTTTCCCCCTCCTCAACCTCCTGGACCCGCCCCCCCTTTGAACCGTACCTATAAGGGTTTGAAACAGCTGCCGGTGGGCGTCGATAACTCCAACCCCACCGGCCTTTGAACCGTACCTATAAGGGTTTGAAACCCTCTCAAAAAGGGCCAGGGTCAGCTCCCTGACCCTGCTTTGAACCGTACCTATAAGGGTTTGAAACGCCGCCCAGAGGACGGCCTCTTCCAACGAGAGGAGGGCTTTGAACCGTACCTATAAGGGTTTGAAACAGCAACCCGCACCGTCTGGATCCAGGAGGGAGGCTCAGCTTTGAACCGTACCTATAAGGGTTTGAAACCCCCCGAAAGCAAAGGGTTTGTGGGAAGCCCGGTGCGGCTTTGAACCGTACCTATAAGGGTTTGAAACGCCCCCTTGGGCTTGGGGGCCTTGGCCGGGGTTTCGGCCTTTGAA
>JANXEN010000025.1 GCA_025058345.1 Sulfolobales archaeon
GGGTCTGTCGAGTAGAGTAGGTAGTAGAAAAGTCAGTCAACTCCTAGTAGCATCAGCTACCGGTAAGAGGAGGGGGAGAGTTGAGGTACCGAGAGAACTCTTCAGCTTTGAAGTAGCTTTCAATTCCATTTTACAGATTCACCGTCAATCACCTGCGTTATCGTTGTAGTTACGATTACTTTCAATTCTATTTTACAGATTCACCAGCACTGGGAAGAGAATTAACATCATTATAGTTACTAACTTTCAATTCTATTTTACAGATTCAGGTGCCCTAGGTGTGGGTGTGTGGTTCTTATGGTTGTGACTTTCAATTCTATTTTACAGATTCAAAAATGCAATTTCAGCTTCATGTGGTTCTGGATAGAGAATGCTTTCAATTCTATTTTACAGATTCATCATGAATACTAGCGCAACGTTCAATGCGTTGACCGAGTCGTCTTTCAATTCTATTTTACAGATTCGTATCAGCAGGCACAACGATCTACTGAATTCCTGAAATATGACTTTCAATTCTATTTTACAGATTCTTCACCAGCTGCTGCTTTCTAGTGAATTTAGCGCCGCAGAACCTTTCAATTCTATTTTACAGATTCATAATATGCACCAAGCCTTGCAGGAGGTGTTGAGGCGTAATCTTTCAATTCTATTTTACAGATTCTGTTGAGTGGTTCCTTGGGCCAACGGGTGGTCAAGTTACTTTCAATTCTATTTTACAGATTCTTTTTTCATTTATCCTCGATTCGAATACCGAAAGTGTGTCTTTCAATTCTATTTTACAGATTCCTACACATACACTGTAGGTAGGGTGAAGGGGAGTAAGACTTTCAATTCTATTTTACAGATTCTCCTTCTGAAGCTGGCTGGCTCCGCATTGAGGGCATTGTTGCTTTCAATTCTATTTTACAGATTCATCTACTCTTCCCAAACTGACATCACTTCGCAAATTGATATGCTTTCAATTCTATTTTACAGATTCCAACAACAGACAACACATCAACCAACATCAATCAAAGTGATTGCCTTTCAATTCTATTTTACAGATTCTGAAATTCCTCCCAGCTGCAATTATGATCAATAAAGAGAAC
>JANXEN010000026.1 GCA_025058345.1 Sulfolobales archaeon
TATTGAGTCGCAGGGGTTCTTGAAAACAAAGATTAAAGCTTCATGAGTTGCTTACGTATAGGACGACATACCTGCTCTTTGAACCGTACCTATAAGGGTTTGAAAGCGGAAGCTCCCCAGGGCCTTGACCCGGACCACGGCCAACTTTGAACCGTACCTATAAGGGTTTGAAAGCGCTACAAGGGAAGAGACAATGTAGATCACCCCATCCCGCTTTGAACCGTACCTATAAGGGTTTGAAAGTGTTCTCTTCTTGGCCGCCCTAGGCACCCTGGCCGTAGTCTTTGAACCGTACCTATAAGGGTTTGAAAGTAAGATGGTAGGGGTATGGGAAGGAGCCCCGAACGACCCTTTGAACCGTACCTATAAGGGTTTGAAAGATGAAATTCCATTTATCCTGATCTCTGCCAGGGACTGGCTTTGAACCGTACCTATAAGGGTTTGAAAGGGGAATGGCTTGGCAAGGGCGGCAAGACGGCCAAGGCCTTTGAACCGTACCTATAAGGGTTTGAAAGTTCTCTACCTTGAACATACCCAACCTCCTGAAGATCGGCTTTGAACCGTACCTATAAGGGTTTGAAAGGTCCTCATCCTCCTCCTGGACCCGCCCCCGCAGGCTACGCTTTGAACCGTACCTATAAGGGTTTGAAAGGCCCAGTTCACATTGGGACGGCGGTAGCAGGCTGAGCCTTTGAACCGTACCTATAAGGGTTTGAAAGGGCTCGGGGCTACTCTGAGGATGTTATTCGGGATAGCTTTGAACCGTACCTATAAGGGTTTGAAAGGGACATCCTTAGGGCGGTAGTTTTCGGGAATGAGGCTTTGAACCGTACCTATAAGGGTTTGAAAGGCATTCCAGGGTCTGGCAAGTCCTATGCCCTAGTCCTCTTTGAACCGTACCTATAAGGGTTTGAAAGACCCTCACCCTCTTCCAGAGGTTCTTTTCCCACCCCATCTTTGAACCGTACCTATAAGGGTTTGAAAGGCCGCCTTGGCCTTGGCCTTCCCGGCCTTCCCGGCCCTTTGAACCGTACC
>JANXEN010000027.1 GCA_025058345.1 Sulfolobales archaeon
CCGCACCACTCCCCTCTTTCCACTCACCACGCCCTTCCGATGTTTTGGGGGGCGGGGAGAAACTCCAGGCGTTTCAAACCCTTATAGGTACGGTTCAAAGAGGAAGAAGGACGGTCTCGTTGTTCCCAGGCGGCAGGTATCTGGGTTTCAAACCCTTATAGGTACGGTTCAAAGCGCCGCACCCCATGCCAGCGTGGTGGGGGCCGTAGGTTTCAAACCCTTATAGGTACGGTTCAAAGGGGCGATGTGATGGACACCATCGCCCGCTTCTTCTTGCGGTTTCAAACCCTTATAGGTACGGTTCAAAGCATGAGCCTGCTCTGGGAAGCGGGGAGAAACTCCAGGCGTTTCAAACCCTTATAGGTACGGTTCAAAGGCTCTACAGACGTGAACATGTTCCGGGTGAACACGTCGTTTCAAACCCTTATAGGTACGGTTCAAAGACCGCCCAGGGCCCCCTGACCCGGTAGCCGTGCCAGGTTTCAAACCCTTATAGGTACGGTTCAAAGTCGGCGTTTAGGTTGGGGATAAGAGTATTGGTGACAGGTTTCAAACCCTTATAGGTACGGTTCAAAGCGGAAAACGCCATCATCACTGGCGGGTGGACGTATAAGTTTCAAACCCTTATAGGTACGGTTCAAAGCATTCCGGGGGTAAAAACTCCTCCCCGGTAGGTATGCCGTTTCAAACCCTTATAGGTACGGTTCAAAGCAGGTTGTAAATACGTTCGTTCGGGAGGGGTTGCCACGTTTCAAACCCTTATAGGTACGGTTCAAAGCGGCCACCATGACCAGGGTGCCTAGGGCCGAAACATAGTTTCAAACCCTTATAGGTACGGTTCAAAGACGGGGGTCACCCGTCTGCCCCCCGGCCCATACCGCGTTTCAAACCCTTATAGGTACGGTTCAAAGCGCTACTGGTTCCCGGCGGGGACGTTGTACTCTCCGTTTCAAACCCTTAT
>JANXEN010000028.1 GCA_025058345.1 Sulfolobales archaeon
GAACCGTACCTATAAGGGTTTGAAACAAGGTACGAATGGTGAGGACATCGCGGTCATAGATTCTTTGAACCGTACCTATAAGGGTTTGAAACGTCCAGTGGGTCACCCGGAAGCCTGGGGGGACCTCCTCTTTGAACCGTACCTATAAGGGTTTGAAACGGACATGGGGAGGAGGCAGGATGCGCCCCACGAAAACTTTGAACCGTACCTATAAGGGTTTGAAACCCCGACTTTTCGGCTCCATTCTCCAGGAGCTTTACCTTTGAACCGTACCTATAAGGGTTTGAAACTCCACCTTCTCCCTCTTTCCCTTTCCCCCGGGGCGGCCTCTTTGAACCGTACCTATAAGGGTTTGAAACGGCTCCGCCCTCTTCCCTGGGCTTGCCCCCCTTTTCCTCTTTGAACCGTACCTATAAGGGTTTGAAACCCACGCTACCCTCCTCCGGGGTAGCGGTGGCCGAGTCTTTGAACCGTACCTATAAGGGTTTGAAACGCTTCTTCTTGGGCTTTTAGGAGGAGAGGAGCGTAGCCTTTGAACCGTACCTATAAGGGTTTGAAACGCCGTCTCGGCGTGGCCCACCGCCGAGACGAAGCCCCCTTTGAACCGTACCTATAAGGGTTTGAAACCTAGCGCCACCCACCCCGTCCTCCTCCCGGGACACTACCTTTGAACCGTACCTATAAGGGTTTGAAACCTGAGCCTGGCAGTTTGGGCCGGGGGGCAGACGGGTGACTTTGAACCGTACCTATAAGGGTTTGAAACTATGCGGCCGCCATAGGTACTCTCGCCGTAGTGGCCGCTTTGAACCGTACCTATAAGGGTTTGAAACGCGGGCGCTGGGCCGTGTTCCAGGGCCCAGTTGTCCAGGCTTTGAACCGTACCTATAAGGGTTTGAAACGCGGCAGTTTGGGGGTCCACGCCCTCGAGCATGTCGCTTTGAACCGTACC
>JANXEN010000029.1 GCA_025058345.1 Sulfolobales archaeon
AGTCTCTGAAGTGGAGCGGTGTCTACCAGACATTTCTCGTGCTCATACACTTTAATGTAGTTATGAACAGTGTCTTTAATTATGACTGAGTGCTTCATTTTCCCATATAAGATAGTCTAGAACTTTAAAGCTATCGATAAAGCGGCTAAAGCATTAGATAGTGCTATAGTTGTAAGTAAAGTACGCATGGCGGTTCTCCCAAGGTCTTCAATTAGTGATGTAAGTCTCCAGATGTTTTGTCCAGCAAGTTCGACTTCGTGGAATATGTTTTCTAGTGTGACGTATCTCGCTCTAGACTCATTTTCAGATGCTTTTTCAACAGCTCTCGATATAGCTTCATAGAGACTAGAGCAACCCGAGACAACATAGTAAGGCCTTTCTTTAAATGATGCTGCACAGCTGTGGTCGTCTGGAGTAACAACTAGTGATTCATTGTAGCCTAGACTCTTCATTAAGTTGGTGATGTTATTTCTAGTCTCTAGGTCAACATTATTGCCGTAGAGATAAACTAATGCATACTTCTCTCCACTACTGAATCGGAAGCTCAATACTTTCACCTTATCGTAGCAGAGTTCACGACACCCTAACCCAGAAACTTCACTATAACCAACATAGACTTCTTCTTCAACACACTTATTCACACTTCCAATCCTCTCAACTAAGTGAAGTAGTTCTTCACCATCTTTAATTGGAGGTCCTTTAGCAGAGTGAGAATCAGCTATAGCCACTATGTTTAGTTCCCGATTTACTTTAAAGATGTCTTCAGTCTTTCTCCAAATGCTAAAAGGTAGGTCGTCGTTGCCTTGATGTATGTTAGTGAAGAAGT
>JANXEN010000002.1 GCA_025058345.1 Sulfolobales archaeon
TCAATTCTATTTTATAGATTCATACATAATGAAGCCATGGTTCGACAAACATCATCTTACCTTTCAATTCTATTTTATAGATTCAGGAGGATGGAAGAGGAGGGTTTAATAGAGTTTAATAAAGAGTTGTCTTTCAATTCTATTTTATAGATTCTTTAGTCAGTCCTTCTGAAGTAAGCTAGTACTATGCCGATAACTTTCAATTCTATTTTATAGATTCGCGGCAGAGTTATTGAGTACGAATATACAACGAGTGAACATTCTTTCAATTCTATTTTATAGATTCTAAAGAATATTGTTGTGAGTGATATAAAGATTGAGGTATTCCTTTCAATTCTATTTTATAGATTCATACAATTGCGGAACGGCTCAAGAATTTCAGAAGCCGTGCCTTTCAATTCTATTTTATAGATTCTTCCACCCACCCTAAACAACATGGGTAAAAACCTCTGTGGCTTTCAATTCTATTTTATAGATTCTATATAAACTCGGTAGTATGTAAGAAATTGAGTGAGAGTATGCTTTCAATTCTATTTTACAGATTCCGAAAGACTGAAAGCAAAAGGATTTAAGGTGGCTTAAAAACTTTCAATTCTATTTTACAGATTCTGTATTTTGGGTCTCTATTAGTAGATTCGTGTTGTGTTTTTGTTTATCATTATTATTTACTTGTTTTTTGTTTTTAAGTTTTTTGTTTACATGGGTGTGTTATTTGTTTTTCCTTGACTATGTTCTTAGGCCTTCATCACCTGCTTATCCATTATTCCCATGACGTGTTTGGGAATAGTTTGATTTCCTAACCGAATTTCTCTTCTAAGGTAATGGAATGTCTTGTTGTAGAGATAAATCCAAGAACACGCAACGCGTTTCCCAAATAACGATTAGGGATTTTGTTGGGTGTAAGTTTTTAAGTGGTTGTTTTATTTTATAGTGGTGGTGTGATGCCGTTAAGGCCTGGTAGGTGCTATAAGGGTCTTAAGAAGCCTCCGTATACTAGGAAGGATTATATTAGCGGTATTCCTCAGCCTAAGATAGTTAAGTTTGTTATGGGTGGTGGTGTAGGTGCTTCATGTGTCGTTAAGCTCGTTTCTAGGGAGGATGTTCAGATAAGGCATAATGCTTTAGAGGCTGCTAGGGTTATGTCTCATAAGTTCTTAAGTAAGTACGTTGGTGACGATAACTACTTACTCATCATTAGGTCTTACCCACACCACGTGTTGAGGGAGAATAAGATGATGGCATTCGCTGGTGCTGATAGGCTTCAGGACGGGATGAGACTGTCTTTCGGTAGGCCTATAGGAACTGCTGCTAGGGTTCGTGAGGGGGATGTAGTTGCTGAGATTAGGGTTCCGGAGAAGTTCATACCTCAGGCTAAGGAAGCTATGCGAAGGATGCTTTCTAAGATAGGGATAAAGGCGGAGGTAGTTATTGAAAACTTAAGTGAAGTTAAGAAATGAAGGAATTAAGTAAATACTACACCTACGACGTAAATAAAGTTGTTGAGGAGATACGTAAAAATAATTCGAAGAGAGTTCTAATCCAACTACCGGACGGACTCAAACACTTCTCAACCACGCTAATAGACGAGCTAAGAAGCACCTTAAGAGATGTGGAATTCGTAGTTGACGCAGCCCCCATATACGGCTCATGCATCCTAAACAACAACATCAACAAACACTACGACCTAACACTACACTTCGGCCACGAACCATACCCATACACAACGAAAACCAGCAGTAAAGTCCTAACACTAGACTTCCTAAGCACCCTAACACCAAACAACGAACTACTAAACAAATTAGTAGAACTCATGAAGACATCAAACATACAGACAACAGCAATATACACAATACACCAACACAAGAAGGCAGTAGAACACGTAATAAAACACCTAGAGAGCAAAGACATAAAGGTCCTAAACAAAGGAAATAACGCAACAATCATGGGATGCTGGTTCAACGACGCATTAAAACACCTAAGCAGCACAGACAGCTACACGATAATAGCAAGCGGCCTCTTCCACCCACTCGGGATAGGACTACTGACCAAAGGAACCAAACACATAATACAGCTAGACCTACATAGAAACGAGGTAAGGAAACTAAACGATACCGTAGAGAAATACCTAAGAATACGCTACAGCAAGATAATGAACTCCATGGACGCAAGAAATTGGTCGCTAATCCACGGCGTAGAGGGACAGTACAGAAGTGCAGTCAGAGAAGAGTTAGTGACGGCGTTGAAAGCTAAAGGAATTAACTTCTACGAATATCAATCAACAACCATAAATCAAGAAACCCTAAGAAACATAGACAGTAGGGACGTAGACGTCTACGTAATTACCGCATGCCCACGAATACCGATCGATGACCTCCAAGACTTCGAAAAACCGGTCCTAACACCTGGAGAAGCACTCATGGTCCTAAAGGAAGTTAAAGAATACATCTTCCCTTGGTAGCAGCTAAACAACTACGTTAGACCATATAAAACTACTAAACCTATAGATAAGTAGGTGATTGTAATAACCAGAATGAAAGAGATAACTAACATGAAAGCCACACCAGGTGAGGCGATATGCGTTATAGAGGAATTCCTACCCGGTAACTGGGTATATGAGGATGACGGAATAGTCAGAGCCGCAGTAGTCGGTAAGGTCATCCCAGACCTTAGGCTAAGGACTGTAAACTTAAAGCCCCACGTAAAGATACCGCAGCTACCTACGAAGGGTGACGTAGTCTACGGCATAGTTACAGTACTCCATGATGAGCTAGCAATAATTAAAATCTTCGCAAGCGAATCTGGCAGGAAATACATCAACCCATTTACTGGAACGATACACATCACACAGGTTCAGGAAAGCTACGTCAAGAACTTCTACGAAGTCCTCGCAGTGGGGGACATCATCAAAGCCAAGGTACTGAATAACAGCACACCATATAGCGCAGCAATCAAGGAGCAGAAATTAGGGGTAGTAATGGCTTACTGCACGATATGCGGCTCACCCATGAGGAAACACCAATCAGATACTTTAAAATGCTCTAAATGCGGTAATGTAGAGAAACGCAAGCTAAGCGTAAATTACGGCAACATAAAGATATAGTTAAGCCATCCAACGGGCGTTAAGCCTAACCGGAGGCAAGGTCAAGCACCTCATCACCACTCCCTAAACCCTCAACCCCCTCCAACACCGAAGCACTCCTAAGCCTTATGCTAACCACATCACTCAACAACAGAGTTAACGCATCATCCCTACTAATTAAGTTACTCCTAACTGCCTCCAAGAGGTTCTCAACCTCCCTAGTCATAGCCTCACTAACGACTTCAGGGATATTCTTAGAGAGCAGATCATGTACCTCCATACCTAACTTAGTCGGTATTAAGTATAGCCTCTTCTTAGAGATGATTAAATAACCATGTCTAACGTTATTATCTATGGACTTCGCATAAGTGCTTGGCCTACCTATGCCTTTACTCTTCATGAGCTTAATAACGTCGGAAACATCCAACAACCTAACCTCAGACCCGCGTAAAACCCTAACATCCTGAGGTCTGATGACGGCATCCTCACACTTAAGGAAAGGAACCACAGCTAAGTTATTAAACACCTTTAAGAACCCCTCCTCCAACACCTCTACAGGGAACTCGAGGGCCCTCCTAGAATCACCTACCTCAGCTACATATGTGTTGTACTTCACCAAAGCCTCAGACATCTGACTAGATATAAATCTATTAAATATTAAGTTATACAGCCTGAAGTGAACCCCGCTTAACCTAGTGTATAGGTCGTTAGCCACGTAGTTGTAGACCTCACTAACGTCTATAGGCCTCGTAGGTCTAATACATTCATGGGTTCCAACACCACCCCAAGGCCTAGCCTTAAACGCCGCTGAGAGCCCCCTCCTACTTAGGAATTCCTTAGCTACCTCTATCCCAGCACCTGAGACGTGGGTGGAGTCAGTCCTGTGGTAAGTTATGAGTCCCAACTCGAAGAGGTCCTGAGCTAACTTCATAACTACGGAGGCAGGAAGTTTTAAAGCGTTGGAAGCCTCCGCAATCAACTCATCAGTAGTGAAAGGCGGTTTAGGCTGCAATCCCCTGACCTCACTACCCACCCACCTCAACTTAATTCCATCCCTCCCAACGACCTCAACATACTTAAGTGCCTCATCCTTACTCCTAAAGAATGTGGTGAGGTAGTACTTATCGAAGAGCCTCAGTAAGACGTTATAGCCCCTACCCTCAACATACCTTCTATAGTTACTAACCACCCAACTGAGGACAGGGGTTTGAACCCTACCGCCGCCAAGCCAGTGCTTATTGAAGTACTTCTTAAGAGCGTTACTTACCTCAAAGCCAACTAACCTATCGTCAACCCTCCTAACGACCTGAGCATTAACCTTAAGAAGATCTATATCCCTAGAGTTTCTGATAGCATCCACTAAAGCCTTCCTAGTCACTTCATGGAATTCAGCCCTCCTAATATCTCCAGCATAATGCCTAACTGCGAGGAATACGTCGTAAGCTATTTTCTCACCCTCATCGTCAGGGTCAGTAGCTATGAATACGGTATCGACCTCCTGAGAAAGCTTCCTCAATATGTCGATTACTTTAACACTGTCCCTCAGCCTAGGCGAGCCGCATCTAGGGCACTCAACAACCCTATCAGTGAATTGGTACCCGCAGTCAAAACACCTCTTAATCGAGGTATATACAGGTACTAAACGATCTGCATCGACCCTAACCCCATGTAAGCCATCATCAATTACTAAATCCGTCAGGTGGCCAAACGTAGGCGCTACAGAAGCCACGTAGATCTTACCGTCAACAGGTATAACGGTTTCGTAAACTACGTACTCACCTAAATACCTCCTCCCAGGACGTCCAAACATAGAGGCTATAGTCCTCGCCTTAGTAGGTGATTCAACAACAATTAACGCAGACTTAACGTTGGTGTTTAAGAAAGATGAATTACTTAACTGAGTACTCCTACTCTCTACCTGCCTCCTCTTAACCTCCTCCACATCAACTTCATCTAATCTCTTAATACTGAAGCTCGGCACATAGTTCCTCAACCTCCTCACAAAAATGTTAAGTAGATCCATATCGTCTGCAAGAATGATCGAAAGGCCTAAGGTCATAACCCCGTTATAGAGCCTACTACTACGTCCAGAAGCCTGTATATACGTCATCACATCCGGAGACCAAGCAACGACCTTACCGCCCTTAAACTTAAGCACGTAATCGCCTAGCACTAACTTACCATTACTGCGTAAGTAATCGCTTACGAACTCCCTAACAACCTTAGAACTTCCAACAATAGATTCCTTAATCTCAAGTAGAGGGCCATCAACCTCTATTAAACCCCTCAGCGAATACGTAAGTAATTTAAACTTCTTAGGCGGTAAATTCCTCAACTTACGCATTAATTCGTCGGAAGCCTTAAAACCTACGTTAAGTCTAGATAACTCAGAGTAAATGTACGTAAAAGTCCTTGGATTCAGCAGTAAATTATCTAAATGAAACTCGTTCTTAGGGATACCCATGAATATGACGTTATAGATCTTTAGAGGCTCATCTAAGCCCCTAGTAAGTATTCCGTAGTAGGTAGAGACACCGACAACTATGTTTGCCTTACCACTCCTAAGCATATCTAAGGCCTTCCTAGAAGTAGCTAAGACGGCCTCAAACCCTGAGTTCCTTAAATCACTTACTAACTGCTTAGAGTAACTTAAGCCGAGGTCCTTACTCACGAAGATTAGAGTACCTCCAACCAACCTACTAAGTAAGTCCTTACATAAGCTCTCACTAAAGACGTCGTAGACCTCCACAACGTTCCTCAAGTAATCACTTATCGCCCCTACCTCAAAGCCAAGCAATTCCCTTAACACCTTAACTCTCTCACCGCGACTCCTACCTGTAGCACTAGCAATCAGTAGCTGACCTAAACTGCCGTAGTTGATAGACTTAACTAGACTTAACGTACTCTGATATAATTCCTCCCTAAGCTTACTAACTAAACCATCATTACCTGAATACCTCGCAAAAGCTAGCTCATTCTTTAAAGAAACGACCTTCTTAGCGTGCTCTATTGACCCATCTCCAATACCTATACATTTAAGGATTAAGTCAACTATGGAGGAAGTCTTCAGTAACGCGTCGAAGTCATCAACAGCTACGAGATCAAGCTTCAAACCACCTATCAACTCCTTATTCCTATGTATGAAGGTGTGTGTTACGACAGCTACGAAACTTCCTCCGATATCCCCGCCCTTAATACTATCTGAGGTGAAGAGTTTAATCCCAAACCTATTGTAGTTGCTTAACAGCCTATGCACTTGATTCATTAATTCACGAGTAGGTACTACGTAGAGAACCTTACCCCCATTATAAGCTCTATATAGAGAATAAATAAGAAGTAACGTAGTCTTCCCAACACCTGTAGGGGCTATTAAGGCGAAGCTATCGTTAGAGAGCATCCTCCTAGCCCAAGACCTCTGTATACTCCAGAGCTCCTTACCGCTAACCCCCTTAAAGAATTCATTAAATTCCTCCAGCTCAGACTCAACATCGAGGAAACTTAAATACTTACCTAACCTAGATGCGTTAAGCAACCTCTCCCTAATAAGATGTTTAGAGAGGGACTCCATCCCTAAAAGATCATTAGGTGTCAAGCAATTACTGCAGGGAAGCCCTAACATCATCCTCCCTTCATCTATGTCACCACCGCAATTAGGACATAGCCCACTGTACATCAGCATCTAATAACCCGTATAGAAACCTATGCGACCTAATGAGTTATTAAAGCTATCCCCCAATTAACCGTAACCTCAGGTAAAACGCTTATAACCCTTTAAACTCCTTAGTTTTTATGTGGTATTCTAATGACTTGCAAGTACATATTCGTGACTGGCGGAGTGTTATCAGGGCTGGGTAAGGGAGTCACAACAGCATCGATAGGGCTGCTACTTAAGTGCATGGGCCTTAAAGTAACTGCTGTGAAGATAGATCCCTACGTCAACGTAGATGCTGGGACTATGAACCCATACATGCATGGGGAGGTCTACGTAACTGATGACGGTGGGGAAGTAGACCTAGATATAGGTCACTACGAAAGGTTCTTAAACACGGACCTACGTAAGAGGAACAACATAACTACAGGTAAGATATACCTCAGGGTTATAGAGAAGGAGAGGAAGGGCATCTACTTAGGTCAGACAGTTCAGATAATACCGCACATCACAGATGAGATAAAGGATGAGATAAAATCCATTGGGAAGGAACAGGGGGCAGATGTGGTGTTAGTTGAGATTGGAGGTACTGTAGGAGATATTGAAGGCCTTCCATTCCTGGAAGCTGCTAGGCAGCTAAGACTTGAGGAAGGTATGAAGAACACCCTCTTCATCCACGTAGTACTCATCCCTAAACTAGGGACTACAGGTGAGTTGAAGACTAAGCCAGCACAGCACAGCGTACAGGAACTTAGGAGGATAGGCATACAGCCAGACATCCTTGTAGCTAGGTCCTCAGAACGTCTAAGTGAGGAAGCTAAGAAGAAGTTAGCCCTCTTCACAAACGTACAGTACAACGCCATCTTCAGCAACTACGACGTTGAATACGTCTATGAGGTACCTACAGTGCTAAACCATCAGGGACTCCCTAAAATCATTAAGGAAATGCTTGACCTCAACACCGTCAGCGATAGGTGTGACTTAACGCAGTGGGTGGAATTCACCAACAACCTCAAAACATACGATAGAGAAGTTACGGTTGCCTTAATAGGTAAATACACATCACTCAGAGATAGTTACTTAAGCATCATAGAGGCCCTTAGACACTCATCAGCGAAACTCAGAGTCAAGGTGAATTTAAGGTGGGTTGAAGCAACAGATGTTGAGAGGAAAGCCATCAATCCGAAGGAAATAATGGAGGGGGTATCTGGAGGCATCGTCCTGCCTGGATTTGGTGGCAGGGGTGTTGAGGGGAAGTTACTGATGATAAAGGAATTAAGGGAGAGGGAACTACCTACGCTCGGCATATGTTTTGGACTTCAGTTAATGGTTGTAGAATTTGCGAGGAACGTCCTGAGGCTGCAGGAAGCACACACGACTGAGGTAAACCCAACAACACCCCATCCGGTTGTAGACCTGCTGACATCTCAAGAAGGTGTTATATATAAGGGAGGTACGATGCGTTTAGGAAGTAAGCCCATAAAGATAATTAGAGGTACTAAGGCATTCGAGATCTACGGGTCTGAGGTGATTTACGAAAGACATCGACATAGGTATCAAATCAATCCAGAGTACGTCAACCTATATGAGAGGGAGGGATTCATAGTCAGCGGCTATAGCGATGAGGGATTCCCTGAGATAATGGAGTATAGGGGCAGTAAGTTCTACTTAGGAATCCAGGCACATCCAGAATTTAAGAGCAGGCCCTTAAGTCCTGCCCCACTATTTACTGAATTTTTAAAAAATTGCATGTATTCAAGTAAGTAGTTCTCAGCCTAAAACCTTACCCTCAATAACTAACATCGTAGTAGTAGACTTAACCTTAGATATACGTCTTATCTTATTAATCACTATTTCACGTAACGCTTCATGGGTAGGCGCTTCAACCTTAACAACTACGTCGTAGATACCGTAGACCTCGTAAACCTCCTTAACGCCATCCATCTTACTAAGTATTTGAGCAACCTCATTCTCAGCCCCTATCTCAGTATTAATTAGCACTATAGCTATAGGCATATAATACCCCAAGATAATCATAGCCCTTTAAACTAATAAACCTATCTACGAGTTAATGGGGTTAGATGGGAATTAAACCTTAGCGATTAGGGGAATTGGCCAGCAGCAAATAAATAATTTATAAGTCAAGAATCTCGATTAATTACGGTGGACATCAACGATAAAGATTGAAAAACTAAATAATAGCGAGCTAGTAATTAAGCTGGTGGGGGAAGACCACACTTTAGGTAACCTAATATCTAAGTACGCTCTCAACCACCCTAACGTCAAGATAGCTGCGTACTCCATAGACCATCCATTAACTGAGTCCCCTAAAGTGGTGATAGTGACTGACGGATCTAAGAACCCATTAGAGGTTCTTAAGGAGGTTATTAAAGAGGTAAACGACACTGCAGAAAAACTACTAAAACTTAGTGAGGACTTAAGAAGTAAATGATTAAGGACGAAGTTAGAGTATTGGTGGTTGACTCAATATCTAACTACTTAATTTACGTAGTTCAGAGAGGGGTTAGGGGAGTAGAGCATGTGGGTGTGTTGAAGGGCAGCTTCGAAGAACTCCTAAATCAGCTAAGAACTACAAACCTAATTAATGAGATAAGGTATGTATCCACACCTGACGGTAAGGTATTCAAGCTGTCTGGACGCATTTACTCCGAGAACCCAGCACCAGTTAGCGATGAGTCAACGCTTTTAACAAACATAATATCTGAGGGGAAACGCATCATAGAGCTATTGAAGGAGGAGTTAAAGCTTATAATGACTCAAAAGTAAATTAATCAATAAAGCGGGGTGACACCTACGGTAGAGTTTTGCCCTAAGTGTGGTGCAATGTTAGTGCCTCAGAAGGGAGGTAAGGATGCGAAGGTAACACTATCATGTCCTAAATGCGGGTTTAAAAAAGAAACATCCACCAACAATAAATACACGTTAAGTCAAAACGTCAAGCACTCACAAAAAAGTAAAACATTAGTTATTGAGAAGGATGAAAATATCGCTACGCTACCAAAAGTTAAGGGGATGGTAACCTGCCCTAAATGCGGTAACGACGAAGCGTATTACTGGCTACTCCAAACTAGGAGGGCTGACGAACCGCCTACGAGGTTCTATAGATGTGTTAAATGCAATCACGTTTGGAGGGAGTACGAGTAAAGCTAGCTAGGGCAACTTATTTAAGGATATGTAGATGAATGCGAACTAATCAAACCCACGTAACGCATTACTACACATATATGTTGGGAAGTATAAATCAGTTATTGGTGGATTAAGTTAAATAATCCTCACTAAGTTATGAGGTACACACGTTAAGGTATCTACCGCTAATTGAACGGTAAATCATATAGGGGTACTCCAATTATCAATTCTATAGTGGACTTAAGTCACTTTTCTAAGTAATTCAATTGCAGCCGCCTACACATCATTTCAGCAACGGCCGTAACCTACGCTTCCTCCTCAGGAACTCAACCAAATTAATCCCTAAGATATATCCTCTCCATACACCCATCCTTGTACGGCCTTATGTAGCTGTAATCCCTCTCAAACACTAATCTCGGATTAATCCTACCTAAGACGTACCTACAAACGGTTTCCGATATGAGCTTACATGTATATCTCGAATCCATACCCAATAACTGGGTGAGTTTTAAAATAGGGCACGGATTCCTTGAAATAGTTATAAGTTCCCTATCCCCTAACTTCACCACCACGAGATCTCCCTCCTTCAGACGTAGGAATCCGTAGTAGAATTCCTTAAGTAAGTCATCCATACTGCTTACCCTACGCGGTTTTAATGACCAGATGAAGCCATAAGTGTAGAAAGCTAATAGCCCAATAAGTAATGGCAGCTTCTTTAACTGATTTACTGAAGATCTAACCCAACCCAGAGTTGATGAGTTGTCAGTAACCACTTCTCAAGTAAACCTCAACACGTATTCCCTAAGGGCGTTAACCATTGCATCAATCTCCTCTTTAGTGTTGTATATGTATAGGCTTGCTCGAACTGTGCCGGACTCAGCTTTAATTCGTTGGTGGAGTGGATGTGCGCAGTGCAGGCCGCTTCTAACAGCTATGTCGTAGGAATCGAGGTAGGACGCCACCACATGCGGATTGCTATCCACGATGTTGAAAGCTATGATGTCCCCCCTACATCCTAAGTCCCGCGGACCGTAAATTAAGATCTTATCAGCGATTAACTCATCACTACTTAATTTACTGAGCGCGTAACTCAGTAAATCCTTCCCATACGCTTCGACGTTATCCATACCTAGCTTCCGTAAGTACCTAACAGCTTCAGCCAACCCAACAGCCCCAGCGATGTTGGGGGTTCCTGGTTCAAACCTCCACGGCATGTTTAGGAATTTAATTGAGAACTCACCTCCCTCATATTTAACGCTGTCAACAATGCCGCCACCGGTAAATGGAGGAGTAAGAGAATCCTGAACTTCCTTCCTAACGTACAGCACTCCAATACCTGTAGGACCTAACATCTTATGACCGCTGAAGGCCATAAAATCGACACCTAAGTCCACTACTGAGATAGGTATGTGGGGAACGCTTTGGGCGCCATCAACAACTAGGAAGGCATCAACCTCACGCGCGATCTTCGAAACCATCTTAACATCAACTAAGGTCCCTAACACATTACTCATATGTGTGATTGAGATAACTTTAGTATTACGGTCGACAAGGCTTGATAACTCGTCGTAATCTAATTTATAATCGTCTTTAATCCCAACAACCCTTAACTTAAATCCCCTAATCTTAGAAAGAGTTACCCAAGGCAGTAGGTTACTATGGTGTTCCATAATGGAAACTACGACGTTGTCCGTAGGGTTAAGACTTAATCCAAGCATGTACGCAACTAAATTAAGCGATTGGGTAGTACCGCTCGTAAACACTACCTCATCTAAGTACCTCGCGTTAATGAATTTACGGACCTCTTCATGAGCATCCTCATACAACCTACTGGCCTCCATAGAAAGTCTATGAACACCCCTATGGACATTGCTGGTAAACAGTTCGTAATAATCCCTCACAGCCCTTATAACTTGAGTAGGTTTAAGTGAGGTCGCAGCGCTATCGAAGTAAATCACCTTCCTAGATCTCAATATAGGGAAATCATCCCTAATCGACCTAAAATCAGTCAGCAGACCCACCACTCAATCTTAAGTAGTTCAAAGTAAATAAATCTGAAAGCAATAAATAACCGACGCGTCTAGGTACTTGAATTAAACCACATCCCTAACTCAAACCACTGAAGTTATGACGTAATTTTTTTAAGTTAATCACTTCATAGGTAATAAGCAGGTGATTTCATGAAATTAATCACCGTTAAACTCCCAGACATATACGTAGATGGCATTGATGAACTAGTTAAGTTAGGCCGATATTCATGTAGGAGTGAAGTCATAAGAGTCGCTATTAGGGATCTCCTAAAGAACGAGTTATGGTTCGGTGATGAAGAGCTAAACACGGCTAAAAACTCAATTACAGAAACCCAAAGCCTCAATCAAGAAAACGTAAGGTACATTAAAATAAAGTAAGCTAATCAATTTATCTGAGTTACGTAACACTCAGTATTTATGTACTTATCACCCCATTAGCAGCACTTTCATCAGCGTTCATATCTTAACTACCCACCACAGTAAATCCCAACCCCTTAAACATGTTTGAAGGGTTTTAATCGTGGTACCACATTCATAGGTATGTGGACCCACCCATCTTTAGATGTTTATTCAAGTAAAGTCGTTTAGAAGCTGGTGGCGGGAGCACTAAGTTTAGATATTTAAATTTAGGTAAATGTAAAATACTTTGAAGTGAGTACCTGGCTGTGAGGAGGGCTGGTATTTCTGAATAGTGATGTAGGACATCAGGACCGAGCCGTAAACTACGAATCTAACGTATTAATTTACATAGATGAGAGGAGGTCTAAATTAATTAAAGTTGTTAGAGGGAAGGAGCTATCAACTGATAAGGGGCTAATTAAGAGTGACTACATAGTTGGTAAGAGCTTTGGGGATTCAGTAAAGTTAAGTACCGGTGCCGTTGCTTACCTGCTAAAACCTACCCTCCTTGACTACATGACGAAGGGATTTATGAGGGTTACTCAGGTCATCTACCCTAAAGACTTGGGGTTCATCCTACTGCTTTCTGATGTAGGTCCTGGCTCTAGAGTTATTGAGGGTGGGGTCGGTACAGGGTTTATGACAGCTGTGCTGGCGAAATATGTGGGGGGTGAGGGACGTGTTTATGCCTACGAGTTAAATAAGGACTACATAGAAATAGCTCATAGAAATCTGAAGGTCGTCGGACTCGATAGCAGGGTAACCTTCAGAAATAAAGATATTAGGGAAGAGGTAGAGGACAGCAACATAGATTCAGCGATACTAGACATACCGGACCCGTGGAACGCCCTCAACTCGTTAATCAAGGCGTTAAGACCTTCAGCAACAGTACTGTCCTTCCTGCCGACGATAAATCAAGTTGAGAAGTTAGTCGTACATGCTCAGGCAACGAAGGCGTTCACCGATGTCAAGGCATATGAGATTCTACTTAGGGAATTCGAAGTTAAGAAGGATGCTGTAAGACCTAAGTCTAGGATGGTTGGACATACCGGATACGTAGTCTTTATGAGGTTCCTTAAGGCTTAGCCATTAAGCCACCGCTTTATTGAAAGCTTAATATGTTTAAATTCACCCCATAATTAGGTGTTTAAATGCTAGTAAAACTACCGGTAGGTGAGGGGGAGAAACACACAGTAATGGTTGACTACGATATGTTCGCTAGTAAAGTCTTCATATACTTAGATGATGAATTACAGAAGACGTTTATACTTACTGGGAACCCGATAAAGGTGGAGTTCTCTGTAGGTAATGCGGAGAAGCATAACGTATCTATACATGTAAGAGGTAAGACAATCCCTGTAGTCACGATATACGTAGATGGTAACTTAATAGGTACTTTCAGGTAGTACCTCAGCAATCTATTTTCATGTAAATCTTTAAGCCACTTAATCATATTTTCATCTAGGTGTGTGGTAATGGGTGGGGGTAAGGGCGGTAAACCTCTATCAATAGCTGAGAAACGGCAGAAGAAGGCGATGGAAGAGCAGCTTAAGCAGCAGCTAAGGAAGTCAGAACAACGTGATAGGAAAACACAGACAACGATATTGGATGAATCCTTAGTTGATAGAGCTAGTAAGGAGGTAAGCAACTTAAACATCGTGACCCCTTACACGCTCTCATCAAAGCTTGGAGTCAGCATCGGCATCGCTAGAAGCATCATTAAGGAATTAATGAATCAGGGGAAGTTGAAATTAGTGAGTAAGAGTAGGAGAGTAATAATCGCCACAGCCACATAAATAATTTTTAGACGGTCTAAGAAGCCTTAACTATACCTGCTCCTGAGAGACTTCCTCAGTAATTTTTCTAAGCTGTCTCTTATACATCTCAATAAGCTCATCAACTCTTGTTGCGTCCTCAGCGCTCTTCTCATCCCTCCACCTCAAAAACCTTGGGAACCTAATGGAGATTCCAACACCTTCCCCTACCTTACCTCTACCGCATGTGTGGAGTGGAGATAGAGTTAACTCAGCACCTATCACCTCAGCCACTAGCGCTGGAACTACCCACACATCAGGCTCTAACTCAGAGTCCACCCTAGGGTGTTTATGGTCAATTACATATGGCTGAATCAGTGACGGAATCTTCTCCAAATCCTCATCTGTGAAGCCCGAACCGACTTTACATACTGTTTGAAACGTATCTGTATCCGGTTCGTATGCAGCCATAAGTAGTGCCCCGTACTTCCCGCCACGCCTACCTCTGCCATGGAAAGCACCGACAACAACTAAGTCTACCGTATCAATCATCTCACTCTTATAATCCCTCTTATACTTAATCCAAAGCCAACCCCTAGCACCTGCCTGATAAATAGCCTGATCATGCACGGCCTTCACGACAACACCCTCGCAGCCTGCTTCAATAGCTTTTAGGAAGAATCTCTCAAGCGTCTCTGGATCGTCGGTGATGGTTAAATCCGCTAACCTCAAATTATCGCTTTGGACGACGATGTCCTGAAGGTACTTCTTTCTAACAGTTATCGGTTTTAGGGTGAGGTCCTCACCATCAACGTAGAGTGCGTCGAAGAGGTAGAGCTTAACTGGGAACTCCTTAACGGCCTCATGGACATCATGCTTCCTCTTCCTATGCATTAATTCCTGAAACGCCTTCAATTCGTTGGTATTGGGGTCTACAGCAACTATCTCACCCTCAACTATTGCCTCCCTACACCTCAGCCCATCTAGAAGTACCTCAACTACGTCAGGGTATTGATGGGTAATGTTCTCAAGCCTTCTAGAGAAGATCCAAATACTGTTACCGCCCCTATGGATTTGAGCTCTCTCCCCATCATATTTAAATTCAACTAAGGCTTTACCGCCGACCTTCCCCAGAATTTCCTTAGGGTCACTTAACCTCTCAGCAAGCATAGGCCTTATGGGAACCCCAACCTTAGGCTCTATGTTCTTAAGGGATTCAATACCTCCAAACGCTAAGGCCTTAGCAACGTTTCCTAAATCAGCCCTAATGTTATAGGCTCTCTCAACAACAGCTCTATAGCTTTGAGAGCCGCCGAAACAAATGGCTAACGCGTCTAAAACAGTTGCATCCCCGATACCTAACCTCAGCCTACCCTCGATTAGACGTACTAAGTACTTAGCCTCTAACGGTTCAGCATCCATTAAAAGCCCTGCAATCAACTTAATCTTAATATCTCTACTCCCTTCCCCAACCATCGAAGCTACCCTACTTAACGTATCGTAAACCCTCCCAACGCTTAATCTCGTACCTAGCTTAGGGCCTGAAAGGAATTGAGTTAAACCCCCTAAAGCACCTCTCTGCTTCAGTAACTCGACAGCTCTACCAAGATCGCCTAACTGCTTATAGAGCTTCTCAACCTCAGCCTCACTCGTTTTCGTAGCTATGGACACTGCCTTAATCAGGAACCTCTCACCAACACCTAACTCTGGAAAACCACTCCACTCAGGCCACAACCTCCCCTGCATTAGGTATATGACCTTATCGATGATGTCTGAAGGGGTCTTTCTGAAGAGGTCGACCAACACGTTCGTAAGCTGAATTCTGCTGGTAGTACCTTCCAACTTCTCAAACGTTTCAGCCAGTATTATGAAGTCCACAATCCCCTAGAATTACATCGAATGTGTTAAATTAAAAATTTAAGGAATTTAAACTATTAAGTGATTAGATGATGAGAACCGGCAAGAAGACTTAAGATGTCTGCTCAGAGTTAATCTGAAGGCTCCTTAGGCAACGAATTAATTACGTACATCACAGCTGCCTCCAACTCAACTATGAAGTACTCGTTGAAGTTCCCCTCAATAACTATCTCAGATACATAGCCATCAGCATCTCTAATGTCGTACCTACTCACCCTACCTATTGAGGAGGTCTTCTTCTCCTCCAAGAACTTAGTTAGATATGATTTAACTAGTCTATGCCCGCTATCTATCTTAATGAGGGGGACTACCTTAACCTTATTGGCGGTAAATGTGATGGTTGCAACTATATTGTCGTCACTGTCCTTCAGCGTGATTACCTCCTCCTTAAGTTTCTTATCGTCAACTTTCTCAGAAGTCCTACCCACCCTATCTAAGACCTTCAACATAGACTCATACATCTCTAACTCCTTCCTCAACTCCCTAATCTTCTCCTCAATAACCTTCCTCAAATCGTCGTAGTTGGATTTCAGGCTAATGGGTCCCACCCTGAATAAAATCAAGCAACGATGGCGACCTCCTACCCACAGACTCTTTTGAGAGACCTACGTAGAGGTCCTTAATGATATCGAAGTCTAAATCCAATATAGACTTAACGTTAGGGTTGTAGAGGGCTGTAGCTGGATGGAAGGTAGGAAATAAATAAACGTCTTTAAGACCTAGCAAATCAACTTTAACCCACCTTCCCCTCATCCTACTAACACCAGCCCATTTAATACCGACTAAGCCAAAAATAAATCTACCAGCGTGGTTCCCTAAAGTAACTAGTAACTTAGGGTTCACTAACTTAATTATAGATGTGGTGTATTCACCGCATGCCGTAATCTCATCATCGCTGGGCTCCCTATTGTTAGGAGGCCTACATCTCACTACGTTAGTTATAAATACGTCAGACCTAGCGATACCTCTACCTTCAAGCATCTCAGTAAGTAATTTACCGGCAGAACCTACGAAAGGCCTTCCCTCCTCATCCTCCTTCTGACCTGGAGCCTCACCAATGAATAATAGCTTACTGCTTAAGGGTCCCTCACCAGGCACCGGTTTATTCCTGTACTTATGTAGCTGGCATTTAGAGCATCTAGATACCTTACTAACTATGTCAGACCATATGAAATCCTTATCATGCAATCACAGTCAACCACGTAGTAAATCATCAAAGAGGTAAAATACTTTTAAAGCCACCTGAAATTAAGTTAATTAGGTCGGGATGATGGGTCTTAAGAAGGAGAAGTACATATACATCGAATTAGGTAAGGAGAGGTATTTAAAGGTTAGAGTCCTTAAGAGTAGAGCTGAAGATAACCCAGCACGATACGTTCCTCTAAACATATGCGTTAAAAGACCGCCTAAGACAGCTAAAGTTGTTAGGGCTGTTGACTTACCAGGTGAGGTAGTCAATAAGGTACTGAAGATCTGAATCATCACAAACTATTTAAGCTAACTTCGAAGGATAAAGTCCCCAATCCAACTTCATTAAGAATTATATACATATGTAGATAACAGATTTTAGGACCGTATAGCAGAATGATGAGTGTGGCGGTCACAGATAATTAATGAAGACTTAGGAGCCCACTGAATGTTTCAGTCCTTTAGTACAGGTAGTTTAACTCCCTTCTGCCCCTGATACTTCCCTCTATACGGCTTACTAACAGGTGTAGTCAGCTTCGAAAACACCACATGTAGGAACCTAATCCCTGCCTTAAGGTTAATTGGGAACGAAGTGGATAATACCTCAATAGTTATCTGCCCCTCAAAACCACCATCAATTATTGTTGGAGGTATCATAAGGCCTAACCTAGCGAACGTAGACCTCAGCTCCACGAAACCCATCAACTCAGGAGGGAGGGAGACGTACTCAAGCGTATGGAGTAAGTACCTCTTATTGGGTTTCAGAATAAATTCTTCAGACTCACTGCATTCATAGTACTTGCTTAAATCTTCATTTTTCGATAGGTTTAAGACGCTATCTGACTCAACAACCATGCAGTAGTTTTTACCTAACCTTAGGTCGATACCGTTTTCCCTCACAATCTCCTCAGAGAATGGGTCTACCCTCAACCTACCGCTACTGAGGTAGGCCCTTAAGTCAAAGTCAGAGAGGATCACTTAACTACACCTCCCTACAGTAACGCTCAACTAACTTATTGATCTCCGGCAACACGTTACTGACCTCAGTAACCATGTTGCGAACAAGTTCTCTTATCTCCCACTGAGCATCTTTGGAAAGCCTTAAGCATGCTATGTGTAGTAGCTCCCTCAGATTTAAAGTCATTATAAGCCTTGTAGTTACTGCCTGAGGTAATACGTACCTAGCATCTTCGTAGGGGATACCGACATTAACGAATTCTTCGTAGAGTTTAAACGCATCCTCCATGAACTTCTTAAATCTCTCGCCGAGGCCTGCCTTCACAACCGTCTCAGGGATTACGTAGTCCTTACTAATTGATGAGTATCTCTGAGATTCTTGAGTGTATGAAGCTAATCTATGCCTTATTAACTGATGGCTCGTAACTCTCGAAATACCCTCTATGTAGAAAGTGAAGACTACGTGCTCAAGGACTGAAGGGTATTTAACGCCTTCAATCATCCAACCACTTAAATCTTCGGAGTGGTCCTTAAGGTAGTGGTCGATCCCCTTCTCCCTAACCCTGCCGGAGGAAACCTTAAACCCCAGCATGACGAGTGCCTTAACACTTCCGTCCAAGTGGTTGTAAGCCAGTAACTTAACTCTCATAAATTAGCTTACCTAAAACTAATTCCGACCGCAGTAATTATAAGCTTATTTACTTAACCGAATTACTGCAGCACTAATCTATTGCTGAGGGTTCGCGATATGTCCGCAGTTACGTCTATATTCACTCAATAAATCCACCATAACCACATCTCCGTGAGGTCTTAACTCCTTAAATACAGCTGCGTTGAATTTCTGGACCTTAACTCTTGGGTGGAGCCAGCAATCAGGCGGTAAGCCGGCCTTTAAGCAAGTCTCACTTAGGAAAGTCTCACCATCCCAGCAATATTCTATAGGGACTTCAGGCAGTAACAACCCCTTATTTACCCCATACTCTATAACTAACCCATCAACACCTACCTTAACTTCATTAATTAAGTCCCAGCCCTTACTAACCAGGGTCTTCGGTGTCGACAGCACCGATACCTCAAATATAACACTGTTTAACTCAACTTCACTCATAGGATTGAATCTAGGGTCCTCTACAGCCGCAGCTATAGCAGCGTTAACTACGTTAAGTGCTAGGGGCTCTATGGGATGTAGGTAACCTATACAGCCTCTCAACTCGTATTTATCAAAAATTAATTTACGTATCGTTACAAACGACATACCCTTAAGCATAAGTTTAGCTGGAGTATTTTGAGGAGGTCTAAATACCTTCCCCTCCTTCAAGTACTTTTCAACAGCTTCCCTAGCCAATCTAACTAGGAAGACACCATCATCAACGCTTAAATCGTCAGGACCTACGGACTCATCCACTGCTAACACCACCTACTAGGTTATTAGCCTCATTTATTACCCTTCCTATAGTATCCCAGTGATTACCCTGCCAGAACACCTTAGAGCACTTAGGGCATTTCCAGAAGTTTTCGTACTTCCTACCTACATCCTTCGGAATTAAGTGTAGAGCCTCAGCCTTAGAAATAACTACTAGCAAAGTATTGCATAACGGGCATCTAGTGTTGGACTTATCGAACATTAATCGAATTCCCAACTTCCTCGAGAGAGTCGCTAAGGACTCCGCGACATCAGAGGACTCTATGTAAATCGATGTAATGCCTTTCTTAACGGCCTTCCTATAGAGACCTAAGTCCTTAGTAAGTAAAACCCTTTCATCATCTTCCGCTAGGTGAAGAAGCTTCCAATCCTCAGCATTACGGAAGTATAGAGTATCATAACCAAGTAAACGTAACCACCTAGCTAAGTTGCCTAACATAGAGTCTGCAACGAACTTCACCAACTGACTTCCCCGCACATCTAAATAATTAATGTGGTAAAGTACCTTATAAGTGAAGTCTTTCAAGCTTTTAAAACCTCAATTAACTTATTACTTTATGGCGAGAGGGGATGGTTGAGCACACAGCAGATACTGCTCAAGGTATCGTCCTAAATTACAGGGTCGGTAAGGTTAAACAACTGACTAACTACTTACTGGTTAAGGTTACTAGCAATAAGAACCCTAACGTCGACTCCCTAATAGGGTATAAAGTGTTGATAAAGGATTTAGGTGGCAACATATATCGAGGTAGGGTAGTTAAAATCCACAGCAGGAGGAACAACGTGGTAGTAGTTCGCATGAAGAGAAATGTCCCAGGCCAATTACTCGGGGCTGATTTAACCATATTTAAATAATTACTAAGCTACTTAACTTAAGTCGTTAAGGCTTCGCCCTTAAAAGATTTATTTAGGATAGATAATCATATGGTGCGTGATAGTAAGTATGAGCATCTCAAGCGGCGAGAAGTTTAGAAGCCTAAGTGCTGCCGAGTTCTTCTACCGTAATAAAGAGATTGCAGGGTTTTCAAACCCTGTCAGAGCTATTTACCAAGCGGTTCGGGAGTTGGTGGAGAACGCCTTAGATGCTGCGGATTCCCACGGTATACTGCCGGTTATTAAGGTCTCCATAGACTCTGACGTCGTACCTGAAAGACCTGACATCTACCTAATTAGCGTGGAGGACAACGGGATAGGCATACCTCCAGATAACATACCTCAGGCATTTGCTCAGTTGCTGTACAGCTCTAAATACGTACTTCGGCAAACTAGAGGGATGTTCGGCCTAGGCGCTAAGATGGCAGTTCTTTACGGGCAGCTAACTACTGGTAAACCCGTTGAGGTTATTTCCTCGACAATAAATTCCTCTAGGATTTACATTTTTAGACTATCAATAGATGTTAAGGAGAATAGGCCTGTAATTCTTTACAAGGCATCACTTAGAAAGGAGAGTGATTGGCATGGCACTATAGTTAAGTTGTTCTTAGAGGGTGATTGGAATAGGGCTAAGCCGAAAATATATGAGTACTTGAAGAGGACTGCCATAATAGCTCCTTACGCGTCAATAGTGTTTAAAGATCCGTCGAATAACATAGTCTATTTTGAGAGAAGTACTACGTTAATGCCTAAACCGCCGCGTGAGGTTAAACCCCATCCGCAAGGTGTGGATATGGAGTTATTTAAGATGTTGATTCAGTCATCAACTACTAAAACTCTTAAGGAATTCCTAGTTAAGGAATTTCAAGGAATTGGTGAAGTAACTGCTAACTCCATCATAAACACGGTTAAGTTAGACCCATTAAAAGATCCAAGGAACTTAACTGCTGAGGATATAGAGCTTCTTGTCAAGACGTTGAAGGCATATGATAACTTCAAACCCCCAAGAGCAGATCACCTATCATACTTAGGTGAGGAAATAATAAAGACCGGTTTAAAAAGTATTTTAAAACCGGAGTTCGTTGCCGCGAAAACACGTAGGCCAAGAGTATATGAAGGACACGCTTTCATCGTTGAGGCCGGAATCGCTTATGGTGGGGATATTCCACCGGCTGAGGAACCTATACTCCTTAGATTTGCTAATAAGATACCGTTACTCTATGATGAGAGTTCTGATGTTACGTGGAAGGTAATTGAGCCTAAGAGTGGTACTATTAAGTGGGACATCTACGAGATAAAGTGGCCTTCCCCACTAGTTGTATTAGTCCATATCTGCAGTACTAAGGTTCCGTATAAGGGTGTGGGTAAGGAAAGCATAGCTGATGTGCCTGAAGTCGAAAAGGAAGTTGAGAACTGTATAAGAGATGTGGCTAGGGAGTTGAAGGCATACATAGTTAGGAGACGTAAAGAATTTGAGGAGGCGGAGAAAGCAGTTAGCATCGTTAAGTACATTCCAGACATAGCATCTTCATTAGCTAAGATCACTAATGAATCATCGCATGAATCTATAGCGAATATGTTAATGGATTTAGTGCTGAAGAAATTTAAGAATGTTAAGATTAAGGGAGTAGGTGATGTCGTCTTAAGTGTTGAGTAGGTGATACAGTGCAGTTAACTTCTTCAGTTGATAGAAGGGCTAGAGATAAGGCAGTAGGCGTTATAACTGAGAAGTTTAAGGAACTAATCAAACAAATAAGTAGAGGGGAGAGCCCAACCATAGTACTCCCTAAACGCACCTTAAGTAACACAATATATGACGATAAGAGGAAACTCTTACTGTTGGGTCCGGAGACGCTGAGTAGAACCCTCCTAGACGTTAGGGAGGCAAAGAAATTCATGCAGTCAGTGCTTATGGCTAGAATAATCTACGAGTCATTAATAAGTAACGAGTACCCAACGATCCGTGACCTATTCTACAGAGGTAAACACACTATAAGATACCGCACCGCCAGAGGTAAGATCGAAAATGAAAACACTTGGGACGAGCAGAAGGAGTCTGACGGCATCATTAGAGACATCGAAGTATTCATAGATATGCTTAGGGAGGAATTGCTGATACTAAGTAAAGAGAAAGGTAAGGTAGTAGGTAATATGAGGATAAGGTCTGGAGATGACGTCATAGACTTAAGTAAGATGGGGCACGGAGCCTACTCGATAGAACCTACTCCCGACCTAATAGAATTCTTAGACGTAGATGCTGATTACGTATTGATCGTTGAGAAGGACGCTGTGTTTCAACAACTCCACAGAGCCGGTTTCTGGAGGAAGTATAAGACGCTCCTAATAACTAGCGCAGGCCAGCCTGACAGAGCCACTAGAAGATTCGTAAGGAGATTAAGTGATGAATTAAAACTCCCTACATACATAATAACGGATAGCATACCGGCAGATGAAGTTGTGGTAGTCAGAGATCCTAAGGAGGGGGTAGTTAGTATCGGACCTGTTGAGACGTTAATAGGTAAGTACTTCAGTAGCCGTGAGATGGAAAGAGTTTTAATAGACGTTGAGGTCCCTGCATGGGATCCAGTTTCGGGAAACATCGAGTGGAGGAAGATAGGCTACGCATACAGGCACTGGATAAACGATAAGTTATTATCTATAAGGACTAACAGCAGAGGTACAATCAAGGTTACGAAAGGGCACTCGATCTTCGTCTCTAGAGAGGGAGCTATAACGGTTACCTCGGCAGGAAGTTTAAGGCCTGGAGATAAAATATTAGTAGCGACTCAACTACCGCCGATGTCTGAAACACTTACCGTATATAAGCATCTCTCTAAACTTAGGGTATATGACTTAGGTGACCCAGTCAATACCTACTTAACGTATGATGGTTTAGAAACGTTTAATTTGCGTGATTTACCTCCAGCAGTAACTTCAACATATGGTGATGAAGTCCTAACCGATCATCTACCTCAAATTACACAACGGTTAGTAGATAACGCATACATAGAGTATGATGGAGTGGCCCCTCAAATTATTATAGATGGTAAAGTAAGAGCTAAGAAGGTATTTAACGTTTTACTCTCCCTAGGTATATCACCCTACGGTGTTGAAGAATCTGGAGATGTTGTTAAGATATATATTCCGACTTCCAAGCACGCAGGCCCTAGATACGTTCCCTCCAGTCAAGTAACTTTAACGGAAGTTACTGAAATCTCCGAAGAGAATTACTCAGGCTACGTGTACGACTTCATGGTACCTCTATGTAACTCATTCGTAGGTTCTTATGGGGTAATCTACCATAATAGCGATCCCTATGGGTGGTACATATATAGCGTCTTCAAAATAGGTTCTATAACGCTTTCATACGAGAGTGAGAGGTTAGCTACGCCTGACTTAAGGTTTTTGGGTGTGATGCCTTCAGACATCTTCGGTAATCCCTCCATTAAGAAGAATCCATACCTCTCAGAAGCTGAGAGAAAGAACTACATAATTAGAGCAAAGGAGAGAGATATAAAGAGGGCTAAAGAACTGATAAACTATAAGTGGTTCCAGACACCTAGATGGAAGAGCGAGATTGATATATTCATGGATAAGGAGGCGAAACTGGAGATAGAAGCGCTGACGAGTAAGGGACTCAAGTTCCTGATGGACGAGTATATACCTAAGAAAATCAACGTTAAGGATTGGATAGATTAAGTATGACGTATCGTTAAGCGCTTATGAATCGATATTTGAGGTCGTAGTTGGGTAATCTATTAAGAATCGCGGGCCTCGATTTCCATAAATTTACCTGACTTACCCACTATATATGCGTCCTCATACCTTAATTCATCACTCCTAGACCCATCCTTAACTTTCTTAATTACCGTATAAACTAAGAATCCATTCTCCCCAACCACACTTAAGTACTTACTCACTATATTAGATATGTTGTAGCTCTCCTTCAATACAGTAATCATGGCCACTAAATCTAACTTTAATTCAGACCTAATAGGTGGGAACGTAAGGTCCGCTACAACGAGGTCCGTAAACGTATTTTTATATTTATCGTCTCTAAACCTACTTGAAGCTATTTCAACGAGTTTATCGCTAACATCTATACAGATGTAGCGCAACACTGAATACCCAGAATCTATTAAGTACTCCAATAAACTCCCAGTCCCGCAGCCCACGTCAAGAACCGAATTCAAGCCTCTACTCAGGTGTTTAATGATTTTCCCATATTTAACTTTCTGCTCCTCACCATAAAGCTCATCGTAACTACGTGATAAGGTGTTATACCACTTAATACATCCATTAACTTCGCTCAGGGATATATCCCTCACTTGGATTAGCATCACCGTAGAGGAGCTATATCGTAGATGATGACCCAAGTTAGGAAAGATACGGAGTAATATACAGCAATACCTTTAGTTAGGTGCTTCTTTTGATGCATATTTAGGAGGTTCATTAAAGGGATATACCCAACGTATAGTAATAGATATGCTGCAACCAATATGTAGTCCGTAAAGACAGATATGCCGAACATCTTCAGGGTTAAAGTAAGTAAATACAGTACAGTCCCTGAAACTATCCCGTAAACAGCTTTAAGAGTCACTATATCCACTAAATACACCAAAATTAACTTAAATCAAACATATTTAAGTAGTAGTGAATTTACTAAGGATAAGATGCGTGCTAAAGATACATCCGTAAAGAAGGCTTTCACCTCTCTAGACTTAGCAGTTATTGTAGAGGAATTAAGACGTAAAATAGTGGGCACGTACGTAGATAACGTATACGTAGATGCTTTAGGCAGCATCGTAATGAAGCTGAGAACTCATGAAGAGGCTCTATACCTTCTGCTAAAACCTGCGGAGAGAATTCACGTAATTAGGAGATTATCTAAACTTGACGTCTTAGGCAGGACAACATTATTTAGGAGGTACTTAAATAACTTAAGAATACTAAACATTAAGCAAGTTGGATTCGAAAGGATCGCCGTCTTAGAACTTGAAGGTGGGGATGGTGTCCTCAGTCTTTATTTAGAGTTAATTCCCCGAGGTATAGTAACGCTAGTAAACTCTGGGAATAAGGTATTAGTAACCAGTAAGGAGCTTAAAGTTAAGGATAGGAAAGTCATCACTGGGAGGGGCTATACATTACCGCCCACTTATAGGGATTTCAGAGAGTTAAGCACGGGGGACTGGGTTGAAATACTCAGTAAGTACGACAACATACTTCGGGGGTTAGTAAGAGGTTTAGGGATACCGCCTGAGGTAGCTAACGAAGTGTTGAAGAGTTGGGGAGGCGGAGATGTAATTTCAGAGGATGTCGTTTCCGAAATCAGGAGTAGGTTGATACACTTCGTAAACAGAGTTATTGAGAAACCTGAACCGTGTATTATAGCTAAGGGCGGTAGTTATGTTTCGTTTCTCCCCTTTAAGCCTTCAAAGCTTGAAGAAGGTCTGGACTTACTGACCTTTCAAACATTTAATGAAGCTGTAGATGAGTACTTCCATAAGTTATTTACTAGTGAGGTCGTTACTCAGGACTCTAAGTTATTGGAGGAAGAGATAGCTAAGGTTGATAGAATAATTAAAGGGCTTGAAGACGAATTAAGGAGCTATAACGACAGGTTGATGGAACTTAAAGCTATCCATGACTTAATAACTTTAAATTACGCTGTCCTAGACGACGTCTATAGGTGTGTTTGGAACACTGTTAAGAGGCATGGCTGGGAACACATAAGTTCCTGCGGCATATCTACGTATAACAAAAGTGATGGGACCTTCATAGTGAAAGTTGATGGCACCCCTATAGAACTTAATGTAAGGGAGGGTATTAATGATTACTTAATTAAGGTTAAGATGCAAATAAAAGAACTTGAAGATAAGGTTAGAAAAGTTAAGGAAGTGAGGGAGGGTTTGTACAGTAAAAGAGGTTCACTCATCCTAGAGAAGGAATCATTAAGTGCGCCACCCCTATCGAAGAAGGTCGATTGGTACGACAAATATCACTGGATCATAACATCTGAGGGTTACTTAGCATTAGGAGGTAAGGACTTCAGCCAGAACGAGAAGTTGGTGAGGAAGTACCTAGGGGATGATGATGTTTTCATGCATGCAGACATTAGCGGCGCTTCGGTATTCATACTTAAATCTAGTGGGAGAACCCCCCTACAGAGCACTTTACTTGAGGTAGCAACTCTAGCTGCGTGCTATAGCAGGGGATGGAAGGAAGGTCTTGGGAGCTTAGACGTTTTCTGGGTTTTAGGCAGGCAAGTAAGTAAGAAACCACCATCAGGCGAGTACTTAGCTCCCGGCTCTTTCATGGTGTACGGTGAGAAGAACTACGTAAAGAACGTTAAGTTAGAACTAGCTATTGGCGTTTTAATAGTGGATAATAACTACTATAAACTACTAGTCGGACCTGATAATTACGTAAGTAGTAGATGTAGTTACTATGCTGTACTAAACCCAGGTACTGATAAGAAGGAATTAGTCGCTAAGAGGTTGAGGGAATTCTTCATAAAGAGTGATAGGAGGTTGAGATACATAGACCTAAACGAACTGATATTAAGGATTCCTGGACCGAGCAGAATTACTAAGTTAGTCGCGCCTACAATCCAGCGTGACAGGAGTTAATGAAATCATAAATAATTAAATATCTGGATTAGTTTAAATTATCGTGATGCTGTTCATCTGTTTTAATCGGTGATGGTATGGTTCCTAAAGTATCATCATATATGAGTGCTCCAGTGATTACAGCCACTAAGGAAGATCCGTTGACTCATATAAGGAATTTAATGCTTGCACATAAAATCGGTAGGGTCGTAATAACAGAAGATGGTGAGGTTACCGGCATAGTGTGTAAAAGCGACTTTGCTAAGATAGCATTCAATCGTAGGAGATACGTAAAACCCCTAGATACGATAGCAGTTGATGAGATAATGACAACCCCTGTATACGCCATACCCCCCAATAAGACCTTGAAGTCCGCTGCTCACTCCATGATTAAGTATGAGATAAGTTCTTTGCCAGTTATCGACAAGGATAAGAAGCTTGTAGGTATAATAACTAAGTACGATGTATTAAGGTTTTTCTCAAGCAGGTTCCATAACATTTTTAGGGTGTCTGACTTCATGGTTAAGGATCCTCCCACTGTTTCACCAACACATAGCATATATTACATTATTGATGCGCTTATGCAATCTGAGCTGAAGAGACTTATTGTGGTTGATGGAGGTAAACCTATAGGAGTTATAGCTAAGGTAGATGTGCTTAATGCGTTATTAGGGGTTAACATAGACTTCCAACCGTTTAAGCGTAAGCGTAGAAACCTTAACTACGATTTACTAATATCGCGTTCGTTTCTCGTAGCGTCAGACGTCATGACGTATGACCCTATAACTGTTGAGGAAGGTGATGACTTAGCCAGAGCCTCGGACATCATGATTAAGAATAGAATTAGTTGTCTACCGGTCATCAATTCTAAAGGCTTTTTAGTTGGGCTAATATCTAGGGAATGCGTGATTAAGGCGTTACGGGAGATTTAATCTATATGGGAAGTTATTAAATCTTCTTCGATGTCTTTAAAGCCTGCTTACTCACTATTTCTTCGAATTCTTTCTTAACCTTTTTAACTACTTCCCTAGAAACGTCTGGGCCTAAACCATCAATGATAGCTTTTAAAAACTTAACGGCGCACCTCCTACTATGTAGCGTTACTACCTCATCACTCACAACTAAAGTAATTCCTTGCCCTTCGGGGTAAATCTTACCACATACGTTACACTTATTTCTAGTTTTAGGCAACTACATCACCCATATTTCCAATACGAGTATAAATAATTAAGCTATACTAGTTCAAGTAGCTAAGGATGTTGTCAGCGATTCTTCGGTGGTGGCAATGACTTCAAGTTGATTTCAGATGACCTATTGGGGGAAGTAAGTCATTCGTAATCTAAGGGTATGTACCTACATCTACAGCTATAGTTTAAAGCCTTCTTATGTAAGTCAGATATTACTTCCGAATCACCGTTCACTATTAGAACCTCAACGCAGTGTGTGCCTACGTGTTGGTGGGTGTAAGCTAGTACTATATCCTTATATTCGTCAATGAGGTTGGTAGTGGTTGCTGCATCATGCTCACGGCTAAAGAGTATTAAAACACCGGTACATTTATGAGGTCTTCGATAGTGGATGAACTCTGTTAGGAATCCCTTAACTGCGTGTTCGACGACCTTAGATCTATCGACGCTGAAGTTCCTGACAATGTTATCTAATTCATTAGCTAACTCCGATGAAAGTGCAACCCCAAACCTCCTCTTACTTGTACTCATACCTAACATCAATACTTAATACATAATTATGTAATTTAATACTTAATTGGTAGCGCGTACCATTTTTTGAGGTCTTAATTTAATAAGGAGGTTTTGAGTTTATAGATACTGAACGTAAACTACATCCTTAGGTGGTTAAACTTGAATAGACTTATGTGGAGGTTGAGCGGCTTTGTTGAGATATTGAGGGTTCATAACTTATTTGTTTCTGTGATGGCCTTCTTTCTAGGGTTTGCCACCGCCTACACATTCGTAGGTAGTGGTAAATCCTTAAACTACCCATCGACTTTAATTCCGTTGGTTACAGTCATTCTAGTTGCTGCTGGCGGGTACGTCATTAATGACTATTATGATGCAGAAATAGATTCGGTTAATAAACCGGCTAGGCCTATACCTTCAGGCCGTGTCAGTAGGGGTGAAGCATTGGCTCTAAGCATTGCTTCAATATTGGTTGGTGTAGCTACTTCGTTATTTGTCGGGCCTGCAACGTTTACTTATGCTGCCTTCAACGCATTGCTAGTGGTTGCGTACTCCAAGAGATTGAAGAAGGAGGGGTTAGTAGGTAACTTAGTGGTAAGTATTGTAAGTGCGAATTCCATCGTTTTTGGCGGTCTCTCACTCTCCGAAATTTACGGAAATATAGCATTAGCTACTTATTCGCTGATACCTGCGACTTATGCCTTCACATTCACGTTGATGAGGGAAGTTATTAAGGGGGTAGAGGATGTGGTGGGTGATTCTAGGATGGGTGTTAAGACTTTAGCCGTAACTAGAGGTGTTAAATATGCGTCTAAGGTATCATTAGTGTTAATGGTTTTCATAATCATGTTTTCCCCGTATCCCTATCTATCAGGGATGTATGGATTTCCTTACCTAACACTAGTGGTGGTGACTGATGCTTTGCTGATCTATTCAATTGTTAAGCTAGTTAAAGCTAATTCAGATGTAGATGTAGTTAGGGTTTCTTCTTCATTAAGGAGTTACACCAAGGTGGCTATGTTTACAGGTATACTAGCGTTTTTAGTAGATCTACTAATGAGGATGTAATACGGGTGCGCGTATGGACTTAAGACCTTTTTAGAGGTATCGTCAACTTTGCCTCGTTAATGATTTGCTTGCCGAACCTCCTATAGACGACTTTAATAACTAACCTATTATCGAAACCCTTAACGCCTATGTTATAGGTCTTACGGATTTCCTCACCAGGTTTTATAGTGCTAATCACATCACGTATCAACATGTTTCCAGCTGAGAACCCTACAATCATCACGTTATCACAAGCTATGTCACCATCATTCCTAATATTTATAAAGACTCTGCAGGAATCATTAACGCATGAGACATCATCTAAAGTCACGTTAAGTTCAGGACCTCTACAACTAACGTTATACTCAAGTACCGAGTAAATCCCAACGAATCGTGGGTGATACATTTCAGCGGTATCTCTATGCTTGATAGTTAAAGTCCTCTCGCTGAATGATTTGATATCAGATAGTTGAACGTTGTTTAAACCAAGTAGATTGTTTATCGTCTTTGTATATACGTCGTTTAAAGCTATGTCTACAAAAGCATTCCTTGAGGGTATGTTCATGAATAGTGAGATGTTGTAGGGACCTACTTTCGGGGAAATAGATTTGAGTGAGTAAGTTTCGGATGGGTTGAGGAGAACGCATCCAGCTTTATATGAAAGCTCTGTTGAGACTGTTTCAACCCTCTTCACACCCACTAACTCTAACCCATTTATAGCTACAGGTTTTGATGAATCGCATGAGATGGTTAGGGTATAAGTCTTACCTCCCTTAACTACTTTACTTAAATCAAACACGTGGGTAGTGTATATACTGCCTATCGATGACTCATTCACGACCTGCGGCTTAAATTCGCGGGTTATGTTTAACCCATCGATCCCAACCTTCCACAACACCTTATTCACCGGTTCGTTAAGCACAGCTATAATTGTTAAGTATAGCGCATCTAGTTGAGGTTCATCAACCTCAATTAGGTACCTACCACTTCTAGGATAACTCCTACCACTTAACTTTACTTCATCTAAGATACTGTTATGATATACAACACCCCTAACCTCATTTCTAATAAAGTCTAGTAAGTCACCTTTTGGCAACTAACATCACCACATTATCAGAACGTTTAAGCCTATTAAATTGATAAGGTTATGGAGTGTGTTGAGTGAGGGTTGACGACCCGTCGTAGAGTTTATAGGTATATCGCTTTCTCGGTGATTGTCTGCCGCGATACGGCTAGCAATATGTATTGCTCTTTGATTTAATTCTAAACTGGTTAATGCGTAGAGGATTGAAATAAGTTTATTCCCTCTTACACAGTGTATGTGCGAAGTACTGTGTTTATGATTAAGTGCGGCTTCATCAACCATAAATTAGAGTGTGGCAATAAATTAAACTGACTTTATGTGTTTGATTTTCGAAGATTAAATATAAATAATTTGATGCAAATGTAATTAGTCGGTAATAACATGTCTAAAATTAGGAAGTTATATGAGCTACCTTCACTGCCCTACTCTTATGAGTCTCTCGAACCATACATAAGCAGGGAGCAACTTAGAATACACTACGAGATACACCATAAGGCATACGTTGATGGTGCTAATAAGATCCTACAAATGATGGATGAGGCTAGGCGTGAAAACAGGTCTTTCGACGTCAAAGCTGCACTAAAAGTCCTCTCTTTCAACATCGGCGGTCATGTACTACACAGCATCTACTGGAATAGCATGGCGCCTAAGTCCAGAGGAGGGGATAGACCGGGTGGGAGGTTAGAGGATAAGATCGTTGAAGACTTTGGGAGCTTAGATAGATTCAAACAAGAATTTACTGAGGCTGCATTGACTGTAGAGGGCTCAGGTTGGGCTGCACTTACTTACTGCAGGCAGACCGGTAGGCTCATAATAATGCAGATAGAAAAACATAACACTAACGTATATCCTATGTTTCAAATACTCCTAGTTGTAGACGCTTTCGAACACGCATACTATATAGACTACAGAAACGACAGAAAGAAGTACCTCGAGAATTGGTGGAATATAGTTAACTGGGGCTTTACTGCAGAAAGATATGAAAGGCTTCTATGAATTAACTAGTCAAATATTACCATGTATTTTTTGGTAAACTCCTTAAATCGCATGTGTTGATTCATTTGAAATAAGCCTATTAAGTCCTCTGAAGGCAACTAATTTTTCCTTACTACCTAACTCAGCGTCTTTAATGACTTCCTCCAACTCCTTAATTACAGCAATCATTAGTTCTCTCTTTATCGGAAATGGAACTCCATCCTTGCCACCTACAGCGAAGGCGTACTTGAATGGGTCGTATGGGTGGGTTACCGGATCTCTAAGTGATGGCGGTTCCTTATATATTAACTCAGAAATTAGGCTTAAAGCCCTAACGACCTCGCTCCCTAGCTGTGAGATCAGCAGCATATCTTGAATTGTTGATGGTTTTACCTCATAAACCCTTTCTAACTTAGCTATAAGTGATTTACTGATCCTGATAGGTTTATAGTAAGGGATGTTACGGTCTTTAAGTCTAACTTCATTTACTGGGCGGCTTACCCCTAAAGATATGTATGAGTGTAGCGGTATAGTGCCTGTTAGAACGCTGTTTACCTCATACATCATTTTGACTAACTTTTTAGGGTTTTCGTTAACTAGGTCTAAGATAACTTCCTTACAATCCCTGGACTCTCTATCAGTTAGGTTAAGTACCTTACTCACTTGGTTTGATGATATACCTGAGTGAGGCTCTTCGTCAACCGCATTTGCTGTGAACCAAGCTATGTGGTATCTACGTGCAAGCTTGTTCTCCAGATTCATACCCTGCTGTATAACGACCCACCTACCTCTGATGTCGAAAGCTATGGCGTGATGGTATAGTGTAAACCCGTCTTGAAGTAAGACGCTGTCGACCTTAGCTGTTAGTTTTGAGTACTTCACTAATTCGTTAATTAATGAGGTGCTACCGCCTAATTCATCGACGTACTTAACTACTTCCTGAGGAGTGTTCAGCGATGTCCGCCCTTTACCACCTGCAATCCGAACGTCGAGGTTTAAATCGTTAAGTACGTGCTTAATGATCGATGTAGTGACTGTAGTCGAACCGCTACTGTCCCAATCCATGCCTATTACGTTATTCAATGCTTGAAACCATAAGGGGTTTGAAAGCCTTTTAAGTAATCCCTCACTTCCGAACTCCATCGATAAGACCTTAATTATCTCCCTTGCTAAGGACTTCATAAGTTCTGCTAACCATCGCGGTACGTGGCCGCTGTGGAGTGGGAGGTCAGCATAGCCGCTAAGAACCATATCTACGCACCTGTAAATGCGTGTCTAAATGCTTAATTACGATGATTAGTTCGCCCGGCTCTATGACCTCCTCCGACTTAGCTAGCCAGTACTCCCCTTCAACAAATACGTAGCCGAAGGAGTTAGGAACTAGCCTATCTACAGCTTTACCAACTTTACCCTCTAGGCTAAATAACTGCTTCTTCATTTTCCTAATCTTAATTAATTTCGTAAATATTAACGTTGTTGTGAAGGCCCCTATTCCCCCAATAATTATTGCTGTAATTCTAAATACCGCGAATTGCTCAGGTGTTAAGGCCGTAGTGGCTGGTATAGATGTAGGTATGAGTAGGATACCGAATACTAGAAAAACTATTCCCGCAATACCTGTAACACCGAATCCAGGTATTACGAAGAGTTCCAACATAAGTAGCAGTGACCCTAAAACTATCATGATAAGTGACGCTAAGTTCGGGTTAAATCCGGAGCCTATAAGGCCTAATATTAGGAAGACAAGGGCTAATGACGCGGCATATAGATTTGCGGAAGCTATTGAGAAAATTAATGCCATAACACCTATGCTGAAGAGTACGGTGTTGACTAACGAGTTAGTTAATACTGAGAGCGTCCTAGACCTTAAACTACATGTGTAATAGCTATAGCTCCTTACATCGATGGTGTACGTAGTTACTGAGGTTTCAACCTCCCTTCCATTAATTTCATTAATTAATTCCTTCATATTATTAACTATTAAATCACTTAAACCGAGTTTATGAGCCTCATAAGCACTTAAGACTAAGTTGTTAGTTATAAATGCCTTAACCAGTGATGCGTTCCTACCTCTTACCTCAGCGTAGAGAACTGCCTTCTCAATTATAGGGTTTAATACTTTACTCTCATTTAAGTATCTTACACTACCTGTTAGCGGGTCGTATGAAACTGGCTGCATAGCACCTATGATGGAGTTGGGGCTCAATGCGATTACATGGGTGGGTAGGAGTATTAACGTACCAGCGCTTAAGGCCTTACCTCCAGCGACGAAACCTATGACGGGGACCTTAGATGAGTATATGGCATCACCTATAGCTAGCGCTGAGTCTAGCCAGCCGCCGTACGAATCTATTGAGATTATTAACACGCTCTTCGAGGATTCCGCAACCTCTAAAGCTTCCTTAACGCATTCGGCGATGCCTGGATCTATGGTGTCCCACGGGGGTCTTACCTCAACTACTAACGCATCGTTAATCGATCTTGATGCGTCAAATATTGGTAATGAAGGGAGTATTATTAGAAAAACTACATACAGTACTAACCGAATAGGTAGATAACGCATAACTTACTTTCCTTCTTCCTTACTTAAGTGTTTCACAACTCCGATCGATGTTGATAACGCGCTTAACTCAGGCCTCGACGTCTCCGTAACTACGATCAGTGACTTCTCCTTAGCTATTTCACTTAAAGTCTGAAGTTCCCTAAGCCTAATGGCTACTGCATGCCTCTCATATTCCTCCGCAGCCTCAGAAAGTATCTTAGATGCTTGCTTCTCACCCTCAGCCTCAATTACCCTAGCCCTTCTCCACCTCTCAGCTTCTGCCTGCTTAGCCATAGCTCTCTTCATGTTTTCAGGTAATTCAACACCCTTTAAGGTAACACCCACTACTTTAATTCCCCACGGCATTGTAGTCTCATCTATTATGCCTTGAATCCTCTTGTTTAGTTCATCCCTCTTTGAGAGTAGGTCATCTAGCTCTACCTGGCCTATTACGTCCCTCAGAACTGTCTGACTCAGTAAAGTTATCGTGTAGGGGTAATTAGCCACCTTAGTTACTGCCTTCTCAGGGTCTGCAACCCTGTAGTAAATAACGGCATCAACGTTCACAGTCACATTATCTCTTGTCATTATTTCCTGCCTAGGCACATCTGTAGTCACCACCCTCAAATCAACCTTAACTAAACTATCGACGAAGGGGATGATGATGAATAGGCCTGGACCTCTAACCCCCACTAACCTCCCAAGCCTGAAGAGGACAGCTCTTTCGTACTCCCTAACGACCTTAATGCTTGCGCTAAGTAAGGAGAACACGATTAAAACCACGAACACGATCAATATTAAAGTAAATATATCAATCAACGATATGTACCCACGAATAAGTTGGCTACATTGATTTTAAACTTATTCTTTAAGCTAATTTTATAGCTTTAAAACGTTAATTATGATGTGATTAGGTGTATTTAATGAGGAGGATTAAGGGATACGTAGCTGAGCGTGAGTTGGTCATTAAGCTCTGGAAGTTAGGTTTTGCTGTTATGCGTGCCCCAGCAAGCGGTGCAAAGATCAAAAAAGCTAAGTATCCTGACTTAATTGCGATTAAATCATCTAAGGTTTTAGTGTTTGAGGTCAAGAGTAGGTCTAAGGCCGAAAGCATATACATAAATGGTGAGCAGATCCGTAAGTTGAGAGACTTTGCTGATAGGGCGGGTGGTCATGCATTTATAGTTGTTAAAATCTCAGGTGATAAGTGGAGGGCTATAAGTCTAGAGCAGCTGGAGAAGGTGAACGATAACACCTACAAGATAAGTAAGGACGCTCTGCTAAGCAGTAAACATCTCGATGAGTTACTGAGGGAGCTAAAGCTGATATCTTCGCTTGAAGAATTTATAAAATAGGTGTAAACCCGGAGATGTTTGGTGGTAATGAATAAGTTGTTTGGAGAAATTATTAGGTGGTTGATGCTTATATGGGTGAGGAAGTAGTTTTAGAACTTGTTGAGGAGTACGTAATAAACGGTGAGCATAGGTTTAAGCTAAGGATGAAGGGAACTAACCTAGTGTTCAACGTATCTGGAGATAGTTTAGAGGATGCGGTGAGGAAGGCGGTATCGATTATTAAGTCCCTCAAATTAAATGGGGCCGCCGGGATTTGAACCCGGGACCTTACTGAGGTATGCCCTACCAGCGGTCCGGCGGGGATTCCTCCCCAGGCTGGCATCCTAGCCAAGCTAGACTACGGCCCCCACACACATAACTAAAACATAAATTTAAACATTTACTACAACTATAACGTAGGATTTGATGGTGTATGGTGAGGCTCTTCATTGCTGTGGAGGTAGAGGACCACAATACGTTGAGGAAAATAATTGAGGTTAAGAATAGAGTTAGTTCTTGCTCATCAGACCTCGATTTGAAGGTAGTGGAGGATGAAAACCTACACATAACCCTTAGATTCATTGGTGAAGTTAGTGAGGGCATGGTAAATGATGTGGTGAAGGTGTTAGGATGTGTTTCAGGTCTTAAGAAATTCAGTATTAGGTTTAGGGGTTTGGGGGCGTTCCCATCGACAGGGAGGCCTAGGGTTATATGGTTAGGCGTTTCTGAAGGTGCTGCGCAGTTAAAGGAAGTTAGAGATTGTATAGAGAGGGGGTTAAGGAGGTTGGGGTTTCAGGCAGAGAGGGAGGAATTCTCACCGCACTTAACCTTAGCTCGTGTTAAGGAGTTTAAACCAAGCATGTGTTTATCAGAACTCTTCTCGGAATTATCTGATGTGGACTTAGGTACCTCCCCTATAACTAGGGTTAAGTTGAAGAAAAGTGTCTTAACGCCAAGAGGGCCTATATATTCAGATATATTCGAAGTTCTTTTAATGGGTTAGAAATGTCTGTGAAAGATTTAAAGAACATCTGTGAAGAGGTCTTAAGTAAAATACTGCCAACGCCTGAAGAAACTCAGCAGGCATTAAATTTATTTAATGAAATTAGCTTACGTCTAGAACCCCTACTTAAAGACCTCAATTACCCATACAGGATCAGTCTAGAAGGTTCCGTCAGTAAGAACACTCACCTAAGGAATGATATGGATCTTGACGTGTTCGTACTCATTAGATATGAAGGGATGAGTAAGGAGTGGTTAGAGGACCTTGTAGATGACATGTGTGACGTCTTAAGCGAATTCAGGCCTATAAAGCTATACGCATCTCATCCATATCTAAGATTTAAGGAGGGTGGGATTGAAGTAGACGTCGTACCTGCCTACATGGCGCACGATGTGGGTGAGATACGGACAGCAGTAGATAGAACTATCTTCCACACAAATTTCGTTAAAGGTAAGTTAAACGGTAACGCATTAAATGAGGTGAGACTTCTGAAGAAGTTTTTCAAAGGTATTGAGGTTTACGGCGCTGAAATTAAGACTGAAGGGTTCTCAGGATACCTAACGGAACTAATCATAATTTACTATGGTTCCTTCATAGATGCTGTGAAAGGTATTTCGAATTGGAGATTTCCTCAGGTGGTAGATTTACATAGAAGATACGACGACATGAGAGATTATTTAAGAATCTACGGTAAGAGACCTCTGATTTTCCCAGACCCTGTAGACCATAGGAGGAACGTCGCAGCAGCTCTATCTGTTAAATCTTTCTCTTCAGCGGTCCTAGCTTGTAGGAGGTTTTTAGAGAGGCCATCAGTAAACTACTTCTTCCCGAAGGTAGAGGTAGGAGGTTGGAATGACTTAGAGGGGAGCCTCAATGAGCGTAAAACCGCGGTGGTTGGCTATATAATTTCATATAAGGCAGGAACATCTCCCGATGTTATATGGGGTGAGCTCAAGAAGTGTTTAAGACGTGGTGAGAACATTCTAAGGCAATTTAACTTTGAGGTCTTTGATAGTAATTTATGGTGTGATGAAGTGAGTAAGGCAGTACTTCTTTATGAGGTATTTCCGCCGAAACTACATCAATACGCATTACACGTAGGTCCTAAAGCGTTTAGGGGTGATGACGCGGATAAGTTCATAAGGAAGTATTTAAGGGCTGAAGGAGTTGTAGGTCCCTGGATAAATGAGTTAGGTGACTTAATGGTTTTGAAGACGAGGAAGTACTTAACACCGTATGATGTATTATTTAATGAGGCTGGGAAGGTACTTCAGGTAAAACATATTGAGAGATATAAAGTTATAGATGTAGCTGACTTAAGGGAAATTTTCGTAGGGTTTGACGATTTTAGGGTATGGTTGTATAAGTTTGTTAGGAAGAAACCTTTATGGCTTGATGACGCTACTTAATCAATTTTATGTTGCCTAATTTAGGTATCCCTAAACTATTTCCGCACTTGGAGCATCTACCCCCTAACTTAGTAGCTAGTTCGGAAGGGGTAGGTAGGCCGTAGAAATCCTGCCCGACTTTCTCAAATGAGTACAGCACGAAACCGCATGCACTACACTTATATATGACCGGCATATAAGCACCGAGTGAATAATACCATCAGATCTTAGATAAAGATATTCGTAGTTAATACATATACTGAGTTATTACTTTAGATGTATAGCTTAATTAAGAGCTCAAACTTATTACTACTTAAGGTGTTAAGTATCGAAACCACCTACAGAGGTAGGTATTTATTCATATGTGTTGCGGGTATGCCTGGTTCAGGAAAAACATTAATAGTTAATGGGGTCAAACACTTGGTTGATATGGCTATTTCTATGGGCGATGTAGTGAGGCGTGAGGCCATGAGGAGGGGTATTGAGATGACGCCTAAGTCTATTATGGAATTTGCTAAGCAGGTCCGAAGGGAGGGAGGCTCTGACTTCATTGCTAAGGAGGTGATTAAGGAGGTGTTAAATAAGGATGTAGAAGTGGTTTTAGTAGACGGTGTTAGGTCGTTAGAGGAGGTTAATACTTTTAGGAAGTTCGGTGATGTTTACGTCATAGCTATCCACTCATCACCTAAAACGAGGTTCTTAAGGCTAATCTCAAGGGGTAGGGATGGGGACCCTAGTGATTGGGATGATTTTATGGTGAGAGATTTAAGTGAGTTAGAGCTAGGTCTAGGCTCCGTAATCGCGTTAGCGGACTTAATGATAGTTAACGAAGATTTAAGCGTGGATGAGTTAGTTAGTCAAGTAGTAAATAAAGTTAGGGAGTTAGTTAGGCGTTGATTGAGATACGTGTTGAGGCTGAAGTTAAACCGACGGAAGACGTTGAGAAGGTTAAAAAAGCGATGCTTAACTTAGTTGATGTAAGTAAGTTAAGCATCGTAGATTTGGGCGGTGGTTATAAGTTATTAACTGGCGTCTCTAATAATATATCATCACTGATTAAACTACATAGACTCCTACGTGTTGAGAGGATCTTAGATACCGCACGCGGGATTATGCTTAAATCATTGGTAGGGGGGAATACGATAATACTTAAGTTCCATAAGCAATCAGCATATGTTGGTAAGGCATCCCTAATAACTCACGACGATGAATCCCCTCTTGGACCCATCACCTTAACCGTAACTACAGATAAGGTTAGAGAGGTTATCGATTGGTTAGCCCCTAAGACTTCGAAGGGCAGACCCCTTTGGGAATCCCCCATACCTAAAGTGTGAGTAAACCTATACGAAGAAAGTCATTAGATCTTCAGCTATTAAGGTGTTGAAGAACTTCGCCTTCGCCTCACGCTCTAACTTTAATACGTTGTCGTAACGCATGCTTACATGTGTAAGGATCAACGTCCTAGCACCGGCAAGTGCTGCATCTAAAGCTGCTTCTACAGATGTCGAGTGCATGTATTCACGTGCCTTATCTAAATCGCTGTAGCTGTACGTAGAGTCATGAATGAGTAAATCAGCTTTTTCAGCATTTTTGATGATCGTATCGCAGGGCTTCGTATCAGACGTGTAGACTATGGTTTTATTTCGAATCCGTAGTTTAAGACCGAAAGTACTTACTGAATGTGTAACTGGGAACGACTCAACTAAGTACTTAGAGCCCTCAACTCTTAAGTTCTCCCCTTCAATGACTTCATATGGGTATGAGGGGGTGAATTTAAGCATCCTCAAATTCTCTTCGACGTATTCCCTAATTCCGGGAGGTCCATATATCTTCAACTCCCTCTGAATTCCCAGTAAAGACCTTGACTCCATAAGTGGGATTAACCCTAATACGTGGTCACCATGTAGATGCGTTACGAATATCTTAGCGACTTTAGCAAGACTTAATCCAGTTAGCGTTAAGTATTTTTGGGTGCCCTCACCAACATCCAACAATATAACCTCACCACCGTATACGACGGCTACAGATGTGAACGCATTGACTGAAGGTGATGGTGCCCTACAACCTAAGAACACTGTCTTAAGATTCATCTCCTAACAGCCACATATATGTTTCTAACTAAGGATCTGTGGAGCCAGTTATAATGCTTCTCAACTAATTCGAAGCCTGCGCTATCTAACACATCCTCTAGGGCGATCTCCTTCGACTGAGCTAATGCTAAGTATCCCCCCTTCTTGATGATATCGGCTAGACAATTAATGGTGCATTCCATCAATTCCTGAATTGACTCACGTCCTTTACCCCTACTTAATCTACCGTATGGTGGGTCCGTACCGACTCCGTCTACAGATCTGTACGGAAGATTACAGGCATCTGCCGCTATTACTGATGGAATACAGTTGAAATGTATTAAGTTGTTCTTAGCGCCTTCCACACACTTCCTATCTATATCTGAACCTACGTACTTAAGTCCGATGGCGCATGCCTCAATTAGAAGACCTCCAACCCCGCAGAAAGGGTCTAGGTAGGTTTCCCCTCTCTTAACGCTTACTCTACTTAAGTTAACTAGAACTCTCGACATAACTGATTTCATTGTTCCGGGTCTGTAGGCAGGTCTATTCTTAGGGTCTTTACTGCTGAAGGTTGAGAACTCCCTTTCATAGTGCCTCTTACCCACAATTAACAAACCATCTGTAAGGATGAAATCTATTATTGTTGGTTGCTTGACCGACTTAAATGCTTTACTAAGCGGTACGAATTTCTTAGGTATTAACGGCTTAATTAAATCTATTATTGACTCATAAGAGATCCACTTAGAGTACTCTTTAATGCGAATTAAATCGACGGTATATGTGTCCACACCCAACAACGTATTGTCCCAGTCAACATTCCTAACTATGTTTAGGAGGTTGTCATCGGATTCTGAGAGGGTGATGACCTCACCTAAGACTTTAGTCAGTGCGGCTCTCGCTACATAGGTAGTTAACTTGTCGGATGACTCAGACAGTACTACCATATCTAAGTTGGCTAACTCCCTATAACTCAGCCCCTCGGTTAAGGCGATAGACCTTAATTCCGAAATAGGTAACGTCCTATGCTCACCGGAAAGAACTATGTAGTACTTCTTAAGCTCCTCCATCTTAACTCCTAACTAAATTGTTTATCGCATCCGATATTAATGGAGCAGTATCTACTACCTCAACGCCGTTTGGAGTAGCTAGCGTATTTAAGGCATATATCTTAGATACACCGCTTGAGGCTAATTTATTGAACGCGTCACCAACTAATAATGCATGGCTGCAGACTACGTAGATTTTAGACGCCCCTCTATCTCTTATGTATGACGCTATGCTAGCTATGGTTGTACCGGTACTCACTATGTCATCAATTATTACGGCATCTCTGTCGGAGATATCTACCTCTAAGACTTCATGCCTTATCATGCCTGTAACTCTATCCCTAAATTTCCTAAACACAAAGTATTCAGAGCTATGTAGCTGTTTCGCAAGCTCAGCTGCCCTGTTTAGAGCTCCTTGGTCGGGAGCAATCACAACCGGATTACTCACCACTTCTTTAAGGGCTTCAGCGAATGCTGATGTGGGACTTAAGTTTATAGCCTTACCGGGAAAGTAAGCTAGGGATTCAGCCTTATGTACGTCAACGGTTATTAAGTAATCAGCGCCGGCGCTACCTAATAATTTAAGGATGGTCTTAATGCTTACCGCTTCACCGTCGAGGAATCTTCTATCTTGACGTGAGTATGCTAGATAGGGAGCTACGACGATAACCTTCCTGCAACCTAAATCCTTAGCGGTATCTACACTTAAAAGTAGTTCGACGAGCCGCCTATCCTGTTCGGGGTAGGTTGTCTGAATCAATACTACGTTCTCATCACTTAAATCATCATGAAATCTAACGTAGGTTTCACCATCCGGGAACTTCCTAAGATCGACTTTAGCTAGTTTTGCTTTAAGTAAGTTGCTAATCGTTAGGTCAAGTCCATTAGCCCCCGATAAACCAGCTACTATCAAATTATACCCTATCTAAGATATTTGAAGAAGGATTTTAAGTTATGGTATCCTTATTAGCTCTCATAACGTAATGCGATTTAGTGGGGTTGCTGTGGTTGATCTGAGCAGGAAGTGGGTTGCGAAGGCAAGGTATTGGGTACCCCTCGAGGGGGGGAAGGTGAGGTGTAACTTATGTTACAAGAGGTGTCCAATAGCTAGCGGTGGTTACGGTGCTTGTGGGGTTAGATATAATAGTGGCGGGACTCTATACACCTTAGTATATGGGTTATTAACTGCAGTTAATTTAGACCCTATAGAGAAGAAGCCTTTGATGCATTTCATGCCTGGTTCCTCAGTTATATCTATATCAACTGCCGGCTGTAACTTCATGTGTATGTTCTGCCAGAACTGGTCTATAAGTCAATCTAGGAGGGGCGATGTTTTTGGTGAGTTTCACACGCCGGAGGATGTCGTAAACATTGGTAAGAAATATAAAGCTGATGGGATAAGCTACACGTACAACGAACCAACTATCTACTACGAATACATGTTTGACGTGGCTAAGCTCGCTAAGAGGGAAGGGATGTTCAACACCATGGTAACTAATGGATATATGGGTGATGAAGCGTTGATAGAGCTATCGCGTTATATGGATGCCGCAACTGTGGACTTCAAGGGGGGTGGAAATCTAGACTTCTACAGGAAATTCATGGGTGTGCCTGACCCGGAACCTATATTCACCTCGTTAAAGATCATGAAGGATAAGGGGATCTTCGTAGAAGTCACTAACTTAGTTGTACCTAAGTATGGTGATGACGTTAATGATGTGAGGAAATTAGCTAGGTGGATTAACGATAACTTAGGTCCTGAAACACCTTTCCACCTCCTAAGGTTCTACCCACATTATATGATGTCTGATGTACCGCCAACTTTACTCGAAGTGCTTGAGAGGTTGGCTAAGGTTGCCTTAGATGAGGGGCTTAAACACGTCTACCTCGGTAACGTACCTGGTCATGAGTTAGAGCATACCTACTGTCCAAGCTGTAATTACTTATTAGTACGTAGGTACGGGTTTGACGTAGTTGAGTGGAACTTAAGTGAGGGGAATAAGTGCCCTAAGTGCGGGTATAAGGTCAACATTGTAGGTAGTTTTAAGGGTAAGGAACGTAGATTCGCGTGGTGGTAACGCTGTATTACATAATTGTGATGGGTCCTGCAGGTTCAGGTAAATCTACGTTAACTCATGCACTATCTAGTTGGATAGAAGATCATGAGATGTCAGTAACTAGAGTTAACTTTGACCCAGCTGCTGACTCCACACCATACACACCTGATGTAGATGTTAGGAGCTACATAAACGTGAAGGATGTAATGAGTAAATACGGCTTAGGCCCTAACGGCGCGTTGATAGCTGCTGTAGATATGTTAGTTAACCACATCTCAGATATTAAGAACGAAATCGAATCCTTCAACGATAATTACGTAATCGTTGATATGCCCGGCCAATTAGAGATCGTTGCGTTCAGGAGGGTTGGCCCCCTCCTAATTAATTACTTAACTGAGGGTAGGAAATCAGTGGCGCTATTCCTAATAGATTCCTACCTCACGTTAAGTCCTCTCTCAACAATATCGATGTTGCTTCTATCGATCTCAACTATGCTTAGGATGGGTAAGCCACAAATAATAGCTCTAACTAAAGCAGACTTACTGTCCTCAGAGCAGGAAGTGAGGCTGATTAACATGTTTGATGAGGAGTTTCGATGCGATGATTTAATTGAGTCTAGGGACATAGTCGATATTGAGTTAGCTTTAAGGCTCTGCGAAACTGTTAAGGAGTCAACGATTGATGTAATACCTACATCAGCTGTCAGTGGGAAAGGATTAGATGAGATTTATGCAGCGGTACAACGTGTTTTGGGTTATGGTGAGGATTATCTGACTGAGGAGCCGAGTGGTAAGCTCTAACGTTTCCGATAATCGATGCATCACTCTCTAAGACCTAACTTTCTTCAACAACTTCAGTAAGTTGGTTTGAATTTACAACTAATTCATTTCACTGAATTCAAAATTTATACTAATAAAACACTATTAAATCACTAATAGTTTTTTACCCCTCCCCTACCATAATAATTATATAGGAGGTTCTGAGATTTGTGGCGCTGGAGATAAAGTTAATGGATAGTAGGATCTTAAATGAGGTTAGAGAGTTAGTTAAGCCTCACAGCCCTCAGTATTGTTACCAATGCGCTAAATGCACAAGTGCTTGTACAGCAACTAAAGTTATTCCTGAGTATAAGCCTCATTTAATTGTTGCCCTCACTAGGCTTGGATCAGTTAAGGGTTTAATGGAGTCCGGCATAATATGGGCGTGCACTGAGTGTTGGAAGTGCAGTGAGTACTGTCCGCAGGACGTTGCACCTGTTGAGGTCGTGATAGCTCTGAAGAACCTGTCTATCGCGATGGGTTATAAACCCCCTGAGGATTTGAAGGTGATGGCTAAGAACGTTGTTGAGCTCGGTTACGTCTCACCACCTATTGAGGTCCTCAGCAAGGAGTTCGAGATGTATGGTAGAGAAGCTCTCTCCCTTCCTGAGTTAGTTAAACCGTACGTAAGTGAAGGAACTCCTACGAATTTAAAGAAGTTATTAGGTGGGGTGTATGAGTAAGTTCTTACTCTTTCTGGGATGTACGATTCCTACAAAGCAGTACAGCTATGAGATCTCAGTACGTAATGTCCTACCTAAGTTAGGGGTTGAACTTGTTGACTTCCCTGAATCAGGGTGCTGCGGCTTCCCCCTCAAAGGGTTAAATAAGAAGGCATGGATATATATGTCGGCTAGACTTCTATCTCTAGCATCTAAGAAAGGGTTACCAATATTAGCATTATGTAATGGATGTGACACATCCTTAAGGAAGATAAAAGACTTACTAATGCATGATAAGGATTTAAGGGAGGAGATGGCTAAGCTTCTAAGCAATGAAGGTGTTAAGTTAGACATCAACGCTAAGGTTTACCATACGTTGGAGGTCCTCCACGACTTCGTAGGTGTTGAGAGGATTAAGTCCTTAGTTCAGAGGCCTCTGAAGGGGATTAAAGTCGCTTCATACCCTGGTTGCCATATGCTTAGACCTTCAGATATACCGCGTCCTGAGGATCCGGTAGAGCCTAGGAAGTACGACTCGGTCATTAAGGCTTTGGGTGCTGAGGTGGGTTATTACCCTGATAAGGGTGGTTGTTGCGGTGCTACTTTACTGCCTTACTCAGCTAAGCATGCCTTACTCATAGTGGCGTCTAAGTTAAAGACCATTAAGGAGTATGGGTTTAGCGCCGTTAGTACTTCATGTCCTTACTGTATGGAGATGATTGACGCTAAGCAGGATGCAGCCCGGAGTGAGGTTGGTGATGAAGATATCTCAATACCTGTCTTCTACCTCACGCAGCTTGTAGGTATCGCTATGGGTCTGAAGCCTAAGGAATTAGGTTTAAACCTTAACGTAAGTCCTGTTGAGGGGGTTCTAGATAGGTTGGGGGTAAGTCTTTATGAGTGATGTTAGAATTGGTGTTTACGTATGTCATTGTGGGAAGAACATAGGTGGTGTTATTAACCCAGCGAAGGTCGCTGAGCATGCTGGTAAGTTACCTAACGTAGTCATTTCTAGGGACTACGTATATATGTGCTCTTCCCCTGGTCAGTTACTGATTGAGGAGGATATTAAGAAGTACAACCTTAATAGGGTTATAGTTGCTGCCTGCTCCCCTAGGATGCATGAACCGACCTTCCAAGGGGTTCTTAAGAGGGCTGGACTGAATCCATGGCTACTTCAAATGGTTAACGTAAGGGAGCATGACACATGGGTTCATGAGAATGTTCCAGAGAAGGCGGAGGAGAAGGCTAAGGATTTAGTGGCTGCAGCTGTTGCTAGGGCAGCGCATCTATATGAGATAAATACTGTTAGAGCTCCAGTCGTTAAGTCAGCTGTAGTTATTGGTGGGGGGATAGCTGGTATTAGAGCGTCTTTAGACCTTGCTAATGCCGGGATTAAAGTCTACCTCATTGAGAAGAAGCAGAGTATTGGGGGTAAGATGGCTCAGCTAGATAAGACGTTCCCTACACTTGATTGCAGTCAATGCATATTAACTCCTTTAATGGTTGATGTCTCAAGACATCCCAACATAGAGATATATGCTTACTCTGAGGTAGTAGATGTTTCTGGCTCTGCCGGAGACTTCAAAGTTAAGGTTAGGTTAAAGCCTACATACGTTGATTGGAGTAAATGCACTGGCTGCGGTGCATGTGTTGAGAAGTGTCCTGGAAGGGCTCCTAAAGAATTCGATGAGGGTTTAGGCGTTAGAAAAGCTATATACTTCGAATTCCCTCAGGCAGTTCCTAGAAGGCCTGTAATAGATACTGAACACTGTCTATGGTTTACTAAAGGAATTTGTAAGGTCTGTGAGAAGGTATGCCCTGTAGGTGCTATAGACTATAAGCAGGTGGAGAGGTATGTGGAGTTAAATGTTGGGGCTATTGTAGTTGCTATAGGTTATGAGCTATATGATTTAAGTAAGTTAAGTGAATACGGTTACGGTAAATTCAAGAACGTCATAAGCGGCTTACAGCTTGAGCGGCTGTCATCCGCTGATGGACCTACTAGAGGTAAGATATTGAGACCTTCTGATGGTAAGGAGCCGAAGACGGTCGGTATAGTCCTGTGTGCTGGTTCGAGGGATGAGAATCACGTCAAGTATTGCTGTAGATTTGGATGTGCAGCAGCTATAAAGCACGTATACTACATAAAGCACGCATTACCCGATGCTAAGGTCTTAGTGTTCTACACTGATGTGAGGGCTTTCGGGAAGGGTTATGAGGAGTTCTACCAGAAGTTCCGGAGTGAGGAGAACGTCTTCTTCATAAGAGGTCGCCCTGCAGAAATCTTCGAAGGTAGGGATGGTTCCTTAATTTTCGATGTTTATGACTCTAACACTAATCAATTAATTAATGTGAGGGCTGATTTAGTGGTGCTTGAAGGTGCTGTAGTGCCGCCTAAGGATTGGGAACCCCTTAGGAGGATTCTTAAGGTGTCCTGCGATCCTGGAGGGTTTGCGTTAGAGCTGCATCCGAAGCTCAGGCCGTTCGAAACAACGTCTGATGGTATATTCTTAGCAGGAGCTATTCAGGGACCTAAGGATATTCCAGACACTGTTGCGCATGCGGCTGCTGCAGCAGCATCCGCCATAGGCTTCCTAGCTAAAGGCTATGTTGAGTCCGTACCTTATCTTGCGGTCGTTAACGAGGATTTATGTAGCGGCTGCAGCTTATGCGTTCCTATATGCCCCTACGGTGCGATAAGTGTTAGTGAGAAGGAGGGTAAAAGGGTTGCTAAGGTAGACGTAATTAAGTGTAAGGGTTGTGGTGCATGTGCTGCTACATGTCCGTCTGGCGCTATGCAGCAAAACTACTTTACAGATAAGCAAGTACTTTCGGAAGTTGTTGTTTTGGCTGGGGGTGCTAAGTGATGAGTGGTGGGGAGTTCGAACCTAGGATAGTGGTATTCGCCTGTAATTGGTGTTCATATGCTGGGATAGATCTTGCAGGAACTTCTAGGATTAAGTACCCGCATAACGTTAGAATCGTTAAGGTCATGTGTTCAGGTAGGGTACATCCTGAAATGGTTCTCAAGGCATTAGAGGAGGGTGCTGATGGAGTGTTGATAACTGGTTGTCATCCAGGAGACTGTCACTACATATCGGGGAATTATAAAGCTATGAGGAGGTATTTACTCCTTAAGAAGTTGCTTGGTGAGTTAGGGCTTAGTGATAGGGTGAGGCTTGAGTGGGTGTCAGCAAGTGAGGGAGAGAGGTGGGCTAGGGTGTCTTCAGATTTCGTGGAACATATACGTAAGTTAGGTCCTCTGAGGTTGAAGGAGGTGATGGAGGGTGAGTGATAGGGTTAAAGTAGCTTTATATTGGTGTGCTAGTTGCGGTGGTTGTGAGGAGGCTGTAGTGGACCTTGCTGAGGAGTTGATAAGGTTAAGTAATTCTTTAGAGATAGTGTTCTGGCCTGTTGCCGTAGATTTTAAGAAGTCTGACGTTGAGGCTATGCCAGATAGTAGTATCGATATATCGTTCATAAACGGTGGTATTAGGCTTACCGAGCATGAGGAGGTTGTAAAACTACTTAGGAGGAAGTCTAAGTTAGTTGTAGCGTTCGGTAGCTGCGCTCATGGAGGCGGTGTTCCAGGTCTTGCTAACATGTATAGTAGGGATGAAATCCTTAGATACGCATATATTGAAGCCCCTACAGTAATTAATTCTGAAGGCGCTTTACCTAAGGAGTTATCTGGAGGTGTTGGTGGGGAGCTTGAGTTGCCTAAGGTATTAAAACTTCTTAAGCCTTTAGATGAGGTAGTGGATGTCGACTTTTACATACCGGGATGCGCTCCCACACCTGACGTCATCAAGAAGTCTTTAGAGACGTTATTGAGCGGTAAGTTACCACCTAAGGGCAGTGTGTTAGGGGCTAGTAGTAAGTCTTTATGTGATGAATGTGATTTAAATAAGACTAAGCCTGAGAAGATCTTGCTGAAGGATATTAAGCGCGTTCATCAAGTTAGGCTGGACTTAAGTAAGTGTTACCTATCTCAGGGGGTAATATGTTTAGGTCCTGTAACTAGGGGCGGTTGCGGAACTCTATGCGTTAAGGGTGGTATGCCGTGTACTGGCTGCTTTGGACCGTTAGATAACGTCAGCGATTACGGTGCGAGAGCGTTGTCATTTCTAGCTTCAGTCATCGATTACGACGATGAGGTTCAGGCAGAGAAGTTTATTGAGGAGTATATACCTGATCCTGTTGGTTGGTTTTACAGGTACAATCTTCCTAAATCATTGATTAAGGGTAGGTATCAAAGGCAGGGAGGTGGTGTCCATGGGTAAGACAGTAGTTATTGATCCTATAACTAGGTTGGAGGGTCATGGTAAGATAGCCATATTCATTGACGATAATGGAAACGTGGTTAATGCTTACCTACAAGTACCTGAGTTAAGGGGGTTTGAGAAGTTCTTAGTTGGTAGGCCTGCTGAGGATGCCCCTCAAATCACTTCCAGGATATGCGGTGTATGTCCTACAGCCCACCACACAGCCGCTACTAAGGCGTTAGACGACCTCTACGGTGTTGAGCCACCTACGCCGGCTAAGAAGATAAGGGAGCTGGTTTATAACCTCTTCATGTTTGAGGATCATGCCCTACATTTCTACGTATTAGGAGGTCCTGACTTCATAGTAGGTCCTAAAGCACCTAAGGCTGAGAGAAACGTCTTCGGTGTGTTAAGGAAGGTTGGTTTGGATGTAGGTCTTCGGGTGGTTAAGACTAGGAAGGTAGCTAGGGATCTGATCTCAGCTATTGCTGGTAAGGTCATTCACCCAGTGTTTGGTTTGCCTGGCGGCGTTTCTAAGCAGATAGATGAAGGTTTGAGGAGTAAGTTGTTGGGGGTTGTTAACGATTTCGTGGATTTCGCATTATTTACTCATAAGGTGTTTAAGGACGTAGTTCTTTCGAACAGCGATTACTTGAATTTAATATTGAGTGATGCGTACACACATAAGACTTACTATATGGGTTTAGTAGATGGTAGGAATAGAGTTAACTTCTACGACGGTAAGTTAAGGGTAGTGGATCCGAAGGGTAGGGAATTCGCTAAATTCGATGTTCACGAATACCTTAATCATATAGCTGAGCATGTTGAGCCGTGGACTTACGTGAAGTTCTCATACTTAAGGAATGTAGGGTGGAAGGGTTTCGTAGACGGTGAGGATAGCGGTATATTCTCTGTAGCTCCTTTAGCTAGGTTAAATGCTGCTGACGGTATGGCGACCCCATACGCTCAGGCTGCATATGAGGAAATGTATAGTACTGTCGGAGGTAAACCTATACACCACACACTAGCCATCCATTGGGCAAGGATTATAGAGATGCTTCAAGCAGCTGAGAGAGTTAAGGAACTAGCTGAAGATCCGGAAATCACAGACCCTAACATCAGAAATATGCCGGAGAAGCCTAAAGGTGTAGGTATAGGTGTTGTGGAGGCACCGCGCGGCGTCTTAATACATCACTACGAAACCGATGATAGAGGCATAATAACTAAGGCTAACCTACTGGTGGCAACGCAACACAACTCAGCAAGAATAGCGTTATCTGTAAATAAGGCGGCTAAGTACCTCATAAAGAATGGGGAAGTTGATGAAGGGATCCTGAACATGGTAGAGATGGCATACAGAGCCTACGACCCATGCCACGCATGCGCTACCCATAACCTACCTGGAGGATTCAAACCTACTATACATATCTACGACATCCGCGGAAATCTGATAAAGAGGTTGTGAATTAAGCTTAAATTAACTACATTTTTATTAAAGTAAGCATCCAGTAACTGGTTTGACCCTTCAGATTTTCCACCTCTATTAGTTGGATAGAACTTCACCACATCTATAAGTTCTGCAAAAGTCGATTGAACTACTGCTAAGACATGGGGTGGTGGGCCCGCTGGGATTCGAACCCAGGACCTCCGCCGCGTCAGGGCGGCGTCCTAGCCAGCTAGACGACGGGCCCATAAACCTACAAATACTTAAGAGTTAGGTTTAATAAATCTTTTAGCCATGGTGTTGTCGTATGCCTTCACCACATGTCTAATCAGCATTGTTGAATACCTTAATGGAGAATAAAGTTCTTTCATCTATTCATTAATAGTTTACGTATTTAGTTAAGAAGTATCATTTATTAACACATTAGTAGTGGTACGGTAGTGAGTTGATGAGGCCCTGTAAAAAATTCATAGTTATTTATTCCACGTGACCATTGCTTGCGGTCCAAATGAGGTTTAGTTACGATTCTTTCCTTATTACTATTTTCTGCCCAACTAGTGCGGTACTAGGTATTAATACCTTGTTACCGTCCTTCCTCTCAGCTATTGTGAATAACGTACCTATATCTAATACTCTAACTTCAGACTCTCCTGCTGCATCTATCACATCACCTATTTTAAAAGGTCTCGCAAGCAGTAGGAACATCCCACTCACTGCCTGCCCAAGAACTTGCTGGGTTGCAAAACCAACTACCAAACCTATAAAGCCTCCGAGGGCTACCCCTGCAGTACCGCCAGCTACACCGCCAGCAATAGCAGCAAATAAACCGCCTAAACCTAAGATCCTTATAAGGCTTCTTATGGCGGAAGCTGCTGAAGGCCCGTACTTCGGCTTCAGTATCGCGTAAAACATTGACGCTAATGCTGATACAATAAACCAACCAAGCACCAGTGACACTAATATACTTACGTATGGCCAGTAATCCGTCAACACTAACAGCCCTGAAAAGCCCGTAGTTTTTGCGATATCCACCAATAAGTAATTAAATACCCAGTTAAGTACCCCCATAACTACAGCAGCTAAAGCCACGTACAAGATAAGCTTCTGCAAAGCTATTTCAATCTTATCTGTATTTGAAGACATATCAACCACATCATATTATATTGTTAGAGAATTTATATGTTGATGTCTTATCTCGAAGTAGGAAATAGTTGTAAAATTTATAAGCTTGAAATTGTTTAAGTGTTTGGCCCCCGAATGCCGCGGTAGTATAGCCCGGCCTAGTATGTGGGCCTGTCGAACACCGACCTTACGTGTGGAAAGCCCATGACCCGGGTTCAAATCCCGGCCGCGACACAACTAACGTTGTGCGGTAGGCGCCATGGGGGCCACCAAATCAACTCAACGTATTAGTCCTCATAACAGTTCCTGCCTTAACTCTGGATTTACTCCCTATAAATGAGCCGAACTTCAATGTATTGATCAAGGACTTACTTAATGTTAAGCTCTTAGTACTTACTGACTTTCTAATCAGGTCCTTCCTTATATCTGCTGAAGTTATTACACCGCCCTCGACTTCGGCCTCACTCCCAACTACTGATAGGTATATGTAGGAACTTCTGCCGATTACAGCCTTAGGTTGGACTGAACTCCAGAAAATCTCTGAGTAAGTGTCAACGTATGTCGACTCCTCTAACGAGCTGTATTTACCTATTAACGAGTGGGCATTTACTTCAGCACCACGCCCTATAAACAGAGGGCCTTCAAGCACCGTATAGTGGTCAACTACAACGTCTTCCTCAATTATTAGGGGACCCTTAACAATAGCGTTCGGCGATATTGACGCCTTAGAAGATATCTTAACCTCATCTAATTCATTTAATATGTAGTAATTAGCTTTAAGTAAATCCCAAGGAAATCCTATATCGACCCACCAACCGCTCCAGATAGCGGCTTTCAACACCTTCCTACTAACGTAGTTTTTAATAGCTTCATCAACGTTTGCAAAACCCTCTAAAGCTTCCACAACCTCATTATCAAGTACTGCTATACCTCCATAAGCGTACGCACCAACTATGTCTGTAGACGGCTTCTCTATGAAGTCAACCACTCTATTTCCATCCCCTAATGACACAGCGCCATACAACTTAACGTCCTCCTCAGGAACAACTAAGATTACTGGCTTGCCATAAGTTATGTATGCGTTGATAACCATCCTATAAGCTTCGTAAGGCACTAATGTATCGCCGTAGATTAGGAGAGAAGCCTTACCCACCATATCCCTAGCTGACAATATCGCATCTCTAATACCGCTACCGACCTGCTTAACTATCTGAACATCTACGACGTCACCGTACTTAAGGGTTACGTCCTCAAAAAGTGGAGGTTGATCTGAAACTAAAACGACTTCCTTCAAACCACACAGCAGTAAGTTCTCAATAATCCTCTCTATAACTGACTTACCAACTACGTTAAGCAGAGCTTTCGGCCTACCACCACTAATTGCTTTAACCCCCGACCCCACCCCACCAACTAACACTATAGCGCGTTCCATACCATCACCTAAACAACCGTCACAGTTTTAGCTAAATTCCTTGGTTTATCTGGGTCAAATCCGCGGGATATAGCAGTATAGTAAGCTAATAATTGATAAGGCGCTATATATACTGCAGGAGCTAACTCATAAGCAACACGATTTAATTCGAAGACGTAGTTAAAGTGCTTAGAGATCCTCTCAAATCCCTTAGGCATTACTGCCAACGTCCAAGCACCTCTAGCACGCATCTCCTCAACATTACTGAAGATCATATCTACCTCATCCCCTAAAATTGTGAAAGCTACTGGGAAACCATCATCGACTAACGCTATGGGTCCATGCTTACTTTCCCCAGCTGGGTATGATTCTGCATGGATGTAAGAAATCTCCTTCAGTTTCAGTGCACCCTCCATCGACGTAGGTAGACCTAAACCCCTACCTAAGAAATACATGCTGTGCTTCGTGCCTACAATACTTGAAAGCGCTCTAGCCTTCGGTTCACTGGCTGATATCACTGATGAGAGAGTATTGGGTAATTCACGCAGTTCCGTACTTAACTCAGATAACTTACTCTCAGGAACAGTCCTTAGATACTCAGCAAGTTTAACTGCTATAAGTGCTAAGGACACAACCTGGGTTGTGTAGGTCTTCGTAGCAGCTACACCTATTTCAGGCCCAGCCCTGGTATACATGGCTAGATGGGACTCCCTAGCTAAAGCACTATCTATTATGTTCGTTAACGCAAGAGTTAAGGCACCCCTCTTCTTCACCTCCCGAACAGCCAGAAGAGTATCTATCGTCTCACCAGATTGGCTTACTGCAATCACAACATCCTCAGAATTAACGCCATTTACAAACCACCTCATCTCTGATGAGATAATGGCGTGAGACTTAATATTAGCTAATTCATTAAGTAATAAGCTGCCAATAAACGATGCATGATAGCTGGTTCCAGAACCTACGATCAACACCCTTTCAGCCTTCGAAAGCAACTTAATAACGTCCCCTAACTCATTCATCAACGAAATTAAAGTATTGCTTACTGCTTGAGGCTGCTCATGGATTTCCTTAAGCATGTAGTGGGGGTAACCACCCTTCCTAGCCATCTCCGGAGACCAGTCAATATACCTAATCCTCGAAGCGTAGTTGACTACTTCCGCAGTAGCTGGGTTTTTATCGAATTCGTAACTCTTATCGACTAGTTTCTCAATAACTACAGAGTCATTAGATAAGTAACCTACTTCATCATCTTGAACCACTATGATGTTTCTACTATATTCAAGGAATGCAGGTATGTCGCTAGATAAGAACTTAGCTTTATCAGTTAGCCCGATGATTAGCGGTGAGGTGTTACGTGCGAAGAATATTTTACCGGCATCATCTAAATCTAATGCTGACAGAGCGTAGGAACCTTTAAGCAGTGATGCAGCCTTCTTAAACGCATCATATGGACTAAAACCTAACTTCTTATACTCCTCGATTAGGTGTGCAATTACCTCGGTATCCGTTTCGCTCTTAAATACATGCCCTCTCCTAATAAGGAGGTCCTTTATTTCTAAGTAATTCTCAATGATGCCGTTATGAATTACCGCTACTTTCCCAGTACAATCCGTATGTGGATGTGCGTTAGTGTCGCTAGGCCTTCCATGCGTAGCCCACCTCGTATGTCCTATGCCGCAGACCCCATCAAACTCATCGAAGGATAGTTTAGAGACGACATCATCGATCTTTCCCTTACTCTTCCTAATAATTAAACCGTTATCTGAGAGTATAGCAAACCCTACCGAGTCATAACCCCTATATTCTAGATTCTTCAAGCACTCCTTTATCGCTGTCCCTAAAGGCTTAGAGAGCAAACCCTTCTTCTGAAGTAGTATACCTATGATGCCGCACAAAGAGGACACCCACCAAAAACTACGTAAGTTAAAGTAACTACGTCGCCATTACTTAACTTGACGTCTAACCCACCACTACTTAATACCTTATCATTCACTAATATTAACACATTACCACCTATCTCATCGCCGCTAGGATTAAAGAACTCCTTCCTAAAATCCTCACCGTATCTCCTTTGCAGCTCATTAATTAGATCCTTAACTGTTGAGGAGTCCTTCAGCTCTACTTCATCTCTGTCCTTACCTACCACATCTTTAAACTTAAGCAGATACTCAACAGTTACCTTAATCATACCGATCTTTCCTTAATTTAGTTCTCTACTTAAGTAGTGTAAAATCTAAATCAAGTTCCTTTAGCTTCTCCTCCTTAGGAACACCGCTATCTGGGTCCCAACCCATGATTTCGTAAAACTTCCTTAACATGGCCTTAAATTCCTTAGGTGATGTGTGAGCACCCTTCGAGGGACCATCAGGTATGGGTTCGTAGAGCACCCTAAGAGGTGGGTTCTTATCGGCCTTACTATCGAATCCTTCCCTCACCTCTATAACCCTTATTAAGTTCCTAATCCTCTCCGCGATTTTAGTGATTTCACTTACCGAAGGTTCCCACCCTGTGACGAACTTGATTATTTTGCTATGGGTCTCTCCTGGTGTCCTCACACCGTAGTAACCACCGAAGAATCTACATGTGATTAAACTCTCCTCCACCATTACCCTTAATGTAGTGTCGCGAATTAACTCAGGTTTACCGTCAATAGAAAACGCCCTCACCTCTACAGGGTTGGCATACTCTATGTCGTGAGGTCTAGCATCGTGGTGTGAACCACCTCTCCAACCAACTGAATATCCGAGAGTCCATGCTTTAACAGCCCTAGGTGAGTGACCAGCTAGTTCTAACCCCTTAAAGTGCATCGCAAAGTACTGTGAACCACAGCCTATGATACTTGAAGCTCTTGCAACACCTTCAGCGAGCAAATTCCCAAGCCATCCCTTCCTAAGCCCTATCCTATCAATTAACTCAATCATAGCGTCACCGTTACCGAAGTTAAGTTTAAGCCCATCGCATTCCTCAGCAGTGAGGATACCTTTCTCATAGGCCTCCATGGCGAAGGCAACAACAACCCCAGCAGATATAGTATCAAGTCCTAACTCATCGCACTTCCTAGCAGCAGCAACTACTGTTGGGAAGTCATCAACCCCTGTCATAGATCCTAACGAATACAGCGTTTCGTACTCGGGGCCCTTAACCCACATACCAGCATATTTACCTTCACGTATTTGCTGAATCTTAGTACAGCCTATTGGGCAGAACGCACATGCAACATCTTTAACCTTATGCTTAGGGATCGTTGTCTGACCGCTTATCCTACTAGCTCCTTCGAACACCTCAGATTGCCAGTTCCTAGTACCTAATCCACCTAACTTATTGACCGTCTCCATAACTGCAGTAGTTCCGTACCTAACTAAGAATGGATGATTTCTAGCCTTCTTTGAGATCTCGATAAAGAATTTCAGAATCTCATCTGGGTAAGCTACCTCAACTCTCCCACTACCACGTACAGCTACGGCCTTCAACTTCTTAAACCCAAACACCGCTGCGATACCGCCACGTCCAGCTGCACGTATGTCATGAATTACTGCAGATATCCTAACTAAGTTCTCACCAGATGGACCTATACACAATACTTGGAACTTCCGATCACCTAGTTCATCCTTTATAGCATCTTGCACCTCATATGCGTTCATACCCCAAATTTTAGATGCACTTCTAAGCTCCACATCACCATCATCAATCTTTAAGTAAAGCGGTTCGTCAGACTTACCACTTATTACTACGGCATCATATCCTGCCTCCTTTAACTCCCTGGTAAAGTAACCTCCAAAGTTAGAGCTGAAGAACCTATTAGTAAGCGGTGATTTAGAGATAATTAATCCCCGACCAGAACCTGGAATTAACGTCCCTTGAACAGGTCCAGTGACTAAGATAACTACATTTTCAGAGCTTAAAGGCTCCACATTCCAAGGTACTAAATCGTAGTAGAGTCTAGCACCAAGTCCTAAACCACCTAAATACCCCCTTAAATAAGATTCAGGCACTTCCTCCTTAATGATACTCCTGGTAGTGAGATTAACCTTAAGCACCCTACGTAAGTAACCATACAACATAAATCAATAACCTTAAATAATAGTGGTTACTCCCTTATATTTTTATAATTGAGGTGTTAACTCAAATTAACTTACTGAGCGATTTCCTATATGGAATTATCGCCACGATGGTGTCGCGTGCGAAAGAACTTTAAAGGCTCTTGAGTAGTAGTATGGGAGGTGTAAGTTATGAGTACAACGTATGCAGAGTTAGGGGAGTTACGTGAAGGGAGTTACATAGTGATAGATGGGGAGCCATGCCGTATCGTCGAAGTTAGTAGAGCTAAAACAGGCAAGCATGGAAGTGCTAAAGCACATGTAGTCGCTATAGGTATATTTAGTGGTGGTAAGAAAACTGTAGTCGCCCCCGTAGATCAGAAAGTTGAAGTGCCTATAATCGATAAGAGACCTGCCCAAGTTATTGCAGTCACCGGCAACACCGTCCAGCTAATGGATTTAGAAAACTACGAGACTTTCGAGACTGAGTTACCGGCTGGGGATTTAGCTGGTAAGTTAGCTCCAGGAGTTGAGGTTGAGTACTGGAGCATTATGGGTAGAAGAAAGATAATGAGAACTAAGTGAATTTGATGATAGGCTTAGAGTCGATTAAAAGCTTAGTCACTTCTTTCTTAAAGGGTGGAGAATCTTATGAAAAGAGCGTTGATGAGTTTATTAAAGAGCTTCAGAAGGTTCTAATCAAAGCGGACCTAAACGTCAAGGTAGTTTTCGAACTCACTAAGGGCATCCGCGATGAGGCCCTAAAGTCTGAACCCCCTTCCGGAGTGCTAAGGCGTGAATGGTTTATTAAAATCGTTTACGATAAGTTCGTTGAGTTATTCGGCGGTGAGGGAGAGGCACAGGTAACGCCTAGTAAGACACCATACACGATAATGTTGGTCGGTGTTCAAGGCTCTGGTAAGACCACCACTGCCGGTAAGCTAGCACTGTATTACAAGAGGTTAGGTTTTAGACCTGGCTTAATAACTACTGACACCTATAGACCTGCTGCTTACGAGCAACTACTTCAGATAGGGTTAAGTATCGGAATTCCTTTCTACGGTGATAAAACAGCTAATAACCCAGTTGCGATCGCAACTCAAGGTACTGCTAAGCTAATCAACGAATTCAAATGTAATGTAATTATAGTAGATACTGCTGGGAGGCATGGATATGGTAGTGAGGAGAAGTTACTTGAGGAGATGAAGGAGTTAGCTGAAGCTATAAGACCTGATGAAGTCTTACTGGTTGTAGACGCATATATAGGTCAAAAGGCTTACGACTTAGCTAAGAAGTTCCATGAGTACACCCCCATAGGCTCTATAATAATCACTAAGTTAGACGGTACTGCGAAGGGAGGCGGCGCTATATCTGCTGTCGTAGCTACAGGGGCTAAGATAAAATTCGTATGCGACGGTGAAAAGTTAGAAGATATAGAGGTCTTCAACCCTAAGAAATTCGTCAGTAAGCTATTAGGTTTAGGGGACCTTGAGGCATTATTGAAGAAGTTTGAGGTGCTGGAGGAGAGTAAGGAAGTAGAGAAGCGCATAGAGAGAATGATAACTACCGGTAAGATCAGCTTGAAGGACGTTTACCTACAGTTACAGTCCCTCAGGAAATTAGGCCCGCTGAGGAAGGTTTTAGAGATGATTCCAGGCCTCTCTCTAATGCCGACATTATCTGATGACCAGATAAAGCTCTCCGAAAGTAAGATTAAGAAGTGGATAAACATCATTGAATCCATGACTTATGAGGAGTTAGAGGACCCCTCCATCATAGATAGGAGAAGGATGAGAAGAATAGCTATGGGTTCAGGAACTTCGGTCAGCGATGTTGAAGAACTCATTAAGTATTACGAACAATTGAAACGTTTGATTAAGGATTTGAGGAGGAAGAAAGGACTTCTAAGTAAGTTAGGGGCTGAAGGATTAAGGATATGAACTCCTTAGGTAGTGAAATAATTTCTAAGTCAATCAATATACTTCGTAAATACCCTCTCTGTAGCAGGTGCTTAGGTAGACTGTTCGCGAAGTACGGCTTAGGTGTAAGTAACGTCACTAGAGGCAATGCGATAAAGACCTTAGCGTTAATGGAACTACATAGGCTAGTTATGAGTGACATTAAGAACTTAACTTTATTGAAGGATGTTTCCGATAATGTGGGAATCATGCCGCAACTCGTAAGTAAGTACTCAGGCGTCAGCACATCAAAACATAAATGCTACATATGTTCTAGCAGGATTGAAGACATCATAGTTGAACTCTTAGATAGAGTTATCTCTGAATTCAGTAAGTTTAAAGTTAATACCTTCGTAGTTAGCATTCGTAAAGGTTCTGAAATAGAGAAGAGGGAATTAGAATTAATATCTGAGTTTAACTTAGATTCTTGGGAAAGCATTAGGAGGGAATTAAAGCGGGAGTTAGGGAAGAAGGTTAAATCGCTGTTAGGTATTGAGCCCGACTTCAAACATCCTGAGGCATTAGTTTCTGTAGACCTCGATACCTTAAATGTGAAGGTAGTTACAACACCCACCTACATTTTATGCAGGTATGTAAAGTTAGGTAGAAAATCCCCGCAATCGGGATGGGTTTCTAATAGTGAGGCTGGAAAACCTCCATTAACTATTGAGGAAGTCCTTAATCCGATCACTAAGCCATTTAATGCAGAAGAATTTGAAATCCATTCATTAGGTAAGGAAGATTACGATGTCAGGGTACTTGGTAACGGTAGACCGACGATCGTAGAGCTAAGGAAAGTTAAGGATAAGTCAGTAAACCTTAACGAGGTGGGAAAGAGCGTGTTACCTAATGAGTATATACGGGTGCTATTTGATAAATACATAGAACGCAAGAACTTACGCACCATAAAATCTAGGAAGTCTTTAAAAATCTACAGGTTGTTAATTCTGTCTAAGAATCCCTTAAAAGTTGATGATGTTGAGAAATTGATGAATGAGTTCTCAGATAGGATTGTAAGGCAGAGAACCCCCACACGAATTCTTAGGAGGAGGAAGGATATGGAAGTTACTAAGAAGGTTTACGATGTTAAAGTTAGATTGATTGATGATTACATATTAGAGATGCTGATAAAGTGTGATGGAGGTCTATATGTTAAGGAACTAGTTCATGGCGATTATGGAAGGACATCCCCTAGTTTCTCTGAGATATTGAATTCGGAGTTAATTGTTTTGGAGGTCGACTTAATTCACATCTTTCAAACGTAGTTAGCTGCTACTCTAAACGATGGTGTAGGAATCTATATAAGTTTTAAATGTAGAAGTATTTTGGTACTCGGTGGCAACAATGGTTAAAGCATCTCAGGGTCTTAGACATAAGACGAGAACACTATTAAAGAAAGACGTAAGGGAGAGAGGTGGTGTGCCACCTTTAAGCATTCTTATGATAGATTATAAAGTCGGCGATAAAGTTAGCGTGGTGCCAAACCCTGCTATCCATTCAGGTATGCCCCACAGAAGGTTTTTCGGTAAGATAGGTACTATTGTTGGGAGATGTGGAAGGGCTTATACGGTCGAATTATTCTTAGGCGGTAAGAAGAAATTACTGTACGTTATGCCTGAGCATTTAAGACCTCATAAACAATCTTAGTGGGTTTCCTATGGAATTACTGACGTACCGGCATTTGACGTATTCTGAAGTAGTTGAAATTCTTAGAAAATTAATGGAGTCTAAAGAATTTAGCCATATGGTTTCTAGGGTTTACGAATACGCATCTAAGATGGTTAAATGCGTTGATGGTGCTAAAGTTGTTGAAGAGCTCGTTAAATTGGGTTTGAAGGAAATAACCGCAGTAATGCTAGTTAATAATTGTCCAAATTCAGTAGATGAGATATTAACACTACTTAACTTTGAGGGCAGGACTTCCGAGCAGGAGGAATTAAATAAGATTTCAGAAATTTTAAAAAGTTGCTGCACGCATTAATTCATAAAATACCTTGGTGTAATTATTTTGAGTCTACATAAGCCTAGGGAATTTGATAGAAGGGTTTTTAAGGAGGACTACGCCTTAGTGCTTGATTTCCTACCTAACGGTAATCCAGTAGACATGCATCACCCATCCCATAGGGTTAAACCGATAGCACAGGCTATAGGTGATAAGTACTTCACTTTATTGGAATTCCATCCAAAACCTAAGGTATACTTACTTCAGGGTGAGAGGGTATTAGTCAGTTTCTCTAAGAAGGAGCTAAGGGATAAGGTTGATTACGTCTGGGGAGGGGTTGTGACGTATAACGACTTAACATCAGTATCTAAGAGTTACCTCCCAGAAGCTATTAGGAAAATAATCATGGATAAAGAGTGGGTCTTCATAGAATTCTTTAACGTTGCAGAGCCTGTAACATTGAAGCTTCATTCCCTCGAACTACTACCTGGCATAGGTAAGAAGTCGATGTGGCTGATTCTGGAGGAAAGGAAGAAAAAGCAGTTTGAGTCTTTTGAAGAATTACAACAAAGAACTAAGATAGTGGACCCGGTTAAACTAATCATCGATAGGATCTTAATTGAAATTCAAGGTCGTGATCGATACTATCTATTTCTAGAACCCCCTTCAGACTCTGTAGGCGTCATATACATAAATTACCTTAAGAAGCTATATGATAAATTCTTAATCACGTAACTAGGCTTAAGGTCTTTGAGATGAGGTTAAAGTTAGTGTTTGTTGAACCTGAAGGTAAGATAAATATGGGATTTATACTTAGATTAGCTAAGAACTTCGATGTAAGGGACATATGTGTAGTTACCCCGAAATTCAATATATTGGATGAGGAGGTGTTGAACTTCGCGGCAAAGGGTGCTGAGTTAGCACAGCATGTTAAGGTAGTTGACGTTTTAGATGAATGTCTGAAGGATTCAAGAATGTCCGTATGTACTACAGCACTTTACGATGCTGAATCAGATGTGATCAGGCAGTCAGTAAGCCTTAAACACATGGTCAGCATAGCATCTGCTTACGACTCAGTTACTTTGGTCTTCGGACGTGAAAGCGTTGGATTGACACGTAATGAGTTAAGTAAGTGTGACTTAATTATGACTATAGATGTCGGTAGCGAGTATAACGTTTTTAACTTATCGCATGCAGTAGCAATAGTGCTTTACGAATTGATTGCTGTAGGCACTCAGCAGAGACCCGTCTACGGTAAACTCGCTGATAAGGACCGTATAAATTACATAGTCAATTTCGCTAAGGAATTAGCATCACACTTAGGCTTAAATACATCAGATGTTGAAGTTACTTTAAGGCATGTATTAAATAAAGCCTTAATCACTAAAGCTGAAGGGAGAGTACTATATAGATTGTTTAAAGGTCTGCACTACGCTCTTAAGCAATGCGATGGGGTTGCATTAGATAGCGTGTCCAGCGAAGTTGATGCTAACACCGAATAGATCCCCAATACTTCACCTACCTAAGCTTTAGAGGTAATTACACTTAAGTAGTATTTTAAAGTTCCATAAACTTAGTTAGCTATGGTATTTACGTATGGCTAGGAATATACTCGTAGTTGCGAATAACGCATCAAGCCCTCAGAAATTGATAGACGTTGCTAAAGTTGTGTTTAACTTCGAGTACTCCGAAATCGTCAGCGCTTTAATCGTAACTAAACCCGTAGGAAGTGCAGCTCAGGTAGGTATTCCGGAGGTCAGTAAGTTAGCTTATAAGTTGGGTAAGACTTTAGTGATACTTCCTTCAGTAAATGATGCTATAGAGTTATTCAAACCTACTAAGGTATTACTTTTGTGTAGGACTAATGAAACCCAACCAATTGAGACGATCGATATACCAGATAATTCCATGATTGTCACTTCCTGCAGTGATGTAGGGTTTACAAAGGGTGAGCTTGCTTTAGGAATCCATACGTATCCAAAGCATTTTAACTACGGGATCGGCCCAGCAGCTGAGATAGTGTTGTCACTGTATGCTTTAGCCTCTAAGGTTTATCAACAATAATATAATTGCTTCTCCATACTGTAGATGAATTAATGATAGTTATTCAGAAATTTAAGCACTTCATATGCCAGCACCTTAGACAGTACGTATGGTACTGCCTCACCGACCTGATTATATTGCTCATCCTTACTTCCTAAAAATACGTGATCGTCTGGGAAGCTCATTAACCTTGCCTGCTCTCTAACGGTAAGCAATCTATTCTCGAACGGGTGAATAAATCTCGAAGCCCCCAGAACAGTAGGTGCTACCCTATAAGGATTTAATCTAATTAAATTTGGTATAAGCTTATCTACACCCTCATACATTGTGAGGCTAGAACCCCACCGAAGTTTAGATACCTTCCTTAACTTTCTGAAGCTTAAGTTAGGAGGCAACTCATGATTAGGTATCGGAGGGTCTTCCGACGGCTCCGGTAAGTCACTAATAGCGTCTAAGACTGTAGTAAAAGAATTAACTGGTTTAGGTTTTAAGTAGATATTTGATATGAAAACTCTAGTTCTCTTGGATGGATTGCCGTAATCCTCAGCTCTCAAAACGTTGAAATACACTGAATAATCAACAAGCTTAAACTCGTTTCGTAACGCATCCCTTAATTCGCCATCAAGTATTGCGGGAACGTTTTCCATAATAAATACTTTAGGATTAAGGCATCCAACAAACTCAATGAAGGTAAGAACTAATGAACCTGTAGGATCTTTGTATAGCCTGTCAAGGGGATCCTTCATACGTCTACTATTAGCTGCTGTGAAGGGTTCGCATGGCGGGCTCCCAATAACAACGTCTACATCATCCACACCTACCATACCTTTCAAATCATTGCAGGAAAGGTCCCTAAGATCCTCACATAAGACTGTAGCCGTCGGGATATTCGATTTATAACTTCTTGCTGACGCCTTATTATGGTCGACAGCATAAACGACGTTGAAGCCTAAATCATAGAAACCCCTACCAAACCCACCTGCACCGCAGAATAGATCAACGAGTGAAGGACCTTTCCTCATTACTTACTTCCTCTTGGAGACATAAAATTAACTCTTTAAGCCTCCTCTTAATATCGTAGTTGTCGATGAACTCAAGTGATGCACTGCATCTAGGGCATTTGAAGTCGTTCTCCAACGCTTCATCGAACGATAACCTTATCTCATCATGCGGGCAGATGTAAAATGAGTTCTCCTCCTCCAGCTTCAACCTTTCTTCCAATCTCTTTAGGACTGACCTCTTCCTCTGCAGTAACAGCTGATTTAAATGTTCGATATCAGCATACCAATAGTAGATGAATTTTCCATCCTTTTCATCCCTCTCTCTATGATATGTTACTATACCTAGTGACTGTAAATCGTATAAAGCCCTCCTAACCTCGTTAATGCCGGCATTAACTTCCGATGCGAGCTCCTCGTCGAGGAATTCAGAGGATTCCTTAATCATAACCTTAAGGACATCACTACATATATCTCCGCAGAACGTTTTAACAAAGTTCAACAAATCATTTAACTGCTCAATCATGCCGTATCACCTTCTTACCTTTTTCGGTAGGTACTACTGAAATTTTCGCATCGGAGTAAATAAAGTGTAACTCTCTTCCACTAAATAATCTGTCTAAGAAGACTGCCAGTGCGCTAACCTCTGAGTGAGGTTGATGCCCTATAGCGACATTATAATTGGCTAACTCGTAAATTACAGGCGGCACCTTCTCAGCTCCAACCACAATCAGTAAATCCTTATTGATTGATTTCAAAGTGTTTATTAAATCATCTACATGTAAACCATACATAGTTAAGTGTATTACTAATCCACCCTCATTCTTCCACTCATTGATGTAGCTCACAGGTTCAACCCCCGTCAATACCTTGAAGTTAGAGCCGCCCCATGTATTGCAGACTTTCCTAACAGATCTGACGACACCTTCATCATGAACTTCAGCTAAGACAAATCCACTTGCTCCAAAAGCCCTTGCCGTTAGCGCAACATGTGTTGTGATTCTTTTATCCCTTAAAGGTCTATGACCTAACCTTAATACAAAAACCTTCACTAACTCACCGAAATAAAATCTACTATACGCTCCTTAAGAAGGTCTATGTTAACCTGTTTGAGGGCCGATAGCGTTATGACGTCCCACCTCCATCTATAGTTCACGTCTAGAAACTTTTTCACAGCATTTAACTTCTCCTCAGCTTCTCCCACATCTTCAACAGCATCAATTTTATTTAGTGCAACTATTATTGGCTTCCCTAAATACCCAATCTTACTTAAGACCTCTAATGAAGTCTTCAACTTATCAATAATTATATCTAGATTTTCGGTAGAATCTAGTAAGACAACCGTGAGATTAGATTCTGCTATCTCTTCAAGTGTTGCGTAGAAAGCTTCAATAACTTCCGTAGGGACTTTCCTTATGAATCCAACTGTATCGACGAAGATCACCTTCCTACCGTTTATAAATGTACCCTTCACCTTAGGTGAGATTGTGGTAAACATACCCATACCGACAGGTTTATTCTCACTTGTTAAGGCATTAAATAAGGTGGTTTTACCGGCATTAGTATAGCCTGATATAGCTATTTGTGGGAAGCCATGACTGGATCTCTTAACCCTCTCTAACGACCTCCTTTCCCGTAAGGACAGTAATTCACCTTTAATTTTCGCATATCTCCTCCTCATGCTGTAGTAGTAGGCATCGGTTGCATACCCACCAGGTCCTAAGAAACCAGGTAGTTCTCCCATCTTAGCTCTACGGACCCACTCTTTAACAAGCGGTAATTCATGTTTTAACCTAAGCATCTCAATCTGAAGTTTAGCCTCTCTAGATCCGGCATGTAACGCAAATATCTCTAATATAAGCCCAACCCTATCATATACATTGGCTTTCAACTCCTTCATAAGATTTATTATCTGCCTAGGTTTCAACTCATCGTAGATGTATACCTTACTCACCTTATTTTCCTCTATAAGTTTCTTCAACAGCGCTATCTTACTTTTACTTAGGTAGAAACTGCTGTCGATTTTCTTACTCTTAATTAATACCTCACCAACGACCTTTAGGTTAAGAGTTTCAACTAAGGCCTTTACCTCATCTAGGTCCTCGCTTAAGGCAGCAATCACTACATTATCCACATTCATGAAACTAAGTACCTACCTCACTTCTTATCGCTCTTTATGTTTACTATATCGCCTAGCGTTAGTTCTTTAGGTATTTTCTTAACGTTATCTACGTATTCACTGCCCTCTACGATAGGTTCAAGCAGTTTTATGTTGAGAGCTTTCTCAAGTTTCTTCGCTTGCTCAATTGTAGGGACTAAACGACCGCTCTCTAAACGCTTAATCACGTTCTCGCTCTCCTTCACAGTCTCAGCCAGCACCCTCTGACTCCATCCAAGAGCTTCACGTGCTTTCCTAATCCTCGTTGCAAAATCTTCAACAACTTCAAAATCTTCCTTAACGCCCTCCCTAACCCTAAGGCTTTTCTGAGTATTCGCTGGTGTCGCCTTCTTCGTTTCAGGTAGCATTCTTAAAGGTTCCGTCGTTAGCTTCTTATTAATCCTGGAGTAACATGAAGGACATAAAACAAGTCTAGCACCTTCTACGAATACTATCTTCGACGATTTCTTTTCAATCATTGCGCCGCAGATCTCGCAATGAACTACGTTACTCATGAGTTGTAGCTCCCATATTAAGTATTCATTCCCGTACTTATATCCTATATTGCTTTAATCCTAGTATGGACTTCGATAACGTCACCATCCATCAACTTATGATCTAATCCAACCCTCTCACCTGGATACTTAGCTGAAGGCCCCCAGATCTTAGCATATTTAAAGTATTGAAGTAGTTCACTACGTAGGTGTTTTATTGCATCTAATAACGTTGCACCGTCCTTAAGAATTAGAGGCCTAGGGGATGGTGACTCGTTATTAGGTTCCTTAGCGTAGATTCTAATAAGGTTAAGCACTCTGAAGAGGTTTACAGACACTTCACTTAAGCCGTAACCTGTCTTAGCGGATGTAGCTATTACCGGAATTGAGGTAGACTTCGCTTTAATTTCCGACAACACCGTATTTAACGTGGCTGTATCGTATAGATCAGCCTTATTTGCCAATATTATCGTAGGTTTATAAACGACGTTTTCGAATAGGCTCCTCTCAACGTCTTCAAGAGTAACCTCACCGTAAATCTTAACTAAAGCATTATATATTCTGTAAGATTCTAATAACTTCCTAACATCATCTGCAGTACAATTCACTAGTTTGCCGAGATTTACGACACTTACTCTCTGATACGCCTTAGACCTCTCAATTACTGCATAACCCTTAGGTCTTACAGTATATATGCCTGCCTTACTTAACTCGTTAATAATAACATCTAACTGATGGGTAGGGTTATTACTTAAATCAACCACTATAATTAAGGCGTCGGCATTCCGTGCAATCCCTAAAACACGTGAACCCCACCAAATAGCTCCCTCCGATATACCTTTAACGATAGCTGGAACCTCAACTAGTTGGAATTGTATATCCTCATACCTCAGCATTCCAGGGACCGGGAACTTAGTTGTGAATGGTGTATCACTTATTTGCGGCTTCGCATTCGTTAACATACTCAGTATAGAGCTCTTCCCACTTGAAGGCATTCCTAAGATAATTGCCTGTGCAGCTCCCTCCTTCTCTATAAAGAAGGATGGACCGCCACCCCCAATCTTCCTGGACTTTCTCTCCTCAACTTCCTCCCTAAGTTCAGCCATCCTCCTCTTAACCCAGTAAACCAGATTCTCAGTACCCTTATGCTTGGGAATAGCTGACAGAAACTCCTGAAGAGCCCTCAACTTCTCCTCAGGCGTCTTAGCATCTGAGTACTTCGCCCACTTAGCCTTAGCCTCAGCAGGAAGATTAGTTACCATTACTGATCCATTAACGATATACGACTTCATAAACTAAATACTTTATAATCTCTACGCACAATAATTAAATCAAATCAGTAAACTGTATGGGTAGTACTTTGCTGGTTATAGGTATTGACGAAGCTGGTAGAGGGCCGTTAATAGGCGATATGTTCGTAGCGGCGGTAGGGCTTCACAGCAATGATTTAAAAGTTTTAGAAGATGCCGGTGTAGATGATAGTAAGAGATTATCTCCTTCATTGAGGTTTAAGCTATTTAACATAATAATTGGTTACTCACGGTACATCTTCATAAAGAGGTTTACACCAGACGTTATAGATTCAAACAACATTAACTCATTATTTATAGACGCACTTATATCTGCAATAAAAACGGCTTACGCATTAGGGTTTAAGCCATCCATTATTTACGTAGATTCAACGTCGAATAGGGAGAAAATAATTAACTGCCTCCAAAACGTAGTGTGTGATGGTACAACGCTAGTCGTTGAGTATAAGGCTGATCAGAAATATATAGCAGTGGCTGCAGCCAGCATAATTGCTAAGGTCTTAAGGGATTCCTACATATCGCATTTAAGGGGTATTTACGGGGATTTTGGCAGCGGATATCCATCAGATCCTACGACGATTGAATGGGTTGAAGATTACTTCAGGTCATCTAAAGCTTTACCACCCATAGTTAGGAAGAGTTGGAGGACTGTTAAGAGGTTTAGGGGGAGTCAGAAAAGCTTAGAGGATTACAGGTGAAGTTGGTTTAGATCAGAAGCCTGGTTACACTCACTAAATCATCCCTTACAAGCCTCATCATCCGCAACTATAATGTACTTAAGAGCTAAAAACCCTAATCTAAGCTGTTTTAACTCCTTCTACATTATATTAAGTAGGTGGCGTCAGGATCAGTAACTCGAGGGTCTTAATTGATGAAGATTACGTTGTTGTGGTTTTAAACAATTACGGATTAGACAACATAGTTAGAACCCTAAGACGCTTATACTCATTAAGGGAGACTTATAAAACCTTAATTACATTAAGGACTTCAGCGGTTACGGTTTTAGTGAGTAAGGTTAGGAGGACTCTAATAATTCCACCGTTTTCCTTCCTCATCAGGTGTGGTGAGTGCAGGGATTTAATGCATGAAGTAGCTGACTTAGATGTCAATACGTATAAGGTTTTGGAATACTCCTGGATTGAATGTAAGGAAATTCCGTCAAAGATATACACCCTACTAGACCATTCTCCCCCTATATTGGAGGGACTTGGAGTCAAGACCATACACTTAAGTAGCATTAACGAGTTCCATAGAGTTATTGATGGTGGGGTACTAATTTCCTGCGATGCTTGCCTCGATTCTGATATGCTTAACGATATATTACTTAAGTTTAGGCTTCTTATCGATTTAAGGTCTGTTAAAGGCCTAAGTAAGGCTAACGTTTCAGGTCGTTTAATATCGAACTTTAAGGATCATCCACTAATTTACGGTGTTGAACTCAGCTGGTTTGATGGATTACTTTACGATGTGCGTGAATTGAGGAAGGTCTTACTATACGGTAAGACATTAATTTATGTAGACTCGAAGCAGTTAGTGGTTGAATTACCTAATAACTCTCTAATATTCGGTAGTAACTTTAGCTCTCTAGAATATTTCTTAATCCGTGGGTTAGTCTATTCATGCTGATTCTCAATGTCTATATCTGTGTTCTTACGCCTCTTTGACTGAAGTTCTTCACTAGTGCCTTTAACTATAATTTCATATAGGACTGCTCTCTTTCCCTCCTTAGGTCTCAACAACCTACCCAGTCTCTGTATGAATTGTCTTCTGGATCCGGTACCAGCTACTAATATACCTATAGATGCGTCAGGGATGTCTAAACCTTCATCACCTACAGTTGTTACTACCAACACACCACTCCTTAACTGTTTAAACTTACTTAAGATCTGGTCTCGTCTCCCCTTATCAACATCGCCAGTAAGGAGTAACGCCCCAACAGTATTAGCTATTTCCTCCGCTAGGTCTACGTAGTGAGCGAATACTATTATCTTGTTGCCTTTAATTAACTCAGACTCTATTATCTCTTTAGCCTTATTCACCTTATTCTTCGATTTCTGAACTAGGAGCTTAATTGATGTGTGGATTTTAAGCGCCTCCAACGCTGCGGGGTTTCCATTCTTAGCTGCATTCAGAACATCTTCAAATTTACTGCTCCCCACTAAAGCTCTATACCTCTTTATTAGTTCTAGGTACTTCTTCCTCTCATCCTGCGTCAACTTGACGTATACCGTAATCACCTCATAGGGTGCGAGGAAACCCTTCTCAGACAGCTCAGCTGGTGTTTTATAGTATACTACACCTCCCATTAATGGAAAGAGTACTACATGCCTGCCATCCTCTCTATAGGGAGTTGCTGATAACCCCATTCTATGTGGTGCTGGCGAGTTAAGCGCAATATGCATAAACTTCTCTGCAGGTAGGTGATGTACTTCATCGATTAAAAGGAACGTGAAGGACCTCATTAAGTCAGATATGTATTTAAAAGCTGTTTGATACGTTGTCAGGGTTATCGGCGCAATTCGTTTCTCCTCACTGTAGTACATCCCGATCAACCCTGTTTGAGTGTTCGTGAACCTTAGTATTGATTCTCTCCATTGAGTAAGCTGATCTTTAGTATAAGCAACTATTAATGTCCTCTCATTTAGTGATGTAATAGCAGCTATGCCTATGATCGTCTTACCGGAGCCTGTGGGCAGCGCTATTATACCCCGATAGTTGTTTGAGGACCAGTTATTGATCGCCTCTCTTTGGTAGTCCCTTAACTCCCCCCTAAACTCTAGTTTCATAGGTAATGGTTGAGTTTCCTTAAGTTCTGTTCTATTTACGACTTTAACACCTAAATCGGTTAGGAACTTAATTACTGTAAATAAATAAAAGGGCACTACCTTAAAGGCCCTCTCCTTCCTATCATACGTTACGTAGTTCCTCATCTTGTCGTAGATATTGCCTAAGTACTTATTGGGATGCATAAAGATAACTCCATTCTTAATGCTTAACTCAACGACGGTTTCATCCCTCCTAGCAATCCTCTGAGTCAAGCTCTCAATCAACCCATTCGAATATATGAAGTCGTATTTCTCAAGAATATCGACAACATCATCAACGTCGTACCCATTCTTTAAGATCTTGTTTAAGTTTAAGTTAAATGCTGAAGCCCCCTCATCCCTCCCTAAATAATCAGCAATGCTCAACACCTCTTTAAACTCATCGTCATCAAGCCACTTTCTAGTCTTCACAACATACGAGTTAATCACAATCACCTATACCTTAACCCTCTACATATTACTCTATAAATCTATACCTAAAGAGTTAAAACGTTTTACTTCGTGGACTGCAAACTAAGATTGAGAACTATCTACTGCTTAATTTCCTACTAACGCAACATTTCATCACTAAACGTTAAAAGAGATGCTTAATTAAGTTTAAAACTTCTTCATACGAATTAAGTAGGGTGTTTAAGTATTGAGTAGTGAAGAGGGTGTTGTTTCAGTAGGTAGCAGACCGCTAAGCGATTACGTCCTCTCCATCATCATACTGCTTAACCAAGGAGTTAAGAAAGTTGTTCTTAAAGGTAAGGGCGGCAACATAAATAAGGCTATAGCTGTCTACAACGCGGTTAAGGACAGACTTGGTGATTCTGTTAAGCTAGAAGGGGTCGAAATAGGTAGTGAGTACTACAGTAATAGGAAGCGGGTATCATACATTAAGATATCACTTACGAGGTAGTACATGGCTTAAGAACTTCAGTAAATTATGGGAGTTCTTCACTATCCCTAACTTCTTAGCAAATCTGACTTAATTGAGATGCTATCAGTGCTTGAAATTAGGCGTTAATTAAGATATTACGATTTAATATCGTTCTAGTGAATACTGTTAGATGATGGAGTATTTCGTTGGTACATCAGGTTGGGTGTATTCATGGAATCCCTACGGAAGCTTTGATTGGTATGTTAAGAACTCGGGCCTGAACTCAGTTGAACTAAATATGAGTTTTTATAGGTTCCCAACCACTCAGGTTATTCAGTCATGGGTTTCTAAGGGTTCCTCCCTCAAGTGGGTCATTAAGGTAAACAGAGCTATAACCCATACCTATAAATTCGACGGGAGAGCCTTCAAGTTTTGGGAAGCTTTTAAGGATTTATTCACTCCACTAGATCGCTACATCAGCTTCTACTTATTCCAGATCCCACCATCTATAACCCCAAACCTCATTCAAAGAATAGAAAGGTTTATAGTTAATTCGGATCTTGGATGTAGATTTGCCCTAGAAGTAAGGAACATTAAATGGTTTGATAGGGCCTTCATTAAGTGGGCTTCTGACTTAGGAATAACTTGGGTTAGCGTAGACTCGCCTAACCTCCCCAAGGATGTCTATAAAACCAACGATATCGTATATCTCAGAATGCATGGCAGAACAACGTGGTACTATCACAACTACTCTGATGATGAGCTTGAGGAAGTAATTGGGTTGATCCTCAAAGCAGAACCTAAGAAGGTCTTCGTATTCTTCAATAACGATCATGACATGCTTGAAAATGCTAGAAAGATGTTAAGTAAGTTAAACAACCTTCATCGCTGAGTAATTATTAGAATTAATGCGGGGGGTGGGATTCGAACCCACGCAGGTCTACACCATCGGGGCTCTCACACAAGGTCCTGAGCCCGACCCCTTTGACCTAGCTCGGGCACCCCCGCTCATTAAAACATATCATTACCTCAGCTTAAAGCTTATCGTTTACTGCTCTAGGCCTTAACTGTGTAGGACTTGAGTTATTTTATAGCTTTTACTACGAGTTGGTGGTTAGATTTGTTTAAATTCTTTAAGTACATGTGGTACTTATTATTACAGATATATACATAGTATTGGGGAGTTTTACGTTAAAGGTTCTTATTTTAAGTGATGAAGATGTAGCCAATATTATTGATATTGGTAGGGTCGTAGACTTAGTTGAAATCGCATTCCGAGAAAAGGCGGTTGGAAAGGTTCAGATGCCTCCCAAGACGTACCTCTTCTTTAAGAGTTATGAAGGTGATTTGAGGTCTATGCCCGCATACATTGAATCCGTTGACGTTGCAGGTGTTAAGCTAGTTAACTCACATCCATTGAATCCTACTAGATATGGCCTCCCAACAGTTATGGCCACCATAGCGCTATTCGATCCGAGGACAGGTACCCTAACCTGCATTATGGGAGGTACTTGGATTACTGGTGCTAGGACCGGTGGGGCTGCTGCAGTCGCCACGAAGTTCTTAGCTAGGCGTGATGCAAGTACTGTTGGAATAGTTGGTGCTGGGTTCCTAGCTAAGTTCCACATTGAGGCATTTACTAAAGTTATGGATGTTGAAAAGGTCTACGTATATGACTTAGTTAGGTCTAAGGCTGAGGGGCTAGCTAAGGATGTTGGCAGTAAGTTCGACTTGAAGGTAGAGGTCTTCGATAATCCTAGGGATGTGGTTAGGTTTGCAGATGTATTAGCTACTCTTACGCCAGCTAAGAAGCCGATAGTTATTGATGATTGGGTGTGTGAGGGAACTCATGTAAATGCTATGGGTGCTGACGCACCAGGTAAACAGGAATTGGATTGGAGGATCTTAAGGAGGGCTAAAATAGTTGTCGACGACTACGAACAGGCCGTACATAGTGGTGAGGTGAACGTACCGATTTCGCAGGGAGTACTAAATAGGAGTGACATATACGCTGAATTAGGGGAAGTAGCAGCTGGGCTTAAGAAAGGACGTGAGCGTGATAAGGAAGTGACGGTGTTTGACTCAACAGGTTTAGCCATTCAGGACATAATAGTAGCGCAATACGTCTATACAGAGGCACTTAAATTGGGGTTAGGCACTGAAATCACTCTGTAGAAATTACGACACTTCCTCAAAACTTATCCCAAGCTTTCTAGCGTATTCATATGCTTCCTCCATTTCCTTACTAGTGGGTCCCCTACCTATATCTCTGTACTCCTCCCTACACGTTATTACTAGATACTCCGGCCTATATTGAGCCATCACATTCACTAACGCATTACTGCAGTGCTTAGCTATCCATTCAAGTATAGGTTTTGTGCAACACTCGACATGGTTAGGCAAAACTAAATGTCTGATTATTATTGGATCACCAGCAGAACATATCGCTATGTGATTTCTGCTAACCACGTCGAAGTAGTCCCTAACCTTAGAGAGCCTTAAACCACATGTGTTATTACCGTACTTAAAGTCAGGAAGCCATATATCTATGACGTCCATAAGTATGTTAAGGGTCTCAGCACTCATGTACATGTTACTGTTCCATAGTTGGGGGATGTTCACGTCGAGGTATTTAAGTGATTCAAGGATCGTAAGTAGGTTGGGGGTTGGCTCACCACCCACATGATTTATATTTATTGCCCCCTCCCTATGTAGGTGTTTCTGAATTAATGCAAGTTCCTTAGCGTTTACCTTAACACCATCGTAGGGCCGTAGTTGAGAGATCTCGTAGTTTTGGCAAAACACGCATCTAAAGTTACAGCTTCCGTAGAATATTGTCCCACTAGGTATTAGTGGTGCTTCTTCCCCTACATGTAGAAAGTAGGAAGAGACGTATGTTTCTAAGCCTAACCTACACATAGATCCCCTACTTTCGTATCTATTGACTCCACATCTCCACTCACATAGATAGCAGCTGCGTAGAACATCACCTATCAACTTTACCTTCACATCTAAGTACGTGACTCTAGGATTCTCTAAATTATTAAAGTCCGTCAAACTTAGTTTCCCATCCCTAATACTGCTAAACATATTCCTGAACTTGTATGACAGTTCGTTGTGTATGCCTATGAGTTCCTCGAAGCTATATCCATCAAGTCCTGAATCACTTAAACCTACTTTCTTACATATTAAGTACTTAGCAGGTTTCCACCCATTCATAACTTCATAATACCATCTAAGTTTCTCTAAAACTTTACCGCTCCATATCCCTATAGCGTCCGGCCTCAACAACCTCCAATTAAACCTAATCATACTAACTAATTAATAGGTCATTTATAATATAATTTTTAATGACTTTACCGTTCCTTACTTCCACACCTTCAACCTTCAATAATCTCTCCTTAAAATTCGACGAATTACGCCCAGCTAAGGAATACCCACCTAACTTACCGTCGCTCATAACTACTCTATGGCAAGGAATTACTATAGGTCTATCATTGTTTTTCAGTAGAAGACCTACATACCTTGGATGAATACCTAACAACTTACCTAGGGAATTGTAGGTGGTCACTTTCCCAGAGGGTATTAAATGAAGCAATGCATAGAATACTTCATTAAATACTTCACGTTTATTTAACGCCTTCTTAATCTTACCGCTAGAAGTTATTACGAGTACGTTAACCACTGTTGCTGCAGACCTCTATGTAGTTAGGGCTGTATTTGTTTCTTAGGCCTTATCGTTATTGTACCTCTCTCCTCATCCCTCTCAACTATGAATTCCATACCGTACTTCTCAACAACGCTTTTCGGGATGTAGAGATTTAAGGGTAGTGTGTAATATGTGTATGTGTACACCTTATCTTTAACTGTCTTCCTTCCAATGACCTTACGAATAGTCACTTCCCTACTAGTTATAGTCATTAAATCACCTGGTCTTATTATGGAATCATAACTTAAATCTTTTTCTATACATTAGCTAAATAATGGGTAGTCCTGCAGGTAGCTCCTCCCTAACTTTAAAGATATCTCCGCCTTACATAATTCATAACCAAGGTAGGAGTAATGATCTTCAGACAACGTAGGGAAATGTTTGGAGATCACTCGCCATAGCGAAGTAGCTTTATCACCAACATATCTCTTCAAACACTCATCTGTTTTTGCGTCGTGAACATCTACGACGATGGTTTTACGGACCTCATCCACGTATATCTTGAAGTAATACTCGTCATCAATTTTCGGAGGGACTGCCTCAGATACTACATGTGTATCTACAGTTACTTCAGGTATCCTTGCACCTCTACCTCTCTTCTCCTTAACTATGAGTAAATCAACACCGACATCTATTGGAGGTGATTTCCTAAAATATGCTCTGTAAACCATTTCACGCGCTTTTACCGCCTCAACTAAAGAATTCACGCTCTTCCTACTCTCCTCTGTAATTAGGAGGACACTAACACCTAGTTCCATAGCCATCGAAGTTAGTAGAGCTATAACTGAATGAGTATCAACATCAAATAATTCGTAAACGTTTGAAAGACCCATCATTATTGGGTAATTAAACTCTTTAGATACGTTGTAGTAATTTACTAAACTTTCTGTAAATCCTAGTTGAAGCGGTTTTAATAAGGGGTCTATAATTATTTTAGAGAAACCTGATTTAACTGCCTCATTAACTGCTTCCCTAATCGATCTGCTATAGTCTACGGAAGTCCCGGCAGCAGGTATGATCACGAGAGGTTTATCTCTATAATCACTGAGTAAGTGAATGTTATTTAGATCTACGTTCATTATTATGTCAGGATCTACCTCAAGGTAATCAATTAGATCTTCGTGTTGAACATCAATACCTACAGGTCGACCCAGATGTGATTTAACTTCCTGGAAAAGCTTCTTCAGAGTATTTAAGGAGACTCTATGATTTACAGGTAATCCAACCACAACTAAATCTGCACCCTGTTTAGACGCCTTCTTAATACGATCTAATACCTTCGCATAATCACCTTCATCCCTCATCACTACCTCATACATGAGACATATAGGTGGAGGCCTCAATGGAATCTTTAAACCACTTAAGTCGAAACCCTGTTTCAATTCAATTAAATAATTGAATTCACTTCCATATTTAGTCGCCAAGTAATCCTTAATTATATCATCTGCTGATTGAGTGGTTGAGAACTTAACACCAGATTCCAGAAACTTTATGACGTCCGGTAAATCACCTAAGTACTTAGGTCCCTTAATAACTTCAGTCCCAACAACATTTTTCAATATTGATGCATCACCTATTGCTAATCCAGGTACTATAACGTAGTCGTACCTCTCGCTTACTTTACCGGAGAGTTCCTCAGCTATATAAGATGTAGTCATTAAAGATGCGACTGGGTGACTTAACTTACACACATCAATTTCATGACCTTTAATCTCCTTAATCACATCCTTCGCCAATTCATAGGCGGATGAGCTAGTCACTACTAAGATCTTCAAATACCTTATCACCTACCACCTCATCAAGACGTTGATGCGGATAAAAATTATTTAAGTTGATCTTCAATATCCTCATACGGAATCGATGCGGTATGAGGTCACTCCAACTGCTTGAATTAGAGGGGTTAATACTTAATGGGTTTGTAGCTCATTTAGAGGTCGTTGACTGCGAACCATATAGAGGTAGTAGGCTTTCTAAGTTGGTCGGTAAATTAAGAGATGGTACGGATTTTAGTACTGGCTGTTACAGCCAATCAAGGCTGAGAAGTATTTACTTGCTATACGAGCATTATAGAAATAAAAGCTTGAGTGTAGAGTTAAGTGATGAAGCTGTGATGAGTGGTATTACATATGATGTGGAGTAATGATTTAGACACCAGATTCTGAGTTATTTAAATATTTTAAATATTGTAGAACATGCTAACATTTATTAACCCTGAAGTAATATCCTTAAAAACGTGAAGTAGTAATGAAGTTTTGTCCTAGATGCGGTACTTTGATGCTTCCGAAGAAGGAGGGTTCTAAGGAGTCTGTTAAATGCCCTAAGTGTGGTTATGAGGAGTCTTTAAGGGGTAAGGAAGGATATAAGGTATCAAGGACTGCTGGTAAGGAAGTAAAGGTAAAGACGACGTCTATTGTGAGTGAGGGAGGTAGAAAGATAAGGTCTAAAGAGGAATTTGAGCAGGAGAAAGAGGAGTATTACGAGGTATTCCTAGATCTTATGCATGAGGAGGAAGGCGGTGGCGGAGAAAGTGGTGAATAAACTTATTATTAACTCTGTTAACGTTTTAAGCTATCTGTAATAATTCTAAAGGTCATCTAGTGATGGATGCTGAGATAATAAAGTTAGTGAACGTTAGTAAGGTATACGTGAGTGCTGGTGGTGTTCAGACGTGGGCCCTCAGAGGTGTGAATCTAGTTATACGTAGAGGTGAGTTCATCTCTATCATGGGCCCATCAGGACATGGTAAAACAACGTTGCTATACATGATCGGTACGTTGGAGAAACCTACTTCAGGTAAGGTATTTATAGATGGTTATGACACTACCGTGATGAGTGATGAGGAGCTATCTAGATTAAGGAATAAGAAGATAGGTTTTGTTTTCCAGCAGTATAACTTAATTAATAGAATGACAGTTGAGGAAAACGTTGAGTTACCTTTAATTAAGCTGGGCTTACCTCGCAGTAAGAGGAAGGAGTTAGTTGAAGAGTCACTTCTTAAGGTTGGTTGCGAGCTATCTTGGCTGAAGAAAAGACCGATACAGCTAAGTGGAGGTCAACAGCAGAGGGTCGCCATTGCTAGGGCATTAGTTGCGAATCCGCAAATAATACTGTGTGATGAGCCTACCGGTGCATTGGACAGTAAATCCGCTGAAGTAGTGCTTGATATACTGAGGAAACTGAACATGTTGGGACATACTATCATTATGGTGACGCATGACGCAAACGTAGCATCTATAGCAAAGAAAATTCTTCTAATTCGTGATGGAAATATAGTGGGTGAAAAGATAATTTAACTGCCTGAGGATGTACCGAACGCTGCATTTATATTAGTTTTTATACCGAATCGATCAGAGGTATAGGGTAATATTAATGTATAGTTCACCGTATATGCGTCTACTGACCTCGACAGTGTTTATCTGTATTATCCTACTTAATATCATCCAACCACTTAACCTATTCATTAACGTTTCGGCTCAATCCCTAGACTTTGAATTGGTGGGGTATGGTTGGAGGACGCCCTCAGATCCTGAGAGGGTTTATCCAGGATCTTCTAAAGTTAGTTACTACGTATCTTTGATGTATACCGGTGGTAGTAGGGTTAGTAAGTTATATGCCGAGCTATACCTACCTAGGGGCATAACAACCTTTTCAGAAGGTTTTAACGTAGTCTATAGTGAATTTGATGTAACCTTTGATAAATATGACACCGTCACATTGGACTTCCCAAATCTAAACATTTCCTACAGTTTGAAGCCCGGCGTATATAGAGCGGAGCTCAGGTTTACGTACATCGTAGCTGGCGGCATCTCCTACACCGACACTATTTATGTGCCTATGGTAGTTAATGACTTGCCTCAGCAACCTTTGGAAATTGTTGATTACTTCTGGGCTACTAAGGATGGATTACGCAGGACTGTAGTTCCTGGACTTAGAGATCTTGACATAGTTTTCTATTTTAGGGTGAAGGATGATGTAGTTATACGTAACATCTACGCTACTTTACACCTACCCGAAGGGTTTAGCTGTGGAGGGCTGCAAAACTCAACCTCGGTTGCTCATAATCTTCGATACGTTAATGGCGACCTCATAGAGCTTAGGTTCAGTAGCATTAACGTTGGTGAGGAGCTCCTAACTAATGTTTTCAACCTCACCCTACACATTAACTCCCAGTTAGATTTGTACGGACTAACTGCTAATGTAACTCAGGCCTTCAGTGTTACCTCACACATCAGCTATGACGAGATCAGGATCTTAGATTTAGTGAGCTACTACTGGGGTGACTCTGAACCAATACCTGTCTACCCCAACACCTCGAAGGCATCAATGTCTATTACTTTAGTAAACGTGGGTGTAGACTCTATTTACGGTTTGATCGGACGTCTGTATTTACCTAACGGCTTTAAACACATATATGGTGGTAGGTTAGTCAATTCCTCATACGCAAGTAGGTTAAGCCCAGGTAGTACAGCTACATTAGTTTTCAGTGAGATCTATTTAGAATCTAATGTCAGTCCAGGCGAGTACTTATTTAAGTTGACGGTTGAGTATTTCGTAGATCTTGGAGGCAGTTCTTTAAGAGTTATACAGGAGTTTAACATAACTACGAATGTTTCAAATCCTGACGACCCTATTTCTGTCGTCGGGATTCGTTGGAATAATAATTATGGGGTAGCCTTCCCAGGAAGTAGGGAGGAGTTAGAGGTCATTCTCTCTAATTGGTATGAATACGCTATAGATCTCGTTGAGCCGAATGCCTATCTTCCAGGGGACCTTAATTTACTTAGTGTTGGAGGAGATTGCTTTAATGGCATAGCTCCCTACTCTACCTGCTCCTTAAGGCTAGTTATAGATATCCCTAGCGATGTGAAGCCAGGTCAATACGAACTTAGTATCTACCTAAAGTATTTGATTAGGGTTGGGAGTTCTGATGTATTGAGGTATCGGTCATTTACGCATCGGCTTAAAGTATGGGATCCCGAAATAGTTGGTGCTAAATTAATAACTACTACGGTATTTTGGGGTGACAGCGCAAACCCCAGGGAGGCGTTACCTGGCAATAAGCTAATTCCGTTAAATATAGAGTTAGTAAATGTTGGTAGGGACGCAGCTACTGGAGTGGTTGCCGATATCGAACTACCCCAAGGATTTAAGTTATCATACCCCGAAGGTAGAGCCTCATGTAACATAGTTGATAGAGGAGGGAGCTGTCTTTTAAGGTATCAAGTAAATATAGACCCATCCTTGAAGCCAGGTACATACACTGCCAAACTAGTAGTAAGGTATGTAACTTACTTCAACTCAGCGAACCTAAGCAAGTTAGATTCCTTCAACATAAATGTCTCAGTAAGTGAATACCCTAGAGAATTAAGGCTACATATAGTGGAAGTAAACTGGAGTAATAACCTACCTGCATATCCTGGTGATGAGGCCTTACTAACTGTTAGAGCTGCGAACTTAGGTCCCCACGCGATGTTTTCAATCACATCAAAGTTGAGCTTACCTGAAGGCTTTACATGCGACGATGAGAGAGTTTGCGAGCATTATTTCCCAGGACCCTTACAGCAGTATCAGCAGTTTAACTCATCATTTAGGATTTCGATAAGTAGAGGAGTTAAGCCTGGAATATACCTAGGTAGTTTAACCTTTGAATACATCGTCCAGACAGGCGGTTACGGGATTAGATTAATTAACACCTACGTAATTAAAATCCGCGTAAGCGATTTATCCAATTCCATTAAGCTAGTAGGTATTTACTGGGTAAACACTACACCTTCTAAGGGAGATGTAGGGTTAATGAGGGTCGTCCTACGATGTGATGAAATACCTAATTTATCCGGTATGGTTTTGAAGTTCCACCTACCTGACGGCATCGTAGCTCTCCCGAACAACTCATCAATCATTTCCATACCGTACTACCAGCAACTTCAGTTCGTAGGTATTCCCTACATCGGTGGGTTACCACCGCAACTAGTTATGCAGGGAGGAACAGCTAAAGGAGATATGGTGTATGTTGACTTACCAGTTAGATTCCTAGAGTTGCCTCAAGACCCTACAATCAACATCACTGTTGAATTCCTAGACCACTGGGGTTCACTGCAGGAAGTCCAAATGAAAACAACCATACCGCTTTTAGGCAAGTCACGAGTATTAGCTGTAGAGCCCATCGAAAACGTAATAACTGCTGGTAAACTGGTTAGTGAAATTAAGTTTAAGTTTACAAATCTAGGTGACTCACAGATATATAATTTAGTGGTATATGCTTTATCCCCGTATGCCGGTATAAGTATTGCAGACCCTGTTAAGTTTGTTGATGTTGTTGGAGGCGGTAGTTCAACAGCTCTATCGTTCAGGGCGACTGCAAATCCTGAAGTAATTGAGGGTCCTTACCCCGCCGTCTTAGTTGTGATGTACCAAGATTTCAGCGGTAGGATCTACACATTAAACCTCACATCAACACTAATAGTTAAGGGGTTAGAATCCATTAAATTATTAAGTCCTCAAATAAGCCCTGATGTGGTAGCTAATGGGAGTACTATAACCTTCTCCACCACCATAGTTAATGAAGGTAAGACCCCCTTAAGGCATGCGATGGCGATTTTAGAATCTGAAGCGGTGTACGGTAAAAGTACTTACTATATAGGGAATATAGATCCTGACTCCCAAGTACCTGTATCGTTGAAAGCCTTGGTTAGATCAGACGCTCCTCAAGGTAACTACAGTGTGAGGATATCTATCACGTACTACGACGTCTTCAACGAATTGAAGACTTATGAGGAAGTTCGCTACGTCAGCGTTATCGTCAACTTAACACCTACTCAGACACCTCCTGCCTTTGAATTACCACGGCTGAATGTCTTGATATTATTTGCGGTCATAGCCTTCGTTGCATTTGTTACTGTGTTCTACTTATTCTGGTTTAAGAGGAAGGTTGGTAGAAGTGCTGAGCATAGCTGATATAGTTGGTTTAGCATTTAGTGCGTTGAGGGAGAGGAGGCTAAGGTCTATCCTCACTATATTAGGTATAGCTATCGGTCCAGCCGCTATGGTGTCTATAATAGGTACTACTGAAGGTTATACCAGCACTATTGTCGATCAGCTTCAATCGTTAGGGCAGAACACCGTAGTGATATTTCCTGCGAAGGACTATAGGTTAAGCGACTACGACGTCGATAGGTTAAAATCCTTAGATGAGGTAGATGTGTTAACACCGTTCTACCAGTCTAGGGGGCAATTCAGGAAACCTGACGGTACTACCATGATACTAACTATATATGCGTTAGATCTAAATCTACTAAATAAAATAGTAGTCGGCAGTAAGATCGTTGATGGTGTAGTACCACCGCCTACACTATACACGTACTGCGTTGCTGGCGATAAAGTAGTATCAAGTGATAACGTGAGGTACTACGGGGTTGGGGACGCTATAACTTTTATCGTACCTTTAATGAAGGAAAATAAGCTTACGTTGAAGACTGTTTCAACTAGGATTTCAGGTATTTTAGCGCCTTATGGGTCAGTATTTCCGGTAAATCCTGATGAATCTATATTCCTCCCAATTCAGGCCGGTAAATCCCTACTCAACTTAAAGGATTACTCAGGCATTTTCATAATAGTTAAGAGTGCCGAATTAGTTGATAGCCTAGTTAATAAAATTAAGGAAATATATGGTGATAACGTCCAGATAATCTCCCTTAAGGAGATAGCTAAGACTGTAAGTAACATAATAAATATACTTGACAACCTCTTCTTCACAGTATCCTCTATAAGCTTTGCAGTCGCCTTCACAGGTATAATGTCTACGATGTTTACCTCTGTGGTTGAGAGGACTAGAGAAATAGGTGTGCTGAAAGCATTAGGTTTCAGCAGTAATGATGTGTTGATGCTATTTCTATTTGAGTCAATACTTATGACTTTGATAGGAGTTATTGCAGGAATTGTGAGTGGGGTTATAGGTGCTTACTTCATTGCCTTCAGACCTTTAAGACTAGTAGGTACTTGGACAGTCGTATCAGAGCCTAAAATCACGCTGTGGCTAATTACTAGAGCCCTCGGAATGTCTTTAATGATCGGAGTTGCTGGAGGATTGCTGCCTGCTTGGAAAGCATCTAAAATGGTTCCCGTCGAAGCTTTAAGGTACGAGTAACATCTATATTAATAACTCTATATACTATATCTTAGGTGTTAGTAGTTTGCCTATAAGAGATAACATCATAGACAGCAGATTCAGAGGTATGGCTATTAAGGTATTCTTAATAAACGGTGAGGATTTTGAAGGCATAGTGGATGATGTAGCTAGGTATGAGTTAGGGTTGACGGTGAGGGATTCCTTCTACATAGTGTTTAGACATGGGGTGACTTACGTTGAGGTAAGTTCGTCAGATCTTCATGGAGAACGTGGGGCAGAGCTCGAAGACTCTTTAATAACGTCTGACTTCATAGGTGTGGATGTAGATGTGTTATTAATTAACGGTAATAAATTAAGTGGTAGACTTATGAAGGTCTCAAGGTATGAATTGGGGATAAGGTACGGTGATAAAGGCTTAATAATACCTAAAAGCAACATAATCTATATAAAGATTCTTAAGTAATAGCAATAGATAAAAATAAAATTGTTCAGGAGGCTTCACTACTTCTAGTAGTAAATAACTCTACGTCTAATTTACATAATCATTACAACCATCAAATATCTAAAATCGATTCCCGCTCATTTGTTCTTCAATGATGTTAATCAGTGCTAATGACCTTAAGGCAAGTGCATAATTTGTTAGTAACTCTATGGATTTTCGGACTTATCGCATGATCTTAAGTGTTAAGTAGAATATTATCGAAAGGTATGCATCGAAGAACTTTAGTAAGCTTCCCGTCTATGGGTTCGTATCCTGGGGAAACTGAAGTCAGAGATAGTTTCTTAAACCGTTGTTGGTGCGGCGGCCGGGATTCGAACCCGGGATTTCCGGCGTGGAAGGCCGGCGTCCTAATCCAGGCTAGACGACCGCCGCCAGCATATATTATATGTGTAGAGTTTAAGTTTTTTATTGATAAATATTTTCCGGTGATCTGATTGGGGTGCGGGGGGTTTAAATTTTTAGAGCATACAGCTGATGTGTATTTCGTCTCTAGTGGTTATTCCTTGGAGGAGGCCTTTGTTAACGCTGCTAAGGCATTGTTTGAGACAATTACGGATACGTCTAAGGTCGATATCGATCTATGCATTGAAGTTAGTGATTCATGTCATGACTTACCTAACTGTGTGTATAGGTGGTTGGAGGATTTGCTAATACTTCACGATAGTCGTAACTTATTGTTTAGTGGTTTCGAGTTTAGGCTTTCCGAACAAAGTGAGGGTAGGTACATGTTTTCTGCTAAGGCATGTGGTGAGGCGTTTAATCCTAATAAGCATGAGCCTAGGGTCGTAGTTAAGGCAGTCACTTATTCCTTAATGAGCATTGAGAACGTAGATAACTGTTGGAGCATTTACGCTGTGTTAGATGTTTAATTAAAGTTTATTACCCTTTAACAGCTCAATAATTATGGTGCCGCCGTAGCTCAGCCTGGGAGAGCGCCCGATGAGCGGTAGGCTCAGGCGAAGCTGAAGACCGGGATGTCGGGGGTTCAAGTCCCCCCGGCGGCACTACCTCCTTTTCTTAGCTATCACGAATGTAGAGCCCCTTACATCAATTACCTCGCCGTTAACCATATCTGCAATCTCATGAGCGACTAAGTTAACATTCGCTGAATATAGAGCTTTAAATGACTTCATAACCTTGATTTTAACGACACCTTCATTTTTGATGTACGTCTTAACGTCATTCAATACGTTCTCGTTAATTCCTTCCTTACCTAGCCTTATGTTAGGTTTATCGATTACAGCCTTAACTACTTTCCTGTCTTTCTGCACCATAGCCTACTCACCCATCCACATGCTAAACATGTTTTAGAGATTATAACATATTTACGCACTCCTCTCACCCTATACCTAGCGGTTAAGCCAGGTATTAGCGGGGTTAAGCACTTCTTACACGTACCTCTCTTCAAGTACTTAGGCATTTTAGTATTTGATCTATTGATTATCTTCAGAGCTAATCCCACGTATCTTCTAGCCCTCTCAACATTACCTGATTTTACAGCCTGCAGTGCCTCCAAGTAGAGGATCTTAGCCCTTTCTAGAGCTAATTCCTTAAGCTGATTTTTAATTCCAAACCCCTAAATATTTAGGGTAGCGTTGAAGGTAATAAATGTGATAATAGCTGAGGCATCGCTAGAGACTATACCATCTGAAGTCGCTACACATCCAGCTGTGATTAGCTCGTGTAAGTTGAGAAAGAAACATTGGAGTGAGGTATTACTCGACACTTCACTACACTACAGCGCTATGAAGAGATTGCCGAATAGGTTGAAACGCGGGAGACCTGACATAATACATACTATTCTCTTAGAGGCACTCTCAAGCCCTATAAATCTTGAAGGTCATCTTAAGATCTTCATCCACACACTTAATGATCAGGTAATATTCGTAGATCCGGTGACTAGAATCCCCAGAAACTATGTTAGATTCGTAGGGCTTATAGAACAGCTATTTAAATATGGTCAAGTACCGCCTAATGATGCTAACCCATTAATGAGGATCGTTAATTTAAGTTTCATCAATTTGCTCAGAAGAATAGACCGTAGTAAAGTAATAACGCTTAGTGAGAGTGGAAAACACATGGATTGTGAATCCATATGTAGGTTAGCTCTAAGTGAGGATTTACCAATAGTTATAGGTGGTTTCCCTCACGGGGACTTTCGAAACGACATCTACGAATGCAGTAAGTACGTTTTCTCTATATATGGGAAATCGCTTGATGCCTGGGTAGTGGTGTCAAGGATTTTAGGCGCATGCGAGAGAGTTTTAGGTATATTATAGATCCTGAATTCTCAAGGAGCCTCCACACCTTCAGTTAAGATTAGTGGTTAGTGGTGCCGCGGCCGGGATTTGAACCCGGGTCACGGGCTGTCCACGCAGGGTCTAAGCTCGAGAGGCCCGCATACTTGACCGGGCTATACTACCGCGGCACCTTTAGAACTTATTATAAGTAGCTTTAAAATATTTTTATGTACAGCTATTGATGAGTCCTGATGGCTCCCTGATGCAGACCTCCGTCGGATGTATGACATCATTACATTATATATCAAGAAAATTATGGCTGGCTGACCCCAGTCGAAACTAATTACAGTATTTTCCGAAAATTTCGATGTTAGCATAATCAGTAATGGGTAGATAGATATAGATACGTTGTTGCTAACGGAGTACATAATTAGGTAGGAGTAATTAGTGAATATTAGCACAGCAGATGCAAATAACGTAACATAACGCACTATAGTAAGCTTATAGAGAGGTAGGTGCAGTAGCATGTAGATAATGAAGAGAATTACAGTTGAAGCATGTAGCAACATGTATATCAAGTAGGATGGGCCGTATCTATATAAGTAGTAGCTATATGTGAAGGATGTTCTTGCGGTCATCACTAACGCGTAGAGTAGTAAGGAGAGTGATATAAGGTATATAACCAAAGCACCTACGTAGTAAGATATGCTGCGTCTCCCACTGTGATGTGGAACATGTTTACACATATAAAGCACCAATCCACACGTAACTAATCCTTTAATTGCAATAAATTTTTAAATAGTTTATGAAGGGGTCTATGCTTATAACTCCTTAAAGCATTAAATACTTGTGTGATGAGAAGAGGGTCTAATGAGATTCATGATTAAAGCTGGAAATGCTGATTAACGGTAGACCCAATTAGTTGAGGGATTCATCTAACTTGAATCCATATTTACCTAAAATTTCTTTAGACGTGTTAATTAAGTTCTCTCTAGATTTCCTATCGATGTATCTGAATAGATACTTTAGCGTATAGTAGGTAGTGAAGAGTGAGTGGATGTACATACCTATGAAACCTGCTATAGGGGTGGTTAAACACTTACGGACGCACACCTCATTAGATAGCTTAAATAGCTTGAAGAGCATGAATAACGTTGCAGCTGAAGCTAAGAGCATAATTAGATAGCCGAATGGGTTCGACATAAGCATTAATATTGAAGATATTATAAAGTAAAGTGGGTAGGTGGAGAATAGAAACCACGGCAGGAAGTCAGGAGGCAGTAATTTTTTTAAGAGAAGAGCGCCTTGAACAGAGCCTAATATCCTAGACCTTTGCCATGACTTAATACCCTCCCAATTATTAGGTAAAGTTACTGTAACTAACGCCTCATCATTGTAGCAGAAGGTGATGTTTTTCTTTAGAGCTATTACGCTGAAGTAGAAATCATCGCTCCTAATTACTGGGGGGTAGGTGGATTTAGAGTATGTGGATACCTTTACTGCCTTATTGTTTCCCGGTGCATGTCTCTTCCTCACATAGCTGAAGAGTACGTGATACGCGTGATACCAAAAGAAGAGTTTCTCATATATGTTACTACATAAAACTATTGGTTTCCCCGAAACTATTTCGCAGTTTTCGGGGAACGAAGTAATTCTAGCTACATAGTCTTTAGAGTAGATATTCTCTGAATCCCCCCATATGATGTAGCTGTATCCGTTACTTAACGCGTATTTAATGGCCTCTAATCTAGCAGGACCGACGCCACCAGTAACTTCCTGGATTTTAAATCTAATGCATGGGTATTTGCTTTGGAATTCGTTAGCAATCCTCATCGAATCGTCCTTAGATCCGCCATCAATTATTAACACGTCGAAGCACTCGCATATTTTGCAGGTATTATCTTGATTCACCAAGCTACGCAATACATTCATAAGTCCATCGGCGTTATCCTTGTTTAACACCACAAACAGCGTCTTACTCACAGTACCACCGACCTTAAGTCATCGCCTAAGTTGGCGTTAAATATTGGATTATGAAGTAAAAAGCTTATTATTCATAAAGTTAATTAAAGCCTATAAGTAACTCATCAATAGTAGTTGGGGTGTAGTAGGGTGGTTGATGTTAGGGAAGTACCGGCTGATGCCTTCATTAAACACCTAGCTAATTATTTAAAAAGTAATGTTTCTGTGTTGAGACCTCCTACTTGGTCATCATATGTTAAGACAGGGCATTTCAAAACCGGAGTTCCTGAGAATCCGGATTGGTGGTACTTTAGGGCTGCAAGTATTTTAAGGAAGCTGTACGTAAACGGCAGTCCAGTTGGGGTCGGTGCTTTTCGAGTTATGTATGGGGGGCTTAAACGTAGGGGTTCAGCACCTCCTCATTTTAGGGAAGCAGCATCATCAAATATCAGGCACATACTTCAGCAGTTGGAAGCGGCTGGTTACGTAGCTAAGGTTCGTGGAAGGGGTAGGGTCCTAACTCCGAAGGGCATGTCTCTACTCACACGCGTAGCTAGTGAAGTTTCTCAGGAATCAGTTAAGTTAATACCTAGATTAGCGAAATATAGTTAGAGGTGGTTTAAGATTAGTGAATACTATGATGAAGAGCTGGAGATGATTAAGAGGCGACGTCTAGCTGAGATGGTGCGGAGGTCTGAAGAAGCTAAGGAAAGGGAGGAAGAGTTAGCGAGGGAGTTACAGAAGCAGGAGGTTTTGAGGAGGGTTTTAACGCCTGAGGCTCGCGAAAGGCTAGCCAACATAAAGTTAGTTAAACCGGAGCTTGCTAAGCATTTAGAGGAGTACTTAGTGAGTCTTACTTTAAGTGGACGCCTAAATAAGGTCATTGATGACGAAGAACTGAAGGAAATATTAAGGCAGATCGATGAGAAGAGTAGAAGAGATATTAGAATAACTGTGAGGAGGAAGGGTGAGTAGCGTATGGCTAGGAATAAACCGCTCGCTAAAAAACTAAGACTAGGTAGCGAGTTAAAGTCTAATTCAGCCATACCGCTGTGGGTAATCCCTAAAACTTTAAGAAAACTACGTTTCAGACCTAAGAGAAGGTCGTGGAGAAGGTCTAAATTAGGCAATGTTTGAGGGGTAATTCATGAGTGAGGGTATATATGTAGTTAATTTAGGCAGGATCTATAGAACCGGTAGATATAGGAGGTTAGCAAGAGCTCTCCGAACCATCAAGACGTTCATCAGCAGACATACTAAGGCTAAGGAAGTAATAATTGATAGGTCAATCAACGAATACATATTTAGTAAAGCCTACGACAAACCTCCTAGGAAGATAACCGTTAAGGTCGTTAAAGTTGATGAAGGTGTTGTTAAAGCATCACTAGCGTTAGAAGTTAGCGGCGCTTCATAAAAGACGGTAGGTTACGATGACTTTAGAGAAGATGAGGATTTTCGGTAATCCGAACATCGGTGTCTATATTTTCGCCAATAATAAGGTCGCTTTAGTACCTCCTCAAAGCGACTCTGAAGTTAAGAGGAAGTTAATCAGCAATCTAGGTGTTGAAGTCATTGAGTGTAGAGTCGCTGATACTAACCTCATAGGTGTTTTAGTCGCAGGCAACGACAGCGGTTTACTACTGCCTAGAATAGCAAAGGAAGATGAGGTCGAACATCTAAGGAGTCTCGGATTGAATGTGAGGGTATTACACACTAACTTCACCGCATTAGGTAATGTAGTGCTCACTAATAATAAGAACGCGGTAATCCATCCCGAGACGCATGAAAGGGATATAGATACTATTAAGAAAGTTTTAGGGGTAAGTAACGTAGTAAAGAGGGATATAGGTAGGTTCACGACGGTAGGTTCTGTTGCAGTAGTTAATGATGTCGGGGGTTTAATACATCCAGATGTAAGTGATAGTGAGATTAGGGAGGTGTCTAAAATAATGAACGTCAACCTCGATGTCGGCACCGTAAACTTCGGAGTTGCATTTATTAAGACCGGATTAGTAGCTAATAATTACGGGGCAGTAGTCGGTGAAAGGACTACTGGACCCGAAATCATGAGGATAATGAAAGCTCTTAACATAGGTGGTCAGTAATGAGTGGGGTTAGAGTTAAAGTCTATAGAGTTGAGGGAGTAGCTCTCTTCAGTCCAGATAAAACTAGGAAGTGGCAGCCCTTCATAATTGATGTTAGGGCATTAAAGCCTGCTGAAGCGATTGAGAAGGTCTACTCAGACATGGGTAGTAGACATAAGCTTAAGAGAGGTCACATAAAGATAATTAATGTGAAAGAGATAAACCCTGAGGAAAGTAAGTATAAGTACATTAGGAGTTTAGAGAAGTTTACTGGGTGGTCTATTGAGTAAGAAGGCTGAAGTGGATTCGTTAGTGATTGAGTTAAGTGAGGTTAGGAAATACGTAGAGAGATTGCAGGGTACCATGTCCCAGCTAGCATCTGAGTTGCAGGAGATAAGGTTGAGTAGGGCAGCGATTGAGGAGCTATTAAATAAGGGGAGTTTAGAGACGTTGATATCTCTTGATGGAAGAGGCCATACGTATGTTAGGGGTGTGATTAGTGAGGTTAAATCCGTTATAGCCCATATAGGTAGTAATTACTATGCTGAAGTGAATAGCGATTTAGCTATTAAGTTATTAAATGATAAGGAAGGAGATGCCCTCCAAGCACTACGTATGATTGAGGGCGAGTTAAATAAGGTCTTGACGTATTATCAACAACTTCAGGAGACATTAAATAAGGTTTTAAAAGAACAGCAGGAGAAGGTTAAATAAATCACTTAAAACTATTTTAGGTTAGAAGTGTGGATTTATCATGTTTAGGAAACTTAAGCAAGTATTTAGCGAAGCTATTGGGAAGTTAAGCGAGACCTTATCTACTAAGGAATTAAGTTATGATGAATTTGAGAAGGTATTTCACGAATTTGAAATGTCTTTGATTGAGGCTGATGTAGCCTATGATGTAGTGCAGTTAATTAAGAAGTCTTTAGCAGATGAATTGGTTGGGAATAGAATTGGTAGATTTTCAAGCTCTTCAGAATACGTTAAGTCCGTCTTCACTAAATCGCTTAAAGATTTACTTAATAGAGGTATTTATGCGGGGGACCTCATAGCTGAGATTAAGTCAGCAGTTAAGCCTTACGTAATAGTCTTTATGGGAGTCAATGGTGTTGGTAAAACTACAACTATAGCTAAATTCGCTTACTTATTAAGAAGTAATGGTTTAAGTTCAGTGGTAGTGGCTTCAGACACTTTTAGAGCTGGAGCTCAGGAACAGTTAGAGCTTCACTCTAAGAGGCTTGGAATTCCATTCATAGGGGGTAAGTATAGGTCAGACCCCGCAGCAGTTGCTAAGGATGGGGTAATCTACGCAAGTAAGAATAGAGTAGATGTAGCCTTGATCGATACTGCTGGTAGGATGCATACCGACGTGGATTTAATGAATGAAGTTAGGAAAGTGATTAAGGTCGTTAAACCTAACATGAGGATCCTCATTCTAGATGCTTTGACTGGGAATGATGCGGTGAGTCAGGCTACATGGTTCGACAGTCAGGTTGGGGTCGATGCAGTTATATTAACTAAGGCAGACGCTGACGTTAAGGGAGGTTCTGCCTTAAGTATAATTATGTCTTTAGGGAAGCCAATAATATATTTAGGTGTTGGTCAAAATTACGATGACTTAATACCTTACAACCCTGAGGTAATACTTAAGAGGATGCTTGATTTAAATACATAAGCACTTAAAAATTGTTAAGAAGATGTAGTGAGGGTGTTGAGATGGACTTTAGAGGTTTAATAGATGCGTGGAGGAAGATACTTGCAATATCTGAGAAGCCTGAACCAAAGGAATACTCACTTCTTTTACGGATAGTCATATCCGGTTTATTCTTAGTGGGGGTTGTCGGCCTTTTGATACATCTCGCGTTCTACTTTATTCAAGGTGGTTATGGTGGCTGAGTCATCCAAGTTCTTTATTGTAAGAACAACAGCTCGTCAAGAACTTAATGCAGCACTTTTACTTGAGGCCAGAGCTAAAGGTATGGGTGAGGGGTTTTACTCCATAGTAATCCCACCTGATGTGAAGGGTTACATAATCCTTGAGGTTAAGGGTCTTCATTTAGTGTATGGATTGATTAAGGATATGAAGCATGTTAAAGGTCGTGCTACGGGTTCCATAAGTGTTGAAGAGCTTGAGAGGTTAATAGTCACTAAACCGGTTATAAGTGAGTTAAAACCAGGTGATGTTGTTGAAATCACGTCAGGACCCTTTAAAGGTTTGAAGGCTTCCGTTCTTTCAGTAAACGCTCAAAAGAATGAAGTAACGTTAAATATACTGGAAGCATCATATAAACTTGAAGCTACAGTACCAGGTGATTACGTAAAACCTGTTAAGAAGTGATGTACCATGAGTGAAAAGCTAGTTAGGGTTAAGGTTCAAGGGGGAAAGGCCTCACAGGCCCCTCCATTAGGTCCTACTTTAAATCAGTTAGGTATAAACGCGGTAGAGGTCATTAATAAAATCAACGAATTAACTAAGGGTTTCGAAGGTATGGAGATTAACGTCGATATATACGTTAACTCGGTGACTAAGGATTATAGGATTGAGGTTAAGTCACCAACTACAACATCGCTTCTCCTTAAATTTGCTGGAGTTCAACAACCTTCAGGTGATCCTGCGCATAAGAAAGTTGGGGATATAAGCTTCGACAAGGTTGTTGAGGTGTCGATACTTAAGAAGAGTGACTTAACCGCTAAGTCACTTAAGTCGGCTGTTAGGTCAGTTATATCTACGGCTGGTAGCATAGGTTTAACCATAGATGGTAAGGACTTCAAGCAGGTTTTGAAGGAAGTTGATGAAGGCTTATATGATGAAGTTCTCAAGAAATATGAAGGTAAGTGGATGGCTTAGGGTGTGATAAATGCCTATAAGTAAGAGCGCTGTCGAAAAGAGCGTAGTGGAGGCAATTAAATTAGGTGCTGGAAGAAAGTTTAAGCAATCCATAGAGTTGGTAGTCGTTTTTAAAGGTTTTGACCCGAAGTCACCTGATATAAAGTTTAGAGATGTTGTATATTTGCCGAAGGGACTTGGTAAGTCACCCAAAATTCTACTTATAGCTGATGGTGATATGTTGCTGAGGGCTAAGAACTTAGGTGTTGACACGTTAGGTAGGGACGACCTTCAGAAATTAGATAAGAGGGGTGCTAAGAAAATAGCCCGTAGATATGAATGGTTTTTGGTTAAGTCCGACTTAATGACTGTCGTAGGTAAGGTCTTAGGTCCTGCCTTAGGTCCTCGAGGTAAATTCCCGATACCTTTATCACCGTCCTCAAACTTAGAGGCAGTGATCAAGCAATACAGCATGAGCACTAGATTGAGGAATAAGGAGCAGGCATGGGTAGGCTGTAAAGTAGGCAGTGAAGATATGGATCCTAAGGACATAGTTGACAACATATCAATTGTTTTAGAACATATAGAATCTAAGATTAAAAAACCCTTAGAAACTAATTGTAGGGTGTATGTTAAGACCACTATGGGTCCCCCTGTAGAGGTGGTGGTTGAATGAAGCCAAAGACTCATTCACAGTATCTGAAACTACTCAATAGGTTGCAGAAGAGTAAGTCCTCAGAAATCAGGGAATCTAAGTCTAGAGTTGAGAAGGAGTTATTGGTTAAGGAGTTGTGTGACCTAATACCTAAGTACAGGACTATATGTCTAATCGACTTAAGTAGAACACCTTCATCACAGTTTAAGGAGTTGAAGAAGACCTTCAGTAAGTATGGAGTAATTAAGGTAGTTAAGAATAACTTACTGGTTAAGGCATTAGAAGGTTTAAAGTTAAAGAACTATGAGGAAGTAGTTAAGAATTTAAGAGGTCCTAATGCTGTTTTCTTAACTAATTTAAACGCATTTGAGGTTGCAAGCCTGTGTAGGAAGTTTAAGAGTAAGAGGTTTGCTAAACCCAATGACGAGGCATCATCGGAAATAGTAATACCTTCCGGACCTACCGGTATACCGCCTGGACCATCTCTGTCGATGTTCGGTAAACTTAAAATACCTACTCAAGTTAGAGAGGGGTTCATCTGGATAGCTAAGGATGTAACAGTAGCTAAGCCAGGTGATAAGCTCAGTAATGAGTTAGCCTCCCTTCTAAGGAAATTAGGCATTAAGGTAATTGATGTTGGTATGAACATTAGGATGATTTACGACGAGGGTTTAACGTTCACTAGGATGGATGAATTGGCGTTGGATTTAGGTTCCTTTAGAAACGACTTATTGAATTCCGCTAGGTCTGCTATTAATCTTGCGATAAATGCGGCTATACCTCTTCCTGAGGTAATGCCAGTAATATTGTCTAAGGCTTATTTAAACGCTTTAACGGTCTCAGCTGAGTCAGGAATATTGACTAACGAAACCACTCAATACACGTTAAGTAGGGCGGTATCTAAGGCTTTAAAGCTAGCATCGATTATTAGTTCGAAAGTTCCTGATTTAGGTATTCCAACAGTAGCTCAGGAAGTGTGTGCTGAGAGCTCTCAAGCCAGTAAGCAACCTCAGGAAAGTAAAGAAGCCTCAGGAAGTGAGGAAGAGAAGAAAGAGGTTTCAGAGGAAGAATTATCTGAGGGATTATCATCGCTTTTCGGTTAGATACCTATGTCGGTCAAGGGTTATTGGGAAAAACTCAGAATTGATTTCTTACCATCTAGTGGGTATAGGAAATACACGTGCAAGGTGTGTGGGTCTGATTTTTGGTCAATGACGCCTAGAAACACGTGCAACGACGTGCCTTGTAGTGAGTACAATTTTTTCAGCGTTGATATTAGGTCTCCCAAACTTAACTCTCTTCAAGCAAGAAATAAGTTCCTGAACTTCTTCGCGAAGTTAAATCACGCCGTGATTGAGCCTAAGCCTGTCGTAGCTAGGTGGAGAGAGGACCTATACCTTACTATAGCTAGTATAGTAGTTTTTCAACCGCATGTGACGTCAGGGAACGTTCCACCCCCTGCTAATCCATTAGTCATTGCACAGCCCTGTATAAGGTTAGAGGATATAGACGTCGTTGGTTATACTTTAGGAAGACATTTAACGAACTTCATTATGGGTGGGCATCATGCCTTCAATTACCCAGATAAATATGTGTACTTCGCCAATGAAACGGTTGAGTATGCGAGGAAGTTTTTTGTTGATGAGGTTGGAGTGCCTGAGGATGAGTTGACGTTTAAGGAGTCTTGGTGGGAAGGTGGAGGAAATGCAGGTCCCTGCCTAGAAGTATGTGTAGGAGGTCTTGAAGTAGCTACTCTAGTCTTTATGATGTTTAAGAACTTAGATAACGGTGGGTACGCTGAACTACCACTTAAGATAGTTGATACCGGTTACGGTATTGAGAGAATTGCCTGGCTAACGAGTAAAACCCCAACATCTTTCCATACAGTCTACGGCGAATTACTTAGTAAGTACTTAAGTCTACTAGATTTAGAGGAAGCTCCTACTAACGTTCTGTGGAGGGCTATTAAACTAGTCAGTAAGTATGATGTTAAGAAAAGTGAGAGTTACGTATCTCTTAAAAATTTAATTGCTAAGGATTTAGGGCTAACGATCGAGGATGTTTCAGACGCTTTAGACAACATGGTTAAAGTATTTACCTTATTAGATCATGTAAAGACCTCATTACTACTCCTCTCAGATGGTGTCGTACCATCGAATGCTGGTGAGGGTTACTTAGCAAGGTTAGTTCTGCGGAGGATATTCAGGCTACTTAAAACTTTCAATAAGTTAGACGTTATTGAGGAGTTATTCGGTGGACAAATCGCTTATTGGAGGGAACTCTACCCGAACATAGGTAAAGCTACTGACTACATCTACGACGTCGTTCGAAGCGAGTTAGATAGATTCGGTGACGTTTTGAGGAAGTCCTCAACGATTTTAAAGAAATACGTATCCGACAGGAAGCTAGATGTTAGAGAATTGGTAGAACTATATGATAGCCATGGCTTACCTCCCGACCTTGTTGTTGATGAATGTAGGAAGTTCGGCGTTGAGGTTGAATTACCTACAAACTTTTACTCATTAATTGCATCAAGGCATAGTAGACCGCCTATAAAACCTGTTAAGGCTGTTAAACTACCTCAAGAAGTCTTAGAAAAGCTCATAAAGTTACCACCTACTAGGAGGTTATTCCATGAGGACCCGTACATTAAGACTTTTACAGCAAAGGTGTTGGATGCTTATAGCAGGTATTTAGTTTTAGATCAGACTGCCTTCTACCCGGAGGGTGGTGGGCAAGAAAGCGATGTGGGGGTTGTGAGGATTAATGGGGAGCAATATAAAGTAACTGATGTCCAGAAGGTAGGTGATGTTGTAGTTCACGTAGTAGATAGAGATTTACGAGCTGGTTTAGCTGGTGTTGAGGTTGAGGGTGCGATTGATTGGTTTAGAAGGTATTCTCTCATGAGGCATCACACAGCAACTCATATAGTTCTCGCTTCAGCTAGGAAAGTATTAGGAAGTCATGTATGGCAGGCAGGCGCCGAGAAGAGTGAGGACAGAAGTAGGTTAGACATCACTCACTTTAGGGGTTTAAGTAAGGAGGAAATTAAACGTATTGAGGACATAGCTAATGAGACCGTTCTAAATTGCTTAGCAGTTAACACCACTTACATACCTAGGTATGATGCTGAAAGTAAGTACGGATTTACCTTATACCAAGGTGGAGTTCCTATGGAACCCATCATTAGGGTAGTAGAGATTCAAGGTGTGGATGCACAGGCATGCTTCGGGACACACTTAAGAAACACATGCGAGGTTGGTGGAATTAAATTGATAAACGTGCAGAGAATCCAAGACGGTATCGTAAGGCTTGAGTTCGTAGCTGGCACACAATTAGTGAAGCATGTCAGGAGCATTGAGGGCTTAATCGATGAGGCTACATCACTTGTCGGTGGGAGCGATCTCATCAAGAGGATTAAGTCAATCAATGAGGAACTAACCTCAGTAAAGAACCTATTAAATGCCTATAGAAAGGGTTGGTTAGATAATACATATCTAGAAGTGATTAGAAGTGTTGAAGAGGTTAACGGAATTAAACATGTAGTAAAATTATTTAAGATAGACGATAAGGAAATCATTAGAGAATTGCTTAAGGAGTTAATCAGTAGGAATTCCGTTGTAGCAATTGCTTTAGTTCCCGAAGGTGGTAGTAAAGTATATGTAGAGATCTCAATAAGTTCAGACATTCTGCATTTAGTTAATGCCACAGATATATTTAATGAGGTTTCTAGAGTGTACGGCGGTAGGGGTGGCGGTAAACGTGACCACGTTAGCGGTTACATAACTATTGAGGGTATGTTAGATGAGGCAGTCAATAACATCAGGAAGTTAATTAAAGACTTCCTAATTAGGAGCAATACCTAACTATGAATAAGTTTCTACGGGACGAAGTTGTAAATGCCTTAATAGACTATAAGTACTTACTTAACAGAGGTTATAATCAAAAACCATCTCTAGATCTAATAACCTCTCATTATAGATTGAGTAGGTCTGAAAGGATGATGTTATTTAGATGCGTTCACAGTGACTTAGATTCTACCGATGTGTGTAGTAGGGTAATAGATTTGTCTGAAATACCTAACCATAGGTTAGTTATAGACGGATTCAACACATTACTTACGATTACCTCCGTCATTGAAGGTGATTTCGTATATCTCTGTGATGATTGCTTTATGCGTGATTTAAGGAGTGCTAAGATTAAGGAATTCGAGTCAGACAGTATTAAGAGGGCAGCATCTACGCTCATGAACTACATTAAGGCATTAAAGCCCTTAGACGTTGTTGTAGTTCTAGATAAGCAGGTAAGTAAGAGTGGGGAGTTTAGGAATGAGCTGTCTGAAATGCTAGATAATGTTAAGGTAGTGTTGGCCTCTAAGGCAGATATAACTGTGCTTATGGAGGGAGGGGTTATAGCGTCAAGTGATTTCGTTATATTGAAGAGGGCTAATAAGGTGTTCGACATAGCTGGATACATAATAATGAGTGAGTTTAGAGATAAAGTAATTGATATTAAGGAGATATGGAAGGCTGTCCAATCATAATGGATCCACTAAAAGATTTTTAAATATAACTTTAAGTTTTTATGGGATGCATTGTGAATAAAATAGTTACCTCATTAATAATATCGATTATGGTTTTAAACCTATTCTGTGTAATGCCTATATCACTTAAATCTCAGCAACCACCGAAAGGACCATGGGTCGACGAAGTAGTCTTCTTCACGGAGTCAGATCCAGATAAAGTTGTTGAGATGATGCTTAGGAATGAAGCTCAAATATACTTCGACGACCTTTCCTATCCACACATACTTAGAACTGTAAAGGAGAGAGGTCTATCATACACATTCTCCTACGGGCTTTATTATGAACTGACGTTTAACCCGGTGGGTCCGCTGTTCCCCGCTACCGGTAAGCTCAACCCGTTTAGTAATGCAAAGATAAGAGAGGCGATGAACTACATCATCGATAGGGCTTATATAGCTGGTGAGATTTTAGGTGGTCTTGCAGTACCTAGGTATACGGCGTTGACGCCTAGTTTCCCTGATTATGCGAGGTATGCAGACGTGGCGTATGAGATAGAATCTACGTACAAATATAACTTCGAGAAAGGTAAGGCCATAATATTTGAAGAAATGCAGAAGATGGGCGCTGAGTTTAGGAACGGTAAGTGGTACTATAAGGGTGAGCCCGTAGCAATTAAATTCTTAATTAGGATTGAAGATGCTAGGAAAGATATTGGCGACTACGTATCAGGGCAGTTAGAGAAGTTAGGGTTCACTGTCGAGAAGAGATACGGTAAGTCTGCCGAACTCTCCCCGATCTGGATAAGGGGGAACCCAGCCAATGGTGAATGGCATCTATATACTGGAGGGTGGATAACTACTTTAGTGAATAGAGACGAAGCAGATAACTTCGGGTATTTCTACACTAAGATTGGAAGGCCGGAACCCCTATGGCAGGCATACGAGAATGACCCAGAGTTCTACGCCATCGCTCAGAAGCTGTACTACCGGAATTACAAGTCTGCTGAGGAACGCGATGAGTTGATGGCTAAAGCATTAATGATGTCGATGAAGGAGTCCCAGAGGATATGGTTAGTTCATTTAGCTTCGTTATGGGTAAGTAGGCCTGAGGTCAGCATAGCTTATGACCTTGCTGGAGGGTATTCCGGTTCATGGCTGTGGCCTTGGACTCTTAGATATAAAGATAAGGTTGGGGGTCAAGTAAAGGTCTTATCTCCTGACTTATTAGTAGAGCCTTGGAACCCAATAGCAGGTACTAACTGGATATTCGATCAGTCGGTTATAAGGGCTACCGGCGAGACTTCATTACTGCCAGACCCGTACACCGGTCTTTACTGGCCACATAGGGTTGAGAAGGCGGAAGTTTACGTTAAGGAGGACTTACCGGTCCGTAAGACCTTAGATTGGGTTTCATTAATAAAAGTTGGTGACATCGTAGTTCCAGGTGATGCTTGGTATAAATGGGACGCTTCCCAGAAAAAGATAGTCACTGTTAAAGAGGCTCTCGGTGAGAACGTTAAGGCATTAGCGAAAGTTATTGTATATTACGATAAGGAGTTATTCTCTGGAAAGTATAAATGGCATGATGGCAGTACATTCAGCATCGCCGACATCATATTCAACTTCATAATATCCCATGATAGAGCGGATCCAGCAAGCCCAATTTATGATAAGGCTTACGTCCCTGATTACCAAGCAGCAATGGAGACTTTCAAGGGCTTTAAGATAGTGAGTAAAAACCCATTGGTGATTGAGTACTATACAGATACTTGGTACGCGGATGCTGAGTGGATCGCTGCAGTTGGAGCTGATGACTTCTGGCCATACTACTTGCAGGGTCCAGCTCCATGGCATACACTTGCAATTGGGTATTTAGCTGAGGCAGATCGAAAATTAGCTTTCACGGCAGACAAGGCGAAGGAACTACGTGTTGATTGGATGAACTTCATTGCCGGTCCTTCATTGGAAATACTTAAGAGTAAGCTTCAAGAAGCTATCAGCAGGGGCTTCATACCGTACTCGGAAGTTCTTAGGGATTACTTATCAGCAAATGAGCCTTTAACCAGGTATCAAAACTTAATGAACTGGTACAACAGTAAAGGTCATTTCTGGGTTGGTAACGGCCCCTTCTACTTAGAGAAGGTAGACACTATAGCGAAGCAGATAGTGTTAAGGGCGTATAGAGGTCATGTTGATTCTGCAGATAAATGGCTTAAGTTCGGAGAGCCGATGATCCCTGAACTCTCTATCCAACCTATAGGGACAGTTATACAGACACAACCTGTTGTTAGGAATTTGACCATAAGCACTCATGGAATACCCTATAGGGCAGATGACCTTCTCTACGTTAAGTACCTCTTAGTGCACCCAGGCGGTAAATTAACTGGATTCGCTGAAGCTGTTAAGGATGGGTTGTATCAAGTGAGGTTGGGGCCTGACGTAACAGGTGCCTTAGAAGAGGGCACTGCAGAACTTATAATTATAGCTGTATCTAAACTTGTTGGCACGCCTTCGATAACTAGGACTACATTCACTGTAAAGAGTTTGATAGGCTATGTCGGTGAGCAGATAGCTGGGGTAAAAGGTGATTTAAGCGGCTTAGGTACTAGATTAAGTAGCGTTGAGTCAAAGGTTGATGCGTTGAGTTCTCAGATAAGGGGAGTTCAGAACCAGGTAAGCTCCTTGTCCGGAGTTGTATATGCTGCCGTTGGAATTAGCGTAGTGAGTTTAATAGTTGCAGTAGCTGCCGTCTTCATGACTAGGAAATCCAAAACTTAAAATATTTTCCTTCCATTTTTTAAAAAGAAATATGAACATTTATAAAATGGGAATTTAAAGTTCTGTCTTAGGACAGAACTAAGATGCATCTGAAAAGGTCTTCAGTAATTAAGGTTGGGCGTTACGTTGGTGTTAGAGCAGTTACTGTAGCCGTAGCGATCGTGATATCTGTGTACTTAACCATCATAATAGCTAACGCTGGTGGCTATGTTGATGAAATAATAATCAGTGAACTTAGGTTTAACATTTACGAGAGCGTCCGCGCAAATCCTATGTATAAGGGATATCCCCCTGAGGAGATTCGGAGGATTGCGGAAGAGAGGATTGAATTAGAGATTAAGAAGATGGGTCTAGACCAGCACTTTATGATTAGGAGCTTTAATTACCTATATGACGCACTTACGTTGAACTTAGGCAGGGCTATGAAGATCTTCAGTTCCAGCGGATCTAATAGAGTATGGGATATAATAGGGGAGAGATTACCTACAACGGTGTTGTTATTTACAACCGCTAATATTTTGATATTCCTATGCGAGCTTTTTATAGGGCTTACACTATCAAGAAGGTACGGAAGTAAGTTAGATAAGTTAGCGGTATCATTGGCTCCACTTTCATCAATGCCTGGATGGTTTTACGGTATATTCATGATAATCATATTCGCCTCATGGCTTGGTATATTACCCTACGGCGGTTTAGTTGATGCACCCCCACCTGAAGAACCGCTGCTATATGCGTTAAGTGTTTTAGAGCATATGATACTGCCTTTACTTTCGTGGGCGGTGGCTTATATACCGATAGGTGTTTATCGTATGAGGACTTTCTTTTTAATGTTCTCTATGGAGGATTACGTAGATTATGCGAAAGCTCGGGGAGTGCCCCCAAAGGTTGTAGAGCGTAGATATATCCTTAGACCTGTCCTCCCGCCAGTGATAACGGACTTCGTTCTAGTCTTAATATCGTCGTGGATGGGTGCTATAGTTACAGAAAGAGTGTTTAATTGGCCTGGTGTAGGTACCTTAATGGCTGAAGCAATAGCTATAAATGATGCCCCAGTAATAATAGGTGCCGTAGCGATATTCGCATATCTGCTCGGCATTAGCGTAGTTGTTCTTGATATGATTTACGCGATAGTTGATCCCAGAATTAGGGTAGGTGAGTGACCTGATGAGTAAGGTTACATTAATTGCTAAGTCTATATTTCGTTATAAATCACTACTTGTCGGTACTATCATTATAGTTTTCTTCTTCTTTATGTCAGTTTATGCAGTTGTATTAATGCCGTATAGCGAGGCAGTTAAGAGGTGGAATAGCCTTGACTACTGGGAAGACAATCCTAAACTAGCGTCCCCGTCGTGGATAAACTTGTTGTTAAATAGGAAGCTTCCTGAAACTCTCATACTTGACTCCAAGTACTTAGGGACGAAGGTTAGGCAGGAAATACCGTTTGATGGAGGTGTCTATATAAGGGTTGAAATACACTTCAACTACGAATATGATGATTTCCCATCTGAAATTATCTTAAGGCTCTACATGCATAACGTTACTAGAACAGCAATAACTACGTTGACTTGGGTAAAGCCTGACGGAACTGAATTAATTGTTGATGAGTCCTCGATGGTGGGTGGATATAGGTATTACTCTATCTCAGCTGATAGGCAGTTCCAAGCAAGGTACACTAAGTACATTACGGAAAAACTTAAGGGTAGGCCTACTTACGATATAAGTCCGGAAATAGCGTTGTTCGCTAAGGAAGTGAGTGGATTATTAAATCCGGAGACTAAGGAAGTTTTAAAAGGGAGATATAGGGTTATCTTAATAGTTAAATCCCCTGAAAGTTCAGCAGATGTGGATGTTAAGTTAAACATTTATGGTAAAGTTTTCGGTCTTGCTGGAACAGACCATAAGAGGAGGGATTTATGGTTAGCGATAGTGTGGGGAACGCCGATAGCTCTAGCGTTCGGCGTTATAGCTTCGGTTGTCACGGTTTTCCTCGAGATGATTATAGCGGCTTTGGGTGCATGGTATAGTGGATTTGTTGATTACTTAACCCAGAGAATTAACGACATCATGCTTGTGCTACCTTTCCTACCTATATTAGTTATGGTATCATACTTCTACCGACTTACCATATGGACATTGCTCGGCATAGTCGTTGTGTTAAGCATTTTCGGTAGTGGCGTTAAGGTTTATAGGGCGATGTTTCTTCAAATTAAGGAGATGCCTTATATAGAAGCAGCTAAAGTCTATGGGGCTAGCAGTTTTAGGATAGTGTTCCGTTACATGATTCCTAAGGTATTCCCGACAGCCATTCCTGCCATAGTGCTCTCAGTTCCTACGTACGTATTTTTAGAGGCTTCCTTAGCAATTCTCGGGGTAGGAGACCCAACCGCCATAACGTGGGGTAGAGTTCTAGAGGAGGCCTTCTCAGGCGGTGCTGTGTATAGAGGGTATTTCCACTGGATCTTAGAACCTGCTACGTGTTTAGTGCTCATGACGTTGGGTTTCGCATTAATTGGGTTTACCTTAGATAAGATATTCAACCCGAAGTTGAGGGAGTTATAGAGATGATGGATTTAATCATTAGAAACATTTAGTAGGTGAACGCAATGACCTCAGTACTTGATGTTAGGAATCTAAAACTCTTCTATAGAACTGAAGCAGGGATAGTAAGAGCTGTTGATGGTATTGGCTTCACAATCAGTAATGGGAGAACCGTAGCATTAGTTGGTGAATCAGGTAGTGGGAAGTCATCGCTGGCCAGGGCGTTGATGAGGTTCTTACCTAAGAATGTATCGGAATACTCCGGAAGTATTAGAATAGATGGTGTAGAGGTACTGGGGATGGATGAGTATGAGTTCAACAGGAAAATAAGGTGGAAGAAAATAACTTACGTATCGCAGGCAGCTTTAAATTCCTTAAACCCTATTATGAAGGTTGTCGACCACTTAATAGAGCCTTTAATCCTTCACTACGGCATCCCTAAGAAGGAGGCTATTGAAAGAGCTAGGGAGGTCTTAGTGAGGGTTGGTATACCTGAAGATTTTCTATGGAGATATTCGTTCGAACTTAGTGGAGGTATGAAGCAAAGAGTAGTCATAGCTATTTCCTTAATTTCGAATCCAAAAATAGTAATCCTAGATGAACCTACCTCAGCCTTAGATGTAATGACGCAGGCAAGCATTATTAACCTACTTAAAGAACTGAAGAATAAATTAGGTGTATCATACATATTCATAACACATGATATAGCTACCTCCAGCGAATTGGCTGATGAGGTGGCAGTTATGTACGCTGGCCAATTCGTCGAATACGGCCCATCGGAGAGGGTTTACGTAGAGCCGCTACATCCATATAGTAAGGGACTACTGAATAGCATACCTAGGCTTAGGACTGATACTGCGTTGGCATCCATTAACGGCGTCCCTCCAAGCCTAATCAACCCCCCAAAAGGCTGTAGATTTAGACCGAGATGTCCATACGTAAAGCCTGTGTGTGAGGAAGAACCACCACTCATCGCATTCGGCTCAGAACACTATGTTAGGTGTTGGCTTTATGGAAGTAAGTAATACTTTTTCGGAAAAAGTTGGGAAAGATAGTACGGCAGAACTATTAATGGTTAAGGAGCTTAGGGTGTGGTACCCTATACGTAAGTTCTTCTCAGTTGTAGGTCACGTAAAGGCTGTTGATGGTGTTTCATTTACTGCTAAGAGAGGTGAGGTCATAGCTATAGTAGGTGAGAGTGGGTGTGGAAAGACGACATTAGCTAAGGCCATCATGAAACTAGTGCCTGTGACTGGAGGGAGTATACTTTTCGAAGGTATTGACATCACTAAGGCATCAAAACACGTTATTAGGACTTGGTACTCTAGAAATGTCGGTTTGATACAGCAAGACCCTTACGGAGCTATGCCATCATTTATGAACGTTAAAACAATTCTTGAAGAGCCATTAAAGATCCATCATATTGAAAAGAACGAGCGAGAAAGGAAGATTTATGAGATGCTCACTGAGGTAGGTTTAACACCTCCTGAAGACTACGTAGGTAAGTATCCACACATGTTAAGCGGTGGTCAGCTTCAAAGGGTAGCGATAGCCAGAGCCCTCGTACTTAATCCAAAGCTTGTATTAGCTGATGAACCCGTATCTATGTTGGATGCATCACTGCGTGTTGAGATACTAACCCTATTTAAGGAATTACAGGAAAAGTATGGACTAGCGGTGATCTACATAACACATGACTTCGCTACAGCTAAATACTTCTCAGATAGAGTTATAGTTATGTATGCAGGGCAATTCGTTGAGGTAGGTAACGCTAAGGAGGTCATAAAGAAACCCTTACATCCATACACAGAAGCACTCATAAATGTTATACCAGACCCCGACCCTAAGAACAGATTCGTTATACGGAAAACATTATCCGGCGAGCCGCCAAACCTGATAAAACCACCTCCAGGATGTAGATTAGCGCCTAGATGTCCGTATGTGATGGAGAAGTGTAAGATTAAAGAACCACCTAATATTGCTGTAAATGAATTAAGACTAGTTAAGTGTTGGCTTTATGAGAGTTAGTTCGGCTGATAAATTAGAATTAGTCGCTGGTGTTGCATTACTAATTATCGGGTGGATGGTTTCCCTCCTTATGGTAACGTATGTGTTGCCACGCAACATAATTTTATCTATGATTAGCTATGCCATTACCTTATTTGGGTTATTCCTAACCCTATATGCACTAGCGTCACTCCTAGTTAAGGGTAGAGGTGTAAAGCGTTGAAAAGCTTACCATAAGGTAGTCAATAAACTTAATCACCCTTTAAGTAAATAATTTTAAACCTATCACTAACTAATTAATTGATAAAGGGCCCGTAGCTCAGCCAGGATAGAGTGCCGGCCTTCTAAGCCGGTGGTCCCGGGTTCAAATCCCGGCGGGCCCGCCACATAATCGGTTAATCAATCACTTCACTACCAACATCTGTTGGTATCACTGAGAACTTTAACAATATTAGGCAAGTATTGATCGTTATCTACACCTTAAATTTTCTGCCGTGAGTTATGACTGGCAATAGGGTCTAATTAATTACTTGAAAACTGTTTATATACCTCTCAATAATTACTAAATGGTGATATATAATGGTGCTTGATTCGTTTAGTGCTTTAATCTCAGATAACTTACTGACTGAAATTTACATTGCGTTGCCATTATTTATATATGTTTTAGGGGTCATACTACTAACGAAGTACATATATAATGTTCTAAGAAGTAGGGGTTTAAGCGATAACATCGCGGTATACTATAATCGTAAAATAATACATATGATGACTGGCGGTGTAATAGGTATTGTGGTTCCGTATCTATTCACATCACCTTACGTCCCTACAGCATTCGCCTTATTATTGGCAGTAGTGACTTACATTCCTCATCGGACTGGCAGACTTCTTTACTGGTTTCAAGTGAAGGATAACATGTATGAAGTTAATTTCTGTATTGCTTGGGGGTTCTCACTAATAGCTTTATGGTTCTTATTCGGTAATCCTAAATACGCAGTTATACCGATAGCCTTCATCTCATTCGGTGATGCTATTACCGGAATAATTAGAAACGCAGTCTATAAAAGAAGAACTAAGTCATGGTTAGGTAATCTTGGAATGCTTATAGTTACACTTCCTATAGGAATTTACTACGCAGGGTATGCGGGGTTTATCGCTGCCCTAGTTGCTAGCATAGTTGAACATTATGAAATACCACCTATGCTGGACGATAACGTCCTTATAACATTATCGACGCTTTTGGTTTTAATAATTAGCGGAACTTTCGGCTTCCTATAGCTTAAGATGTAAATGCGCAGCATTCATTAACTAATTTAATGGTTATTGCGATGATCGGGTGAGAAAGTAATATAGTTCAGCAAATGCTTGATTTCCATATCGTTAATTAAACAAATTTATTAAATATCTAACCTCTGGATTATCTTACCAACACTTTGTTAATTATTAATCTTATAAATAATTTGGAAAATGCAAAACTTATAAGGTAGTGCCTTTACTAATATATGGAGGTTAGTTGTTATGGTCAGACCTATGACTAAAGATGCGCTGTTAAGCGCGTTTGGAGGTGAATCAATGGCTCATATGAGGTATTTAATTTTCGCTGATATCGCTGATAGGGAGGGTTTTAAGAACGTAGCTAGGTTATTTAGGGCAATAGCATATGCTGAACAGGTTCACGCTGCAAACCACTACAGAGCTTTAAGAAAATACGATGAGGAGGCTAAAGCGGTCTCAGGTACCCCCATAGGTCCCGGTAATACATCAAAGAATTTAGAACTAGGTATAAAAGGTGAGGCTTTTGAAATTATTGAGATGTATCCCGTATATTTGGAAATTGCTAGATATCAGGGAGAGAAAGAGGCGGAGTTGAGCTTCATATACGCCTATAAGGCAGAGCAAATACACGAGCAGCTCTATAAAGAAGCTAAGAAATTCGTTGATAGCGGGCAGGACTGGCCATTAGATGGTAAGGTATGGATATGTCCGGTGTGTGGTCACACCTACGTAGCTAGAGAGCCTCCAGAAAAATGCCCGGTTTGTGGAGTCAGTAAAGATAAGTACGTAGGATTCTAGAAATGTTTTTCTTATAACTATAGAAGTACTACTTCATATATTCATGAAGTAGTTTAGATAGCCTATCTCAATCGCTAAAGTTAGTGAAAACTCAGCTTTTTAATTCTAACTCGTGTGGAATTAAGAGTTGATCCTCCGTAAGTATCAACGTCATCACTAATAAGGACGTTAATCCTCTTACCATCTAATGTATATGACTGACGTGGTGTCCATAAAACACCTTCATTGAGGGATTCATCTATTCTGACCGTCATGTAAGCAAATCCTTTTTCATTCCGGATCTCTACCACGTCTCCATTTCTCAATCCGAGCTTCTCAGCATCTTTAGGACTTACATGTATGGTAGTTGGTTTTGGTCCATAAACATCTTCGAATTGAGTATGTGTGTAATGAGGATGTGCTGATGATATTAAGATAAGTTCGTCGGGGTTGACTTCATCTATATCTGGTGGTGATGGAAGAGGTGGTAAGCCTTCTTCCTCAGCTTGTGTGCTATAAAATTCTATCTTCCCTGTATATGTCTGGTATACGTTTCTGGGTTTAGTGACAATCTCTAGTGAATTATCTGTGATGAGTTTTTCAAGGTTGTTCCTACCTATAGCTAATTCGAAAATTTCGTAAGGATCTAGACATATTTCCCTATAGTTGTTCGGTGCCACATTTTTAGCGATCTCGCACATTATCTGATACTCTCCCACGGATTCCCCTAACGGCTCTATTACCGGTTTATTGAGGTAGATAATGTTGTGTGTGTAGCTATAGACAAGGTCAAGTTTTTCATAGAAGGTAGGTGCTGGAATTACTAGGTCTGCAATTTTTGCTGTATCACTCCAATGGGTTTCATGAACAACGACGAAGACATCATTCCTTTCAAATCCTTCAACAATTCTAGAAGAGTTTGGCAAGGTAGCTACAGGATTACATAGATGTACGTATACCAACTTAAAGTAACCTTTTGAAATGATTTCACCTACTTTCTCCATACTTACAACGTTCATTGCTCTCCACCTATCAGCGCCTTCAACTGCCTTGAAGTTCATACATAACCCATCACTGTTGCTGTAGTAGAATCCTCTATGGATACCTAGAAGAGCTGGCAGCAGCGATATAGCCCTCACTATCTCACCTCCACCATGCCTTCGTTGAATACCGTAACCAACGAAAATTGAAAATGGCTTATTGGTGATCATAGCTTCAGCCAACTCTGTAATGGTCATTTTAGAGACGCCGGTAACCGCCTCAACGTAGTCTAAGGTATATTTAGCTACATTATCCTTTAATGCGTCGAATCCATAAGTGTGTATTTTGATGAATTCTTCATCAACGTATTCATGCTCGATAAAGTACTTAGCTAACCCAAGTGCTAAGGCTCCATCCGAGCCAGGTTTAACTTTTATAAAACTCGTACTACTTTTTGCGGTTTCCGAATACCTTACATCTATAGTTATGAGGTATCCTCCCATATCCTTAATGTCGTGAAGGACTTTCCATAAATGCATAGCACTTACTGCTGGGTTAAATCCCCATATAACACCCATCTTCAGTCCTTTGATATCGCTTGGAAATATACCATAAGTAGATCCGTAGGTGAGTCTTAAGGCTCTTTCCCCGTTGCGATCGCATATACTGCCGTCTGTTTTAGTTACGCCTAAGAAGTTCCAAAGCCTTCTACATGCATTCCTAGTTAAAATCCCCCTATTGCCTGCGAACTCCAAGAACAGAACATGTTGAGGGCCGTAATTATCTAAAACATATCTGAGTTTGGAGGTTAGGACATTTAAAGCTGACTCCCAATCAATCCTCTTAAATGATTTCCCAGCTTTGATATGCGGGTATAAAACCCTGGCCGGCGAATAAATCCTCTCAACATCTTTTGCTGCTCTAGGGCAGGTTAAACCATAGGTATATTCGCCATCATCCCCAATAACTCTAACTACCTTACCTCCCTCTACATATGCTCGTAGTCTACATGTATCGTAGCAATCCCTAGGACAGCTCAGTAAAGCGTATTTACCCTCGGTCGAATTCATCAATATCAACCAATCATCGATAGCTATTAATAAATTAAACATTTATTGTTGGCAGGTCTTTCAAATTCTATTAATAGGTGAGGTATATTTCACGGTATATGATTATACGGCTAAACTATTTTAAACAATGCCACTCACCTAGGGTTATTCGGTGTATGTATGGAGGTCTTAGTGTTGATTGCTGTTGTAGCCCTTCTCTTAGTTCTCCTGTCGTATAACTACTTACTAGCTGTTAAGGTTTCTAGGGGAGTCATTAATAAGGGCTCAGACGACGTCGGTGGGGATATCGGTAAGTCTCAGGAAATGAGCGTAAGGGCAGTTAAAGCCTACGTGTTAGGGGATTACATAGTCGTTACTACAGTCATTCAAAGAGGGAGTAGCAAGAGAAGTATTGGTGAGGTCTTAATAGATGAGCCTTCCCTACTTATCCCTCTCACACAGTCTCTATCTGAGGATGGTAATTTAAATGGGGACGTAAGCCATGAGCGCAATCCTAAATAGCTTAAAAAGTAAATTATTCAGTAAGTTATGGGATTTTACACAATGGTTCTGCATAAGATCCTAACTGATGAATTACTTAATAAGGAGCTATTAGCTATCGGCAGAGATGAGATATCTGAAATTAACAAATATGTTGTTAACTTACTTAGTTGGTGCTCTAACTATAATGCAGAGATATGTAAGGAGTTCGTTAAACACCTAGAGGAGTTCATTAAATCAATAGTTAAGCTGCGGCTTATGAAGTACATAGTATACGGTAGTAAGCGGGAAGGATCCCTTGATACGTCTTTGGTAGATGAATTATTAACGATTTTCATTGAGTACTATAAGTTCTTAATTTACGGGCTATTAGACAGTAATGGAAATGTGGTTGCTGAGGTCATTAAGGATTTCGAATATGCTGATATGAAGTATCGTCAGAAGTCAGTAATATCTATACCGCTTAAAGATGCGTTGCTACTTTCCAGGGTTGGGTACGTCAAGTTATTGGATAAGTTGATTTTATCCCCACGTTTCTGATAGCTTCAGTTTCTGTACTTACTGTTTCACCTTCTACGTAATTATCTTTTCTTATATAATTCTCTTCTATTGGCTTCTAGTAAGTTCGGTTCCATACCTAAGTACTCCGCAACAGTTAGTAGTTGAGTTCCTGAATGCCTACGGATCTCATCTAAAAATTTCGCATAATTCGAATCTCTCATTAGGTGATGGTCGATTACCATCTTACATACCTTAGCAGAGAGTCTGATTAAACCATTCATAGAATTCTCTATGTCTTCCTCGCTATATGCACTACCGACGAGATATGTGGGAGGGCCATCAATTATAACTAACTCTGAGCTTTGAAGGAAGCTGATCGAATAATCATTTAATATACCTTCAATATCTGAAGTAAATCCTACCGATGCATCATAATATTTGACCAATAACATCAACACATATCCTAGTTTTTCAGTATTGCCATGTTGTATAGGCTGTGATAGGGTAATTGAGGTTCTCCCGAATTTGAATTCCTTGCCGTCACCTACATCTATCTTCGCACCGACTTCTTTAATGCCTCTCAAGAACTTTGAAGCTCTAAACCTTTGTGAGTAATTTATTTTGTTTTCAGGGTCCTTAACGATTACTTTTTTTGAGGAGAACAGCTCTAGTGGTATGAGTTTTCCAGGGTCGTGATGATCGTAATGGTAGTGAGTTACTATAACCAAGTCACTATCTGATAGGAATTTCATTATTTCTTCAACATATCTATGTAGACTTCTCCACTCAACTTCATGTGGGGGTAAGCCAAATCTCCTAGGCGCTAAAGACGCTGAAGGATCTATGAGTATGTTTATATCAGGTGTTGATATGAATGTAGCCATAGACCTAACTCCTAAGCTATCGAATGCGATCGGATGTACGCTAAGGACGTCACTCACTCCAAACCACTCTCGCTCTGATTATCTAATTACTTTAGTTTATCTTAAATGATTAGCTGACGTCTACTTCTTAAAATGTAAAATTTTTAAAAGTCTAGTTATAATACTACATAGCATGGTAGAGGTGATAATATGAGTAAGGCGAAGAAACCGCATCTAAATCTAGTAATAATTGGCCATGTAGATCACGGTAAGAGTACATTAACTGGGCACCTCTTACTGAAGTTAGGGTTCATTGATGAGAAAACACGTAAGGAGGTTGAGGAGCAGGCTAAGAAAGCTGGCAAGGAGTCAGAAAAGTATGCATGGTTCTTGGATAGGCTTAAGGAAGAACGTGAGAGAGGTTTGACAATATCTCTCTCGTTCATGAAGTTCGAAACACCTAAGTACTACTGGACCATAATTGATGCACCAGGTCATAGGGACTTCGTTAAGAACATGATTACAGGCGCTAGTCAGGCGGATACTGCGATACTGGTGGTTTCCGCTAAGAAGGGTGAGTTCGAAGCCGGTATGAGTCCTGAGGGACAGACACGTGAACATATAATACTTGCTAAAACTATGGGCTTAGATCAGTTAATAGTAGCTATTAATAAGATGGATATTACTGAACCACCTTGGAGTGAGGCTAGGTATAAGGAGGTAGTTTCAGTACTTACTAAGTTTATGAAGGGTTTAGGGTATAAGGTAGATGCAATACCCTTTATACCTGTTTCCGGTTGGTATGGTGATAACTTACTTGAGAAGTCTACAAACATACCGTGGTATAAAGGACCTACGTTAGTTGAGGCCTTAGACAGCATTAAAGAGCCATCTAAACCTATTGATAAGCCTTTAAGGTTACCCATTCAGGAGGTTTACAGCATATCAGGAGTTGGTACAGTACCTGTTGGGAGGATAGAGACAGGTAAGTTACGTGTAGGTGATAAGGTAGTATTCATGCCGCCTGGGAAGGTGGGTGATATCAGGTCAATTGAGATGCATCATGAGAAGTTAGATGAAGCTTTGCCAGGTGATAATGTAGGATTTAACGTAAGAGGAGTCGCTAAAGAAGACATTAAAAGAGGGGATGTCGTAGGACATGTTTCTAATCCACCGACAGTCGCTGATGAGTTCACAGCAAGGATATTCGTGGTGTGGCATCCAACAGCAATCTCAGTAGGATATACTCCAGTAATTCATGCACACACAGCAAGTGTGGCAGCTAGGATCACAGAAATAGTTGGTAAGTTAGACCCGAGGACAGGTCAAATAGTTGAGAAGAACCCACAACTCATTAAAGTTGGTGACTCCGCATTAGTGAAGTTTAAGCCGATCAAACCTATGGTTATTGAGAAGTTCAGCGATTTCCCACCGCTAGGAAGGTTTGCTATGAGAGATATGGGTAAGACTGTAGGAATTGGTGTAATAGTGGACTTAAAACCAGCTAAGGTAGAAGTTAAGGGTTAGACTATATAATTAAGCGGTGCAACTTAATGGCAAATAAAGTGAGGATAAGGCTTTGGAGCGTTAATGTCAACAACCTAAACTACGTAGTATCTCAGATCGTAGATATTGCTAAGAAAACAGGCGTTGATGTAAGGGGACCTGTGCCGTTACCAACTAAGAAGATGTTGATACCTACTTTAGTTCCCCCACATGGTGAAGGAACTAAAGTATATGAGAAATGGGAGATGAGAATACATAAGAGGATAGTGGATGTTAGTGCAGATGAAAGAGTTATGAGACAGTTAATGAGGGTTAGGGTCCCAGACGATGTGTATATAGAAATAGAAGTTTTAAGATGATCAATACACGTTCTTTAATAATTAAATCAGTTAAGCCAGGAAGATAAATTAAATAATTATTTAAGTTTTGGAATACATGTAGCCGGGGTGCCCGAGCGGCCTAAGGGGCCGGCCTGGAGAGCCGGTGGGCATCACGCCTACGCGGGTTCGAATCCCGCCCCCGGCGCCATCTAATTCTTTATAATATGCATTAATGGTTATGAGGATAGCAACTCTCTCTATCCATATGGAGTCTTTTACTTAAGCAGTTTTAGTAAAAAGATGCAGAGATGATTTGGCTATGGATGCTGGGGACAGCAGTTACTACAAATTGGTATCAGTTAAAGCGACTATAGTAAGTTCTATACGAATTAACTTAGTATCCATTAACCCTAACCAATTAGTTGTTTTGATGATTTCGTCAAAGCGCTTCAGTGTTTTCCCTTAATATGGCCGTGTTTTATATACCATTCAATTGTTTCTCGTAAACCGCTCTCCAAATCATATATGGGTCTGTAGCCTAGGAACCGCTTAGCTTTTTCAATGCTGTAGGCTCTATGTTTCGTTACTGCATCCACTATGTCCATCCTGTAGAGTAGATTTCCCTTCTTTACAAGTGAGTATATGTGTGACGGCAACAATAGGGCTTTTGCTAAGGTAGGTGGGAGCGAGGTTGTTGGTTCAGGGACACCGGAAATCTTAGAGAGTATGGAGTAGACCTGGTTATATGTGTATGCCCTCTCATCAGCAATTATGAAGACCTGGTTTTTAGATGCTTCCAACTTCTCTATTGTCAATAAGAAGCCTAAAGCTGCGTCCTTTACATGAGTGAATTGCACCAAAGATTCACCGGAACCGACTTTAAATTTAGAGTAAATACCTCCATTAGCGAAGGACGTTATGAACCAATACGAGATGTCGTCGACGTTTTGAGGTCCATAAAGTCCAGAGGGTCTTATGATGGTGTATTCGAGGCCTTTTCCACCAATCCTCTCGACCTCATGTTCAGCTTCGAGCTTAGACCAGCCGTAAAGGAATTGAGGCCTAGGTGGTGTGTTCTCGTCAGCTGGAGGGTTGTCAACAGGGCCTATCGCCTCTGTTGAGCTGCAGTAGATAAACCTCATTACCTTATGTTTAAGTGCTGCATCAGCAAGTAGCTTAGTTGCCTCTACATTGTACTTTTGATAAAGGTTTTTCTTACCTGTGAACGTATAGTAAGCAGCTATGTGTATTACAACATCCGAGCCTTTCACAACTGGTGGGAATGTTGTAGGGTCCCCTAAATCACTGTATATAGGTTCAACACCGATTTCCTTAAGGAATTCCGCCTTTCTACTGTTCCTATATGTTCCCCTTACATTAAACCCTTTCTCCACTAAGAGCCTAACCATATATGAGCCGAGAAACCCAGTTGCACCCGTGACTGTGACCTTCATATACCCCACCTAAAGTACTTAGCTACATCTCCGAACCTCTCGCAGTCCCTTACATATATTGTGTAGGTGAAGTATTTCGGGATGAACTCACCGTCATAAGGTTCGATCGGAGTTCTAAGGAAAGACTCACCCAGTGGTACGATTCTATACACACCAATTCTGGCGAGGAGATTAATTAATTTAGACTTCCTTGATTCACTCACAGCCAGAAGAGCTGTTTGGAATTTATCGACTCCTTGATAACTTAGCTCTTGAAGTAGGCCATCAAGGGTTACCGGAAGTAATTCATCCTTATCTAAGACACGTATTTCAACAAATCTCTTACGTTGATGAAGAGGTATAGCGGTATCAATCTTATACTTTCTGACATCCTTCGTATGGGGGGATCCCCTTACCGCAATAATCCACGGATTTTCAAGGTTTTGAGAGTTAAACACCGTATACCCTTCTATCTCTAACTTCTTCCTCATTAGAAGAAGTGTATAGGACCCATGTTCAGTGAATTTCCTTGGAAATGTAGAACCAATTTTATCTAGAGCCTCTCCAAGTTTCTTAGCAAAGTCGGCAGCAGCGCTCATGGAACCGATGTATAGGACGTAGGTAGGTGAGCTACACAGTTGCTGATCATATAGAACAACATCTCTAGCTAACTTAACCGGCGTATCTGCATTGATGCTATCCTCATCAACTATAGCGAGACCAGTTAGCGGTCCGTTTATTACTATTCGAGGTTTGTAGGGATTTCTGAGAACTTTCTCAACTATTGTAGACCTACCTGGTTCACCTCCCCAGTAATTTACGGCGGCGAGAGGTGCACTTAAAAGTATGTTATCTAGGACCTTACTATCATGCAAGAAATATGTAACTAAGAGAGATCGAGCTATTTCAGAAGCTCCTTCCACCATACTTTCAGCAAGATCCTTAAGTGGGGTAAATACATCTACCACGACGGAGTAATTCACGATGGATGGCTTTAATATGGTGACACCCCCGGAAGCTAATGAGACAACTGCAGGTAGGATACTTGGCACAACGCTATTTCCTGTAGCTATAATTAAATTAGGGCTTAAGGGGCGGTTTAAAACCATCTCCCTATCGTTTAATTCAACAGGAAAATCTAAGGTTTTATAACCGCCGACGAGACCGTTATCAAACAACTTAATGAGGTTATTTCTGCTTAGTACTTCAGATATGAAAGCTAGGTCGAGTTCGACGTTCCTGACACTATAACCGGTATTTTTAGCAACCACCTCAATGAGGTGGTTTACCTTCCCTTCATGGAGTTTCTCGGTCCATATCTTACCTAACTCATCTAAGACTTTAAGCCTCTTCTCGAATCCTATTTGAATTAGTGAGTCCGTGAGGTCCCTGCACTTAAGTATAAACTTATTAAGCCACTCTAGAGAAGGTTCCTCAACGCCTTTAATGTTTATCGTCTCAACCTTGTCAATGTATAGGGGCATCACTGCGTATTCCACGTGTCATCATCTCCTCTAACGCTCCACCACAAGCTCTCTGTAGATCCCATCCTTCCTCCTTACTAAGCCTCCTCACATATATGAATTCCTTCCCGTAATATCTGTCGGAAGGTTGAAACATGAGCACATCTCCTGGGATGAATACCTCAAGCCAAGACACCGCTAATGGGTCAAAAAATATGGCTATACCTTCCTTTCCTGGCTCATCGATAGGTTTAAGCGTCTTTAAGTCAACTATGAGAACTTCTTGGAGTGGGTGGGGGATCTTATTCATCGTTCCAAACCTATCTATTAAAGCAGTTAACGTCTCAGTCATACCATATACATCCATGAATGGTGCTGGCTTCACTTCATTATCGACGCGGACTTTGAAGTATTTCCTAGCATGCTCAACGATCTCTCCATATGGAGGTATATCGAATCCCTTACTACCTCCTCCTGTAACTATGACTCCACCATCACCTAGGTTGACGGGTGGTATGCCGTAAGCGGCCTTCGCAAAAATCCTTTTAAGGGGGTTCATTTCATCAAACTTCTTTGTTAGTAGGTGGACTCCAGCCGGGGCTGTGAAAAACAATTTTGGTTCTTCCTTACTTTTAAGGAAATCCATTATCCTTTTCTGATTAGGCACCAACTTCTTCCATTGTGAGCTGGAACCCTCAGACTCAACCAAATCCATGCCATAGATTAATTTAATCTTCTTATACTGGAGTGCTAGGTCAACGAATGCAACGAAATTAAGTACGGAACGTAATTCCTTAGCAGCTAAGAATAATGCAACTCCACGCCCTTCTTTGAGTTCCCCACCGTAAACGTATTCGAATAGGAGGGTGTTCGCCTTAGTCATCATGGCAAGCTCTAAATATGACCTATATACCCTTACAGGGGTACTACTCGTAGTTCCGCTTGATGAGAAAATGAAGCCGGGTTCCTTTAGACCTTCGATAAGGAACTTTTTATACCCATCTCCTCTCAGTAGATCTGAAGGCACAGCTAACTTAATCAGGTCTTCTACCTCAGCAGCTGAGATATCAACGTCAATCCTCTTAAACAGCTCGTGGTAAAACTCGCTACACTTATCGAAATACTTAAGAGAACTTCTCAATAAGTCCTTCCTAAGCTTCGCTAAGTACTCAGGTGATTTATCAAAAAGTCCCCTATCGCCAGATAATTCCCAAACGGTTCTAACATGGGGATCATTTAAAAGGCTACTTTTCGATGCGTTACTAATTATTTCCTGAAGTGTAGGGAGTTCGACTCCTGAACTCATCCTTTCACCCAATTTTTGATCCATTACAATATCAAACCTGCTATAAATAGTGGGAAGTCATTTATAACCTTTAATACGCTAGGCAACTGCAACGCTTTCCCCGCGGACCACACCTAATAATTTATTGTTAGGTTGTTGATCGAAATGGCATTAATGCATGCGATTAGTTTCATAGTGGGGAATGCTTACATGCTTTACTCATCATCTTCTGGACTTCTTACCGTAAATGGTTGCAGCCCTTATCCATGTTCTTTCGACTATACTTGGAAATACAGCCCAGATTATGGAAGTATGAGTCTCAGATATTGTAAATTATTATGTAAGTCTACATCTCGCTGACAAGTAGATGTTAAATAAGTGGCTTCACACCATTTGGGTATAATATGCCCATTACGTTGCTAATTTTGGTTTCTACATCACGAAGGTCTCTCCCAACTATATTGATGTGTCCCATCTTTCTCCTTTTCCTTACCTCCTTCTTATGGTACCAGTAGATAATACCAAATCTCAGCACATCTAATGGCACTTCGGACAGTGATAGCCCTAAGATATTTACCATTCCACCATAACTTAGCAGTGATGTATCACCTAACTCAACACCGGTAATAGCTCTTAGATGTTGCTCGAATTGAGAAGTGGTTGCAGCATCTAACGTGTAGTGACCTGTGTTGTGGACCCTTGGAGCAAATTCGTTAACCAACACGTTGTCATCCTTTACGAAGAACTCAACGCCAATCACTCCAACGTAGTTGAGCGTATCTGATATTTTCTTGGTTATTTCAACCATTTTCTTTACAATGCCGTCTTCCGCTAAGGGACCGTAATTATATATCAGTATCCCTCCTTCATTATAGTTATATGTTGGGGGGTAGTTGGTGAATCTACTATTGTTTCTTACAGCTATTAACGAGGCTTCGAAATCGAAGTCTACTAACTCCTCTACAATTAAAACATCTTTCACCTTAGATAATACATCAATACATCTCTCTAGGTCCTCCTTACTCTTAATAAAGTACTGTCCTTTACCGTCATATCCCCCCCTAGACCGTTTTATGACTGTGTAGTAATTGAATTCGTTTTTAACTGTGCTTATAACTTCGTTTAGGTCATCATGTATGTAGAACTTTGGGGTTGCGATATTGTGTTTTCTGTAGAATTCCTTCTCCAGCCATCTTTCCCTCTTTAGGACCACGCTACTTAATCGAGGAAGTAATTTACCTCTCTCATCAGCATAATTAAGTGCGTCACTATGTACGTGTTCAAATTCAAACGTAACTATATCTGAAGAATCTACAGCGTATCTATAGTCTCTGGGATCATAGCATTTATCAGCAATCCTGCATGCAGGTGCGTCAGGCTCATCAACTACGTAGAAGGTAAGCGGGTACTTCCTACCTTCAAGGATGGTCATCCAGCCTAGCTGCCCACCACCTAAAATACATATCCTTAAGTCACTCAAGTCGTGAAGAGAGGACATCATCCCTCATTTCCTCAACGAACTTCCTCACCCTCTCAGCAATCCATGGGTATTTAATGCCTAATATGCGGAGCGCCAGTAAGGCAGCATTTCTAGCATTTCCTATAGCTACAGTCGCTACCGGCGTCCCGAAAGGCATTTGAACAATAGAGAGTAGTGAGTCCAAACCATTTAAAAACTTAGAAGGTATCGGAACACCTATCACAGGTAGGTGAGTTAGGGATGCAGTCATACCTGGCAAGTGAGCCGCACCTCCTGCTCCAGCAATTATTACCTCAATCCCCCTCTCAAATGCTGACTTAGCATAATCAAACATGAATTCCGGAGTTCTATGAGCTGATACGACCTTAACTTCAACCTCGACATCGAATTGCTTAAGTAGTTCAGCAGCTTCCTTCATATACTCCCAATCAGTTTTACTGCCCATTATTATAGCAACTTTAGGCATTATATCATCACCTAGGTACATTTTGATTGGGTTGGTTTGGGGAGATTAAGGACTCTGCGTGCTTAATCGAACGCTCGATTAACTCCCTGTAGTTCCCTAGGTATTTTTTGAAATCCAATGCTTCACGCAATTCTTCTGGGTTAAGATATTTAAGAATCCTTTCATCACTTAATGCTTCCGAGAGTAAGTCTTTACCGCTCTTTAAAGCCTTATGAGTTAATTCTTTAACTATTCTATGGGCTTCGTGTCTACTTAACCCTCTATCAGTTAGTTTAAGCATTAATGACTCAGACATTATTAGCCCCTTACTTAATTCCAAGTTCCTAAGCATGTTTTCTGGGAAGACTCTCAAATTGCTCAACACATCGTTTAGGGTGTCTAAGATCTCATCAATAAGTATAAATGCATGAGGTATTAAAACACGCTCAGCGCTACTGTTGCTTAAATCTCTTTCATGCCATAAGGGTATGTTTTCGAGGGCTGCAATCACTAAGCCCCTTAAAACTCTACTGAGGCCAGAGATCTTTTCACACTCAACTGGGTTTGCTTTATGTGGCATAGTGCTACTGCCAACCCTCCCCTCAACACCTTCAGCAAGTTCATTTATCTCAGGTCGCATCAGCTCTCTAACCTCGATGCCGAACCTTTCGGCTTGTGAAGCAAGTATGGCGAAAACACTAATTAATTCTGCGAATGAGTCCCTAGGGACGACCTGAGTAGTTATTTCATGACTCCTTAATCCCAGTAACTCCATAACTTTAGACTCTACTTCTAAACCAGCTCCCCTATAACCGGCCATCGTTCCAACAGCACCGGCAACCTTACCCTTAACGACCCTTGATTCTACAGATACTAACCGGCAGAAACTGTTGGAGAATTCATAGACGTAGTTAGCTAGCTTAAATCCCAGAGTTATTGGTAATGCGTGCTGTGCGTGAGTTCTCCCAACCATTAACGTATCGCTGTACTTCCTAGATAATGCTATCAATAACTTGATTATATTTATCAATTTATTTTTAATTATTGATAACGCATCCTTAATCAATAATGCCCAGGTCGTATCTATTATATCGTTACTTGTAGCGCCGTAGTGGACGTACCTACTTATATCGCCACATGATTCGTTAATAGCTGACAGGAGCGCCACTACATCATGTCCAACTAATCGCTCGTACCTATCTATGGATTCGATGTTTACTGAATACATACACTTGCTTAACTCACTGTAGCGACTACGAGGAACTATACCAACCTCTTCAAGAGCTTTAGCAAGCGCCAATTCCACATCTATCATCCTCTTTACCATGTTATTACGGCTGAAAATCCTCTTCATCTCGTCGGAGCCGTATCTAAACTCCAGCGGGCATATACTCAAGTTACCACCCTATCAAGGCAGCCATTATTAATGCACCACTTTATCTCCATAGCTATCCTCCTACCGATACTTACGGGCTTCCCGAAGTACAGCTTACTGTACTGACTACCAATACCCATATATACGTTGGTTCCACCACCTATTCTGAAAGATACATCGTAAACAACCACATCAAGGTCTGGCGTCACCATCAACTGAAGCGTGAAAGGACCTAAAACCCCTGGTGGAACTAATTTATCAACAGCACCGACGAAGGAGTCCCCTACCATAAACAACTTATTGAGTAGGCTCTCCCTAATCGTTGCGGGCTCATGCCCCACCTCAATGTACCTAACTGGGACATCCATAGAGGACTGCTCCCTAGCAGGTATTCTAATAAACCCATCTAAGTTGCTTTGTATCCTCCTATCAATGCTTAACAACTCAACATCATTTCTTGCAACGCTTCGGAAGTAATTAACGTTGAAGTGTGCGCCAACTATCAACTCCTCGATCGAAGCCTGATTCAAAGCATTACCATCGATAATTCCCTTATCGATTAAGTCCCTAACTTTCCTATATGAGTCGTCCCTATCACGGGCTATGAAGAAACCTCTTTCAAATTTCCTAGTAGCTTCAGGTAACTTAACTATAACAGGTCTATCAACCTCATCGAAATTTCTAAACACCTTAGGCCTCTTAATACCTGCTGCATCAAGTATTTTATAATAACTATAGTTACCGACCCTCTCCTCCCATTTAAGAAGGTATCTATTGCCGAATACAGGTATCGCTAACCTACTTTCTATATTTTCATACCCCACATATACTGAGAAGCTCCTATTAGGGACGATCACCGTATTTAACCCTCTTAAATAATCAATAACCTTACCATCAACTACATCTGAGAACTTATTAAGTAGCAGAACCTCATCAACGACAGACTTAAACCTTATGTAGGGTAACTCCCTACCCTTCTCACAGATAGCTACTGTAGTAAATCCCTCATCCTTAGCGCCATCGAACACATCTAGAGCTGAGTGACTAGCTATTGTGCCTATACGTACGTTCCTTAAGTCGTAACCTTTAAGCAGCTCATCAACCTTAAAACTCAATCACATCACCGTAGTATGTGTTTAAAATAACTTTCCCCTCGCCCTCAACTACGTAACCTAATTCAGCTGTTTCAATTCCATAACGCTTCGCAGCTGATTTAAATTCACATAAGTTATCGTTAGGCAGAGTAACTACCATGCCTATACCCATGTTAAAGACGTTATACATTTCATAAGTGCTTATGTTACCTAAATCCATCAACAACTCAAATACCTTCGGCGGCTTAGGTGTTTCGATAACGATATTTAAGCCATCGTCTAAGATCCTCCTAACTTTCTTGAAGGCTCCCCCACTTATATGTGCTGCTGAAGATATCAAGTTCTTACTTAGTGATTCAAGAATAAGTGGGGCATAGTTAGTAACTGGCTTCAGTAGCTCATCACTTATTTTTACACCGTTGATTACTGCTTCATAACCTACGGTAGATTCGATGACCTTCCTAACTAAGCTGTAGCCATTCGCATGTATACCATTACTGTATAACCCAACTACCACGTCACCTCTTAAAGCCTTAAATCCATTGTAGTATTTCTTAACGCCTAAGACGACGCATACCACGTCTATGCCCTTAATGACATCTGCAAGTATGGCTGTCTCACCGCCTAACATTAAAAGTTCATTAGTGATGGCTGCCTCTTCAATTCCCTCCAGTATTTCTTTAAATGCGACGTCATTAGGGTAATTCATGGCGATGTAGTCAACAAGCGCGATGGGTTGCACACCGCTACATACGACGTCGTTTACGTTGATTACCACCGCATCCCAACCTATGACTTTATACTTACCTAACGCGCTGGCTATCAGTGATTTGGTTCCCACACCATCTACATGGAGAGATATATCCAAACCATTCACTGTAACCCATCCTGAATAACTTCCTATCCCACCGCACCGCATGCCTAGCTTACCGCTAACTACTGAGTTAACCCTAGCGACAGAATCTAAGGCTATTCTATGAAGTTCTCTATGTAAGTTCAGATCGACTCCTGCTTTAGCGTAACTCCAGCCACTCATTGATCAACACCTCGGGAAACGCGTATCTTATCCACGACCCCTCGTAGCTTACTCCGGGCTTCATCGGTGTTAATTCCCCTAGCAATTAAAACAGCCATTCTCCTCCCTCTATAGGTTGAGGGTTTACCGAAAACCCTTATATCAACGTCTTCAACGCTTAGGGCATTGCATAATCCAAAGTACTTCGGCCCCCATACACCATCTTCATCGGCATATATCGCGTAACTGGCACCTGAGGAGATTGAACGAACCTTAGCTACAGGTAGTTGAAGTGATGACCTTAAATGTATCGCGAACTCGCTTAAGTCTTGAGTAACTAAAGTCACGAATCCGGTGTCATGAGGTCTAGGTGCTACCTCACTCACCAACAACCTACCATCATTAGTTAAGAATAACTCAATACCGTAGACCCCCATTCCGCCTAAAGTATTAACGACCTTCATAGAGTACTCCCTACACCTACCTAATACTTCCTCCGGCCTATTCGACGGCTGCCATGACTCAATGTAGTGGAATTTGCCATACCTCCAATGCTCAATAGGTTCTAAGGTTTCCGTACGTACTTCACCGTTAGGTCTCAAGGATCTAAAGGTCAGCACCGTGAATTCTGCATCTAGTTTCACAAATTCCTCAATAATTACTCTATGGCTGCTGCCCCTACTATGCCTTAACGCATTCCAGTATACCTCATAGTAATTCCTATCATTTAAAGGTGTATTAACAACTACATGGCCATGGCCGCTACTACTCATTTCAGGCTTAACTATGCATGGATAGCCGACCTTATCACAACCCTTGATAACCTCATCCTCATCACTAGCTATGAAATAATTAGTCGTCGGTAGCCCCAAGACCCCTGATAGGAAGTTCCTTAAATCCACCCTATTCATGCATATTTTAACGGCTTCGGCATTCGGTATTATGTTATAGCCCTCTAATTCTAATTCCTTAAGCGCCTCAGTGTTGACAGCCTCAATCTCAGGTATGATGGCATCCGGGCTCTCCCTACGAACAACTTCCTTAATCGCATTACTTTCAAACATGTTAACTACGTATTTTCTATGTGCTACATGCATTGCGGGTGCATTATCGTACCTATCAACAACCACTACCTCAATCCCTAATTTATGTGCCTCCAGCGCTACTTCCTTACCTATCTCACCACCCCCTAATAGCAGTACCTTAACTGAAGTACTGCTAAGCGGGGTACCTAGGAAATCCCTGCATCTACCTATAGTCATATATAGTTGCCCCCCTACCCGGAATCCAATCCACCTTAATACTTACTAAGTTGTTTTTCCTTCTATATGTATAGACATCCCTAACAGCCTCAGCCAACCTCATACGTTCACTAACAAGAGATTCAGAACCTATATCACTGCGGTAGAACGTATCCCAACCATCAATACATTTAATGAGTTCAGCGCACTTATTAGCTACGTCGCTCACCACCTTGTAGTTGCTGCCGCTGCATAAGATCGTAGCGATCCTCGATCCTGTAGTGTATAAGTTCCCGTCACTACCTAATTCTACACCTGCGTAAAGAACTTCACATCCATTACTCCTAATTAAGCCTTCATCCACACTTATAGGGTGCCCCTTAGCTACCCTTCTGTTATTTGGATATCCCTTAGGACTTACTACCTTAGCTACGGTCACTAAATCATCACGTACCTTAAGCTTTATGCTGGCTAACTTACGGCTAACTGCGGCTTCAACAATGTCTAGGAAATCGGTATCCAATACATGTAGTAAATTAACTACTTCAGGATCTCCGAACCTGCTGTAGAACTCAATCACCGTGGGCCCCCATATAGGGGTCAGCATCATCTGTCCTGAGAGAACACCAACATATCTATCGTTAACAACTGTTTGAAGTGCTTTAAGTGTTGATTTGATTATCTCTATACTTTCTTGGTATTCCTGCTGATTTATGAACGGGAGGATGTAACCAGGGCCTTGGATAGAGCCCATACCTCCGGTTTCAGGGCCTAAATCATTATCGAAAGCGTGTGGATGGTCCTGAACCAGAGGTAGGGGAAGCACTGTATGGCCATCAGTTATGGTCATTAAAGTATATTCAACACCATCAACTCTTTCCTCAATTAGCAACTTATAATCTATGTCTGTGTAGTGCGTCATGACATCGCTAATTAATTTCTTAGCATATTCTCTACGTATCTCTGATTTTATATCGCTTAAATATGCTTGCAGGTCCGCAATAACTTTAACTCCCTTACCTCCAGCCTGCCTCGCAGGTTTAATTACAACATCACCTGCATTCTCTATATACTCCATAGCTTCGTTAACGTCGGTAAAAGCCTTAAAAGCCAACCTACCCGGTATTTTAAACCTCCACATGAGGTCCCTCATAAAGACTTTACTTTTCTCTATTTCAGCTAATTTACGTGTAGCACCGAAAACCGCGTAACCTCCATCAACGAGGGTATCTACGACTCCATGGAATTGAGGTTCTTCGGGACCTATGATGATTAGGTCAGGGGATAATTCATCTACTATGCCCTTAACCTCTGAGGGACTTAAAATGTTACATCTAAATAGTTGCCCCCCACTGTCCTCAGCAGCTTTCTTAAGTCCCGGATTTCTGTAGGATGAAAGCACGTAGATCTTAGGGCTTATGCAACTTCTACTTAGAAGTATGGTTATTGTATGTTCCCTACTACCATCTCCTAAGACAACTACCTTCATTTAAATCACCCAATTAAATGACTTCTTAAGAAACAGCCCAAACATAGATTCACTCCATACTTGTTAAATAGCTCTATAACATTCTCTGCGGAGAGCCAAGTAAGTGAGTCAGCCTCAACGTACTTAGTACTTAATGCTTCATCAAGGTTTGCAGATAGTAGCTCATCACTTGGCGGTATCTCCATACCGTATGGGCAGCTAAACCTTAGCTTAGGGCTTCCGATAACTACGTGGACTTCCTTTACCCCTAGTTTATTTCTAAGGATTTGAACTACGTTCTTTATAGTCACTCCACGTACTAAACTATCATCAACTAGTGCAACCCTCCTCCTACTGAGGACGCATCTGATAGGGTTTAACTTAAGTTGGATTCCTATTAATCTATCTTTCGGGTCCTCCTTAATTGCCGTCCTGAGTTTACTCCCAGTTGATATGAAACCTAGATCTAACTCCTTATTTAACGCAGTTGCAAATCCTATAGCGTATGGTAATGCTGTATCGGGAACCCCAACCACTATATCTACATCATGCTTGAACTTACTTGCTAGTTGGTAGCCTAAGGACTTTCTAACATGGTATACATCAATACCATCTAATATCGAGTCAGGCCTCGCCATGTATATGTACTCAAATGAGCATAAGGCAGGCCTACCGTTATCTTTTATGGTGAACGACTTAACGTATTCAGGAGTTATGCACACCAATTCACCAGGTCTAACGCTTCTTTTCAAGTCACCGCCAAGGATAGATATAGGTGTAGATTCCGTTGATACTATAGCTAAGTCAAATCCGTAACTGCCAATGTGTAGGGGTCTTAACCCAGGAGTAGATCTGTAGGCAATTAATTCGCCTCTATTGCTTAAGCATATCAGTGAGTAAATCCCGTGGATACCTTTAACTACTTCAGCGAATGCCTCCGCTAAACTGTTGCCTGACTTCATTAACTTTATTAAATCTCTACATAAGGTCGTTAAATCCTTGTCCACAATTCCATCAACAATTACGGCAACTTCTACCCAACCCTCTCTTAAATAGCTGTATTTAACTCTGTGTAGTTCATTAGATGTGAAGGTACCTCCTATGCCTACATGTCCATTAGAATTCAAGAGTTTACTGCCATTAATTTGAAGGTAGTTTAAATCATCCTCAAAAACATTTAATTTCTCACCATCACTTACGGCAGCGAAGTACCTATCCTGACCTCTGTTCTGAGATGCTAATAATCCATAATACACGTATTTACCAACCTTCCACAACTCATCGAATGCTAGAACAGCGATTAATCCGGTCATAGAATCAGCCTCTAGTGAACACCTTCTCTAAAGCCTCTACGTCTAGATCTCTGAAGGGGTAATTTCCCGTAAAGCACGCAAGACATGGAGTCGTTAGGTTAGTTGCCCACTTAAGCCCATCTACAGTGTTGTACATGACGGAATCTGCAGATATCGCTTTAGCTATTGATTCAACACCACTTATTTTCGAAGCTATCAGTTCCCGTCTGTTAGGAAAGTCAGTCCCCATAAAACATGGATACCTGATTGGGGGGCTAGCTATCCTAACATGAACTTCTGAACAACCGCCGCATCTAAGCAACCTATTAATCTCATTGATCGTTACACCTCTTATTAACGAGTCATCAACAACTGCAACCCTTCTACCATCGATTACTGACTTAACTAGTCCGTACTTTACGCTTGAAATAAATTCACGGATACCCGGGGGCATTATGAAGCTCCTTCCAACATATCTATTCCTAAATAATCCCTCATCGAATCTAACACCTTTAGCAATACTGTACCCTAATGCGGCACTCCTTCCGCTATCAGGCACAGGTATCACTACATCTACCTCAGTCTTATCATGTCTCCCTAAGTAGCTACCCATACGTACTCTAGCTTCATGTACTTGAATACCATTGAAGATGGAATCAGGTCTAGAGAAGTAGATGTATTCAAAAATGCATGGAGTGAAGGCTGCTGATACGTCACTACTTGATGATTCCACCGATCTACCGTCGTATGAGATTATTTCCCCAGGCCTTAACTCCTTCCAGCCACTGAATCCTAACGCTTCTACGGCACTAGTTTCTGAGGCAGCGATTAAGGCATCATCATTAACCGCATAAGCCAATGGTTTGAACCCATGGGGGTCTCTACCTAAAATCACCCTAGGTTCTGCGGTGATGACGACAAAACTATAACTCCCTACTACAACCTCACTAAGCTTCTTAACTGCCTCAACAACATCGCCTAAATCACCTGCTAGCTCATAGATTAGCTTTGCAAGGGTTTCAGAATCGCTTTTAAGTTCATTGCCTAAGTAAGTTTTAGATAGTTCACGGTAATTTATTATGTTGCCGTTGAAGGCAACAGATATAGACTTACTACCTTCCCCAACCTTAATCGGTTGAGCCCCCTCACTACCCATGTAATCTCCGGAAGTTGAGTATCTAACATGCCCAATAGCTACTTTGGAGTTAAGTTTCCTCAACTCGTCTAGGTTTAAGGCGGTGAGTACATAGCCGCTACGAACGAACGCTCTAACGTCGTTGCCTGTTACGTATGCGATACCTGCAGATTCCTGGCCTCTATGCTGTAACTCCAACAGTAATCTATAAGTACTTACTGGTGCATTTAAGCCGAAGAAAGCTGCAATTCCACACATGTTGTTCATCCCTCTATGGATTTACTTAATGCATTCTCGTAGGCCTCGTGTAATTCATCAACATCGGCCTCTAAAACATCAACATTAGAGTACCTGAACAATATGTCACCGCTTGAAACAACACCTAATACACCTACATGAACACCTAAGTCATGGGCTACTTCAAGCGCTTTATTCAACACCTCTCTACGAACTTCAACTACGTATCTGCCCTGGGTCTCCGAAAACAGTAGGTCCTGCAACTCACATCCTCTTTCAGGGACGTTCTTTAAGTCTACGTACACCCCCTTACGACCCTTAATACACATTTCCGTAAGTGCTACTGCGATACCTCCTAAGCTAACATCATGTACAGAGGCTGCGTAACCAAAGTCGATTAACCTCCTAACGTAACTTCCGTTAAGTAGCTCAGTCGAAGGTCTGGGTAGCGGTACCTCACCAGCCTCAATACTAAAATACCTATACAGTAATTCCCCACCACCTAACTCAGGGTATGTCACACCAACGACCAGCACGTAATTTCCGACATGTTTTAGGTTAAGCGTCTGTGATTTTCTAATATCGTTTATTACTCCAACACCGACTATTGTTGTAACAGGCTTCACTTCTGTAGCATTGCTTAGATCTTCATTGTAGAAACTTACCTTACCGCCAACGACTGGAATATTAAGTTCTTGAGCCATCCAAGACACTCCTTTAACCATTTGAGTAAAGTACCAATACTTCTCAGGTTTTTCAGGGTTTCCTGCGTTTAATTCATCGACTATTGCTATCGGTGTAGACCCTACGCTGACTAGGTTTCTGAAACACTCACCGACCGCATTAGCAGCACCTCTAAACGGGTCGATTGACGTATATCGAGGGTTCCCATCACCCTTTACAGCGATTCCAGAATATGTGTCCACCTCAATTAACCTGAGTACTGCAGCATCACCGTATCCAGGTTTTACTACAGTCCTAACACCTACCTCGTAGTCGTACTGGCTATAAACCCATTCCTTAGATGCTACGTTAGGGGATGAAATCAGTTTCAGTAAAGCATCTTTGAAATTAGTGACTTTAGGAACGCTCAGTTCCTTCGATAAGGAGCTATGCTCTTCAGGTACTTCAACATCCCATAGCTTTATCTGAGGTCTAGCTAACTCGCTTGACGGTACCTCAGCAACTAACTCCCCCCTATAATATATTCTTATGACTTTACTACTATCTAAGTAACCGATTACGCTGTACTGCAGATCATACATCTCCAGAACTGAAATCAGACCCTGTAGTTGTTCCTTAGATGTTACGATTAACATCCTTTCCTGACTTTCAGATACTATAATTTCCTCGGGCCTCATGTCATCCTCCCTTACATGTAAGGAGTTAAGCTCTACTACAGCTCCAAGCTCATACTCGGCAGTTATTTCAGATACTGCTGTAGTGAGGCCGCCTCCACCTAAGTCTTTTATGTATTTTACACATCCTTTGCTAACTGCATCGTTTAAGGCGTCGATTAACAGCTTCTCAATTAATGGATTACCGACCTGAACAGCTGCTATGTTGTTAGAGTCATCCTCTAACGGTTTAGATGCGAAGCTACTTCCTAGAACTCCGTCCCTACCAGTTGAATTACCTACTATAACAATTAGGTCACCGGCTTTGGGTGTGTTATTTAGTAGCTTACTTAGTTCTACGACGCCGACACATGCCACGTTAACTAGAGGGTAAGTGTTGTAGGACTTATCGAACCAGGTCATACCAGCAACTACCGGAACACCTATCCTATTGCCATAGTCGCTGATACCCTTAACAACTCCTCTAATTAACCAATTAGCGTAGGAGTCATTAGGTTCCCCTAGGAAGAGTAGGTCAAGTAGGGCAATTGGTTTAGCCCCTAACGTCAAGATATCGCGTACTATCCCACCAACACCTGTAGAGGCACCGTTATATGGGTCTACAGCTGATGGGTGGTTATGACTCTCGATCTTAAAAACAACGGCGTAATTATTGAATACCTTAACTGCAGGTGCGTCTCTGCCAGGCCCTATTATAACATCCTTACCCTTAGTTGGAAGTAACCTGAGGTAGTGTTTACTACTCTTATATGAGCAGTGTTCACTCCATTGAGCCTCAAACATGTATGCCTCTACTTTAGTCGGTTCTCTACCTAGGATTTCCCTTATGGCAGAGATTTCATCTATGCTCAGCGGCATTACCATCCCTCCTTAAGTGATGTAGCTAAGCTACGCCAGACCACCAAACCTCCTGCAGTATAGCCTGTTGGAACTAACTCAGGTTCCGCAGCCCTTTCAGGATGAGGCATTAACCCCATCACGAGCCCATCATTTGATGCAATGCCTGCGATATCAAATAGACTGCCGTTCGGGTTGTGTCCGTAGTACTTAATTACCGGTGAGTGTTCTACTTCACTATCTATGTAGTAACGCCCCTCACCATGCGCTATAGGCATATCGACAGTCATATCATCATACGCTAACTTAAGCCATGGCCCTCTAGGGCGTTTAACTCTTACCTTCACCCACTTGCATAAGAACTTACCCGAGTCGTTGGTTATCAGTGCTCCTGGCAGTAATCCAGCCTCAGTAAGTATTTGAAATCCATTACATATTCCTAATATAGGGACGCCGTTGCTTGACGCATCTATGACCTCATCTATAACTTTACTTCTAGCAGCTATAGCTCCTGCCCTTAACCAATCACCGTAGCTAAATCCACCTGGAAGCACTATAGCATCATATGATTTGCCCTTAAACTCCTTAAACCACACCACTGATGCATCTAGTGACACAACGTTACGTAACACCCACACTACATCTAAATCGGCGTTAGTCCCTGGGAATTTAATCACAGCTACTTTGGCCAGAAGCTCTCACCTCAACGTCATGTACTATAGGGTTGTAAATCCTCAACTTATAACATAGTTCCTTAACGTACTCAACAGCAGCTTTACATGAATCGCTTTGAACATGGAACTTAAGATACTTTCCTGACCTTATCCCTGCTACATTAGTGTATCCTCTCTTAATTATTAAGTCTCGATATATAGTTTCACCTTCAGGGTCTCTGACGTGACCCTTGTTAGTAATTATAACCTCAACTACGTACATTGAAATCCCCTAACATCAATCCCTAACTTACATGCAAGAAGCGTATACGCCTTAACTAAATCGTCGACGCTTCCTCCTCTCCTAAATACCTCCTTATCAAGATGTCTACCATCACTATCTATAACTCTTACACTATCTCCGCATATCTCATCTGCAAGTAGTACCTTACCGTCTGAATCCCTTCCGAACTCCAACTTAAAGTCAAGAAGGAGTAAACCACACCCATCGAACCTACGTAGTAACACATCATTAACTTTCAGCGAAACCTCCTTAATGACCTCTAACTCATGAGGACTAACTAATCCTGCATTTATTAAATCCTCTGAAAGTATTAAAGGGTCGTGTAGTTCATCACTCTTATAATGAAACTCAACAGTTGGTGTGTTGAGTTTAGTAAGTGGTTTTAATAGGGGTAATCTCTTAACTAAACCTCCGTAAGCGTAATTACGAACTACAACCTCAGCAGGAATCATACTTAGTTTCTTAACAATTACCGACCTCTCACCATCATAGTGTATGAAGTGATTATCAATTCCTTCAGATTTAAGCAGTTTGAAAAAATACGCGGTCAAAGCAGCGTTTAAAACCCCTTTACCTGCAGCGTGAGTAACTTTAGCACCATCTAACGCAGTAACTACGTCTTTGAACTCCATCAAAAGCATATCGTCACTTTTTACATAAACACGTTTAGTTTTTCCATCATAAATGAGTCTGAGATTCTCCAATCAATCACCTTTATATATGATCATGGTAACTTATAATAAAGTTAACTGTATATTAATTCGGTAATATTTACATCTTTATGTAAATAAAGTTAGCTATCATTAAATTTACTTTTTCATGTAATTTTTAAAAGTAGATGCTGAATTCTTGATCTTACCTATATTATGTTGTTAGGCTATCAAGTCATCAGGGTTTTTAATTATGGTGGATTCATATGCTCTGTGTTATAGTTAATCCATATGCCCTTCTATACATCTTTCATGAATAATAGTGTTAGGAATTTAAATGGATGCCTCAAGGTATGAGTTTTATTTAAATCTTCGTTAATTTTTGATGTGCAAATGTTCACCATATTTTTAATCACTTTACTATTTAGTCTATGTATTACATTCATTATCAAATGATGGAGGGGTTAAAGGACTAAGGTTTTTTAAGCTTAGATGCTGTGGTAGATATTTTTACGGTGTAGATAATGGTGATTACAGTAGATCAAATTGAGAGGTATTTAGGTCAGAAGATTAAGGACGAGTATGGTAGGTTCATTGGCACTCTCTTAAGTGTTTATGCTGATGTATCGGGCAGTGTTGAGTCTGTTGAGATAGCTTTGAATGAGGATAATTATAAGCAGATACATAGTGATAGATTGAAGCTAACTCCTGATGGGATTGTCGTAATTCAGGATTGGAAGGTTGAAGCCATCAACATCGAAAATCAATTAGATAGAGTTAGGAAGAGGATGAGGGCTGTAGAGGAATTATATAGGAAAGGCAGCATTCCTGGCCATGCTTATGAAGAGATGAAGGGTAGGTTCGATAAAGAGTTTAGTAAAATTAAAGAGAAGGTGAAGGAGGTTAAGTTAAAACTAAGGCAGAGGATCAACGATCTGGAGGACCACATAATAAGGTTAGAGAAGGCGACCTCCAATTTGATGGTACTCTACATGTCTAATGAAGTTAGTGAGTCGTCGTATAAGGCATCGATCGACTATCTAAGACAGTCTAAGACTAAGGCTCAGGATGAGAAGAAGGACATAGAGAAGCACTTAGATATAATTGAGAAGTTGGAGTCAGAGCCTACTGAGACTAAAACTCCTATAGCATCCGCACCACAGTTGCCTATAGTGCCGAAGTCTGAGACACCAATACAGGTTCAAGTCGTAGACCACTAGAGAGGGATTATTGGTGAGTGTTGCAGCAAGCAATTCAGCCGGCAGCTTTAATAAGATCTTTCGGATATTCACTGATATAACTGGATGGAATAGTAAGAGGACGTTGAGGAGGTCTATTTTAGAGATAGCTATTAAATTAAGAGAATATAAGGACATGCTTGAAGAGACTGTTGGTAGACTTAGGTCAAGGCATGATGATTTATTTAGATCTGCCATCACTGCCTACGTTAAGGGAGATAAACCTAAGGCAGCCATATATGTAAATGAGTTAGCTGAAATAAGGAAGATAATAACGAATATATACACATCAGCCCTCGCATTAGAGAGAGCTATATTACGTATTGAAACAATTAAAGAGATTAGCAACATTAACTTAGCATTAGGCTCCGTACTTGCCATATTAAACGTTCTTAAGGGCCAGGTAAACAACGTAGTACCTGAGGTCGCTACAGGTATTGAGGTCCTTACAAGCGAGATTAGGAACTTAATACTATCAACCTCAGGGACTGCTGTACCTCAAGATAAGATGTTAGATATGTCTGATGAAGCTCAGAAAATACTTCAAGAAGTTAAAGAGGTTGCTGAAGCTAAGATAAGTAAGTCGTTACCTCAGATACCTGAGGAATTACTTAAAACCTCAGCTAGTAATGCTGAATTTAAAGTGGTGGTTAATAATGCCCCTCAACCTACAGCAGGTAAGGTAGCAAATAAGGAAGTAAAGCCTGCTCGAACTGTTAACGAATCACTAGAAAATAAGGTACTTGAGTATATCCTAACGCATGGAGGATTTATCGACGTCTCAGACGCGGCTAAGCAATTTAACGTAGGTAAGGATGAGGTAATCCTAGCACTTAAGTCTCTTAAAGAGAAAAATAAAATTACGTTTTAATTTTCATCTACTGGAAGAATTTATTCATAAGTGAGGTTTAAGGTGAATTTAATTGAGTCAATCATACGAATATCTTGAAGGGATGGCAAGGCAATACGCGATTCAGGCTGTTAGGTATGATAAGGAAGGTAAGTTTGATGACGCAATAAAGAACTATAAAAAAGCTGTCGAAGTTCTTAGGAAAATTATTTCACTATATCCTGATGGCGGTCTAAATAACATATATAAACAGTGGGTTAAGGAGTATGAGAAAAGGATTAAGGACCTTGAGTCGATGAAGCTTGCTGCAACCTCCCAAAGCTATATCCCATCAAATAGTGAAGATGTAGTCAACGAAGTGATATTTAAGGAGAAACCTGGAGTGACGTTCAACGATATAGCTGATTTAGTTGATGTTAAGGAAGCTATTAGGGAGGCTATAATATACCCTACCTTAAGGCCTGAGTTATTTCCCCTAGGGTGGCATAGGGGAATTTTACTCTTTGGACCACCCGGGTGTGGCAAGACTTTGTTGGCTGCTGCGGTTGCTACTGAAATCGACGGTGTGTTCATACATCTAGATGCAGCTTCAATAATGTCTAAGTGGCTTGGGGAGGCTGAGAAAAACGTAGCGAAGATATTTAAGAAGGCAAGAGAGCTATCACAGAATGGTAAGCCAGTCATCATATTTATAGATGAGGTAGACTCCCTTCTAGGAATGTATAACAGTGAAGTAGGAGGTGAGGTTAGAGTTAGGAATCAATTCCTGAAGGAAATGGATGGATTGCTGGATAAGTCTTTTAAATACTTCATATACGTAATAGCAGCTACAAATAAACCGTGGAGACTTGATGAGGCATTCATACGTAGGTTCCAGAAAAGGATATTCATCCCACTACCTAACAAGGAAGCCAGGGTCGAGCTCCTTAAACTATACACTAAGGGTTTGAAATTAGCTAGTGATGTAGAGTTAGAAAAGCTTTCGGAAATGTTAGAAGGATACACCAGTAGCGACATCAAGGACATCGTTATGGCAGCACACCTAAGAACTGTTAAAGAGCTGTTCGAGAGGCATGGTGGTTCAGGCGAACCGAGGGAGATTACCGTAGGTGATTTTAACGACGTGATTAAGAGTAGGAAGCCAAGCGTTAGTAGGGAAGCCGTTAAGGTTTATGAGTCCTGGTACGAGAAGTTTAAAGCGGTTTAACATAAGGTAATACCCAATTATATAAGGCAGTTTTTTAATCCTTTTTGGCTATGAAATATATAACCTGAAACAAATAGTTACGAGGTGAGTGGGGATTACTTCATTAGCATCTCAAGTAAAGGTGTTAAAGAAAGATGGTAGGGTTGAGAATTTAAGTGTTTTTAAGGTGAGGGAATCATTAGTTAAGGCGTTAAGTGGGGTTGCTCTTGACAGCTACATTGATGAAATTCTAGATGAGGTATTAGAGGGCATTAAAGGAAGGGAGTCAGTCACCACTAAGTATATATCGGATATCGTTGAGAAGGCTTTCTCTAGTAGGATAGTGAGTGACATATCTTTCGAGCTAGCAGCTAGGAGGTACGTACTGGCTAGAATATACAACGACGTTTATGGTAAGGGGAAGTGGAGTTCCTTTGATGGGGATGACCTTAAATTCACCTTCCAAGCGCTGAAGGTTCTTGAATCACGTTACTTGCTTAAGGACCCGAGGACTTTAAGGTATTTAGAAACTCCTAAAATGCTTTTTATGAGGGTAGCTGAACATATAGCAAGTAATGAAGATGGGGGACGTCAATTCTATACTGAGAAGTTTTTCGATTTAATGATCAGCCGTAAATTTATGCCGAACAGCCCTACATTAATGAATTCTAAAACTAAGTTAGGACTTCTTTCAGCTTGCTTTGTTCTCCCAGTGAGAGACTCGCTAACAACTGCTGAAAGTGACGGTATTATGGACTCCCTCAGAGCGTCGGCCCTCATTCATCAGCAGGGAGGCGGTACTGGATATTCATTTTCTGAGTTAAGGCCTGAGGGTGACGTAGTAGCAAGTACTGCAGGGGTTGCATCAGGTCCTGTATCGTTTATGAAGATGTATGATGCAGCTACAGAAGTAATAAAGCAGGGCGGAAGGAGGAGGGGCGCTAATATGGGGGTTCTACATGTCTGGCATCCCGACATACTTAAATTCATTAGAAGTAAGTCCGGTGAGTTAAAGGACGTCAACCTTCAGAACTTCAACATATCAGTAGGTGTTTACGATTCCTTCATGAGAGCTGTTGAGGAAGGTTCTTTATGGGCTTTAATTAATCCACGGCAAACATCATTAAATCCAAACGTTAATGATTCTAGGAATTACGCCGTCGTATGGGCTAGGTATTACATGAATGAGGAGTGGGTTCAGGAATACATAATAGATGAACTAGAGTCTTCCGGTGGTTCAATACCGTTAGATCGTTCTCTAATAATAACTTATGATGAGTTGATTGAGATAGCTAGGAAGGAAAACGCTATCGTAAGCATGTTGAGTGCTGTTGAAATATTTAACGAAATAATTAGGTGTGCATGGGAGTCTGGAGATCCAGGTCTACTTTTCATAGATACGATCAATAGGAGGCACCCAGTCTGGTATTTGGGTAAGATAAATGCTACTAATCCATGTGGGGAGGTTCCAGCACGTGAGTGGGAGTCGTGTAATCTTGGTTCCATAAATCTTGAGCTGTACGTTGGTACTCGTAACGGGAGACCCACCATTTTATGGGATGAATTAGCAGAGGACGTTAAGCTGTGTGTTAGATTCTTAGACAACGTTATAGACCTTAATAAGTACCCGCTCCCGCAAATAGAGAGGGAGACAAAAAGATCTAGGAAGATAGGTCTAGGTGTTATGGGATGGGCTCATATGCTAGTGAAGTTAAATATACCATACAACTCTGTAGATGCGTTATACCTAGCTTACTATATATCTGAGTGGATTCAATACAATGCCTACCTATCCAGTATGGAACTTGCTAAGGAGAGAGGACCTTTCCCAGCTTGGGATCCGAAGCTCTATAAACCTGTATGGTTTGATGTTAAGCAGTTAGAAGAGATATTGAAGATAGGCGGTATTTCGGGTATTTCACCGTCAGAGCAGGTTAGGTACATCCTCGCTGAAAGGCCTAATGTTAATTGGGACTTACTTAAGGAGGATATGCTTAGATATGGGATACGTAACGCTACGGTAACTAGTATAGCACCTACTGGAACGATCTCCATAATCGCTGGCACTTCCTCCAGCATAGAACCCCTATTTGCTTTAGCGTTCGTCAGGCAAGTAAGTGTGGGTACCTTCATAGAGGTCAATCAACTATTTCTAGAGTATTTGCGTCAGGTAGGTCTGGACGAACCTGAAGTCATTAAAACAATAGCTAATTCAGGTAGCATAATGCATAATCCATTCATACCAAAAACGCTTAGGAGGATCTTTGTAACAGCTCATGATATAGAGCCTATTTGGCACCTCCTACATCAAGCTGTCTGGCAGCAATGGACTGACCAAGGAGTTAGTAAGACTATAAACATGAGGGCTGAAGCAACTATAGACGATGTGAGGAACGTATACTTGACGGCGTGGAAGTTAGGTTGTAAGGGTATTACGGTCTATAGGGATAAAAGTAAGACTAGGCAAGTAATTCAGTTCGGTTTAAAGATAGCTGAAAGGTTAGCAAAGGAGGAGGTAGAGCGAGAGTTAGGTAAGAGCTTCAGGGAGGCTGAAGAGTTAACAGAAGTTAGCAAACAGGAAGATAAGAGGGCGGTAAGAGATAGATTCAGAACTCAAAAACCTCCAATGCTTCGTGAGGGTGAGGCTGGAGACTGCCGTTCCTGCGAATACTAAACCCTATGTGATTCGCTATTATCTACATATAATTGAAAGTGAACAATTATTTACGTTTAATACTTTAAGATTCGATCAATAATAACGGGGTCTGAAACCTTTCTGCACCTTCTCGTAAATCCTACTCAGCAACTCAGTTTCATCCGGAACTCCGACAAACTCTACCTCACCGTTGATCACTATAGCTGGTACGCTCATAATTCCGTATTTATCAGCAATGTCTGGATTTTCATACGCCTCAACAACATCTGATACTATGTTTCTATTATTTGATTTATGCGCCTCAAACGCAAACATGTTGGTTAGGAATGCTGCATATGGGCAGTAAGGACATGTAGGAGTTACTATGACCTCCATGTGTACTTTACCTGAAACCTTACTAAGTAGGTTAGCTACTTTCTCGGTAAGTCCGCTATTGCCATTACTTATCCTCAGCATGGTTTCAATAAAGCTTCTTAACTCCTCACCAGCAGGCATCCCAGTATACCGGATTTGGCCGTCAATTAGTACTATGGAAGGCACTCTTGTGATCCCGTATTTCTTGAAGTTCTCAGCACCATCTCTCTTGTAGTGATATATCTTATGGCGTATTAACTTACCTCCATTAATTTCAGGACTTAAAGATGCTAACAAATCAACTAATTTAACTGTATCGCTACAGAAGGTGCATATATCCCCTACGAAAGTTAGAACATCTACGGGATTCTTCATATCACTTAGGGCATTCCTTATGGCTTCTAAATCCTCCTTCGTAAACCTCACCTCAAACATCTCCCTTACATCGTAATCCATTATCCACACCCAATATACTATAAGGCTTTACTTTAATAATAAGCTTTAAGGGATGTTAATAAATGGTGGTATAAGTAGCTATAGATGAGCGTATGAGAATTTAATAATAGATTTTAGGTAATGTGATTCCTCATGCTTTAATTTAGGTGCTAAAGTCATGAATGATGCATAGACATTATGATATGGAGGTCCTAACCGGCTGAATAGAGTTATGACTCTATTGCTGTGGTTAGTTTTGAACCCATCTAGACATGGTTCATGACCTCTAACGATTACCTTCGTATTGGTGATGTTTAATGCGGCTTCCGTTACTTTACGACCGAATAGGTAGCCAGCACCACGGTAAGATGGTACCGTATATTCTATGTCTTCGGTAGGGTCATTCCATAGAACTTCTTCAATTACTTTGAAGTACTCTTCATCACTCCTCCCCACTAGGTACTCATCCATCGTTAATGCCTCGTTGATGTTTACTGATGGGGGTCCACCGTGAAGCAATAACGCAACGTCGTCTAAGATCATTGCATGAGGCATCAATTGAAATAGTTCTCTAAACATCGAGTACAATTTACCTCCATCAACGCTTCCATACCGGTGTTTAAGCTCTGATGGGAAGTCATGAGGGTATACTGGAAGGAATTCAGGGGGCTCGTGGTTTCCCCTCAATAAGAAGATGCTTTCAGGGTATCTCAACTTAAGGTATAGGGGGACGAGTATGGTTTCGACTTGATTTTCTCCCCTATCAATGTAATCACCTAGGAATATTAATTTATGTATTGATGACGCATCAGCGAATCTTAAGATATACCTAAGTGACTGTAGGTCTCCATGTAAATCACCTACTATCAGGAAAGTTTCTTCATGCTTTAACACCTTTACAAGTCCTTTACTTGACTTATACTCATCCCTAAGGGCTTCAAATACATCATTGATTAATTCTTTGACGGATCTGAAGTTATGGATTCTATTGATTACTAATTCGTTAGTAAGGTCAGTTAGCATTACTTGAGGCCCTACTTAACTCATTCAACCTCTTAATTAACAGTTTGTTCGTGAGTTCTGGATTAGCTCTACCTTTACTTTTCCTCATTACTTGACCAACAAGGTAATTAATGGCTTTCGGATTGGTTAACGCATCGCCTACAGCTTTGGGGTTCTCCCTAATTACTTCATCAATAATCTTCAGTAACACGTCCTCATCAGATATGTCTACATAACCCTCTTCGTAAACTATAGTTGATGCGCTTTTTCCTGACTTCAACGCTCTAGGTATGATTTCCTTCAAGATTTTGATATTAATTACGTTCTTGTTTAGTAAATCCACTAATTGACATAGGTCTTTTTGTGGGAAAAGTCTTATAGCTTCGTAAATACTAAGGTCTAGTTCATCGATCCATCTCTTTAAGTCGTTCACTATGATGTTACCTATTGATTCAGGCTCTCCACAAATCTTAACACAGTCTTCGAAGTAATCAGCTAGTCCCTTTTCACTCACTAATACATTAGCTAGATACTCACTCAATCCATAAGTTTTCATGAACCTTTCGACACGCTGGTCAGGTAGTTCAGGAAGTTTAGACGCGGTTTCCTCTATAAGTTCTTTAGATATCTTAAATGGAGGTAGGTCAGGGTCTGGGAAGTACCTATAATCTTCCTCCAACTCCTTAACTCTTGCAGATATCGTCACCTTCTTCAAATCATCCCAATGCCTCGTCTCTCTCCTAATCACCTCACCATGTTCTAACGCCTTACTCTGCCTAATAATTTCGTAAGTTAATGCCCTCTCAACATCTTTAGACGAGCTTATGTTCTTGACCTCGACTCTTGACCCGCCCTCTAACGAGATGTTAGCGTCAACTCTTATTGAACCCTCTAACTCAGGATTGACTAAACCAATGTGTTCAAGTATAGACCTTAATTTGTCTATAAATATCCTAGCTTCTTTAGGGTTAGTTAAATCCGGCTCACTCACTATTTCAAGTAGGGGTATTCCAGACCTATTATAATCTATTAATGTGTATTTACTGGTAAGTAATGAACCTGTGGGATATATAATCTTACCTGGGTCTTCCTCAATGTTAATTCTACGTATTCTGATTGGTTTGGTTTTCCCATCAACGTTTATGGTCATTAACCCATTCCTAGCTATAGCTACGCTACCTATACCGTCATACTGCGATATCTGGTAATTTTTAACCAGGTCTGGATAGAAGTAATGCTTTCTTGAAAAAACCAACACATCACTTATAGTGCACTTTAGGGCAAGAGCCACCATTAATGCAGCCTTCACGGCCTCTATATTTACGACAGGTAGAGCTCCTGGCAGCCCCAGACAGGTCGGACATACGTTAGTGTTTGGGGGTTTCCCCCTATATTCTGATGAGCATGAACAGAATAACTTAGACTTCAGAGATGTTATCTGTACATGTACCTCTAAGCCTATCTTAACGTTAAGGTTAGACATAAGGCCTCACCGCGGTAGGGATTAAGTTCTTCAAACCGCTCTTAACTTCATGGATATATGCAATATTTATGAGTGAACCCTCACTTAACCTAGGACCTATAAGTTGAATACCAACAGGTAAGTCATTTACTATATCAGCAGGTATCGACATAGCTGGCAGGCCGATTAGGTTTACAGTAGCTGTATATATGTCAGATAAATACAATTTCATCGGGTCTGAGATAGCTTCACCTATTCTCGGTGGTAAGGAAGGTGCAGTCGGGGTAATGACTACGTCGTAGTGGCTTAAAATTCTTGAAAACTCATCATAAAGTAGTTTCCTAACCTTCGAAGCCTTTAAGTAGTACTGGTCGTAATACCCAGCACTCAATACGAATGTTCCTAGTAAGATCCTCTTCTTGACCTCAAGGCCGAAGCCATAGCTGCGGGACTCAGTGTAGGCTTCATCCCACAATTTATTTTCAACATCTACATGGTAACCATATCTAATACCATCATACCTTGAAAGATTCGAGCTCGCCTCCGCCATAGCTATAATGTAGTAAGTAGGTAGTGCGTATCTGATTATTGGAATACTTACTTCAGATACTTCAAAACCTTCATTCTCTAGCCTGTAGATGCTTTTGTTGAAGGAAGATAGTACTGAGCTATCGACACCCTCATTAATACACTCCTTTATAATTGCAACCCTATACTTCTTTAGAGGTATTGGTTTTAAGAACGTGGTATAGTCAACAGCCTCAACCTTTAATGAAGTGCTGTCCCTAGGGTCATGGCCTGACAAAACGCTTAAGATAAGTGCAGCATCACTTACGTCCCTAACTATAGGTCCTACCTGCTCTAGACTAGTGCCGTAGGATATTAGCCCGTACCTACTTACCAATCCGTATGTAGGTTTTACACCGACGGTACCTGTGTAGGATGCTGGAAGCCTTACTGAACCACCCGTATCGCTGCCTAATGAAATCGTAGCTTCATATGCAGATACAGCTGTAGCACTCCCACCTGAGGAACCGCCTGGAACTCTGCTTAAATCCCATGGATTACGTGTTATGAAGAAAGCACTATTCTCTGTGGTTGAACCCATCGCAAACTCATCCATATTGGTCTTACCGATGATGATTCCTCCCTCAGCACTCACCCTCTCAATGACTGTTGCGTCATAAGGCGGTATATAGTTAGATAGCATTTTAGAGCCGCAAGTAGTCAGTAAACCCTTAGTCGATATCACATCCTTAACAGCTATTAGCAGGCCAGCCAACCTGCCCTTAAATCCATCCTTAATTTTATCGCTAACTATCTTACATTCCTTTAGCACCTCATCTAATGGCTTAAGAGTTATGTATGACTTAATTGAATCCTCAACCTTCCTTATTAGTTCGTAGGTTTCTATTACATACTCGTAGATGAGTGACGGATCCGCATGGAATAGTTTAACTAGCTCTAACCCATCCATAAGTATAAGTTTACTCAGGGAAATCACCTAAGCAGTTTTAGGGCCTTTAATGAAGCCGTTCTCGCTCTCCTTAACGTTTAGCAGCACCTCATTTACATCTAAACCACCACGAGCTACGTCTTCCCTGAGTACAGGCTTTTCGTTAAGCACCATGAATAAAGGCTCAACATTTGAGAGGTCTAATTCGTTGATACTATTGAAGAACTCAATTATCTTCCCCATATCCCTAATAACTATCTCCCTCTCATCATCCCTAACCTTAATTAAAGCCAACCTAGATATCCTCTCAAGCCACGTCGTTAACTCGTTCCGCATATCTCAATACCACGTTTTTAACGAGTTTTAAACCTTAAAAAACGTAATTTGTCAAGTATTAATGTAGTTGGGGTATGAAGACCAAGCGACTCATAATTCATAAGACCATTCCAAAATACATGAATAAAAACCTCAACGGTTGGCGAGAAGGTAATGCAGGTTAGGATAGAAGTTCTTCCCGATATATTGGGGTCTTTAATACCTTACGACATGTTAATAAGCGCATTTAGTGAGGCTGAAGAGTTCCTCTCTAATGACGTTGCTTTTCGGATATCAGCTAAATGTCAGTCAGTAGATAAATGTATAATTACCGAGTTTAAACTTATTTTTAAATACGATTACGTCAATAACTCAGTCCTTAGAGCATTCTTAGAAGTTTACTTAAGCCCTGAAATTACTGTAGGTGAGTTCTTCGGTAGTTTAAGCCAAGTAATAAGTAATTTTAGGGGTGACTTCGAATTGAGGAGAGAGGGTGTTAAGGTTGCCTTCAACTTATCCGCTTCTAAATTAGGTGATGTTTTCAATATAATAAACTCCCTTAAGGAGTCACTGAACTTGGATTTTAAGCTAAATGCTGAGGGTTATGAGGTGTTAGTTACTGGTGAGAGGTAGGTTATACATAATCGGCGGCGGTATTTCCGTAGATTACCTTACAATTAAGGCTTTAAACATAATTAAGAGCGTTAAGAACGTCTTCCTAGATGGTTATACAGGTGTGTTATTAGGTGATGGTGAACGCCTTTCAAGTCTTGTTGGGAAAGGGTATAGGACACTGCATAGGAGGGACCTTGAGGAACTCAATGGTGGGGAGATTTTCAAAGCACTTGAGGATGGTGACGTAGCTTTAATATCCCCTGGTGATGCCTTAATTGCAACTACACATGTAAACATATTAATAGAGGCTCGAAGGAGGGGGTATGAAGTCGAAGTTGTTCCAGGTGTTAGCATAGTTTCATCATCTATAAGTGCCTCTGGGTTAATGATATATAAGTTAGGTAAGGTGGCGACCATTACGTTCCCGAAGGACGGCATCATTTACGAGTACCCATATGATGTTATTAAGGAAAACTCTAGTAGAAATTTACATTCGCTACTCTTACTTGAGATAGATGTTGAGAAGAAGGTCTTCATGACGGTGAAAGATGCCATCAACATACTCCTAGAGATAGAGAAGTCACGGGGGGAAGGTGTTATAAGTCATAATAGATTAGCAGTTGGTATTAGTAGATTGGGAAGTGATTCCATGAAGGTATGTCCAGGTGGGTTAGGTGAGCTAATCAACATGGATTTAGGTGAGCCCCCCCATACGTTAATAGTGACCTCTCCAAAACTGCACTTCATTGAGGAGGAAGCTCTAAAGGTGATTAAGGATGTCTACTGTAGATGATGGGTTATCAACCAGGGTGTACAGGTACATCAGTATTGTAGACAGGGCTTTAAGTAGGGTAAGGGATGAAGATCTCAAAGCCCCTGAAGGTAAGGAAATCCTCAATCTAGTTAAATCGTATGTAAGTGATTCAAAACATTACTTCAGTCTAGGAGATTACATCACATCACTGTCATGTATAGCTTATGCTGAGGGGCTACTGGATGCTTTAAGGCTGTTTAAATTAGTTAGTTTTGATTGGGAATACCCTAAAGTGAGGAGAGTACTTGTTGGTGGCACCTTCGACATCATTCATCCCGGACATATTTACTACTTAAGTGAGGCGTCTAAGTTCGGTTTAGTATACGCGGTTGTAGCTAGGGATTCAACTGTTAGGAGAGTTAAGGGTAGGGAACCGGTAAATGATGAGTTAAGCAGGTTGGAAGTAATTAATTCGCTAAAATACGTTTATAGGGCATTTCTAGGTAGTGAGGAAGACATGCTTAAGAGTGTTGAGTCGGTGAAGCCCGATATAATATTATTGGGTCCTGATCAACCTATTGATGAGGGAGTGTTGGCTAAGAACGCATTAAGTAGGGGATTCAACGTCGAAGTCCTAAGGCTTCCGACTAAGTATAAGTCCGATATAGCAAGTACGTCAAAAATAATTAATAAGGTCTTAGAGCTTTACTGTAAGTGAATTTATAGTGATGATGGGTGCAAACACTGATTTAAGTGATGTTAACTACTCTACCTGATTTAATAAACTATTTATTTAGTTGATAGTCTACTTCCCTTCTTCCTTCCAGTCCTCTTAGATGCTATATGACCTACTTTCCTTCCAGGAGGTGTATCTCTAGACACTGTGGACGGCCTTGAGACGCTCTGATGGGAGCCTCCTCCGTGCGGATGGGACACTACGTTCATCGCAACGCCCCTTACTTTAGGCCACTTTTTAGCTTTGACCTTCCATTTATGGAAGGATGCACCGGCCTTTAGGAGAGGTTTTTCAGTTCTCCCAGCACCTGCAGGTACCCCTATTGTGGCTCTAGCAACGCTTAGGATGCTTTTAGTAGCACCGCTAGGTAGCTGTACTATAGTGTAGTTGCCGGATCTACCTAATATCGTTGCGTAGCTCCCGGCCTGTCTTGAGAGTTTACCGCCATCACCAGGACTTAACTCGATATTATATACCTTAGTGCCTTCCGGTATGTTGCTTAGTGGTAAGGTGTTACCTACGTTAAGAGGTGCTTGAGGACCTATTGCGATCTCCTGACCGACGTACATACCCTCAGCTGCAGGTATGTAGTACTCAACCCCATTCGTTAGTCTTATATGAGCTAAAGGAACCCACCTACCTGGATCGTGAACGAGTTCTAAGACAACACCACTTAAAGTTTCATTAGTAGTCAGCGGGTATTTCGCAGGTGCTACATGTATGTGTTTCTGGCTGCGGAAAGTTGGTGATCCTCTCCCAGCCCTCTGAGCTAATATCTTCTTACCCATATAAAACACCTCATAAAATACCTAGTTTAGTGGCAACTTCTGAGGCCTTAAATTCAGGCTTCAATCTTACGAAAGCCTTTTTCTCCCCTTTAGATGTTATTAGAGTCCTAACCCTATCGACTTTTACGTTGAACAACTTCTCTACCGCGTACTTAATCTCATTTTTGGTGGAACTCATATCAGTTATGAAGATCAGCGTGTTGAACTTCTCAATATAGTTCAGAGACTTTTCAGATGTTACGGGTCTTATTAAAACCTTTGCAGGGTCCTTCAAAGAGTTACCACCTCAAACTTCCTACTAATTATATCTAACGCCTTCAGAGTGATTAACGTCAACCTACCTGGAGAACCTCCAGGAGCTAACAACTCCACGTTTATGTTATCAGCAGCTACTACATCAACGCCTGGTAGGTTTCTAAGAGCTTTAGCTACCGGTACATCACAACTTGAAGTGATGATTAGCAAGGACTTAGGCTCCCTGTACTTCCTACCCCTCATCTTGCCCTTACCTGATATAATCTTGGTCTTCTCCTGAGCCCTGACAACATCATCCCATAGTTTAAGGGACATTAGAACCTTCTTAGCATCTGATGTAATGTTTATCTTCTCGAAATCGTCTACAACAATTACTGGTAGTTGTTCATGATTCACTACATGTCCCCTACTCTTAACTATCTTAACTTCGGAGGTTGCTGAGAGTGCGGAGACAATAGCGAGAAGTCGTTCCTTACTATTTACATCTTCATGTACCTTAGCATTAACTCTTGGTGGGTGTGCTAGCCTACCGCCCTTAGTCATAGGGGCTATAACTGCCCTACCGTTATCCAGTCTTGGAACTCTAGCAACACTGCGGTTAATACCCCAGCTCTCCCCAATCCTTCTCTTACCTGCTAGTAAGTCCCTCCCCTTCGGACGTATTCTAGATGTGAGAGATGCGTGGAAGGCCCTTCTAATTACATCCATCCTAAGTGGGTAGTTAAATACTGGTGGTAACTCAACCTCACTGGCAGCGTTGCCGCTGAGGTCGTAGACGGTTAATTTCTTCGGCCTTAAATTCGTTGTTAATAAGAGTAATTTATACACCACTTTAAGCACCTACACCTTACTATCTAAACTTATATATGTAAGTACTGGAGCACTTGATGGGATCCATTTAGGAGGTCTTACTGGCTGTCTCAGAACTAGAGGTCTTTTAGGAGCTCCCATTACACTGCCCTCAATTAAAATGTAGTCTGATCGAACGATGCCATAATGTGGGAACCCACCTGAAGGCACTACCTCATACCAGTTACTACCTATCTTAATTATTCTCTTATTGAACTCGGTGCGTCTGTGGAAGCCTAACTGACCTGCCTGAGGGACTGTACTTAAGGCACCCATCGTTGGGCTTCTAGAACCTATCCTTCTACTGCCCTTACGGTGTTTATGCCATTTAGGAAGCTCCTTAACACCGAATCTCTTAATAACGCCTTGGAAACCCTTACCTTTAGTAACGCCTATAATGTCTATGAATTGACCTTCAGTAAAAACGTCTGAAACCCTCAACTCCTTACCTAGAATCGATGTAGCGTAACTTAACTGTGTTGTGATGTTATTACCCCCTACTCTAACTTCAAGTATGTCAGGCTTCTTCTTACTTAGTCCTCCCGTAAGTTTTGGCTGAGTAGCAACTATAACTGAAATGCTGTTAATTAAATTGATGTTTTCATTAATGAGTGAAACTTTCTTATCGAGGTCCCCGCCTACTTTTAAATTAGGTATCTTCCTCCAAAGTTCTAAATCCTTAGGTGGCTCTATCCAACATTCACAAAAGGTACGAGAACCCCACATACCTAAATCCCTGTAAGCCCTTAACGCGACTGGAATTACAGGCGGGGTCTCTAAGACCGTTACCGGTACAACGACCTCCCTACCGCTGGTTAGGGAGTTGGGAGAATCATCAATCATTAATGCATGAGTCATACCTACCTTATAACCTACGAAAGCCAACAGTTTAGGTGTTTCTAAACTTAATTCCGGCCAAGTTCTGACCCTAGGAACAAGCCTGCTAGCCCTCTTTCTAGGTCTGAACGCAAGACTACCTCTACGAGGTGCTGAAGTCTTCCTACGCGCCATTCAATCCACACCACGCTAAGTATTACAGTGTTTTTACTTTCTTAAAAGTTTTTCACTAAACTTCCATAACGATCCTTATTTAGGCTGATTAAGCCACATAATATATGTTTTGTTAAGCTAAGGCTCCTCACCTATTGGACATCAATGTTGTTGGTTGATGGTAGTCAGAACTACATGCATCATCAACTAATTCAGTACTCGGCAAACACATCATCTAATATTCTTATAAGCTAGTAAGTATAAATCCTTATCAGGTGGTGTGAATGGGTGGTAGGCAGAAAACTACGTTATTCATGACTGAAGGTAAATCTAGTAAAGAATCAGCTACTAAACCTGAAGAAAAGACACCTAAGAAAGGTAAGAAACAGTAAAAAGTTCTTTATTTTAAAGGTCATTACCACTAAGCATATTTCTTAAGGTTTTAGGATGTCAGGACTCTACGTTTGGCCTCCTCCTAAGCGTAAGGTCTCATTGTCCGTGCTGGTTCCTAGTTCTATCCTATCAATTGAACAAAGTCTTTATGAGAAGACAATACTTCTAGGATTTTTAGCTAGAGCTTTAGCCGTATTCAGGGTAGACGAGTTTCTGGTATTTGTAGACGATGATCGTATGAGTAGGGATTTAAACTTAATAGTTGACGTTATGGAGTACCTTTTAACACCTCCTTACCTAAGGAGGAAAGTCATTAGTAAGAAAGATACTTTAAGATATGCTGGAGTACTACCTCCACTGAACATAGCTACCCATCCAACAACTGATGAAGGAATTGAGGTATTACCATTTAGGGAGGGGTTGTTACTTAAGATTCTTGGGACACGTGTTAAGGTAGATGTAGGTCTTGGGGAAAACTTAGTTGCTGAGATCCCGAAGGACTTAGCTAACGAGCTTGACTTACGTGTAGGGGCTAAGGTATACGTCAGAATTACTAAGGTGAGACCTTTGAGGGGTGTGCTAGTATCTGAAGCTGACATACCTTACTACTCAGGGTTTAAGTTACGTATCGTTGATTCCTTAGAAATTCTAATAGAGATGTTGAAAGATGCAGGTGTATTAGGTGTAATTACAAGTAAGTGCGGGGAGAGTGCTTCACGGTTGTTACATGAGTTCAGCAGTAACCTAAAGAAAATGATCATCATGTTCGGTAACCACAGGAAGGACTTTAATGAGTTAGTTAGTGGTAAGGCCTCGAATTCCTTAAATAACTTAGTTAAAATAAGCATAAACACTATACCTCTTCAAGGAGTTCGAAGCGTCCGAACGGTTGAGGCTTTATATGCTACCTTAACTTTAATTAACGAATTAATGTATAGGTCTGGAATTGATAGTTAGTAGCGTTAAGATTTATAAGTAGTTTAATTAATCTTACATAGTGAACGGTATGGCCAGCACAGGTATTGAGATACCACCTGAGTGGAAGTCGTTCAAGTATAGAGGTAGGACCCTAGAGGAACTTATGAGCATGTCGATGGATGAGTTAATTAAGTTGCTACCCTCTAGAACTAGGAGGTCTTTACTCAGGGAATCTGACTCCAGTGTTAGGGCTCGTAGAGTTCAAGCTGGTTATAGAGAATCTCCTAGGATGAAGTTATTAGAGAAGGTAATGAAGGCGAGAAAGTTGATGAGTGAAGGTAAGAGCGTCGTCATAAAGACCCATGTAAGGGATATGGTGGTACTTCCAGTGATGGTTGGGTTGACGATAGCTGTCTATAACGGTAAGGAATTCACTCCAGTTAAGGTAACTCCTGAGATGATCGGGCATTTCCTCGGGGAATTCTCACCATCATGTAAGAAAGTTGAGCATGGTGAGCCTGGATTAAAAGCTACTAGAAGCACGTTATTTGTCGCCATGAAGTGATTTCAAAACATAATTTCTTAACTTTATAAGATCTCTTTGGGTAAGTATTAACTTATGTGTTTTTGATCTAGTCTTTAAGTAGACGTTATAGATGTTGGAGTTCTTACCGACGTAATCGCCGAAAAGTTTGAGGAAGGTGTCTGAATTTGATGAAATCCTACTATATTCTATTCCCACAATATCGTCTAAATCTATCTTTAGTGAACCCCCTCTACAGTTCTTAATTATCTCGAATTCCTTCAAAGATAGTGAGGTCTTTCTATCCGTTAATCTTAGTGGGATCGCCTCTGACGTAATTACCTCTAAATTACGGCTATCCATCAATACTTTACACTGCTCAATTAAATCTCCATCTACGTAGAAGGCCTTACGTAAAACCTTCATTTAAAAACTAACCCTTAGCAACACCTATAGGTCTTAACCTAGCTACCAATGCAGCAATCTTAACCTTATGTGATACCATCGCTACCCTATCAACGTCTTTATACGCACCTGGAGCTTCCTCAGAGACCACATCTTTCGTCGCAGCCCTCAAGTAAATTCCTGACCTACTTAACTCGTTCTCAACGTCTGAAGGCCTGTACTTCCTGATCGCTGCTTCCCTCGATAACCACCTACCCGCCCCATGAGCTGCTGAGTAGAAAGTTTGCTGTCCTTCCGGAATGCCGACCATCACGTAGCTAGCGCTTCCCATAGATCCCGGTATTAAAACTACTTGACCTATTTCCTTATGATCTTTAGGTATTTCGGGATGACCTGGTGGGAAAGCTCTAGTAGCGCCTTTCCTATGTACGACTACCTTCATCGTTTTGGAGTCTACCTTATGTTCTTCAATTTTAGCTATGTTGTGTGCTACGTCGTATATAGACTCAAGACCTAATTTACTTGGATCCGTTTTTAACACCCTACCGAAGCTTTCTCTAACCCAGTGAGTTATTAACTGTCTGTTCGTCCATGCGTAATTGGCTGCAGCAGCCATTGCTGAGAAGTAGTCCTCACCCTCACGAGAATTTACAGGCACTGAGGCCAGTTCCCTATCAGGTGGTGTGATACCGTACTTCCTCATAACCTTCTCCATAATCATTAGGTAGTCGCTAGCTACCTGATGTCCTAGTCCTCTAGACCCTGTATGCACCATAACTGTTATCTGGCCCTCACCTTCAATACCTATTTTCTTAGCTACTCCTAGATCGTATACCTTATCAACTACCTGAATTTCTAGGAAGTGATTGCCGGCTCCTAGAGTTCCTAATTGTGGTGCACCCCTTTCCTTAGCTGCTTTACTAACCTTACTTGCGTCAGCTCCCTTCATAGCACCTCCTTCCTCTATGTGGTCTAAATCTTCATACCAGCCGAACCCCTTCTCAACAGCCCACCTAACACCTTCCTCTAAAACTCTATCCAGCTCCGAAACCGTTAATCGAACTTTTCCAGTACTTCCTACACCGCTTGGAACATTCCTAAATACCTCATTAACTAGGTCCTTCACCTTATCCTTAACATCGTTGTAGGTTAGGTTAGTTCTAAGTAGTCTGACACCGCAGTTGATGTCGTAGCCTACACCGCCAGGCGATATCACACCTCCCTCAAAGTCCATCGCAGCTACCCCACCTATCGGGAAGCCATATCCTTGATGACCGTCCGGCATAACGTATACAGACTTAACAACACCTTTAAGGCATGCAACGTTAGCTGCTTGAACTAGGGTTAAGTCCTCCTCCATCTTCTTAAGTAGGAAGTCATCGGCGAAAATTACCGCATCAACAGCCATGCAGTCCCTACTGCCCTTAGGTATTACCCATGTGTAATCATTTACCTTCTTAAGTTGTATTTTATGCGACATTGTTTCCAACACCCAAACCTTCAAGAGTATTATGGTTCTTCAAACTTTTAAGTTTGCGGAGAATTTCCAAGGTTGAGAACAACTTATGAGCTTATTAACCTTAAGATTATTGTTTTTGTTAGCAGTAGGGGTGTACGGTAGTTGCCTATCTGGCGTTACTCGGTTGAGGTTGATGATGTGAGGAGTGCTAAGGCCATGATGTGGGATGTACCTATTTCTAGGAAGGAGGCTTACGAAATCTTTAAGATCTTAAGGGGTATGAGGTTAGCTAAGGCTAAGAAGTTATTAAGCGATGTGATTAGTTTTAAGACACCATTACCGTACACACGCCATAAATTATCAATAGCTCATAAAAAGGGTTTGCCAAACTCATTCCCTAAGTGGAAATCACCCATAGGTAAGTACCCCATCAAGGCATGTAAGTACATCCTTAAACTACTTGATAACGTTGAGAATAACGCATTAAATAAAGGTTTAAATACTGAGAGGTTAGTGATCACTCATGCAGCAGCTCATAGGGGTCCGTATTTGAAGAGGTGGATGCCTAGGGCATTTGGGAGAGCTACACCTAAGTTTAGGTCATTAACGCATGTTGAAGTAGTGGTTAGTGAGGTGTAGGTATTGGTAGATATTAAATCACACTTTATTCATCTAAACCTGGTTAAGGTTAAGGTTGACGAATACTTAGCTAAGACCTTCATGCGGGCGGGGTATGCGAAGGTCGACTTAGTTAAAACACCTCTAGGTACTAGAGTAGTCATTTATGCTGATAGACCTGCATTCATAATTGGTAAAAAAGGACAGACGATCAGGCAGTTAACTGAGCTTCTAGAGAAGTACTTCAAGGTTGAGAATCCTCAAATAACAGTTACTCAGGTTGAGAATCCTGAGTTGAACGCTAGGGTGGTTGCGACTAGGTTAGCCCTAGCTATTGAGAAGGGCTATCACTTCAGGAGAGCTGCCTTCGTAGCTTTAAGGAGGGCGTTAGGTGCAGGAGCTATTGGTGTTGAGATAGTAATCAGCGGCAAAATAATTAGTGAGAGGGCTAAGTATGAAAAGATTAGGTCCGGTAAGGTCTATAAGACCGGTGACCACGTATACCAGCTAGTGGATAGGGCGGTTGTTCATCTACTCCAGAAACCAGGTATCTACGGCATTGAGGTATCGATAGTTAAGCCTCTTGAGCCGGTAGATAGGATTGAAATTGTTCAAGCAGCACCTCCCACACCTTCAGAATCGTCGGAGGGTACTCCAACAACTTAGGTGACGTCGTATGAGTTTATCGGCTGATGAGATCAGAAAGATGCCTCGGGAAGATAGGTTAAAACAACTTAATGAATTAGAATTAGAACTCATGAAGTTGAGGGCGCAAGCCGCTATGGGTACACTAACTAATGTTGGGAGGATTAAAGTAGTTCGTAAGAACATCGCTAGGATATTAACGGTGCAACGTGAGGAGGAGATTAAGAGTGGGGAGAAACGCTAGCAATATAATCTACCACGAGTTGATAGGTCTTAAGGCAAGGATATGTAGCCATACTGATGTTACGTTAAACGGGCGTAGCGGAATAATAGTTGATGAAACCATGAATACGTTAGTTTTGGAGGATGGTGTTAGAACTATTACAGTACCTAAGTTCGGTTCTAGAATTATTTTTAAGCTTCCTTATAAAGATGTAGAGGTACGTGGGGAGATGTTGGTAGGCAGACCTGAAGATAGGATTAAGAGGTTGAGAGGTGTAGTCATATAATGGCGTCACTACCTAAGTTTAATAACGTAGGTATTAGTTATGAGGGGTTGAAGCCCCCTCAAAATCATTGTGATGATCCTGCATGTCCGTGGCACGGCCACATAAAGGTTAGGGGTTTAATACTTGAAGGCACCGTAATCAGGTCTAGGATGGATAAGACAGTAGTTGTAGAGAGGGAATATACCGTATATAGTAGGAAGTACATGAGGTATGAGAGGAGGAGGTCTAGAATTCACGCCCATAACCCGCCATGCATTAACGCTAAGGAAGGTGATTTAGTTGTGATAGGTGAGACTAGACCAATATCTAAGTCTGTTTCTAAAGTCGTTCTCGGAGTGATTTCAAAGAGGGGTGAAGGCTGATGGGAGCTAAGAGAGCTAAGCTAGGAGCAGCTTTCGGTAGGAGAGGTTACTCATCAGGCGTTAGTGTTGGCACCAGGTTGAGGGTAGCTGACAACAGCGGTGCTAAGGAAGCGATGGTGGTAGGTATACCAGGCTTCAACACTAGATTGAGGAGAGTTCCGGGAGCCACCGTTGGCGATCTGGTTGTTGTAGCCGTTAAGAAAGGTACTATGGAATTAGTCGGCCAGGTAATGCGTGCTGTAGTTATTAGGCAGAGGAAACCTTACAGAAGACTTGACGGTACTTGGATAGCTTTTGAGGATAACGCATGTGTTATAGTGACACCCGAAGGCACTCCTAAGGGCAGTGAGGTTAGGGGTCCTGTAGCGAGGGAGGCTGCTGAGCGGTGGCCAACAGTAGCTAACATAGCTACTATCATTGTTTAGGTGATAGGGGATGGTTTCATCAAAACCTAGTAAGCAAAGGCTTTTGTTAATTAAGGCCCCCATCAACGTAAAGCGAAAATTACTAATCGCTAAGCTATCTGATGAGTTGATCAGTAAGTACGGCGTTAAACGCTTTTCTGTAAGGGCTGGTGATACTGTTAAGATTGTCAGAGGTGATTGGGTTGGTCATGAAGGCAAGGTTGTTAAGGTTGATGTTGAGGGCGGTAGGATACATGTTGAGGGAGTCACCATTAAGAAGGCTGACGGTACCCCAGTTTACTACCCAGTACATCCTTCTAAGGTAGTGATAACTAAGCTAGATGTCAGCGATAAATGGAGGGAGAAAATTATTAAAAGACGTAAAGGCGGTTAGAAGGCAGGTGATCATGTATGGGTAGGATGGGTATTTCAAGGCATATGAAGAGGCATGCTGCACCTACTTTCTGGCCGCTTATGAGGAAGGACTTTAAATGGGCTGTTAAACCTTCAGCAGGACCGCATCCGGTGAGTAGGTCTATACCGTTGCTAGTCTTAGTTAGAGATGTGCTTAAGTATGTTGAACGTGGTAAGGAGGCTAGGAAGTTAATAGCTGAGGGGCATTTCAGGGTTGACGGTGTTGTGAGGACAGACTATAAGTTTCCAGTAGGTTTGATGGATGTGATAGAGGTCATTGATACCGGCGAGTTCTTCAGGGTTATCCCAGCACCTACAGCATATATGACTTTAATCCCAGTGAGTAGGGAGGAAGGGTCATTCAAGCTATGCCGCATAGAGAATAAGACAACAGTTGATGGGGGGCACATACAGTTAAACCTCCATGACGGTAAAAACGTACTTATCAGGGTTTCAAATCCGTCTAAGCCTTCGGAAGATGTTTATAAAACTATGGGAACTTTGAAGGTGACGATCCCTAAGCTTGAGGTAGTTAAGTACTTACCTCTACAGAGTAACTCTATGGTAATAATCACTAGCGGCCGTAGTGTTGGTAAGGTCGGTAAATTAGCAAGTATTTCAGAAGGTATGGGTAGGCATAGGAAGTTAGTTAAGATTGAAGGACTCAAAGGTGATGCAATATACACTACCCTCGATAAAGTGTTCGTCATTGGCGTTGAATCTCCTGAGATTAAGTTGCCTAAGGGTGTTTTCTAGGTGGGTGGGGTAGAAGTTAAAGAAAATTACGTAAAGTTATGGGAAGAAAACCCAATGTATAAGCCGAGGATAGCTAAGGTTACCGTTAACATAGGAGTTGGTGAGGGTGGCGAGAGATTGCAGAGGGCAGCGAAGATTTTAGAAATGTTAACTGGTCAGGAACCGTCGTTGAGGAAGGCTAAGAAGACTATTAAGGAGTTTGGAGTACGTAAAGGTGAGCCCATAGCTGTTGCTGTAACTCTTAGGGGGGAGAGGGCTCTGAAGTTTCTTAACCTAGTGTTGGAGGCTGTTGGTTGGCGAATCAAGAGAAGTAGTTTCGACGATTTCGGAAACGTGTCTATAGGGATTAAGGAGCATATAGTGCTTCCAGGTGTTAAGTACGACCCTGAATTAGGGATCTTCGGGATGGATGTTGCGATCACTCTCGAGAGACCTGGTTATAGGGTCATGCGTAGGTATAGGTGTAGGTCTGATGTACCTAAGAGGCACAGAATATCTAGGGAGGAAGCCCAGACTTTCTTCGAAAAAATTCTTAACGTAAAGGTGATGTAGTATGGGTAAGTATAGGCATCCTATTATTAGGAAGTATGGACGTGGAGCTCAGGAATGCATTAGATGCGGCTCTAAAGATGCTGTCATTCAGAAGTATGGAGTATATCTGTGTAGGCAATGTTTTAGGGAGGTAGCACATTCACTTGGGTTTAAGAAATATTCGTGAGGTGGTATAGATGGTAACCATGGATCCTGTATCTAATGCTTTATCGACGTTGGTTAACTGTGAAATGAGACGTCATAGGGAGGCTGTAATATGGCCCGCATCTAAGTTAATAGCTATGATACTGAGGGTGATGCAGAAGCAAGGATATGTTGGGGAGTTCGAATATATAGATGACGGTCGTTGGGGTAAGATCAAGGTTCAATTATTGGGTAGAATCAATAGGGCGGGAGCTATAAAGCCTAGGCAACCGATAACATACGATGAGTTGAGGCAGATGCCTTATTGGCTGAGGGAATACCTACCGTCTAGAGACATCGGGATTTTAGTGTTAAGCACACCTAAGGGTGTGATTTCCCATAGGGAAGCACTCGATATGAGGATTGGTGGTATATTACTCGCCTACGTCTACTGAGGTGATTTAAATGGTTAGAGAGGTATTAATAAAGGAAAGCATTTCAATACCTGATGGTGTTGAAGTCTCCTGCGAAGGTATGAGAGTTCGCGTTAAAGGACCTAAGGGAGAGATAGTCAGGGATTTCAGTAATGTTAGGAACGTTAAGTTAGTGGTTGGAAATGGTAAGATAACAGTATATTCCTTCTTCTCAAACAGGAGGATTAAGGCATTAACCTACACGATGGTCGCCCACATTAAGAACATGATTGAGGGCGTCACCAGAGGTTATAGGTATAAACTTAAAATAGTTTTCTCGCATTTCCCAGTAACTGTGAGGGTTGAGGGAGATAGGGTGTTAATAGAGAACTTCCTTGGTGAGCGTTCACCCAGGATTGCTAAGATTAAAGGTAACGTTAAAGTATCCACTAAGGGTGAGGACGTTATCATTGAGGGTGTAGATATTGAGGACGTAGCACAAACAGCAGCTAATATTGAGAAAGCGACGAAGATTCGGGAGTTAGATAGACGTGTATTTAATGACGGCATCTTCATCTACGAGAGGGGATACGCAGATGGTGAGTAACGCTAAAGTTAGTAGGAAGTTATTAGTTAAGGCGATTAAAAAGAAAAGGGATATAGTTTTCTACAGGAATGTTTGGTGGAAATTTGCTAAGTTTAGGAACAATCCAGTGTGGAGGAAACCTAAAGGTAAAGACAACCCTATGAGATTAAAGCTTAAGGGTCACCCACCGGTTGTAAATGCGGGGTTCAGAACACCAACCTCCATTAGAGGGATGCATCCCAGCGGGTTAGTGTCGGTAGTAGTTAACAACGTCTCAGACTTAAGTAAGTATAGGCCAGATAAAGTCTTGATATACGTAGGGGGTAGTGTAGGTTTACGTAAGAAGTTAGAAATAATTAGTAAGGCTAAGGAAGCAGGTTTCTTAATAGCTAATGAGGGTGTGAGGTAGTATGGTTGATTTAAGTGTTCAGAAGAGGCTTGCGGCGGAGATCTTAGGCGTAGGTGTTTCTAGGATTAAGATAGACCCGAGTAGAGTTGATGATGTCTCAGGCGTAATTACTAGAGATGGTATTAAGAGATTGATTAAGGATGGGGTTATAACTGTTGAATACGAGAAAGGGAATTCGAGAGGTAGGTGGAGGGAGAGGCATAGTAAAAGGAAGGCAGGTCATAGGAGAGGTCAAGGGAAGCGTAAAGGGGTTTACAGCGCTAGAGTTGATGAGAAATTAATGTGGATGAATACCATAAGGAAGTTAAGGATGTACTTGAAATGGTTGAAGGACCATAAAGTAATAGATACAATGATGTACCGGAAGGCATATAGGTTGGCGAAGGGTGGGGCGTTTAAGAACTTACCAGACCTTAAGAGGTACCTACAACACCTTGGAGTGAGTGGTGTTAGGTAGGGGGTTTGCGATGGCTAGAGGTCCTAGGTATAAGGTGCCAAGGAAACGTAGAAGGGAAGGTAAAACAAATTACCGTAGGAGGTATACTATTCTTAAGTCAGGTAGGGATGTAAGGCTAGTTGTAAGGATATCTAATAAACATGTGGTTGTTCAGTTCATTAAGTTTTCTATGAGAGGTGATGAGACCTTAGTAGGTGTAAGTAGTAAGTCGTTGTTTAAGTATGGGTGGAAAGGCTATACAAACAACACACCGGCAGCTTACTTAGTTGGGCTCATAGCTGGTCTAAAGGCTAAGCAATTAGGTATTAGTTACGCCGTGCCTGATTTAGGTCTTCATAGACCTATTAAGGGCTCTAGAGTGTTCGCAGCTGTTAAGGGCTCCTTAGATGCTGGTGTTGAGGTACCTGTATCTGATGAAGTGTTACCGGATGAAGATAGAATTACAGGTAAGCACATAGCTAGTTATGTCAAGGAATTACGGAACGTTAATGAAGAATTATTTAAGAGGAGGTTTTCGAAGTTGTTGAATGCTGGTCTAGACCTAGCGGAGCTTCCGAAACACTTCAACGAAGTTAAGGAGAATATATTGAAGATGTTTAGTTGAGGTGGTATTTAATGAGTTCTCAGTCATTAGAGGAGTGGATTCCGAGGACGAGGTTAGGTAAGTTAGTCAAGGAAGGTAAGATAGTTAGCATTAAGGAGATATTCGATAATAATTTAGTGATTCAGGAACCTGAGATAGTGGATTACTTACTTCCAGACCTTAAGTACGAAATAGTTGATGTATCAATAGTTCAGAAGCAGACAGATGCAGGTGAGTTAACTAGATTTAGAGCTTTAGTAGTTGCTGGTAACTTAGATGGATATGTTGGTGTTGGGTTCGGTAAGGCTAAGCAGTTAAGGCAGGCTATCGAGAAGGCGTTGACGGACGCCAAGCTAAACATTATTCCTGTGAGGAGAGGTTGTGGGAGTTGGGAATGCTTATGTAATGACCCACATTCAACACCTTTCAACATAGCTGGTAAGGCTGGAAGCGTAGCTATTAAGATCGTTCCTGCCCCTAAGGGTACTGGATTAGTTGCTGGTGAGGCTGCTAAGGTTGTGTTGAGGTATGCAGGCATTAAAGATATATGGACTTGGTCTAAAGGGGAGACGAGGACAACTCTGAACTTCGTATTAGCTACTTATGCAGCTCTTAAAAACACCTATAAGTTCGTAACGATATATGATTGGGTGAGGGGCCAGTAAGGACCATGTCGTTACTGCTAATAATTAGGTTGAGGGGGAGGACTGGGATACCTCCGGAAGTTGAGAAGACTTTAGAACTTCTAAGGCTTACTAGGAAATACCATGCGGTGATATACCCTGGCAGTGAGAGCATTGAGGGTATGTTGGATGTGGTTAAGGACTGGGTTACATGGGGTGAGGTAAGTTCTGAAGTTCTTAAGGACTTAATAACATATAGGGGTAGGTTGGTCGGCGGTAAGACACTCACTCAAGAAGATGTTAAGAAAGTTTTCAACCTTTCAAGTATTGATGAGTTGGTTAATGCGTTAATTGACTGTAAGGTGTTATGGCATAAGGCATCGGGTGTTGAGCCGATTTTCAGGTTAAGACCTCCTAAGGGAGGCTTTAAGAGAAGCATTAGAAGGCCTTATAAGTCGCATGGTGAGCTAGGATATAGAGGTTCAGAAATAAATGAATTAGCTAGGAGGATGATCTAGTTATGGTTGTTAGGAGAGGTAAGAAAAGCAGGAAGTACAGAGGCTATAGAAATCAGGGATACGGCAGTATAGGACAGCATAGAAAGAGTGGTAGCAGAGGAGGTAGAGGTGCTTCAGGACTTCATAAGCATAAGTCATCATGGCTCGTTAAGAACTTTCCTGACTGGTACGGTAAGCACGGATTCACTAGACCTTTAGCTACTGAATATAACGCAATTAACTTAGATCAGCTTAATGACTTAGTAAGTAAGTTGGTGAAGGATGGTAAGTTAACATATGAGGGTGATAAGGTAGTGGTTGACTTAAATGCTCTAGGGATTAATAAATTATTGGGTAGGGGTATTTTAAACGGTAAAGTTAAAGTAGTCGTTTATAGCGCTACGGAAAACGCTGTAAATAAGGTTAAGGAATCTGGTGGTGAGGTAGTTTTAACTGGGAAGAGGTAGGGGTCTTATTTGGTCAACGTTTTAAAGTTTTTCTCAGTGATAGGGGATTACGTTCCATCACCACCTAAGCCGGCTAGGCGTCCAGACCTTAAGTTTAGGCTTTTATTTACGGCAGCCACACTAATTATATATTACGCTATGGCAAGCGTTATGGTCTACCCACTGAGTAAGTACAACATTCAAGGTATTCAACTACCTGCACTGATTAATGTGGTTTTTGCATCGCAGCAAGGCACTATCGCTCAACTAGGTATCGGGCCTATAGTTACTGCAGGTTTGATTCTTCAGATATTGGTTGGTGCTAAGATACTTAACATAGATATGAGTGATCCGTCAAGCCGTAAGTTATTTACCCAATCTCAGAAAGGTCTAGCGATATTGATTGCGGTTGTTGAGGGTTTGGGTTTCGCGATGTATTACAGGTTGAACCTACCACTAACACTAGCTATATTCATGCAGTTTTTTGTCGGTGCTTTAATTCTGTTAATACTTGATGAATCTATTCAGAAAGGTTGGGGTGTAGGTAGTGGTGTAAGCTTATTCATCTTAGCCGGTGTAGCAAGAACTATAGCTTGGGACGCTTTCGCACCTATTAAGGTTCCAGGAACTGACCAATATCACGGTTTCTTCCCATACCTAATTCATGGATTATTTGGAGGTGGATTAAGCAGTGAGAGACTTTTTTACGGTTTAGCTGAAGGTGTTGATAGGACATTACCTTCATTACCAGGCTTCATTACTGTGATAATACTTTCGGTAGTTCTTGTGTATCTTCAAAGTGTTAAGGTGAATATCCCAGTAACCACTCAGAGAGCTCCCGGAATTAGGACTAAAGTCCCTCTGCAGTTCTTATACGTTACTAACATACCAATTTTGCTGGTCGGTATACTATTCTCTGACCTAATCCTTTTCTACAATATATCGTCGACCTACCTAGCTAATTCAGCTCCTTGGCTCTCCGAAGCTCTTTCGGTTATGATTACCTACTTGGCGCCCCCTAATTCACTGTTGGAGATATACGTAAATCCGTTGAGGTTACTTATATATTCTATTTTACTTGTCGGTCTTGCTGTGGTATTTGGCTATATGTGGGTTGAGATCGCTGGTTTGAACCCAGCAACTCAGGCTGAGAACTTAATAAAGTCGGGTCTTGAGATACCTGGTATTAGAAGGAATCCTAAGGTTCTGGAATCCCTTCTAGCTAAGTACATTTACCCTCTAACGATTCTTAGCTCCATCATAGTTGCGTTAGTTGCTCTTACAGCAGATATTTTCAGCGCGTTCGGTACAGGTACAGGCATACTCCTCTCGATAGGTATTATACAGCAATATTATACAACAATAGCTTATGAGAGGACTTTGGAGGCGTATCCCCTACTAAAGAGGTTAATTGGGGAGTAGGGGGTATGCTTAAGACTATCATCGCTGTCGGCATTCCTGGAGTAGGTAAAAGTACGGTCCTTAATACAGCTATGAAGGAGTTAGAGTTAAGGGGTTACTCAGTTAAGGTCATAAACTTCGGTGACTTGATGTTGGATATGTTAATGAAACGTGGATTAGTTAGCTCTAGAGATGACATCAGAAATTTACCGCTCAGCATTCAGCGCGAGGTTCAGAGAGATGTTGCAGAGAGGATAGGCAGTGAGTTAAGGAGGATTAGAGAAGTAAGTGGTTCTAAGCCACATGTAGTAATCATAGATACGCATGCAGTCGTGAAGACAGGCACTGGTTACTGGTCAGGTCTTCCAGCTCATGTCATCACTAACATAATGCCTGATTCAATAGTTATTGTCGAAGCGAGTGTGGAGGAAATTCTAGGAAGGCAGGCTAAAGATTTTGAAAGGAGGAGGAGCGACTACAGTGATGCTGAACTTTTGAACGAATTACTATCTCTGAACAGGTATTTCGCTGTTTCGAGCGCCAACTTAGTTGGTGCTTCTGTTTACATACTACGTAATAGGGAAGGTAAGGTTCGAGAAACTGCTTCAGAACTAGTTAACTTAATCGAGAATTTGAGGGGTTGATGATGTTTTTAGCTCTCTATGTGTTAATGATTTTCGCGATATTCACACCGTTCTCATTATTGTTGCGGTTTATACTTATGAAAACAGGTGTTGATGCGGTTCTTAACGAGATTAAGGAATTGACTGAGAAAGCATCTAAGGTGAGCCCTAAGGATAAGAAGATGCGTATGATTAGGGAGAGGTATGCTTTACTTAAGAGGAGGATTAGGAATGTATTCCTCATAAACTTATTCACTTTATGGATAGCTATATTCACTGCGGTTACACTATCTAACCTAGTACTCATTACGCTGTCAACGAGTTACGGTGTTGCCCTAGGGTTTAGAAGTCCTCTGAGGATTCCTGGCTTAATCACTAATGGGGACCAGCTCAACATTCTCTTAGTAGTTATGGCAGTTATCATGGCCTATCAACCTATACATAATAAGATATCCACTATGCAGAAGATCTATGAAGCTTAACCCACTAGGCCTTAGATATGGTTTTAAGCTCAAACCTTAAGATCTTTTGGTGTGTTAGCTGTGGCTTACGGTCTAAAATCCCATAGCAAGCGTAGAAGGTCTGTCAAAACTCCTGGTGGGCACACTAAAATACACTACAGTAGGTTTAAGCAAGGGGTTTCTAAATGCGGTGTCTGCGGTATACCGCTTAACGGTATCGTTAGCGGTTCTAAGAGTGAGAAAAGTGTTGAAAGGCCTTACGGAGGCTACCTATGCCACAATTGTCTCGAATCATTAATAAAACTAATTGTTAGGACTTAATAATAATATGGGTGCTGTTTTTTGAAGGTATGTAGTAAGGAGTCATTAGTGATTGCTGTGAGTGGCAGGCCCGGTAGCGGTAAGACCACATTAGCTAAGTCGCTGGCTGATGCGCTAGGGCTTAGGTACGTATCTTCTGGAGGTATTTTCAGACGAATGGCTGAGAAATTAGGGTTATCCCTAGTTGATATGTCTAGAATTGCTGAAAACGATCTCAGCTTAGATAGAGCCATAGACGAGGAGGCACGCAATGAGGCTATGAAGGGCGGGGTCGTCGTTGATGGCCACATAGCCGCTTGGATTCTTAAGGATATAGCCCATATTAAGATATCGGTCATCGCACCATTGGAAATTAGGGTTAATAGGGTAGCGAAGAGGGATTCACTAAACTACGATGAGGCTTTAGGCGTCATTAAGGAGATTGAGGAATCTGAGAGCCGCAGGTTTAAAGCTCTATACGGCTTAGACCTCAGTGATAATACTGTCTTCGACTTAATAATCAATACACACACTTTTTCACCTACAGAGTGCTTAAACATAGCTTTAGGTGCAGTTAATGAAGTCTTAAATAGGTGTACATCAGAAAATTTATGAAGGTAGTTATGGAGTAGTGTTAGGTGGTATAAATGCCTGCTGTAGAGGTAGGTCGTATATGTATTAAATTACGAGGTAGGGAGGCTGGTAAAAAGTGCGTGATAGTTGACGTGATTGACAATAATTACGTAGTCATCACAGGCCCTAAAGAGTTGAGCGGTGTTAAGAGAAGACGTACGAATATACGTCATTTAGAGCCTGTTGATAAGAAGGTTGAGGTTAGTAAGGGAGCTAGCGATGAGGAAGTTATTAAGGCTCTAGAATCAGCTAATCTACTAGATTTTATGAGGGAAAGACTTAAGGTTAGCAAGGAAATGCTGCTTAAGGTTAAGGCTTTGAGAGAGGGTGTTAGTTAATACTAATGGATCCTTCTGCAACAATTTTTCGGTGTTTTTAATGGATTTAACTTCTGAAGGTTTTAAGTTCGTGTTAAGTCTTGATTCATACGGAGGCGTAGATAAAGGTTGGTTAATTAAGAGAGATGAAAGCACTGATGAGAAATTCGGGTATTTCCCACCACTAAGACCTCTAAGTCAGAGACTTAACTACGGTGTAATAGTTATTGATAAACCTCCAGGGCCTAGCAGTCATGAGGTAGTTTCATGGATTAAGACAATGCTAGGAGTCCATAAAGCTGGTCATGGCGGAACCCTAGAGCCCACCACTTCGTAAGTGGCTGGGCGGGGACATCCTAGAGTCAGCGGCGTTCTACCAGTTACTTTAGGTTTTGGGACTAAAGCTGTTGGTATGTTGATGTTGGCTGATAAGGAGTACGTAGCTATCATGCAGTTACATGGTGAGGTGAGTGAATCAAGATTAAATGATGTTTTGAAGGAATTCACCGGCGAGATATACCAAAGGCCACCGGTAAGGGCATCCGTTAAGAGGGTCTTAAGGGTTAAGAAGATCTACGGAATTCAGATGTTGGAGTTTAGATATCCTTACGCGTTAATAGTTGTAAGCTGCGAACATGGAACGTATGTGAGGAAGTTAATCCATGACATAGGTGAGGTACTTGGTGTTGGGGCGCATATGCGTGAGTTAAGGAGGACTAAGACAGGTCCATTTAGAGAGGATGATAATTTAGTTACGATGCATGAGCTTTCTGAAGCATTATATAACTATAGAGAATTAGGTGATGACTCACAGTTAATGAGATGCATATTGCCTATAGAATACGCAGTTTCACATATTCCTAAGGTGATCATATCTGACGGAGCTGTAGATGCGTTAGCACATGGTGCAGACCTAGCAGTACCTGGAATAGTAAAGCTCCATAATAACATAAGGAAGGGGGAGAAAGTTGCGATCTTAACACTTAAAGGAGAGTTGGTGGCCTTAGGGAAATCTTTAATGACCTCGGAAGAAATCAAAGATTCAGATAAGGGTTATGCAGTAAAGAATCTAAGGGTAGTGATGCAGGCAGGGACTTATCCAAAAAGGTGGGGTAAGTATAAGTAAGCTCGTGAATAATATATATATAACCAGCCCTACCTTAAACTAATTAGGATTTGCCGGGGTGCCCGAGTGGTCTAAGGGGCTGGCCTTGAGAGCCAGTGGGCAACAGCCCGCGCGGGTTCGAATCCCGCCCCCGGCGCCATATCCGACCCTCAAGAATGTACTCGGTATTTTAATGGGTGTGTTCCTTACAGTAAGCTTCGGCAATACTTCTAAACTTCCAAACAATTGAAAAATACGTAAGCAGTTAATGTTACTTTCAAACGTATTTGGAAATTAATTTCCACACATATTTCTACCATGAAATGAAGTTCTATATTGCAGGAATCAGTTCCGTGAGCTCTATCGTAAACACGTCACCATCCTTCTCAATAACATGCCAGTATACTAAGTAGTACGAATTAGGGATTAATTCAGCTGCCCTCCCCTCAATGCTCTTTATAATGGATTCTACGTCATTAACGTTGGTGGCCTTTCCGTAGTACCCTGAATACGTTCTCCCGCTAATGCTTATTCTTGTAGAACTAAATGCATCTACTAACCAACCATCCTTTACCGGCTTAACCAAACCATCAAATACCACGAATTGAAATACCTCCCTTTGTCCATGACCACCTAATAAAATTATTAGACCTGACATAGCTCCTAAATGAGTTTTCCATGATATATCTGCATATGGACTTGGTATTATCTGACCATCCATTTGAGCCTGATGTGCTACCTCAAAGTTATGAGTAACCCAAAACCTATTAGCAATTTTTCTAATACTGTCTTCCTCAAAAGTTGTATCAATAACTATTACATCTTGTCCGCTAAACTCACCTTTAGTCCAATTATATCTAAATGTATATTTCTCGGTTTCCCGCGACGTTGAATTGAATATTGTGATACGTACTTCCCCAAGACTGTAGAGCTTTAGAAGTTCAGCAACATCGATTAGGCTAGCCATTATAATCCTTTCAGTAGGCGTTACAGTAGGTGTTGGGGTTGGTGTAACTGTGACGGTTACCGTTCTAGGCGGTAGTGTTACTGTTGAAGTTACTGTCTGAGGAGGTGGGGTTATAGTTGAGGTAACAGTAACAGTAGCTGCTGCAGCAGTAGTAGTTACTGTTTGAGTGACTACTGAGGTTACAGTCCTCGGCGGTGGGACAGCTGAAGAACCTGCGAAATAACCGCCAACACCAGCAACGATAACCAACACAACCAACACACCAACTAAGGACTTTTGAACACTCACAATAATACACCTTTTATTTAACATTAATAAAGATTATAAATTTTTATCTTAATTCTTCATATTTTCCAATATATTTTTATATACAATAATAACTAAAATAATTTTTAGTAATTATGTTGGTGGTATTGAAGTGATCTTCTCTTGGTTAGATGTTTTTAAGTTCGTATATAGTAGCCAAATGGGTAGGTAAACAGAATTACGTCTTCTAAGATATTTATTCGGGTGATTTAGAGTATTAAAAGTAAAATGAAAAGTACATCTATTAATCTTCTGGTCATGAACTTAAACATGATGTTTAAAGTTATTTTGAGTTATTCGCGTTGGCTATTTCGGAATGTTTAGATTTACTTAGCACTTTATTTGGAGTTCCATATATATTTTAGGAATTTTGCATGTAGTTCGATTTGACTATTTACATTTATTAATTTTAGTAACGAAATTAAAATATTTGAGGGAGGTATAATTTGAGTAAAGTAGGTTGCTTGTGTTGTTTGTATTTTAAGCCGCATATCTACGTTTCATCAGCTGGTTATTGCTCCTTAAAAGGTAGATGCGTCTTTGGTGATGGTGTTGTTTGTGGTGAGTACAGGGATAAGGTTATTGATGATTTAAAGAAAGTTCTTAGTGATGTTGGCTGGGTGTACTGTGTGACCTGTAGGAAGACGTTGGTAGATGAGTTTGAGTTAGAAGATCATTTTAATTCCCATGATGTTGTTGCCGATGTCTTAATCGATGAAGCTGTATCTGATGAGGCGCCTTCAGCTGATTGAGGTTTGGTATCATGGAGCTTAATGAGGTATCTTTGATACTTGGTGGGGCTCAAGGCTCGGGATTAGAGGCTTCGATGTTAATCCTTTCGAGGGCTTTAGCCTATGGTGGTTATGGAGTTATTGCTGATAGGGAATATTATTCCAACATTACAGGTAGGCATAGCTACATACATATGAATGTTTCAGCAACCAATATTCCCAGGTCTCTTAGGTATCCTGTTAACTTACTTGCTGCAATGGATTCTGAGTCAATATTCACTCACTTTAACGATGTCGCGAATGGTGGAGTAATCATTTATGATAGAGGTGTTGATGGTAAAAGGATTTCTGACGTTCCCAGCATGGAGGATGCGCTGAAGTTAAGGGTTTTAAAACATCTTCAAGACCTCAATATAGAAAGTGACGTTGCATCTATTCTAACCTACTTAGAGAAGGAGAGGAGGATAACGCGTGTCGGAGTAGACTTTACAAGGTGGTTGAGGATGTTGGCCAGTAAGTTCGAACTGCAGCCAAGGGTTCTCTCTAGGTACGTCAGCGGCATCATAGTTGTAACTACTGCCTTAATATTGGGCCTAGACCTAGAGTACGTTAAGTATGGTTTTGAAGCTCAATTCGGTAATAGGAAAGAGATAGTTAAGGAGAACCTATATCTAATGGACCTCATTAAGGAGGATCTAAACCAGTATGGGGGGCTTCTTCAAATTAAGAAACCAACGATAAACTCAGATAAAGTTATGTTAGCTACCGGCAATGATTTTGTGGCCATTGGTAAGATAGTTGCTGGTGTTAGATATCAGAGCTACTATCCAATAACCCCAGCTGCTGATGAGAGCTTCCTCCTAGAAAAATTCGAAGTTATAGAATATGATGGGGATGTTATAGGGCCGATAATAGTTATGCAGACGGAGGACGAAATAGCTGCCATAACTTCTGCTATGGGGGCATCTTTAACAGGTTCTAGGAGTTCTACAGCTACGAGTGGCCCTGGCTTTGACTTGATGGTAGAGGGTCTTAGCTGGGCAGGTATGAACGAGGTTCCAATAGTTATAACTTATTATCAGCGTGGGGGACCTAGCACCGGTCAACCAACTAGGGGCAGTCAAAGCGATTTGTTTAACGCAGCTTTCTCAGCTCATGGTGAGTTCGCTAGAGTAGTCCTATCTTCTGGGGATCACTTAGAGGCGTTTTACGATACCGTAAATGCGTTCAATATTGCTGAGAGGTATCAGGTTCCAGTCATTCACCTGCTGGATAAGTTCCTAGCTAATTCGTTAGCAACAGTTCCTGTACCTGACCTTAGTAAGGTAACTATCGATCGGGGGTTCACAAGTAATGGTGGTAAAGACTATAAGAGGTTTGACCTCAATCACAAGATCTCACCTAGGGCATTCTTAGGAACTTTAAATACAGTGATGTGGTACTCCGGTGATGAACATGATGAATATGGACATATAGTTGAGGACCCTGAAAACAGGATTTCAATGTATTCGAAGAGGATTGAGAAGTTACAGATTATTGAGTCTGAAGTTCCTGAAGAAATTAAGTTGAGGTTATATGGTGAAGGCTCCCCCGACTACTTAATAGTTGGTTGGGGATCCGTAAAAGGGGTTGCTCTAGATGCGTTAGATGAGTTGAGGAAGGCTGGTTACAGAGGCATGTACTTAGATATGAAGATGTTATATCCATTCCCTAAGAAGGAATTCCTTAAAGTCATCTCCGGGGTGGACCCTAGTAGGGTAATAGCTGTTGAGCACAGCTATAACGTCAGTATCTCTGATTTGATATCCATGTCCACAAATGTCAAGATAGTTAAGAAGGTTGCTAAGTTTACTGGAAGGCCTATGGTGCTTAATGAGTTTGTTGAAGCTATCATCAAGTTACTCACATCTAAGGAAGAATACAAGGTGTTGAGATATGGTGCCTGAGGTTAATTCCTATAAGACAGACCTATGGGTTGATTGGTGCCCGGGCTGCGGTAACTTCGGAATATTGACCGCAGTTACTAAGGCGCTTGAAGAACTTAAGCTGGAGCCCTCAAGGACAGTAATAGTATCGGGTATAGGATGTTCGGGTAAGATAGCTCACTTCGTCAACGTAAACGGTGTACATACCCTTCACGGAAGGGCTATACCCTTCGCCATGGGAATAAAGTTAGCGAATCCGGACCTTACAGTGATCGTGCATGGAGGTGATGGTGATTTACTAAGTATTGGTGGAGCTCACTTCGTGGCATTAGGTAGGCGAAACTTAGATGTGGTGGTTGTGATGCATGACAACGGTGTCTACGGACTTACTAAGGGTCAGGCGTCACCAACGCTTCAGCTCGGTGTTAAAACTAAGTCTCTTGCGAAAACGAATATCCAACAACCGGTAAACCCCATCCTGCTGGCCTTAGCTTCCGGCTACACATTCGTTGCGAGGGGATATGCCTTAGACGTTAACCATCTTAAGGAAATATTTAAGAAGGCTATTACGCATAGAGGTGCTGCGTTTGTCGATGTGCTTCAGCCATGTGTGACTTTCAACGATGTGTTAACCGCAGATTACTACAGGAAAAGAATACATAAACTAGAGGATGAGGGTGGGTGGGACCCTCTGGTTAAGGATATAGATGATCGGCGTTCTAAGTTATTTAAAGCTATTGAGAAGGGGTTGGAGTGGGACAGTAAGATCTACACCGGCATCTTCTACCTAGATAACTCAGTTATGGCTTTCGAAGAGAGGCTTTCTGAAAGGTTATCTAGGTACCCGCTGAGGAATCCCTCGAACTCAAAGATAGTTGCCGATAATTCAAGGCCTATCATAGGGAGCGATAATTTTGAGAAAATATTTAAGGATTTCGTAGTGTACGTGAGGAAGGGAGGTTAAGGTTATTGATGAAGGTGCTTTGTGCGGAGATCTTCAATGATTTAGAGGGTTTTTCATATGGTTTTTCAGTAAGGCGTGGTAGGTTTCCTGAGGAGGAAAATATAGAAATTCACATCGGTTATGGCGATTTGTCGAGGAGGCTGATGATTATTAAAGTTTTTAGTGGGCGGCTACCTCACTATAGGAAGTGGGTAGAGGTATTTTCAATTAATTCTGCAGTAATGTTGGGGGAGAAATCATTTACGTTCTTAAACAGCGTATATGAGGATAGGTTGATAAGATGTATTTCTGAGTTTCTAGGTCCTGGGGAAAAAGTTTTTATAGAGTATACTTATGACGAAGATACTAGGAGGGCTGTGGAGGTCGGTATACCTCCACACCTAACGAGGCTTGGATATAAACTCTTTCAGCATGGATTTACATGGTTTAAGGATTGGTACTTTCCTGAGGGGTTCATGGAGGGTGGACCTAAACTCCAGGCAGAGAAACCGATTAGCGATGATGTAAGGACTAAGCATATAAGGGATTTATGTCTTCAATCGTTTAGTAGCGTTAATTTACTTGAGTCGTTGGGACGGAGTAGCAGTCTCTATAAATTGATGCAGGGAGTTATTAAGACTTATCAGGAGTTTACAGGTAGGTATTGCCGCGATTAACACCCATTAATTAACTCATCCCTAAGTCGTTATATTTCATAAGAATGCATGAACCTCATATGCTTTTTAAAAGATCTTGGGGGATATACGGTGAGGTTGTGGTCCATAAATCCCAATTACTTAGATAGGGTGGGGCTTCTAGCTCTTTGGAGGGAAGGGCTTCTAGCTCAGAAGGTTCTTATGGGCTGCACTAGAGGGTATAGGAATCATCCTCAGCTAGTTAGGTTTAAAGGAGTTAGCGATCCATTATTAGCTATAGGTTCGTATCTCTATCACGTCTACCTCGAAGCTTCGAGTAGAGGGTATGGATTCTCGCTAAGTAAGATAAAGGTCTTCGACCATTCTTTAAGGTCCTACATACCTGTAACTAGAGGTCAACTACACTACGAATTTAAACTCCTTCTAAAAAAGCTAAAGCTTAGAGACGTAAATCGTTTTAATGCGTTGAAGCGGGTTCAGGTTATTGAACCTCATCCAATATTCTACGTGGTTGAAGGTGATGTAGAGGTTTGGGAGAAAGTTAAGGCTTTAGATTTAGGTTAAGGGATAATGCAGTATTGTATTTAACAATACCTTATAGCTAGGCTCATAAATTAATCAAACTTCCGAACTAAAGAATTATAAATCTAGGTTTAGATGGTTCTTGGTGAGTAGATGTATGAGTAAATGGGTTGTCTCTATAGTTACTATGAAGGATGCACCTATTCTTCAGGAGGCTGTTGAGAAGCTTAAGGAGGTGGGGGAGGTTAGGTACGTTTGGTCTAAGGGTTGGTTTGCTGATGAGGATGTTTTGAAGGGTGTTGCTGGTTCGGACGCCATTTTAGTTAGGAGGGGACGTGTCGATAAGTCCGTCATGGATGTATGCCCTAACTTAAAGATAGTTTCAATATACGGTGTTGGTATTGATAGGGTTGATGTTGAGGAGGCGACACGTAGGGGGGTCTTAGTAACTAATGGTAGAGGTAGTAATAGCACAGCAGTGGCTGAATTAACTATAGGTCTGACGATAATGGCTTTGAGGAATCTATATCAACTCGTTGATAAAATGCGGGTAGGTAGTTGGGAGGAAGCTAATAAGTACGCTACAGGTTATGAAGTCTGCGGCAAGACAGTAGGTTTAGTTGGAATAGGTAATATCGGCTCACGAGTTGCTAAAATACTTAAGGCGATGGAGGCTAGGGTAATAGCCTACGACCCCTACGTATCTGCTGAGAAGGCTAAGGAATGGGGAGTTGAACTAGTAGACCTAGACACATTAGTCAAGGAGTCAGATATAATATCCATACATGCAATGCTGACTAAGGAAACCCAACACCTAATTAACGAAGACAAGTTAAGGAAGATGAAGAAAAGCGCGATAATAGTAAACACAGCCAGAGGCGGTATAATAGACACCGAAGCATTAGTTAAAGCCCTTAAAGAAGGGTGGATAGCAGGCGCAGCATTAGACGTTACAGACCCAGAGCCAATACCTCCAAACCACCCACTCCTCAAGCTACCGAACGTAATAATAACACCGCACGTTGGTGGGGGAACAGTTGAAAGCGCGAATAGGATGTCATTTATGGCTGTTGAGGAAATAATACGTGCGTATAGAGGACTACCTCCAATGAACCCCGTAAACCCAGAAGTACTTAAAAATAAATAAGATCTTAATTTAGAGGATTTTTAATTAATTACCTTAATTTAGAGAAATTCTTTACTTCAGATAGATAATTATACCCAGATTTTAGTGTTAAGGTATTTTTGATATGGATAGAAAAGCAAATAAATTGCATAGTCTTTCGCATTATTGGAGTAATGTGTTTTCCCTGTGAAGGGATGCGTGGCATTCGGATGGGATTCACATTACTCTAAGTCCTTAAAGGTGGAAGGATGCTTAGAACGTTCAGTAGAGTAGGACTTTACTTTCTACTAAGTCTTATAGTTATACCTTTTTCAGACGTCCTCAACCTAGGGAGTTACGTAGATGTATATGCTTATCCACATACAAGGTGGTCAACCATCTCTGAAGGCGTTAACGAATCTAGGTACGGGTATACCGTAATGGAGGTAGCATCTGCTGTCAAGTTCGTTCTCTACATGAATTCTTCAGGTGATGTAAACGAAGACTGGATTAAGATTGTAGTTTTCGGCGATTTAGTTAATGTTGAAGGTTCTGTCATATCTTATGATAGATATGTCGTTGGATACGTTAAAATAGGTTATGAGCGTGATGGGAGAGGAACCACCAAAGGCCTACATGTGATATACTATATCTTACCTCGCATTACACACATAAGCTATGTTGAGTTAGTTCTCCACTCAGGTGGAGGTAATCCAAGACTTGATGTAGGGAGGTCTTGGGTAGAACCGCTAAACATAACATCCACGTACTGGATGTATGAGGATTTAGAAAATAGTCGAGGTACTTATTATTTAAACCTTACCTCCTACGATGCTGGTGAGCTACGTACTGCCTTGTTTTCGCAGGGAGGTCAGCAGAGTCAGTTGTCAGCATATTACGGCAGGGCATTTAAGCCAGAGATGGGTGGTACTGCCGACGTATACGTAGATGTTAGTTATATGGGGGGTTTCAACATAGCGCCTATGAGTTCCTACGGTACTGGTGAGTACACAGCTAAACTCGACGTAGGTGTTAAGCAATCTAACAGGCTAGACGACGTTTTAAAGTCTCCTGAATTTCAAACCGTTCTATATATGAAGGGGGGAGGTGGTTGGATTGAGATGCCTGTAGGATTTGCTGCAGAAAGGGTTGAGGATTTAATGCTTGATCTAATAGTGGATTACGGGTTAGGGTTCATTAAATCGCCTTTAGGGAAGGCTGTCTTTAAATCTATCCCTTATATAAACCAAATCGTTGAGTGGATAGAGCTGTTCTACAGTTTGACGTATGATGACCTTGTGAACAGTAGTATGAGAGTGGTTTTCCGAAACGTAAGCATAGACAGTAAGTCAGGAAACAACGTATATGTGTGGACGCGTTTCCTAGCTTATACTAAGTCTTACTTATTTTCAGCTAATTTAGTTAATTTCTGCGGTGACCCCCCATGGCAGAGTATCCTGGAGAAGTACTTCGGTGTAGATGTTTGGAGGCTTACTTACGGTGGTATATATGTGGGTGGCATCGTCCTTCACTACTTTAACGTGCCTGAAGTTATTTCAGAACTGCCTGAGGGGGAGGTAAAATCAGCTACTGCTGATGTATTTGTGAGGTTCGACAAGCCTGTAGATAGAGGCTCTCTACCCCCCTTCGAGAACTCTATTAAGGTGTTAGTGGGCGGTGTTGAAAGACCATTCCTAGAATACTTTAGGTATGAACTCGACAGAAGTAATACAACACTACGCATATACCCTAATTACCACCTCGATTACGGAAGGTCATACGTCATTGAGTTGACGCAAAGTATTAGAGGGGTTGACGGAACTAATCTAGTTAAACCATATAGCATGTGGTTCTTCACTGAACGGAAGCAACAGATAGGTAATGTGACCTACTACGTATTACCTACCGCAGCTGCTGTAGAGTATAGAGGAAAGTTATTCAAGGCGCTTCACTACGACAACATCTCCGTAGGTGAGGTTGGGTTGAGGCATGCCGTTCTTCACCTAATGGAGAGCGGCTCGGATGTAAGGGTAGATTATATAGGCGAAGCGGCATTCTATACAAATGATGTTAATATAGACTACTATGATGGAGGGTTTGGAAGGCTATACGTGGCTAACAATACTGTGTGGTTTATACCGTTTACAGCGCGGGATTTAGGACTTCCACCCCATAGTGCATCACTAGTATTCCGGTTAATCGACACCGCAACTATATTAAATCCTCAACCTGCAAGAATCGTTATATCTTGGTTGAAGGTCGGGAATTCTAGAGTGGAGAAGACTTTAAGAGATAGCGGAGTTTTTGAAGGAGCTCTTCTTGACCTAGAACCGGTTCCTGCAATGGATTACTCACTGATATCATCACTCAGTAAGGTTGGTGAGGGTGTGCTACTATCTGAGTCTGAATTAGGTATTAACGGCACACGCTTCCCCATATATCTAGTTACATCGCTAGATAGGCAGGTCCATGACCTAAGTAAGCTGTTGAGGAGTTACTCACCGTTGTACAGAGGCTTAGGCGGTATGCCGGTAGATGGTGACTTATTCATATTCACGATCGTCAACGCTACATATATGAGGGCTTGGAGATTAGCGCCTCTAGGTTACGTTAAACCCGTAGAACAGCCGAAGATTAGCACCTACACAATTAAAGCTCCTGAACTACCTGCTGAAGTCACGTTAATTTCGAACAACACCATTAAAGGTGTGAATACCTCCAACATACGTCGAGAGGTTCAGGTAAGTGTTGAAGGGGTAGAGGGAAGTTACGGCTACCTAATAATCACAGTGCCTGAGCAAGCAGGCATAACAGTTAAGTCTGCCGTAGTTGATGGAGTACCTGTAGAGATTGAGTGGTTAAATCAGACTATGTTTAAAGGTTATATAGGTGCAAAACTCACATATAGACTTGTACGGAAAGAGTCAACGATATTCGTAACTTTCTCCACATTAAATACATCCGCAAGTCAGACCTACACCACACCGATTGGAGATAATACACAAACGCAGTTAACATTACCGATAACCGCAGCAGTAGTGATTGCGGTAATCATAGTGGCAGCTTTTATGTCTAAGGTAATCGTTAGGAGGTCATGAGTTATCCAAAGCACTATTGCTGATGCTGAGGTTAGGGACTGATTTCATATGTACGCATTATGTAAAATTAAGCTTATATATTAGTTACGAAAGTTACAGACTCGGTGGTTTGGTTTTAACATAACTAAATTGGTTTTGGGTTTAATGGTCGTCTTAGGTTTGGTTGTGGGGGCGCTTTACTACGTTGTGAGGCCAACAGCCCCCTCCACGTCGACGACTCCAACACAAACTCCCTCACCAACTCCTACACCACCATCAACAACTACGCCTTCCCTCAAAATAACTAACGTCACATTCGTGGAGTGGATTATTAACGAGCATAGGGAGGTATGTTGGAGGTTTAGAATTACTGGGGAAGTCGATCTAAGGGAGCGGGTTACGATTAACGGAGTTTACGGTAATTGGCTTGGTAGGATTCATGTTATACTGCCTAATGGAGAACTTGCTATGATCTTCGATCCGCCGAATTACGATACAGATGTGAGTCGATTTAAATATCTATCGGGGACTAAGACGTATGATGCATGCGTACTCGACTTAGATGCTTGGTGGGGTAAATCTTACTTAAGCGGTACATACAGAATCTCGGTAATATTACACGGACCTTACGAAAATAGGTCAGTGCTTTTTGATAAGAACTTCACTTACTTAATGAAAGCGAATGTAACTATAGCTCCTACTGAATGGAGTACATGGAACCAGAGCCTATTATTAAGCATAGTAAATACTGGTGACGTACCGTTAGTCCTTCAGGGAGTTGGTATAGTGCAGTCTGGGACATCTACATCGCTAGGTACAGTTAAGATATCTGAGGTTGTAGTAATGTCTGGGAAGTTAAAGAACATAAACGCATCAATTCAAGTATTTGACTACACTAAGGAGAACTTCAGAGGTAAAAGTGTGCCAGTAGACTTCGTCTTAAGTTTTGCAGGAGCCGATCAACCCTACAAAGTAGCTATGAACGTAACCTTCCCAAAAACCTAATCCTCCTCAAGTACATTACCCATTTTTTGGATTTATTTAACTCGTTGAGACGCTTATGTAGTTCATAAAGCCATAGATAAGTTAGTTAAAAACCCACCTACACATGTGTATGAAGTAGCTGATGATTACAGGCTTTAGCGTTTTAAGCAGTAAATTGATTTCGTATTATTTGAACATTTATTTAAGTGCCATGCTGTATTTATATCCACTCAATTTTTCCTCACCAGGTTTTCTGAATATGTATAGCTTTTCATGATATATTAGGAGGAAGTTTCTATTCCTCGATCTACTCCAAATCTCCCTAGTGGCCTTCATCTTATGCTGTACCTTAACTACCTCTTCCTTAAGGATAAAGCCTTCTTTAAGGAAGGCATTCATGACGTGGTGGGTTATTGGAACGTAGTGTTTACGGATCCTAGTATCCCCAACCAATATACCTAAGTACTTACCAGGTTTTAACACTCTATAGAGTTCTTTAGCAACCTCACTTATGAGTTCTAAGTAAGATTCTAAAGTGTTAGCGCATGATAGGTCTCCCTCTAAACACTTACTGCTATATTCGATGACCTTCCAATAAGGCGGGTGTGTAGCTATTAGATCTACTGAGGAGTCCTCAATTAGGCTGAGCTTTCTGGCATCTCCGTGAAATACTTTACTCCAACTACTGAGTACTCCACCTATATCTTCCGGCATATCCTCGAAATTCCTTACACTCTCTTCAAGCCAGTGAAGCCTATGATACGTCAGTATAGATGCATCATAGTTTATGTCTACTGCTATGCAGTGCCTACCAAGGAGCCTAGCCTCAATACATGTTGTTCCAGAACCTGACATAGGGTCTAATACAACATCACCTGGGGCAGTATACATCCCTATTAGAGCCCTTGGTATCTGAGGGGCCCAATTACCTCTGTAGTCACCTTTATGTGTAGCCCAATTACCTCTGGTGGGGAAACTCCATACAGTAGTCGTTAAATCGGTGAGCTCGCTCTCCTCTGGCACTATACGCCTAACCTTTATGGGATCTAGCGGTATTTCCTGCCCTTCAATGATTACCTTACTCCGTCTCGAAATGTACTCTAAATATTCATCCTTCTTCAATTCCCTCAATTAAATCACCTACTCAACATTTCTTAAAGCACTAAATCAGTTTTCAACTTCAAGAATAATTGATTAAGGAATATATTAATAAAGGTGGTTAGGCATTCCTTAATAATTGCGTTAAACTAAAATTTATAATTATCGATGATGATCAATGTAGTGGTATATTTGATTAGATTAGAGGGTATAATACCGCCCATTCCTACACCATTTAATGTTGATGGAGACCTAGATGAGTCCTTACTTAAGGGTTTAATTGATTGGTACTTAAGTATGGGTGTTCATGGAGTTGCTGTTTGTGGAAGTACAGGTGAAGGTTACGCATTACTGCTTGAGGAGTATTCTAAGGTTTGCGAAGTTGCTGTTAAGTCTGCTGGCGGTAGGGTACCGGTGGTTGCTGGGGTTATAGTAAATTCTCTGAAGCAGGCATTGGTCTATGGGAGAGTAGCTAAGGAAGTCGGGGTTGATGCATTAATGGCTACGCCGCCCCACTATATATTCGTACCGAGCGAGGAAGGTCTTTACCATTACTTCAAGACCTTGGCCGAAGTTCTTGAGATGCCTTTACTGGTTTATAACGTAGTTCCTCACGTTCCAGTTCCTCTGAAGGTGTTCATTAGGTTAGTTAAAGACGTTAAGTACTTAGTGGGCATTAAGCAGAGCAGAGGTGATATTAGCGGGTTAGCAGACTTGGTTAAAGCGGTGGGGGATAAGGTCTCAGTGATGTCGGCGATTGATGATTTACTCTATCCTTCATTCGTAATAGGTGCTCGAGGGGCGTTAGCAGCGATATGTACGGTTGCTCCAGACCTCTGTCTAAAACTATATGAATGTGTTAAGAGAGGTGATTCATTAAATGCGTTGAACATACATAATAAATTACTAGCTATTTGGAGGGTTGTAGGGCAATACGACATGCCGGCAAGAATTAAGGCAGCATTGAAACTGAGGGGTATTCAGTCAGGATATCCTAGAAGTCCACTACTTGCAGTATCTAAAAACGTTACGGAGGAGATCGAGCAAGTTCTTAAGGAGACGGAGATCATAGAATAGGTTTTGATGCTTAGGCAATTATTCACTATTTTTTAGCAATTATCCCTAACTACATGTGTTAGACTCTTGAGTAATTTCTACGTAGTTACGCGTGGATGCTTGTGGAATTCAATAAATAACTGTAGTTCAGGATCTACGAAAGAGCTGATTTATAAGAGCTTTGATGGATTTGATATTAGGTTGCGATTGGATGGAAGTACCTTACGATGTTGTGCGTAGAGATGTGAAGTACCCCAGGCTTGTGTTCAGAGGTTTAAAACTTCTTGTAATTCTCCCCCACTTCATAAAGAGTCCTGAAGAGGTTGTAACTATGAATCGGGCGTGGATAGAGAGGAAATGGAGCCAAATACAGGAAGCTATTAAGGACTTAAATACGGGCGACTGCTTCATGATATTTGGGGAAAAGTATCATATAGAGAATTCGAATGTAGAAAAACCTTCTATACTTCATGAGGGTAAGAAAATATTCCTAAATAGAGGAAATCGAAAGCATAAGGAACAAGTAATTAAGGCTTTGAAAAAACTCCTAGAAATTAAGCTTGAGGAAATAATTACTAAGTACTCGTTTAAGACCGGTTTAAAACCAAAGAAGATATCAATAAAACATCAGAAAACACTATGGGGCAGTTGCTCAAGTAATGGAGTCATAAACCTGAACATAAAACTCGTATGTCTGCCTGAGAATATGATAAGGTATATAACTTTCCACGAATTGATTCACCTAAAGCGTAGAAAACATGATAAGATCTTCTGGCATACCATAAGTCAAGAATTCCCAAACTATAAAGAGATAGAGAAAGAATTACAAATCCATTGGATTAGGGCAGAGAAATTATTCCAAAACCTACTAAGCGATTCTTAACGATAAGTAATTCCTACAAATTGCCTAGAGATTCAACTGTCAAACCGTTGGTGTAAATCAATAAACTACTACTTCATCAATTCAGTTGTCGATATCCTCCACCGACGCACCTCGAAATATCTTACAGTATTTGATTTCGAAAAACTATAACCACTTATGAGTAGGACTCTAATGTGAAGTAATGATAACGATGAAAATCGGTGGTAAAGATTTATTTACTGGGTCTACAGACAATTAATCGGGTAGCAATATGAGATTTAATGTTTACTTCATTATTCTTACAGCCCTACTCTTAATTCAGATAGCGTCGTCATCAATCATTGAGTCAGGTAACGTCAACAGCAACTCAGTCGTCGAAGTGATCGCAAGTAATGAAACTTCCTTCAATCGGGCGTTAAAGGTTGCTGAGTCACGCGGTAAGGTTATATACGTGTTCCCTGAGTTGATGGGATTTGCAGCACATCTACCTAAGCAAAGTGTTGCTGTGTTGAAGGGCATCCCAGGTGTATCTGTGGCGGAGGCTGCGAGAGTTGAGGTGTTATCGGAGGAACTGCCTTCTAAGTGTGAATCGCACAATACAAACTTCACATGGAATTTAGATATCATTAACGTACCAACAGTTCATGAGGTGTACGGACTTAGCGGTTCGGGAGTATATATAGCTGTATTGGATACTGGGTTAGAACCTCATTGGAGGAATTACTTCCCTGAAGATAGGGTTGCCGCTGAGTTCGGGGCAGCCTTCCTAGGCGCTATGGCTACATCCTACTTCGTTACTGGTAAGGTATTAAATCGAAATGCATGGGAAGCTGACACGGATGGCCACGGCATGCATGTAGTAAGCACAATCATAGGATTTAAAGTATATAACCTCTACACAGTTGATGGGGTTGCACCACACGCTAAGATCATCCCGGTCAAAGTAATCGGTAATGCTGGCTGGGGCTTCTCAACAGATGTTGCTGCAGGTATTTACTACGTAGCTAAACTATATGAGGAAGAACGCTCTAGCGGAGGCAACACCCTACCACCTAATGGCGTAGTTAACCCAGTAATAATATCTATGAGTTTAGGGGGACCGTACCTATCACCTCTAGAAAAGGCAGCTATCGACTATGCGATTAGTAAGGGGGTTTTCATAGTTGCTGCAGCAGGTAATAGAGGTAATGCTGGGATGGACTACCCAGGAGGATATGAACCGGTGATATCTGTAGGTGCTGTAGGTTGGATTGGAGAGTGGTCAACACCTATGTGGTGGAGAAGTAGTGACGTGCCTGAAGATCTAGATCGTAAGGTATACGTCACAGACTTCAGTGCTAGGAAGAAGGTTAATCAGGACCTTGACGTACTGGCACCTGGTAGCTGGGTAGTAGGACCATACACTGCACGCGGGGCAGCACACCCGCCCTACTGGGCTAAAGGTGTTCCCGGTCAATACTACTTCCTCGGTGGGACGTCTATGGCTGCTCCTCATGTAAGCGGTGTATTAGCACTAGCACTACAGAAGGATATGGAGGACGGTATTATAGATCTCGATCAACCAAGAGCTGAGGAGTTAATTGAGGCATCAACGCTTAAAATAACATGGTATAATGCATCGGTATACGACCCAATATCTATGACATACATAACATTAAACTGGGGGGAAGACGCTGTAGGTAGTGGATTAATACTTGCAGACCTCGTAATTCAGAAACTTTTAGAAACTGATGAAGTCCTATAAAATAGAAACACTTATATTTTCGGTAATTTTATTTATTAAACATTTATAATCGTTAAGTTGCATTAGATAATACATAGGTGTCGTCTTGGGAGTAATTGCTAAGGCTGTCTTCATTATATCATATGTGATTACATTAGCGGTTAATTGGGCGGCTGCTTGGACTATGTTTATTGGGGGTATATCTACTGCTGAGGTATCTAATAAATACCCAACATTAATAACTCCTGAAGGGTACGTCTTCGCGATTTGGGGAGTTATATACTTTTTACTTGGTATTTTTGTGATTATGGCGATCGTAGATAGTAAGAGTAGGCACATCATTACTGGTAGGGTGGCAGTACTCTTCCCTACTGTTAACTTACTAAACGTCTTATGGATCTTCTTATGGCACAACTACCTGCTAGATCTGACACTTGTCGTGATATACCTCCTGTTCATATCTCTCCTAATTCTCTACAGAAGCATTGATGTTAGGTTGTTTAAGATCAGTTTTAGGGATTGGCTAGTATATCAACTTCCTTTCAGCACATACCTAGCTTGGATAGTAGTAGCTCTAACCGCAAATACCGCTGTGTATTTAGTGTCAGTGAGTTGGGATATGCTAGGACTTTCTGATGAGGTTTGGGCAGTATTCATTGTTGCTTTAACGACTATCATTGCATCAGCGGCTGGACTCAGTGAGAGGGACCCTATGTTCCCGCTAGTACTTCTGTGGGCGTTAACAGGAGTAAAACCCGGAGGCCAATACGGAACGTTAAACATGACGTTATTCATCGCTATTATCGTATTGGCAGTAACATCAACTATAGCCTTAATCCGCCTTATAAAGAAGTTAAGGAAAAGTTAAGAAAAACCACTTAACCTCCCATATTCGTCTCTCACACCTAACAGACCAACCTATCTAAAACTAATTCCAGGGATTTAGTCTTAGGGTTGATTTAGGAGTCATGAAGAAATTTTATGGTAAACGTCATAAGCTCATTAATACCTGAAGTACTACTAAAACATAAATATAGTTTCCTAAGTCTTGTATGCTCTTCAGCAACATTCGTCTTCTAACAATGGTATTAAGTTTATTATAAAAGGTGGTAACAGCCCTCTCAATAGCACCAACAGCATATATGAGCTGAAGTTCATGGTACTACATCAATACCTTTTATCAATACTCCAGTTGTGGTTATTGATTATATTCTGTTTATAAGATGTATTGCTGTATAATGGAAATGGTTTTAATTAAGTAACTTAAATTATCAAAATTAGTGGTATTTAGCTATGAGGTTACGGTGTGCATCGTATGCTAGCTAAACTGAAGGCGATTAAGTGAAAATGATGAATCATGTATAAAAATTATTAAGTTTTATTTTTACGGTAATAATCATAAACTTTCTGCACCCCGGCTATATCTCCAGGTTCTAGGGAGCGTTTCAACTCCTCACCATATTTTGAGTAGCCGTACATGGTCATCGCTGAGTATTTATTATCGTATAAGTCGGCTAATCCACATATATGTCCAGCTTCATGGGTTACTATATTTCTTATATCGAATTTCCCGCTTAGGTCTGCGGTTCCTTCATTTCCGTCAGCGATCCCCCATCTATAGTAGGAGTTGAGGACTATATCTGCATCTACTATCTCTCCAGTAGATGTTACGTACCATATCACAGCATATGCTATTACACCTTTCTGAGCCCTACCCCAAGTGATTACATTCCTGTGGTCTGGTTTATTTGTACTGGCTTTAGCGTTATAATTTATTTGTGGAGTGTTGCTAAATAGCTCAACTCCATAAACGGTATTATATGGTGGTACGTAATCATTTAGGTCTACCGCCTGATCCCACACTTCCATCGCCTCCTTAATCTCAGAGATTACTGAGGACGCGTCTAAGCCATGAGCAATGCCTCCGCTTGGATTTATAATGTAGGGAACTCCGCTAGGGTACTTACTTAGGTCCCACCTTATCCCCATCAGCTCATAACCGTCTTGAGAACCGTCATTGTCAGGGTCCCCTAAATCTACTAAGTAATGTATTACCGCTATCCTAGTAATTTCCCCAAATCTATCAACGACTTTTCTCTTACCGAACCACTCCCTAGGCATCTCATCATTACCTACGGCCATCAAAGAGGCAGCGTGAGTAGCTAGAAATACTGCTAGAAGAGCTATGATTAAAGCAGTAATTACCTCCCTCAAGTATCCCACAGGATAATCTAACATTCAGCAATTATAAGGTCAGCGATATAGTCAATCTTTAATATGAGTGGATTAATATTAAATTCGGTAGATATTTTGAGTTATACCCTACCTAAATCTTCCGTTGGGGAGCTTAGTGAAGCTGCCACCATTTATTGCTGTAGGGATGATGAAGTAGTTACTTCGAAGGATACATCAACTGAGGAGGTTGTAGGAGCTTTCTACATAAATAGATGTCAGACTAACCAAGTGAACTCGGTTGATGTGGAGGTATTTTCAGGAAGTAAGATCGGTGTTAGCGGTATGAGTAATAACGGCTACGTCTTCAAGCACCGCAGACGTATCGATTACGGGAATTCCTACGTGTTACGATCTTCTAAATTCACGTGCTTAAATTCAAGTTATTGGTTCACTGTCTTAAGGGAGTTCTTGGGGAGTGTTGTAAATGATTTCTGAGAAGTATGGTATCAATGCTTTCTTACGGCCTGATAATAGCGTAGGGATTAGGAATCACGTATTGATTATAGCTGCAGATTATATCTCAGGAACTGTCGCTTCGAATGTTGGGAGAATGGTTTACGGTGTTAAAGCTATTCTCCACCCATTTGGTAGGGTTCAATTCGGTAAGGACTTAGAGATGCTGTTTGAGGTACTTTCTGGTTGTGGGTCTAACCCGAATGTTGCTGCAGTTGTAGTCGTGGGTGCTGATGATGTTTGGTCAGCCAAGATCGCTGATAGAATTGCTAGAACTGGCAAGCCGGTTGAGGCTTACGGAATTGCTGGACGTGGGGATATTAAGACCTTAGAGATTGTTGTCCGTAAGGCTAAGGAATTCGTTCAGTATGTAAGTGAGGTTAGGAGAGAGTCTTTAGACTTAAGCGGCCTTGTATTCAGCCTTAAGTGCGGTGAGTCTGACACGACTTCAGGTCTTGCTGCAAATCCAGCCTTAGGTTACGTCGTAGATAAGCTATACGACTTAGGTAATACCATAATTTTCGGGGAGACTGTTGAGTTAACAGGGGCTGAGGACTTCATTGCTGAGAGAATAGTTATTCCTGAACTTAGGGAGAAGTTTCTAAGGATGTATAGGGATTACGTAGGCGTCGTTGAGAGCTGCGGGTTGGACTTACTCGGCTCACAGCCAACTGAGGGTAACATTAGGGGAGGACTATCAACTATTGAGGAGAAGGCTTTAGGTAATATACAGAAGATCGGTACGAAACCGATAAAGTGTGTTCTTGACTTCTTCGACCACCTACCTAAAAGTGGTGGTGGGCAACTGTGCTTCCTAAACAGTCCAGCGTCCGCAGAGCTCCTAACTCTTGAAGCTGCTAAGGGCTCTGTAGTAAACCTATTTACTACAGGTCAGGGAAGCCTCTTAGGTAACCCGATAATGCCTGTAGTGAAGATCACGGCTAACCCTAAGACGGCTAAAATTTTAGAAGACCACATAGATGTTGACATCTCTGACCTACTGACGTTGAGGGTGGAGTTAAGAGAAGCTGGGGAGAGGATATTTAAATACTTGATTAGAGTGTTAAACGGTAGGCTAACAGCCAACGAAGTCTTAATGCATGAGGAATTCGCACCTCTTAAACTACACCTCCCGGCTTAATGTTGAAGGGGTTTAACATATGTTCTACTCAGTAGTCTAAAGTTATTACAGCTTTAACATCCTGAATCACTCGTGCCTTAACCCCATATACCCTCTCTATGTTTTCCTCCGTGAGTACCTCTTCAGGCCTCCCAACAGCAAATATCTTACCATTATTAATCATTATTATCTTATTAGAGTATCTATATGCGTGTGTTAAGTCATGAAGTGCCATTAAGGTCGTCATTCCTATCTTGCTTAATTCCCTCACAATCCCCAACACTTCTACCTGAAACCTTAGGTCTAGGTTTGAGGTCGGTTCATCGAGTAGTAGAACTTTAGGTTCTGATGTGAGGGCCCTCGCTATCATAACCCTCTGCAATTCACCACTGCTTAACTCATTTAAATCTCTCCCCACTAGGTGGTCAGCCCTAACCATCCTCAACTTACTAAGAGCTACATCAACATCCCTCTTAGTGGGTAGTAGATCTACATAAGGCCTCCTACCAGTTAGGACGAAATCGATGACCTTAATTCCCTGCTGTAAGTTAACTAACTGCGGTACGTAACCCACAAGTTTGGCTAACTCCTTCTTAGGTATCCTACATACTTCCTTCATATCCACATATACGCTACCCCTATAAGGCTTTAAGATCCCGTCAACGGTTTTTAGAAGTGTTGTCTTACCACTACCGTTTGGCCCGATGATGGATGTTACCTCACCCTCAGCAACCTCGAAGCTTAAGTCATCTAAAACATTTAGTGATTTATACTTTACCTCAATCCCTAAGACCTTAATGGCTACCGCGGCATTCACCTCCTTAGAAGTAAGTAGAGGAGTAGCGGTGAGCCAATAATAGATATGGTTATACCTACTGGTAATATTACAGGTGAGATAACAGCTCTACCGATGCAGTCAGCAGCTAGTAATAAGGTAGAGCCTACTAACATCGAGGCAGGTAGTAGATATCTACTAGCACTACCCACTAGAAGCCTAGCTATATGTGGGGATATAAGACATAGGAAGGCAATGACACCTGCAAAAGATGTAGCTACAGAAACACCTAAGGCGGTAATTAACGAAACCTCAAACCTCAACTTCTTAGGGTCTACTCCAGAAGCTGCTGTAACATCGTCGCTTAATGAAATTAGGTCTAAGTCTGAAGATCTAAATACGTAATACAACGCTAGAGCAACACTAACTGCTAAAATTAACCATAACTCAACCCATCCAACCCTCCCCACATCTCCGAAGGTCCAGAAAACAACTATGGATACCTGTAGTTCGTTAAGAATTAAATACTGTATTAAATAGAGAATGGCTTGGTAGTAGAACGACATAGCAATAGCGGCTAGAATCAATGCCCTTTCGCTAAGGCCTGCTCTATAAGCTAACATTAAGACCATTAACACCTGAATAAATGCGAATAGAAAAGCGAAGAGTGGGATTATATAAGGGTTATAGTACGTTAACACCCACCTACTTACCGTACCACCAACACCTGTGATTAAGGCGATTGCAACACCTAAGGCAGCTGCATTAGCTATACCTAAAGTAAATGGTGAAGCCATAGGATTTCGGAGGACTGCCTGCATTGCCACACCACCACAAGCTAAGAGAGCACCAATAAAGATTGAGGTTAGAGCTCTCCTAAGTCTAAGCATTACGACCTCATTTAAGTCCCCACATGAATTACCTGAAATCATACTTAGTACATCTATAATTGTTATTTGGTAAACACCGACAGACAGTGATGTAGGTATGGTGATTAGGAGTAGCGAAAGTAGGATTAAGATGTGTATACGTCTGCTTCTAAAAACACGCTTTACGACCTCATACATATTCAACCACATTTAAATGTCTCATCAAGCTGTAAGAAGCCTGGATATCCACCATTAATGAACTCTCTGTATAAGGGCTTACCTACAAATGCCTTAAATATCTCGTCTGCCTTTATGGCAACGTCTATGTCTGCAAATTTATCTGGATATAGCACCTTACCTATGAAGTAGGCATTAGCTAAGGCTGTAGCTACGTTAGTGTGGTAGTAGTTGTAGGGGAGGGTACCGTATACTTTACCATCCTTAAAGGCATTAAGGATGCAGTACTTCGAGCGGTCCTTGATGAAGTCATCTAAGACAACCTTCAAATTATTTTCGTCAATAAATACGTAGTCTGGTTGCATTTTCATGATATATTCGAAGTCCACCTGTATGAAACCACCTTTAGTTGAAAGCGAATCAACTATCGATGAAGTGTTGAGGAGGTGGAGAGGTGGGAAATCAACTTGGGTTGAGGTAAACGGTTGGGCTCCCTTATATGATACAGCACCAACATAAACTTTAGGCTTACTCGTTACTTCGCTAGTTCTATTACGCAGATCGCTTATTAGATGATCTAAGTACCTCGATAATTGTGAAGCCCTTTCTTCCCTACCAAGGACCTTACCTAACAAGCTCATAGCATACTTAAACGAATCAACATCTAAGTACCCTGCAACTCCATAATCTATGACGAGCACTGGAGCTCCAACTTCTTCAGATAGTTTATCGGGTGAGTATAGTTCCGCGTATGTTCTGGTCATAATTATTAACTGTGGTTTAACGACTTTTAGCATTTCAGGGTTTGGAGGGGTGTTAGGTCCTCCTTGCCCGATAATGCTTAAATTCTTAAATAGTTGTTGATGCGCCATCGCGTAATCTCTACCAATAACGCTCCACGTTACTTCAACCTGTTCGGCACCAACTATGAGGTCAGTAGCGTTTAGGTATGTGATAAGTCTAAGCGTTCCGGGACCTATAGCTACGACTCTTCCAACATTTTTTAAAACCTTCACGCTTCTGTTAAGGTAGTCTACGACCTCTACGTACTTACCGTTTGGAGATTCGCTCCTGACGCTTGGCTGATAAAGAGTATAAAGCGATACAATACCTAACACAAATATGGCGGTGGTGGATAAAGCAATCAGATATAGGCGTCTCATCTTATAACCACCTTATAGGGAATCCTATAGTCCTTTACAATACCTCTCCCAACAACCGCTAAAGCATTACCATCAACGCAGCTTAAACAATACGGCCTACCACGTACGTATGAGGCCCTCACAGACATTACGAGTTCATTACATCTAACACACCTAACGCTCTCGAATATTGGAGCCCTCTCTAAATCTTTAACGACTTCAACCTCTTGAACTACTAACTCATCCTCAGGTAGTTCAGCCATCTTATAACCCAACTCACTCCAAACCGCATCTAACCTTCTCACATCTTCCTCACTACCAACCCTCTCAACCACAACCCTCTTAAACAACTCTAAAACCTCTTCTGAGAAGTACTTAGACTTAATCGCTTCGGAGTCGACGTAAACCCTAACACCCCTCTTTAAACTTCTAGCTACTAAGGTGACCGCATTCTTACCTAAGTCAATGTAAACTAACGAGTTATTACCTAAAGTACAGCCGGTGGCTACCTGAACACCATCACTGAAGCAGTTATTCACTTCAACGAAGGCAATTATGTCCTCCATCACTGTTTCAGTAACTCCTGCCTTCACAGTATTCAACCTACTTAACGCGATTTCGGAAGCACGTAAACCTAGAGCTAGGAAAGGACATATATGCCCATGGAACTTCCTTGCCTCCTCCAACAACTCCGAACTAACCATAATCACACCAAAGGTACACCAAATTTTAGATATGGTACACCTATATAAACTTTACTAATAAAAACCTTACAGCTCTACGTAAACTTCCAGCAACGTTCCGTAGGTGTAAGACTTATTAGGCCTAAGTAAATTAATTAGTGAAAGGTGGTTATTGTGAGTGTTCAAAAATCTTTAGTTGGTGTGTTGGTTGTGTTGGTTATCGTTGCTGGTGTTGGCGGTTATTTCGCAGGTTCTTCAGCTGTCCCGCCACCAAGGACTGTAACCACTACAGTTTCTGTAGGCGCTCCATCAACGGTTACCACTACTGTAACTACTAGAGTTACTGAGAGAGTTACAGTTACGGTTACAGTTACTCCCTCTCCAACTACTTCACCTACTCCTTCCCCAACCCCTACTCCATCTATACCACCCGGTAAGTATACATTACATGTTGCATGTGTTACGGCTCCCAATCCTTGTAATCTTAATCCCTACGGTGAGTGTGACCCTCACACGCTAACGCTTAAAGTGTTTAAGGATGAGGTTGAGAAGGCTACTGGAGGCGCAGTTCAAGTAGTTCTTCATCCGGCAGGTGAATTAGGTGATGAGTTAGATAGTATTGAGTTGCTCCGTGCTGGGGACTTATTCCTAGCTACAGCAGCAACTTCCAGGTTGTCAGGGTATACCAGTGCTTTACTTTTCGCTGACTATCCTGGACTTTTTAGAAATTTGGATGAGGTTAAGGCTTTCAGTCAGTCTGATGTTGCTAAGACAAGGCTTAGTAGGCTTGAGGAGTTAGGGCTGATCGGTGTTGGATTCAGCGTTGGAGGTACTAGATACTTCATAACAGTTCCAGGTAAGCCAATAAACTCTGTCAGCGATTTAAAGGATATGAAGATCAGAGTCATGCCTACTCCAGTACACATAGAGGCTCTCAAGTATTTAGGTGCTTCACCAATATCGATGCCATATACGGAGGTCTACACAGCATTACAGACACGTGCTATTGATGGTTTAGAGAACGAACCGCCCTCATACCTATCTATGAGGTTCTACGAGGTAGCACCTAACTACGCATTACTACCATGGTTTATAATTCAACACGTTACTTTGATAAGTAAGAAACAATATGACCAACTTCCACCGGTACTCCAGAAAATAGTTATTGATGCTGCTGTTAAGGCTACCAACTACAAAACTGAGTTCGTTATGATGTTTGAGAATAAAGCCATCGAGATTGTTAAGGAAAGGGGAGCTAACATAACTAAGCCAGACCCAGCGCCAATGTTTGAGAAGCTAAAAGCATTCATAGAAGCTAATAAAGAGAAAATAGGTTTAGATGTGATCCAGTGGTTAGAGAAATATAGAGCGTCTAAGTAGGCGGTGCTGCTGTATGAGTAATAAATTAAATTCTTTTTTAAAATTCGTAGATAAAGCCCTAACAGCTATTGAGATCCCTATAGTAGTCGTTTGCGGTACTTTGTTAATTGGGTTACTTCTATACGCTGCTCTAGGTAGATATTTCTTCCACATAGGTGTTCCCTACGAGGATGAATTATCTCGGCTGTTTTTTACCTGGCTCTCACTGCTTGGTGCTAGTTACTTACTTAGATCCGGTGAACATCCAACAGTATCTCTAATTAGTGATAGAGTTATTGCTAAAAGGAAACGCCTAGGTAAGTTTTACCAAACGTTCATATATTTATCAATAATCACGTTCTTGGTTATAATGCTGTATGCAACTCTTGACGTCCTACCTCTTTACTATAATTACTACACCACTGTGCTACGGGCTCCAATGATTTACTACTACTATGCAGGTGTTGTAGGCCTTTCGTTCATGATTGTTCGGTACTTTATGAAGGCAGTAACGTTTGTTCTGGGTGATTAATTATGTTGTTCGATCCTGCAATAATAATGAGTTTATTCTTCATGTTCTTCTTTATCTTCGTATTTTTAGGTATACCTATAACTTTCTCTCTAGGACTTAGCGGTCTAATATCACTACTTTTGGGAGGTGCTAAACTCTCCTTAGCTTTCAAAGCGATCTTTATGCCTTATGCATCATTCACAATGTTAGCCATATATCTATTCACTTTCATGGGTATTGTATTTCAGAAGACTGGGCTTGCATCATTGCTAATCGACGCGCTCGAACCTCTGGTGGCTAAAGTTAAGGGCGGTTTAGCTATAGTTACTGTTTTGGCAAGCGCGTTCTTCGGAACACTTACTGGGTCAGCAAATGCTACTGCCGCAACTTTCTCACGTCTAATTGGACCTGAAATGGTTCGGAAGGGTTACCCCAAACCGTTTGTGGTTTCCGTAATAGCTGCATCAGCGCCTCTAGGCTCATTCATACCTCCATCAATAACCGGTATTGTACTTTCAGTAGCAACTAATACTTCGGTTTTAACTAACTTCATGGCTGGTGCAGCCATAGGATTCCTCGTGATCGGTTTCCTCACATTGTTAATCCTCGTAATAGCAAATAGGTGGATGAAAGGACCTTCAGCCATATCTGAGGGAGGTTATAATAGAAAAGAAATTGCTGTAAGGATCATTAAGGCGTTTCCACTACTTCTTATGCCGTTAGTAGTTCTTGGAGGTATATATTTCGGAGTCTTCTCAGTCACTGAAGGAGGTGCAGCAGGTTGCTTAGCGGCATTGATACTTGCAACCGTTTACAGGAAATTAAACCTTAAGCTATTACGTGACGTCTTAGTTGATTCGGCAGTAACTACTGGAATGGTTATGCTCTTAGTAGGTGTCTCCTACCTTATGAGCTATACCATGAGCCTTACAGGCCTTAATAAATCGTTCATCGATATGCTGAGGTCTATGTCCACTACAACTCCTTACTTAGCTTTGTTAACTCTAGTCGCGATCCTATTGGCTATGGGTTGCTTCATAGACGTAATAGTTCTTTGTATAGCTATGGCACCGCTAGCGGTAACTGCTTTAATGCCTCTAGGTATAAATCCCTACCACATCAACGCGTTATTCTTAGCAGGCAACTTGATAGGTAACGTCACTCCACCAGTTGGAACAGTGCTTTTCATATCGTTACAGTCACTGGGTGAGAAGATGGAAAATGTTTTCAAGGCATTATTACCATTCCTACTAATATATGTATTGATATATCTCATAATAACGCTGTTCCCTGAGACTATTTTATGGTTTCCAAGACTCCTAGGGCTCCCAATATAGATAAACTTCCTTTTTAAATTTTATATTTAATTATGTGAAAATTAAAACATAAAAACGTTATCAACATTTTCTAATCGATGATGATATGAATTCTTATAGGTTAGCTAGGTTAGTTGATGAATTCTATAATGAGATAATGAGGTTTAAGCCATCATTATGTCATGAAAGGGCAGTGATATTTACTGAATCGTATAAGGGAAGTGAGGGTCTACCTCAGGTGATTAGGAGGGCTAAGGCCGTTAAAGAGGTCTTAGAGAAGATGAGTATTTACATCTTAAAGGGAGAGTTGATAGTAGGTAATCAAGCATCTAGGCCTAGGGCAGCTCCACTCTTTCCGGAATTCTCTGTATCATTTTTGATAAATGAGTTGGAAGAAATACCTAAAAGACCATTCGATTCTTTTACTGTAGACGACCATGTAAGGAACGCTGTACGTGAAATTTCTGGCTACTGGTTGGGTAAAACTCATGAGGATAGGGTCAAGTACCTCACATCGCTCGTACTGCCTGACGAAGTATTAAGAGCATTTGATATCGATAGTTTCGTACTAAACGACGTTATATATGCAGGTGTTAGAAAGTCTTCAGGCGACGGGCACATAATACCTAACTACTCAAATCTTTTAAAGTTAGGCTTTCCAGGGATTCTCAAGAAAGTTGAGGATGAGATAAGCAAATTAGACCTGGCAAAGAGTGAAGCATTTAAGAAGAGGTTGTTTTTAGAAGCTGTCAAGATTGTATATGAGGGCGTTCTGAACTTTGTGGAGCGGTACAGCATTCTAGCTAAAGAAATGGCTGATGTAGAGTACGATGATGACTGGAGGAGTGAATTAATTACGATCTCAGAGGTTTGCAGTTCTCTGCTTAGCGGACCTCCTAAAACTTTTAGGGAAGCTCTACAGTTGATATGGTTTGCACACCTAATACTTCAAATTGAGTCGAACGGCCATTCAGTATCTTTAGGTAGATTAGATCAATATCTTTACCAATTTTACAAGGATGATATACTTAGAGGTAAGATTAGTAGGGAAGATGCTTTAGAACTCATTAAATGCTTCTTAATCAAGATGAATACCTTAAATAAAGTTAGACCTTGGAGTGAGACCAGATATAAGACTGGCTATCCCTTATTCATGACGATAACTTTAGGCGGGCAGACGCGGGAAGGATTCGATGCAACTAATGAACTCACATATCTCTTCCTAGAAGCTTTGTCTGAAGTTAAACTCCCACAACCAACTATTATATTGAGAGTTCACTCTAGAACTCCTGAAAAGCTTTTAATCCACGCTACTAAGGCTCTAATAAAGCATGGCGGAGGATTACCTGCCTTCTTCTCTGACGAAGTTGTAATCCCAGCACTAATGAACATTGGTATTCGGTTAGAGGATGCTAGAGAGTACGCAATAGCTGGGTGTTCTGAAGCAATCATACCTGGTAAGAGTCTATCCTTCACCGGTGGGGACTGCTACTTCAACTTGCTAAAGATCTTGGAGATAACTCTGAATGAAGGATGCAATCCTAGGAACGGTTTACGCTTATTCCGAACTTCCAAAATGATGAGTGAAATTAAGTCCATAGATGAATTTATTGACGAATTTAGGAAGCAGTTAACTTTTTACGCTAAATTCATAGTACCTCTAACATCCGTAACATCTGCTATAGATGCTGACTTAAATCCAACACCATTTGCCTCATCATTAATAGACCATAGGATTGAATATGGTGCCGACATCAGTGAAGGTGGAGGTCCTAATAATGAGTATTCCCACACAATAATTCAGGGTCATGGAATAGCCAATGTTGCTAATGCACTATATGTGATTGAAGAATTAGTGTTTAATAGGGGATTACTTACGTTAGAGGAGTTTAGAGACGTCTTGCTGAGTAATTGGGAAGGGGATAAGGGTAGGGAGTTGCGACGGCTTGCTATAAGCCTGCCTAAGTACGGTAATGATATGGATTGTGTAGACAAGTACGTTACGATAATTTCTAGGATGTTCTATGATGAGATAATGAAGTACAGACCCCTAAGAGGGGCAGTATTTGGGTTATCGCTTCAAGGTTTAACGGCTAATGTCCCAGAGGGTGAGGTAACAGGTGCAACACCGGATGGCAGATTTGCTGGTGAAGCGCTTGCTGATAACGCATCACCGCATCCAGGAACGGATAGAACAGGGATTACAGCAACCCTTAAGAGTGTCTCAAAAATTGATCATTCACTCTTCGTCAACGGTAATATATTAAACATTAGGTTCCACCCAAGTGCGTTAACTGATGCGTTCGGAAGTGTTGAGGATGCTAAGCTCATTCGATTCGTTAAGATGCTGACGACCTACTTAATAGATTTGAAGGGATTTCAAGTACAGTTCAATACGGTATCTGCAGAAATTTTAAGGGCAGCGCAAAAAGAACCTTTAAAGTATGCTAACCTCATTGTGAAGGTCGCTGGTTATAGTGCCTACTTCACATCACTTGATAAAAAGCTACAGGATCAGATAATCTTTAGAACCGAGCACATAATTTAATGGGTTGCCTTAGCTCTCTATTATCTAGCAAAATATAATATGCTATAATATCATTAAATTACGTGGAGTTAATACATGTCATTTAAAGGTGATAAAGATTCAAGAGCTTTACGTATAAAACTACTTAAGAGTCACGTATTAATTGATAGAGAAATCGACGTGAATAGAGCTCTATTAGTTACGGAGTCTTATAGAGAGACTGAGGGTGAGCCTCCACCAATTAGGAGGGCTAAAGCCCTACGTAAGGTATTGTCAGAAATGCCTATACATATATTAGATGGGGAATTAATAGTAGGTAATCAAAGCCATAAACCTAGGGCCGGCCCTCTCTTCCCTGAGTGGCAGGTAGACAAAATTTTAAACGAGATGCATTCATGGCCTACACGCCCAGGAGATAAGTTCAAGATAACTGATGAGGAGATGCAGTTGTTGAGGAAGACTTTGAGTTATTGGAAGGGAAAGACTGTAATGGATAGGGTCCTTACGTTACTTCCAGACACTTGTAAGAGGGCTATGAAGTACGGGGTCTTCAGCGTCTATAATTATATAACATCCGGACATGGCCATTTCGTTCCTGATTTCGAGAAAGTTCTTAAGTTGGGTCTTAATGGAATTAAAGATGAAGTGATTAATGCGCTGAATAATATAGATGAGACCGACCCTTACTATTACGATAAAGTTATTTTCTATAAGTCTCTACTAATAACTGCTGATGCAGTAATACACTTCGCTAAGAGGTATGCCTCACTTGCTAGGGAGTTGGCCGTTAAGGAGATGAACTTACGTCGTAAAATGGAATTAGAGAGGGTTGCTGAGATTTGCGACAACGTTCCTGCAAACCCTGCTAGGAATTTCTGGGAAGCACTTCAGTCTGTTTGGTTTATATTGCTTACGGCACAAATAGAACAGAACGGTCTCGCAGTGGCGCTTGGAAGGTTTGACCAATACATGTATCCCTATTATATAAACGACGTTAATAAGGGTCTATTGGATGATGAATCAGCTCTAGAGCTTATAGAGGCTTTCTACATAAAGACGAATGTAATCAATAAAGTGTACGATAACGAAGGAGCGGTGATAAATGCGGGTCCAGCATTAGGTCAAGTAATAACTTTAGGTGGAGTTACCAGAGATGGTGAGGATGCTGTAAATGAATTAACTTATTTATGTCTTAAGGCAGACGCTGAAGTAGGTCTTATGCAACCAGACTTCGCCATAAGGCTACACCCGAAAATCTCTGAGGAATTTTTGGTGTTCCTAACTAAGCACATAGCTAAGAACCCATCTAAAGTTAAGCTATTTAATGATATGGCGGTTATTCCAGCACTTATCAACGTTGGGGTTACCTTGGAGGATGCTAGGGATTATGCTCTGTTAGGATGTTCTGAAGCAATAATCCCTGGCAAGACGTGTAGTGGTGGTAATTTTGGTCAGATAAACTTAGCTAAGTGCTTAGAGTTAGCACTAAATGAAGGAAGGGTTATGTGGTATTACGATGGTAAGGAATTCCATCTACATCCTAACAACGCCGACGTAATTGTTGGTTTACCGACCGGCAATCCCGAAGAGTTTAAGACTTACTATGATTTGTGGGACGCCTTTAGATCTCAACTATCCTACGCCGTTAAGTTATTGGTGACGACCGTAAACATAATTGATAGGGTTCAAGCAGAGTTAACACCGCATCCGCTCTTCTCGCTGGTTACTGAAGGATGCATAGAGAGTGGTTTAGACTTTACTAACGGCGGAGCGCTTTACAACTTCACAGCACCAATAGCTATAGGACCTATAACTGTCTCAGATTCCCTGGCCGCAATTAAGTATCTAGTATTCGATAAGGAGGAAATTACTATGAAGGAATTAATGAAACAGTTGCGCAATAACTTTGAAGGTGGTGATGGAGAGTACTTAAGGTTAAGGCTCATTCATGAATCTCCTAAGTTCGGTAATGATAATCGGTACGTAGACGAAATTGCGTCTCAGGTAATTAGAGCTTACGTAGATGAGATAAGTAGATATGAAAATCCAAGAGGAGGTAGGTTCGTTGCCAGTGTTTACTCATTAACAGGCAACGTAAGCTATGGTTGGCGAACAGGTCCGACACCAGACGGTAGGAAAGGAGGCGAACCATTGAACGATAACATATCTCCAACTATCGGTAGAGATCTGAAGGGCCCTACAGCAGTTATAAAGTCACTATCACGCATAGACTCCCAACTACTTCCTCAGGGCTACATCTTCAACCTTAAATTTTCACCTTCGATGATTAATGATGACACTAAAGTAATGAGATTTGTGTCCTTCATTAGGTCATTACTAGATTTTGGTATATTCCATACGCAGTTCAACATCATATCTGCGGATACCTTGAGGGAGGCTCAGAAACATCCTGAAAGGTATCGGGGTCTACTAGTTAGAGTCGCTGGTTATTGTGCTTACTTTGTAGAATTAAGCAAAGAGGTTCAAGATCACATAATAGCTAGAACTGAGCATGAAAACGTTTGATAAGTCATTTAAAGTGGTTTTATGCAGCAGATCAAAGGACTAATATTCAACGTCCAAAGATATTCGATACATGATGGTCCAGGCATACGGACCTTAGTGTTCATTAAAGGATGTCCATTAAGATGTCTATGGTGCTGTAACCCAGAAGGTCAGCTGGCAAGACCTGAGGTCATGTACTTTAGAAATTATTGTACCAGATGTAGGAAATGTGTTGAGGTCTGTCCCGCTGGAGCAATTAAGTTACGGAACGGTGATGTGGTGTTTGATAAGAATTTATGTAATTCTTGCGGTACTTGTGTTGAGGTATGTCCTAATAACGCTAGGAAGTTAGTTGGTATGTACGTAACGGTGGACGACATTTTAAAGGAAGTTCTGAAGGATATGAAATTCTATGCAAGGAGTGGCGGTGGATTGACAGTTGGAGGTGGTGAGCCATTCTCCCAACATGAGTTTCTTAAGGAATTACTTTGGAAGGCTAAAGAGTACTCCATACATACAGCTGTTGAGACGAGCCTTTATACGAGTACCAATCTAATCAGCGGTGTTATGAAGCATGTTGATTACTTATTTGTTGATATTAAACACATAGACCCAGTTAAACATATGAAGTTGACTGGGGTTTCAAATGAGCTAATACTCAATAATATAAGGTACGTTATTGAAGAAGGGTTAATAGGTCCAAAGGATTTCGTAATAAGGATTCCGATAATACCTAACGTTAACGACGACCATGAAAATTTGAAGGGCATCTCCGAATTCATTAGTTCTCTTAAATATGAGGTATCGGTCGAACTCCTTCCATACCATGAACTTGGAAAGCATAAGTATGAAGCTTTAGGAAGAGATTACCCGCTTAGCAGTTTAACATCTGTATTCATACCGCCTAAAGAGCATATGATTAAGGTTATTGAATTCTTAACTTCATTAGGGGTTAGGATAGTTAATACTTGAGGTGTTATTTGGTGGAAGTTCGTAGTACGGATGTGCTCATTGTCGGATGTGGAGGTGCTGGGTGTAGGGCAGCAATTGAGGCAAAGAAAGTTAAGGTTGATGTATTGATGTTATGTAGAGGTAAATTAGGTGTTGATGGATGCACGCCCAATTCCGCATCAGAATGGATGGCTTACTCAGTTGCTCTAGGGCTTGGCGATCCGAATGACAGTCCAGAAGAGCATCTTAAAGATATAGTTAATACTGGGGCTTACGTCTTAAATCAGGAACTAGCTAAGATCATAGCTTATGAAGCAGTTGATAGGTTTTACGAACTAGTCAGTTATGGTGTACCTTTTCTTAAATCTAATGATGGGAAGTTCCTACAGTTGATGTCTGACGGTGCAACATATCCGAGGGCATGTGGAACAGGGGCTGATACGGGTAAAAGGATTATGGAGGTGTTAACCAAGGTAGTTAGAGATTCAGGAGTAGAGGTTCAGGAAAATTTTATGGTTGTAGACTTAATAGTAGACCAAAACCGTTGCTATGGTGTTGTCGGGGTTGACGTCAATAAACTTGAACCTAAAGTCTTCATAGCTAAGTCAGTAGTTTTGGCTACTGGCGGGTTAGGAGACATCTTCACACATAGCGTTTATCCTAAAGGGATGTCTGGTGATGGATATGCGATGGCATTGAGGGCCGGAGCACGTGTTGTTAATATGGAATTCATGCAAATAGGCCCCTGCGTGACCTCTAACGTTAAATTTGATGTTGGGGGACCTCTTTGGAAATTAGGTCCAAAACTATACAATAAAGATGGTGATGAATTTCTTTGGCGTTACCTGCCTAGCGGCGTCGATATTTATGACATATATAGGTGGAAGTCTGTGACTTTCCCATTCACTACTAGGAACCCCTCTGGGATCATAGATGTTGCTTGCTTTACCGAAATATTTGAAGGTAGAGGAACACCAGATGGTTGTGTATTTTTCGATCTCAGTCATGTAGGTGATGAGGTTGTTGATAAGGCACCATATGCGTGGAAATTCTTATCGATGCATGGATTAGATCTACGTAAAGGGCCGATAAAGATAGCGCCCGCTGTACAACACCTAAACGGTGGTGTATTAATAAATGAAAGAGCTGAATCCGACATAAGGGGCCTATATGCAGCTGGAGAGGTTGCTGGAGGACAACACGGCTCTGATAGGCCTGGAGGGAATTCGTTAGCCGATTGTCAGGTATTTGGGGCTAGGGCTGGCAGATACGCTGCAGAGTTTGCTAGGAACTCAAACATAGGTAATGAATGGAGTAATGTGTCAGAGAAAATAATAGACAACATCAACAGTATTGCTGAATTGTCCGGGTCCCACGACCCGAAGAAGGTTAAGGATGAGTTAAAAGGTATACTATGGCTTAACGCTACCGTAATTAGGAGCGGTGAATCGCTGTCAAAAGCTTTAAATGATATAATTAGGTATAGGAATGAAGTTCTGCCTAACGTTGAGGTTAGAGGAAAGAACTTAATCACCGCCTTAGAGTTAAGAAACATGGTTGATACGTCAATTGCGATGCTTACTGCTATGTTGTTTAGGAAGGAAAGTAGGGGGGGACATTATAGGGTTGATTTCCCATTTAGAGATGATTTCAATTGGGTTAAGATTATAGCTATACGAAAAGTTGGGAATGAGTACTCTACTGAGTTGATTGAGCCTAAATTCACGGTCTTGAGCCCAACTCCTAAAATTATTCCAGCTTTTTGGTATAGGTAATATCTTTTTGATTATTTATCTATTTAAAGGTGGGTCTTTCGCCTCATACATGTTTCTCCTAATCAGTTGACATAACTCGCAGAGCTTTATCTTCAGCTCATCAGGGCTTATCTTACCTAGGTAAATTCCCTCAGCTATGTCGTGTATGTTTGGTTCGATCTGGTTTGACGCATTCTTAAACATTTCTAGGTATTTAAGCCCGCGTTTACTGTGGAGGTATTGACTTATAGCTGCTTGAGTTATGCCTAACTTCTTAGCTACTTCAATTTGGGTTAGGCCGTATTTCTCGATGAGTTCCTTAGCTATGTATGCCCTTACCACAGGTATGATGCGTTGACCGTATAGTTCGCATGGCAGCTTCAAATTAACCACGTCATTCATTTCTTTCTATGTCGTTAGCTTGTGCTGTACTGCTTTGATGCCTTTCACTTCTCATCTTGTTGGCAAGTATTTCCATGAGCATCTCCTCCTCTAACGCGTGTTTTTCCTCTTGAGTTTGTTCTTTCGGGAGCCATTCAGGTTTGGGTCTTTTCTCGTAGTACGCTCTGATAGCCCTCCTAAGGGCTCCCACAGCCAGTACTCCGCAGTGATACTTCACTGGAGGTAGGCCTCCTAACTCGTTGGATATGTCTCTCCATGAAATGCCCCACGCTTCCTGAAGGGTCTTACCTTTAATCATCTCCGTTAGTATACTTGCTGCAGCGATGTTTGCAGCGCATCCGTAACTTTCAAACTTCGCATCTGTGATTAATCCATTACCCTCATCCACCTTCAGATATATAGCTATCATATCGCCGCATGCTAAGCTCCCTGCAAGCGCCTCTGCATCAGCGTCCTCAATCTTACCTAGATTCTTAGGATTTCTGAAGAGTTCTATTACCTTCCTACCGTAAGTTAGGGGAACTCGGCTTGACATTCCTCATCACCTCATGTGATGCCTTATAGGGCTTAAAGACCTAATCCTCCCTACAGCCTTCGGCAATACCTCCAATACATACTCTATATCATCTACTGTGTGGAATGGTGATGTCTTCATTAACAGACTTCCGTGAGCTTCCTCATACCTACGGCCGATTGCGAGGAGTATGTGGCTTGGTTCTAGTATACGGCTAGTGCATGCACTACCGCTCGACACGTATATTCCATTCATGCTTAATTCTACGGTTAAAGCCTCCCCCTCACAGTAGAGGAAGCTGATGTTTACGTTATCTGGAGCTCGTAGATTTCCACGCGGTCCATTAAGTAACGTATGTTCAACATTGCTTAGCACACCACTTATTAGGCGGTCTCTGAGATTAGCCATTCTTGAAGTAAATTCACTGAAGTTCGTGTACATCATATCGACTGCTTTGGAGAAACCTATTATTGCCGGTACGTTTTCAACGCCAGGCCATAATTTCTGAGTACTTACTTGCCCATATAGTATCGGCTCCAATTTCACTCCATCCTTGACGTACAGCACCCCAACTCCTTTCGGGCCATATACTTTATGGCTGCTGAATGACGCAAGATCTACATCTAATTTCTTCATATCTAATGGTACCTTCCCTAGAGCGTCGCAGGCATCGGTGTGTATTAGAATGCCTTCATCCTTATCCCTAACTATATCTACGATTGCCTTCATGTCTTGAATAGTGCCTATCTCGTGATTAACGGAAGCCACGCTCACCATGAGTGTCTCACCATCTACGTTTCTAGAAAGTATGTCTAGGTCTATGAATCCCTCCTCATTAACAGGTATTTTCACAACTTTGTAACCGTATTTCCTAAACTTCTCTACTGGGAACATAACGCTTAGATGTTCGATGCTTGAAACCACTATTTTCTTCCTATTGGGTGAGACGCCTATTGAACCCATTATCGCTAAGTTGTTTGCCTCACTACCGCTATGTGTGTAGACTAACTCTTCCGGACTGCAGTTAATTGCTGAAGCAACTCTTTCAGTAGCTTCGTAGAGGGATTGGTAGCTTACCCACCCGATTAGGTGGGATATCGATGGATGGCCCCTGCCTGAACTCTTGTAAGCACCTACCATAGCTTCTAGGGCTTCAGGGAAGACCATACCCGAGTTCTCATGGTCTAGGTAGACCTCCCTCCTAGGTACTCCATGAGACTCTATTAACTCGTTCACTGATTTAGATAGGTCGCTGTGGCTCAACCTAAAACCTCCAAATATATGTGGTAAGTATCATTTTCTTTTTCTACTTTAATGACTCTATGACCAACATGTGATGCCCACGCCTTAACGTCATTAGGTGCAGCAGGGTCCGTAGCTAATAACTCAATAACTTGACCGGGCTTCGACCTCATAACCGTGTTGACTAACGCCAACAAAGGACCTGGACACGACTTATACCTCGCATCAACTACCGCATCGGCCTTCACTTAGATCACCTTCTTAGGAAATGAATAGAGTTATGTCTGAGTCCTTAGCAGAAGTTAAGAAGGTTGGAGCACCGGCGACACCATCTACGTATTCTGCTAGATCTTCAGTTTTGATGTTGAGTAGTTCCATAGTTGCTGAACAAGCGTAAATCCTAAGTCTACCACTCTTCTTTCCCTCCATTATTAATGAGTGCCAGTTCGGTAGTGCCTCAGAGCTTATAGCCTTTCTTAAACTGTCTTCGAACCTCCTATAGTCTGAACTAACTTCGTTTGGTATAAAGCCTTTCCTTAAGGCAAGAAGGCCCCAGAAGGTGAAGAACATCTCAGACTCCCAACCCATGACTGCAGCTGTAACGGCCAATGTCGCTGCAGGGTAGAGCTTATCCAGCCTCTCTGAAGCGACTATTATTGATATTTTACTCATTTCATCACCACTTATGTAATATATAACGGCGTTATTAAATCTATCACACAATGATTTGGAGATATACATCTACGTATGTGGGGGATATGATGAGTGTTGATGGGTAGATTTATTTTAAAGCTTATATATCTTTTAGTGTATACTGAAAAGGCGTAATGGTGGTAATCACTAATGCCTGAAGCTACGTTTAAACATATAGTTAGGGTAGCTGGCACTGATCTGAATGGCAATCTTAAACTGCAGTATGGTTTATTGAGGATTAAGGGGGTTGGCTACCAGCTAGCTACTTATGTCGTTAGGGTTTTAGGTCTGAGCCCTAGTTTACGTGTTGGGTATCTCTCAGATAGTGATGTTAAAAACATAGAAAGCGTTTTAGCTAATCCCCTGAACTACGGCATACCTCCTTGGGCTTTAAACAGGAGGAAGGACTACGCATCAGGTAACGACCTACACTTCATCGGTGCTGACCTTATGTATGTTGCTAGAGAAGATATTGAGAGGGAGAAGAGGATTAAGTCTTGGAGAGGTATTAGACATGCTTTAGGTCTTAAGGTTAGAGGGCAGAGGACCCATACGACAGGTAGGTTAGGCCCTACCTTAGGTGTTAGTAAGAAGAAGTGATGATTTATGGGAGATCCTAGGAAACCTCGTAAGAAGTGGGAGAGGCCGGGACATCCATGGATTAAGGATAGGTTGGCTAGGGAGTTAGAACTTATTGGTAAGTATGGGTTGAGGAACAAGAGGGAGATTTGGGTTGCTCAAACAGTACTTAGGGAGTTGAGGGGGAAGGCTAAAGCATTACTTTCTTTACCTCCTGACGTTAGGGTTGTTAAGGAAAAGCAGTTAATTTCGAAGGTCTATACTATGGGCCTTCTAGAAAGTGAAAACTCTGTTCTGGAGGATATCCTCGGCCTAGATGTTGAGCATCTACTGGAGAGGCGGTTGCAGACCATAGTATTTAAGAAAGGTCTTGCTAAGAGCGTCTACCATGCTAGGCAGTTAGTAGTTCATGGTCATATAGCGATAGGTTCTCGTAGGGTTACCTCACCTGGGTATTTAGTCCCTAGAAGTGAGGAAAACTTAATTACGTTGGTCTCTAAGATACCTCAGGTAGCTGTTAGAGGGTAGGTGGTTATATGTTCTCAGTCAGGGAGATTAAGTGGGGTATTGCACACGTCTTCAGCTCTTTTAATAACACCATAATCAACATAACTGACTTAAGTGGTGCTGAAACAGTATCTAAGGCTTCTGGCGGTATGGTAGTTAAGGCTGATAGGGAGAAACCATCTCCTTACACTGCTATGATGATCGCGTATAGGGCAGCTCAAGACGCTATGGATAAGGGTGTAGGTGCTATACACATTAAGGTTAGAGGTCCTGGAGAGCATGGACCTAAGATACCGGGTCCTGGAGCTCAAGCAGCTATAAGGGCTCTTGCTAGGGCAGGCTTCATAATAGGTAGGATTGAGGACGTAACTCCAATACCTCACGATACTACGAGAAGGCCTGGCGGTAGGCGCGGACGTAGAGTCTAGGTGGATTTAATGGGTTTTAATATTAGTGTCGTGGAGAGTGGAAGCAACTATATAAAGATACTTTTTGATGGGGTCCCTCTACAGTTAATAAACGCTATTCGGAGGGCTGCGTTAGCTGAGGTCCCATCTATTGCTATTGATGAGGTTATCTTCATCGATAACACATCAGCTCTGTATGATGAGATAATTGCCCATAGGCTAGGATTAATACCCTTTACATCGGATGAAGCTATTGAAAAGTATAAAGCTCCTGAGGAGTGTGCTGAGTGTAAGGAGGCGGAAGGATGTGAGGGTTGTTACGCTATCATAACGCTCGACGTGTCTGCAAAGGACGATATGCTAACTGTCTACTCCCGTGACTTAATCCCTCATGACCCCAGCATAAAACCTGTGAATCCCGACATACCTATCGTTGTGTTAGCTCCTGGTCAGAGATTGGCCTTCGAAGCTAGGGCTAGATTAGGTAGGGGTAAGGAACACATTAAATGGAGCCCCGCTACGGTTGCCAACATTACGTACTTAGCTAAGATATCTGTTGATGGAAATAGATGTAATTTATGTGGTAAGTGTATTTCGACCTGCCCGAGGAAGGTATTTAACTTAACTTCTAAAGGTATTGAGTTCGATGAGGGTAGATGCATACTGTGTAGGCAGTGTGTTAAAGTCTGCGATCAGGAAGCTATAGAACTCGGTTGGCATGATGGTAAGTACATGCTTTATATAGAGAGTAGCGGTGCGTTAAGTCCGGAAAGAATTTTTTCTGAAGCTCTTAAGATTATTGTTAATAAGTTAAGAAGTGTTTACGAAGAGATAGATAAGTTTGGAGGGAGTTAATATGAGGAGAACAGGTCCTACAAATATAATGTTGAGGAAGTTGATTAAGGAGTTAAAGAAAGCATCAAATAAGTATAAAGCACCTGTATGGGATTACGTTGCGGATTTACTCTCTAAACCAAGTAGGGATAGAGTTGTCGTTAACTTAGGTAGGTTAAACCGATACGTGAGTGACGGTGATGTAGTTGTAGTCCCTGGTAAAGTATTGGGTGTTGGCAGTCTCAACAAGAAGATCACGTTAGCGGTGGCATCTATATCTTTAAGTGCTGCAGATAAGGTCAAGGCTTCTGGGAGTAGGTTAATGCATATTAGGGATTTACTTAATGAGGATCCGGAAGGTAAGGGTGTGAAGGTGATAGTATGAATGAGGGTAAGGTCGTAGTCTTTGATGCTGAAGGAGCTATCTTAGGTAGATTAGCGACAGCTATATCTAAAGCATTGTTAAGTGGTTATAATGTGGTTGTAGTGAATTCGGAGAAGGCGGTAGTCAGTGGAAATCCTCACATGGTGATCGACTCATATAGAGTTTGGTTTGAGATTAAGACCTTAAGAAATCCTTATAAGTGGTCTCCTAAGAGGCCTAGGTCCCCTGTAGCAATAGTTAAGAGGGCTGTTAAGGGTATGTTACCTAAGGATAATTGGAGGGGAGTTATGTTGCTTAAGAACTTGAAGGTCTATGTGGGTTACCCAGAAGAGTTAAAGAAGTATGAAGCTGTTAGAGTTATTGATGCAGAAGCATCAAGACTTAATAGAGGATTTATAACTGTTGGTGAAATAGCTAGGATGCTTGGGTGGAAGAGTTGAGTGGGCGTCAACTAAAGATCGTTATATCGTCAAGTAAAAGGAAAACAGCAGTGGCTAGAGTTACGCTAAAGCCTGGTAAAGGCAGGGTATGGGTGAACGGAATCCCCTTAGAGATACTTCCTATCGAAATGGCACGGTTGAAGATTATGGAACCTTTACTACTTGCTGGGGAGGGAATATGGAATAGCGTAGATATTAAGGTTTCAGTCAGCGGAGGTGGTTATATGTCTCAGGCAGAGGCTGCAAGGACAGCTATAGCTAGAGCTCTACTTCTCTTTACCGGTAGTGATGAACTTAAGCAACGCTTTAAGGAATACGGTAGGGCTATGTTAGCCGGAGACTCGAGACAGACAGAGCCTGAGAAGTGGATGAGGTATAGCGCAAGGAGGTGGAGGCAGAAGTCCTATAGGTGATGTATTATGGTCATTATACCAGTTAGATGTTTTACATGCGGAGCTGTAATCGGTGATAAGTGGGATGAATTCGCTAGGAAGGTTAGTGAAGGTGGGAAACCCGACGAGGTCTTAGACAACCTAGGTATTAAAAGGTATTGCTGTAGGAGGATGCTACTCTCACACGTAGACCTAATAAATGAGATAGTAATGTATTCGAGGAAGGTATAACTATGTATAACCCATCTGACGAGAAAAAGGAGTTCGAAAAAGTATTAATTACCGAAAAAGGTACTATAGAGCTCTTAGTGCCTCTAGATATTTACTTAGCTGCTGGAGTACATATCGGGACACACATATGTACAAAACATATGGAGGAATTCGTCTATAAGTTAAGGCCTGACGGTCTATACATTCTTAACGTAAGGTTGATAGATGAGAGGATTAGAGTTGCAGCTAAATTCCTCTCTAGGTTTAATACAGGTTCGATAGTTGCCATATCAGCACGTCAATACGGTTTTAAACCTGTGGAGATGTTCGCTAAACTAACAGGAAATAAGTCACTGACTGGTAGGTTTGTTCCGGGGACATTAACTAATCCGAGGTTGAACTCCTTCATAGAGAGTGACGTAGTTATCGTAACAGATCCTAGGGCGGATACTCAGGCGTTAAACGAGGCTGCTAAGGTAGGAATCCCAGTTATCGCTATATCAAGTACTGATAATAAGTTATCAGGTATTGATTTAGTTATTCCAGGGAATAATAAGGGTAGGAAGTCATTGGCTGTTATCTACTGGCTGTTAACAAAGCAGCTACTAAGGGAGAAGGGTGTCCTACCACCTAACGGTGAGTTGCCGGTAGGTTATGAGGAGTTTGAAACTAAGGTGGGTTAATGGGAGTCTTAAAAAGGACTCCAGTGGTTGCAGGTTCTTTTTACGAGTCCTCGCAGGCTAAACTTATAGATAGGATTAAATGGTGTTTCATCCATGAATTAGGTCCCCGCAATTTACCTGAGGTTGGTGCTAGGCGTAGGGAGAGTCATGGTTACGTAGTTCCTCACGCTGGTTACATGTATAGCGGTCCAGTAGCTGCCCATACGTACTTCAGGGTTGCTGTAGAGGGTAAACCTGAGGCCTTCGTATTGTTAGGTCCTAATCATACCGGGATAGGTACTGCCGTATCAATATATGATAGGGGATTGTGGAGCACCCCACTAGGTGATGTTGAGGTTGACTCGGACTTAGCTCAGGAGATTTTAAGGAATTCCAACTACGTTGATGTAAACTATGACGCTCACAAATATGAGCATTCTATTGAGGTTCAGCTACCTTTTCTCCAATTTATATTTAAGAACTTCAAGATAGTTCCAATAGTGATTGCTTATCAAGTACCTGAAATCGCTAAAGACTTAGCTAGATCTATAGCTAATGCTTCCAATAAGTTAGGGAGAGATGTGGTTGTCCTAGCTTCAAGTGATATGAGTCATTACGAACCTCAGACAACTGCCTACGAGAAAGATAGAGAGGTGTTGGAACACATCGTCAAGTTAAGTCCTGAGGACGTATTCGATGTCGTTAACGAGAGGAACGTAAGCATGTGTGGAGTTGGACCTGTTATGGCTTTGCTTTACTACGCACGAAGTATGGGTGGTAGTAGGGGCGAGGTCCTCAAATATGCAACCTCAGGTGATATTACTGGTGATTTAGATGCGGTTGTTGGTTACGCATCTGTGAGGATTTTCTAAAGTTCGAAGGGTTTCACTTGCTTAATTTTAGTAACGAGGTCAACGTAAGCACCTGCGAATACTTCCCACTCTTCGGTATTTCTTTACCTCGGAAGCATAACCCAGTAATAGTTTCCCCAATTAGGAATTCTAAAATTTCAGTAAATGTTGAATTAATGCGTGATGAGGGATTAGAACTCATTGATGCTGGTGAGGCTTTAGAGAGATATCTCTTTAGTTTTTACCGATTTGTACGTGATGAGTTGAACTTCAACTACGGATTCAGGGTAGTTGTTGGAGGTCCACCTACTTATAAGGGATTTACTTACGTAGCCGTAACTAACGCTATGGCTAGAATTCTTGCAGGGAGACTGACTGATGAGGTATACGGATTTCTAAACGTTGTTGATAGTAGGTTGGGAGTACCTGAATGCGTCACAGCCTTAAGATTATACGACAGGGTTGTAGGTGCCTATATATGGAGATACGGTGATGAAGCGGTAAAGATAGAGGGGCTTGAGGCAAGCGTTAAATCAGTGTCATCGGTAACTAAAGCGATGTACAGGAATTCCATCGTTGGTAACGAGCAAGTAAGTAATGTATTGACCCACCTAATTGGGCAGGCAACCATAGAGGTGTTTAAATCCTTAATTAGTAGGGACGTTGAAATGCTACATGACTATATCAACCTTCTAAACAAAGTGTGGGAAAGCATATACGTACTTGATGAGCAATACCTACGTAGCTATTCTTCAGGTAATACCTACTTATATGTTCGGGATTTCGATGAGGTGTTAATTCTTGAAATTGAGCTACGCCTGTAGAGTCATTAAGTTAGGTGGTAGCGTAGTAACTGTGAAGGATAAACCTATGAGTGTTAGGCATGATATTATCAAGTATTTGTCGTCTGAGTTAGCTAGCTTTTTAAATGAGCACCCTAACGTTCGGCTCCTCCTCATCCACGGAGGTGGGAGTTTCGGCCACTTCTCGATTAAGAAGTGCTTAAGTTCCGTAGGTGCGATAGACGTGAAGTGTTTTTCACACACCTCCTATATGATGATGTTGCTTAACACATACTTAGTTAACGAGCTCATAGAGGCTGGGTTAACTCCTGTGTCGATACCTCCTCACACGATCTTCTGGAAGGAAGGCGGTAAGCTTAAATACGAATTAGGTCTACTCAAGGAGTACTTAGCTAAAGGATTTACGCCAGTACTCTACGGTGATGTTATAATCAGCGATAACGTATTTGAGGTACTTTCTGGCGATACAATTGCATGGGTATTAGCTAAGGAATTAGATGTTAATGAAATAGTATTCGTCACAGACGTAGATGGTTTATTCGATAAAGATCCTAAGGTACATTCAGACGCTAAATTCATAGAAACCTTACGTGCTGAGGAGTTGAAGGACCTTAAGTTCTCGACAAGCGATTACGACGTCACAGGATCTATGATGCTTAAACTTACAGAGGGCTTGAAGTATGGTGTGAAGGACGTAAGGGTACGGATAGTTAATGGTTTGGTTAAGGGGAACGTATATAAGGTGTTGGTCGGTAGTTCTACCGTAGGTACGGTGGTTGAGTATTGAGTTCTGGTAGTTCCAATCGTAAATTAGAGCATATAGATATATCATTGAGGGAGGATGTTGAGGGGCCTCTAAAGACTTTACTTGAATGTGTTCACATAGTACATAATGCTGTTCCTGAGTTGGATTTAAGCGACGTAGATCTTTCGCTTGAGTTCTTGGGGAAGAGGTTGAATCTACCGTTAATTATAAGCGGTATGACTGGAGGTGCACGCGGTACTGAAAACATTAATGCTGAGTTAGCAAAGATCGCTGAAGATGTAGGAATAGGGTTGGGTGTGGGGAGTCAGAGGGCTGCCATCGAGGATGAGTCCTTAAGATATACGTATGCTGTTGTCAGGGAATATGCACCTAAGTCCCCCATACTTGCTAATATAGGAATTTCTGAGTTCATTCGCTATGACTTATCATTAATTACGAAGATAGTTGACATGGTTAGTGCGGATGCTTTAGCTGTTCACCTAAACGTCGCTCAAGAACTCACACAGCCTGAAGGTTCACATACATTTAAGGGGTTTATTAAGAGACTTGAAGTAGTGATGAAGGAACTTCCAGTGCCTTTAATCATTAAGGAGGTCGGGTTCGGCATCTCTAAAGAAGTTGCTGAGGTACTTAATGGGATGGGAATCAAGTATTTCGATGTTGCTGGTTCCGGCGGGACTAATTGGGCTAAGATTGAGATGTTTAGAGCTAGATTAAGGAATGATAGGGTTAAGGAGAGGGTTGCTTCAGAACTCCTAAGCTGGGGAATTCCAACAGCAGCATCCATCGTTGAAGTTTGGAATGGGGCGCCTAAATCCACCATAATAGCTAGTGGCGGAATTAGAACCGCGTTAGACATCGTTAAGTCCCTAAGGTTAGGTGCCGATTTAGTTGGTTTAGCTCTACCGCTCCTTAAGGCATATCACTATGGTACTCTACAGGAGTATTTAGCGGGTCTTATTAAGTCTATCAAGGCGTTAATGGTCCTCTCGGGTGCTAGGAACGTATATGAGTTGAGGAAGAAGCCTATAATCATTTACGACCCACTTAAGAGCTGGATCACTCAACGTGATTTAAAAATACCTTAACGCTTCTATTTTGGTGATTTGATGGTGGATGAGTTACTTAGGTATGCATCGGTGATAGCTGAGAGGGTTAACCCTATCATCGATGAAGTGATGAGGGGAGAGGAGAGAAAACTCTATAACGCTTCCCTACATCTCCTCAAAGCTGGTGGTAAGAGATTAAGGCCTCTACTTACGGTCTTATCTGCTAGGCTTTTCGGTCTTGATGAGGGTTTAGCACTATATCCTGCTGCCAGTGTTGAACTTCTTCATAACTTCACGTTAATCCACGACGATATAATGGATAGGGATGAGTTTAGGAGAGGTGTACCAACAGTTCATAAGATTTACGGTGAGGCTATGGCTATATTAGCGGGGGATCTACTGTTTGCTAAGTCTTATGAGGCGATGTTAAGGTTGTGGGGTAGGGTCCCTGACAATTTACTCGTTAAGGCCTTAAGGGAGCTTACATGGGCTGCAGTCACCGTAGCAGAGGGTCAGTCATTAGATATGGAGTTTGGAAGTAGGGATGACGTTAGGATGGAGGAATACCTAACCATGATATTTAAGAAGACAGCCGCGTTGTTTAAGGCCTCCGCGTATATCGGTAGCGTAATTGCTGGTGCTAATGATGATGATTTAGTGAGGATTTGCGAATTCGCCAAAAGTGTGGGGATAGCATTCCAGATAAGGGATGATGAGTTAGGGTTAATAGGTGATGAGAAGGTGTTGGGTAAGCCCGTCTTCAGCGACCTCAGGGAAGGTAAGAAGACATTACTCATAATCTATGCATTAAATAACGTGAGTAGTAGTGAGAGGGAAGTGATACTTAAATATTTAGGTAAGTCCAACGCAAGTGAGGATGATCTTAGACGCGTCGCTAAGATAGTAGTGGATTCAGGGGCTTTAGAGTTCAGCAACAGAGTTGCTGAGGATTACCTTAAGAAGGGGTTAACGGCACTTGATGGTGTTAACGCGAAGGATTTAGAGGCTAAGAAGCTCTTGATGGAATTCGCTTTATTCCTAACTAAGAGGTTGTATTAGTAGTGGGTTTAACAACTAGGGTGAATAAGTTCTTAGATAGTATTTCGAAATATTATGAAGGAGTTTCCTGCTACGTACGTAGTAAGTATAAGCTCGGTAAGTGTGATGAGTTACTTCCTAAGGAGTTCTGTGAGGGGTTTGAGAGAATTGACTGTATCTCTTTGAGGGATTTAATTAATGGAGATGTTGTTAGGGATGAGCTGCTAGTACGTAATGATAGGTTAGATGTGCTTATTCATGTAAGTCGTGATGCTAAGGTATGTATTTTAGAGGTTTCTGCGCGTGAAGTCATCCTAGATGTTGATGAATGTATGAGGGTCGATGAAGGAGACTTATTGGCTTACTTAATCACCGGTAAGGGTGAGGTTAGGGGCTTCCAATCCAGATGTAAAGGCTATATAGTACTTATTGAGGAATTAGTTGGCAGACCCCAAACATATAAGATATACGTGGTTGGTGATGAGTATGTCAGAGAAGTTCGGCAGTGAGGTTAGGGATTTAATCCTTAAACTAGCTCTTAAGAACGCCGTAGATCATGATGGTAAAGCCTCAGTGAAGCCTGTATTAGGTAAGGTGCTAGGGACTATGCCCGACTTGAGGAAAGTTGTTAAGGAATTAGAGGATTTAGTTTCTGAGATAGTTGCTGAAGTTAATCGTATGAGTCATGAAGATCAGATTAGGTTGTTGAGGGAGTATTTCCCAGACACCTTAGTTGAGAGGAAGGAGGCTCAGCTGAAGGTTTTACCTCCTTTACCGAATGTTGGGAAATATAAAGAGGTTAGGACTAGATTCGCACCTAATCCGGACTTCCTTATACATTTAGGTAATGCTAGGCCGGCCATCCTTAGCTACGAATATGCTAAGGAGTATAAAGGGAAGTTCATTTTAAGGTTTGAGGATACGGACCCTAAGACTAAGCAGCCGCTACCTGAGGCGTACTCAGCAATTAGGGAAGACCTTAATTGGTTGGGAGTTAAGTGGGATGAGGAATACATACAATCTTTGAGGATGGGGGTTTACTATTCGGTGGCAAGGGAATTAATAAGTGTTGGAGGTGCTTACGTAGACTTATGTAGAAGGGAGGAATTCATCAAATATAAGATTGGTATGAAGCCATGTCCACATAGAGATGCATCGATGGAGACAAACTTAGATCTCTGGGATAAGATGGTCTCTAATTACTTCGGCGAAGGTGATGCGGTATTAAGGGTTAAGACAGATCTGCTTAACCCAGATCCATCGTTGAGGGATTGGGTTGCATTCAGAGTAATAAATACGGATAAGAACCCGCATCCAGTCGTTGGGTCTAAGTATTGGGTGTGGCCTACATATAACTTCGCTGCAGGTGTTGATGACCATTTAATGTCAGTTACGCATATATTAAGAGGGAAGGAACACACCGTTAATACGCTTAAGCAGAAGTACCTATATCAACATCTCAATTGGGAGTATCCTGAAGTCATTAATTTAGGTCGACTAAAGCTGGAGGGCTTCATCTTAAGTAAATCTAAGATTAAGGAGTTGCTAGCTAAGCATCCAGAGAGGTTTAAATCCATGGATGACATAAGGTTTGGAACCATAGCATCCTTAAGGAATAGGGGGATACTCGCAGAAACTATTAGGAAGGTTATCCTGGAGGTCGGAGTTAAGTCTTCAGACGCTGCAATTAGTTGGGAGAACGTAGCGGCTATAAATAGGAAGTTAGTAGACTCAACAGCAAAGAGGTTAATGTTCGTTAGCCACCCACCTAAAAAGGTGTTGATCTCTTCAGTACCTCAGGGCGTTGGTGAAGTTTCAATTCCTTTACACCCGACCAATAAGGAACTCGGTACTAGGAAAATAAGAACTAAGTTAGTGGAAGGCAAGCTGGAGGTATATATAGATAGTCATGACTTAGATAAGTTTAAGGACTTAGGTTATGTTAGGTTAATGGAGTTCATGAATATTAGGTATGTGGGTGAGGGTTCAGAAGGTGTTTTGGCTGAGTTCGTGAGTACGGACTTAAGTGATGCTAAGCGGTTTAAAGCCCCTATAATTCAGTGGATACCTAACGACGATTTTGTGAGGGTAATTATTTACAGGCCAGATAACTTAAACCTCCTCAGAATTAGGGGTTATGGTGAGAGTTATATGAAGATGTTGAGGGTTGGTGAGGTAGTTCAGTTAGTTAGGTATGGGTTTGTTAAGGTTAAGGGATTTGAAGGGAATGTTATGGAAGCTACTTACATACATGATTAACCTCAAGTATTTGGAATTTATTTCGTCCGAAAGTATTTTTTACCTAAACTATTGAAATGAAGTCGCTTTTCAATTCTACTCTAAAATCTGCTTCATCTATGTAGTAACTTAGGTCATTTAACGTATGGATTTCCTTCCTTAGCAATTTACCGTCGACTATATCTTCAATAATTATTGAAGGTAATGCGATGTCGTCGGTTTCTGGGATATGGATGAGTTCTACATTTCTGAGGTTTACGTTGTTGAGCCTTAATTTTCTAATTAATTCGTAGCTCTTGCTGTTGTATCCGAGGAAAAGCACTACCTTTCTCGCCATTCTTGTAACCAACTTGCTAGTACTTCTTATACTACTTAAAAGAGTGATGACTCATTAAGGTTAGTTAGAGTTTTAAGGGATTTTAATATTTTAGTGTAGTTGGTGGAGTGTATTTAGCGAGTATAGTGTAGATAGAAATCAGTTGAGGCAGATAATTAAGGAATTGAAGGGATGGAAATCACATGCAACTACGTTACTATCCTTATACGTACCTGCAGGTAGACCTGTAAGCGACGTGATCACCATGTTGAGGCAGGAGTTAGCGATTACCGATAACATTAAACTTAAGAGGACTAAGGATAAGGTCCAGAGAGCTTTAACTGCAGCTATTGATAGGTTGAGTAACGTATCTAAAATCCCTCCAAATGGTTTAGTCCTCTTCTCAGGTGAGAACGATGATACTGAGGAATTCGTATGTTTGATGTTTTCACCTCCGGAGCCGGTTACCGTCTATTTCTATAGAACTGATAAGAACTTCCACGTTGAGTTCCTTGAAGGCATGGTTGAGGAGACGGACGTGTATGGCTTAATTATCATCGAGCGTGATGAGGCAACTATAGGTCTGTTGAAAGGTACTTCGCTGGTCGTTCTGGAGGAGGTTGAGGGTTACGTCCCCGGGAAGCATGGAAAGGGAGGTCAATCTCAAAGACGTTACGACAGGATTATTGAGGAATTAGTTGAGGATTTCTATAAAAGGGTCGGTGAGGTAGTGAATAAGAATTTCCTACCATATATGGAGGTTGGTAAGCTTAGAGGTATTTTAGTCGGAGGTCCTGGATACGCGAAAAACGATTTCTTAAAGGGTGATTACATAGACTATAGGTTGAGGGAGAAGGTTATTAACTTCTTAGTTGATGTTAGTTCCCAAGGGGAGCCAGGCCTTAAGGAACTCGTCATGAGGGCGTCGGAGGCTATTAAAGGTCATAAATACGTTGAGGCAGTAAACGCTATAGAAGAGTTTAAGTATCACCTAGCTAAGGACGACGGGCTTGCCTTCTACGGCGTCAACGAAGTTATAAATGCTTTAAACTCAGGTATGGTTAAGACTTTAATAGTTATTGAGAACAGTCCTAATATAGAGGTTTTACTCGACCTTGCTAAGAAGTCTGGGGCTGAAGTGTACGTCATTCCTGAGTCAATTCCTGAGTATATGTGGATTGAGAAAACTTTTAACGGAGTGGTAGCGATTTTAAGGTACAAGACGTTTTAGTATTGTGGGAAGTTAATGAGTGGCGATAAGAGGTTACGGCAACCTATAGTGGTTGTCTTAGGACATGTAGATCATGGGAAGACATCACTGTTAGATAGGATTAGGGGCACTACTGTAATAAAGAAGGAGCCTGGTGAGATGACCCAACATATCGGCGCTAGTTTAGTTCCCTCATCAGTTATTAACGAGTTAACTAAACCTTTAAGGTCGGTATTCAACATACAACTTAAGATCCCCGGATTACTCTTCATAGATACTCCAGGACATGAAGCATTCAGCAACTTAAGGAGGAGGGGTGGAACAATAGCTGACTTCTCAATACTTGTCGTAGATGTTAATGAAGGACCTAAGAGGCAGACGATGGAATGTATCGAGATTCTAAGAAGTCGGAAAGTCCCTTTCATAGTGGCGGCCAATAAAATAGATAAGATTCCTGGCTGGAGACCTAATGCGAATGAGCCATTCTTACTTACAGTTAAGAAACAATCAACTCAAGTTATTGAGGAGTTGGATAGGAGGATATATAGGTTGGTAGGTGAGTTAAGTGGCTGTGGATTTAACGCGGATAGGTTTGACAGAATTAAGGACTTCACTAAAACTCTAGCCATAGTTCCCGTATCAGCTAAGACCGGTGAAGGTATTCCTGAACTACTGGCTGTACTCGCAGGTCTAGCTCAGAGGTATTTAACGCAGCAGCTAATGTTTACCGAAGGTCCTGCAAGTGGTGTTGTACTCGAAGTTAAGGAGATTTCAGGGTTAGGGACCTGCATAGACGTCATAGTCTATAACGGTATTTTGAGGAGAGGTGATGAAGTAGTCGTAGGCGGGTTAAACAAACCTATAGTAACTAAGGTCAGAGCATTGTTGATGCCTAAGCCGTTAGATGAGATGAGGGCTCCTGAAGGTTCCTTCATATCAGTTGATGATGTTGTAGCTGCTAGTGGGGTGAGGATTAGCGCCCCTGGGTTAGATGACGCCATAGCTGGTGCTCCGGTGTATGTAGTGCCTGAAGGTGCTTTGGTGGATGATTACGTTAAGAAGGTTTCTGAGGAGGTTGCTCAGGTGAGGGTTAGGAAGGAGGTTGATGGCGTTGTAGTTAAGGCTGATGCTTTAGGTACTTTAGAAGCTATTATGAATTCCCTTGAAATTAGGGGAGTCCCAATAAGGATCGCTGATGTTGGTCCGTTAACTAAGAGGGAAGTAGTTGAGGCATCGGTAGTTGCTAAGAAGAATAAGTATTTAGGTGTTATCCTCCTGTTCAACGTTAAGGCATTGCCGGATGCTGAGGAATTAGCGATTAAAGAGGGAATTAAGATCTTAAGCGATAATCTCATATATAAGTTGATGGAGTCCTACGATAATTGGATCAGTGAGTTAAGGAATGAAGAGAGGAGGCGTGAGATGCTTAAAATAGTTTTTCCATGTAAGTTTAAGGTACTTCCCGGATGCGTTTTTAGGAGAAGTGATCCAGCAATCGTTGGTGTTGAGATATTGGAGGGGGTTCTAAGACCTGGTTACCCCATCATCAGATACGATGGTAGGGAGTTGGGGACAGTTATGCAGATTCAGGATAAAGGTAAGAACGTCAACGAAGTGAGGAAGGGTGCTACGGTTGCTGTTTCAATTAAGGGGAACGTGATGGTTGGTAGACACTTTGACGAGAATGATCTCATCTACACTAATCCGGATGAGGATGATTTAAAGGTTATAATAACCAAGTATCCTGAAACCATAGACGATAACGTTGTGGAACTCATTAAGGAGTTAATTAAGATTAAGCAGAGGAGTAACCCAACTTACGGATTATCAATCCTACAGATGATTAAGAACTTATCAGTGAAGTAGTTCCTACCTCAACTACCTACGAGCTATTAATTTCCTGGCCTCCCTCTCAGTTTCTCTTAGAATTATTATATCTCCAACTCTGACAGGTCCTTTAACGTTTCTCGTAATTATTCTGCCTTTATCTCTTCCCTCCAAAACCCTCACACGTACCTGAGTTATCTCGCCGGTAACACCTGTACGTCCGATGATCTGTATCACCTCTGCAGGGAATCCGAACTCCTCAATCACGTTAACCTCTGGTTGATTGATGACTATCTTAGTCTCCTCACTCATGGGTGTACACTCTACCATTTAATTGTGTTGGGTCTTATAAGCTCTTCTGAAGTACTCTTTTACCTTACTGAGAATTACTAAAGATTAGTTATGCCTAAACACTACTTCAGATCATTTACTTCGGCGAATACTTTAATGTCCACGGCAATTTCCTAGGCTCTCTACCAAGTCTAAAATTCTTTAAGCATTTACTTGAGCAGAACCACATTATGTTTCCATCATTCCTCACGTACATTAATCCGCTTCCGGCCTCTACATCATTACCGCAAAATGAACACTTAACCATCCTCGGCATCTTAACACCTAATACATTAGGTAATAACTAGGATATAAAAGCTATTAGGACGTATTGGCTTACGTTTTAATAGCTTAGTAAGTAATTAAGTTTATATTAATAGGTTCGTTATGAGTGTTGATGGTAGTTAGGTGTCTAATTTGGTTGAAAGAACTTTAGTTATAGTTAAACCTGATGGCGTCCGCAGAGGGTTGATTGGGGAGGTCATTTCAAGGTTTGAGAGGAAGGGATTTAAAATTAAGGCACTTAAAATGATTAAGCTCTCTAAAGATTTGGCTATGAAGCTATACGATATCCATGTTGGTAAGCCGTTTTTCAACGACTTAATTGACTATATGACATCATCTCCTGTAGTTGCTATAGTTCTTGAAGGTAATGATGCTGTTAACGTCGTTAGGCTGATGATCGGTCAGACTGACGGCCGTAGAGCACAGCCTGGGACTATTAGAGGAGATTACTCATTATCAATTGGTGAGAACGTCGTACACGCAGCAGATAGTTCTGAGAGAGCCGATTACGAAATAAGCGTCATATTTGACAGTAGTGAGATTGTTGATTAAGTAGTGATTCTGAAAAAATAGTCCATATGGAGGTTTATAATTTAACGTTGGGATTATTTTTTGGCGGTCTTAGATTTCAATTCCTGGAAGGTTTTAGATAGCTCTTCTATTGAGTCCTTAGCTCCACCAGCCTCAATTACTGCGACGCTGGCAGCACCCACCTCTATACCAACACTTTCCCCTAACCTCTTCTTACTGGGTACGTATAGGTAGGGGACTTTCTTCTCATCGCATAGTAACGGTAGATGCATTACTACTTCGGGAGGATCTACGTCTTCAGCTATCAACACCAACTTAGCTATACCTCTCTCGACAGCTTTAGTTGTTTCGTTAGTTCCTTTCTTTACCTTCCCTCCAGACTCTTTAACCTTCTTCAGCGCTTCGTACGCCTTCTCAGCCACTTCTGGAGGTACTTCAAACCTTACGTAGGAAGGTTTACTCATCCTCATTCACCTGTCGTCATTGGATAGATATGTAGTAGTGCTTAAAAGCTTATTTATAGGTATGGTGTACTTACCTTATAATTAATGACCCATATGGGATCATTTAATGAATGATTAAAGCGTCACTCATCCCAAATTACTGATGTCGTATATTACTGCTCAGCCTGCTTCCTATACGGGCAGTCAGCCCAGTATTGATTGCATAGACGGGCTTCATAGATGTTTAAGTACCTCCTAAGTAAATGGCATGCAGCTAGGTAGTTACCGCTTTCATGGGTGAATAGTCTGTAGAACCTGCAGTCAGACTTTTCTGGTTTACTTAAGCCATGTATCATTAGTATTGGTCTACCGTACTCCCTACCTACCTGATCATGCATTAGGTTAGGACTTATCTGTGAGTTCCTAAAATATCTACATGAGGCGTATTCAGACGGGCTTAAACATCTGCTCGTAAGTGTTACATCGCTTGAAGGCTTATCAAGCGCTGTAGATGTGCATAGACCGTTCTTGTACCATGGACAGGGCAGTGATATACCCTCGAATGTGTAAGATTAATAAGCTTATAAGTGTTTTAGGAGTTATGAATATGAGTACGAGGGTTGAGGCATGAGTCTAGGTGAAGACGAGTTTGAGGAGGGTGCGAGGAAGTTAAAACTTAAGGTGGTTTACGAAGATACTGATGTCCTCGTTGTTACTGCACCTAACGAGGACGAGTTAATAAAGATACTTTTAGATTTGCTAAAGGATAAACCTATGAGCGTTAAGGAGTTGCACACTATTCTCTCAGGTTTGGCAAGCGAGGATAAGATACGGAGAGCTCTTATCCGTCTAGTCAACGATGGCGTAGTTTACATGCAAACTGATGGTAGGTTCATAGTTGCAGGTATTTAAATACCCCTAACTTCGACATACTAAAAATAAACTTATAAGTAATGACGCTATAGAAGACAACAGGTGATGGTAATGTCTATGGTTACTGAGGATGAGTTGAAGAAGGCTTTATCAACAGCCATCATCGAGAAGAAAGACCCTAAAAAGCGTTGGTTAGAGAGAATAATCAAGAGCGCTAAGTCATACCATAAGATATGTCCGTATTATGATAAGAGGTTGGGTAACTGCTTCTTAAGGCAGTTAAATGAGAAGAAAGGTAAGTGTGAGAGGGAGGGTAAATTCGACGGCTGTCCTGTATTTATGGATTTCCTTGAAAGCAGTTATGATAAAATCGTTAATCAGGGTAGGATACCGCCAATCGATTTTAGGGACCTATCATCAAGTGTTTATTGATGCTAATTCTTCACTGATTTTGAGGGTTGGAAATGGGATTTGATGATCTATACACGTATGTAGTTAATTCTTTCGCGAAATCCGTCTATGACTTAATTAGCGGTTCATGCAGTAAGGTTTCGTTTGATGATGTGGTTTCTTATGTTGAGGAGCCTTCTAGGAGGGAGTACGGGGATTTAGCTCTACCTCTGCACAGACTTTCTAAGGTTTGCGGTATTGGGTTTAATGAGTTTCTGAGGTTGGTGAGTGGGTTAAGGCTTAATGACTTGTTTTCTAGGTCTGAAGTTGTAGGTGGGTACTTAAATGCCTTCTTTGATGAGGTCAACTACGCTAGGGCTTTATCTGATTTGATTAAGAGTAGGGGGGAGAGATACGGCTTTGTGGACGATGCTAGGAAGTTGAAGGTAATTATTGAATTTGTGAGTGCTAACCCAGTCCACCCTCTCCATATAGGGTCTGGGAGGAATGCAGTTCTCGGTGACTTCCTATCAAGGGTTTTTGAGGTTAGAGGTCATAGAGTTCAGAGGAGGTACTACGTCAATGACTTAGGCCGTCAAGTAGCTGTACTCGTATATGGTTACATTAAGTTAGGGAGGCCTGAGGTGCCGAACGGTTTAAAGCCTGATGAGTGGTTCGGCTTCCTCTACGCAGTTACAAACACTATAGTGGATATCGTTAGGTTGAGGGGGGAATTATCTAGTTTAGGTATAGGTGATGATGCATACTTAACTAAGCAGTCTGAATTAGATGAGTTGATGGGGGTTCTTTCTGAGCTTAGGTTGAAGGATGAGTCGCTAGTTAATCGTTTATTAGAGGAAATCTCTGCTGATGAGGACCCTGAGGGAAGTATTGAGGAATTGATGAGGATGTATGAGGAGGGCAGACCAGAGGTTAAGGAAGTATTTAGATATGTAGCAGGTAAGGTTCTCTCAGGTATTAACTCAACCTTAAGTAGGTTAGGTATATCTTTCGATAAGTTGGATTGGGAGAGCGACTTAGTATTCTCAGGTATGGTTAAGGAGGTTCTGGAAATTGCTAAGAGATCTGATTTCTTCACATCCCATAAGGGGGCTCCTGCTCTTGACTTCTCTAAGATACAGAGGGATCAGTCAGTTAAATCATTACTTAAGCTCCCTAAGAGTATTGAGATACCTCCATTAATTCTTATGAGGAGTGATGGAACCACCCTATACGTAACTAAAGACATCGCTTATTCGTTAATGAAGTTTAGGGACTTTAACGCTGACTTAGTCATAAATGTTGTTGGTAATGAGCAAACGCTTGCTCAAGCCCAACTGAGGTTAGCGCTATATACGTTAGGATTTAAGGATGAGGCAAGTAAGTTGCTTCACTACTCTTATGAGTTAGTTACGTTACCAGGAATTAAGATGAGCGGTAGGAGGGGAAGGTACGTAAGCGTCGATCAAGTTCTTGATGGCTTGGAGGTAAGGGTTGAGGAAATAATGAAGTCTCGAGGAATTGTTGTTGAAGATCGGGTTAAGAAGGCAATAGCTGTAGGGGCCTTCAAATATATGATGCTCTCATCCTCATCTACTAAAGTAATAAATTTCGATCCAGATGCAGCGCTTAACTTAAATAGGAATTCAGCACCTTACCTCCAATACACCTACGCTAGGGCGTCAAGTGTCTTAAGGAAGTATGGAAGGGATATAGAATGGGATTTAATAGACTTCACATCAGCGAGGAACCCGGTGAGGAGGGAAATACTTCATCTAGTAAGTAAGTTCCCCTACATAGTTAGGAAGGTCTATGAAGACCTAGATCCTGAGTTACTAACTACCTACCTTAACAGGTTGGCTGATGTCTTTAATTCCTGGTATGATGTAGAACCAATAATTCATGAAGTTGATGAAGGTGTTAAGCAGTTTAAGCTATTCCTCACATATTCTGTGGGGGTAGTGATTAAAAACGGCCTCTACGTGATGGGTATAGATGTTTTAGAGAGGATTTAATTACTGTATCACCTATCCGCTTCTAGGTAAGTATTTAGGGTTCTAATTAATTATTTATTCGGTGTGGTTTGTTGAGTAAGGAGAAGACCATAGATTTACGTGTAGACACAGCGCGGCAGAGGGATGTAGCTAGGAAGATTGGGAGAATTAGCAGAAAGCATATGAGGCTGCTTGAGGTTGAGGTGGGGGATTTCGTTGAGGTCATAGGTCCTAAAGGTTCAACAATTCTTCAAGTTTGGCAAGCTTACGATGAGGATGAGGGTAAGGATATAATAAGAATTGACGGTTACGTCCGAGAGTCTTTAGGCGTTGCAGTTGGGGAGTATGTGAAGGTTAAGAAAGCTCGGGTTGAAAGAGGTAGTAAGGTAGTTCTAGCTCCTACGTATCCGGTTAGGTTTGGCGGGGACTTCGTACATTACGTGAAGAACTTACTTATGTATAAGGCCGTTGTTAGGGGGGAAGCTGTTTTTGTGCAAATACCTTTCGGAGAGCCAATGAAGTTCATAGTTGTTTCAACTCAACCCTCTCAAGCTGTCTACGTTGATGAGGCGACTGAGTTGATTATTAAGGAAGAGCCTGTGAGGGAGGAAGCTCTAGCAAGAGGTATTCCAAGAGTTACTTGGGAGGATATAGGAGACCTTGAGGATGTTAAGGATAGGATTCGCGAGATCGTTGAGATACCTATGAGGCATCCAGAGCTTTTTAAGCATCTAGGTATTGAACCCCCTAAAGGTGTTCTACTTTACGGCCCTCCAGGCGTTGGTAAGACATTACTAGCTAAGGCTTTAGCGAATGAGATCGGTGCGTACTTCATAGTTATTAACGGTCCTGAAATCATGAGTAAGTTCTACGGTGAGAGTGAAGCTAGGCTGAGGGAGATTTTCCAGGAAGCTGAGAATAACGCGCCTTCTATAATCTTCATAGATGAGATTGATGCGATAGCACCTAAGAGGGAGGAGGTTGTTGGGGAGGTTGAGAAGAGGGTTGTCGCTCAGTTACTTGCCTTGATGGATGGGCTTAAGGAGAGAGGTAGGATCATAGTTATAGGTGCTACCAATAGGATAGATGCTGTAGATCCTGCGTTAAGAAGGCCTGGTAGGTTTGACAGAGAGATAGAGATACCGCCTCCAGATAAGAGGGCGCGTAAGGAAATACTTCTAGTACATACTAGGAACGTCCCACTATCGGAGGACGTTAACATAGATGAGTTTGCTGAGATTACGCATGGATACACTGGTGCGGACCTTGCAGCTCTTGTGAAGGAAGCAGCTATGTCTGCACTTAGGAAGTTTTTAAGGAGCGAAAGTATAGATTTAAATAAGCCTATACCTCCTGATAAGCTTACTAATCTTAAGGTCACTAAGGGTGACTTTCTAGAGGCTCTCAAGTTAGTACACCCAACTCTTATGAGGGAGGTCTTCGTAGAGGTGCCTGAGGTTCGGTGGTCTGACATAGGTGGTTTAGATGATGTTAAGCAGCAGTTGAGGGAGGCTGTTGAGTGGCCTTTGAGGTATCCAATAATGTTTGAGAAGATGGGTATAAAGCCTCCTAGGGGAGTATTGCTTTACGGTCCTCCAGGTTGTGGTAAGACATTACTAGCTAAGGCGGTGGCAACGGAGTCGGGAGCTAACTTCATAGCCATTAAAGGCCCTGAAATACTTAGTAAGTGGGTTGGTGAGTCTGAGAGGGCTGTTAGAGAGGTCTTTAGGAGAGCTAGGCAGGTAGCTCCTGCGGTAATATTCTTCGACGAGATAGATGCCATCACACCAGCAAGGGGCTATAGGCATGACGCTGGAGTTACTGATAGAATCGTTAACCAATTACTTGCAGAGATGGATGGTATTACGGTTATGAAGAACGTAGTAGTTATTGGAGCCACTAATAGGGCTGATATCATCGACCCAGCTCTTTTAAGGCCTGGTAGGTTTGATAGGGTTATCTACGTACCGCCTCCGGATAGGAAGGCTAGACTCGAAATCCTTAAAGTACATACTAGGAATGTCCCCCTGGCAAGTGATGTAAACCTAGAGAAGCTGGCGGAACTCACTGAAGGATACTCGGGGGCAGATATAGAAGCACTAGTAAGAGAAGCAGTAATGATTGCACTGAGGGAGAAGCTTGAAGCTAGACCCGTATCTATGGACTATTTCATGAGGGCTTTAAAGGCTGTTAAACCCTCACTAAGTAAGGACATTACGGATAGGTACGCTAAGCTTTATGAGGATCTTAGGAGGTTAGTTATTTAGGTGATTATCTTATGTTTAGGGTAATACTAATTGTTGGGGACGGTATGGCTGATAGGCCTGTTAAGGAATTAGGTGGTAGAACACCTTTAGAGGTTGCCTATAAACCACATATAAATGAATTAGCCCGTAATTCTGTCCTAGGTATTTGGGACCCTATTAGTCCTGGAGTGAGGCCTGGGAGCGATACATCGCATTTATCACTCTTTGGATATGATCCGAGGAGGTACTATTCTGGGAGGGGGCCGTTCGAAGCATTAGGTGTTGGGGCAGATATAAAGCCAGGCGATGTTGCGTTAAGGGGTAACTTCGCGACCGTTGATGACGATCTCATCGTTCTAGATAGGAGAGCTGGGAGGACCTTACCTGAAAACCAGGAATTAGTTAAGTACTTGAATGATAACATAGGTTTCGTGGATGGCGTTGAAGTTAAGTTTTACTCAGCCACTGAGCATAGAGTTGCTGTAGTTCTTCGAGGATTTGCGCTTTCCTCAGATATTAGTGATACTGACCCTCATGAAGTTAGGGCTAAGGTCTTAAGTAGTAAGCCTTTATCTAATGATGAGAATGCTGTGAGGACCGCTGATATAGTAAATAAACTTACCTTAATGACTTATAAATTACTTAAGGGTCACCCAATCAACGAAGCAAGAGTGAAGAAAGGATTACCACCCGCTAACATCATCTTATTTAGGGGTGCCGGCTCTATTTCATATATCCCCAAGCTTCAGGAAAGAGAGGACATCATTGTGAATAGGTGTCTTGCAGTAAGTGCTACTGCTATGATTAAGGGTGTATGCAGGTTAGTAGGCTTTGAGGTCGTAACTCCTTCAGGTGCTACAGGAGGTGTTGACACTAACGTTATTTCTAAGGCTGAAGAAGTTCTTAAGGCCTACAGAAATGGCTACGACTTCATATACTTCCATTTAAAAGGCACTGATGCAGCCTCACACGACGGCAACGCCAGAGCTAAGATTGAAATGATTGAAAAACTTGATAGGGCTGTTGGACATCTGCTAAGTAATTTAGACTTAACGTCTACAGTCTTAGCCATAACTTCAGACCATACAACACCTACATCAGTTAAAGACCATACGGGAGACCCTGTTCCGGTAATGATTTACTCACCAGAGCTCATTGGTGACGGGATTTCCGACTTCAGCGAGCGGAGTGCACGTAAAGGGTCCCTAAGCAGAATAAGGGGAAGTGACTTAATGTATACAATCCTCGACTATGCTAATAGAGTTAACAAATTCGGGGCTTAATTACTATTAACTTTTAACCTCAGGTCGCTTAGATTTAGCGGGTTACGGACCTCATTTACGGTGTTTGCGGTTGTCATCAAATTCGAAGCTACCTAAGTTAAGTTATGTTAAGGATAAGCTAAGAGAGGTAGTTACCCCTGACTACAATATATTAGTCGAGAGCTTAAACTCGTTCTTAACGAATTCAATGAGATGCAGGCATAGAGGTTTAGTAGTCCTAGCAGGTAATGATTATTTGAAGTTAGCTGGGATTGCTTCACAGCTAATAATTATTTACATGCGGATTAGGAGTAAATTCGCCCTTAAGGGTAAGGTATCTGTACTGCATACGTATCACGATGAATTCGAAGATAGTAGGAAGTCAGTCAGCATATTAAGGAAGGTTATCAAAAAATTCACCGGCAATATTAAGTATAAGTCCTTAGTTTATGAAGATTCTGAGGAGGTTTTAGGAACTACTTACCAAGTGCTGGTTATGGATTTAATCCATGACTTAAGGCCCAACGATGTTGGTAGGTTGTTAGGGGTTATTGAGGGTGGAGGTTTGATAATATTATTGACCCCGAGACTTGATGATTGGGTTAGCTCTGAAACACTCTTCAGAAGTAGCTTAACCGTTCCAAGGTATTCGGAGCCAAGAGCGGTATTCACTAAATGGTTTATAAGGAATTTATTTAATCATGATGGAATCTACATCTTCGATGTGGATTCGGGAAGATTGTTGAGGTCCTCCCAACCTAGCCGATGTGTCGAATTTACTAAGGAGTTAAACATACCTAAGCATAAGGTATTCAATGAAGCTCTCTATAAGTTGGCATTGACTCAGGACCAGATAAACGTTATCAAACTCGTTGAAGATAACTTTATTACGCGACCCACCAAACGTGAGAGAACTACACTCATCATAACTGCTGATAGGGGTAGGGGTAAATCCAGCGCGGTCGGTATCGCGGTTGTTGGTTTAATTGTAGAGCTTCTGAAGGTTAAGAACAGGGTTCGAGTTGGAGTCACCGCACATAGGCCACTAGCTGTTCAGTCATTAATGAATTTAGCTATCCTTTCCCTAAAAACCATCGGTTTAAAGCATAGAGTTATTAGGAAAGGAGATGACGTCATTGAGGTTAAGGGAGATAGATTCAGCATAGAGTATTGGCAACCTACAGATATCATAAGGTTGAAGTTAGATGTGTTAGTTGTTGATGAGGCTTCAGGGATTGCTGTTCCATTACTTCATAAGTTGTGGCTTAGTTTCAGGAGGACGATCTTCGCCACCACAATACATGGATATGAAGGGGCAGGTAGAGGATTTTCAGTAAGGTTTCTTAGAATGGTTAAGGAAGACGCTAGAACTAAGTTGTTGGAGTATGAGATGATAGAACCAATAAGATACTCCTCCGGCGATCCTGTTGAGAGGTTTCAGTTCGATGTTTTATGCCTTGATGCGGAGCCGTGCAGCATTGATGAAAGTGATTTAAAGGAGGTTGAGTTAGGTCAATATGAGTACGTAGAGTTAGACCCTGAGTACTTATTCAGCGCTGAGGGTGAAGGCTTACTTCGGTCGCTTTTCGGAATTTACGTGCTTGCCCACTACAGAAACGAGCCTGACGATCTAGGGATGTTAGCTGACGCACCCCATCACTCCATCCGGGTAGTTAAGCTTAAGTCTGGTAAGATCGTTGCCGCTTCACAATTGGCTGAGGAGGGAGACATTCCTGAGAGTCATATTGATGACTTACTTTATGGGGGTAAGATAGCTGGGAACATCATCCCTGATAGGTTATTAAAGCATCTAAGGAGGAAGGAGTTTGGTAAAGGGCTTGGTTGGAGGATCGTTCGAATAGCTGTTCACCCTCAACTGCAGGGTATGGGTATAGGTTCATATATGCTTCAGAGGATTATTGAGGAGGCCCGTAGACGTGGCTATAGTTGGGTAGGCAGTGGTTACGGGGTTAATAAAGAATTGCTGAAGTTTTGGTTAAGGAATGGATTTAAGGTAATTCACATATCACCTGACAGGAATCCAGTCAGCGGAGAGTATACCGTTCTATCGATATATCCATTAGATAGTTTATGGGGGTGTTTGATAGATCAGTCAATCAAGGAATTCACTATAAAGCTCACGGAATCCCTACATGATGTTTACAGAAACCTTGAGCCTGACGTCGCTTACTTACTCCTAACTCAATCATCTCCCGTCCTTGCTGACCGTAAGGTAGATTTAACTGAAGTTCAGCTTGAGAGGCTTAAGGCATACGCCTTAGGATTAATGACATACGAAACTGTATGTGATGCTATCTCAATACTGTGTAGGAAGCTAATATATGGTGGTAGTTTAGGAGTTTTAAGTGAGTATGAGGGTTCCCTACTTATATCTAAGGTTCTTCAAGGTAATTCATGGCAGGCAGTGGCTGAGGTTCTAAGCGGTGATAAGTCTGGACACGCAAATAGTCTTAGGAGGGTTGTGGCTAAACTTCTAAACACTCTCTATGGTTTGAGGTTAGGTGATGGTGTTGATGCCTAATTCTAGTCATCTGTCTATTATCTCTCTCAGCTACTGCCTAGCCAAACACTTATTTACTTAATAAATTATTTGTCACTCGGGAAATTTGAATGGATCCAAGTATTTCATCGATATTCAACCCTAAAAGTATAGCTGTGGTAGGTGCTTCGAAAACCCCAGGTAAGATCGGGTATGAAATCCTGTCTAACATTTTAGGATACGGATATGGCGGTAAGGTCTATCCAGTTAACCCGACTGCGAACGAGATACTAGGCCTTAAGTGCTATCCTAAGGTTTCCTCAATTCCCGGCGGCGTAGACATGGTCGTTATCTCCGTTCCAGCTAAGTCCGTCCTTGACGTTGTTGAAGATGCAGGTAATGCCGGTGCTAAAGTTGCTGTAGTAATTAGTTCCGGTTTTAAGGAGGTTGGTAACGTAGCTCTTGAGGAGGAATTAGTTAGGAAAGCCAGGAGTTACGGAATGAGGGTATTAGGTCCAAACATATTCGGCGTTGTATATACCCCAGCTAGGCTGAACGCTTCATTCGGACCTCGCAACGTCATTCCAGGAGGTATAGCGTTTATAACTCAGTCAGGTGCGTTAGGGATAGCTCTGATGGGTATGACGATAGTTGAGAGGATAGGTGTTTCTTCAATCATAAGTGTCGGCAATAAGGCTGATGTAGATGATGCAGACCTCCTGCAGTTCTTAGCTGATGACCCCAGCACTAAAGTCGTCCTAATATATCTGGAGGGAGTTAACGACGGTAGGAGATTTATTAAAGTTGCTTCAGAAGTAATCACTAAGAAACCCGTCGTTGTGATTAAGGCTGGTAGGACTGAGGTTGGTGCTAAGGCGGTTGCTAGCCACACGGGCTCTCTAGCAGGTAACGTAGTTGTTTATAAGGTTGCGTTCAATCAAGCAGGAATTCTAGCTGCTCATAACGTTGAGGAGGCATTCGACATCTCCAGGACCTTCGCTAACTTACCTTTCCCAACTAACGAGAAGTTAGTGGTCGTTACTAACGGTGGTGGAGCCGGTGTGTTAGTTACCGATACCTTAGCCGAGTATGGGATTACTTTGACGAACCCACCTCAATCACTGGTTGAGCAGGTAAGGAAGTTAGTACCTCCGTTCGCATCGCTGGCCAATCCAATAGATGTCACCGGTATGATAAGTAATGAAGGTTACGTGAATTCATTGCTTGCAGCTCTGAACAACCCTGAAGTTGGTGCTGTTTTAGGTGTTTACTGCCAAACTGCGGTAACTGATCCAACAATGATTGCTGGAATGCTCATAAGTAAGGTTAAGGAGATGGGTGGTTTAAACAAACCTCTAGCTATAGCACTCATTGGTGGTGAGGAGACCTATATGGCTATTAAGAGATTGAATGACTTCGGCATACCTACTTTCCCAATGCCTGAGAGGGCTGCGACGTCAATTGCTTCAATGTATAACTACTTAAGGATGCGGGAGAGTGTCATATCGAGGTTGAAGGAATTATCTTAAATGCTTAAATATCCTGTATAGTGATTAAGAGGTAGGTGTGTAGAAAGTATGGAGTACATATACGCATCACTCCTACTGCATTCAGCTAAAAGGGAAATCAGTGAAGATAATCTTAAGAGAATATTAAGTGCGGCTGGTTTAGAGGTAGATGATGTGCGGGTGAAGATGGTCGTAGCAGCCCTTAAAGAAGTAAACATCGACGATGTGTTGAAGACTGCTGCAGTAACGCCTATGGCTGTTGCTCCAGCAACTGCTCCAGCAGCTCAACCTCAGCCAGTATCTGAGAGTAAAGCTGCTGAGGAGAAGAAGGAAGAGGAGAAGAAGGAAGTCAGTGAGCAAGAGCTTGCTGAGGGACTTTCATCACTCTTCGGTTAACGTCGCTACAACATAATATTTGTAGGTAAATTCAACGTAGTTTTCGCTAACTTAGTCTGTTAGTAAACTCTAAAGACTTTTTACCTAAGATAGTACATAGGGGCGTTAAGTATTTGAGTCTTGCAGGGTCTCAGGGATACGACCCTATCGAGGTCTCATCGAATATCTATTCTAAGGTCTGCAGGGTGGAGGGTAATTCAGAGCTTAGGAGGTATTTTAGGTTTAGAGGTGGTAGGTGGTACGGTGGGGTAGCAACCGGGGATGTTGTTGGTTGCAACCTTACATGTAAGTTCTGTTGGTCATGGAGGTTTAGAAATAACTTCAGTGTAGGTAAATTATACACCCCCCATCAAGTGGGTATGAAGTTAGTTGAGATTGCGGAAAATTTCAGGTATAGGTATGTTAGGTTAAGTGGTGCTGAACCAACAATCTCTAAGAAGCACCTCCTTGAGTTGCTTAAGATTTTTGATAGCAGTAATTACGTCTTTATATTAGAGACTAATGGGATTTTAGTGGGTTATGACAGGATTTACGCTAATGAACTATCTAACTTCGGTAATTTAGTTGTTAGGGTTTCGTTTAAGGGGACTTCAGCAGAGGAGTTTAGCTTATTGACAGGAGCTTCTTCGAAGTTCTTCGAGCTTCAGTTTAAGGCTTTAGAAAACCTTATATCCGCTGGATTTAAGGCAGGTAAAGACGTGTATGCGGCTGCTATGATAGGGTTCAGCAGTGATAGATCTATCGTCGATTTCGTTAAGATGTTGAGGAACATAGATCCTAAATTAGTAGATGTTGATTGGGAATACGTTATAATGTATCGACATGTCGAGGATTTGCTGAAGACCCATAATTTAAGGCCTTTAAGGGCTGTAAGTCCGGACGGAGTACCTAAGGAAATGATTTGATTTATTGTGTGCAGTTGATTTACTTTACGTGTTTATTTTTATATTAATGACCTTTATGAAGTGTGTAGCGCATGAAATGCATGGGTCGTAATTCCTAACTACATGTTCAGCTAACCTCTGTAAATCACTTAAATCCATTTTAACTAACTCATCGTTAAATGCAATTATGTCCCTCTCTATACTCGCTAAGTTTTGGGATGTTGGTGGAATGATATTTGAATTAATTACGTATCCCTTCCCATCTAATTCGTATCTATGGTAGAGAATTCCTCTAGGCGCTTCTGTTATGGCTGAACCAACGCCTTCCATAACTCCCCCCTCTTCGTAAGGCTTTGCAGGCTCTGAATACTTCTTAATTAATTCCTTAATTTCTAGAACCGCATGGTACGTTTCTGCAGCTCTAGCTATTATGCTTTGGAAGCTGTTCGAGAGTTGCGGCCCATATCCGTAGGATTCTATGACTTCCCGAACTTCAGGCCTCAGGAGGTGGTAGTTATTATTGTACCTTGCTAATGGACCTACCACGTAGTAACTTCTTCCCCTTATCCTATATCTAAGTGATGTTGAATACCTCACCTGCTCTGTCTCCACATATTCCTCGAAGACATCTTCAGCGATATCAAGCCCTCTATTCGAAACGACCCTACCACGAAGGATTGGATATTCGTTGACGCCTTTCAAAGATACGTACTCTACATCTCTCTTAAGTTCAGGAATCTTTAGAGTTAGAACCCATTTAAGTAGGTCTTCAGCATACCTACCCATCACATCGCTGTGTTTAATTAGCGTTTCTAGTTCCTCTTTCCTTATAATTCTGTAGAACCCACCTACTCTACATGAGATTGGGTGAACTGACCGCCCACCTATAACCTTCATTACGCTGTTGCCCCAACTCTTTAGCTTCAATCCTTTCTTCACTATATCAGGGTTTTCCTTAGCTATACCTATGATTGATTCATGGCCGAGGAAGTCAGGAGCATGAAGCATTAAGACGTGGAGTAAGTGGCTCTCAATCCACTCACCTAGGTATATAATCCTTCTAAGGATATCTGTACATTCATCAACCTCAATGCCTAATATTTTTTCGATTGCTCTGCTAGAACTCATTATGTACGCTACTGGGCATATACCGCATATCCTTGCAGTTATGTCTGGGACCTCCACGTATTTCCTACCTCTTAGGAATGCTTCGAAGAATCTTGGAGCCTCAAAAATCCCTAACTCAACTTTAGATATTTGATTGTTTTCGATCTCTACGTACAAGTTCCCTTCACCCTCAACCCTACTTAAGTAATCAACCTTGATAGCTCTACTCATACTCCTCAATCACCTCCCTAAACTTCCTCGACCAGCCAGCGAATTGCTTAAAAAGTAGTTGTATTTCTTTGGGCTTTAGTTCCATCTCCTTAAAACGTCTATTCAGGACTAAAGTCCTGGAGTCTACTGAAGGGCCGTAACACCCGTAGCAGCCCCTACCGTAGGATGGGCAGAGAGCACCGCAGCCCGCCATAGTAACTGGGCCAAGGCATGGTGTACCATTAACTACTAACACACATAAGTTGCCTGACAATTTACACTCAATGCATAGAGGGCTAATCGGTAGGATAGGTATTTTACCCCTCATGAATTGAAGTATAAATGACAGTAACTGTTCCTTACTTGCTGGACACCCACGTACCTCGTAATCTACGTTGACGTATTTTGAAGGAGGTTCAGCATTCTTCAACACTTCAATCCACTCAGGTCTTGGATAGACGTAGTTCTGGAATTCCTTAACATTCGCCCAATTCCTTAGTGCTTGAATCCCGCCCGAGGTTGCGCAGGCACCTACGGTTACTATAACCTTAGATTCATCCCTAACCTTCTTAATTAATTCTACCTCATGGGGAGTCGATATAGAACCTTCTACGAAGCTTAGGTCATAGGGTCCTGGTTCTACATATGTCCTAGCTTCGTAGAATAAGGCGAAGTCTATCAGATCTATTAGATGTATTAATTCCTCTTCCAGGTTGAGGAATTGGAGTTGGCAGCCATCACAGCTAGAGAATTTAAATACTGCGACCTTCAACTTACTCATATCTGATCTACCCAGAAGTACTTACTTATGAACCATAGCGGGAACACCGGTCCGTGTTCGCAGACGAAGTATGGACCCATCTGACAATGTCCGCATAAGCCTACCCCGCACTTCATCCTCCTCTCTAGGGATAGATATATTCTATTTGTTCTAAATCCCTTCTCAAGCAATTCTTTTATTGCGTACTTCATCATTATTTCAGGGCCGCATATGAAGGCATATGCGTTACTAGGATCTACCTCAATTCTCTTTATTAAGTTAGTGACAACACCTACGTTACCCCTCCAATCAATATCGGGGTTATCAACCGTTAAATGTAGCTCCACATCACGTATTGAGAGATAATCAACATATTCATGCCGGTATAGGAGGTCTTTAGGAGTTCTAGCGCCGTAGAGGATGAATAGCCTTCCATAAAGGTCTCTATTCCTAGCTACTTCCCTTATTACCGGCCTTAGCGGCGGTAACCCTATCCCGCCACAAATTAACAGTAGATCTTTCTTAACAGCCAGATCTAGAGGCCATCCAAAACCATACGGACCTCTAAATCCTAAGGTGTCTCCATCCCTTACAGTTGAGAACGCGTACGTGACTGACCCAGCAAATCTAACTGTGTGGGCAATCACTCTATCCTCGTTGGAGATGTCGCTTACGGATATGGGCACTTCACCGACACCATGTATGTATAGCATATTGAATTGCCCTGGTTTAGGTATCTCTGCACTTTCAGGCAGCGTACTGTAGTACGTTTTAACGTTCCATGTCTCATTTATGACTTTTATGACTGTTGTTTTCATAGGGGTTAGTGCTTTTGACTGAGCTCTTTTCATATCGCCATACCCCTTAAAACCTTCGTAACTGTCTCCCTCAAGTCAATGCCGGTTGGACACCACGTGATACATCTTCCGCAACCTACACATCCAAACGTTCCAAACTGCTTTATCCAGTAAGCGAATTTATGGAGGACGAAGTGTCTGTATCTAGCCCACAGATCAGGTCTGAAATGACCTCCAGCTACTTGAGCGTAGGTGTAGTTCAGACATCCGTCCCAAACCCTAACCCTTTCAGCTGAACCATCGATTTTAGGTATGTCTAGAACGTCGAAGCAGAAGCATGTAGGGCAAACCATGTTGCAATTCGAGCAGCCTAAGCATCGCTCGATCACCTCCCAATAAACCTTACTCTCTATGTTCAGCTCGAGTAACTCAGGCAAATTATCGATTTCAAAGTTCGCCCTAGCTCTAGATGCAGCTTTACGTATAGTCACCTCAAAATCTCTGTATGTGTTATCATCTATAGGCTCAACCTCCAGCTGATTTATGAGCCTCAGCCCTAACTCACTTCCGGCCTCAATCACTAACTTACTACCAAGTCGTGTATAAGCGATGTCGAAGGAATTCCTCGCCCTAGGGCCTGTGCCCATAGTGGCGCAGAAGCAGGTGTTACCTGAAGAGGTGCAGTTCTCAACCACTACAGCCATCCTTTCTCTGACCTTAGTGTATAGTTCATCTACGTTAGTTAAAACCCGATCAAGTACTTTAATTGAGGCTAGGTCGCAGGGCTTTATACCGAAGAACGCTAACTTACCCTCATATTTCTCGCTATTTATAATTACATCCCACTTAGGGGTCACTTTAAAAAGCAGTAGTTTCGGTGGGTATAGGAACTTCTTAGGTGAGTCAGGGCCATGTCTATAGAAATTCCCAGGTATTAAGGAGTATTTACCGGGGTCTTGAACGTCTTCAACGTCTCTGGCAAGTTCCTCAGTAGTTTTCAACACATCAAGTCTTAATGCTTTGTCAATAATTCTGTACCCTACTACGGTATATCCTAGACTTTTAAGCTGATCGAATATGAGTGTTAGGGAATTAACGTGACCTATGTAGAGGCCGGTTAGAGACAATTAAATTCCCTACCTATATAACTTATGTTGCTATTTATATATAGCTATCTTGACTTATTAGTGATATTTTACTTAGAGTCGATTATTTTTGTTAATCATTAAACTTTATGAATTCCTTAAAAGCCTGGGTGTCAATTCTTATGTGGTTCAAGTCATGAGGTTAGAGGATCTTGAAAAGGTTTTACTAAGTAGTTTGAATGAGTTTTTAGATTCATGTAGCGGTATCTGCAGGTCTGACATACCATTCGTACCTACTTTAAGCATTCATAGTGTATTGGATGGGTGTAGTCAGTGCTTGCTTAGGAATTTAATGGATGTTGTCGAAGTTAAGTCAATCAACATAGTTTTAATGGATGGTAGTTACTTAGAGTTTTTCAGGCTTGACGACGCAGTTATTGAATTAGGGAGTGATGTAGCTTATATAATGCCTTTAGAGGAGTTTATTGGTAGGGTTTCTGAGTTGAGGGAGTTTAACATGGTTTCCGATGAGGATGCTGAGGTACTTATTAATTGGTTTAACAGCGGTTAGTCAGGCTTAGATAATAATCTTAAGTAAAGTTAATATTTATGATTATTAATTATGTGCTGGTGTTGATGGATGAGGCTTTATGTAGCGTCTGAAAGTGATATATTGAGCGGTAAGGTCACTGATATATACTTCATTAGAACTAAGGAGGTCTTAATTAAGAAGGGGTTATCAGATGTTGAGGTTAGGCTTGAATTCCACGTTAATGGAGTTCCTAAGGGCTATGATTGGGTAGTTTACGTCGGTTTGGAGGAGGCGTTGAAGATATTATCTCAGAGGCCCGTTAACGTTTACTCACTACCTGAAGGCACTATATTACCGCCTAATTCATCAATCCCTATAATGGTTGTTGAGGGTAGGTACGTAGACTTCGTTGAGTTAGAGACAGCTGTTCTAGGTATTTTAAGGCATTCAAGCAGTGTCGCAACTAAGGCAGCTAGGATTAAGAGGTTAGGTATGGGTAATAAGTTCATATTCTTTGGATTGAGGTCCGCCTACCCGGCGCTCGCCCCAATGCTCGATCGGTCCGCATATATAGGGGGATTCGACGGTGTTTCAGGCATCCTCAGTGAGGAGTTCCTAGGCATTAAACCTTCAGGGACTATGCCCCACTCGCTAATAGTTGTTTTTGGAGATAACGTTGAGGCATGGAAGGCGTTTGATGAGGTAATCCCTGAGGAAGTCCCTAGAATAGCTCTGGTAGATACGTTCGAAGATGAGAGGATGGAGGCAGTAAAGGCAGCAAATGCCCTAGGTAAGAAACTCTTCGGAGTTAGATTAGATACACCAAGCAGTAGGAGGGGGAACTTCAGGGAGATCATTAAGGAAGTGAGGTGGACCTTAGATCTACTGGGCTACAAACACGTTAAGATAGTTGCTAGCGGCGGAATTAACGAGAGGTCAGTACATCAGCTGAGGGATGTAGTCGACATATTTGGGGTTGGGACATCAGTAGCAACACCACCACCTGTCGATGTAGGTGCTGACATAGTTGAGGTTAAGAAAGGCAGTGATTGGACACCTATATCCAAGAGAGGGAAACTACCAGGGTCTAAGAAACTGTACAGATGCTCAACACTTGAATATGAGGTAGTCCCATGGAACTCCACACCTGAGAGGTGCTTCAATCAAGCACTAAAACTATACTTAGATAAAGGTAAGTTAGTTGAGAAATTACCGACCCCACAGGAAATAAGGGAATACGTCTTGAGACAACTTAAAGAAATACCTGAACCAACACCAATAGATTAATCTAGAGAAAACATTAACGAATAAATTTAAACCCTATATATGAAATTTATATGGTGCGGGGGTGCCCGAGCTAGGTCAAAGGGGTCGGGCTTAAGACCTCTTCCAGTTCCAGCAATAAGTAAGAGACCCGATGGTGTAGGCCTGCGTGGGTTCGAATCCCACCCCCCGCACTAATTAACTGTAAATTTAAACTGATATGAAACACAACTTCACTGTCGATTGTTTGGTTAAGTCAGTCAGAGGCAGGAAGAAAACGATTAAAGGCCGCTCCCAACTTACGTTTATTTATACAATTTAATTTAGATTAATTTAGAGACCATGAGAGACTATATATAACATCTGTTCTGTTTCAAACCCTTATAGGTATTCTCGTAACATATGGAATACATCAAGCTTAGGGTGGGTGAGGTTCTAGTTTCAAACCCTTATAGGTATTCTCGTAACGGTGGCTTCGCTCTGGATTTGGAATATTTGCAGTTGTGTTTCAAACCCTTATAGGTATTCTCGTAACTCAGCTTTACATATATCCTCAAACGAATGCTCACCATGTTTCAAACCCTTATAGGTATTCTCGTAACACTTCTACAGCTACTTAGTCTATAACTTCATAATCGTGTTTCAAACCC
>JANXEN010000030.1 GCA_025058345.1 Sulfolobales archaeon
TTCACCACGCTTTAAACTTATTACATAACCCCACGCTAAGAAGTCGACTCCTCTTCTAAACTCAGGTAATTCCTTACCTATAACTACAGAGACTTCATCGTTTTGCTTAAGCTTCAGTAGCTTACTATGTATATCGAACTTTATCTTTAGGTCGCCACAGTCTATAGTGTATATCGTTACCTCTGGTATGTAGGACTTCACAACTTCAACCACTCTACCTCTAGCTTCTAGAAGTCCCTGAATCTGGGTACTAACACCCCTCGAGCTAGTTTCTACTTCTTCCGGTGTCCGCTCTAAAGCAGCCATATTCTCTCAACACTAAACAAATTCACTGAAGTATATAAGTACTTAGCCGAGTAGCTGCTGATTAGTGAAAACTTATAAGTAGGTTAACCAACGTAGTAATGAGGGGCAGCGGCCGAGCGGGAGATCCCCCGTGACCGGGGTTCGAATCCCCGCCCGGCTACCAATCTACCTACGTAGTTTGAGAATACTTCTCTATGTATATTGCTTTAACTACTAGGGGTTTGCTGTCTCTTGGACACGTTCCGACGATTTTACCTACGTAGTCACCTTTCTCGTATTTTCTCGGTGATTCATAGCTGCAGCTAGGACACCTAACTACTTCAACTAATTCTTCTCTTACTGCTTTAGGCTTAGAGCTAGTTAATGAAATAAGCCAGGGCAGTAAGGCTGTCAACACGAGCAGGAGGAGGGCTATTAGTAGCGCCATTATGAGGGCGTCGAATTGCTGGAACAACATTATTTGACACCTACAGTGTTTCCTAC
>JANXEN010000031.1 GCA_025058345.1 Sulfolobales archaeon
AGGAATAATGCGAGCGCTAAATTCTTAATTAGTTGAGAGAGAGCAATATTTAATCCCTTAGATTCGGATACCCTGTTAAGCGCTTCCTGAGCTTCGTCTCTTCCAAGCTCGTTAAACGATACATTTAACCTACGTAATATTTCCACTAAGGGTTTCCTAACTATTAACCCCAAACCAAACGTCTTTGAAGCCCTATCTAAAAACCTCTTACTGACGTATAAGACGAAGGGTTCAACCACGATCCCACAACATATGTTTAAATCTATAACTATTAAATTTATCTAACTCTTTATGCAGTTAAGGCGTTACGTAAATTACATTTATGATGCCTCCATTACTTAGGAAAATACCTGAAGGTAGAAGCGATATGGAACCAACTTAGCAATCCATCATTAAGTTATATTTACTGGGTAGTGCGGGGGGTGGGATTCGAACCCACGCAGGCCTACACCAACGGGTCTCTTACTAGAGCTGGAAGAGGTCTTGAGCCCGTCCCCTTTGACCTAGCTCGGGCACCCCCGCACCAGTATCTATTTTTACCTCTAGAGTTTATTAATATTATATAATTGCTCAACTTCATTGCGGGTATATTACTTCAGTACCTAAAAAGTCACAACCCTCTAACAATTTCGATACGTTGTGTGGTTTGAAAGCGTTCACGAAGTAAAGCTTAATCCTACTCCTTTCAGCTATAGCTAGAGCTAACTGGTCGAAAAGCTCGTAAGAACCTGCCAACATACCCCCCTTAATCACTTTCTTAAGTTCACCTATCGTTATTTTCG
>JANXEN010000032.1 GCA_025058345.1 Sulfolobales archaeon
CCGCACTCCCCGGCCCACCGGCCTCCTCAAACATGAGGCTTTGAACCGTACCTATAAGGGTTTGAAACGCGTCCCTACGTAGGCATGAACGGACTATAGGCGCGTACCTTTGAACCGTACCTATAAGGGTTTGAAACGCAAAGCTGCCAGCTGCCACTCCCAAGCCGATGTAGTCCTTTGAACCGTACCTATAAGGGTTTGAAACAGGAGGTGGAACATGATTAGCGACATTCTGGACATGCTGCTTTGAACCGTACCTATAAGGGTTTGAAACCCCCCGGAATGGCACGAACTCCCGTGGAAGCGGGAGGACTTTGAACCGTACCTATAAGGGTTTGAAACGCCGCCTAGCCTAGCCACGCTAGGGCGGCCAGGGCGGCTTTGAACCGTACCTATAAGGGTTTGAAACCCCCTAGCGGCTCACGGCCGCGGCCGGCCCTTCCTGCTTTGAACCGTACCTATAAGGGTTTGAAACCGGACCCTCTTCCAGAGGTTCTTTTCCCACCCCATCCGCCTTTGAACCGTACCTATAAGGGTTTGAAACTGCGGCAGGCTGGCGGCGGGTGGCAAGAGCCCTAGGCTTTGAACCGTACCTATAAGGGTTTGAAACGGCTTACGCCTCCACCGGCTCCACCGGCTCCGGCGGCTCCTTTGAACCGTACCTATAAGGGTTTGAAACTTGGCAACAAGACCAAGGGCGGCAAGACGGCCAAGGCTTTGAACCGTACCTATAAGGGTTTGAAACAAGTTTTCCCGGCCGCCAATCCAGCTC
>JANXEN010000033.1 GCA_025058345.1 Sulfolobales archaeon
GTTGATACTGCGGAAATGTACGGTAACGGTAGGGCTGAAGAATTCGTAGGTAGAGTTATTAGAGAGGTGGGTAGGGAGTCTGTTTTCGTGACGACTAAGCTATATCCACACAGATTTCGAGACCCGGAGAGAGCAGTTAAAGCAGCTGAATCAAGTCTGCGTAGACTAGGAATTAGACACGTAGACTTAGTCCTCATACACTGGCCTGACGATCTAGCACCTATTAGAGCTCAGATAAGGTCTCTAGAAGCTATAGCTGAACACGGTTTAACCCGCTACATAGGACTCAGCAACTTTAGCTTGCGGCAGATTAAGGAAGCTATTGAGTCAACCACGAAGTTTGAGATAGTCGTTAATCAAGTTAAGTACAGCATTCTAGATAGGTCGATTGAGAGAGACCTCCTGAGCTTCTGTATAGACCTCGGAATAACTATAATGGCATACAGCCCCCTCGAGAAAGGAGCTATAGTAAACGCTAGAATTGCTAGAGAACTTGCATCTAGATACAGTAAAACACCTGTTCAGATAGCTCTAAACTACCTCATCTCTAGACCGCGAGTAGTTGCTATACCGAAAGCTGAGAGAGTAGAACACGTAGAGGAGCTCAAAGAGTCTATGGGGTGGAGACTTAGACCTGAAGACATCGAGCTCGTTGAGAAATCTAGCTACTGAACACTGTCTCACGAGTTTCTCGTAAGTCTCACAGTAGTATTTATAGAATTTGTAGTCAAGAAGCCTACGGTGAGGTGA
>JANXEN010000034.1 GCA_025058345.1 Sulfolobales archaeon
ACACCCTTCGCTGCCCCTTTGGGGTCCTCCTCCTGCCCCTTCTTTGAACCGTACCTATAAGGGTTTGAAACGGGCAGGGGGTGCGCCAGTAGTTCATGGTGGACCGCTGACTTTGAACCGTACCTATAAGGGTTTGAAACGGCCCTTCTTCTGGACTGGATGGACGCCACGACGAGGCTTTGAACCGTACCTATAAGGGTTTGAAACCCGCCCACCCGTGGATGGCTCCGAGCCGCAGCCAATCCTTTGAACCGTACCTATAAGGGTTTGAAACGTGCGGTGCGGGGTACTCCCGCATGGGGGCCGCTTCTTTGAACCGTACCTATAAGGGTTTGAAACTGACGATGCCGATGAGGCCTTCTCCTACGCCTTGCAAACTTTGAACCGTACCTATAAGGGTTTGAAACTGGGAACTCGCCGCCCCCCTGGTGCCAGAGGAATAAGCTTTGAACCGTACCTATAAGGGTTTGAAACCGGGTCAGCGTTTCGGGGGGACGGTACCAGAGGAGCTACTTTGAACCGTACCTATAAGGGTTTGAAACCCCCTTTTCTGCCCCTATTGCCCCTGAGGCTAGCCCCTTTGAACCGTACCTATAAGGGTTTGAAACTCTATCCCCCGCCCCAAAAGCAGGCGGCGTAGGGCCTCTTTGAACCGTACCTATAAGGGTTTGAAACCCGCCCCCAGGGGGTGGCTATCACCCTCAGGGGGTACTTCTTTGAACCGTACCTATAAGGGTTTG
>JANXEN010000035.1 GCA_025058345.1 Sulfolobales archaeon
GCCCGCCTTATGCCTCGGGTTTTTAAAGTGCCTATAAGGGTTTGAAACAACACCTTGGTTTGGTAGGGGTTGATGTAAACGTTGGTTTTTAAAGTGCCTATAAGGGTTTGAAACCGTTCCTTTCAGGAATAAGCCCCATGTATCTGCTAGTTTTTAAAGTGCCTATAAGGGTTTGAAACAAATAGCCCTTCCTTCCTGCCCTTCCTGAGAGCTGTAAGTTTTTAAAGTGCCTATAAGGGTTTGAAACTGTGATATCTACGCCACCATTTTCCTATACGCTAAGTGTTTTTAAAGTGCCTATAAGGGTTTGAAACGACTACCTTCTTGCGATAAACCTGCAGGGTAGGTATAGTTTTTAAAGTGCCTATAAGGGTTTGAAACAAATAAGGGGTTGGCGGGAACCGTAAGCGGGAAGGGGTTTTTAAAGTGCCTATAAGGGTTTGAAACACTAGCGGGCAGGGGCAGGTCTCCGCCAGGCCTCGAGTTTTTAAAGTGCCTATAAGGGTTTGAAACTCTCAAACTTCCAAACAGAACGCAATATGCGACCCATGTTTTTAAAGTGCCTATAAGGGTTTGAAACCTGTTGCTTTTCTTCTTGTTCCTGTTGATTTTCTTCAAGGTTTTTAAAGTGCCTATAAGGGTTTGAAACTGCCAAGTTTCTGAAAAACTTTAAGGACTACAGG
>JANXEN010000036.1 GCA_025058345.1 Sulfolobales archaeon
AAACAGCCAGCTATGAGCCACCCCCCTTTCAATTCTATTTTATAGATTCCTTCTCATTAATATCAGGTGGAACCTCAACAGGTTTAATCTTTCAATTCTATTTTATAGATTCATGAAAGATATCATTGCGATGATGATGATTATTGGAAGTAACGACTTTCAATTCTATTTTATAGATTCAAAGGACAGAAAGGGGTGGAAGAGGGTGAAGAGGGTGAAGCTTTCAATTCTATTTTATAGATTCTTATACGGGGTGAGTAAATTGGTGAAGGTTAACATTGATGAGTTGACTTTCAATTCTATTTTATAGATTCAACAATAAAGCGTGGCGGTGGGGGCTGAGGTCTTGCATCAGGCTTTCAATTCTATTTTATAGATTCCATGAAAGCAATCAAAAATAACTTAAATAGTAACTTAAATCTTTCAATTCTATTTTATAGATTCATATATCTATCGTTAAGTACTTCATGATTATGTTTACGATTTTCTTTCAATTCTATTTTATAGATTCTTTAATTTTAATCATCAGCAATCGTCAACGTACCTAGTATCTTTCAATTCTATTTTATAGATTCAAGCGCTGAAGTAACTGCTACCGTCACAGGGTATGAGATCTTTCAATTCTATTTTACAGATTCTGGTTGAGAATAAATTTACTATTGACACAAGATACGTTGACT
>JANXEN010000037.1 GCA_025058345.1 Sulfolobales archaeon
GGCCTATCCCGGTCAGAGGCTGTCCATTCTCACTCATACTTTGAACCGTACCTATAAGGTTTTTAAACGCGATAAGGGTCATGTGTGAGGCGAGGGAGGAGGCATCTTTGAACCGTACCTATAAGGGTTTGAAACCCCCAAACTGTGCCCTTCTTGGAGGGGAGCATTTTCCCCCTTTGAACCGTACCTATAAGGGTTTGAAACCCGTGCTTGAGGTCCCGCAGGTTTTGGTCCACCAGGACCAGCTTTGAACCGTACCTATAAGGGTTTGAAACGGACCCCCAAAAAAGGGAAGGGGGCATTGCAGCGGCACTTTGAACCGTACCTATAAGGGTTTGAAACGAGGGAGTCCAGCGCCCAACGGGCTCCCGGAGAAGGATCTTTGAACCGTACCTATAAGGGTTTGAAACGGTAGCCGCTGACCCAGGTCTCGTCCCCGTAGTGGCTTCTTTGAACCGTACCTATAAGGGTTTGAAACGTCCAGTGGGTCGTCCGGAAGCCTGGGGGGACCTCCTGCTTTGAACCGTACCTATAAGGGTTTGAAACGGGTGGAGAGTCAATAGGACGGCCCCATAGAGGGCCTCCTTTGAACCGTACCTATAAGGGTTTGAAACTCCCTATCTTGCCAGGGGGGCCAGGGGTGGCC
>JANXEN010000038.1 GCA_025058345.1 Sulfolobales archaeon
AGAATACCGTACTATACAAGCTGATGACCTATGGTAAGGAGACAACAATATATGGTAGAGAGACGACGGTTACTCTACGACATTTCAAGAAAGCCTACTTCTCCCAAAAAGAAGGCTCACCAAAACCCGCTCCAGGAACCTCAATCGTGCCACTAGTATGCGTATACGAAGTAATCTATAATTAGGCGGCATAAGCAAAGTATAAGTTATTCGAAATAATTGGGTAAAGAAGAAAATGGGCCCGTGGCCTAGCCAGGATTAAGGCGCCGAACCAGCTAAAATGAGAAGCGATGCGTAAGCCTCCGGAGCCGGAGAACCCGGGTTCAAATCCCGGCGGGCCCGCCACTTTTCTCGCACCTTTTCTGAAACAAAGCCATTTTTCGCGCTAAAACTATTGCTTGAAAGCTTGATAAGGATGGAAGATTATTAACGTGAATTAAATCTGGCCGGATTTGCTTAATTATATCTTTCAAATAAAGAAAATAAGGAAACTCTTCGATATGGCTTGGGATTGAGATACTTATCGCATTTATGAAAAGAAAATTAAGGCTGCTTTTTCCAGAGCGGAAAATTTCCTCCCTATTTTTACTGTAACAAAGTATTCTGACATCATAACCTTTTCTAGCCAAGTAACTTGGCAA
>JANXEN010000039.1 GCA_025058345.1 Sulfolobales archaeon
TTTCTTTTTTTTGTATGACAGGGATTTGAAGGCTATGTTTTTTAAGTGCCTATAAGGGTTTGAAACTGCTTGGCAAGGTTGGGGCTGGAAGTATGTTAGAAATGTTTTTTAAGTGCCTATAAGGGTTTGAAACAATATATACACAGGATACACACAGGATGGCTTCCCCGTGTTTTTTAAGTGCCTATAAGGGTTTGAAACTTTCAGAGCTGGCGAGTATCTTCAGGCCTGCGGCACAAAGTTTTTTAAGTGCCTATAAGGGTTTGGAACAGGTTTAAGGTAATAGTGGAGGATGTGGAACAAGAATGTTTTTTAAGTGCCTATAAGGGTTTGAAACGGAACATGCAGGAAGAGCAGGAAGACATAGAGCTTTAAGTTTTTTAAGTGCCTATAAGGGTTTGAAACCTTCTACGGAGTAGTAATACTCTTGGTCTTGGGCGGGTTTTTTAAGTGCCTATAAGGGTTTGAAACCTTTCGTTGACGTTCCCGCACATGCGGAGGGTAGGCGGGTTTTTTAAGTGCCTATAAGGGTTTGAAACTAAAGAACAAGGGAGGAATATATATAGGCAAGATAAAGTTTTTTAAGTGCCTATAAGGGTTT
>JANXEN010000003.1 GCA_025058345.1 Sulfolobales archaeon
ACTTAACTTCTATAATCCATCATAATTGTCTACGTATATAGGCCTGTTAGGTATTTTTGTAGATTATTAATGTTTTTGAATGGTCGGAAGCCTAGTTTTGCTTATGAGGTTCTAATTTTTAGGTTGGGAGTTACGTGGCTTAAGCTTCCCTATAGGGCTTTTAGGGAGCTCCCTATACTTCATTGTTTATATTTTCTCTTGATGGTGGTGCCTAACTACTTTGTGTAGGTGTTAGTGATGTTTGTTTAGTTCATCTAGTTTTCTCAGTATCCTTAGTTCTATCCTCTTTACGTAGAGTGTTATTATTGCTGCTGCGAGTGATTGGAGTCCTGTTAGGGTTAGCATTATAGCTGCTAGGCCTCTGACGTAGTGTTTTGCGCCGGTGAAGATGTAGTGGTAGGCTACCCAAGCCCCTATTATTAGGCCAGGTATTAGTAGTAGGGATCCTATGATGAATATGAGGAATACTGGGTTATATCTCCAGGTAAGTCTAATCATGTCCGTCGCTATTTTAAAGCCGTGTAGTACTCCGAGCTTCTTCTTACCTAGCCTACGTCTGTAGTCTATTGGCACCTCACTTATCTTCCCAGCGGTGCTTGCTGTATGTGCTACTAGCTCAGCCTCTATGCTGAAGCCTTCCATCTCGAAGTTTAGTTCACGTAGTCTTGAGGTTTTGACGACGTACATACCGCTTAGCACGTCTCTTAACTTAGTGTTGAAGAGTAGGTTGAAGAACTTTGTTAGTAAGTAGTTACCTACCCTGTACTTAATGGGTTGAGTTAACTTACCTCTTCTCACACCAATAACTAAGTCGTAGCCCTTAAGAGCTTCGTTGAGTAGCTGCGGTATGTAGTTAGCTGGGTAGGTGTAGTCACCGTCTAATACAGCAACGTAACTCGTATTAATATGTTTGAGGGCAGTAGCTATAGCTGCAGCCTTACCCCTCCCCTCCTGCTCGATGACCCTAACACCCTTAGACCTAGCGATATCTACACTACCGTCTTTAGAGCCTCCATCAACTACCAGCACGTTATCCCTACTTATACCCAACGAGAGGACCTCCTCTATAACTAAGCCGATGCCCTCAGCCTCATCAAGTGTTGGGATTATAACCGTAAGCAATTCGCTTAGCTCCCTACAACTCATATCCATACTAACTATATCTAATAAGATTAAGTTTTATAAACTTTCATAAAGAGGTTAGCAACTCTTACTACCTACTTGGTTTACATAATACTTTAAAAGATAAGTACTTAAGCAACTCCTAACCTCAAAATACTCATTAACCTTAAAACTGAAAGTACTCCAGCATATACAACGACACAATAACCTGCCTTAAAGACTACAACACCATACTTAGATAGGGTCACCGTAATTGGTTACCGAACACTGGGGTTTATGTCCCTAAGGCTTCATGAATTGTTTTGCTGACCATTAAGCATTAACGGTAACGACCTACGCGTTGACGGGACAACTTAAGCTACTTTAAGAGGGATGTAAGTCGTGTTTTACTTAGCATTAAGGACCTTGGATTTAGGTAGCGTAAGCTATTTTAACGTATAGCCACTATTTAGTGCCTGACGCTTCCTATAGAGTCCTACAGCTGCAGTTAATATTGAGTAGGCTGTAAGCGTTATCATTACGGGCGTTAACCTAATGCCCCACGGTGAGTAGTTGAGTAGGAGCCCTATTAGCGGTACTAGAGCAAGCGATAGTCCTATTGAGAATGCTAGTCTCTCTAAGGGGGTTAAATCCCTTTCCCTCGGATATAGGGCCTCAACAGTTACGTACCCAGGTATGAATAGAACGTATATGGTGCCGAATACGTACCTAACGTATTTAAGTAGCCATACATAGTCTGAAAGCGCTACAGATAGAATAGTTACTGAAGTTACTGCTACTACAGACCAGAACCATAGGCTGTATTCTAACCTGATAATATGTCCTAGGAAGTCGTTAGGGGGATTAACATCTACTAACGTTAAACGACCGCTACGTACCTCATCGTAAAGCTTCCTAAGCTCTCTATATCTAATACCCCCAAACTTAGACTTAACGTATTCCTCGAGGCTTAACTCCTTAACCACGGTACCGGAGCCTCCCTAACCTTAACGTATAGATGTACCCACCTACCGCTATACACCCAATCACCTACCCCTAAATCATATAGCCATAACTCAAATATCATTGCCACCTCCTTACCAACTAAATCGCTATTAACCGGTATCGGAACCCTTATAGGTGACGTTGTATTACCTCCGTGTTGGATTAAGTATTCGAATGACTTAATAGCTACTTCGGAGCTTGGCGACGTGTTAGTAGGTAGTGAATCTTTACTACCGACCTTATACTTAACCATCATTAGCTGAGGGTGCCCTAAGTGGTTGTATACGAAGATACATAGTTTAAGCTCCTCACCCTCAAACACTTCCTTAGGGTAGTCACCAATCCTACATTCACTGTTTAACAACCCTATAGCTGTGAAAGGCTCAATCACTTCAGGCCTCATGACCTGGGCTATACCTAAAACTGACCCCACTACAGCTAAAGCAATGACTACAGCAAATACCTCCTCATCAAGTATGTCCATGCTTAACTACCCACCTTCTCCTAACCATAAACCAAATCCTTAAGTAAGCCCTAGGCAGTAGGTAGTAGGTGGCTAACGGAATTAGGGCTAGGATCGCGACCGATGAATACTTAATTAAGTTTTTGTAGATCACTTCGTAGTTAGCTTTAGACCTAACTACCTCTAACCTCCTCCTAACATCCTCGAGGATCGACTTAGCCTTGGTTAACGACTCACCGCTACCGTCGTTAATCAACTCTAAAGCCATGGATAGATCTTTAACTAGGTCGTCGACATTAATGCCTAGCTGACTTAGCCTAACTAACTCCTCATATATGCTTAAGAACTCATCCCTAACACCTTCTACTGTTGTAGCGGCGTTAACTACTAAGAGTGTTAGGAGTGGTACTAACATCAATGTATGTAATTTAATACCTACCACCTGAGTTAGCTATGTGTTGAGCTAACTTACGAAGCTCCACATCTGTGTAACCGTATCTACTTAACTCATACCTAACTAATCCGTACCTAACACTCAACACATCACTGTGGAGTATCGTGATCGGTCTCGGCGGTGTTAACTCGTTCATCACTAAAGCCCTAACTACTTCTTCAGCGAAGTATTTATTAGCATTTAATAACTTACTGAAGTACCTAAACCTATCTGAGTAAGTTATTAGGTTCTTAACGTATTCGACGCTGACTTCAGTCTTCATGGGTTCGTAATCATATATTAGTTTAGGCATGACGTTACTTAAGGCTCTATAGAGTCTGTACAGCACATCTAATGCCTTACCCTTCATAACTAGTACGAACTCATTACTAACTATTACTAGGGGCGCCTTAACATCAGGACTTACCCTAATTAAGCTTAAATATACGTTAAGTAACGTGAGTATGAGCCTATCAAGCGATGCTGCATCACTTACGGTTAAGTCAACCATTACAGCAGGTTCTAAACCACCGCCTCCAGTCAAATAGTCCTTAACACCTGAGGCTGTGAATTCCTTAATCATGAGTTTCTGAGCACTTAACGACTTACTCCAATGGATATGCCTCACCTCATCCCCAGGTATGTAAGGCCTAACACCAACGTACTCACCTAACCTACCCCTACTACCTAATTTATCACTAAATACCTCAGTCTCTAAAGCGGTTAGAGATCTAATCAACTCAGCTAGAAACACGTTTACACCGCCCCTAACTAATAAGCCGCTTAAGACCTTAGAAATTCCTTCAGAACCTACACCAACTAAGCCGCTACCCAACTCAGTAAAGCTTAACTCAACACCACTAAGTAAGTCCTTAACGTCTCTACGGGAGAATACTTCAGACCTTAAGCGTTCAATGAGCTTCATAGTACTAGGCACTACTAAGTACCTAACGCTAATAGGCGTTAACAATCTCTTAGCGAAGCATGAGCTATCCATAACCACTGGGTTTAAGACCGCATTCTGAGTCCCTAAGTGGTTTGACGGCAGGTCATACCTAATTATTGAGTAGTCCTTAAGTTCGAAGAACCCACTGCTAAATCCGGTCAAAGCTAAGTAGGTAGTGTGTCTGGAGTAGGTGTTTAGGAGTAGTGAGGCCTTACCCTTAAGGACTACCTCCTCAGGAACTTCAAGTAACTCTACCCTAACACCGTATAATCTTACGTAATGTACTAAGCAGTTAATTATTGATACAGCCATAATTAAGGATAGAGGTAGTAGGGTGTTTAAGTTTATGAGTGACACGAGTAGCATGAGGCTTAAGTACTTAATTAAGTTTATCGTTGAAGGACCAACAAAGTTATTTAAGCCTACATCCGGCTCCAGGATCATCAAGTAGGGTATCAGTAAGTAAGTAGGTATTAAGTAGAGTAGGGTTTCTAAACTCAATGATGAGTAGTATATTAACGTAGCAGTCAGTACATACCTAATAACTGAACCCACATTAAATAAAGAGATTGCGAAATTAGCTAATGCTGGAATAACTAGATATGGGTTATCAGTGATGAACGCTACGTAAGTAGCGATAGCTCCGACGTAGGAGCTGCATATGATGGTGTAGGACTTAAACCTCTTAACCGATTTAAGAGTTCTATACCGATAGGTCAGGTAGTAGGATATCGCGGAGACGGCTACAGTGATCATGTATGGGATTAAAGAACCCTCAACACCGCTGCGGTACCCTATAGGCAGTGTCTTAGTGAGTAAGTACTTTAGGAGGTCAGTACTGCTTAACCCTAAGTAACCGATAGCTATGTATGTTGGGTTAGTGATTAACTTACTAAGCGCCCCATAGTTCATATCTATTAACTCATTACTAATTACGTCTAGGTCTGAGACGATGGTGAGGTAGCCGTCACCTATACGGGATTGGACGATTATCGGGTAGGACCTCATATACTCACCCAATGAGTAGTAGTTATTGCGGTCTACGTCAGCATAGGAGTACTTAGAGCTCTCAGCAACTACTTTAGCTAAACCACTAACCTCTACGTAGGTAGGTCTATACGTAATTAACTCGGACTTCAAACCAGCTGAAGTGATTATGGGGTACTCCCTACTAACGTATTTGAAGACCTCATCAAGAACTACGTAGTTAGTTATAGATGAGGTAATACCTAGGTGCTTAAGTAGGTTGTTTGAGTAACCACCCTCATCTAATATAATTACTTGAGCACCACTACTCAGTAGGCGCTCAACCCTTAAGTACTCGCTAGGCGGTAGCTCGGCTTGAAGCACTAATAAGACAGTGCCTTTAAATCCTTCAGGCAATTCGTTAAACCCGTATATGAGGTTATTGCTGATTAATTCAGTAATTCTTGAAGTACCTCTAGCACCTGTGTTGAATGGACTGTAGGGAGTGCTGGTTGGTACGTTACTTATTACTGCTAAGATTGATACGGCAATAGCCGTAAGTGATATCAACACCAACACTCTATAACTTCTTAACAACCTTACCAATCCTCCTTAAAACCTCACGCATACTGCCTACATCAACACTATGGTTTGAGTATAGGTCTAGCTCATAACCATGTATGAAGTGGGATATAAGTCCGTATAAGTCCTCAGTCAGTGAGTTCTTAATCCTCAATAAGAACTCACGTAAAGTCTCGTGATGTTTAGGCGGCTCTACGAGTTTAGATACTATTGCTACGAACCTACGGTAGAGCCTATATAGTTTAGGCTTCCTAAAACTAATGCCTGACACAGCAGTCACCGCAGCATCACCTCTAAGTACGTTAACCAGCGGTACGTATCTAGGGGGCGTCAACAACCGCTTAATACGCCTACGTATGTTGCGTGATAGGAGTATTAGCGAGGTAGCCGTACTCAATGATGTAAGTAGCGGTACGTTAACTACGTAGATACGTACTACCCCGTTAGAGGAGCTGTATGTAGGGTCTGAAGGCTCTACGAAGTACCTGACATCGCCCCAAATTAACGTAGTCCACGGAAGTGTGATAGCTAGCGAGGTAGCTGTGGAGTTCACTAACTCATCGTAGATGGTATTGCCACCCACAACTAACTTAAGCCTGTATGGGGCTGTATCGACGAATACGTTTAATAATGTATTGAACGGCGGGCCTAGGGGGATATGCTGAGGTGTTACTGAGGCCTTAGGCGTTACCTGACCTACTATTAAGTCGTATCTTAGGGATAGACCCATGTAGCGGGCTTTAGGTTCAGTAACTACTCTTAAAACATGCTTCCCTGGAAGTAAATCGATACCCAACGCAACTTCATTAGCGCCCCTCAATAACTCTGCAGTAGTTATTAACTTATCATCAACGTATATTGAGGCGTTTAGCGTGTGGGGGATTGAGGCATCGATTATTAAGGACTCCAACCTACTACCATTTAAGTACGGAGTTACCTTCAGATCAGGTTGTAGGAACCTCAAAACACCCTTAAATGATGTCTGACCCAAGTATGCCGCACCATCGACATCTGCGAATACCCTAACCAACACTTCATAACTTAACTCACTACTTAACCTAAACCCGCTTCTTACGAAGTGCTCAGCAGGTGGGGCCTTAAGAACTAACTCAACGTACTCGTTAGTTATAATAGACGTGTTTAAGTATGAGTAAATGCCTCCGTAGTTTACGTATATTAAAGCGTTGACGAAATCAACAAAATCAGGCGTAGATACATGTAGGCGTAGTACGTACTCGCTATTGCCGTAGATAGTATTCGGCGCCTCAGCGGATACTTCAACTACACCCGATGCGGTCCCTAAGTACCTTAGTACTGCATCGCTTATTACTTCATTAACTGCTTTGTGGAAGTTAATGAGTGATCCGCTAACCCTACTTAAGTAGTAATCCCTTAACTTAACATCTGTGAAGTGTTTAGGTAGTGAACTAATGTATGAGTTAATGCTTGAGTTTAGGTCGTAGTGGGCACGATTTAAGTCATATATAATCGATCTTAAGTAAGTTGTATTGACGTAGTTCCCTAACGACTTGGAAGTCTTCATAAGTTCTACCACATTCCTCAACCTGAGGTATGTAGTTCTATGTATGTAAGCGATATCTGAGGGTAGTTCAACATCTAAGGCAATACTTAATAACTTATTAGCCGATTCATAATCTCCTACAGCTACAGCATCTAGAGAGTCTTTAAGTAGTTCGAAAAGTGGTGACGGATCTATAGATGCTTTGAGGACTACAGCATGTGGTAGGGGAAGGAGGAGTATGATGTATGCAGCTAGGATGAGGCACTTAATACTTAATCTCATCACATATGCTCCGCTAGATCGAATTGATAAGGATTTTTAAGTCTTAGTACGGCTGCTTCAGCACTGCAGAAGTCCTAAATACGTAGCCTTACCTAAGGATTTCATACACCCTATATGAAACTATACCTATGAATAAAGCGATGAAGGCGATATCCACTACTTTAAGGTTTACCCTAGACCTAAAGCTGTAGTTTACTGACGTATATATGAAGTATATTAAGATTGTTACAGCTAGGTAGGCATCATATCTTACCTCACCCACATATACAAGCATAGATATGGCTATGAACATTAATGCGGTGAGTATCATTAAATCCCTCTCAATCATTAAACCACCCTAACCTTAACGACGTAATTACTACCCACTAACTCCTCATTAACTAACTCAACATCCCTACCTAGGAACTTAGCTATCAGAAATAGGGTGAGGATCTTAACGTAGCTTAACGGTATTTTAATGAAGTCATATATGGTTTGGTTAATGGTGTTAAGCTCTACTACATACTCATCACTGCTACTCAGAATTCTGACATACCTACATACCTTAAACCTCCTAGAGAGGACCTCACTTAGGAATCCACTTAAGTCATCCCCCACAACCTCAGTAATCCCCACCTTACCCAGATCTACTGGGAGAGCTACGTATGGTGAGTCGCTAGCTAGGCCGAATCCCAACGTAATGTCTGAGCACTTAACAGGCTTTAACGATAATACAACCCTCAGATCGCTTAAACAAACCCTAAGTCTGTAAGCGTTTAATAGGCCTGAGTCCTCTAAGACTTTAGAGATGGTTCTACTTAAGTCGTTAACGTATAGCTTAAGTAGCTCTACGTTAGGTTCATTGAATGTGACTCCACTTACTAACACCACTACCCCTAACGCTAGCACAGCTAACGAAGGACCTAAAACCAAACCTGCATTACTGACTAAGGAATAGATTACGAAGATTGCTGAGGTTGAAGTGATTATTGTTCCAGCTACTACATACCTTAAGTCCATTTAATCACTCCTTAGGGACGGTAACCTTACCTAAAGCCTCATTGATGACGTCATTGGATGTCTTACCCTCAACCTCAGCCTCCTTCTTAAGCACTATCCTGAAGTTCATTACTTCATTAACTAATTCCTTAACATCGTCTGGGGTTACGTAATCCCTGCCGTTAATAATTGCTAAGGCTTTAGAAATCCTGTATAGGTGTATGGAGCATCTATGGCTAGGCCCTAGCCTAACTAGGTGGTGATTCCTTACGTAGTTAATTAAGTCAACTATGTATTTAGTAACTCTCTCATCAACGTATATCGACTTACCTATAAACGCTTGTAACTCACTGAAGCGGTTGAGCTCTACTACCGTCTCTATGTTAGCTACATCCGCTAAGTAGAGCCTATCAGCCCTCTTAACGATTTCGAACTCCTCATCAACGCCGCTATAATATACTGAATACTTAATCCAGAACCTATCCCTTAAAGTGAGGGTTAATGGGTAAGTGCCGAACTCCTCCTCAGTAGGTACCTCAGTAGCTATCACGTGGAAGGGCTTTGGAATATCATATGTAGTCCCATCAATACTTACTTGATGCTCAGCCATAGCCTGAAGTAATGCGGACTGGACCCGAGTAGGGGTTCTATTCAACTCATCAAACATTAGCACGTTAGTGAATACCGGCCCCTTAACAAACCTAGAACTGCCGTCTAACCCACGTATATAGTAGCCTGTAAGGTCTGTAGGCAGTAGGTCAGGATTCCCTTGAACCCTCCTAAACTCACCGCCTACGGCCTTAGCGACTGACTTAGCGAGTAAGGTCTTAGCAGCCCCAGGAGGGCCTTCAATCAATACATGCCCCCCAGCAACTAATGTAGCCACTGTATGCTTTATGAGGTTCTCCTTACCTACGATGACCTTACCGACCTCCCTAATTACACCTAACATGGAATCCCTAACATAGTTAAAGTCCAACTTAAGTCACATGACTTAATTGCTGGTATGAAAATTTAAAGCTTTATATCCGCAAATGTTCGTCTCAAAATCGCGAGCTAATTAAAAACATTTTCAATAACCTAACCTCATTCCGCTAATTTGATTGACTTCTCAATATAATGATGTAATAGTGTAATCGATGAATGAATTAATCCAACTTTCAGGGGTGTCTTCATTACGTTGGAGGTAGTTTCTGGAATTATGGTTGGTGGATCGCTGTTTTCTCAAGATATATAAGTTTGAGTTCTTAAACTATAGGTAGAGGACGCTATGGCTTATTTGTTGAGACTAGCTTTAGGTGATTTGAAGTTGATGATTGTTGAGGTTGTCACTATTTCCTCAATAATATCGTTAGCTGCAGGGGTTAGAGCCCTCACGAACGTTGTTGAGGGTTTTAGAGATGTCGGGTTTCACGCATTATGGGATTACCTAATTACGGTTGTTTACTGGGAGTTAAGACTCATCACGTACTTGTGGGCCGCACCGATATGGGTTTTATTTCTAATATCTACCTATTTGACTAGTAGTTACTTATTAAATGATTTAATACCGACGTGTAAGGTGTTGACGTGTTTAGGTGCTTCGAAGTATTTCGTGGTTAAGTTGTTGGTGCTTCGGTATCTATTGATTTCACTACTGAGTTGGCTTATAGGTTGGTCTGCAGGGCTCACGGCCTCCCAGATGTTTTTTAGGTTCACCGCCTACTTCCTTAAGGCTCCTTATGAAATACCTTATCTGAACTTATATGACTTAGTTGAGTTAGCCCTCACATCGCACTCGCTAATTCTACTGGGCATCACACCTACGGTAATTAAGATCGTTAGGTGGTCGTTTTGAGGTCTAAGCTAATTCCTTTAAGTAAATTCAAAATTGTGGTAGTAATAAATTTAGTGACTTCGATAGCCATATCTACTACCGGGATCTACGTACTCAGCGTGACAGCATCGATATCTAGGTCTATATCTTTAGGGTTAGATGGAGATGTATTGCTGTACTCATCAGCGTCTAAGGTCCCCCACACGGGCTTAATTAATGTTAAAGCAGTAAATCTAACCGGAGATGATGAGTTCCTAGTGTTGAGTCCGGAGGTGCTGACGCCGGTAATAGTACATGGTAATCCACTCTTCCTCAGAGGCCTAAATCTTACCTTACTAGATAGACTTCTTAACTACTCACTCGTAGGGAGGTTACCTAGGAGCGGAGATGAGGTCTTAGTCGGCGTTAGGTTAAGTAATCGCCTAAACATATCCGTAGGTGAGGTGATTAACGTTAATGCCATACCTACCGGTAATGAAGTAGCTGTATTAGTAACTGGTTTAATTATAAGTAACACACCGTTAGATGATGAGTTAGTGAGTAATTTACAACTCTCTCGAAGGTTACGTGGTGTAGGCGACGATTACGTAACCGTGATAAGGCTTAGGGTTAATAACTCACACAGCATTACTAAGCGCTTAGAGGAGTTACCACCTCTTAAGCGGCCTTCAGCCCCCTATGTTGTAGTTAATAAATTCTTAATAAACCGTAGTTTAGGTGATGTAGAGTTAGTTGATGAAGCAATAAGTAGGGGCATCAATATATCGAGCACTCTGTTATGGGTTTCAATACTACTCGTGCTCTCCATATCTGTTTTATCTATATACTTCGGTATGCGGTGGACTTTAAACACATTAGAGGATGTATTGAAGGTATTGAGATCTATTGGATTGAGTAGGTTTAGACTGGCATCGATGCTTATATACAGGGTTATGTTGGTCGGTATGTTGTCCGGAGCTACTGGATACGCAATTAGTTACCTACTACTTAACGAAGTATTTAATGCTCTGTCGGTAAGCATACTTCTACATAGGGTTGAACCTATTAACGACCTTACGGTCCTCCTTACATCAACCACGTTACCACCAGCAGTCTCATCAATATCGATATACTTCAGCGTTAAGGATATGTAACTATGTCCGGCGACATCACATCTCTATAGGTGTTTCGAGTTGTTAGTTCAATTGTTGACGGTTATTTCAGCACTATCTACCTCATTAATAGTGTGCTTTATGATTTACGCGTTAATAATCACCCTATTCGGTAGTAAGGACGCATCCACACGTAACTACGGCATCCTTACTGAATTGCCCGAGGTCTCAGTAATTATCCCAGTTAAGGATGAATTTAACAATCTTAGGTTGAGCTTAAGTCAGTTAACGCGCGTTAACTACCCAGTAAGTAAGCTTAAAATTTATGTCGGTGTTGATGAGGGCTGCCCGCAATGTTTAGATGTATGTAAGGATTTCGGACAGCGGGTAACGCCAGTAATCGTCAGCTCTAAAACTAAGCCTGCAGTACTTAACGAATTGATACGTCTAGTAAGCAGCGAATACGTGTTATTACTCGACTGCGATTCACTAGTTACCCCGAACTCTATAATCAACCTTGTTAGTGCTGTCGTTAAGTACGGTTCATGCGGTGCTACAGGCATTCCAAAACCTAGTAATCCATGTATGGGTATGTTACCTAAGTTCTTTATAGTGGAGACGTTTCTGTGGCGTAAGCTCATGAAAGGTAAGGATTATTTAGGGCTATTAGTTCAGGCTCCAGGATATTTCACACTGCTTAAACGTTCCTGCATTACCTCAGTTGGTTACTGGGATGAGACGTCGTTAGCTGAGGATAACGACCTAACGTTGAGGATATACGTAGTTGGTGGGAGAATCAAACTAGTTGATAGTGAGGTATACGTCGAATCTCCGTCAGATATTAAGGTTTTGATTAAACAGAGGATTAGATGGTATAGAGGTACTCTCGAAGTACTTAGTAGGAGGTGGGAATTACTTGGAAGGTTAAACCTTAAGTTGAGGTTAGATGCTTTCGCAACATATATATCTCCTATATCACCTACCCTCCTAATACTTGCGATGATATCTAATGCGGTGTTAGGAGGTTTTTATAACTTACTCACCGTGTTGTTGATGATTCCTCAGGTAATTACCCCTCTAGCTGTTGGTAAGGGATTAACGTGGGCTGATAGGGTTAAGTTATCATCACTTTCAATACCGTATGTGTTGGTTAATTCACTAGCGTCGTTAATTGCAGTAATTACCTTACTTCTACGAATTAAGCTCGGTTGGCAGAGGACTGAGAAACGCGGCTACCTAGGCGGTTGCGATGATTAATTACTTGATAATCTTAACAATAACAGCAACATCGTTGACAAGACTATTACCGTACTTACTGACCGGTATTCCCTACCATACAGATACTTACGCATTACTACCGCTTATGGAATTACTGAAGCATAGGACACCAATCGAACTAACCCCTGAGGCTGGATTTGATAAATACAACATCTACTGGCCTGGAGTAATTACTTACGCTGTAGTGCATTCGGAGGTAACTGGTTTAAGGCCGAGTGATTTAACCGTTATCGCCGTACCCGTAGTTAATTCCTTAAGTGTTTTAATCCTCACGGTCTTCTTAAGAGTTTTAGGTATGCCTAAAAAGCCCTCAATCATAGCGTCACTTATTTACGGCTTAGCAGGTAGTGAGGCAGTAATAGGTGCTGGTGTAACTAAGGAAGGTTACGCGTTTACCTTATTGCTATTCACGTTAGCCTTATCAGCTTACACCATATTCAAAGGTTGCAATCGTTCCGCGTTCCTGACCTTAATTACTTACGTCACTCTAACATTCACTCATCACCTAACAAGTGTGGTAGCGGCTTTGCTCATCTACTATCTACTTATTTCCTACTTAGCTGGTGATGTCTTAATGATGAGGTTGTTGAAGGCTTCAGCTCTAGTAGCTACTAACGTATTAATATTAGCTACTTACGTATTCGTTTATTCAGGGAGGGCATTACCCACGCTCACACTCTTCAGTGAGTCCGACATGATCTCACTATTTGCTTATAAGTTGGTGACTCCATTACCGATATGGCTGTCTTTAATTACGCGTAAGCCGCTAATCAAGTTGATTAAGCTGTGGTTCGTGTCCATCTACGTTCTGACAGCATCTCTAGCTGTTTTAAGCACTAGGGTCAGTTTAGTCTTCGGCGCCCCTACAGTAAGTGATTACGAACTATTACTCTTCACTCCTTACCTACTGCATTCATTAATAGCTATTACGTTTGTTGGTAAAATCCTCTCACATATCCACTTAAGCTTTTTCACGTACTTAACGCTACTAGGGCTACTAGGGGTAGAGTATTACTTAATCTTCGGTTCCCCCGCCCTCATCAGCGAAGCCTACAGGCTCAGTACGTTTATTTACTTAGGTATTTCAGTACTCGCGGCCTACAGCTTCTACGTAGTCAAGGTTAAAAAACTAAAGATATTATTAAGCACCGTATTGTTATTTACTTCCTTAGCATGCATTTACGTAGTCCCGTACACAGCCCTTCATTCAGGCTACGTCGGTGGCTCTCAGAGAATTTACCACTATTCGGACTTAATTACTGCAGACTATGTGAGTGCTTATGGAGGGAGCTCTAACGTATTCTGCGGTGATTTGAGGCTTAGTTACCTACTATATCTTAGAAAGGAGGTTGACGTCTACGGCGGGCTTAAGTACTTAACACGTATGTCGGGACTTAATTGCTACTTAGTAGTTAACGAGTTATTTAGGGATGTTGGTTATGTAGCGTTCGATTACGGTATACCGGTGTATTTAGGTGATGATACCTTCGTTAATAATCAGAAAATATACGTAGGTGGCAGGAACGCTATAGTTGCCCCTAAGTCGATTGTTGGAGGTAGGTAGTTTGGGCCTACTCATTTCTTGGATTAGGTTGGTAAGGTTTCATGAGTATGGACCTCTCTCGATTATGGTGTGTTTATCTGGTGCCTTACTAGCTACTGATGACTTAGACTTTAGGTTGGTTCAACTAGTTGCTTATACGGTATTCGGGTCTATATCAGCGTTCGTTATTAATGACTTATCCGACATCTCTGATGATTTAGCAGCCCGTAAGTTTAGGAATCCCCTGGTTACTGGTGATTTAAGCATGAGGGCTGTATTAGCGTCATTTACTCTAACCGCATCCCTATCCATAACCTCATTAGTAGGTCTAAACATATATGCCTATGCTTTAGGTCTGACAACACTGGCTCTCTCTTATCAATACTCGATAGGCTTTAGGCTTAAGGGTTTAGTTCCAGCTGACTTAATAACACATGGCCTAGTACCCTCATTACTATCTATAACGTCCTACGTTGCGTATAGGGATGTAGGTATTGACGCCCTAATACTCGCATCAATGACTTTCACAGCATCATGTGTGGCTGAGTTACTTCAGGAGATCCGTGACTTAAGCACATCAAGTACTGCAAGCTACTTAGGTGTTAAGCGGAGTAAGGACTTAGCACTCATCTTAACTATAATAGCATCAACACTGTATGCATCACTAACAATTATTAGAGCTGACTTAAGTTACTTAATAATATATTTACCGTCTTCATACCTAGTCATCAACCCATTATTAAGGTTTAGGAAAGGTTATATAAGTTCTGAGGAGGTGATTAACGAATTAAGGCATAGGATAACGCTGATCGCTGTGGCCATATTAACCACCTACTTAACCCTAAAACTCCTTTAAAGAGCCGCTTCCAAGTAAATACTTCCTACAACTAATCAATATCTCATCGTAGTTCGTAGCTGTAATGATTACTGCTGAGTTAGACTCACTAACCAGTTCTTCGAACATCTTATAAATAACTATCGCGTTATCGACATCAAGGTATGCTGTCGGTTCATCCGCTAGGACTAATTTAGGTTTGTTGATGAACGCTCTGATTGCGAGGACCCTCTGCTGCTCACCACCACTTAATTCATGTGGATATCTACTAGCTAGGTGTTGAAGATCAAACCTTCTAAGAAGTTCTAAAGCTCTAGCCCTCCTATAGGTCTTCCCAACCCCCCTAAGGTAGAGAGGTAATTCAACGTTCTCGATGACAGTTAAGTGAGGTATTAAGTTAAAGGACTGAGGTATTATCCCAATTAAATTAAGTCTAAGTCTAGATGCCTCATGCTCGCTTAACCCATTCACATCCCTACCTAAGATTTTTATCGAGCCTGAGTCAGGGGCCTCTAAAAGACCTAATATCTTAATTAAGGTGGTTTTACCGGTGCCAGACCTACCAACTATACCTACTACATCTCCCTCTCTAACCGATAAGTTAAGACCTCTTAGAACGCAGTTACTTCCGTAGGACTTCCAGATATCTCTAGCTTCTATTACCTCCATATCACCAAATCCGTAGAATAAGGATTACGTCAATATATATGGGTTATTGAAGTGGTAGATAGTATCTGAGCTGCTAATACTCGAGGGTAGCTAGTTAGTAGTCGATTTCATAGATCCGTAGTTAGTGTTTTAAGTATGGTTACCTATTTCTTGGTTGGGGATTAGATGCTTAGTGTTGAGGAGAAGGAGAGGATCTTAAGTGCTCTTGAGGTTGATAGGGAGTTTAGGTATGCTTTGATGGGTTTGTTGGGGTTTAAGGAGGTCTTGGAGAGGGTTACTAAGCTTGAGGAGAGTCTTAAGGGTTGAGGAAGAGTTAGTGAACCTCGGCAGGCTTGTTAAGAGCATAGCCCATATGTACGGACTCATAACGGAGGAGGGGTTTAGGGAGGCTGTGAGGTTCGTTATTGAGGAGGTTCTCGGCGTTGCTAAGGTATCTAAGTGGGTGTACTACGACGCTAAGGGAGTTGTTTATCAGAGGCCTTCAAATGTTGAGGTAGATGTAGTCATTAAGGATGGGGAACACATACTTGTTGAGGTTAAGTCTAGAGTTGATAAGGGGGACCTCGTAGAGCTCTATAACATAGGTAAACTATACAGTGAGGTAAGTGGTGTGAAGCCTAAATTACTGATACTGAGTGCCTTCTTCGCTAGGGGGGTTTTAGACCTAGCTAGGGAGTTAGGTGTGGAGTTAGTGCCTATAGTGAGGGAATACTGAGCTAGGATCGATGAGACCCTCATACAGCCGTGGGAGGTAACACTAACTTCTGAAGCCTTACTCAATAATGAGAACTACGTGGGTAGATTATCCACTATTGCCTTAGAGGTTGTGTAGTAAAAAAGGTGTTGTTTGATTGGTTAATCGCCTGCAGGGGTTCCGTGGTAGGGGCTGTCCTTCCATACGAGGGTCCATATAGCGTCCTCAGTCAGAGTTGCGTGCTCAGCTATAGCTTTCTTAATACTTAGAAGTAGCTTGTGATGTATTACCTCATCGTTATGTATGGCGCTTAATATAAGTTTAAACCTATCATCCTCAACAGTCTTAAGTAACTCCTTAGTGTTTTCAATCATCATCTCCTCAACCTTAATATGGCCATCTATCACAGTAGACAACGTCTTGAACTCCTCTTCAGATAGCGCTACGCCCTTACCCTCAAGTAACGTAATTAAAGATCCGTAGAAGGTTGCATGCTTCTCAGAGTCGAATGATATCCCATACATTAAGGTCTGAAGTATGGGGTGATAGATCTTTGAGATAACTGACCTTAGGTCCTTAACGTAATTTAACTCCATACTCCTTAAATATTCTAATACGTTCTTCAATTTGGTAGCGGATTCTTTACTCATTTTAACGCCTCAAATAATATCTTAAATAACTGGAATATAAATTCGTTGACCTAATGAATGGGTTAATCTCCATGAGTTGATTCGAAACTTAAACCCTAACTAAGCAGATCTTTAATGCTTACGTAATTCTTAGATAATTCAGCCCTAACACCCTTCAACTTATTGACTACTTGATTAATCCTAAGCTCCACAAGTATACTAGACAGCATATACGCTTCCTGGAAGGTAGTGTTTAAAGCCTTCATCAACACCTTAACGGACTCCTCTACAGCCCTATAGACAGCCTCATCTAGGTCTGTACCTGAGGTGATTATGGAGTACGTATCCTCTAACTCAACTATCGGGTATGTAGGGCTCCTACCCTTAATCACCTCTAACCTAACCATCACCTCACCATCAACCTCCACAGGCGTTATTCCTGACTCACCGTCTGACTGAACCGCATGTAGGTCACCCATAGCGAGTAACGCACCATCAGCGAAGACTGGGAGGTAGATCCTCGTTCCTTTCCGCAGTATTTTAAGGTCCATGTTACCTCCGTGAGGTCCGCAGAGCGGTGTAGGTATTTCACCATCAGTTGGTGCGACGCCTATAGTCCCAACCATAGGCTTTATAGGTATTTTAAGGTTGTTGAACGTTACGTAACCTCCCTCAACACTCACTATCTTGATCTTAGGTTGGAAGTTCTTATCGTGTAATGCACCGCCTCCAGGGAATACACGTATCCAACCCCTATTCCCTACCTTAACATCAAGTATGTCAACAACTAAGGTATCCCCAGCCTCAGCACCTTCAACGTATAGGGGCCCTGTGCAGGGATTCCTCTTCCCAATATCTATAGCCTCTAGAGGTGTTTCCTCACTTCTTATCTGACCACTTAAATTATCCATAACTTCGAAAACAACTACGTCTCCAGGCCTTGCGTAAGCGGCTGGAGGTACGTATTTTGAGAACTTGTAGGTAAACCTATCTTTAGGGATCTTAATAACCATATATATCCATTAAGTATCTGAGGTCTAAGTAAATAATCCTTAATGAATTGCGGTCAAACTTACTTAAATGGCATCTCTAACTTTATTAATGTGCGGTGGATGTGGTTTGGCTGAAGTTAGGGATATGTGGAGGCGTATGTATGCGTTGGGGGCTGCCTTAAACACAGCTAATTGGGGGCTCTACTTCTCCTTCTCGAGGCGTTACTTAAGCGTTGACTTAGGTGGGGGAACTCAATCAGTACTCCTCATCACGGGTCTTGAGTGGGTGTTCACGCTTTTCGCCATAGCCTCAGGTAAGTTAGTTCAGGTGTTGGGGGGTAGATACGTCGTCTTTCTGGGGGTTACTGGCTTCATACCGTTCATCGCTGCGTTAGGGATCCACAACCCAATGACGTTAGCGGTAGTTCTAAGTTTTGCAAGCTTTTCGTGGGCTATTTCATGGCCTTCAATACTTTCAGCAGTATTTAGTGGCGGTATATCTCCAGGTAAGGCGTACAGCTACTTCACGTTAGGCTCTGGGCTTGGATACAGCTTCGGGTCTTTGGCTATGGGCCCTATCTACAGTGCCTTAAGGGCTGAGGGGGTCTTCACAACTATGGCTGTGATATACCTACTGACGTACCTAATTTTCTTCATACAATACCCCACTAAGGGGCCTTCAAGGCATGGGTTGAGAGACGTTAGTGAGTCACCTAACGCTATCCTTAAACTAATTCCTGTGCTGACAGCATTTTCCTTCATAGTGTTTGCTAGGGAGTTGCTTTACTCCATAGCTCCGTTAAAACTTACTTACGAGATTAGGGAGGTCTTCACACCAACGTCTGAGTTGGTTGAGTACACTTTATTCGGGACGGTTTTCGGCGGTATAACTGCCCTACTCTCAGTGCCTGCGAGGGTCTTAGCGGGTAAGCTCTCAGATAGGTATAACCCCGCAAAGATCTTGTTCGCAATCAGTATAGCCTACCTAATCACTTACTGGCTATTCGTAACCACTGAGGGGTTGATACCGATAATTGTGTGGCAGCTACCCCTATACCCATTCCTAGACGTATCCATAAACACATACATAGCTAGGTACGTACCTAGACATGCGGTGACATTAGGCTTCGGAACTGTATTGACGTTTAGCGCTATAGGCGGTTTACTACTGCTTCCTATTCTCGCGAACCCAGAAATAACTACAGAGTTTATAGGTAGTTTAGTGACTTCAGCGGTGATAGTTTCAATAGCGTTAATCGCGCCTAAGCTTAGGGTAAAGGGTTAAGAGATGATATAGGTGTCTAAGCACACCTAATTCGTCACCTAATTCTTAATTAAAGTTCTCCAAGTGTTAAACAGGTGGGTTAGTTGAGGAGTCTTAAGGTAGTGGTGTTCGACCTAGATGGGGTTTTAGTACCTTTTAGGAGTTCTTGGGAGTTCCTACATAGGTACTTCGGAGTTGATGATGAGGGGATTAGGAATGAGAACGTAGAGCTCTTCTACAGTGGGTTGATATCATACTATGAGTGGATGCGGAGGGATTTAACGCTTCTCACATCTAGAGGCTGCATAACGAGGGATGATGTGCTTAAAGCCTTCAGGGCTGTTGAGTTAGTTCCAGGTGGGAGGGAGCTTTGCAGCTATCTCATAAGCAGAGGTTTTGAGTTGGCGATCGTGAGTGGCGGTATAGACCTCTTGGCTTTGGAGGTTGGTTATACATTAGGGATTAAGAGGGTGTATGCGAATAAGTTACTGTTTAACGAGTATGGATGTCTCCTACCCTATGGTGTGGAGGTAGTAAATCCTTTGAAGAAGGAGGTAGTCCTAAGTAAGATGTCTTCTGAGTTAGGCGTACCGCTTAGCGAATTCATGTATGTCGGCGACACCTTATGGGATGTCAGCGCCTTTAAAGCAGTAGGTTATCCAGTAATATATAATTGTAGGGAGTGTGAGGACGTGCTTGATGAATGTGGGAAGGAGTACTTAGTAATTAATGAGTTGCTGGAGATAATACCTTTCGTAGAGGGTTTGGTGTTGGAGTCATCCTCTAAGTCAGTCATATATTAACTCCAAGTAACTTCCGCATACTTCCCTCAAGAGCCTTCAAGTAATTATCTACGAAGGCATTGACCGCGTCGTAGGTGCCTCTATCCCTTAAGTCCTCAGCGAACTTCCTACATATATCTACCTCAGGCCTGCTGAGCATCTTGACATGGATTTCAGAAGTACATATCTTTAGTAAGTCATCCTCAGCTTTCTTAGCCTCTAACGGTTGGTTAGTGAGGTTTGCTAGCTCAGTACAGTACGCTAGAACTACAAGGCTGAGTAGGGGGGTGAGGTCCTCAAACGTAAGTAATGTCTTAATGTATTCGTCTACGAGCCGTGTCATATTGAGGGCTAAGCTCCTAATGGAGTTTTTGACAGCGTTAACGCTTCTACCTTCATAAGCGTGGTTTAAAACATCTATGTAGTGCCTTATATTTATGTCATATCTCATTAAGTTTCGTGAGATGCTGTACAGTTCATTAACGTACTGCGGTAGTAGAACCCATCTACCCACGTAGTCCTCCTGGAATGTCTTGATAATGTTCGTAAGTATTCTGTATGCGTTAGACATGTTAAGGAGTACGTCCTTAATTATTATCGATAACTCCTGATACCTTATCTTAAGCTCTAACGCCCTCCCAATATCTTTAATCATCGGCGACGTCCCGGAATTGCTTATGAATACCTTCACTTTAGAAGTCTCTATAACTAGAGTATTACCCTCCTCATATACGCCAATCACGTCTGAGACCTTAATCTCGTGAAGTAAGTCTTTATAGGCGTTATGGATTATTATCCTCCCACCCACTAGGGAGACATCACATATAAAAGCCTCATTCCCAATAACGCACCTAGTTAGGGCCAACTCCCTTACCCCCCACACTCCTTAAAACATTCCCCTCAACGACTACATCCCTTCTAATACTCCTGTATACGTTTAAGAACCACTTCAGAGTGTCCTTAGATAGAGGTAAATCATCTAACACTACATCCCCGCGCTGAAGCATGTTATCGAAGTAATTAGTAAGTAGCTGTATGTAGGCAGTACTGCGTAGGACTTTAACGTACATCTCGATGTAGAATAGGTGCTCGTAAATTAGGCCTACCCCCCTAGTGTTTAGCCACTTCATCAGTTCTGAGCAGGTTGAAGCGTTTTTAAAGCTTAGAAAATCCTTCAACGATTTAGTGATGGCTGTAGGGGGTATCGGTACCAGATCGCTGAACTCTAGTCCTAACTTATCTGAGGCTGACTTAATGAGCTTCTCCTCACTTTCTAACTCCTCCCTTACCAACTCGACAAATTCGTGGAGGTCGTCCCTCAACTCCCTACATCTGGTTTTAAGGTCTTGGACGTCCTTACATGATGAGACCTCCATTTGTTGAATTGCCTTTACATCGCTGGCTATCGCCTCGGCTGACCTTAATAGCTCTTGATGTAACGTACCTCTATACTCATCGATGAGTTTGCTGAGTAACTGCGTTGTTTGGGATGCATTCCTGGTGAGGTTAGCTAAACTCAAGGTAAGAGCTTCACTACTCAATACGCCCTTCACTGCCTGCCTATAGGCCTTCGACGTATTCAGTAAGAGGACATCCTCAGAACACTTAAGTGAGGTATCAACACTTGCCTCAATCTCCACTACCTCACTTAAGTTGCTTACGAGGTCGTTAATCAGCTTGAGGTAAGACTCACATATCCTCCTAAGAGCTCTGCTTAACCCTATACTGACGCTTGGGATGTCTTCGAAACGGTTAACACTCTCCATAAGCCTGATGAGTTCATCCAACTCAGCGTCTTTGAAGCCACCTAAGCTCACTAAATCATCGTAGATTTCACTAATATCCTTAAGCGTTGATTTATACGTATATATCACCTGCTTCTTAACGTTAATTAATTCCCCCCAAACATTATCTAACGTCTCCGCAGTGCTCTTCATATGGCTTAGCGAGAGTGCTGGCTTACTTAAATACTTCTCAACGACGTTTAACTGCTTACTTAACTCCTCTAAGGTTTCGCTGTACTTACTGACTTTAACCCCCAATAAGGTGTTGGTAATTAACTCACTTAGGACCGACTTACATGAGTTTAACTCCTCTTGAATCCTACGTAGTGCCTTAATGTTATTGGATTTAAAGGACTCTAAATCCGTCATTAACGTCCAATAACTTGCTATGAGTGACATGAGTAGAGATGGTATCGACGCATATAATACGCTGTAGTAAGGTATTTGTGATTTAGTCGGTATTAGGGAGTTAATCAATGTAGGGACTGGTAATACAGCAGCTAAGGAAATTACGTAGAAGATTAGTGAATTCCTTATAAGGTGGGTAGGTTCAGTCACCTTAGGCAGGTAGTGCTTTATAACCCTATGATAAAGTACGTCAAAAACCATGATGAATGCGAGGACTACGGCGAAGGCCTTAGCGAGGTTTAACTCATGTCCCGAAGCTCCGTAGAACACGTTACATATGTTTATCTGTGGGAGGAATTCCAAATTAACTAGTATTACTGGAAGGAGTATATACGGTAGGTATATCAAGAGTGATGCAGCTACAAATCGTAAGCTGTCACTAGCCTTCTTAAGGAATAAAGTGTGGGAGAGCATAGCACCTACAGGCGCTACGCCCCAAGGATCTAAGAGGGTTGTAGGCAGTGATAAAACCGTAGGTACGTAGGTGAAGGAAATTTCACGTGCTGAACGTAGTGTTAAGGCTGCCGCAACTAAGCTGGCGGCTATAGGGATGAGTGACATTAAATAAGGCCCTAAGTAAAATCTATATAAAACCCCAGGGAATGAGCCATAGGCGTATATGAACGTAAATCCGAGGAAGAGATAAGTTACAGCTAATCCATTCCTTAAATCCTTATATATTAGGGCTGATGTAATGGATAGCGATATAGCGTAAATAGTTGATAGTATTATGAAGGTGAGTACTTGGTGAGGAAGGCCTAATAGATATAGATGTAGGTTGTAGGAAATTACAATTATAATCAATCCTAAAAGTTCATGGAACCTCATTACTAACCCAGGCCTTAGTCAGATCTGTTAAGGAGATATTTAACCCCATATCCTTAATTAATTCATAAGATTTAGTTATAAACTTTCCTAACTGCTGGAGGAGGCCATTATTAGGTTCAACGATCATTATACTTAACTCCCTACCATCGGATTTAACGCTTATCAACTCTAGCTCCCTGATCTTTAGGCGGCTTTTCATGTAATTTACTTCTGAATTCAGGTCCTTCAGGCTGTGGGTGATGGTGAGGAGGGCTGAATCTATCGCTTCACTGTAGTCATCCATTAGGTGGTGGGTAAATCTCACGAGGTTTGTTAGGTTGCCGAAGATCTCTATATCTGCCTTCGGAAAACACGTTAATACCCCTACCCGCCTATACTTAAGTAAGTATTTCTCAATATTTGATGAGAATTTTAAGACGTTGTTGAGGCATTGGGTGAGGGAGTGTTCACCCATGAACAGCTTTAGCTGATTTAATAGTTTAGAGCTAATGATGAGCGTGAAGTTTGCCAGGCTCTCGTGATTAAGAACTGATATATAGGTAAGTAAGTTCATATAATCATGTTCTGAGAGGGTGGGGGGGACTTTAAGAATAACTACCGCTTTGAAGCCCTTACCCACCCTCTTAAGCTCTCTCAACACCTCATATGAGGTAAGTAAGTAGGTACTCCTCAGTTCTACCAGTATCAGTGCTTCGGTAACCTCACTTATTACGTAGTGCTTAACCCGCGTTAGGGAGTTGCTTGGAGGTTCAATTAATTTACGGATCCATAACTCGTCTTGGGTAGCGGATTTACCAACATTGTTTATGAGTAAGTACATGACGTTACTGCTGCCTAAGAGGCTGGCTAAGCAGTTAAGGTCCTCTCTACTTGATGTAAGAACTAACTTAGAGTAGCTTTTGAAGTCTGCAGAATCTATTAGCCTGATGAACCTGTCTAAGTCTGAGCTCATCCTACCACACCTTGTAAGCGTTAACTCTACCTCTAAAGCAGCTGTAATTAATGTATGCTATAATTACCAAGCCCTAGACATTATTGATGTGGTGATTAATTAACTTTATTAATTATCTCAGCAGTCATTACTTGATGATGAGGGAGGTGATCTTAGATAGGTGAAGATAGGTGTTCTCTTCTGAATCCCTAAACGAACTCGCTAAACTTTACGTTAAGTTATCGAACAGTAAGTGCGTAGGGTTGGGTGAAGTCCCTGATCAGCTGAGGAATTACTTAATGAGTGGTGACTTAGTATATGTTGGACTAGACAACAATTTATGCATTAAATCTACAGTTAAGTTAGCTTTAGAGTTAATCGGGTTAGGTTTAGATGTTGAGCTCGTATCTAAATCACTTAATTGGAGGGATTTCGAATCACTTGTCGGTGAGTACTTAGGTCTAAATAATTACTACGTGATTAAGAATTTAAGATTCAGCAATCGGAGGTTTGAGGTGGATGTCTTAGGCATAGATCAGGTTTCTGCCCTAGCTGTTGCCATAGACTGTAAGCACTGGAGCCCTGGATACGGTAAGAGAGGTAGGATTACTAATATAGCTAGTGAGCATCGAGCTAAAGTTGAGGAACTCTCTAAGGGATGTAGGCAGCTACTCAGTAAGCATAGATTGTTGAGTTCTGTGGAGGTGTTTATACCGATCATAGTTACGTTAACTGACATCGTACGCGGCTACGTAGGTGGGTCTTTCGTAGTTCCTATACTAAGGTTTAATGACTTCATAGCTAATGTTAGATATTACTTGGAGGCACTGACTGAAGGTTCAGGAGGAATTACTAATAAATGCTTCGATAGGGTTTAGGCTGTTCTATCATGAAGTAATAAGACATCTGTAAGCAGTGTCTAAAGCGCGGCATTGAATGAGTTCTCAAATCCTTAACGTAGTTGTTGATGTATTTACCGCTCTCGAATCCCCACCTGTTTGTGTAGTGTTTATGGGCTGCGTTTGAGTCACTGTTGGTGTTGAAGTTGATGCGGAGCTCTTTTCCTCTAACGTACCTATGACGGCTAAAGCTACTGTAGCTATCATTAATATTGCTAGCAGTAAAATACCTCCAAGCGACCTATGTTGAGGTGTTCTAGACATCATACACACCTAATGAGTAAAGCATTACATCCCTTAATAACTGTAACTCAACAACGAATTTTAACGTACGTCATAAACATAATTAGAGGTGTACTCAGCGTGGTCTTAGAGTCCCTAATCACGTTACTAGTTATTGAATTCCTACTTTACTTGATTTACAATTACTGGGGAGGACTATCCTCTAAGCTTAAGGGGAGAGGTATCACCGTAAGCGCCTTCACCATAACGTTCGATGTCGGGAAATCCATGAAGCCTAGAGCTAAGAGGTCGGAAGTCCTTAGTAAAGCCTTAGGTATCTCTGGGGTGATTAACGTCGCCTTACTGATGCTTATCTTCTACTGGATAATCATCCCCTCAGCCATCGACATCGTGAGGACCTTATTAGGCGTTCGTGAAGCGGTTTCAACACCTTTCGTCCCAGTAGTTCCTGGAGTAACTATAAAGGGTAGTAACGTACTTTACTTCTTAGTAGGTGTTAGCATAGCTGTAGTGGCTCACGAGTTCTTCCACGCATTGACGGCACTGAATGAGGGTATTAAAGTAGAGTCATGGGGTCTAGGCCTATTCCTAATATTCCCATTCGCATACGTCAAAATCGATGATAGGGACTACAGTAAATCATCACTGAGTAGTAGGGTTAAAGTCCTTTCAGCTGGGGTCCTCTCCAACACAGCATTAGCTTTAATCCTCTTAGCGTCGATAAGCTCCATATCCACTGTAATTGAGCAGCACTCGATGGTAGTGATCTATGAATTAGATAGGAGTTTAGGGCCTGAGGCTCCAGCAGTAGTTGCTGGAGTTCCAACCCCTTCAGTCCTCTACGACATCAACGGCACTAAAATCGGTAGCTTATCAGATTTAAGGAATTACTTAACGTCAATAGCTGATAAACCTGCAACACTGGTGTTAAACATCTCGAAGTTTAAGTCATTGGTTGATGACGTAGTTATAGAAGGTTTGCAGAGGCCTGAATTGATAGAGGTTGTTAAACCATCCAACATGTCTAGGCTGGGCATACTTGTTGTCGAAGCCCTCTCACCATCAACCCCACTCCATCTCTACTACTTAAACAGGGTTTTCTACTGGACTTATGTGGTGAACATAAGCTTAGCTGTATTTAACGCAGCCCCGTTAATAATAACTGACGGCGGTAAAATCCTGCAGGAGGTTCTGAATAGATATGGTTTAAAGAAGTTAGGCTATGTAGTTCAGTGGGTGACTATAGTTATTACGGTGTCGCTACTGGTCATAGGGCTCTTACGCTTCATATAGGCTTTAAACAATCCGCAGGTTGTTCCAGCCGCGAATTAACTAAACCATATTTGCTTAAATACCCAGTTTAAATCACTTTAAGGAGTCATGAGATGTATTAGTCCCCAGCTGGGTGGTCAGCCATGGTTAAGGTGTTAGGGATTAACGGATCTCCTAGGTCCTACGGCAATTCAATACAGGCATTACGTCTTGCGTTAAAGGCTGCTGAGTTGGAGGGAGCTGAGGTAAGCCTCATAAACCTATATGACTACGATATCAAACCGTGTTTAGGCTGCGTAAGTGATGACGTCATGGCCTGCACCTACCCATGCCCTATAGACGATGGTATGGTGAAGATATATCCGGAGATAACTTCGGCCGACGGGTTGATCATATCGTCACCTATATATTGGTTCGGCATCAGCGGACTTCTTAAAAACTTAATAGATAGGTTAACCGTTCTTGAGAACATGATTTACGTTGATGGGAAGAGCTGGCTTGAAGGTAAGGTAGCAGGTTTTATCGCTTTAGGCAACGACGAAGGTGCAACTATGGTGATCTCCCACCTAATGAGTGTAGCTAATAGTTTCGGAATGGTCATACCTCCCTGGGCATTAGCTTACTACGTTGGGGAGGGTAACGCGTTAGAGGAAGTTAAGCTCCTGATGGATGCAGCTAACGTTGGTAGGGCGGTTGCGTTAATGGCGCAGGTACTTAAAGGTTTGAGGGGTCAGCCGAAGATCTGGTATAGGGCGGACGATAAGTATAGGGAGTACATTAAGAACTTAGCTAAGGAGATTATGGCGGAATTCGATGAAAAGATCATGAAGTCTGATACGCTGTAGGTAGGGCAGATTACTTAGACCTTCTAAACCTACTAACAAGTCTCTGGACCTTAATTAACTTCTCGAACGTAAGTACTTTGGAGGTCAGCACTATTAGCGTGATGGAGAACGCTAACGACGACGCCAACCAGACCGGCATTAATTTATCCGGCTGCGATAACATGAGTTCCTTAGACATAACCATCGGTTGGGTGAACGGAACTGCATACAGTAATGACTTTACCGTTGGACTTAACTTACTTATGTCTGTAAACATTACGTAGTAGCTTGGGATTATCACAAACATAGATGCAGGGCCTGAGACTGTTGTAGCTATCCTCACGTCACTACTTAACACACCTATCGTAACACCTAACGTAGCCATAGCGAATGACGCTAAAACCAAGCTTACTGCTAAATACAGCACTGATTCAGGCGTTATTAAAATTAATGTGGGGGCAATGAATTCAGTCCCACTACCTAAGGAGGTAGAGAACCCTACAGAGAAAATATAGAAGTATAGGAGGAAGCCAGCTATATTTAACGCAGAACCCAGTAAAGCCACGCTGAACGAACCTAATAACTTACCCAACAATATCTTAAACCTACTTATAGGTAACGTAAGCAGTACTTCAAGGGTCTTCTCCTCATTCTCAACAGCTGTTGAGGTAGCAGCCATCTGAAGCACTCCAAGAGTAATTATCATGAAGGCTATTGGGAGCATAAAGGAAGTAATGCTTAGTTGGGCGAAGATCGCGGAAGTGCCGGGTAGGGTCTGGTTACGTGTAACTAAGTAAGTTAACGTAGTAACGCTTGCTGGAGATTTGATGAACTGGGAACTTAAGTTGACGCCGTAACTTCTAAGGAGGTAATCACTCAGTAATTCATTAATTGCTGCAGCAATAAGAGTTGATTTAAGTGAAGGTACGAAGGATATGGATTTAACGACATCTACTGCTGTGATGTTAGGCCTAACCCCACCTTTGATATTGGCCGTGAAGCCTTCACTGAAGACCACTATAACCTCGTAGTTCTTACTTAGCGCTAACTCAGTTAGAGATGCGATCTCAGGCACCTTCACTACCTCAACACTGGAGGCAAGTCCTAAAGCCTTCAAACCCCTTACGACGTAGTCAGTTAGTTCGGTATTATCTAAATCGCTGATTAAGATGTTGGATGGTGAGGTAATCCCGGCTACTGACTCCCTAACACCTAATGAGAGTATAAGGCCCATAAAAGGCAGTATAAGAGCTGATATTATGAAGGGTAACCATATACGTGGGTCACGCACTAGGTCCTTAAACTCCTTCTTAATTAGTTCTATAAGCAATTTAAGCACCTACTAACTTGATGAATAGCTCTTCAAGGTTTTTAACTCCGTAGATGTTAATTAAATTACTTACTGTGCCTTCAGCAAGTATCTTACCCTCAGAAATCAACGCAACCCTATCGCATAAGCCCTCAACCTCAAGCATGTTGTGGCTGGAAATCAAGACAGTAGTTTTATACGTTCTTACGAAGTCCTTCACTAACTCCCTAATCATGTGGGAATACATCACATCTAATCCGGCGGTCGGCTCATCTAATATAGCTATTTTAGGCTTAACCATTAAAGCCCTCGCAATCTGCACTCGCCTCTTCATACCCTTGCTGTAGGTCTTCATCTTATCGTGTGCTTTATCACCTAGGCCGGATAGCTTTACACCCAACTCCAACGCATCGGTAAAATCGCTGGTTGTGTTGAAGTACATCTTAGCAACTAATTTAAGGTATTCGTAAGCCGTTATGTTCTTGTAGACACCTGCATCCTCCGGTAAATAGGAAATTAACTTCCTCACCTTATGGGAGTCCTTAACTACGTCATACCCATATATTTTAGCGGACCCTGAAGTGGGGGTCAGTAAAGTCGCTAATATCCTGAAGGTAGTTGTCTTACCTGCGCCGTTAGGTCCTATAAGCCCGAAGACCTCCCCTTCATCGACTTCGAACGTTATCCCCCTCAGCGCTTGGAAACTTCCATAGCTCTTAATTAGGTTCTTTACCTCAACAGCCATCATTCCTCACGAACCACCTAAGTATAGAAGTTCTATAAAATTATTAAGATTATTTAAGTAAACTATATTTACGGCCCCGTACAATATTTCACGGGCTTAATATGTTTAGCATTAAACCTAAGGTTTATGTGATGCCTATAGGCTCAATAACTAATGCTGAAGTACGTAACGACTACGAAGGTATGTTGAACTCACTTAAGAAGCTAGATATGGAGTTAGTCATCGGCTCACCTCTAAATGATGAGGTGAGCGTAATTCAGAGAGCTGAAGAGATTAGGAAGTCAGACTTCGATGCTGTTGTAGTGCTATCGCTTCACGGCTTCACAGGACATCTCCAGGCAACCTTCGCAGATTCGGTAGGCTTACCCACAGTTATTTGGACATTACCTACTAGGTATTCGCTCCCTACAGCTGCAAGTGCTGTAGGGTACTTAAGGGAGAGAGGTCTTAAGGTAAGGTTAGTGCACGGTCCCCCTACAGACCTAAGTGCGATTAAGAGAGTTGAGCAATTCATTAAGGTTGCCTCAACAATCAATAAACTAAGTAACGTCAGGATAGGTGTTGTAGGGGGTATAATACCGCCTATGGTTGCATCCCATTACGATAGGACAGTGCTTAAGAGTAGGTTTGGTGTTGATGTAGTTCATATACCGTTAGGTGACTTAATTAAGACCTATAACGAAGTCACCGACGATGAAGTTAGCAGTAAGTTTAAGGAAGTAAGTTCTAGGTATTCGGTTGAGGCACCTGAAGAAGGTGTGAGGAAGGCGTTGAAGCTTTACTTAGCTATTAAGAAGCTGCAAGGGGTTCTTAAGTTAGATGCTATAGCGCTTGAGTGCTATACAGAGTTATTCCAGATGTTTAGCGTTAATCCATGCTTCGGGTATATAGACAATCAGATAATCGGATGTGAGGGGGAGGTGCTAAACGTCGTAGGTTTATTCATAGCCCGCTTACTATCTGGTAGGGAAGCACTCATCTCAGACCCGTTCTCAGTTAGTAAGGATGGAGTACTGACCTTCATGCATTGCGCTGCTCCATCATCTATAGCTGAATCAGATTCCAAGGTACATGTGAAGTTAGCTGAACCCCCATCCATCATTAAGGTTAGGATCCCAGTAATTCACTGCCGTCCTGAAATCCCTTTAACTGAGGTAACGATATTCAGAATTTACGGTAAGTCAATTGATAAGGTGCATGTAACGCATGGCAACGTAGTTAGCTACGACTTAAGTAAAGCGTTACAGATAAACGTTAAGATAGATGACCCTGCAGGATTTATAGACGGAGTTGTAGGTAATCACTACGTAATATCGTTCGGCGACATTAGGGAAGAGCTGAGGCTCTTATGTGGTTGGTTAGGTATGAAGTACGTTGAGACTTAGATTAAGTTAAATCACTTTAGGTAAGTCTTTTCCACATATTTATAACTAAATGTAGTACAGTATCATGTGGTTGTGGTATGGTAGGTGATTTAGATAAGATTCTGAATGATGTAGAAACATTAGCTAAGGATTTAGACCTTAAATACCATGGGTGCTCTCAAATGGCTTTGAAGGCTTTACAGGAAGTCCTAGGTATTGAGGATGGGAATGCGTTTAAAGCGGCTTCAGCCCTTGCAGGTGGTGTTGCTAGGGGTGGTGAGGTATGCGGTGCCTTGCTAGGGGCTTTAATGGCTGTCAGCTTAGTCTACGGTAGGGATAAGTTAGAGCCTACCTACCTATCTAAAAATTATTTGAAGGCTATGGAGGTAGGTTATAAAGTTTTTGATGGGTTTAAAGAACACTTCGGTAGTGTCCGATGTAGGGACATCCATATGAGGCTGTTCAATAGGTACTACAACTTAAGGGATCCTGGAGAGGCGGGTGAGTTCTTCAGTAGCGGTGCGATAAATAAGTGTGCAGATGTGGTGGCTGTAGCTGCTAGGCTGGCTGCAAAGGCAATAATAGAATCTAAGGATCTGTACTAGATATTGGCTTTAAATTATTTAAACTGCGTTACCTAATTAATTAAATTTATTTTTAAATATATCCTAAATTAATTCGAAATGGCTTTTAAGAGTTTATACAGTAATTAACTTCTTAATACTTAAATTCCTTCTCACCCTATATAGCTTAGGTAAGGCATAACTCGTGGAGATGGGGTCAGGTGGTTGGATGGATTCCGTTAAGGAAAGAAGTGTGGATGAGGTAGTGTCAACTATTCTAGGTAAGTATAACCAACGCCATCACCTCATGAGGATTCTTCAGGAGGTTCAATCCAATTACGGCTACCTCCCACGTGAGGCTCTTGAGAAAATATCTCAGAGCACTGGAATACCTTTAAGCGATATAATTAACGTAGCTACGTTCTACCACCAATATAGGCTTGAAATCCCCGGGTACTACATATTCCTTGTATGTATGGGTACTGCCTGCCACCTGAAGGGTAATCAAGACAACTATAACGTCTTAAGAAATACGTTAGGGATTAAGAAAGGCAACACATCATCTGATGGACTAGTAAGTGTTGAGAAAGCTCGATGTTTCGGTTGCTGCTCTTTAGCACCTGTAATGATGGTTGTTAGCAGGGACGGCTGTGAGAGATACCTACACGGCAACGTAGATATTAAGGAAACCAAGAAGTTAGCACTCACATATAGGTCCATGGCTTCAAAGAAAGTGAGGAGTGGTGAGTGAGATGGCTGAATGGACTTTAATGGATAGGTGCTGCGATAAGTGCTGGCATACCGTTGAATATCCCTGTAAGCACTTCATTAGATGCACGGTTGAAGGCCCTCTATGTCACGAAAGCGCTGAATGTAGGGTTAAGAGGAAGAGGAGGATTGAGGAATTAAAATATGGGAAGTACGGCATTAAGATTAAGGTACCGATTTCAAGCTGTACGCTTGCTGCTGGAGCTAAGGAGGTCTACGACGCTGTCAGTAAGGAAGTTCTATCAAGTGGTTTGAATGCCGACATAACGATTAGCGGATGTATGGGTCTCTGCTATCTAGACCCTTGGATTGAATTATCGAAGAAGGGGTTACCTACAGCGATCTACGTTAACGTCAAACCTGGGGACGTACCTAAGATACTTAAGGAGTATTTAAGCGGAGATCTCTCAAACGCATTCGCGTTGAGGGCAGATCCTGAAGGAATCTACAAGAACTACAAAGTTCCTTTACTGAATGACTTAACGCTTTGGTCTAATCAGGTTAGGTTCGTATCGAGGGGATGCGGGGTTTTAAATCCTGAATCCATAGAGGATTACATCATTTCGAATGGGTTTAGAGGACTTGATAAGATCTTAAACATGCATCCTAAGAACGTTATAGAGTTTGTTAAGAAGTCAGGGCTGAGGGGCCGTGGCGGTGCTGGATTCCCTACATGGATGAAGTGGGAGATAGCTCAGTCACAGGTTAGCGACATTAAGTACTTCATAGTGAATGCTGATGAGGGAGACCCTGGAGCGTTCATGAATAGATTATTAGCTGAGTCAGACCCCTACAGAGTTATTGAGGGTATGATAATAGGTGCTTACGCCGTAGGTGCTTCGAAGGGATACATCTTCGTAAGGGCTGAAAAGCCGTTGATGGCTGACAGGCTTTCTAAGGCGGTAGAGGAGATAAGGAAGTACGGCTTACTAGGTAGGAATATTCTGGGCAGCGGCTTCAGCTTCGATATAGAAGTCATATTAAGTGCTGGAGCGTTCGTATGTGGTGAGGAAACAGCTTTAATATCAGCTATTGAGGGTAGGACTAGACCTAGGCAGAGGCCTCCCTACCCAGCAACAAGGGGTTTATGGGATAAGCCTACAGTCATAAATAACGTTGAGACAGTCGCGCACGTAGCTACAGTATTTCAAGTTGGTGTAGAGGAATTCACGAAATACGGGACTGAGAAGAGTAAGGGAACTAAGATGTTCTGCGTTACAGGATGTGTCAGTAGGACTGGAGCTTATGAGGTCCCAATAGGTATGAGTTTAAGTAAGTTGGTCTACGACCTAGCAGGAGGTCCCCCAGACGGTAAGAAAGTTAAGGCCGTTCAGATAGGAGGACCTAGCGGTGGATGTGTACCCAGCAACTTACTGAACACTCCAGTAGACTACGAATCCCTTCAGAGTGCTGGAGCCATAATGGGTTCGGGAGGTGTCGTAGTTATTGATGAGGATAGCTGCATGGTTGACGTCGCTAAGTTCTTCACAAGCTTCACGCTGGCTGAATCATGCGGTAAGTGCTTCACCTGCAGGGTTGGCATGAAACTACTTTACGATATACTTAAAAATATAACTGAAGGTAAGGGTAGTGAGGAGGATTTAGAGCTCCTCAACGAGTTGAGCGATGTTATAATTGGTAGTAGTCTATGCGCTCTCGGAGGCACCGCACCTAATCCAATTAAATCCACCTTAAGGTATTTCAGGGATGAATACGTTGCCCATATTAAGGATAGGAAATGTCCGGCTAAGGTCTGTCCAAACCTCGTTGAGTACTGGATAGATCCGGCTAAGTGTGTTGGGTGCGGATTATGCGTTAAGGCATGTCCCACGAACTTCATCACCGGTGAGAGGGGTAAACCCCACTCAATAGATCCATCTAAATGTATTAGATGTTCGCAGTGCTTCATCACATGTCCTCAGGGAGCCGTCATCAAGAGGTGAGCGTATGGTTAAACTGTATATAAATAATAAGGAGGTTCAGGTGGAGGCCGCATCCACTCTACTAGACGCTATAGTGCGGGCTGGGTTTAAGGTACCGACTCTATGTTACCTGAAGGATATGTTCAATGAAGCTACCTGCAGGGTATGCATTGTTGAGTTAAGTGGCGGTAGATTAGTTCCCTCATGCTCGTACCCAGCGTCTGAAGGTTTGAGAGTCCTCACAGACAGTGAGCGGGTTCTTAAGTACCGCAGAGCTATAGTGGAGATGATATTAGCGTCGCATAAGATTAAGTGCCAATCATGTAGTATGAAGGGAGGGTATTGTCAACTCCTTAAGTTATCAAAAGAATTTGGAGTTGAGGGAATACCTGTATGTGCTGAGTGCCCGCTCTACGGAAGTGAATGCCTGCTTAACCTAGGCATTGCTTGCTTAGGCCCTGTCACTATAGCTGGTTGTGACGCTATATGCACTAAGGAAAGATCACCTTGCATAGGCTGCAGAGGGCCTGCATCACCAGATGATGTCCTGGAGGAAGGTATTAAGACCTTCATAAAGTATAAAATCAACATAGATGAGGTAGTTGGTATATCTGAACTGTTTTGGGGTTCGAACCCCTTAACTCAAACTATACGTAAGTTATTTACAAATCTACATGAAGGTGGTAGGGTATGAGTATTAAGGTTGATTTTAAGGTGGATAAGGTTTTCGGACATCTAGAGCTTCAGATAGATTTACATGGAGATGAGGTGAAGACTAGGTTTGTATCTAGTGAGGATTTGAGGTACTTCGAACACATGGTTGTTGGCAGGAAATACTACGAGGTACCCTACATTGTTTCGAGAATATGTGGTGCCTGCAGTATTTCCCACTTCTTAACATCTGTAAATGCTGTTGAGAATGCCTTAAACGTTGAATTAGATGAGGAGGTGATAACCCTTAAGGAAGTTATGCATAAGTTGGAAATAGCTCAAAACACAGCAGTTCACCTCTACTTCCTCGCATTGCCTGACTACCTTAAGGTTAGGAACTTAAGCGAGCTCATGTCAGCTAAGCCAGATATTGTTAAGTCGGCAATGATGTTGAATTCGTTAACGCTTCAGGCAGTTAACGTCTTAGCTGGTAGGATAGTTAATCCCCTTACATATAGGGTAGGTGGATTCACAAGAGGTATACCTAAAGAAACCATTGATAGGGTTATTAAGACGTTGGATAGAGCTGAGAAGCTGGCTGAGGCTTTATCCGACCTAATACTCGGTCTAGATTTACCTAGGCTTTCAGATTCTGAGTTGAATTACTTGACAGCAGATCCTCCGACAGAATATTTAACGATCGGCGATTACTTAGTAGGAAGTGACGGAAGTAGATTTAGGGGCATGGATTACATGCAGTTTATCTCGGAAGAGATCAGTGATTATTCAACCACTAAATACTGCCGATACAGAGGTAGAGTCTTCTTCGTGGGGCCTAGAGCTAGGCTTCTAGCATTTGGTGAGAGGTTACCTGACTACGCTGGGCTCATTTACGACGTTAGGAAGGAGTTACATAACCCCTTCAGCAACCTTAAGGCTAAGGCTGTAGAACTCCTTTACTGTATAAGTAATTCTAAGGCAGTCCTAGGAGGTCTTAAGGAGAAGAACTTCAGTGCGCCGAAAGAAGTTAGGGTTAGACGTGGGGAGGGTGTAGGCATTATGGAAGCCCCTAGAGGGTTACTAATACACCACTACGTAATTAACGATGATGGCGTAGTAGAGCGCTCGAACATAATAACCCCTACTGTAATGTTTTCTAAACACGTTGAGGTAGCTGCGAAGACGCTTAGTGAAGAATTAATCAATAATGGTGCTAGTTTAAATGAAATAGAGTTGAAGGCAGCTATGTTAGTGAGGGCTTATGACCCATGTCTCCCCTGCTCGGTACATTTAATTGTTAAGGAAGGTGATAGTCGTGAGTGAGAGGAATTTAGTCATAGCTATATATAGTTTCGGCGGCTGTGAGGGCTGCCGTCATGAGATGTTAAATTTAGGTGAAGAACTCCTAAACCTATTAGCTAAGTACGGGATTACCGTAGCGTATGAACCTCTACTAGGCTACGTTGATGAGAAGGAGGAATACGATGTAGTGTTTATAGAGGGTGCGGTAACTTCAACTAAGGAAGTTAAGAAGTTGATGGAACTGAGGAGTAAGGCTAAGATCCTTGTAGCGTTAGGCTCCTGCAGTTACCTAGGAGGTATACCAGCTTTGATGAAGGATGTTAAGGACGAATTAACTAAAAAGTTTACTAAGTCACCAGCCATTATCCCTGTTACAGCATCACCGATAGGTAAGTATGTTAAAATTGATTACTGGCTTAGGGGATGCCCTATAAACAAGTTTGAACTCACAGCACTCCTAAAAACCATAGCAGAGGGTAGGTACTTCAGGCAAGGCATTAAGAGGTTTAACTTCTGCCGCGACTCAGTAGTAGACATTAGAGGTAAGTTAATAGGTTTAGACGGTGAGAAGTGCTTAATCTGCGGTAGGTGTGTAGGGATCTGCAGCAACATAGGTGTTAATGCCTTAGGACACGTTAATAGAGGCATCAATATAGCAGTCGCAACACCTTTCCAGGAACCTCTAGATAATACCACATGCATTACATGCGGTTTATGCACTGCTTACTGCCCGGTAGGGGCTATAAACTACACCAACAACATACAGTTAGTTCAGGACATGTTTAAGAATGGTGAGAAGTTAGTGGCTTACGTTGAGTACGAGGCTCTAGCGGCATTAGCTGAGGCGGAAGAAACCCACCCGAATAAATTAGTGACTGCGATTAAGAAGCTTGGTTTCGATAAAGTCGTGCTATGGACGCCTCTAGCTAACGTAAGGCCATCCGCTGATCTAAGTATATTACCTATGAGCCATGCGGAACATAAGTACATATCTCAGTTCTACCCAGACTTAAAGAAATACTTAACTCAACCTCCCTCTATGAGGATACCTTACCGCGGGGTACTCATAACTCAATGCGTTGCGAGGAAGGTTTACAGTGACTACGTCCTTACTGCTAGAGAGCTCCAGATGATGATTAAGAAATTAAACATTAGCGATTTAGAATCCTCAGAGCCTGACCACGTCTTCAAACCAGCGATATACGGTTACTTAAAGGCAGTTGGTCCCTACGAATTGAAGGGCGTGTTAGAAACTGTTAGGAGAGGTGTTATAAAGTCCGGTGTAATTGTTACGTACATATGCCCGAACGGCTGTTTGATGGGTGGTGGACAACCGCATTCCAAGCTACCTTTCGAAGTTTGCGTGGAGTGTCGTGAGAGTTACTTCGATAAATTTATGAAGGCGTACATACTATAACTTTTATCCAATAACTTAGGCAGAGTTAAAAAATCAAGGTATTTTATGATAATTACAATTATAATTTATTTACATAACTTATACTTAGTTTTCAAATAAATTTTTCATGATAATTTATATTTATTTGGTTAGAATAGTTAACGGGATTTGATTTGTTAACCCAAGATAAATTACTCGATATGTATTATAGGATGGTATTGATTAGGGCTTTTGAGGATAGGGTTCATGAGCTCTTCACTCAGGGTAAAATACCTGGCTTCGTACATCTCTACGCTGGTGAGGAGGCTGTAGCAGTAGGTGTTATATCTCATTTAAGGAGAGGTGATTACATAACTAGTACCCATAGGGGACATGGTCACTGTATAGCTATGGGTGTTGATGTCAAGGGAATGATGGCTGAGCTTTATGGTAAGAAGACGGGGACTTGTAGGGGGAAAGGCGGTTCTATGCATATCGCTGACTTTGAGGTTGGGATGTTAGGCGCTAACGGTATTGTTGGTGCTGGGGGTCCTTTAGCTGTGGGGGCTGCTTTAGCCGCTAAGTATAAGGGGGGTGGGGGTGTAGTTGTATGTTTCGCCGGTGATGGTGCTCAAAATCAGGGTGCGGTGCTTGAATCTCTTAACGCTGCCGCTATTTGGAAGTTGCCAATAGTATTTGTTGTGGAGGATAACCAATACGCTATATCGTTGAGGAGTTTATCATCTACTAAGCTTCAGCCGAGGGTTTCTACCGCGAGGTCTGTTGCTGAGAGGGCAGTTGCGTTCGGAATACCTAGCGTCACCGTCGATGGTATGGATGTATTAGCTGTGTATGAGGCAGCTAAGGCCGCTGTTGAGAGAGGTAGAGCTGGTGAAGGTCCTTCACTCCTCGATTGTAAGACGTACAGATATTATGGGCATTTCGAAGGTGATCCGATGGTTTATAGGAGTGTTGAAGAAATAGATGAGTGGAGGAAGAAAGATCCGATAAAGCTGTTTGAGGAGAAGTTGCTGAAGAGTGGAATTGCTACTCAAGCGATTCTCAGCGACTTACGTAGGAAGGCAGCACTAGAGGTTGATGAGGCAGTCAAGTTTGCTGAGGGGAGCCCATATCCGGAGCCTAGTGAGGCGTATACAGATGTGTTTACAGACCCGTATTACTGAAGGTGATTAAGATGAGTGGAGTAAGGGAAATCACGTTTGTAGAGGCTTTAAATGAGGCGTTACTCCAGGAGATGGAGAGAGATCCTACAGTAATAGTTATGGGTGAGGATGTAGGAGTTTATGGCGGCATATTTGGAGTCACTAAGGGTTTACTAGATAGGTTTGGGCCTGATAGAGTTGTAGACACCCCAATCTCTGAGACTGCGTTTATCGGTGCTGGAGTCGGCGCAGCTGCTGCTGGATTAAGACCTGTAGTAGAGCTGATGTTTGTCGACTTCTTCGGAGTTTGTATGGACCAGATCTATAACCAAGCCGCGAAAATGCGTTACATGTTCGGAGGTAAAATAAAGATTCCCCTAACCGTAAGAACTACGATAGGTGGCGGTGTTTCAGCTGCAGCGCAGCACTCGCAGGTACTCTACTCAATCTTCGCACACGTCCCAGGACTTAAGGTTATAGTTCCTTCAACACCCTACGACGCTAAGGGACTTCTAATAAGTGCTATTAGAGACGATAATCCTAAGATGTTCTTCGAGCATAAGTTGCTTTACGGGGTTAAAGGTCCTGTACCTAAGGAGCCTTACACCATACCCTTCGGAACCGCAGATGTTAAGGTGGAGGGAAGCGACGTAACGGTGGTTGCAGTTGCCTACATGGTGCATGAAGCTGTTAAAGCTGCTAATGAGTTGAAGATGAATGGGATAAGTGTTGAGGTCATAGACCCGAGGACTATAGTACCTTTCGATAAGGATGCGGTATTCAAATCTGTTAAGAAGACAGGGAGGTTGGTAGTAGTTGATGAGGACTACGAGAGGTGTGGATTTGCTTCATGGGTAGCGGCCTTAGTTGCTGATGAATGTTTCGCCTATCTAGACGCACCTATAAAGAGAGTAACTACGCCGACAGTACCTATTCCCTTCAGCCCAGTATTAGAGAAGGAGATCTTACCGAACGCCGAGAAGATAATTAAGGCTGTAAAGGAAGTAGTTAAGTAACACTCGAATTAAAATAACTTGTTTTCTTATACTGCCTAAACTCATTTGGTGTTAAGTAATGAGTACTAGGGTTGGTTTAATTATAAATCCGGATGCAGGTAAGGACATTAGGAGGCTAGTATCATCAGCTAGCTATACCAGTAACTTCACTAAGGTTGAGTTAGGTAAGAGGGTTGTTATGGGGTTGAACGCCAGCGGTGTTGATGAGGTGCTAATCATGCATGATAATTACGGCCTAGGGGAGGACGTGGTCAATATGCTATCTACACACATAAATACTCGATTAACGTTAGTTGAGACTAAAGGCTCTGGAACCGTTCAAGACACCTTAGTAGCTGCTGAGAGGATGAGGAGATCGGGGATTAAGGCAATTGTCGTTGTCGGCGGTGACGGCACTCTGAGGGCGGCCTTCAAGAGCTGCGGCAGTGATTTACCGATGGTGTGTGTGGCTGCTGGAACTAATAACGTGACCGGTGCTTACTATGACGCTACATTGGCTGGATATGCTGCAGGGTTAGTGGCTACAGGGGTAGTTGGAGGTGAATGCTTGAGGAGTGCTAAAGCTCTTGAAGTCTTAATCAATGGGCGAAGCTCAGATGTTGCGGTCATTGATGTAGCATTTATGAGAAAGTCTTACGTAGGTGCTAAGGCGATCGTAGATGTGAGTGACATTGTCTACGCAATCTTCAGTAAGGGCGAGCCTACAGACATCGGCTTAGCATCTATTTTAGGCTTTTTAGACCCTACACCGTTTGAAAGCGATCGTGGATGCTTCGTAGAGTTCGGTGACGGCGGTTTAGAAGTTAAGGCCATCATAATGCCAGGTGAGTTTAGGGTAGTACGCATTAAGGACTACAAGAACTTGAACGTTGATGAAGTAGTTTCGATACCTTCCGGTAGATATGTAGTGGCTTTAGATGGGGAGAGGGAGTTGGAGGTTTATGAGGGTGACTCAGTCTCGGTTAGAATTACTCGTAAAGGGCCGCTCTTAATAAACGTCTATAAAGTTTTGAACACTGTTTCAGGGGCCTGCAAGAGAGGTGCTTCATTTGGTCGTCGAAGTTAGGATGCCTAAGCTAGGGTTAACGATGACTAAAGGGACTGTTAAGAAGTGGTTGAAGTCTGAAGGAGACCGAGTGAGTAAGGGTGAACCGTTGTTCGTTATAGAGACTGAGAAGATATCGTCTACCGTAGAGGCCCCTGCTTCCGGATATCTCCTAAAGATATTGGCTCAAGTAGGTAGTACATTACCTGTGGGGGCTCCAGTAGCTTATATAGGTGAGTTTGGTGAGGCTCTACCGGAGGTTACTCCACCTCTACCGGTTTCTGAGGCAGCTAAACCAGTAGAGAGGGAGGCAGAAGCGGTGTCTAAACCAGTTACCCCAACACGTGTGAGGGCAACGCCGAGAGCTAAAGCATTAGCTGAGAGGGAAAGGATAGACTTGACAGCAATAAGGGGTTCAGGGCCTGGGGGCTTAATAGTTGAGGAGGACGTCATTAAGTACTTACATGAGGTTAGGGCTAGGACTAAGTCTGGATTAAGGGTTAAGGAGGTAATACCTCTGACATCTCTGAGAAGAACTATAGCGGAGAGGATGACCGAAAGTTTGAGGTCTATGGCTCAAGTAACAATTATGAGGGAGGAAGTTGTCGATGCGTTAATCAAAGTTAAGAACGAGTTACAGCAACAGATTGAGAAGGATACGAATATCAGATTAACTTACACCCCTATACTGGTTAAAGTTGTTGCTGAGGCTATTAAGAAATTCCCAATAGTGAATTCCACGCTTGAGGATGATAGCATTAAAATCTTAGATGAGATTAATGTGGGATTCGCTGTAGCTGTAGATCATGGATTAGTCGTTCCGGTAGTTAAGGATGTAGATAAGAAGAGGTTAAGGGAGATAGTGGTTGTTTGTAATGACTTAGCTCGTAGGGCGAGAGAAGGTCAACTAACTATGGATGACGTCTCAGGCGGGACCTTCACCATAACCAACTTAGGTATGTTTGGAGTTGATGCGTTCACACCTATAATTAATCCACCTCAAACAGCTATATTAGGGGTGGGAAGGTTTATACCTAAGCCGGTGGTTATTGATGATAAGGTCGCAGTCGCTAACACATGCGTATTCAGCCTGACCTTCGACCACAGAGTGATGGATGGCCACACAGCTGCACAGTTCCTCAACGAGTTAATTAATCTAATCAAAGATGAACATAGATTGAGGGCTGTTTTAAGTGAGTAGTGAAGAATTCGATGCATTAGTTATTGGTGGTGGACCAGCTGGTTATTGGGCGTCTCTAATAGCATCTATTAGAGGACTTAAAGTGGTGTTGGTTGAGGAAGGTAGGGTAGGTGGTACTTGCCTAAATTACGGGTGTGTGCCGTTAGTCACTTCAATGAATTACTTATCCACTGTAGACTTAATTAGGAAGCTGTCTTCGGAGGGTTCAGGCATATTTGTTAAGGATCTGGAGGTGGATATCGGTAAGGTATTCGAGTATGTTGAGAAGAACGTAACGACGCCTATATCTGAGGGTATGAGGAAGACTTTAGAGGACCTTGACGTAAGGATAATTTCTGGCAGAGCAACCCTCATAAACGAACGTACTGCTAAGGTTGGGGATAAAGTCATCGGGTTTAAGAGGGCGGTAATCGCCTCAGGGCTGAGTTGGAAGTCCCTTGAAGGGGCTCTACCATGTGTGGAGTTCACTAGGATTAGGGAGAAGCCCAGTAAGGTGTTAGTGGTTGGTGGTAATCCCTTCGGCCTTTCAATCGCATCGCTCTTCAGCATGTTGGGTTGTGAGGTGTTAGTGGTTGAGGGATCTACGAACGTGTTAGAGGGATTTGACACGGAGGTATCTGAGTACTTACTAATGATGCTGAGGGAGAAAAACATCGAGGTCATGTTGAATACTAAAGTGGTTAAGGTTGTTCTTAGTGGTGACGGTAAGAAGGTACGTCTAAGCACTCCTGAAGGGGAACTTCATTTAAGTGTTGATGTAGTGTTTGATGCTGTGTCATACTCTCCTAGGCTGGATTCTTTGGGTGGGGTTAAGGTAGATCTGGAAAAAGGCTATATCCGCGTTGACGAACGCTTAAGGACTAGCGTAGGTAACATCTATGCTGCGGGTGACGTTACAGGCACATCACAGTATGCCAACGTTGCCATAGTTCAGGGAATCGTAGCTGGTGAAAACATTTCAGGGAATGACTTGAGGATTAATCTGAAGTTGTTGCCGAGATACTTGTTTACCTATCCTGAAGCGTTTTCAGTAGGTCTCACGGAGAGTGAGGCTAGGAAAGCAGGATACGTGGTTTCTGTGGCGCGTCAATCCTTAGCAAGCAACCCGATCTTAAGAAGTGTTGGCAGTGCGGGAATGGTTAAGGTTGTTGTTGATGCTAATTACGGCGGCATTTTAGGGGTTCAGGCTGTCGGTCACGGAATTACTGAGCTAATAAATGAGGGGATATTAATGGTTGCCCTAGAGTCTACATGCGGCTCCATAATAAATACGTACCTTGCACATCCAACGGTAGGTGAAGTGCTTAGAGACTCTCTCATTCAGGTATATAGACCATGATGTTTAGGGTTTTAAGTGACTTAACTCCGTCAGACCCTTACGAAAATCTAGCTGTTGAGGAAGCATTAAGTAACGTTAAAATCACTTCACCTATAATCAGGTTTTGGGTAAACGTTCCGTCAGTTATTCTAGGAATGTTTGATAGGGTTGAGGATGAGGTCAACTTAGATTACTGCATAGATAATGAAGTGATTATAGCTAGGAGGCATACAGGTGGGGGGACGGTCTATCATGATGAGGGAAACTTAAACATATCGTTAATAATCCCTAAAACCACTTACTTAGATTTAGGGACGTGCTACAGGGTGTTAGGTTCGTTATTAATTCAAGCGATTAATTCTTTCGGAGTTAGGGTTGACTACGTCGATTCTAACGCATTGATGATAAACCGTAAGAAGGTCTCCGGCATGGCTGGATCTTTAACTAAATATTCGCTTCTATGCCACTCTACGTTCCTAGTAAATAGTGACTTAGTAGCTCTTAGGAACTCGTTAAAGAGATTAAAAAGTGATGTAACGAACCTATCGGATGAGGTGGGGGAGACATTAAAACCATACGACATACACAAGGCGGTGCTTAACGCACTCCGTAACGTATTTAATACAGATTTAATTACGGACTCATTAGGTAGCCATGAAGCAACGTTTGCTAGGAAATTATACCTAAGTAAATACTCCCGCGATTACTGGATATATAGGGCTTAATATGCGATGAATCTAACCTAAATGAATAGCTATAAACGCCACCTCAACATGTTAGATTGTTTAACAATTTATAAACTCCCCCGCAAATATTGTTTAGGTATAGGAGTTAGGATGAACGTAAATAACCTCCCCCTTCTGGTTAGTAGAGTGAAGCTTCTGCTATACATAGCGTTGTATTCATTCCTATGTGTAGGTTTAGTACTACTCTCTTTCTCGGTAGTGATCATCATAACAACCTCAGTGCTAAGCATGACTAACTTATTTGGCTTTGAACTTCTGGACTTACCTAGAATAGTTTATCTTATGCTATCCGGCGTGATCTCTGTCTACGGATACATTGAGGTGGGTGATATGATTAATGCTTTAGATAGTGGACGTTTTGAAGGTTTGAAGGAAACCTTAATTATCTGGGGGTTTCTAGGGCTGGTATTCGGCCTTGTATTGCCAGGTCTTACAATACTAATCGTGCTAGTTAGGTATTATGGTATGCTTATAAAGGCAACTGCAGTTAAGTAGTCATAGGTGCTTACATGTCCTACGTGTACAGTAAAAAGTTCATGGTGTTTAGCCAGATATATGGGCAGGCAATAATTTTCATACTCGCGATAACCAACACGTACTATCCTCAGTACCTCAACTACACGTTCCTAATATTCATTATATCTATGTTTATAATGATGTATGTTACCTTCAGAACTTCATTGAAGCACGTTGTAGGTTCTGAGTCTAGGGAAATACGGGGAGGCAGGAAGTTACTAGAAGTTAAATACGATGATGTTATGAGCGTCGTTAAGTATGATGCTAAGTTAAATGAAGAGCTTAAACCAATGATGAAGACCACACTATTAAGCTTAATCAATACGTTCATAATACTTGCATGGTACTACATATACTTTAACGTAGTTATACATAGCTTCGAAGGTGCGGACTTAACCATTAAGTTCTTTGGTTTTCTACTAGGCTACGAGATACCGTACGTTGCTGTAACAGTTGTTAACCTATTCACTAGGAAGTCTGTTAGATACATGATCCAAGTAATCAGGGATTTCACGATTTACGACAGAGGCATTGTGGGGTCTGGAGTATCGATTAAGTTCCCCCTTGCAAGTAATTACGAAGTTAAGGTTGAGGCCGGTAGGAAGTTCGTCGAAATAGCTAAAATTGATAAGAACTCGATAATTAGGTACAGATTCTACAGTAAGAGTTACGACCGGATAGCCGATATAGTGAATAAGTATGGTAAACCTAAGAGTGAGACGAAGTAGTTATTTTACTTTTACATCCCTACTGACATTATTCATAGCGTTATCGATGAGCATACATCTTCAAACCTCACCATCACATTACGAACTACCAATTAACATATCGAGGATATATTCTGCAGGATTTCTGTCTGCAGATACTTTACTAATAGCTACTGATTTAGGCGTCTACTTTCTAGGAGTTGATAAAGGCTTATTTTACGGAATTCCAATAAAAGGCATTTACGATGTAGAGGTTGTCGACGTTATTGATGGAATTCGATTATTAGGTGTTGGTGAAAGTTTCGGTAAGGCCAGCATATTGATCTTCAATCAACCTGAATTAATTACTTTCATCAAGTACTTGGTGAACTCTACATTATACGATGCTGTAGTAATCAACAATACGGTAATAGGTGTTGGGTACGTTCAAGTAAACTCCTCCTACAGCATGCTCCTTACGGTACGTAATTTAAGTTCTTTAGAGAATTACGTAGCTTTTTGTCAATCAGCATGTTATGGAAGGAAATTAACGGTAACCAACGATGGGATGATTTACTTATTTGGGTCATATTACGTGAGAGGTCAGACCTATCAATGGAGTTATGACGTGTTCTTCAGCGTATTGAGAGATAACCTACTGTCTGGGAGGTTGTTAAGTTTAGATGGTAATGATTACGTAATTAACGCATTCTTAACGAATGCTTCAATTTATCTAATTATTAATTCTGAGTTGGCAGGGCTTCATGTCATTGTAATAAATCAGGACGACCTTAATGCATCGCCATATAGGGTATTAGTGAGTGGTGATAAGGTCTTAGGCACCGGAGCTACCCACCATAAGGATTTGCTACTGATTGGGGCTAGGGACCGAACTCAGAAGAACATGTATGTAATTTTAATCAATACTACCTCATTAGATATCAATTCATATTACCTAGGTAGCAACTCATTGGACATGTTGGTAGTTGATGAATGGATATTGATTCTAAATAATTCACCTATTTACGGAAACAGCATACTATCCATGTTTAGCTTTAAGGACTTTTTAACTCATCTAAAAAGATTTAATTCAATAAGTTCAACACTTACGGTTGTCAACACATACATAACAGATTTCGAATCTCTCCTCACTAAGCATAGTATTGGATATGATGAGGGAGCTATCTCCGTATCCCTATCGCGGATTAACGTTACAGCTACAAGAAATCTATACGACGTTACAGGTACTTCAAGTACTGCTAATTATGTGGATAAACCCCTTTATGTATTTAAGGATGCGGAACTCAAGTGGGGTAAAATCGCGCTCCTGGTTTTTGGCTCTATCTTCTTATTATTGTCTATAATGCTTAAGTTTTTAATGAGGGCTAGAAGTTAAGGAGTTGGTGGTGGATTCGTTAACTAAGGCGATTAAATTATTTGCGTCAGGCAAGCCTATATTTATTTATGACTCCCATAGTCGTGAAGATGAAGTCGATATGGTTTACCACGCATCATTTATTACTTATAAAGAAATCTATTTATTGAGAACAGTAGCTGGAGGCTTAATATGCTACGTAATGCCGTTCGAAGTAGGTCGGGAGTTAGGTCTTAAATTCATGGATGAGATACTCAGTGCTATAGGGTTAAGAGACCTAGCAACTAAGAGGCTAGGTTACGGTGATAAACCAGCCTTCAGTTTATGGGTTAACTACCTAGGTGTTAAAACCGGTATATCAGACGTAGATAGAGCTTTAACCATAAATAAGCTTTACGAAGTTACATCACTTATCTATAATGGGTATGTAAGTGAGGGTAGGAAAAAGTTCTATGAGGGATTCATGAGTCCAGGTCACGTACCAATACTTATGAGTAGAGGAATCAGTAGTAGGAAAGGACATACAGAGTTAAGTGATGCGTTATCTAGACTAGCTAACCTTACGCCTGCAACAGTTATTACTGAAGTGCTTGATGAAGGAACTTCAATGACTTTAGGTAAAGTTAAGGAACTCGCTGAGAGGTTAGATACGGTTTTAGTTGATGGGAATGACATACTTGACGCTTATTTACGCAACATCCATCGGGAATCCCCGTACTAAGGTAACGATTCGAATCCTATAATGATATGTTTTTAAGAACTCAAACCGTATAGATTTTTTGGCGTCGAATGAGGATGTTTAGGGATTTCAAAGTAGTTGACGATGTTATAGTAGACATACCGTTTGGGAGGATACTGTTTAACAGAGTTGATTTAAATTACGTGAAAATAGTTAAGACATTAAACTCATCTACCAGCTCTAAACTCATCAACCTAAGTACTAATGAATTTATACGTTTAAGACCTAAGCAACCCTCAGGAAACACCATCAATACTTACTACGCCTTAGTTAAATTCTCTGAACCAATTACATTACTCCCTAAATCATCATTTGTTTTGAACCTCAAGCTACCCACTGATTTAGGTATTTACGTAAAGGACTCATTAGTGGATACAGCCCCTCTAAGTAAGGTTAAATACTCCCTATACGGCCCCTCAGATATAGGAGACCTATGTAGATATATAGATAAGGGTATCGTCGATTCAACCCCTAGGGATTTTCTAGGCAGGATGCACCTCACAGTTAACTCAGTCAGTGATGATACTATAAACATGAGTAAAGTAGTTATACCTATAGATGGTTTAGCTATATTTGTCACCTCAGAGGGAGAGATATTCTTCAACGATGTTAGCGTCAGAGCCACATCTCAAAACCATTTTGAAGTCAGCACTAGGTCGAATGCATCACAACTTCATGGTGAGATAACGTATAGTAGTAAAGTTAAGGAGTCAACATATGTCATGAGGTATGGTGCTTAGTAATGCTCCTGGACGTTATTTCCGGCGGTATTGAGTTATTCATTCGGATACTACTTGCGTTGAGTTCCATAGCTATTTCTTACTACTTAGGCATAGTGTTCAGCAACTACATAAAGAAGTCTAAATTGCGGGCCCCACCTGAATTAGTGTATAATATAATGAAGTCGGTTAGGCTTATAATGCTCTTCATAGGGATTTTAGTAGGTCTATCTATAATAGGTTTAGACCTCTCAGGCATCTTAGTCGCAGCTGGTTTTGCAGGTATAGTTGTTGGTTTAGCAACTCAGCAAACGTTAAGTCAGGTTTTTGCAGGACTTTCTATGCTTATTGAAGGTAGGGTTAAGGTAGGGGATTCAGTTAGGGTAGGGGATGATTGGGGTGTAGTGGAGTCGGTGGGGATAATGTCAACTCAGATTAGACTGTGGAGTGGTGAGGTAGTGACGATCCCCAACAACGATTTAATGGCCTCTAAAATCTACAACTACTCTAAACCCATAGCTAGGAGGATTGAGGTTTCTATAGGTATTTCCTATAAGTCAGATATCGAGAAAGCCCTAAAGACCATAAGAGAGGTATTAGATAGTAAGGAGCTTGTACTAGCGGAGCCTGCACCATCACTCATAGTTGATTCGTTAGGCGAAAGTTCTGTAAACATTAGGATACTGTTTTGGGTTCCTTCACAGGAGTTCTGGACTATTAGAAGGGAGATTATTAAAGAGATTAAGGAGGCGTTAGAGAGGTCTGGTGTTGAGATACCCTTCCCGCAGAGAGTTGTGTGGATTCAGACTAAGTGGGAAGGTAAGTAGCCTAAAGCCTTAAGTTGTTTGTTTTGAATGGACATACATCATTTGCTGCTTTGAATTAAAGCTACGTTAATTTCGTTACTACTGAAAGCGCCACCTCATCGGTTCTTGCTACTCCCCCAAGATCTGGTGTTAGGGATTTACCTTCTTTAAGTGTTTCGTAGACAGCGCTATTTATTGATTCGGATGCCTTGATACAGCGTCCGTCATTATATTTGGCACCTAACCATTCAAACATTAAAGCTGCTGACAATATCATCGATATCGGATTAGCTATGTTTTTCCCAGCTATGTCGAAAGCCGCACCATGTATCGGTTCAAATATTGCGTAGTTGTAGCCGAGATTACATGATGGAGCTAGACCTAAGCTACCGGCTACTTGAGCAGCTTCATCAGATAATATATCCCCGAACATATTTGTGGTAACTATTACGTCGAATGTGTGAGGTTTCCTGACAAGATTAGCGGCGCATGCATCTACGTAGGACTCCTCATAGGAGATGTTTGGGTATTTCTGAGCTACTTCCCTACAGCATCGTGCAAATAGTCCGCATGTAGTCTTAAGTACGTTAGACTTATGTACGGCAGTTACCTTCTTCTTCCTCCCAAGTGCTAGTTTGAAAGCTACGTCTGCAATCCTTATTGATGCGTCGTACGTTATAACTCTTAAGGCTACTGTCGTATTGTTACCTAAGGCAAATTCTAAGCCCTTATATAGGTCTTCAGTGTTCTCTCTAACGACAACCATATCTATGTCGCTTCGTAGCGATTGCGTATTTGGGTACGCTTTTACAGGCCTAATATTTGCGAAGAGGTCAAACATCATTCTAAGCTTAACTATAACATCTGCTGAGGTCTCACCGACTGGAGCTTTAAGGCATGCATGGGATTTCTTTATCGATTTCAAACTTTCATCCGGCAGTGCCTCACCGTATTTACTCATAGCGTTGTCGCCTGCCTCAACTCTATTAATTTTTAGTGGGATTCCGAACTTTTCCGAAACAGTATTAAGGACCCTTAGCGTGGCGGCAGTTAGTTCAGGGCCTATACCGTCGCCTGGCATCAAAGCTATTACGTATTCGGTAGGTCTTGACGCACTCCCTGCGTATATGTCCTTAAGGGAACCCAATACTGAGCCCAATTCCATCTCCTCTAATATCTGAGGCTCCGAGTTTAATATTTCCTCCCATCACCTCTAGAATAGCTGCGACTCCTAATCTGCTTGGATACTTTACGTACTTCACATTTGTTGCATCTACGTTAGGCGACTTAAATCCCTCCTCAATAATCAATTCATCAGTTGTGGGGTCCCAGAGAAATCTGGGTAGCTCAACAGATGTTTGGGGGTCTAACCCGTAATCAATGAGGTTTGTAATTAATTCAGCATGAATTTGAGGTCTGTAATGGCCTCCCGAAGTACCTAAAGCCCACTTAAGTGTTTTATTAGCGTCTAGTATTACAACAGATGATAACGTGTGGAACGGATATTTCCGAGGCGCTAATTCGTTTACATCTCCCGCAACTAAGTTGAATGAGGAACCCCTACAGTTTAATGTAACGCCGTATTTAGGTTCAGTGATGCCGGAGCCGAATGAGTAAAATACGCTTTGAATTCCGGAAACTACGTTACCATACTTATCTGATATTACGTAGTATGTAGTATCTCCTGACGGTTGAGCTTTACGATGTTTTGAAATCAACTCCTCATTTAATGCCTTACGGAGTTCCTCAATAACTTCACTACCTAATAAGTCCTTCTTCACATATCTGGGATCCCCAACATACTTATCCCTAATGCGGTAGGCGGCTCTAAACATCTTAAAGAATGCTTCAACCCTACCACTGCTTAAAGCTTCGAAGTTCTTAACATCCATATCTGACAGCAAGTGTAGTAGGTGTAAGGTGGTGATGCCTTGAGTGTTCGGCGGGGTCTCAAAAACTGTGTAGTTCCTGTACTCCGCCGTGAGTGGGTCATCCCAAAATGATCGGAAGTCCCTAAAATCACTTACGTCCATGAAGCCTCCCTTACTGTTTATGTAGCTCACTACAGCTTCCGCTACATCACCGTCATAGAAGTTCCTATAATTCTCCGCGATTAGGTTTAATGCCCTGCCGAGATTAGGAAACTTAATTAGATTCCCAACACCAACCTCACTCGCTAAGTACGTAATTCTGGAACCATCATCACGCATTAATTTTTCGTAGTTATCCTTTATAGACTTAACGAGTGATGGGTATTGGGGGAATCCCTTGTTGGCTAAGGTAGCGGCGGGATTCACTAAAGCTCCCCATTCAAGTGTACCGAATCTACTCCACATATTGTAGAGTGCGTCAACCATACCTGGCACTGTGATGCTGTAGGGGGAGTTCGGGGGAATTTCATTTATTCCTAAGGACCTAAATAAATCAGCGCTAACTAACTTAGATGAATAGCCGCTGCCATTTATGAAGTAAACCCTCCCGCTGTCAGCTTTATATATGAGGGCGAAGTAATCTCCCCCCAAACCACTTAATTGAGGTTGAAGAACGCTTAAGGCGAAGGAAGTAGCTACCGCAGCATCTATAGCGTTTCCTCCAGCGTTTAATACCTTAGCACCTATGACGGACGCTATTGGATGTTCAGACACAACTAAATCAGATGTAGATATGAAGGGGGTCCTAAACATTTTAATCAACCTTATTAATATCTACACCACAGGTTTTTAAGCTGGGACTCCCCTATTTAATTGTCATATACGGGGGTTGGTGGAAACGCTGATTAACCCTCTGTACGCTACAGTAATCGCGATAATTATTCTTTTTACCCTACTCTACCGTAGGGTTAACCTAGCAAAATCTTTGCTTACAGCATCGTTCACTCTCGCAGTGCTTACCCTAAGCCCTCAGCAAATACCTTTAGCGTATTATCAAACAGCTGTAAGAACAATAAACATCGACGTAATCCTTGCAAGCGCTGTCATAGCAGCTATGGCCAACCTCTATAGGGAGTCTGGAATCATAACCAAACTTAGTAATGCTATAATGTCTCTCCTTAAGAAGACTTGGGTAGCGATAACGATAATCCCAGCAATATTCGGTTTCCTTCCAGTACCTGGTGGAGCGTTAATGTCCGCACCTTTAGTGTCAGAAATCTCTAATAAGGTCCCAATAGACCAGGATAAGGCAGCATATATCAATGTTTGGTTCCGTCACCTAATAGCTCCTATCTACCCATTAACTCAAATAGTTATCCTAACCGCAGCCCTATCCGGGTTTGACGTAGTTCAGATAGCTCTTTATGACCTGCCTTTAGCTCTAGTCATGTATTTGGTTGGTTTTATACCTATTTATAAAGATTTAAGGAATAAATCGGTAAGCATCGTTAATGAGTCGTTAAGTAGCTTATTATTCATAGTACCGCTTATAATATCAGTATTCGTAGTTATTTCAGGCATTAACGTAGTTATATCTACTCTAGTCGGTCTGTTGGTTTTGACTTTAATAATTAGACCTAAAACCTCAGTTCTTAAAAAGTCTATACTCAGTAAAGATGTAGGTATGGTTATCGTAACTTCATACGCTGCGCTCTCCGTACGTGAGGTATTAGTACTGAGTAAGTTTCCCGAAACATTCATCTCATTATTCAGCGATTCATCATCATTGTTCTTAGTAGTATCTATCATCCTAGTATCTGCTGTCTTAGGGTTTATGCTCGGCATCCCGACAGGGGCCTTAGCAGTTACTATACCGATAATAGCAAGTATAGCTCCTGATGTTAGGTTCGTAAGCCTTACGTTAGTCATCACATATCTAGGTTATATGATTTCACCATCCCATCTATGCTTGGTTCTTACCCTGAGGTTCTTTAAAACACACCTAAGTAACATCTATAAGTACTTAATACCTAGTACGTTGATAACGTTATTACTCACCATGTCACTATATATAATCGTTTTCACGGTCACTTAAAGATATAAACTTTAAATTTCCTACGGCTATTAATGACTGGAGGCCTTGCTTGTAGTATGAAGGCTATTGTATTGGCTGGTGGGTTTGCAACACGCTTAAGGCCGTTAACCCTAACAAAACCTAAGCCATTACTCCCAATCTTAGATAAGCCACTGCTTGATTGGATATTGGATTCTTTAACTAAAAGCGGTTGTAACGATGTAGTAGTATCCGTTAAATATTTAGCGGATGTTATTAAGAAGTACCTAAATAGTAATTCCTATGGGATGAACTTATCATTTGCTGAGGAGGTTAGGCCCTTAGGTGATGCTGGGCCTATAAGATTAATAAATGATTTATACGGGCTCAGCACCACTTTCCTTGTTGTGTACGGTGATATATTCTCAAACATTGATTTCGGTGAAGTCATTGAGTTTCATAGAAGTCACGGCGGGCTTGCAACGATGGTAGTTACTGAAGTCGATGATCCCTCTAGGTACGGGGCAGCTATATTCAACGAAGAGGGTAAAGTAGTTAAATTCGTTGAGAAGCCGCCTAAGGAGAAATACGTCTCAAACAACGTCAATGCAGGTGTGTACGTTTTCGAACCTGAAGTCCTTAAATACATACCTGAAAGCCCTTCAAAGTTAGCTAGAGATGTACTTCCGAAACTTGTCAGTGATGGAGTGCTATACGCGTATAAGCATGAAGGGGTATGGATGGATATTGGGTTACCTTCCGACTACTTGAAAGCTAATTTTGAGGCTATGAGGCATTACTTCCCGAACGGCTACGTATCTAACTCAGCCTCAATCGATGGTGCTGAACTCATTCAACCATCGTATATTTCTGCTAATGTTAAGCTTGGTAAGATGTGTAAGGTAGGGCCTTACGCAGTAATCGGCGGTAATTCCGTCATAGGTCCAGCAGTTAGGATTAAGAATAGCTTACTATTCAATAACGTGATTGTGGATGAGGGAGTGTTAATAAGTAACTCCCTAGTTGGTGAACGTAGTATAGTGGGTAAGTGGGTTAGAATTGAGTCAGGCTCAGTCATCGGGGATGAGGTAATTATAAGGGATGAGGTGTTAATCCCTAGGAGAACTATAATCCTACCCTATAAGGAAGTAGATTCAAATATCGATAAAGAAGGTGATGTTCTGCTATAGCAATTCCTTTAAATATTACCCCAGCTAATATACTTACTAACTAACTTCTTCCGTAAACTTCCACTTCTTACTTATTGAATCGTAATAAATGAGGCCTCCCTCCCATAGAGTCTTAAGTAAATTATAACCTACCTTCCCTAACTTATCTCTAAGTTCTGACTCATTACTAGTAGTTAGGGACTCTAACTGACTCCTAAATTCGCTCCAGTAACTTGGTTCGATAGCTACCCTCTGGCCCTTAACCTCAAACACTAAAGCACCATCTCTCCTTAACCTATCGAAGAACGCGTCCCTATTCCTTATCTTAGAAGCGATATCCCTCTCATACATAACCCTCTGATCCTTAAGTACATCTATAGCGGATTTCTTAACCTCTCTAGGTTGTTGGGGAGGTAATTGGGGTTCAGGCTTCCCCTTAATAGATTTCACATCTTCCTCAAGGTTCTTAACCTTCTCAGAGAGTTCATCGAGGACTTCGAACACGTTACTTAACCTCCTAGCAACTTCATCTATCTTAGCTGTAAACGGATTAACCATATCTTGGAGGAACCTCTGGACTTTACTTATGTCAGACTGTGACTGAGGGATAGGAATTTCACCACCTAGGGAGTCTATGATAAACCTCCTAACAGCATCTTCCATAAGTATCCCTGGATATGCCTTCACGATCTTCTCTAATACCTCATACGGTAAGTCGATCGTTACCTTAGGCAATACAAACCCTATTTAAACTAGATTTAATTCAATAAAAACACTACCTCACGTTAACTTAACATGCTATAAGCCCTCTTAATTAAATCACTCATAAGTTTAGACATTAAGAAGTTACTTGCTTTTTCACGTGCTTTCCTAGATAGAGAATCTCTCCTATCAACGTTCTTAATTAAATTTTCTACCGCCCGCGCAGCCCCTTCAACATCCTCAGGGCCTCTGACGTGGATTCCCTCAGTGCCGTCTGTGATTAACCATTTCTGCCCGTAAGCCGCGCTAGTGATGACTGGAACGCCCCCGTACATGAATTCTATCTGAGTTAATCCCAGAGCCTCCATTCTAGACATTATTATGTTGAGGTATGATGCTTTAATTAAGGATGCCTTAACCTCCTCACTCAACTCCCCTGTAATGATGACGTTCTTCATGTGCCTTGATTCCTTAACTACTTCATCCCACTGATCTCCTGGCTTACCGGCAATTACGAAAACCACATCTCTTAAATTCCTTAATTTCTTCGCGATTTTTACCACAGATAATGGATTCTTCCTATCTTCCACAGTTCCTAGATAGGAAATCAGTAAAGCGTTTTCCCTCACCCCGTACTTACTTCTGAAAATTTCGGGTTTTGCAGAATCTATTAATGCTGCCGTATCATCGTCTAAACCCCCTGGAAATAAGTGTATTTGGTCAGGCCTAGCTCCATGCATAACCATCTCCTCAGCCTCAATACTTGTCACACATAGAATTAAGTTAGCAGCTTTGAAGATTGATTGGAAAGCTGTTGAGTTCCACGCCATACGGAACGCCCTTTCTATAGGATCGTATCTACTTGGGTCTGGGGGTTGGTAATGAGACATATGGCCATAGATAGATGTTGAAATGTTTTCACCCAAGCTCTTCATAAGCCTTTTCCATACTACCCACCTAGCTGCTTCTTCAGGACCGTTCCATAGGGTTGAATGTGTTATTAAGAAGTCAATGCCTAATGAGTCGTCCAGATTTTTAAGTATGGTAATACAGTCCCTAAACATTATCCTTCTAGGTGGCCAGAAGGTCTTAGTACTGTCTACACGAACTACTGGTAACTCAACTTTAGGGTCTCTGTCAAACTTTATGTAACCCTCTATCCTCTTTAGAACCTCACTTAAGGGGATGACCGGTTCCCCATCATGGTATATACTACTTATTACCCATGCATCTAAGCCTAACTTCCTAGCATACTTCACCATTCTTTGAGCCACTAGTTCCTGACCTTTAGTGCTGGAAGTTTGATACATCATTGAGAAAAGCTTCATTATTTACCTCCTAATTATCTGCTGTATTATTTCTGCAAGTATTATGAGAACCATAGCTACAGTTAGACCCCAGATAACAGGCATTAAGAGGATGTTCAGAGAGTATATGTTTAGGCCGCCTTGCTCTAGCGCAAATACCACGACCGCTAAGTAAATCATTATCCTTAAATACTCAGCCACAGGCGTAAGTAACTTAATCTCACTTCTTAACTCGCTGCTCTTGTATATGTAACTAATGAATGTATCGGTGAAGATGAAACCAGTAACTACTATTAGGAAGGTCTTGACAAAACCTACAATGTACACGAATACTACGGCGTTTAATGATTCTGAAAGCCATGTAATACCTAAGTTTGAGGCCATTGAAGCTACAGCCATTAATAGAAATGATAAATATATTATCCATGAAGAAACTAATCCGAAGAACTCACTTGCTGAATAGCCGCTTCTTAATATCGCCTTACCAACGGCGAACTTCTTAAACCACTCATCGAAGCCGATCTTAGTGAGTAGATATAATAGCAAACGTCTTGCGACGATACCAAACACGTAACCAGCAACGATGATTAGAGCTGAAATACCTATAGTCGTTACTACGTCAAAGTAATCCGGTAGTTCATAACTCATTCATTAACCACCTATGTAGTTCTTCGTAGGGTACTTCATGATCTACATCAGCAGTTAACCCTTCATTATACTCATGTCTTACAAGTACTGCTCTATCGCATACCTTGAAGGCTGGTATGTCGTTCTCACCATCTCCTACGTAAATAACCTCACCCAGCTCTAGCAACGATTTTAGCGCTTTAACGGCATCACCTTTATTTTTATTCGATATGTAGATATCTATGAACGGGTTTAAGGAGTACTCTATTACTGTAAGACCTCCACCTCTAGCAGCCGTAATAACTTCATCTAGGCCTTCAGGGGCTTTATTTATTTCCACCCATTCCACACTCAGTCCTAATAAAGCTTTGGTAAGCGATCTCTTCTCCTCAACATACACCTCCGGCATCTTAGATGCTAAGGACTTAACATTATTTACCGCGTCCACTAGATGCTTTCTCGTTAGTGATGGGTCAAGGAGTATGTAATTGTTAGTTAAGATTTCAAGGCCGTTGACGCATATGTAGCTGTGAAAGAATGGTGCCTTACTCATGAGGAAATAGCAGTCCTTACTACTTACTACTACGAGGGTATAACTACTTGATAACTTCATCAACACATCAGTCAATTCCTTCCGTATCCCTGCCTCATCTCTTCTGACGTTGAGCGGACTTAATGTACCGTCAAAGTCGAAGAAAAGACCAACATCATTAACTATATAACCACCTAACCTAGATAAGCTTCTAAGTTTAAATACTTAGTAATGAATGTAGAGCTAAGGATTAAGTTACTGCCTTACTAAACACCTTCTTAGGAGGTCTTCCCATAAGGCATCCACATATGTTTGGAGTTCCTTAATTATTTCCAAGTCCTCAGTTACTGCATGTCTATACCTCTCCTGAATTTTGATGAACTCATCAATAGGCTTCTTCAACGTCGGGTTTCTTGCGATTGTCAAACTCCTATCGGTCAGCCTCCAAGTACCTCTCTCGTACTCCCATAATGGGAAGTAGCAGGTATCTACCGCAATCCTACAAATCTCTATAGACATGCTTGGGTCAAACCTCCATCCACGAGGGCATGGCGACAGCACGTGTAAGAATTTAGGCCCCTCTATAGTTAGTGCCTTCCTCACCTTATTTATGAGGTCAACCCAATGCGCAGGAGTTGCAGTAGCTACGTAGGGAGCTTTATGAGCAACTACTATATCTGCTATCGGTTTCTTATGTTGAGGTTTCCCAGGAATTAACTTCCCGTGAGGTGAGGTAGTTGTTGAGGCACCGTAGGGTGTCCCACCACTCCTCTGTATACCGGTATTCATGTAGGCTTCATTATCGTATAATACGTAAAGTACGTTATGTCCTCTCTCGATCATCCCGCTTAGTGATTGAAATCCGATATCGTATGTACCTCCATCACCTCCAAACACCAAAACGTTGACCTTATCATCACTTACAGCTCCCCTCCTCTTAAGGGCTTTAAACGCTGCCTCAACCCCTGACGCCGTCGCCGCAGCGTTTTCGAAGGCGTTATGTATCCATGGAACTAACCATGAAGTATAGGGGAATATGGAAGTACCTACTTGTAGGCATCCCGTCGCATTAACAACGACTATAGGTTCGTCAATTATTGAAAGCACTAACTTAACTATTATAGGTGTAGTGCATCCAGGGCAGTGTCTATGTCCAGGAAGTAGTTTGGGAGGAGTCTTAGCCAGTTCCTTAATGTTTATGTTTGATGAAGACATTACTGCCTCACCCCAACGTATTTTACATAAGTGCTTGGCTTGACGCCCTTCACGGCCTCTAGTAAGTCATCGAATATTTGCTTAACCGTTGTTGGCTCTAGCTCCCTCCCACCTATACCGTATACGTAATTAATGAATGTGGGTTTGATATCTAAGTCGTAGAAGACGTTACGCATCTCATTAAAGAGAGGAGCGCCATAAGCGCCAGGCGATGTAGCCCTATCCATTACACCGACAGCCTTCACATGACTTAACGCCTTAATTAATTCCTCATATGGGAATGGTCTGAAGGATCTTAACTTAATAAGACCTACCTTCATACCCTTCCCCCTTAAGTCCCTGACAACATGTTTTACGGTACCTGAGGCGGAGCCCATTACAACTAAGGCAGCATCAGCATCATCAACTCTGTAGAGATCAACTAAACCATCGCCGAATCCTCTACCACTTATCCTTCTGTACTCGTCATGCACCTCCTTAATAACGTATTTAGCTCTTTCCATTGCGTCGATCAACATCTTCTTGAATTCGTAGTAGTAGTCGGAAAGTGCTATTATCCCTAAGGATATGGGTGTATGCCCATCTAGTATTGCAGGGACTTCATGGTTAAGGTACTCTACCTTAACCTTGACATGTTTTCTAAACCCTACGAAATCGCTGACTGTTGAGTCAGGCATCATGTTAACACGTTCCAGTGTATGGCTTAGGTGAAATCCATCAAGGTTCACCATAACTGGTAGTTGGATATCGCTATGTTCAGCGACTCTGTATGCCTGTACTATTGTGTCGTATGCTTCCTGCGAGTTCTCCACGTAGAGTTGAATCCATCCAGAATCTCTAGCACCCATAGAATCACTATGATCGCAATGTATGTTTATTGGCGCTGATAACGCCCTATTTACAACAGCCATAACTACAGGTAGTCTAAGCCCTGAAGTCACGTAAAGCAATTCCCACATCAATGCTAGTCCTTGAGATGAGGTTGCCGTAAACGTCCTTGCACCTCCTGCAGCAGCACCCATACAGACGCTAAGGGCTGAATGTTCTGACTCAACATTAACGTACTCCGCATGAGTTTCACCGTTAGCAACATACTCTGAAAGCCTTTCAACGATGATCGTTTGAGGGGTTATCGGATATGCTGATATGACGTCCACATTACACTGTCTCACAGCGAGAGCAACTGCCTCTCCACCATTTAAAGCCCTAACTACACTTAAAGACATAACTTCATCCCTCAGGGATCATTTCAATTGCATTCACAGGGCATTCTCGGTGACATATCCCACAGCCCTTACAGAAGTTATAGTCGATGCTCAGAGAAATACCATCCCATTTAATACTTGATTCTGGGCAGTAAACCCAGCATATTAAGCATTTAACGCACTTACCTGAGTTTATGATAGGTCTCTGAACCCTCCAGGAACCAGTTTTAAATTCCGTAGAGAGCTTTACCGTAGTCGGCACTAAAGGTAATTCCTTAATATGTTCAGTCTCCGACATATGCAACACTTCCGTAGGAGTTCTTTAAGATTTCGATGTTTTTCTCAGCTACAGGTCCCTTAAACCGCTCCTTGATAATTTCTTCAACGCTCTCAATCTTAACTACAGGCAGAACTTTAAGTAAAGCACCCAACATTGCGGTATTAGTTATCGGTCTACCTAAGGTCTTAAGAGCTATATCGGTAGCTGGAAGAACGTAAACCTTATACATACTTAAGTCATGTCTAATTAATTCAGACAGCTTCCTGATACTGACTCCTGAATGATAGTTAAGCAGTAAAGTACCCTCTTGCTTTAAACCACTTACGAAGTTTTCTGAACCTATTAATGAGCTGTCTAGAATTACTACCGCATCAGGTTGGTAAATCCCAGAGCGGATGTATATTTCCTCATCTGAAATTCTGGTGAAGGCAGTTACTGGAGCACCCATTCTCTCAGGTCCGAATGTAGGGAATGACTGAGCGTATTTACCCTCTTTAATAGATGCTTCAGCGAGAATGTTGCTGATGCTCCAAACACCCTGACCACCCCTACCATGCCATCTAATCTCAATCTATAATAACCACCAGTAATTAATATTATTGAAACCTAATATTTCTTCATTAAAGTTATAGATAAAAAGTATTTATTTTATGAAATTTCTAAGTCCTCCAGCTATTAATCACTTAGAACCGAAAATACCTAATATTAGTAGCGAGACCGATGCTATTATCTCCGCCATCGCAACTGCTGAAAGTATATATTTCACACTCATCTTATCACCCGATAATATTTTAAACAGTATAGTATTTAAACCTATATATATTTATATATATTTTATCTATTCAAATCTTTACAGTATAGTTACTTAATCGATAAAATTGTGGTTCTAGGATTCACTACCTAAAGCACTATCTAATCGGTTTCAAACTCATTAACAGGTTTACCAGGACTTCAGATATGTCTGCAATTATTCCATAAATTCTGATTACATGGTAAGTAACTAACTCATGACCCTTTTCGTATAAGGCTTTAGTTATGTTCTCCCTCACATTTCGCTTCCTCTCATTTATGTATATTAGTGGGCTTAGTATGGCTGGGATATTTATCTCATCATACCCCTTTGTTGTTATTTTATCTATGACTTCGAATAGTAGTCTATAATCCTTGCTGAATTCGTGAAGATATTCAGATAACTTCTCCACGTTTGAGAAGCCGTTGGAGACCTCCTTAATCAATAATACGAAGTGATCTGACAATCTCTCTAAGAGGGTTGAAATAACTGATGCTGAAATTATGTACTTAATCTTATCTACACCTACAAGTGGTTTATCAATTAATCTATAGGCCGCTCTTTCAACCTCAACTTGAGCTCTATCAACCTCATCATCGAGTTCATTAATTGATTCGTAGTAATCAATTAGAGATTTTGGCGCGCTCTCAAGGGCCTCTATAGTGTATTTAAAAACTGTTGTCACTGAGTTAAACTCTCGTTTTAGAGCTTCGAGGATATCTTCAACACCTCCTATTTCACCTATAATCATGTAGTTCTCGCCCTCCTCGATAACGCTATACTTAGGTGTATACTTTAGGACGGATAGTACAAATCTCCTTAGCGGAAGACTTATCTTTTTATGTGAGATGAGCTTAACTCTTTCATAACCTACCACATAGAATGACGTTATTAAATACCTTAACTCATTTTCTGGAATTGAGGTAATGTCGAAGTCTATAGTTTTACCTCTAACCTTGCCTGTTTCATCAAGATCGATGCAGAGGAAATTGTTTGTATACCTTAGCGTAACCTTAGAGCCCTTGGTTATGTTATTGACTTCACACCATTCTTTAGGAACGTAGACGGCTAGTGAGCTACCTACCTTCTGTATAGTACGTACTTCATATTTAATCTCATCCATAAATTTCCCCATTACTATAATTAGATATGTATATATTAATATATTTTTGGGTTTTAGTAAATTATAATTTTTGCTTAGTTTTTCTAATAAAGTTAATGTAATAGTTAAGCTTATATATTTGATTTAGAGTATTATTCGGTGGAGTAAGGTGTTATCAGCAGGACCTAAGAAGTACTCAAACCTTCCAGAAAAATATCCTGAAAGGCCTGAGATAAAGAACATCGATCCAGGCAAGCTTGTCAATATGCTCCTTTCCGCCTTCGCTGATGAAATACTGGCTTACTACATGTACTTAATAGCAGGTTATGCGTTGAGGGGTCACGTATCTAAAGAGCTCGAAGGTGTATTTAACGAGATAGGTAAGGATGAGCTGGAAGACCATGCTAAGAAATTAGCTGATAGACTTCAGGACTTCGATGTAGATCCCCCTGACTTTAGGGATGTCTGGGAGCTATCTAAGTGTAAATACCCTGAATTACCTGACGACGCTTTCAACGTAGATGAATGGTTATTAGCGAGCGTTAATGCTGAGAAGTGCGCTTTAAGTCACTATAGGGAGATATTCGAATACGTATTCGGAAAGGACCCAGTAACAGAGGAGATCATTGAGGATATAATTAAGGATGAAGCAGAGCATGAGACAATCTTCCGGATGCTACTCTCTAAGGAAGGGGTCAAGAAACTTTAAAGTGACGTAGTAACTTAAATAAATAACTGTTTTTATTTATCGGCTTTAACCTTCGTAAAAACGCGAATTAATACTTGAATGGGTGAGGTAGTCAGGCTTATTTACTTTAATTAAAGTATTAAATTAATTTATTGATAACATTGGTGGTTATACTATGCCTCTATTCCCCTTAGACTTTATGGACAAAAAGCCTATAGGTAAGTCAGGCGAATTCGTACCGGCAGTTGGGGTCGGTACTTGGGGAATACGAAATTACTTAAATGCTGAAAACGCTTTGAAACACGCATTAACCATCGGCCTTAACTTAGTGGATACTGCAGAAATTTACGGGTCGGGAAAGGCTGAGGTGATTGTCGGAAAGGTTGTTAGGGAATTCAGCGGTGATGTTTTCGTAACTACTAAGTTACCTCCAGAACGTTTCGTCGATAGAGATGAGGCGATAGCTGCTGCAAGAGCCAGTCTCCGTAGATTAGGTTTAAGAAGCGTTGATTTAATACTAATTCATTGGCCGCATCCGCACTTACCGATCGATAGGCAGATAAAGTCTTTAGAGGTGTTGGCTGACTTAGGTCTTTGCAGGTATATAGGGGTCTCAAACTTCAGGGTGAACGAATTATTAAGCGCCTTAGAAGCTACCAGCAAATACGATATAGTCGTTAATCAAGTTAAGTACAGCATTTACGATAGAGGTATTGAGAGAGAACTCCTACCTCTATGTATTCGTGAAGGGGTAACTGTTCAAGCATATACGCCCCTCGAGGGAGGTTTAGTCGCATCTGATAAAAGAATTGCCGACTTCGCCTTAAAGTATGGGAAGACAGCTGTTCAGGTCGCTCTTAACTTCCTAATATCTAGGCCGTACGTTCTAGCAATACCTAAATCCGAAAGGGTTGAAAGGATTGATGAGTTTAAAGGTGCTTTAGGGTGGAGGCTAAGCGATAAAGATATAGATCTTATCGAAAGGATCTTTTAGGTGAGTATCTTTGAGGAAAGCATTAGTCTTAAACCCTAAGGATAACGTGGCAATAGCTCTAACTAACTTAAAGAGGGACGACGTAGTGGAGGTCCAGGTTGGAGGTGACGTAGTTAAGGTTAAGGTATTAAACGAGATACCATTCGGCCATAAATTCGCTATCAGGGATATTGGAAATGATGAACCTATTATTAAGTACGGTGAGGTTGTGGGGGTTGCAACTAAGTCCATAGGTGTGGGGGAGCATGTACATGTTCATAACGTAAGAGGTACGAGAGGTAGACCTAAGGATAAGTAGGGATTACGTTGTTAAGATTTAGTTCCAAGTCCTTAATCATAGCTTTTGCCACTATCGTTGTAATGCTCCTCCTATCGAATGCTGCCGTACGTAGCGACGATGTTTTAAGGATCTCGACGACGACCTCGCTACAGCAGATCGGTTTAGTGGACGCTTTAATGAAGGACTTCATGATGAGGCAGGGAGTAAAGATTAGATATGAGGTCATAGTATCTGGTTCAGGGGAGGCGCTTAGACTTCTAGGAGACGGTACTACATGTATAGCATTCACACATGCTCCATCCCTCGAATACACATTAATTAATAAAGGAACCATACGTAGGTTAGGGTTTGTAGGCTTCAACGAATTCGTGATTGTAGGACCTAATAAAGACCCGGCAGACGTTTTAAACGCACGCAACGCTGTTGATGCATTCTCAAGAATTTACAGAATGGGTGAATTGGGATTAACTAAATTCATTAGTAGGGGTGATAACTCAGGAACACATATCCGTGAGATTCTTATATGGAATTTAAGCGGTTTAAACCCTAAGGGGAGGAGCTGGTATTTAGAGACTGGGCAGGGAATGCAGCAAGCACTTATAATAGCGGATGATGTAGAGGGATATACCCTAAGTGACCTAGGAACTTACGTTAAGTTACTGAACGCCAATAAACTACGGAATACCGTAATTTTACTTAAAGACTCAACGAATTTAATAAATGTTTACTCATTATATGCGTCGAATAGTGATTTATGCAGGGGATTTACACCAATTATTGATAGGATTGCCGCATACGTTATGAGTGATGGTCAGAACTTACTTATTGACAGGTTCGAAGGATTGGTGAAACCTTTTAAGGGCCATGAAGACTTAGTTAACACGTCATGGAATTACCTAGCTGTTGGTAGGCGTTAGTTATGGAGGAGATTTTAGACATAGTTCTGAGGTCAGTATACATCTCAGGTGTAGCATCTTTTTTAGCGTTCCTCGTAGGTTTCTTCCTAGTATTGAAGGCTGTTGACTTAAGGTTTAAAGAATTCATACTAAGCGTTTTCGAAGCGTTGATAGGTGTTCCTACCACAGTTATAGGACTCTTGATATATTTGCTAATATTCCCTCGAGGACCTCTCGGAACTCTAAACCTCCTCTACACTCCCTACGCAATAATTTTAGGGGAGTTCTTAGTGGCTCTCCCAGTAGTTTTTTCAACCTTATACAGACCTGTGGAAAATGCTTTGAAGGATTTGAGGGAATTGGTCATTAGTTTAGGTGGAAATATTGAGGAAACTACTTGGTTAATTCTTAGGGAACTTCTACCATCTCTAGTATCGTCCTTCCTTATGGGTTTCTCCAGAGCCATAGGTGAATTAGGCGTTGCATTAATTGTGGGTGGGAATATAGCAGGAAGTACAAGAGTATTAACCACAACGATAGCCCTCATGACGTCTATGGGGGAATACGAGACGGCAGTCCTCCTAGGGCTTACTTTAGTCTCACTTGTTTTGATCATATCAATAGCTTTAAAACTCATGGGTGAGTTGAGGTGGAAGTAGAGTTAAGGGATGTTGGATACACGTATGATGGTGTGAACTATGTATTTAAGGAATTAACGCTTAGATTTAGTAACGGGTTCCACTTAATAGTGGGTCCGAACGGTTCTGGAAAAACTACATTACTTAAGATAACATCGCTCATCTACAGACCTAGTAGGGGTAAGGTACTAGTTGAAAACCGTAGTTTCTGGGACTTAAATAACGATGAGATGACATCGATAAGGAGGTGCTTCACGTACGTTCATGAGAAGGCACTACTAATTAGGGGTAATGTGAAGGTTAACCTAGAACTAGGTCTTAAGCTACGTAACATCAATGATTACAATCGTCTGAAATACTATATAGATAGATATGGTATGGTAGACATCCTTATGAAGGATGCTAAGAAGTTGAGTGCAGGGCAAGCGAAGATAGTTTCGTTGACGAGGGCTTTAGCTGTAAAACCTAAAGTGCTTTTACTCGATGAACCCCTCACACACATCGATTATGAAAGGTCTATATTAATCATCGAAGATTTAGTTAAACTCGTTAAAGAAGGGTCTACGGTTATCGTAGCTACTCATTATTTAATCCCTGAGTTGAAGGATTACATCGACACCACATATGAAATAATTAACGGGGTCATACGGGTTAAGCCCTAACGTTTATATAGATTCTTACAGCTGATTACGTCATTAATAAATCTTTTACACCTCTCAACAGCATTTCAGCTGCGAACGAAGCAATTATCAAAGACATAAACCTACCTAAACCGTTTACGAATGTCGCTCCAACTAACCTTAATATGTGTGGGGAGAGCTTAAGTGTTAGGTAAACTGCTGTGAAAGCTATGTAAGCAGAAATTAATGTGCTTCCTACACCGTAAACACCTGTGGATATTATGAGCAAAGTCATTGTACCTGGTCCAACTATTAAGGGAGTCGCTAGAGGGACAATTATGTATTCACCGACCTCTATCTTGGATGGTTTATGACCGGTTATTAATGTGTCTAAAGCGACGGCCATTAAGATAATACCTCCTGCGATCTTAAGCGATGTTATACTTATTCCAAACAACATCAATATGTAATTTCCGCCTAGAGTGAAAAGCGTGAGTAATACAAATATTGCTAGGGAGGTTTTAACGACTATTTTCTTAGCTTCGTCGGTAGTTAAGGATTCTAATATTCTCATGAACTGCGGAATAGCTGCTATAGGGTCCATTATGGCGTAGAGTTGAACCGAAAGCCCTAAAATTACGTTAATGTCGACCATATAATCCCCAAATTATATAGCTAGTCGATCTGTTTTTGAGATGTTAGAGCTTCTCCCTCTTTAATGAGAATTTAAAGCCTGAGTGAATCTTATGGTAATTATCTTTAAACTCATCGCTGAATATTTTCTCAGCTTTAAATCCAGTGCAGTGTCCGGTATATATCTGCATAACGCCTAATTCCTTTAAAGAATTAACCGTTTCGACAACATCACCATCATCGTACTTCAACATGTGGAAACCCCCTATGACCGCATAGATGTTTTCTTTAAGTACTTCTGATGCGTGCTTAGCTATGTTGACGATTCCGCTATGGCTGCATCCACTAATTATTATTAAGCCTAAATCATCTACCTTAATAGCTACTCCAGAATCATCAGGTAGGTCATCAGGAACTAACTCACCGTCGTCTAATATCGTGTAGAAGTCCTTCTTATATTTCGATAGGTCGTAGTAATTTCCTATTTCACCTAGATAATATGTTGATGGAGCTATTTGCATTAAACTCTTTGTGAGCACTAAGTTAGTTTTAAATTTAGTGAAGTCCTCACAGGTATAAGGCATGCCCTTATCGAATTCCTGCTTACTTTCATTTAAAACTATGGAGGGTCTGAAAATCCAGGGGTGAGATATAACGGTTAGACGTTTACCACATCTTTTAAATATATTCATCACGTGTTTAAGACCGCCTGTATGGTCGTAATGTCTATGACTTAACACAACGGACTTAATATTACTTAAATCGATATTTAAAGCGGTTGAATTATGTTTCATTATTTGGTTGCTTGGCCCAACATCGAATAGTATACTCTCGACATTAGTGTCTGAGTAAATTTTCATGAATACTGAAAGACCATGTGATGAGAGCAGTCTAGTAAATCCTGAATAATCATCATTTAGGACGTGGATATCCACCCTGTATACTCCCAATTAAACACCGAGATAATAATGTGGGCGTAATAAATAAAAATTACTCCTTTAAACTTAATAATGTGTTTTAACCTATTACTAATTGTGAGATTATGGCCGAATACGTTAAAGTATTACCTGAGGATTTAAGGAAGTTCACAGCGACGTGCTTTATGAGGTATGGAGTACCACCTGATGATGCTGAACTCATCGCAGATCATTTAGTTTTAGCTAATTTAAGGGGTGTAGACTCACATGGAGTTATTAGAATACCCTATTATACGGAAGGGGTTAGGAAGGGTTTAGTTAAGGGGAAAGCCGAAGTTAGAGTTATTAATGAGACCGAAACAACAGCTCTTATAGACGGCGGTAACTACCTTGGTATACCAGTAGCTACTAAAGCAACTGAAATAGCCATAAGTAAGGCTAAATCAGCTGGTCTTGCTGCAGTCGGTGCGAGGAATCTAGGACATGTCGGCATGCTTGCATACTACACTTTGAGAATAGCTAAGAACGGACTGATAGGTTTAGTGACAGTTAACGCGCCTGCTCGCGTAGCTCCGTGGGGTGGGGCTCAAGCGATGTTTGGAACTAACCCTATTAGCTTCGCATTCCCGACGAGCAAGAAACCCGTAGTTGTGGATATGGCTACTAGCGCTATTGCAGCATTTAAAATTAGGTTAGCTGCATTGAAGGGTGAGAAAATACCTGAGGGTATAGCGTTAACTAAAGATGGTAGACCTACTACAGACCCTAAAGAGGCTTATGACGGCATACTACTCCCGTTCGGTACCTATAAGGGATACGCCATATCCTTAGTTGTTGAGATATTGTCAGCTGTTCTTACAGGAGGTATTTTAAGTAAATACGTATTCAATCATCCATCAACTCAAGGAGGGTTCTTCGTGCTCACCATCAATCCATCTAGATTTAGAGAATATGATGAGTATTTAAGAGACATAGATGCATTAGTTAACCTCATTAAGGCATGTCCACCGGCTCAAGGATTTAACGAGGTTTTAGTTCCTGGAGAACCTGAAGATAGAAACTATGAAGAAAGGATTAGAAACGGCGTTCCGATAGATACTAGCACTTGGAAACTCCTCGTAGACGTGTCTAAGGAGTTAGGTGTAGAATTACCTAAAACTATTTGATTTAGTACTTCAAGATTATGTAATTTTTACAAGTGATTCGGCAGCTAAATTTTTAAACATCAACTATTAGAGTTATAGAGGTCTCTATGGCAAGTAATTTCGGTATAAGTGATATAGAGGTTGTTGATAAGTTACCTACTCCTGAGGAGGTATTCAGAGTTACTAAATTAGGTCTTAAGGACATGGCTCTTAAGGTTTTAGGCCCTAGTATTATTGCTGTTGGTGTCGCTATCGGAGGTGGGGAGTGGTTATTAGGTCCTGCAACAGCTGTACGCTACGGATTAGGTATGGCCTGGATAGTTTTAGTTTCAGCCCTCCTTCAAACAATTTATAACGTATGTCTAGTGAGGATATCAATGTATTGTGGGGAACCTCCTATAGTGTACCTTAAGAGGGTTCCTCCTGGACCTAAGTTTTGGACTATTGTCCTTCCATCAATTATCGTAGCTTGGGGTTCTTGGGGTCTCGCAGGTATAGCCGGTTCAGGGGCCACTGCCTTAGGTTCAATAATACTTGGTAGATTACCCACTGCCAGAGATGCTGATTTAGTTAGATTTTTAACTATCGTCATAATTTCAGTCTGCGTATTAATCGTCTTATTCGGTTCTAAGATTGAGCGTACATTAGAGTTAGCTAATTGGTTTTTCGCTACATTCATAATACTTACTTTATTACTCGTCGTCGCACCTCTAACCGTTAAGGCCCACATAATCTATGAGGCTGTGATAGGCACCTTCAACTTCGGCTACATACCTCCTGGAGCTGATATGAGTTTAATTACTGCTTGGTGGGCGTATACAGCCTTAGCTGCAGGACTTAACTTCATCTTCATGAATTGGTATAGAGATAAGGGTTATGGGATGGGTGCAGTTGTTGGCTACATCCCAGCATTAATCGGCGGTAAGAAGGTTACACTATCACCGGCAGGTAAGATATTTAAACTCAATGATGAGAACGTAAACATTTTTAAGAAGTGGATGAGGATACTTAAATACGATCAATGGCTTATATTCTTCCCAGGAGCTATTCTAGGTATGTACTTACCGTCGTTGATCGCGGTCTCACTATTACCTAGAGGGCAGCAACTACCTCCTTGGGGGGTTGCTGCACATATATCTAACGAATTCGCCAGCATTGTAGGTGGTTGGGGATACTATCTCATAGGTTTAATTGGCTTTATAGTGATGTTAAGTTCCGCGCTTGGCGCATACGTAGATTCCGTTCCAAGGAATTTAACAGACCTTCTATGGGGGTCTGAAGGAGTTAGGAGGTGGTGTAACTGGGACGTCAGGAGACTTTACTACTCGCTACTCCTTATATACGTATCTTTTACCTTATGGGCTCTTTATCAGACACAGCCACTCATACTGGTTATCATCGCAGCAAATGCTGCAAACCTAGTGGGTATATTAGTAGTTCCTGCAGTCATATACCTTAACTATAAATTACCTAAGGAGATAAGGCCTAAGATGTGGGAGAATTTAGCGCTCATCACGTTCTTAGCACTTTCGACGTATTTCTTCTTATTTACGTTGCTTGGGCAGTTAGGGATTAAGATATAAAGTTTAGTTACATTGAGAGATAATTGAAGTTACTTTATGACGGCACCGCTTTTTAAGATCGCCTCCAACCACTTGACGTATCTGATTTCTAAACCTAATGAACTCAACTTCTTAACAGTGCTTTCAACGTCATAATCTACTCTCAACCAATTTAATTCCCACGTTTTTAGATTTATTAGTAGTGCAGATGCTTTTGGATTCCCATCTCTTGGCTGACCTACGCTTCCGGGGTTTAAAACCTTCAGGCCGTCGACTGAGATCTGCATCTGGATGTGGGTATGTCCAACGACGACGTAATCAGCATCAACTAATTGGGGTTTAACCGCGTAAATTTTGTCTGTTAATGCTAATTTAATCTCATCTAAAGAGAGCTCAGGTCTTAGGTAGCCGTATAGGTTATTTCTGGGAGATCCGTGGACTGCGTAGATACGTGAACCATTCATCAATGTTTTATGCTTCAACGATAAGCCCTTAAGCCATGCTTTTTGCTCTTTACTTAACAGTTTAAGTGATATATTGTTTCTAGTATATTCACTAAGTTCATGTAATTCTGGAGCACACCTACAGTCGGTATTGTATGCGACCGCGTAGTCGTGATTACCCATCAACGTCAAATCAGGTTTTAACTCCTTAACAATATCTATTACTATATGAGGTTCTGGGCCGTAGTCAACTAAATCACCTAGAACCCATATGTAGTCCCAATCCTTAATCGTATTTAGTAAAGTTCTTAACGCATCAGCATTTCCATGTATGTCAGAAATGATTAATAGCTTCAAACGCTCACCTAAAATACATACCGTTATCATACTTTAAATAACTAAATATATATCAATTACATGGTGTCTAAGTTGATTAAATCCGTATTTACTGATAATGCGCCTAAACCAGTAGGTCCTTATAGTCAGGGAGTCATAGCCGGTTGCTTACTCTTCATATCAGGTCAAATACCTATAGACCCCCGTACTGGGGAATTGGTTGAGGGAGACTTCAGAGCTAAGGTCAGAAGGGTTTTAGAGAACGTTAAGTCGATAGTTGAGGTTGCTGGTGGCAGACTTGAAGATGTGGTTAAAGTAACCGTGTTTCTAAGGGACATAAAACAGTTTCAGGTCTTTAATGAGGTTTATTCTGAATACTTCAAAATTAATCCACCCGCTAGGTCGTTAGTCGAGGTTTCTAACTTGCCAAGGGGAGCTGATGTTGAGATTGAAGCAGTAGCATACATATGTAGAAACCATGAGTGCGTTCAGTAAATATTTTTGATGCATAGTGGTTTAGCCTAAACACTTCCCAGACTCTTAAGTTTATAGAGAAAATTATCTACCAATTAAGAGTTAACGGCTACGTGACCGTTAAATTAACTAGTATGTAACTATCAATGTAAGTATATAGTTTTATATTTTCCGACATGTTATTTAGGGTAGGTGGTTGTTATCCCCCTACATGATTTATTAATTAATGATTTATCAGGGGCTATGGGTGACTTGCTCAATAAAGTTACCTCAGTAGGTGCTTTAAATAGATATTTGAGGGACGTTGACGTTTATCCGATAAGGTCTTCTCCCTCAAGCGACCCAGTAGTTGTTGTAGCAAGCGATTCCAGTAGCGTCTTGAAGAAGTTATCTATAGCAACCATATACGCTGTGCAGGCAGCATCTCTTAGAGCCTCTCTTAAATCACCATCATCAAGTAAACTAACTATTAAATCCTTAGCTGGTTATTACATGCCTGTACCTGATGAGGTAGTACCTCATGAATTAATTGATAGGGTAATTCAGTTGATTTCTAAGAGTTTGGAGGTTAGGTCATTATTTGATGTTTTGGATGAGGGTAGTATAGCCTTATTCGATGGTTCCCTTCTTTCGTTTCTTTGGGGGTATACTGAAAGGAGGATGCCTAAGGGTTTTTACCCAAGGTCTTATGAGAGAATTAACGATATTTGGTATGAGGTTTTTTCAGGAATCATCAAAACATTACATGAGGCTAAGCCCTTATTTATAGCGAAAACCCTTATGAGGAATTACTACGTAGATATGCTGCTATCCAACGATGTCCCTAAGGAATATAAGGAAAGCGTTAATGATTTAATATTAATTAACGCGCTCAGAAGGTTTGGCAGACTACCTAAAACTCCATACGTGCTTCAACCAATTTATGTTGAGCGTAAGGACTTACCTAGACCATTGAATGATTTGAAGTTGGATTTAGGTGCCATTACACCTATTACGGTCACGTACGTTGCATTTAACCCTGCTTCCCAACCTTACCAGCTGTCGATGCCGGGTAAAGTTGGAATTGATGAGTTGGTGGAATTAGTTAGCGAGGTGTATCTATACTCACTTAGCGGTTATCCGGACCCGCTTAAGGTTACTCATAATAAGTGTAAAATAAGTGGTGCTGAATTTAGGTTAATGTTATATAAGTTAGGTCTTTCGTCCGTCCCTACAGGACGTGAGTTGTTGGGTGAATTTCTATGAGTCAACCAATAGGTATTGTAGGTGAAATTTCAAGTCCAACTGAGGTTGATGTTAAGGCTTTGGTGCCCATACCTTCAGGGACGTATATCTACTTGAGATTTAAGGTTAGGAGCCCCCCGACTTATGAGGAGAGTGAGAGGGAGGTAGTCGGTATCATAGGTTCTTGCATATATAGGTCTGTAGTACCGGTATTAACGACTCCTAATCTTCCATTATATGAGAGAGCTACCTATTTAAGTGATTTAAAGAGTGAGAGTCTTATGAGAGCTATCATTATAGCGGATGTAAGTAGTGGTCGTGCTGAATCCCCGAGGTACCCCCCACCTCCAGAAACGCCTATATACTTAGCTCAACTTGAGCATCTCAAAGTTCTATATGGCTATGACTTAGGGTCAAGCATAGAGTTGGGTTCCTTAGTAGGTTTTGAGGACTTAAGGGTAAGAGTTAATGTTAACTCCTTAGCTAAGCATTTGTTAATCACTGGCACAACAGGTTCTGGGAAAAGTAATCTCGTAGCCGTATTGGCTGATAGGATAGCGCAGATAGGGGGGTCTGTAGTCATATTTGATGTTCATGGGGAATACGTTAATTTAGAAAGTACTGATCCTAAAAATGTTAACGTGTTAGTATACGATGCAGCAATAAATCCTATAGAGACTCCGATAAGTCTTCTGGTAAACTTCATAATTCCGGAGGCTGCAGCATCAAAGCAGAGAAGGTTGTTGAGGAACGCGTTAAAGAATTTAAATGACGACATTCGTCAGAAGGCATTAGAGGGTAGGAAACCATATAAGTTAGTTATTTATGAAGAGTCTAGAAACGTATATTCAAATGATGAGGGTGTTAGTGATGTTGTTGAGGTTTATAAGGAACTCCTCAAAGAGCGTCTACGTAATGAAGGTAGTAAGAGTAAGGAGAAATCCGTTACTGATGTAGAGGATAAGGTAGATGATTTCTTTGAGTGGCATAGAATTAGTTTAGAGGCTCGTAAAGTTAGTGAGTTATTAAGTAATGGTAGGATAGTTGTAGTTGACGTCTCTACTTTTACGGATGAGGAGAAAGATTACATGCTTAAAGTAATTGTTGAAGACCTCCTTTGGTACCTTAAGGAGGGCAGCAAACGTACCGGTAATTTCACTGCAATACCTACTTTACTAGTTGTTGAGGAAGCTCATCTATTCCTAGGCGGTGGGGCAACAACTAAATCTAAGGAAGCTCTTCAGAGGTATATTAGGGAGGGCAGGAAGTTCGGGGGAATGTTAGCTATAGTCAGCCAAAGGCCTAGGGCATTAGATATCAACGTAGTATCTCAAGTCCAAAGCTATGCGTTCTTGAAATTAGTTCAAAATCATGATAAATCAACGGTGATGGAGTTAACTGACGTACTAAGTGATGAGTACGTAAATATTCTCCCAACGTTGTCCCCGGGACATGCGATACTGATGGGTGAGTGGATCGGTAAGTATCCAGCATATGTTAAGATTGACGTACATTCAGGTAAGAAAGTTGGGGCAACTCCAAACATAACTAAGATATGGCGGGAAGGTTTAGAGAGGGTAGCGAAGTCCTTAGAGAGGCAATCACTTATTGGTGAATGGGAAGGGTAATTAAGGATGCTTCTACTGCACGTGTCTGATACACATCTAGGGTCTAATAAACCAAGTAAAACTCGGGAGAGGGAGTTAGATTTCTATGAAGTATTCGACGAAGTTATAGACATAGCTATTAGGGAAGGTGTAGATGCGATTATACATTGCGGTGACCTCTTCGATGACCCTAAGCCAAGTCCTCAAGCATACTTTTACGCATTTAAGTCGTTGAGAAGGTTGAGGGAGGCCGGAATAGATTTTCTAGTTGTTGCTGGCCAGCACGACCAGCCTAAAACATCGGCTTTATCGCCATTAAGGGTGTTGGAAGAAGTTGGGTTAGCTAAGGTCTTAGCAACCTTCGAGCCGTGGACGGGGGTTATTAAGTTGAAGGGTAATGAGTTAGGAATTACGGCAATCCCCTATGCAGACCCTCAGGGGATTCAAGAACTTATTAAGGTTGTGAAGAGACCTAACGCCAGTAAAAGAGTGGTAATGGCTCATCTCCTTCTCAAGGAGTTAAATCTGCCTGTAGCTCATCTCTCTTTAAATGAGCTAAGAATTATCGATTACAACTACGTGGCTTTAGGTGATTACCACGGGAGGTATGTAACTAACTACGGCGGTATCCCCATCGTCTACCCCGGATCTACTGAAGCTCAGGACTCCCTAGATAGTAGGGATGAACGGTTTGTAGCGCTAGTTGATATAGGTAGAGAAGGTGTTGCAGTAAATTGGGTAAAACTAAGTAAGTTTAGGAGATGGTTAATAATAAAGTCAAGTACGTATGAGGAATTGATTAAACGCCTAGGGGAAATAAATTTCAGTGAGTTCCTTAAACCACCCATACTATATGCTGAGGTAAGTAATGTGAAGTCAGTTAACCTGAACGCGAAGAGGGTTCTCGATTATCTAACTAAATTAACGCAGGGCGGTAAGATATCGTTCTATAACATAAAAACCCCAAACATCTCTGAGGAACTCGAAGGACCGCAACGTGAGGTAACAACATCGGTATCAACACTTGACTCCGTAGTTCATAACTTATTGAAAGATCCGAAGCTATCTGAATTAGTTTTAAGTATAATTAAGGGTAGCGATGATGTTGAATTTGTTGAAGCCTTAATAAATCAATTAATGAATGATCGAGAGTTAATTAATAAGTTAGAGAAGCTGGTGAAGACTAAGTGATAATTAGGCATATTAGGCTTAGCAACATACTCTCACATGAGAATTCTGAAGTAAGCTTTCCAGATGGAATAATAGCTATTGTAGGCCCTAATGGAGCTGGGAAATCATCAATAATTGATTCCATATATGCTTCCCTATTTACGGATGCAACTATAGACATCAGGGGACGTAAGAAGGAGTTCTTTGTAATGAGAGGTAAGGAGAGGGGCGGAATAGAGGTATCTTTAGAGGTTGGAGGTATTAAATACCTGATTACTAAGGAGATAGGTGTTGGTACCCCTATTCAGGCATATCTATACGTAGTCGAAGGGAGTAATAAGAAAATCAAGGGTGTAGGAGTTTTAAATGTTGCGAATGAAGTAGGCAAGATCTTAGACCTCCCAGCAGCCAGTGTTAAAGACTTAAGGAACATGGTTAGAAGTACAATTATATCGTTACAGGACGAGCTTACGAAGATAATAGACATAACGGATTCCGAAAGAAGGGAGTGGATACTCTCATTACTAGGCCTTAGCTACCTAGAAAAGTCCTTAGAAATCATTAAGAAATTCACAAGCAAGAAGGACAAGTTAGAAGGCATGCTAGAGAGTGAGAAGAACGAACTAAACAACAAATTACGTGAGTTTAAAGAAATTAAATCTAGGAAAGCATCGTTGGAGTTAAAGCTATCTCAATATAATTCAACTATAAAGGACCTTAGAAAGAAGCATGACGATATATATGAAAAGGTTGCTTTAATTAATGAAGCCCTTCAGATACTGGAAAGGTTGAAGGCCCTCATAATTATTAAGAGAGTAAAGGAATTGGAGGAGTTGAAGTCTAGACTCGAGGTCTTAGAAAGCTTCGAAGTCAATGAATATTTGCGAGTGAAGGACGAGTATGACAGGAGGGTGAGGGACTTAACTTCACATAAGAGTAAACTCGCTGATGTTTTACATGATATATCAAATAAGTTAGGGGTGTATGTCAATGATTATGATTCTCTTAATAAATTGTTGACGGAGTTGAGGTTAAAGGGTGAGGAGTTAAGCGGTTTAATTAATCGCAGTAGGGCGCTCAAAGAGCTGTATGCTTTATTCATAGATAAGTTTGAATTGACGAAGGAATGCCCTATATGCGGCTCATCAATAAAAGATCCTATACTAATAAAGAGTAGCTTAACTCAAGAACTGGTTAAGTTATCCGAAAGGATTAAGGAACTAAGTCGGGAATCCACAAACATTAAAATGAAAATTGAAATAGTTGAGAACACTTTAGATAGGCTGGTTAAATTAATTAACACTATTGAAGTACTGGAGAAGTCGATTTCAGAAATAAGTGATAGACTAAACGACCTAAATAGGAATGCATTAAGGATATGTGGAGAGCTCTCAGAAAGTTTTAAGGCCATTAATAACGAATCGATCGAGAGATGTATTGAGTACTTAAGGTCACGGAGAGATATTTTAAATAAGGTTAGGGGTGAGCTAGAGTACCTAAATAACTTAAGGGTTGGGTTGACGGAGGACCTGCAGCCTCTGGAAATTCACTCCTTACGCGGTAGGGTTAGTGAGATCTTCGTAAAATTAAGCGTCAATTATGTTGTCCCTGAAAGGTGGGAGGACGTCGATGTTATAAGGAATAGATTAAGTGAGATGAGCAGGAAGTCGAGTTCGGAGCTTGATAGGGTGAAGGAAGAAATCTTTAAGACTGAAAAAACGATTACAGAGATAGAGGCAGTACTTAAGGAATTAAGTAGTAGGGCTGAAGCATTAGATGGTTACATTAAGGAAGTAGAGAAGAAGGTATCTGAATTAGAGAGTCAGATTAAGAGCTATGAGATAATCCTTGAATTCTTTAGTAAGTACTTAGGTAAGGATGGCTTGATAGCTAAGGAATTAACTAGAGTTGTTAGGGATGAGTTAGAGAGGAGGACAAATAGAATATTATCTAAGATAGGGTTGAGGCCGATAGAGATTAACGATGAGTTCCAGATACGTGTTAAGGTATTAGGAGATTCCTTACCTATAAGTAACGCAAGTGGTGGTGAGAAAGTCGGTATTTCGATCGCTTTGAGGTTAGCGCTTGCTGAGTTAATTATGGGTAGAGAGCCCACTACGTTAATCCTAGATGAACCGACGGTGTACTTAGATGATGATAGACGTGAGCAAATATTTGAAATCATTAAAGAGTTAAGTAAGTCGCTGAAGCAAATTATAGTTGTGACTCATGATGAAAGTGTAATTGATATAGCTGATAAAGTTATTAAGGTAGAGAGGGTAGGTGAGGTTAGTAAGGTGAGTTCTTAACACCACTACCCAAGGACTAGGACTTCATGACCATTTGATCTAACTACGTAATTCAGTAGTTCCTCAAGGCTGTTGAACACGGCGATAGCTCCTACGCTACATAATTCGTAGAAAGTGTAACCATCGGTGTCTAAGGCTATGAAGCTGGAGTTAATGTTCTTAGCTAAGTAGCCGTCAGTAAGTGAATCACCTATAACTACAGAATCCTCACCTACAACACCTTTCAGCTGGTCCGGGTACGGCTTCGGCCTACCGCCAACGTCCCTACCGCAAACGCAGATACTATTTAGAGGTATTTTCACCCTCCTGAGGACTTGATTAATGACCGATGCTGGCTGAAGTGATGAAATATACACCCTCTTCCCTCTCCTAATTAGTGTTTTGAGGAACTCACCAGCATAGAAGTCAATGAATATTTTAGAAATTGCTTGAAATTCGTAAAGTTCTAAAATTTTAGAAAAAAGTTCGAATTTTTCATGAACTCCCCAATCACCGTAACATATTTTAAGTAGGTCGTAAGGTTCTACGTACTTATTAACTTTATCGACATCAAAACCGCATTCAATCATTGCCTTAGCTAATTCTTTTCTAGCGCTTAAGAAGTCCATCATCTGAGTAAACCTATGGACTAAAACACCGTCGAAGTCTATGATATAAGTACCTCGTCTTAAGGCGTTTGAGAGTTGGGTATGTGTGTGGTTATTACACATTATCATCTACACCACCTCCGAACTTCAATTAAAACGCACAGATGCATTTATCTATTTCTATGCTGGCCTTCTCCTAGCCTGCATCCACATGGGGGGTATGAAGATAGCGAGTGCAGGAAGCAATTCCAGCCTACCTAACCACATATGAAGTATTAGAACAACCTTCGGCAACTCACCCATACCTATTAGGGATATATATGCAGGTCCTACGTTGCCCTGTGCGGAAGCAATCGCTGAGATGGCAGCGAAAGGTTCATATCCGAAGAACGTGAATGCTAAGACTCCTAATCCAAGCATGGCGAAGTATATTGAAAGGAAAGTGAAGATCCTAGTTATGTCTTCAACCTCTAGTACATGGGAGTTGATCTTTATGGGTTTTATGGTGGATGGTGAGAGATATAGGTGCTCTAATTGGTTTGCCACCACCTTTAACGCAATAATTATTCTACCTAACTTAATTGCGCCGCCTGTAGAGCATAAATTCCCGCCAATAAGCATCAAAATGACTAATAAGAACTTAGATAGCGGTGGCCATAGATTGATGTCGGAAGTTAAGTAACCGGTAGTAGTAAGTATGGAGATGGTTTGAAATGTTGAAATCCTGAACGCCTTTAAGATGTCTAGGCTCATGTTGAGGATTAGGTCTGATGCGATTATTAATGTTGATACACCCGATATGAGTAAGTAATAACGCACTTCATAATACTTGAGGAAAGATCTAAAACCTAATTTAAAGAGCGCGTAGTGAGCTATGAAACTAGTAGCGCCTAAAAACTCAAATATCGTAAGAATTAATTCTATTGTTGGGTTATTGTAGGCAGCTATGCTAACATCTCTGGTTGAAAATCCTCCTGTCGCAATAGCTGTAAAGGAATGTGTTACGGCATCGAACATACTCATTCCAAACATCCACAATAGTAGGGTGCATATAGCCGTGTAGATGAGGTATATGATCCATAAATCCTTTACGGTCACCCATGTTGATGGCCTTATTTTAAGCTCCCTAGCCTCTGCAGTATATAGTCTGAGGAGATCTACTCCACTTAAAGGTCCTGCTATCATAATGAACAATAAGATAATGCCCATCCCGCCAACCCATTGTGTGAGTGACCTCCACATAAGTATTGTTTTAGGGAGTAATTCGATGTTACTGAAAATTGTCATTCCTGTTGTTGTAAATCCTGACATGCTTTCAAAGTATGCGTCAATTAGTGATGTATTGCATATTAAGTAATATGGTATGGCGCCAACCAGTGGAACTATTAACCAGCTAATTCCCGCGATTATGAGCGCGGAGCTTAAGTTTATTTGCGTGGGGGGTCCTGTTAGACGAGACAGTAAGTATGAAGGTATGAGTAAAGAGACACTTAAAAGTAACATTACCCTAACTTCATTAAGTTCGCCGTAAATCATTCCTACTAATGCTGGGATGACGAGTAAGAAACTTAAGGCTAGTAATACCCTAATTAATGAGCTAAGGATATGTTGGAAATCAGTGAAAACATTAGATATTTTCACTTCAACCACTGGGTTTATTCCACCATGCATTTAAGTTTATTAGGTAGGTCAGCAGTACTGCAGAATGCTAAGAAGTTTTCGAAATTACTTTATTCTTAATGCAGCCTATCTTATCTATACATATCTCAACTACGTCACCAGGGCTAAGGAATTCACCCCTAACGTACCCAACACCGCTGGGGGTACCAGTTGATATAACGTCACCAGGCTCTAACGTCATGACCTCACTTATATCCTGAATCAGATCAGGTACCTTAAATATCATGTTCCAAGTACCGGAATCTTGCTTCACTACGCCGTTGACTTTAGTCACGATTTTAACTGTGTGGGGATCAGCGATTTCATCAGCAGTAACTATCCAAGGACCGCATGGTGCGAAGGTATCGAAGCCTTTACCCTTATCCCACTGACTTATTGCCTTCTGAACATCTCTAGCTGTCACATCGTTCATAACCATATAACCTAAAACGTAATCTAAGGCGTGTTCATTACTGACGTCCTTCGCTTGTTTACCTATAATTACAGCTAACTCACCCTCATAATCTACCTTCTTAGAACGTTTCGGTAGAACTATGTCGTCGTAAGGACCGATAATTGCTGAAGGCGGTTTTAAGAATATTACGGGTTCTTTGGGGGTCTCCATACCTACCTCCTTAGCATGGTCTGAATAATTCAAACCTATGAAAACCATCTTAGATGGTTTAGGTATTGGTGGTAGGAGTTTAACAACTTTTAAATTAATACAGTTATCTAGTTGAACTTTATCTAAGGTGCTAGACACCTTACTGGTTAATTCCTTATTCGTGAGGAATTGAATGACATCCTTAGGTAATTCTAAACCACACAAGCTACTTAAGTATAATCTATCACATACGTATTCGTTGATGATTACACCCCAATCCACGTAACTCCCTACTCTAAAGCGAGCTACTTTCAATTAAGTCACCATAAGTTTATGTTGTTGAATTTTAAAAAATTAATGATTAAATATACATTAACTAAGTGCCTTTATATGTAAAGTCCTTCACTTTGATGAAGTTCTTAAATATTGGTTGCTCACCACCAGGCGGTGAGTAGACGAATAGGAACTCTAACGATTGACATGTCGATGTGTTCTCAAATCCGTGTTCCTCACCAGCCTCAGCATATATGAGTGTGTACGGGGTGACGTTGTATTCTTTATCCTTCGTAACCCACTTACCTTCTCCATGAAGTATGAACATCATCTCATCACATTCATGTTTATGGAGAGGAACTCTTACACCGGGCCCCATAACACCCATTCCGATGCTCATGTTCTTAATTCCGAGTAATTCTGGATTACCAAATATCTTAACTCTGCGTAATGGATTTTCCGGATGGTGAAACTCAGCTGCTTCAGAGAATTTAACAACTTTCAATTAAGGACACCAAAATACGATTTAATTCAGTAATTAAAAATTTTTAATATATATCCATTCAACGCGGTATAAGTTCTACCTTCCCGTAGTTATTAATGATCTCTGTAAGCTTAGATATGTTCTTAGTATATAGGAGGAACCTGACGTTATAGCCCTTAATTTTCTTTGATAATTCAACACACTTCCTCTTACTATGTTCTACGGCGACGTATTCTTTACTTAGTGGAAATTTAATAACTATGTACTGACTGCTTGAAACTATACCTGTATCGTAGACTTCGTAGCCCCTTAGGACGTAGGTTACCGTCCTACCTGCTCTCCTTGGAATTAGGTCAGTTGCGACGTACCCAACATATGGCACGAGATAACCTATTAGGTACACTATAAATCTTGTTGTTGCCTCAGCATCTACGAATCTAGGCAATATGAAGTAAAAGAAGAGGAAATACCACCCAAACACCAATAGTATTCCGGAAGATTCGATTAAGCTCTTAGTGCTTTGTTTTCTAATCTCATCCATCAATATGAAGTCCTTCTCTAAAAGTTTTGAGACCTCTTCATTGTCAACCTCTAGTAAGACATCGCCACGCTTAACTTCCTCAGCGACGACATCGAATAATTTAGGAGGCTTTCTAGAAGTCCTATAGCCTGTGTAAACCACTATGGTGATAAAGCCTATGAAGGCTAGTAGAGTCATAAAAGTGTACTGCGGGTAGTAGACATTAGTGATAGCCAGTAATACAAGCAGCGTCAACACTATTGCATGAGTCGCTACTTCAACACCCCTCAAAAGATCACCTAAGTTATAGAAGTTAAAGATATTTTAAGTTATGCTGAAATATTAATTCGGTTTATAGTATGAGGTTGTCTAAGGAGACGTTAAACGGTGTGATTGTTGCAATCGTAACTCCCTTTAAGGATGATTACGAGCTTGACTTAGAAGGCCTGAGGACCCTCACTAATTACTTAGTGTATAAAGGAGTTCACGGCATCATGACTCCAGGAGGTAATGGAGAGTTTCCACATCTACTACCTGATGAGAGGATTAAAGTAGTGGAAACAGTTAGGGAGAGTACGCCTTCGCACGTATCTGTAATTGCTTGCGTATCGGCTTGCGGGCTTAAGGAAGCTTTGACTTATGTGAAGCATGCTGCGGATGTAGGGGCTGACGGTATAATATCTACCCCACCTTACTATTATAAATTGCCTCATGAGTCGTTGTTCGAGTTCTTTAGAACATTGTCGGAGAAATCTGAAATACCTGTAATCGTCTACAATAATCCATCATATACTGGTCATAACATTACTCCGCAACTGATGGCTAAGATAGCATCACTTAATAACGTAATAGGTATGAAACAAAGTAATAGTGATATAGGTCAGACATCAGAGATCATTAGGTTGGTGGGACATAAAATATCTGTGCTTACAGGTATTGACAGTCAGTTCTTCCCGACCTTATGTATTGGAGGGCGTGGGATTTTCTCAACAGCTGCGTGTGTAGTACCTAGACATATGGTGAAGCTTTATGAAGAGTTTACCGGAGGAAATTACAGAAAGGCGTTTGAGATACATGTTAAGCTACAGGAGCTCTTTAAGTTCTTCGAATATGAGCCCGGTTATGTAGCTCCATGTAAGGAGGCGCTCCGCATGCTTAACCTCCCAGCAGGACCTGTACGTAAGCCTTTACCATCCCTCAGTAGGGAGGAGGTTGAAGAACTTAAGCATGTATTAACTAAACTTGAACTTACATCTACTCAAGAGGCTTGACGTGTCTGGTCATGCATTTAAGGCACTACCCTTTTTTAGTCCTCGTACTATGCGTGTCAACTAACTTCCTATTTGGATTTAAGCACGTCTGGTCTGTATTAGTTCCTTCTATAGAATCAGAATTTAACGTTTCGAGATCTTTAGCGGTCCTTCCATTCAGCGTTATGTCGATTACTAACATAGTTGGTTTCTTAGGGATTGACTACATCAAGTCTAAGATAGGGCTGCGGTTAACACTGCTTGTTATTACACTTTCCTCAGGCCTGGGATTAATGTTGGCATCACTATCTCATGATATAATGTCTCTTACATTATCATACGCAGGGATATACGGTTTAGGTCATGCCTTAGGTTACGTATTAGCAGTCACTTTAAGCGTTAAATGGTTTTACAATAGTCGTAGGGGGTTAGCGGCAGGTTTGACGTCAGGCGGCTATAGCTTAGGGACGCTAGTACTGGCCCCCCTAACATCATTCTTAGTTAACTCATATGGGTGGAGAATACCTCTAATGCTGTTAGGTGTAGTGTCTCTAGCAGTGATGTTAGTAGCTACTTTAATTCTTAATGAACCGGTGGAGTATGAGGATAACTCATCTAAGTCGTTTAGCCCTCTAGACCTATTGAAGAGCTCTGTCTTCTATGCTGCTTGGTTGATGTTATTCTTTACAAGTTTAATCGATGGTTTTGCAATATCTCATTTAACGCCCTTCATGGTTCAGTACGTCGGCGTACCATCACTAATAGCTTCAGTTGCCATCAGCATCTATTCAGCTATCAATTTCCTTAGTAGGATATTGATGGGCGGACTCTCCGAACGTTTAGGAATACCTAAAATCCTACTGATGGTTTATTTGCTCTCCACTTTGAACGTTGTTTTATTCCCGTACTACAGGACAGTTGTATTGGCTTACTTAGGGTCCTCAGTAGTTGGATTGGTTCACGGTACTAACGTAGCGTTTACTCCTCTAATAGCTGCCTCTATGTGGGGCTCTAAATACCTCGGAAGTAATTATGGATTACTGCTGACTGCAGCTACGGTCGCTATGTTTGTGGGGCCAATAATTGGTGGTTTATCCTACGACTTAACCGGTAATTACGATGTTGGTCTACATCTCCTTTCAGCCTTATCTGCCTTAGGAATACCATTACTTCTCTTCCTGTGGAAAAAGTTTGAATAATTAGTTTTAGAAGATCTTTACACCGAAGGTATAGTATAGCAGTACATTTACGAATATAATCGAACTGAACGTAAACATTATTGCTAAGAACACGTAGTTCCATCGAGGCGCCCTATATTCGGGTGGCAGTAACTTCTCGTTGATGTATATTAACGCAGGTATTGCCCAGAAGGCCATGAAGTGCGGTACGTTAGCCGATATAAGCAGCACTAGTAGGGGTTCTAAGCCAGACCATATGATTGTTGTGGCGAACATTATGTAGAGTATGAGGAACATGTAGTAAAGCCTTCTGATATCACCTTTAGCCCATTTCCTAACACCTTCATTAGTACTCCATAGCACCTCTATGATGTTTCTACTTAGGTTATCGCTAAGCATGTATTGGGTAGTGAAGAGTATGAGTAAACCTATTGTACTTATTAGGTAGAAGCCCCATGGACCAACTTTAGCTGCGAATGCTTCAGCCACATGGGCGGCTACCCCCCACCCACCTAGGACTGTCCCCCTAGGAAGTAATGACGTAGCTATAAGTGCTGGTACAGTACCTGCGAATGTACAGAAAGTGAAGTAGGTCAGCCACTGGTCCAGTGATACGATCTTGACCCACTTTTTGAAAGTAGCTACGTTCTCTGGAGTAGGCTTCGGAAACTTACCTATCGGGCTTACAAATACCTTAACTCCACCCACAGCACCTGATATGTAACCTATAAGGGAGCCCATACCGTAGCCTTTATCCCTATAGTAGACTACGTTATACCAGTTGTGAGCCATAGCACTACCTACATAGCCGACGAACCCACCAAGTAGTAACGCATCAACCCCTGGCGGTATGTAACCTATTCTCACTAAACCTACCGCAAATTCACTAAGTACGTCTGCCCTAACTGTCAGAGGAACAACTACGAATAGTAACGAAATCACAATAAAGGCTGTAGCAACCTTCATAACCCACTCTATAATCGTTGCGATTTTACGCCCGAATAGCAGTAGAGCCAGCACTATGAGGAACCCTATTGACGCGACAGACCTGACAAACGGTGCATCAGCAGCGCCAGGAATCCTACCCAATATTATTGCTGCTAAAGCTGTAGCAGCTCCCATAGCCCATCCAGGCCATGCGACCCTAGCTGCATGGTTTATAGCTACGAACCAACTCCAGAACTTAGGGCCTCCTGGAAGCCTACTGAAGAACACAGCAGGTATCTCACCGAAGGCAATGATAAGTCTAGTCCACATGACTTGATACGCTGTTTGACAAGCAACTAATAACCATATAGCCCAACCCATACCCCATCCATACCTCACTGTGAAGGCGGGAATCATAAGCCACTCACCGGAGCCGAAGGCATCTCCAACAGCTATAAATGCCGGGCCCATAATTATCGTTAACAAAGTCTTTAAATCTACCTTAGGTATCTTAAATGCATCCTCAGGTGATGGAAGCTTGTCAACAACCTCTATGGGTCTAGCACCAAGCATGGTGGTCCTCGATTCTGAGGATCCCTGCATACAGAATACCTAGAATACACTTACTAACAAATTAATATACGTTATTGAATGTAGAAGAATGTTAAATTGAAATATCCTATTAATTAAATCTACATAACCACTACCTGTCTTCCTAAGGTCCTCCCCTCTTCTATAGACTTAAACGCCTCATTGACTTCATCTAACCTATACCTAGCTGTAACCACAGCACTGTAGTTAATCTTACCTCTTCTAGCTAGGTTTACGACCTCATGCTGCTCAGAAAGGCTTCCTGTGTAACTACCTACTATAGTTAACTCATTGCGTATAACCCGTGGTCTAGGTATGGTAACACCTTCCTCACCCATATGACCTACTAAAACGTAGACCCCTTTAGTATCTAAGACGTTTATATAGGTAGCTACTACCTTAGGTGATGCTACTAAATCTACTACTGCCCTAACGCCTCTACCCTTCGTCAACCTCAGTACCTCATCTATAGGATTAACCTTAGATGGGTTTACAATGCAGTCAATCCTTGCTAACTTTGAAGCAAACTCTATGGCCTCTTCCCTCACATCTACCCCAATCATGTTTACGTAAGGTAGGACGGTTTTAACCCACTGCACTGCATACGATCCTAATCCACCCAATCCTACAATAGCGACGTAGTCGTCGGGTCCAACATAGTTGATTAACTTCTTAATAGCTCTATAGGTTGTCAATCCAGCACATGCAAGTGGTGCCAACGCAGGTACGTCATCCAATCCCTCAACATCTACCAAAAACCTATAATGTCCTACGTAAACGTACTCCTGCAATCCACCATCGACGTCTAAACCTAGACGACGTCTCTTTCTACCTAACTGAGTTAGGCCTGCTAACGTGAATTCGTCCTCCTCCTCATACTGCCATGGGTACACCAACACCTTCCTATTGAGAAGTGGTTTAGGTACTCCATCACCGCATGCTACGACAGTTCCCACGATCTCGTGCGATAGAACTATAGGCAATTTCTTAGGGAGGCCTGCAGGTCTATAATCCCCTCTCCATGCATGGATGTCTGAGTGACATATCCCGGTGGCGATCGTCTTAACAAGTACTGACTCACCTTTAGGCTCTATAGTAGGGATATGTTCTATAACTAGTGGTTTGTAGAAGTCCTTAAGGAGTACCGCCATATGTGATTTAGGTGGTATAAAACCCAAAATAAAGCACCAATTAAAACTATTATTAAAGGTATATAAAGTAATCATATAAGTGGTTACTTTGAAAGATACTTTAGCCGCACCGCATCTAAGTTTAACGACTTACGGACCCTTTGATTGTTCGCGGGTATCATAAGATGATATTCAATAGTCGTTATCCAGGTCCCAACACCCTGTAGGTGGGTCAGCAAAAACGTCGTTTTAATTTACTAAGCAACTCAGTGGGATCGATTGAATGAGAAAATGCTGGACATTGCCTAAATGTTAATGGCTATTTGGTTGGAGTCACTCGGTTTCGAACTTCTTGAGTTGTTCTATGTTGTGTATTTCTGAAGGGTCGGGCTCCTGGATTGAGAACCATGCGTCGATTATTTCCTTAGCTAATTCCTCAGAAAGTAATCTAGCACTTAGAGCTAATACGTTAGCATCATTCCATAGCCGGGCTCCCTGTGCAGTCCGAGCATCTACACAGAGGGCAGCTCTAACACCCCTAACCTTATTGGCTGCTATCGAGACTCCAGTACCTGTGTAGCATATTATAATTCCGTAATTGACTGCGTTCGAAGCAACTAACTTACCAACTTCGTAACCGACGACGGGCCATGGTTCGGGATTCCCGCTTTTAAGGCTGCCTAATGGGATTACGTCGAATCCTTTAGACTTCAGGTAATTAGCTACGTAGTTAGCTATGTGGTAGTTATCATCGGAGCCAACAGCGATTTTAGCGTTGTTCATCCTTTTACACCTCACTTAAATACTTAATTAGGGATTCGTAAGTGATGAAGTCCATTCCAAACATATGCGATATTACCTTAAGTCTATCGCTGATATTTCCAGGTATTAATACGTGATGGTTGCTTAATGCTATGTTAGGGAAGTCACTTAGGTCTACTTCAGATTCTAATATGACCTGCGTTCTACACATCGCTTCAGATTTGAACCCGCTGTCCACAACCTTAGCCTTAAGGCTAGCTACGGTCGTGAACTCTCTATCAACACTCGCTAAGGTATACGGACCGTTAGGGATACTACAAGTTAGTGAGTAGGGGTAATTAGACTCAAAATGTGTTAATAAACTACATTGATACCCTAATTTAGTTGCTATTGTACAGTGTGATAACACCATACGGTTTCCGTTGATCGATGAGACGTTTGCAATCCACGCTGGCCAAACACCTAAGGACTTAACCATAAGCATGATTAATAAGGACCTTAGATCGGCTTCACATGCGGTAGGTACTCCATCATCATTGAGTAGTGATACAGCTAAGCATGGAGTCAGACCGTATTTCATTATGAATGGGAAGCAATCTATTGCTATGGCGTTATATCCGTAATTACTTAATAATTTCTTCATAGATATATATACCCTTAAAGTATCCTTCAAATATTTTTCATTAACTCCAAGTAAGTGTAATTTAGACTTGAGATTAATTAAGCTACTCATCACTTCCTCATCGCTAACATCTTTGAAAGACCTTTCTAACTCTTCATAGCTCAATAATGATAACTTAATGCCGTACGTACCTTCAAATAGGTTGTAGTAGTCCTCAGGGGAATCACTTACTACCGCAACGTGAGTTCTTACTATATCGTTTAGTGCTTTACCTAATCTCACTGCTTCCTCTAAGGTCTCAACACATTTCTTACTTCTTAATTCTTCACAGAAGTAAATTTTGGCTGCGATCCCTTCAACATCTGCCCTACTTCTTATAGAGATAGCTGAAGGTAAGCTATTATGCTCACCGTGTGCAAGTATGATAGCTCCTTTAACACTGCCTTGCGTTATAAGCCTTCCTCCAAGTCTGCTGGTTCCACCAGTCAATATGAGGAGGATAGGTATGGACTTATTAATAACGTTTAGTACCTCATCAGTTATTAAATCCTCTGAATCCAGAACGTTGAAGACCTTAATACCATGTGCTTCGAATAATGTTTGAATAGACTTCAGTAGATTCTCATAGTACTCACGGCCATGGATTTTCGACGCTAATGGGATGACAACACTCATAGCAACACCATCAAATCTAATAGATAATACGTTAATAAGTGTGAGTTGTTTAAATAGGATAGGGGGTTGTTTTGGGTAGGATTACTTGGTACGGTCACGCATGTACGTTAGTAGAGTTAGATGGTGTTAACGTATTGATAGATCCGTGGATTACTAACCCATCATCGCCGTATAGATCGGTTAATGAGTTTATAAAAAGCGTCACAGATGTGGATTTCATGGTAGTCACACACGATCATGGCGACCACGTAGGCGATGTTCTTGAACTACTTAAGCACTACAAGAATGCTAAGCTACTCAGTATATTTGAAATCGCAAACCAGTTGGGGAATGAGGCAGGCGTTTTAGAGAGAGTGATAGGGGCTAATATTGGAGGGCCTATAAAGTTAGGTAAACTTACAGCAATACTTACCCCGGCGATTCACTCATCAATTAGAGGTAACCCTACTGGGGTTGTACTTATTGGTCCTGAGGGAAGTGTATATCATGCGGGAGATACTGGTCTATTTGCTGAGATGTCCCTCATAGGAGAACTATACAATGTGAAGGTAGCGCTGCTACCCATAGGCGGTCATTACACTATGGGAGTTAAGGAGGCGGCAAAAGCTGTGGAGCTCATAAAACCTAAATACGTAATTCCCATCCACTACAATACCTTTGACTTGATAAGGACTGACCCTTCAGAGCTAAAAAGCAAGGTAGCTGAGTTAAGCATTCAAACATCTGTCATCATCTTAAAACCGGGCAGTCACTTCGAGTTCTAAGTAATTTAGACTTATGATTATGAAATAAACTTCAAGGTTTTATCTTCATTGAGGATACACCTTACTGCCGCCTACGTAAGTTTCAAGTACCTTTATCTTCCTAATTCCCTTGATGTCGACTTCTAGCGGATCTCTATCAATTACTATGAAGTCAGCTTTCTTACCGACATCCAACGTGCCTACGATGCCATCTAAAAATAACGCATATGCTGAACCCACCGTATGAATGTGTAGGGAGTTTAAGACATCTACAGATTCATCCATAGTGTAGTGGCTTAGTGAGGTCCCCTCATACTCGCCTCTAGTAACAGCTGCATATATTGTTTCCCATGGGTTCGGAGGTTCTACAGGTGCATCGCTTGAGAATCCTGTCGGCAGGTATTCACTTATCTTTTTAAGAGGGTATACGTATCTCACTCTACCTAATCCTACTCTATTAATCACCCACCAGTCGCTTATCGTGAATCTAGGTTGTACCACAGCTGTTACACCCAAATTCTTCGCCATGATCAATTGTTCGTCCCTCACTATTGACATATGTTCGATCCTATGTCTACTTTCTTTAACGTCGCTTAGGAGTGAGTAGAATTTAAGAGCTATATCAAGTGCTTTATCTCCTATAGCGTGTGTTGCGATCTGCAGCTTATACTTATGTGCTATATGAGCTACTTTACTTAGCTGCTCCTCCGAGGTGACTTGGATCCCGTAGGTATTAGGTTCATCCTCGTATGGCTCTCTGAGTAATGCTGTATGAGCGCCTAATGAGCCATCTATGAATACTTTAACGCCCAGTATTTTCAGCTCATCATCACCTAAACCTCTTACAATCCTGAAGCGATCAATAAGTTCTATATATTCACTACTGAGGTACAGCCTAATCCTGATGGGGAGATGGTTCTTCAACTTCATTAATTGCAGTGCATGGAATTCGCTTAAGCTACAGTTCATGGAACCAATAGATGTTACACCATTAGCCAATAAATGTTGAATGCCTCTTGTTAAGTCATTAATTACTAAGTTCGTGTCATCCCTCAACTCCTTAAGTACATGATTTAATACATCCTCCCTAATGATGCCGGTGGGGGTTCCATCATCATCACGTACCACGTTCGATGATGTTGCGAATCGTTTATTAATCTCCAATACTTCTAGAGCCTTACTGTTAAGGACTGCTAGATGAAGGCATACCCTAGTAAGTAGCACCGGTTTATCCCTAACCGCCTCATCTAAATCATACCTGTTGATTATCCTCCCTTCTTCGAAAAGCTCATGATCCCATCCGTGACCAAGTATCCAATATTCATTACTTGAAGACGCACGATCCTTAACGAGTTTCTTAACATCTCTAATTGACTTCAGCCCTCTTAAGTCAATCGAGCCTATACTGTTACCTAAGCTCGTTAGATGGAGGTGGGGGTCAATAAATCCAGGCATTACTACGTAACCTCGAAGATCGACTAGCTCTCCACCATACTTACTAATCAACGAGATTACTTCTCCCTCACTCCCTAAGTAGGCGACAGTATCTCCGATTACTATAAACCCTTCGTAAACCTCGGGTGGTTTAAACTTGGAGTAAACATTACAATTTATGAATCCCTTAATCATCGGGTTATGTCCTACATTTAAGGCGTTAAAATCTTTAAAACCTTAGCTCAGAGGATTATTTGGTGTAATGTAGTGCCTGTAAGATTTAAGTATGCCGTGGGGTCTCAGGGTAGGGTGGTTGTTGCGAGGCTTCAGCCAGGATCCGATATCATAGAGGGTGTTGAGAAGTTATGTGACGAGTTAAACATTGAATACGCATACGTTGATGTAGGTACTGGAACTCTCTCCAAGGCGACGGTAATGTACTTCATACCTAACCCTAACATGAAGCTAGGAGCTAGTTACAGCCCTCCTAAGGAAATAGTAGGGCCTCTATCATTTCTAGGAGGATCGGGTGTAGTAGGGAAGGACGATAAGGGTAATAGACTTACACACATTCATGGGGCGGTATGCGATCAGTGGGGACACGTTCACGGTGGACACTTAGTTAAAGGTGGTAATCCAATACTAGTGACGTCTGACGTCATATTAGTTGAGTTGAAAGGGATTAAAATAGTTAAGAAATACGACCCTGAGATAGATTTCTCGCCATTAGAACCTGAGCAGGGTTAAAAAAAGTATAGTTATTTTTTCAGTAAATCTTCACGAGGTGGTGAGAAAACCTCAATAACCACCAGTTTATCAGGTCCTGGATTCCTCGTTTCATGAGGTTCGTTCGACCTAAAGCTGTATGCTGTACCTTCATTAAATACGTATATCCCGTCAGCGGTTTTAACCTCTGCCCTACCCTTCAATACATAACTTATCTGTTCATGTATGTGAGTATGCCATGGAACGTTAGCACCTGGATCTAACTCAACCATCATGAGCATGAGTTTTTCACCAACTATTAAGATCCATCTTCTCCTATCTTTAGTTTCAGATTCTTGATAAAGGGCGGTCTCCTTTGTTGTAAATTTCATTAAATACGCACCGTATTAATATTCTTGTCTACATATATAAATTAAATAATTTTAGAATATGAATGATGTTGAAGTTTTGTGAATTGACATGCAGTACGAACCTGGATGTAAGGACTGCGGATGCTATTTAATAGTACGGGAGGTTAGGTATGATGATATGAAGCATGTAGTTGATATTGAGAGGAAATCCTTCAAATACCCATATACGGTCCTAACGTTTATTACTTTAATGAATCTTTACCCAAATTACTTTCTCGTATGTGAGTATTGTGGTAGGGTAGTAGGGTACGTCTCAGCAGCTGTCGGTAAAGACGGCTACGGACATATAATCTCTATAGCTGTAGATCCAGAGTTTAGGGGGCGTGGGATAGGGAAATTACTGATGGGGAACGTAGAGTCTAGACTTTATGGGGACGGCATTAACAAGTTTAAACTAGAGGTAGCTGTGAGTAACCAAATAGCTGTGAAGATGTATAGTTCTCTAGGCTATAAAGTATCGAAAGTTTTAAGTAGGTACTATCCAGATGGTGAGGATGCTTACTTAATGATTAAAGATCTCTCATCATCTTAATCACTGCAGTCAACATAGGGGTATTGATTTACTTCCTAATCATGTTTCTAACCTTATCAAGTATGTATGGATGTACATATAGCCTAGTTATAGCTATGTACCTAGGTATAGAGTTTATTATAGATGACTCAAACTCCGTTATCCTCGTTGTTGACTCATTATCTAATATCTTAACACATAGATCCTCATCAACTAGGTTCAATTCCTCAACATACGGTATAGCCATGAAGTCCTTATAGCCTAGACCGTTTATTATTAAATCCTTCAAATTACTTAAGGATATCGCTTCCTCGTTCTCCCTAACGCTCAGAGGTTCCCGCGATAATTTGATCTTATCATATACTGCTTTATATCCAACTCTATTGAAGAGCAGTCTTATGAGGTCTTTTAAGTCATCGCTGCCTAAGTTCTTAACTAATGTGAGGTTCATTAGGCCTGCTATGTAGTTATCGTCCCATAGGTAGAAAGTACCTTTCTTTATGGTTGATAAAATGTTGGAAATGGTTGTAAATGGCTCTAAGTATTCCCTCAGTTCATTAAGCATCATCTCGTATATGGTCTTCATCATTACTTGAAAAGCAGCTATAGTTTTATGATGATATACGGCTCTATACATATGCATTCTGGCAATGTAGAAGTTTTCAATTGCCTGCACTGATTTTGCGGGAACAGCAATTTCACCGTCCTTATCCACCATCAAAGTATGAAGGATCCTATCTATATCTATCATCCCGTAGGCAACGCCTGTATGTAGTGAGTCCCGTAGGAGGTAGTCAATCCTATCCGCATCTAAGTCGCTAGATAGTAACATATTATGTAGGGGTTCCTTATGGGTTCCCCTAATTATTGACGATACCTCCTTCGGATTAACGCCGTACTTCGAGAACACTTCATTTAGGTAAGGGTCGTTCTCTATTACATAGGTAGCCATTTCCTCATGTCTCACTTTAAATGCTTGAGTCATGTAAAGCTCTATGGCGTGACTGTAAGGTGTGTGACCTATATCGTGGAGGACCCCCGCAATCCTGAGAAGTTCATAGTCATCTCTCTTTATGTAACCTTCATCAATGAATTTACTGGCAATTATCCCAATAACATGCATTACCCCTAGTGAGTGAGAAAACCTAGTATGTACCGCACCCGGGTAGACGTACCACGCAAGAGCTAATTGCTTAATCCTCCTCAATCTCTGGAGTGTTGGGGTTTCAATAACCTTAAGCTCTAATTCAGATACCGGTATATAACCGTAGATCTCGTCGTATATGCTTTTAACACCCTTACCTACACTTGATGTACTCCTTAATCTAACCATAAATTCCGCCTGCTAATACATCAATATTTTATAGCTTATATTTTTAATCAGTACTGACCTCGTAGTTAAGTATTTAAATCCTAAAGAAATAGGTATCCGGTGGTTGGTATGCCCCAAACCAATTAATATGCGATAGGTGCGGGAAAACCTACGACGTTCTTAGCTATAAAGTGATCTGCGACTGCAGCGGTTTGCTTAGAATTAAGTTAAACGAATTCTCTCAAGATATAAGTTGGGACTTATTTAGGAAAAGGAAGTTCAACATGTGGAGATATAGAGAATTAATACCTCTGCCCGTTGATGCTGAAATCGTAACATTGAATGAGGGGGGGACACCTCTAGTGAAGGCAAATAATTTGGGGAGGATGTTAGGTGTTGAAGAACTCTACATGAAGTATGAGGGTAGTAACCCTACAGGGAGTTTCAAAGATAGAGGTATGTCGGTAGGGGTCTCTATAGCTAAGTACTTAGGGGTTAAGGCAGTTGTATGTGCGTCAACAGGTAACACATCATCCAGTATGGCGGCTTATGCAAGTAAGGCCGGCATAAAGCCAATATTGGTGGTGCCGAGGAACGGGGTCGCTAAAGGTAAGATGGGTCAGGCAGTATTGTTCGGCGGTACCGTTATTGAGGTGGGTGGGAATTTCGATCTAGCTATGAAAATAATTATGAATCTTGCTAAGGATCTAAAGGTATATCCCTTGAACTCTATAAATCCTTGGAGGATTGAGGGACAGAAGACTGTTGCCTACGAAATAGTTGATGAGTTAGGGGTCCCAGATTGGATATCACTGCCTGTTGGAAACGCTGGGAATATCACTTCGCTTTGGAAGGGTCTTAAAGAACTTAAAACTCTAGGACTTATAGATAAATTACCTAAGATATTAGCGGTTCAGGCTGAGGGAGCTTCACCAATAGCTAAAGCATTCCGTGACGGTAACTACGTCCCTCAACCTAAGGTTGAGACGGTAGCATCCGCGATAAAGATAGGTAATCCAGTGCATTGGGAGAGGGCTCTAAACGTATTGAAGGAAAGTAAGGGAGTCGCATTAACCGTAACTGATTCTGAAATAATTGGCGCTCAGAGAGAACTCGCGAGGAAGGAGGGATTAGGGGTTGAACCAGCTAGCGCAGCTGCCGTGGCCGGTGTGTATAAGGCGTTAGAGTTAGGTGTTGTTGATAGGGGAGAGTCTTTGGTGGCTATCCTAACTGGAACCGCATTAAAGGATCCTGAGAGCGCCGCAAGCCATGACGTCGAGTACTTAGAGTCCGAAAATGAGGAAGTGGCTGTGAAGATCATCAATAAATTAGTAAATGGTGTGTAAATGACTTAGTAATCAAAAGTACTTACTAAATACATTTAATGCAGTACTTATGTTTTCGTAGTTTATGTAAGGCTTCCTTGAGAGAAGTTCTTTAACAGGATCTTCAGGCTTCGGAAAGACATCTCTAGAAAGCATTAAGTAGCTTGCAATTATCTCTAACGAGAGTCCAACATCCATGTTTAAACCTCTTAACTCACTCAGCATTGATTTTAACTTAGATACGGAACTATAATCTAATTCCTGACACCTACACCCTCCGCGGTCTTCGGAAGCTCTTAAGTCCCTACTTAGGGTTTTAGAGTAAGGTCCTCTGATATGCCATATGAACTTATAGCCAAAATTAATGTTGAATATTGTTTGGGCTACGTAAACTATCTTCTGAGCCAGTAATCTATCCTTAAACGACCTAAAGTCTGAGCGGATACCTAAATCAGTTAATAACTTAATTACGCAGCAACTTCTAGACATTTCATCACCTAATCAATATGGTGTAATTGTGGTTATAAGAAGTACTATCTAAGAAACCATTTTAACAACTACATGAGTTAGGTAATATTCAGGTAATACCGCCATATGTATAAAGTATTTAAGTTTACTTTTACTTAAATTCTACTGAAGCCGGGTCGTCTAGCGGTCAAGGATGCGGGGCAGGTTGTTAGTACAAACCCCCGAGTTTGGTCCTATGGGGAGATCCCCCGCGACCGGGGTTCGAATCCCCGCCCGGCTACCATATATAAATTATTTTAATTTCTTTACATTAACTTCTTATGGTGGGCTGCGTGAGCAGTAGGCCCGTTGTATCTGTGCTTTCAACGAGGGATGCACCTCTTCATGAAGATGCTGTTAAACTCCTTAAGGAGAAGTTTATCATTAAGTTCGTTACCACTAAGGGTTGGATTTCCGATGAGGAGGTCATTAGTGAGGTTGCCGGTTCTGACGCCATTTTAGTTAGGATCGGTCGTGTTGATAAGCCGGTTATGGATGTATGCCCTAAGTTAAGGATCATATCTGTTCATGGTGTGGGTTTTGATAGGGTTGATGTTGATGTGGCCAGTAGGAGGGGAATTTTAGTGACTTATACACCTGGGGCCAACGCTCAGTCAGTTGCTGAGTTGACGGTAGGTCTAATAATTACGGTCTTGAGGAGGCTACATTTAATAAGGGATAAGATGGCCGAAGGTGGATGGGATGACGCCAGGGTTTACGGTACAGGTTATGAAATCTATGGGAAGGTCGTAGGTTTGGTTGGTATCGGTAATATAGGGAGTAGAGTTGCTAAAGTTGTTAAAGCTATGGAGGCTTCCGAGGTTTTAGCTTATGACCCCTATGTACCAGAATCTAAGGCATCGTCCTTAGGTGTTAGGTTAGTGGACCTAGAGACACTGCTTAGGAAATCTGATATAGTGTCTATTCACGCACCATTAACTAAGGAGACATATCATTTAATCAATGAAGATAGACTTAAACTCATGAAACCTACATCAGTTATAATTAACACATCACGTGGTGGGTTAATAAATACTGAAGCTCTGTATAGAGCATTGAAGGAGGGTTGGATTGCTGGTGCAGCATTAGATGTTACAGATCCTGAACCACTGCCTAAGGGACACCCGCTCTATGGATTACCTAACGTGGTGATAACGCCACACATAGGAGGTTCCACATATGAGTGTTGGAGGAGGGTGTCATTAACTGCTGCTGAGGAAATAATTCGTAGATTTGAGGGTTTACCTCCCTTAAATCCTGTAAATCCACAAGTACTTAAATAATTTATAAGTAATCTCTGATATAGGTAGCTAAGAACTTAGTTAAAGGATTTGATCTAACGTAATTGTATAGCTTATTTAAGAAGTCCTTAACTGCATCTTCACCAACATCGTTTCTCCCTAGAAAATCCTCAATCATTAGTAAGACCTTATCTAACGCCTCGTAAAGGTCATCATCGATGGCATTATCCCTGAAGAACAGCACAATGCCGTAAAGATCCTTAATCCGTTCCACGACATCTGCTCCAGAACTCATCGCCAACGCCAACAGTACTGATACTTTAATAATAATAAATTTTTAATAAAGCAACTACATCATCTTGAGGAGTGCTTAGATGTTAGTAGTTGTAGGAAGCACTAACAGGTCTAAATTAAGCGGTGTTGAGAAGGCGTATAGTTTGTTTGTTAAGGATTTAGAAGTATTAGGTGTTGCGATATCTTCAGGACTTCCACCGCAGCCTACGGACTTAGACTCAACTTTTAAGGGAGCGTTAACCAGAGCTTTGAAGTCTCTGGAAATCGTTGGAAATGCTGATCACGGGGTCGGTGTTGAGGCAGGTTTATTCACGTTCAGAGGTGCTTGGTTCGACGTCCATGTTGCAGCTATCGCAGATAGGGACGGTAAGGTGACTTACGGATTAAGTCCTGCATTCGAGGTACCTAAGAAGTTTACTAAAGATTTACTTGATGGGAAAGCCACTGAGTTAGAGGAATTAGTTGATAGCTACTTCAGTACTAAGAACATAGGTGAATATGGAGGTCTTATTAAATTCCTTACTGATGGTCATGTCTTAAGGGACGATTTAATCTACCACTCAGTTCTTATGGCGTTAATTCCAAGATTGAATGAGGGATTGTACTTCAGGTAATTCATTTAAATGCTTAAAAACCTACTTAAATCGTAGATATGGTGGATGGTATGCCTATAGAGATTAGGGATGAGGAACATGCCCTAAAGTTAGGTGAAGTAGCTATAGAATGCAGGGTTAAGAAGTTAGAGAAGGAGAAGGTAGCTAAAGTTAAATTCAGGACTAAAAAATACTTATTCACATATAAATTACCTCTAGAAAAACTTGATGAGTTCTTAGGAAAGGTTAAATGTAAGGTTGTTGAGGTCTAACATCAGCTAAACCCTGCCGTCATCACAGAATCAGCGATCGAAGGCATCATCAGCGCTCTAAATAATATTAATTTATTAAAGTTTTAAGGATTAAGTAATTCGGTAATTACTTTGCCTGAGTTCGAAATGGATGAGTTCCGAAAGTTTTTCCCTAAGTTATTTAAGGAAATAATTGATGAGCGATCTTCATCAGACGCAATCCGTAAACTTTCTGAAGATCCTCTGAAGGGCTATGTGCCAAACGTCTATGATTTCTTGGGTAGGGTAAGGAATGTTGAGGAAGGTTTAATGGTTATTGATTATTTAGAGAAAAGGGGTGAATTAAATAAGGACTTAGCTGATGGATTGAGGAAAGAGTTAATTAATAAGGGTGTAGAAGCCTTCGGTGAGAGGAGGGAATTCGGATATTATTTTAAATTATCCTCAGATAAGAGGCGGGAGAACAAGTCTAAATAGATGGTTTGGATCTTAACCTCACTTCTCGGTTGAGACCAAGATAAGTGCGGAAGTCATTAAAACATAGGCCAACAATAGCAGTTCTGTAGGAATTCTACCAAATATGACGTAATCCCATAGTGATGCAAATACAGGTTCTATTGACGCAATCACAGATGACGTAGATGCCTTTAAATGCCTTGCACCTTTTGCAAATAACCTGTACGGTATTAACGTGCAGAAAATTGCGAGGTATGAGCCTGCTATTACTGAGTTGTATATATTTGCTGAGGTGAATTTATGTGTTGGTGTTAAGTAAAGAAGAGTTAGGGGAGCTACAGGGATTAACGAGTATGGCATCGCTCCCCAGGAGACTTCCTTATCGTAACCGCGTGCAGAGAAGTACCTTACCAGGGATATGTATGATCCGTATATAAAGCCTGTGAGGAGTCCTAAGAATAGGCCGTACATGTTGATGGTGTTATTTAATAAACTATCTAAGCCCATTAAGAATACCGAAACTAGAATGAGTGACATACCTAACAATGTTAATTTGTTTATCTTTTCCCCATACTTAAGGGCGATTAGCGTACTCCATAAAGGAGCTGTATACAGTAAATAGGCAGCAGGTCCAACACCAGTTAAGGCCACTGAAGCCACGTAGGATATGAATAGAGTTCCTAACACTAAGCCACTTACTAGTGACGCTCTAGACTTCGATCTAAAGATGGATGAGCTGACAGCTGCTATGATAATTGTCCTAGTAAATAGCATGAGGATTATGTCGCTGCTGTACATCGTTGCTATACCTATGGTTGACCAAAGAATAGATGCCACTACTACATATGCACCGGCCCACATATGGACACTAAATCTTAATATAATCCCTTAAGTATTTAAGGAGTACTGGTAGATTTACATGAAATTTAAATTAGGATGTATGTCTGAGAGGAAATTAAGTGGTAGGAAGGTAGCTATATTGGGTTCCGGCCCAGCTGGTTTAGTGGCAGCAGGATTTCTTGGATGTAGTGGTGCTTACGTAGATATCTACGATAAGCTCCCTGAGCCTGGAGGTCTGTTATTGTTTGCCATACCTAGCAGTAGGATAGCGGTCGAGGGGGTTCGAGGAGGGGTTAGAGAATTATTCGAAAACTCCAACATCAACTTCGTAGGACGGACGAAGGTAGTTAGTTCTAAGAGGGAGATTGATGAAGGGGATGAGTTCGTGAAGTCCGTTGAAGGATTTGACGGAATAGTTGATAAGTACCATGCAGTGCTAATATCCACTGGGGCTTGGAAGTCTAGACCTTTAGGAATACCTGGAGAAGAATATAGGAACGTGTTTAAGGCTCTAGATTTCTTATTTAGGGTTAAGTCTCAGGAGTTAGGGTACTTAGGGCATGAAGAAATTACATCGGTTAAAGGAAAGACTGTCGCAGTAGTAGGTGCAGGTCTTTCAGCAATTGATGCTGCGTCAGAATCATTAAAAATGGGCGCATCAAAAGTCTATATGCTCTATAGGAGGACCATTAAGGAGGCACCCGCAGGTGAGAGAGAAATTAGCAGCTTAATAAGGATGGGGGTCATATGGATTGATCTGGCCGTCCCCGTAAGGATTATAGGGTCTGGAGGATTAGTTAAAGGTGTTAGATTGGTTAAGTGTAGGTTAGGGGAACCAGACGAGAGTGGTAGACCTAAACCTATTCCCATTGAGGGAAGTGATTTTGAGTTAGATGTGGATATAGTAATTAACTGCGTTGGTGAAATACCTACACCTCCTATAGTAAATGGGGAATTAGGCATTAGATTAAGTAAGGACGGTAAGATATTAGTTAATGAAGCTAGGGAGACAACTAGGAAAGGGGTCTACGCAGCAGGTGACGTTGTTTTAGGACCTTCAAGGATCGGCTTAGCTATTAAGGACGGTTTAATAGCAGCTAGGTCTATGGGAAACTACTTAAGTATGCTTTAGTTGCGATTAGTTTTAAGTCATAAATGCTTTACTACCTAAACTATGAAAGGTCTCAAATAAATTTTAATTGCTGTTTTGGAATTAGGCTTTGGAAAAGTGATGACTAATGACCTACTAATTATAGAATTGATGGCTCCTACGATCGCGGCATTAGTGTTGTTAATTTTTAAAAATAAATCTATCTCGGCATTTATTTCTCTAATATCCGTATGTCTATCTTTTGCAGCATCGTTAATTCTGCTGTTAAATGTTATTGATGGGGGAATTATATCTATTGATTTGGTTAATGAGTGGATAGTGCTTCCTGGCTTAAAGCCTATAGGAGTGACCTTCACTTTAGATTTTTTAAGTACTCTTGTGAGCCTCCTTGTCTGCGGGTTAGCTACTCTTATTCTCACTTACTCAATTAGTTACGTAAATGCGGATAGCGATTATCATGATACCCGGAGATATTGGTTCCTAATTCTTATTTTCATAGCAAGCATGCTAGTGGTGATTAACTCCGATAATTTCATTCTAATGTTCGTTGGCTGGGAGGGGATGAGTTTAAGCAGTTATTTACTTATAGGCTATTACTACGGTGATGAAAGCAAGTATTGGATTGGAGGCCCGTTAAATAAGGCTCCGATGTATAAACCAAGTCAATGCTCCTACATTACTTTCCTAATCGTTGGCTCTGCAGATACGTTCATGCTGCTTGGTATTGTCATGCTTATGGTACTTACAGGTTCTCCTTATTATGAGGATCTATACGTTATTAAGGAACTATTGATTGAAGGCATTCCTGACTGGGCAGTTGTTCTATCTTTTATCTTGTTTCTGTTAGGGCCTATCGCTAAATCGGCGCAATTCCCCCTACATTTGTGGCTGCCTTATGCGATGGCTGGACCTACTCCAGTATCAGCGCTTTTACACTCAGCTACTATGGTTAAGGCAGGCGTTTACATAATTTTGAGACTACTTCCTTATTTGATAGAGATATCTCACGTGAGCAGCGTATTTACCTTAATATTCTACCTATTGGTGGTTTCTGGAAGCGTCTCAATGGTAATTGCTGCGGTAAATGCTGGAAGGTCTATTGAACTTAAGAGGGTGTTAGCCTACTCGACGATTAGTCAAATAGGTTATATGTTTATCCTTTTAGGTGTGGCTGGGTTTGCGGAGATACCTTTAGTGGCAGGTGCTGCAACCCTATATCACTTAATTAATCATGCGTTGTTTAAGTCAGCACTTTTCTTAACGGCTGGGATCTTAATCCATACTACAGGTACGAAATATTTAAATGAGATGGGACTACACATAAAGGAATTTAAGTCAGTATTCATCGTCACATTAATCTCAAGTCTCAGCTTAATTGGTGTTCCACCTCTAATGGGATTTTGGAGTAAGGAATTCATAATAGAAACGGTTATTGGCGCTGGTCATTACATCCTCTTTTTAATTACGTTATTATGTTCCTTTTTAACAGCCTTTTACGCAACTCGTATGCTTGTAATAGTGTTCGGGGGGCAGAGCGACGCGCATTACGGACATCATAATGTTGATAGACTTATGTACTACCCGCCGTTGATTTTAACATCAGCTACATTCATTGCTGGAATTGTAGGTCTAGATATTAAAGGTAATTTATTGAGGATGATAACGTTGATTGAGGAGTTAGAACACAAGCATTTAGAACCTTCATTTATAGTAGCATCTCTTGCCGTGATCTTCGCAGGCGTGTTACTAGCGGTTTACGTTAACGTTTCATACATACCTTACTCATCGATGTTCGATAGGTCCTTTGTAAAGCTTAGAAAAATCTATAGCTTAAGAAAGTTATTAATAATTCTCAAGGAGTACAAGAACAGATTCAATTACCGTAAGATGTTCAATTACTTTATCGTATTATCAAGGTGTGTTAACTGGTTAGTTCATCGTGAAAGGCACTACCTGAATTTCGGGTTAGTTACTGTAGTTATTAGAAACTTCTTCACTACCGCAAACTACCTACTTGACTTGACCGTCATGGTTATTGGGAGAAATTCTTTCAAGTATTTAAAGAAACTATTTAAGGCTGTGGGTTATGCTGATATGGATACATTTCTATCCGTATATGTGGTTACGTTATCAATTCTTTTAACGGGGATGTTAATATTACTTTTTAGGTGATTAATGGTGGTCTTAGAGTTAGTAGTAATACCTATGGTTGCTGCTGTAGTAGTATTTAGCGTACGTAATGATAGGGTAGCATCTATATTGAGTACAGCTACTGTAGGCTTTTTATCGATTTACCTGGTTTTAATTTCATTATTTAAGGAGTTACCAATGGTTGAAAACTATATCGAAGTCGTTGTACATGGGCATTTTGAGTACTCCTTCTCCTTAGGGGTTGACGGCTTCAATATCGTGGTTTTAATAACTGCTTTGACGCTTCTTCCATCAATTTACCTTTATTCTTATGACTACATGAAGCATAGAATTAAGGATCTGGAGGGCGTCACGTTAAATCTATTCTACGGTTTACTACTGTTAAACACCTCCGGTATTGTGGGAGTACTCATTTCATACAATATGATCGCATTCATAATATTCTATGAGTTGATAGTTCTAACTTCTTGGGGTTTGATATATTTCTACGGTTACGGTAATCGGGTTATGGTATCCTTCACCTACTTAGTGTGGTCCTTAATAGCATCGTTGATCATAGTTATAGGCCTCTCAACAATCTATGTATATGCAGGTACCTTCCAATTCAACCCTTCATCATTAGCAGGTATACCTCCGTGGGTGTATTACATACTCTTAATAGGTTTCGCTATAAAGATGGGGCTTTTTGGAGTTCATATGTGGTTACCATTAGCTCATGCGGAAGCCCCCACTCCTTTTAGCGCTGTGCTCAGTCCACTGATTGTCGGTATAGGAGGTTACGGATTTCTAAGGGTTGTAGGACCTTTCGTAGATTTATACGAACTCACATTAGTTCTCCTAGTTTGGGGGATTGCATCAATAATTTATGGAGGGTTAGGCGCGTTACTTGAAGATGATATTAAGAGGATACTGGCTTATTCAAGTATAAGCCATATGGGGTATTTAGTGCTTGCACTATCTGTCCACGACCCTCTACTCAGCACTATGTCGTTTTCTTATCACTATCTCTCTCACGCATATGCGAAGGCTTTACTATTCCTTTCCTCAGGAGTCCTTATATACGCGTTAGATATCAGGAATATCAACATGGTTGGTGGGATACTCAGAAAGTATAAGTTATGTGGATTAGGGTTTATGGTGGGGTTCCTCAGCCTTGCTGGTTTACCACCTTTTGCTGGATTTATATCGAAGCTATTAATAATTTCGTCAGTAATTAGGACAGCTTCTGAGGCTTCTTTAGAGCTTTACGCCCTCTCCTTAGCGGCGTTAGTGTCGATGGTGTTTACGATAGCTTACGGTTTAAGAGTCATTAAAAATGTGGTATTCGGTGCTTTAAGGCCTAGTAATGTAGAATTCGTTAGTTTACCAATAACTATGCATATAAGTCTAATTATAATAATTATACTTCTAGTAATTACTTGGTTCATACCTCATTTATTGTTAAACCTTATGTTGGGGGCATTCAAACTGTGAGATCGTTCATGAGTTATTATATCCGGTGATGTTAATATAGCTTAATTAGCCAGTAATTCTAAGGTAGTATTGGTGTGTAATAAAGATAATGTTGATCCCTACGTATGTGAAAGCTTTGAGTGTTGCGGTATACTTACTGATGACCATCAATTTAGCTAACGTTATGGTTGTTCAGAAAGATCTAGTTCTGTCCGGGCTTAATGATGGTGTAGTCATAGATTATCGGGGTAAGGATCAGATTTACGTTTTGACATCTGATTTATCTGATGCATTCATTTCTGATGTAATTAACACTTCAGGTGGTGGAGTTTTTTCTGGACGCATATACATGAGGTTAAGTAAGCAGGCATTTAATTTAAGTGATGCTTATTTCATGGTGGTCCTATATTCACCTAGTCCCTACGTAATTAACGTATCTAGAGTGAGCTCCGAAAAGGTGTTGACGGATATTCTTAACAGTCCTGGGAATGTAAGCCTGCAACTAACTTTCCGACTGATAAATAACTTAACAGGCAGTTACGTAACACCAACTATTCAAATCCCTATGTATTTAAGGGCGCCTATATGGAATGTAGCTATAGTTTTAGTAGTTTTAACTATGTTCATATCTACTGCGGTACTTGATGTGAGGAGTTACTCTCAGTTGAAGAAGGATAGATGGGGTGTTGAGGAATCAGTTGCGTTGTTAGTTAGGTATCTGCTCTATGGGTCCTTAACGGCGTTTATTGTAAGTGTCGTAGCTACTGTTGGATTAACTATATACAATAACATAGTTTTTAAGAACTTCAGCTTCGATATATCTTGGCTGTTAATACCTTTCATTATACTATTCTTAAGCGCTGTTGTTTATTACGCTTGTAAGTGGAAGGGGTGGTATGATGTCATCGATGAAGAATGATGAAAACGTCTATTGGTGGTTAAGGAATTCAGCGTTGAGGAGAGTTCTCTATCTCCCATTATATCTAGTGAATAGGGATTTCAGGAAGTGGAAGAACGCTAAGTTGACGCCGGCGAAGGTTAAGAAGAAGTTAAGGGAGGTTGATAAGCTGTTCCCTAAGAGGAGGGAAGACCTAGTTGGTAGAGATAAGGAATTTGAGATGATTATGTCGGCAATTGCTTACCATGTCATTAAGGACGAGACTATTATTGACTTACTTAAGGGGATGCAACCTCCGAAATTCTTTCTACTTAAAGGTAATACAGGCACCGGTAAATCTCTGCTAGCTGAGGTCTGTTTAAGGGAGGCAGTAATATATGGCTTAAAACGCGGAGTTAACGTGCAGCCTATGGTGATTCAATGCGATGAGATCTTCCACCCACTCTACGGACAGTCGTTAAGGAATTTAACAGCCATATTTAGAAGGGCTGAGGAAACACCTACTGTAATCTTCTTAGATGAGTTCCACTCCATCGGTATGAAAGTTGAGAAGCCTATGTACGGCGCGGAGCGTGAGGACGTTAAGGTTCAGGATCTCTTCATTGAACATATAAATAAGATAGTTGACGGTAATAAAAGAGTGTTGATAATAGCTGCTACTAATAAGTTCGAAACTATAAGGGAAGACATAAGGAGGAGGGCGTATGTAATAGATTTAGACCAAAACATTACTTGGGAGATGTTGATGGCAGTTCTCGACTCACAGTTAAAGAGGTTTGGTTGGACTCATTTAAGGACTGAGGAGGTTATGAAAGTTCTTGAGAAGTCAGTAAGTGCTTATAGGCAAACTCAGCTTACCCCCTTCGATATAATTGATGCATGCACTAAGGTCTATCTGAAGAAGGTTGAACCGCTTAGAAGTAAAATACTAGGCAAGTTCTTCGGTTCAACTAAGATTGAGGAAGTTATCAAAAATAACGTGACCTTAGAAGATTTTAAATTAGTTTCTAGGGAGTTGAGGGGTTATGTAGAGCAGGAGAAGAGTGTGGAGGTTTTAGGAACTATACTTCAGATAAAGCCTGCAGTGAATTACTCGGACATAGGTGGATTATTCAGCATTAAGGATAAGTTGTTTAAGTTAGTTATGCTTAGTTTAAGGCCGGAGCTCTCAGGTAGGCTTGGCTGGGTCCCACCTAAAGGTATTTTACTTTACGGTGAGCCTGGCTGTGGTAAGACCTACCTGACTAAAGCAATCGCTAAGGAGGCGAATGCTACTTTCTTCTACGTCCCTGCTTCACAACTATTGATTAATGCTAAGTGGGTTGGTGAGCCTGAAAAGAATATTAAGGACTTATTCTCATTAGCTAGAAGGCATTCACCAAGCATAGTGTTCTTCGACGAGTTTGACGTTATAGCCACAAAGAGAAGAGGTGACCCAGTTGGTGATAGGTTAACTGCTCAAATACTTACTGAGTTAGACGGTCTTCAACCGCTGGAAGGTATTTTAATCATCGCAGCAACTAATAGGATTGAGGCAATTGATGAAGCTGTAATTAATAGGTTCGAACCTTACGTAGTTGAGATACCTCTACCTAGGAACGACGCAGAGCGATTAGACATTATCAGGGTTCATCTTCGGCAATACGTCCACCATATCGACCCCGAGGTAACTCCTGAAAGGGTTTTAAGCATATTGAAGAGATTCAGAACTGTTTCGCCTAGGGTTATAGCTGAGGTCATTAGAGAAGCAAATAGGTTAAGGGCTCAAGAAGTTACAGCTATAAATGACTTAAAGAGCGCTTTAAATACTACAAGATATGATGAGTTAATTAAGTTCTACTCTGATGAGTTAAGCAGAGCTAAGGAGGTTTTAAACGCTTCAAGCGTAGATGAAGTCATTAAAGTTAGAATCGAAGATTATAAGCTTAAGTTATATCACTTCGAAAAAGCTGCTGAATCTCTCGAGCAAGACATAGATAGGGAATTGATAGATGTGCAGGAAAGTCTAATTGCTGTTGAGCTTCGTCCAGGGGTTACGATCGGGTTAGGGACCGACACCCAGGGTAGGAGGGGTATCCCACTAATTGTTGAGTGTTCGGTCAACCCCTACGGTAGCGGTAAGGTAAGCATCACTGGGGTTGCTAAATCAGTTATAATGGGTCCCGGAATCTCTGTTGAAGACCTTAGCGTAGTGGAAAGCGCATCCAATGTGGTTGACTACATAAAGAATTACGTAATGATGAAGATAGGTCTCGACTTAAGGAACTTCGACTTCAGATATCAAGTTATAAGCCCTATGGAGGGCGTTCCAGGCGCTGGTGTTAGTGGACCGAGTCTAGGATTAGCATTAAGCGTTGCAACCATATCAGAACTTGCTAAAATTCCTGCCAGTCCAGACATAGTTATGACCGGTAAATGCGATATTAAGGGTGGTGTAGGCCCAGTCGGTGGCTTAGACTGGCGCGGATCGGGTAAGATACTAGCAGCTATAAGAACTAAGAAAGTTAAGATAAGGAAGTTCTTAATGCCTAAATGGAACTATGTAAGGTCTCCAGACGAGATTAAAGTATTGGAGGAAAACGATATAAGGGCAATACCTGTTGAAAGGCAGGTAGATGCTTGGATTATATCGTTAAACCTCAGCAATGAGGAAGAATTAATACTCAAATTAGCGAGTAATTTGAAGGAGTTATTAAATTCATCAAGCTTTAGAAATAACTATTTTGATGGTAGATAGTCTCCTTCTAACACCTTCTGCTTCAAGATAAATAGATCCTAAATTAATAGACCGAAGATTAATGGCCTGACTTAATTGCTTCGAAGACACAGCAACCAATACTGCCTTCGATACATTACTGCCACGAGCCTTAATAACCGCCTCCCTGCAATTGAACATGTTTAACTTCATTAGGACAGCCAAAACATACCTCATAAAGAATTTCCTACCTACATATACCACGTTATCCATGCAGAGACTGTCATCACTCATTAGAATATACCAAATAAATGGGTCCTGATGCAATAATAAATTTTATTTATGCTGTATTTACGGTTAAGTAACGAAATTTAACAGCAATTATTAAATTAATTCGATGGTTTGTGATGCTAGCCTCGGCTAATTAGTGCAGAACATTATAAACGTTCGACTTAAGTTACATCTATAATTGTGGGTTTAAATTTCCCGCCATCGTACATAAGCTTTATACTTTTCTTCCATCCACTACTTTCTTCAGGGTGATCGGTTCTGAAATGACTTCCCCTACTTTCAGTTCTCAATAAAGCAGATGTGGATACGGCGATTGATGCAAGCAGAGTATTTTCCAGTTCTGAATACTTAATGACTTCCGTCCAGTTATTGATGGCTATATTGTCTAGGTGTTCATACATCTCATTCAGCCTATTCAATGCTCTCTTTATAGACTCCTCACTTCTTAATACTCCTACATCAGCCCACATAATATGTCTTATTTCTAGTTTAAGGCTTTCTGGAGAATACTTTCCCTCTCTCAGAACGTATTTCCTTGTAACGTCTACTACAGCGCTATCTTCGCTGCGTGAGACTTTGTCATGGAATTCGTTATTTAGGTATTTTAGGATGTTTTCAGCAGCCTTCATTGATGTGACTACGCATGAAGTTAACGCGTTACCGCCTAATCTATTTGCTCCGTGGACTCCTCCCACAAGCTCACCCGCTATGTAGAGTCCATTAACTGATGTGTTGATGTTGTGGTCTACTTCTACTCCACCCATGGAGAAGTGTGCAGTTGGAAGCACCTTAACTGGAACAGTTAGTTTAAGCCTCCGCATTAATTCATGAGCAAATGATGACAGGCTATCCTGCTGGTCCTCCGGGTAGAGTAGTAAGGATCCCTCAACATCATTTCCTGCAGCAACTTCAAACATCATACTTCTCGATAATGCATCCCTATAATATATTATGGCTTTACCTAAACTTTCAAGTCCGTACTTAGAAATCAATTCCTCACCTAATTTATTAACTAACCTTCCCTGCTGAAACGGTATCATGAAACTAGGTTTGGACTTCTCTGCGATACCTAGAGGGAAAAACTGGGTGAATTCCATATCTACTAGAGGTAATCCAAGTCGTAAACATATCCCATGACCATCACATGTAAGTTGTTGCGGATTATCACTCCTAATAAATATGTTTGAAATTCCTCCAGTAGCTAAACAAACCGCTTTACTATTGATGGTTACGTATTCACCGCCATAAGTGATGCCTACTGTGTAGAATGTTGAATCGCTAACCCTCACTATATCAAGGACATGTGTATTATCCAATATAGTGGTATTCCTCCTATTTAATACATATCTCCTAAGCGCTAACACTATTTCCTTACCTGGGAAAAGTGGATCTTCGCTGATGACTCTTAAAGTCCCCCTAGATGCCTTAAATCTAAGTCCAACACCTTCTAATGCGGTTATTGAGTTGAAAGCATAATCAGCTAGAAGCCTCACCAACGCAGTCCTATTAATATATCTTCCACCCTCAATTACATCTCTTACGTACTCCTCCTTTGAGTAACCACTTACGGGGCATCTAAAAGCCCCTGCAGAATAGTAAGTCGAGGACCCGAAACCTAAGGATGATTTAGAAATAATGATAGCTTTAACATCATTCTTATATTTGGAAAGTAGATCAATGAAGTAAATTGTGGATAAACCTGCTATGCCACCGCCGATTACGACTAAATCTGTACTTAACATCTTCGTAGTGTTCATTAATTTCCAACCAACTTCAATTGCAACATCTATATAATAAACTTTCCACGGATCCTCAAAGGTTGTTTAGGTGATTAGGTTTAGCTTTCGATGACCTTCTTAAGGGTTGGTAAGTCAACCCTACACCCAGTTATAACTAAAACTACTTTCTTGTCTTTGAACAAGTGCAGGTTCTTCAGATACGCAGCTACTGGCAGTGCTGCAGACCCCTCGACAACCATATGATGTTTCTCTAACATAAGCTTCATGCATCTCCTTATTTCTTCCTCAGCTATCAACACAAAATTATCTACATACCTCCTACATAACTCATATGTTATAGCCCCTTCTTCAACCCCTCCAGCCACGCCATCCGCTAACGTCGGCTTCGATTCAACGTTGATTACCCTACCAGCCTTAATTGAGTGGTACATCACTGCTGAGTTTTCGGGTTGAACTCCAACTATTTCCACATGAGGTGCTACGTTCTTTAAATACGATGCTATGCCGGACGCTAGGCCACCGCCTCCGACCGGTACGATTATTACGTTAAAGTCCTCAAGTTGTTTAAGGAGTTCTACAGCGATGGTTCCTTGGCCAGCTATTACTTTAAGATCGTTATACGGTGAAACGTAAATAGCTCTGTGTTCCTCAGCAAATTTCCTAGCATATAGTTCGGTTTCTAGCGAATCCTTCCCGTAGAGCCTAACATCAACATCATAGAGCATTATGTCATCAACTTTTGCAGGGGATACATTCTCAGGTAGGAATACAGTACCTTCTAGACCTAATAATCTGAGGGCGTAGGCAAATGCAACGCCATGATTTCCGGTTGATGCAGTTACGAAGGACTTACCGTTCCTATGCGACAGTAACTTATTTATAACACCACGGATTTTGAAAGACCCGGTTACCTGTTGGTTTTCGAGTTTTAAATGAACTTGAGCCTCCCCTAACTTGCTTAAAAATATTGAATGCTCTAATGGAGTCACTCTGATATATTTTCTGATGGTTTCCTCAGCGTTTAATATATCTTCAAGTAATTTAACGTTAATCACCTAAGGGAAATCTAACACTATGGATTTATAAAGTAGTTTATAGAGCAGTCCCATCATTCCATGATGCATTAGTTGAGGGAAGTATAGCTTTACAACCTAAGGACTGCAGGAAGGTAGTTTAGCTTAGATGTATCTAAGGTTAACATTTAATAATTTAATGTCGTGAATTGTACCTAGTGATGTGGTTAGATGGACTTAAGAGGTGGTGGAGTTAAAGGGCTTACGTCACTGCTACTTGTTTCTATCTTATGGGGCACTTCCTTCCCAGCAATTAAGACCGTCATGATGTCAGTGAATGAGTACACATATACATGGGTTAGGAGTCTGATAGCAATTACTGGTTTAACGCCTTACTTAATATACGTATATAGGAACGGTAGGCTTTCAGTTCAATCAATTAAAGGAGGTACTATGGCAGGTGTAGCATACGCCTTAGGTCTATGGCTCCAGGGTTGGGGCACTAAATACACTACAGCGTCTAATTCAGCCTTCATAACCGGATTAAGCGTGGTTTTCGTTCATATGTACACTGGGGTGATTAGAGGAAGGTATAGTTATAAGATGGGGGTTACACTTGCCTTATCGTTGCTAGGGCTTTATATGTTGACGACCCCAACCTCTGGATTTAATGTAGGGGACTTACTCGTGTTATTAGGTTCATTTATGTGGGCTGCTCAGATAATTCTAGTTAGTAGGTACTGTAGTAGTGATCCTTTGGTCTTCACCTTGTTTGAGATGGTTCCAGCGCTGATGTTTATCTTCCCTGATGTTATGTTTTATGGTTATGTGGGGATCGACTTTAATTCCCTCCTCATAATCGCTTACTTAGCTATCGTATGTAGCGATGCTGCTTTCGCGCTGCAGGTGTTTGGGCAAAGGTTCATAGATCCAGCAGTTGCTGCTGTAATATTTTTACTTGAGCCCGTAGCTGCTTCTGTTTTCTCATACATATTACTGAAGGAGGTTATGGGTTTACATCAATTAATGGGTGCCTTACTAATACTTATCTCAATGTCTATAGCATCAACCGATAAGTCTATGTTAATGGATGTTAAGGAAAAATAGTTGGGTTTTTTAAATAAACTTCACAGATACAGAACCTATTCTGTCAAAGCTTACTTTAACGTAGTCTCCTGCCTTTACAGGTATTGCAGTCACTAATGAACCAGTTATAACAATCTGTCCGGCTTTTAAGTAGTCCCCTACTTCGGAAATAGCGTTTGCGATGAATACCATTGAATTTACCGGGTTGCCTAGCGCTGCAGCCCCAGTAGCTGTAGCAACTACCTCTCCTATTTCCACCACACATCCAACTAACTTTAAGTCAAGTCCGTCAATACTCTTAATATTGCCACCTAAGACTACTCTAGCAGCTCCTGAGCTATCAGCTACGAAGTCTTCGACTTTACGCTTTCCAGCTACTCTACTATCAACTATTTCTATTGCTGGTAAGACTCCTGCAGTGGCTTTAACTATGTCTGCCGCTGAAACTCCAGGACCCTTAACATCGTCCTTAAGTAGGAAAGCGATTTCGGGTTCAATCCTTGGTTGGATGAGTTTCTTAGTTTCTACCTCACCGCCGTCTGCTACAACCATGCCGCTGGTGAGGTACCCCCACTCAGGCTTATCGACACCCCACGCTTGTTGCATCGCCTTTGATGTAAAGGCTACTTTAAACCCTATGACCTTTTCACCTTTCTTAATTCTCTCATTTAAGATATTGAAGTTGATCTTTCTGGCTTCACTTAGAGTAATTCCTGGGTATGTGGTGGTGATGGCGTCAATCGGTTTACAGCTTCCCTCAGCCTCCAATAATTTATAAGTAATTTCCTTAATTAAATCCTCAGATAGAGGCATACATTAAAACCTCCATTTATAGATTGTAAGGATTCTTAAATACTTTTAAGTATATTTCCGAATATTTGATTGAGGTTTAACTTATGGATGTAAAGAAAGATTGGTACTCCATTTCTGAAGAACTTCACCGTAGGTATAGGGGGAAGTTAGAGGTTGTTCCCAAGGTACCTATTAGGAGTTTTGATGATTTCTCTATATGGTATACTCCTGGTGTCGCCGAACCCTGTAGGAGGATTAAAGCTGGTGGTAAGGAACTCTCTCTAGAGTACACTTTTAGGTGGAATTTAGTTGCGGTAGTTACTGATGGGACGAGGGTTCTTGGTTTAGGTAAGATTGGCCCGGAGGCAGGACTTCCAGTTATGGAGGGTAAGTCACTCCTGTTTAAGTATTTGGGCGGCGTTGATGCTGTACCTCTTGCTTTAGCTACGACAGACGCTGATAAATTCATTGAAGTTGTTAAGCTTCTAGAACCTAGCTTTGGAGGCATAAATTTAGAGGATATCGAACAACCTAAGTGCTTCTATATATTAGAAAAGTTAAGAAATGCACTAGAAATTCCCGTATGGCATGACGACCAGCAGGGAACTGCTGTGGTGAATCTAGCTGCTGTGTTGAACGCTTTAAAGATCGTTGGTAAGAAGTTAAGCGATATTAGGGTAGCTATCATTGGTGCTGGGGCATCAGGAATCGCTACCGCTAAGTACTTAATGGCGGCTGGTGTTAAGGCTGGTAACATATACATGGTGGATACGAAGGGAATACTACATAGGGATAGAGCTGACTTAAGAACGGGTGATTTCTCAGTTAGGTGGAAGAAGGAGATGGCTGACATAACTAACGCTGAAGGTAGGGTAGGTGGTATGGCTGAAGCAATTAAAGGAACTGACGTCCTTATAGGGTTATCGACACCTGGGCCTGGAGTCATTAAACCGGAGTGGATCAGATCAATGAATGATAATCCAGTGGTTTTCCCTCTAGCTAATCCTGTACCCGAGATTTGGCCTTGGGAGGCTAAGGAGGCAGGTGCTAAGGTGGTGGGGACGGCTAGGTCGGACTTCCCCAACCAAATTAATAATAGCTTGGCATTCCCAGCCGTGTTTAGAGGTGCGTTAACCGTTGGGGCGAGAAAAATAACTGATGGGATGTGTTTAGCTGCTGCTTATGCCATAGCTGAATTCGCTGAGAAGGAAGGAATTTCGAACGATAGGATATTGCCGACTATGGATGAGGTTGAACTATATATCTATGAAGCAATAAAGGTTGCTGAAAAAGCGGTTGAGGAAGGTGTTGTTAGGAGGAAGGTCTCTAGGTCGGAATTAGAGACAGATATAAGGGAACTTATACTTAGGCCTAAGAAATACCTAAAGATAGCTGAGGAGAACTCACTAATAAAGTAGGAAACACAATTAAAATTTTATTAACTACTTTTATACGCATTGCTTACTACTTAATGTGATGCTTATGAGTGAACGTAACGTTCAGAGACCGTATGAAGAACTTAACAAGTTATTAGATGAGAAGATGCGTTCAATTAAGTATAAGGTCGCTGTAGTAAGTGGTAAAGGCGGTGTGGGAAAGAGTTTCTTAACTGCATCAATGGCCGTGCTAGCAGCCCAAACTGGTAAGAAAGTCGGTATCGTTGATGCAGACGTTCACGGCCCTTCCATACCTAAATCCTTAGGTATTAGCAATCCTCAAATAACTGTAGGACCCAATGGTATAGAACCAGTAACAGGACCATTAAACATTAAGTTAATTTCCACGCAGCTCTTCCTCCCGCAAGATGACTTGCCACTAATTTGGCGGGGACCTTTAAAGGGAAGACTTATAGCGGAGTTCTTATCAAGTGTTAATTGGGGAGTTCTTGATTACCTATTCATAGACTTACCTCCAGGTACTGGAGATGAAGCTTTAAGCATAGCTCAATATGTGAAGGGACTTACTGGTGCATTAATAGTAACAATACCTACCTCGCTCTCTAAATTAGTCGTTAAGAAGGCAGTTAGGTTCTGCGGAGAACTTCAGATCCCCATTATAGGCGTTGTTGAAAATATGAAAGAATTCATATGTCCATCAAATAACATAGCGTATCCGATATTCCCAGGGAATGCTGGTAAAGAACTTGCAGAGGAATTAAGTATCAATTACTTAGGTTCTATTCCATTAGATCCTAGGGTTAGTGAATGTATGGATGTAGGAGTTCCTTTCGTGCTTAAATATCCTGATAGTCCAGCAGCTATCTCTTTAAAGAAGTTAGCTTCTGAAGTAATGGAGTTAGTTGAGGGTAGTAGTTGAGGATTTTAATTACAGGCGGTGCTGGATTCATAGGCCATTATTTAGCAACTTACTTGACCACTCTAGGTCATGATGTTACATGCTTAGATAATCTAAGTCGGGCCTCTAAGGATGCTGTAGATATCTTACGGAATAACGGTATCGAATTAATAGTGAGCGATGTAACAGACTTTAACTCGCTTTCCGCTGCAGTAGGTTTAGTAAGACCTGATGTTATAGTGCATGCCGCCGCTTTAATAAGTGTTGAGGAATCCTTAGAGAAACCTAAAGAATACTTTGAAGTTAATTTTATGGGAACATTAAACGTTGTTAGGGCTATGGAGAGGTTTAACGTTAGTAGAATCATATATGTAAGCTCCGCAGCTGTTTACGGTAATCCGGTTAAATTACCAATTAATGAGGACCATCCAACTAATCCGAGATCACCGTATGGTTTAAGTAAGTTATTTGGTGAGGGTGTAGTTAAGCTTTTCTCTCAATTAAATAATTTTGAACACATAATACTTAGATTGTTCAACGTTTATGGTCCTAGACAGAAACTCACTCATTATTCGGGAGTCATAGTTAAATTCGTGCATAACGTAATGAACGATTTACCGCTCACGATATACGGTGATGGCGAGCAAACGCGAGACTTTATACATGTTATTGATGTCTGCAGAGCTGTCGAACTTTCACTCACGACCAAACACTTCAACGAGATATATAACGTTGGTAGTGGTGTTCCAACAAGCATTAAGGAGCTGGCTAATATGGTTCAATCAATTAAAAAATCTAAGGCAGGCATCGTTTACGAACCTCCTAGAGCTGGTGACATACTCCACAGTTATGCAGATATATCAAAAGCTACTAAACTCTTAGGTTTTAGACCATCAATAAACATTGTAGACGGGATTAAAGAACTTCTAAAACTCAGGTAATAACATGTATATGAACGATACAGTTAGTGATGTGGGGAACATTACTAATGAAATCAGTTGGTAATTCCTTAAATGAATTTCCAGATATTCATAAGTCTTAATCCCTGCAAGCGAGAGTATTATTAATGGTATCAAGTAGGCTGAAACGGCTAAAACGATAGTGAATATGGAGAATACCATATTGAAACTAAATTTATTAACAGAGATGAAGGTCCTCTTGAACAATCTCCAAATACTTGTGTGTAGTATAAGGAAGTTCGCCATCGTTACAGCCGTAACAACCTGCGTTAATGTGTAGATTTGATGAATAGCGGAAACCTTCGAAATAATCAATAAAGTAAGTAAAGCAATTGTTTGCATGAGTAATGCTTTAGCATACTTGACCAACCGTTCATTACTTAAGGCATGTGCTGTAAGCAAAGCACCAAATGAGTAAATAATTAATGCTAAGATTAAACACTTAACTTTCAAAGCGTTTAATGGTTCTGAATGAAAAGGTATGAAAGCTATCGATAGTGATGTCAGTCCAGCTACTAATGAATTTCTGCTGAGTCCTCCCAAACACATAACCAATTAAAGATGATTAGGGAGGAAAAATTTCTAAAGGTCACACATAAACCTAGACCTGAGAATTACATTATGATAATGTGATAAATGATTTAAAATTTTTAAATAATGCTTTCTAAATAAAATATGGGGTCGTTATTCATGGTATTTAAGGCTGACGAAACTGCTATAGTTTTAATTGAATTCCAAAACGATTTCTGCAAACCAGGATACCCGCTTTATCCCGGTATCGAGGCGGTTTTAAACGGATATAAAGTTATTGAAAATACGGTGGAGTTAGTTAAAGTAGCTAGGAGTAAAGGAGTCCTCATAGTTGGTTGCCCCATCGTTTTCGAAAGCGATTATAAAGACCTCGGCCTGGACTTCGGGATTAAAGCTAATGTTAAGAAGTTAGGGGTTTTCCGAAAGGGGACGAAGGGGTCTGAATTCATAGATGAACTTAAACCGTATGTAGATATATATGTCGAGGGAAAGAGGGGTCTTGACGGATTTCATGGCACTAACCTAGATATGATCTTAAGGTATAGAGGAATTAAGAACGTAGCCATTGCTGGATTCTTAACGAATGTGTGTGTAGAGTCCACCGCTCGAACTGCATACGACCTAAACTATAAGGTAATTATAGTCAAGGATTGTACTGCCGCAATGTCATGGGAAGAGCAAAGATATGCTGAAGAGAAGTTATTCCCATTAATTGCTGAGGTTTTGACTCACAAGGAATTTTTAGAAAGAATTAAATAGAGTTCTTTTTCCTCACATAACCTTACCTTCATCTTCGAACCACTACATGTTAGGTAGAGAGATTCACTTTACGCTAAGTGCCTACTTCCTCGACATATAGAGCTTTAAGTCCTTAGTAACTTTCACTCCTAAGCCTGGCTCATCAAATATATTGACTAGTCCTCCCTCAATCTTTATTCCTGTTACCGGGTTATTTTCAAGTAATATTTCAGACCTACCTACCTCACTGACCGTTATATTTGGAGTTGATATGAAGAGGTGAATTCCTGCAGCATCTAGAATACCTGTCTGCGCTACATAAGTCCCTATATTGCAGTCTATACCTCCTTCAAACGCTATAGTTGCGTATTTCTTAGTACTTGCTATACCTCCGTTCAACGGTTTTAGAGCAAGCATGTCTGCAGCTTTTTCATAAACAAGTCTCAATATGAATTCGGGCCTTACGCTTTCATCAGCAACTATTGTAATTTCAGTATTTCTTGTAACTTCCTTCAAACCCTCAATATCGTGGGCTAATACAGGCTGTTCAACGTAATCAACCCCGTAACGTTCAAGCTGCCTTATCACCCTTAACGATCTCTTTGCATTGATCCAGCTCTCACCCACATCTAAGTTTAAGATGATTTTATCGCCAACAGCCTCTCTGATACTTTTAACCCGCTCTACATCGAGTATAGGGTCATCGCCGGCCTTCATCTTAAGAACTTTAACACCATTTCTTAAATAATCTTCAGCAACTGCTGCTGCTTCCTCCGGAGATAGGAGAGGGATTAAAGATGATGCAGGGGCAACTTTACCTTTTATTGAACCCCCTAATAACTTATACAGCGGAATGTTTAGATGTTTCGCCAACAAATCATGTAGAGCTACATCCAAACCCGCAATAATATGTTCGCTAACTTTAAACTTCCTCACAACTTTAATTACGATGTCGTTGAAGTTATATGGATCTTCGTTAATTAATAAACCTTTTAATCTGCTGATGAAAAGTTCTTTAATAACTTCAGGTGTTTCGAACATCCTAGGAATTGATGGTATTTCCCCGTAACCAATTAGGCCATCATCGGATTTAACCGTCACTATGTTGGTTGTTAGGTACTGCTGTGAGACGACTTCTGTTTTCTTTGCACTTCTGTATGGCAGCTTCATCTTTATGTCCAGCGTCATTACATCTACGTCAGTAATTTTCATAGATTAGCACCTATGTGAGCTTTAGGGTTTAACAACGACCTTGATGGGATCACCTATTCGTTTCTCAAATACCTCAAAAGCCTCTATTACATCACTCAGTGGAAATACGTTTGTTATAATCTTCTTTAGATCGATTTTACCGCTGGACGCTAGCTTAATCACACGTTCCAGTGCGTTACGCGCTTCACCTCTTGTACCCTTTATGGTAAGTCCCTTAGTTACGATCTCACCTAGTACAAGCGGTGTTGGCTCCCAAGTTATACCTAACATTAGTAGCCTTCCACCTCTCCTCAACATCTTAACGCTCTGCAATACAGACTCTGCTGATGGTGTAGTGTTGATAACTAAGTCAACTCCTAAACCATCTGACACTTCCATAGCTACCTTTACAGGGTCTTGTCCCTCCTTCACATTTACAAGTACATCGGCACCTAACTCTTTAGCGAGATTTAGTCTAGCCCATCTAGTGCCAACCATCACAGTTGTTCCAGCGCCTAATGCCTTAGCTATAGACAATGATGTAAGTCCTATAGGACCTGGCCCTATGATTACTACAGTCTCACCAGGATCTAAACCTATTTCCATAATACCGAACATTGAAGTCCCTGCGGAGACTGCCATTGCACCTTCCTCAAAGCTCATGCCGTTAGGTAGTTCATGAGCGTTTCTTGCCGGAGCAGCTACGTATTCCGCGAAACCTCCGTTAACGGTAAAACCTAACGTCCTGTGGCCAGGTTTACCGTAGTTAACGCAGTAAGAGTAGTAGCCAATTTTGCAGTTCCTGCACTGACCGCATCCGCCATGAGGCTCGATTGCTACCCTATCACCTACCTTAAGTCCTAGAACGTTAGATCCCACTTCGACTACAGTCCCAGCGGTCTCATGTCCGGGTATGATGGGGTAGGCAATGTAGTCGGGGTAGGAGCCATTCTTAATTTCTATATCTGAGCCGCATATCCCAACAGAATTCACCTTAACTAGAATCTCATCTTCCTTTATCTTAGGGATAGGAACTTCCTCAACACTTAGGTCTTTAGGCTTACGTATAATTAATGCCCTCATTTTACCCTCCAATTACATAACACCATATTAAATTATGAAATAATTGGGTTATATATTTTCTTTTTATTTAGAATTACGAACTAAATCATTTAAATACTTAATTACATTCAAAGCTACATCCAAATCGTTAATGTTGGAATTTATTTTCATAACCTTTACAGCATTGCTGACTTTCCCCTCTATCCTCTCAATAAACTTCATATCATCGCCTGGCTCATATAGTGGTCCTCCCTCCCTATCAAGGACTGAGAAACCTTTTAAAGGCAGTATTAAAACTACGTTGTCTCTAGCGTTCACTAATTTCGTATTTAAGTGGTCAGCAACGGATAGAAGTTCTTCTTGTGTAAGCCTCACGTTAGTGTTGTACGGATTGTGGTAGTGGGTTTTCCTTCCTAAAAACCTGTGTGGTATACTCTCTGGAGGGCCGAAAACTAGGTAGTTTATACTTCCAGGAGCTATTATAAGAGGTAATCCCATCTTAACGGCGTTAGTAAGTCTGGGTTTCATAGGCCTATATATATCCTCAGGAATAACCTCCCCAACTAATTCATGTAGGTTTAAATCCAACACAGCGTTGAAGAATCCGTTCTCAATCAATTCCTCCATAGCTGAGCCTCCTGCCCCAGATGCGTGGAAAACGACTACTTCATAATTTAATTTCTTCAACATCTCAACACAGGATTTAGTAAGTTTTCCAGTTGAACCTAAAGTAGTTATCGCAATCCTCTTAGCTGAGTCATAAACGTCTATACCTCTATAACCTAATACCATACCAGCCATAGCGTTGACGGCATTTCTAAGTATAACTTTAGATATGGTATTTGGTCCAAACTCAAGGTCAGAAACTGAGAACATCATCATTATGTCTTTATATTCTATGTATGGCCTAATATTACCTGAAGCTACGGTAGATACCAATAACTTAGGAATACCTAGTGGTAATGATTTCATAGCAATTGATGCAGCGGCTGTCCCTTGATTACCGCCAATTCCTATAACTCCACCTAATTCCCTAAGCATTTTATTAAGTACTTTGCCTGCACCTAAACCCATTGTCTTAATAGCTTCATCTCTCCTAATAATTCCTGATTTAACGCCTTCCGCAAATTCTTTAGGGTCTATATTTAATTCCCTTAATATATCCTCTCTAGGGACATCTGGTTTAGCCTTAGGTTCATCCAATATACCCAAATCAAATATGATGGGTTCTAAGCCGTATTCCAGGAGTAAGTTCTTAATATAGAAAGCTTCCATACCCTTAGTATCTAAGGTAGCTAATACTACTACCTTTCTACCCATGAGTGAATACCTAAGTTCCTAAGTAAATCGTTTTTAAAATGCTCTTTCTTCGAAATCCCTAACTTTAGCTTTTATATTGACGTTCTTAAGTTCCTTGCAGAACTCAGCTAAATGAGTTGATATCCTATCAACCAATAACCTTCCGGTTTCAGGTGTTGCTATGAAGGGATCACCTATGGTTGCGTTATCGCTATACTCGTGGTGTTCTAACGGTATCCAAATGTTCTCGCTACCCATGAACTCTATAGTCGGCGTTCCATCAGTTTTAATGAACTTCTCACCTAACCATTTAGGTGCGTGTATACTTCTAGGCTGAGCCCTCTCCATCTTAACTAAGTGAGGTCTGTAATACATGAGGATTGCTGTCTCCTCCTCACCTGAATGCCAGCCTGGGGCATCCTCCGGTTTTGACTTAAGTAGATCTTTAATTAACTTAATATCGCGTTCTGTAGGTACCTTATACCATATAGGCAGTGCACCGGTTTTATACCTTATAGCCCTTAACGCATCGTCCATGACCTTAGTGTTGGATCCGTGGTGGGAAACGAATATTAACTTATTAAATCCGTGGTATATGAGGCTCAAGGCGATATCGTACAGCATATATCTGAAAGTCGTCCCCCTTAAAGTTATAGAGCCGTATCCCCTATTAACTTCACCCATGTGATGTGGAGAGTAACCGTAAGGCATTAATGGTGTGTGTGGTACGTTGCCCTTCTCCGCAGCTTTCTCAACTACTGCGAGCGTTATGTAGCTATCAGTTCCTAGAGGTATATGCGGTCCATGCTTCTCACAACTACCTATAGGTATCAACACGACGTCTGTCTCCTTCAGCCACTCCTGCGCTTCTACAAAGCTACACTCAAGTAAATTATAAGGCTTTTTCGAACTTATACCACATCACCTTATACCTAAGGAATTAATCCTTAAAAAACGTTTACTTAAAGATATTAATTACTTTATTAATTTTCTCTTACGTAGGACTGTGTTAATAATCGTCGCTACTGAGAGTATTGATAGTCCAACAACATCTGTTAAGTAAGTGATTTCAGGGTATGCAAGTAATATACCTGCTAAACCGTATAATATTCTCTCAGGTATTGAAATCGACCTCATGAAGTATCCTGTAATTGCAACTGTTATGCTGATGAGTCCTAATAACCCTAAAATAAATGATGCAGCTGCTTCTAATGGAGTGCCTAGAGCTAATAGAGACGGTCTTATTGTGAAGATGAAGGGCACTATGAATGCCGGTAATGCAATCTTAATTGCGTGATATCCTGATTTCATGATATCTGAGTTGAATATGGCACACGCGGTGTATAGGGCTAAGGCGACAGGTGGAGTAATGGTTGAAAATGTTGCGAAGTAGAATATGAACATGTGTGCAGCGATTGGCGGGATGCCAAGCTTGACGACTGCTGAGGCAATAGTAATAGCTACTATTAGATAAGCGACCGTAGCCGGCAACCCCATACCCAAAATAATGCATGAGAACATTATTAAGATTAAGGCAAGAATTAGGTTACCAGCCGATAAAGATTCTATAGTAAGAGATAATTTTAGACCGAGACCAGTCATCATAACAGATGAATATATCATACACGCGGCTGAGATAGCTACACCAAGCATCACTACCCTGTCAAAAGCCTCATGAACAGCTTCTATGAAATCCCTTAAACTCAGCCTTGTGCCTTTCCTAATAAAAGATACTAAGATCGTCGATATTATGGCATACATCGCAGCCCTAGTTGGTGAATAACCTAATAGTATGAAGTACGTCACTACGAATAAAGGTATTAACGTGTGTCCATATTCTTTAATTAAATTTAAGTTATTGGTTCGACTCACGGTTGCTGAACCTTTTAAACTACCACGAGCTAGCAATAGAGATGAATCTAAATAGACGTGGATTATTAACGATAAGAAGTAGAGAAAACCCGGAAGGAATGCAGCGATAACTATATCCCTATATGATATTCCTAGAAGGTCAGCCATTAAAAATGCTGCGGCACCCATAACTGGGGGCATTATTAATGCTCCTGCAGCGCCTGCAGCTATTATAGCTGCAGACTTTTCTGGAGTAAACCCATATGACTTCAATAATGGCTGGAAAGTCGTCCCTGTTAAGGCGGCGTTTTCCGGAGCACTTCCAGAAACCATCCCTAAAAACATATTGCTAAGGACTGAGACTATCCCAGGACCGCCCTTCACTTTTGAAATCGGGGAAAGACCATCAATTATTAACTTAGTCGTCTTAATTCTGTGTAACAAAGAACCCATTATGTTGAACGCTATTACGTAAGTAGCAGCTATACTCATTGGAGTACTCCATAACCCCTCTCTAGTCATGTAGAGATATCCGATAAGCATGTTGAGTGGGTAGCCGCCATGTCCCCACATACCAGGAATGTAGTTTCCGAAGTACGAGTAAAGTATAAATGCTAGTGATACCAACGTCAATACCTTACCTACGTAGATCCATGTAAGCATCAATATAGATACGATAGTTATGATGCCGAAGACGAATTCAAGCTGTGTTGGTATACCAGCTCTGTAGGCAACATCAACATAGTTAACAGATATGTAAATTGATGGTATTACAGAAATTATTGAGAGCGGTATTAATCCCACTTTCATAATGTTGGATTTAGCCTTCTTGAAGAGCTTTAAGAAAGCTAATATTAAAACCATCTGAAGGAATAAACTGTTCTGAAGAAATGGATCAAAAGTGTAGGTTAAGAAACTATAGAGAAAAATGGCACCATATATTATTGCAACCGTTCTACTGGCTAACCATAAGGTATCCATTTAAACACCTTGACCTCATAAAGTTAGATTTTAAGGAAAAAATATTTTTAGTATTGACCTAGTAAGTTAAGTTAAAGCTATCTTTTAGGTAGTAATTGATCAGGTATTTTGATGTTCTTCTCGTTATAATATTTAACTACACCTGGATGCAGTGGTACAGGTGCCTTCAGCAGCAGCTCAGGTTTTAAATCCTTAGCCTGCGGATAAGACTCTGTTAGAGGTCCTACATTTTCATAAATAGCCTTCACTGCATTGTATATGAAGTTTTCGGGCATGTCTGAACGTGCCACAACTAATGTCCAATCTACAGGTACTAAAGCGGGGTTCGATCCTTCGTATTGAGTGCTGAAGTCAAAGGTTTCGAAACTTAGATGGGGTAACGCATTTTTAATCTTATTTACCTCCTCAGATGATAGGGAAATCACCCTCAATTTCTTACTTAGTGATAACTCCTTATACTGTGATGCGAATGTTGTTGAGGCGGCAGCATCTATTTCACCTTTAGATAACGCAATCGCAGCATCGGTATGCGTCAAGTATGTGGGGGCGATATTGATACCTAAGACGTTGAATATCTGTGCGGCGAGCTGCTCAGTTAAGGAACCCCTTGTTAGGATATTAACCCTCTTACCATTAAGGTCTGACATTGATTTGATTGGGGAGTCCGCAGGAACTAGTACATGAAAATATGTTGGCGGTAGTAATGGGAACACAGCGTACACCTTAGAGGTGCAGTTACCGTAAGGCGCTTCCGCACGGAGGATTTTAAGCGCTTCACCGGCACTCACTACTCCAAACTCACCAACACCGCCGCACATCTTCTTTGCATTATCTACGAATCCCTGTGTGGCTTCGAGAGTGTAAGTAACTCCCGAAATCCTATTCTGCCACACCTTTATTAAAGCGGTTCCGAATTGATATCCGCCACCACCTGAAACTCCAGCCATGAATCGAACATGCGATATTTGAGGAGTTGATGGTGTTGATGTCGCATAATATGCAGCTATTCCTACTACTATTACCACTAAGATGAGTGTTAAAGCTATGTATTTGCCTTTGGCGCTACTCAAAATTTACCCCATATCATAAACTATGAAGCGTTAATAAGTTTTATAGTTGGTTGATGCGGATTATTGCCTCAGAACGGTGATAATTTGTAGATTCAGTGATTATCTACTTCATCAGTGGATACGTTTGGATATTTAATTTAAGTGAGTATTACGGATTATAAATTTAGCTCCTTCTTTATGTAAAGGTCTATGTCGTTACCTATTTCAAATGACCTCTTATATGCAGCCTCGATCGTCTCAATCAACGCTGACTTAATACCTCTTGACTCCATAACTGCTAGTCCTCGAATTGTGGTACCGCCGGGCGTGGTTACTTCATCCCTAACTTCAGCTGGATGTACGTCCCTATTCTTAAGAAGTATTGCAGTACCTTCGAGAACGTCTAATATTGCTTTATACGCTATATCCCTAGGCATGCCAGATGCGACAGCTCCAAGGACTAATGCGTCGATGATTTCAGATATGAATGCTGGACCACTACCAGCTAATGCAGTCCATATATCGATGTATTCTTCCGGGACCCAGTAGACGGTGCCCAAACATTTAAACATATCTCCAATTACTTCCTTCGCATACGTATCGTTATTTAATGTTGATATTGCGGTCGATGCCTTCTTAACCGATGCATTGATGTTTGTCATAGCTCTAAATACCTTAGCATTCGTCAATACTGTCTCTAAAGTTCTCAGTTTAATGCCAGCCATCACTGACACAATCTTTTTCCCATTCCATACATCCCTTCCAACTTCCCTAATTATAACAGGAAAGTGATGTGGCTTAACACTAAGTATTATTAGATCTGCCTTCGTTACAGCCTCTTTGTTATTCCTAGTAGTATCTGCTCCTAACGATTTAGCGTTCTCTAAAGTGATATCCCTCCGCCCAGTAGCTATTAACTTAATGTCGGGGTAGCACTCCTTTATAGCCTTAATTATGGCTGAACCTATCTTACCAGCACCTATTACTGCAATAGTTCTAACATCCCGCGATAAACTCACCTTCAATACCTACAGTATTAAACGACTAGCACTTAAAAACGTGACTAAATGCGGTACGTAATGAATGGGTGTGGACGATATGGAAGTATTTAAGACGTATATACTCCTCTAGAATATCACTATGGGGATACAGTGAGATGTCTATAGAATCAATTTACTTAGGACCTGAGTCTGATGCAGCCTATTTACCGCTAATGAGATCAACGTGTAAAGAACATGTCCCTACCAGTATAAGGTCGTCAATCCATGGTGAAAATTTTAGAAAGTTCTTGTTATTTAGTAATTTATTGAATTCATTAAGCAATTATTGTATCACGCTTAGAAGTGTGGAATGTTGTAGCGAACGTTGATTTACTATTAGTTGGTGGTATTTTATGGTCGGAGAATCTATAATGGTAGAAAAGATTGTTAAGAGATTTAGGGATGTTACAGCAGTTGATGGAGTGTCCTTTTCCGTGAGGGAGGGTGAGGTCTATGGTTTGTTAGGCCCTAATGGTGCTGGTAAGACGACAACAATTCATATCTTGACGACTTTATTAAGGCCTACCTCAGGTACTGCATACGTTGCTGGCTACGACGTCGTTAAGGAGTCCGATAAGGTTAGGAAGGAAATAGGTATAGTGTTTCAAGATCCCTCCTTAGATGATCAGTTGACCGCATACGATAACATGTATATTCACGGTAAGCTCTACGGTTTAAAAGGCGATGTTTTAAGGTCTAAGATCTTAGAGATGTTGGATTTCGTTGATTTAAAGGACTTTAAGTATAAGCAGGTGAAGTACTTTTCAGGAGGTATGCGTAGGAGATTAGAGATAGCTAGGTCGTTACTGCATGAACCGCATGTTTTATTCTTAGATGAGCCTACGATCGGGTTAGACCCGCAGACGAGATTAAAGTTATGGGAATATGTTAGGAGAATTAAAAAGGAGAGAAACATTACGGTATTTTTAACAACGCATTACATGGATGAGGCGGAGGAGTTATGTGATAGGATTTCGATCATGGATAAAGGAAAGATAGTTGCTGAAGGTAGTGCGGATGAATTGAAGTCCTTAGTAGGTTCTGAAGTTATATACCTTAAATTTAAGAACGAATTTAATAAAGTGAGTGGGTGTTTAGAAGCAGACTTTATAATCAAATGTAATAGGGTTAAGGACAACTTAATGGAAATAGTTGTTAAGGATGCTACGACTGCTTTACCCCAACTCTTCGAAATAATTAATAGGTTAAACATAGAAGTCACTGAAGTCAGCTATAAACGCCCGACGTTGAATGAGGTCTTCATAAGTTTAACTGGGAGGGAATTAAGGGATTCATTAGAGTATGAAACACTCCCTCAATTTATTAGGAGATGGTAGGTATGGATGGATTCGTAACTATGATCTACAGGCAGATTAAAAGGTTCATCAACTCAAGATCTAGGTTCGTAATGTCTATAGTCAATCCCATCATCTGGATAATATTTTTCGGTTTAGGTTGGAGTAATGTCTTCAGATTCCCTGAAGCTAAGGTAATATTTGGAGGACTTGATTACCTTACCTACTTAGCATCAGGCATGGTCGCTATGTCGATTATCATGAGTTCCTTCATGAGTGGAATGTCAGTAATATGGGATAAAAGGTTTGGATTCCTTAAAGAGACCTTAGTAGCGCCAGCGTCAAGAGCGGAAGTTATTTTAGGTAGAGCTTTCGGTGACTCCATAATCAGCGTTTTTCAAGGACTTATCATCCTCATCTTTATGTACTTCATAACATCTAAAATCAATTTACTCGGGGTACTTCCAGCATTGACCTACGGGCTCATACTCGCAATGTGCTTCACATCTTTCGGGCTAGTGATAGCTTTAAAACTATCAAGCATGGAGGGATTTCAAATGATAATAAATTTAATGACTATGCCTTTACTATTCCTGGGCGGCATCTTCTACCCAATAGATAGTTTACCTGAGTGGATAAAGGTAATAGCTTACATTAATCCAGTAACCTATGCTGTTGATGGTATGAGATATAGTTTAACTAGGGTGTCGAAGTTCGAACCCATTGTTGACGTTTTCATACTATCCTCTTTAGCGGCAATTATGTCGGTGCTAGCTGTACGGAGTTACAATAGCACAACTATAGAGGATTAAGGAATTAAAGAGCGACCTCATAATATACGAACTTAACCACTATTATTTCACGAGATTATGGCTGAATAAGTATATAAAAGGTTATCAGTTACGTAATAGTGGCGACCTCTTTGAAAATTAAAGACTTTGAAATATTTGTGGTTGAGACTCTTCCCCCCTATAGAGGGGGACGTTACTGGACATTCCTAAAACTCATTACCGATGAAGAAGTTGAGGGAATCGGGGAACTCACATCGTTAGCTGCGGTTGGTAGAGAGGCATCTAACGTTAAGTTGTTAGAAGACCTCTGTAGACGTTACGTTTTAGGTCACGATCCTTTTAAGATTGAGGCTTTAATGCATCGTCTATATACTTACGACCACGACTTCAGGCACCCTGACCTGACTGTCATGTCAGCAATTAGTGCCATCGAAATAGCTTGCTGGGATATTATAGGGAAGTATTTAGGGCACCCCATATATAACCTCCTCGGCGGCACGTATAATGAGAAACTTAAAGCATATTCTTACATACCTGAGGGTGAGGGTTGGAGGAAGTTAACACCGGATGAAGTTGCTGAGAAATCGTTGAATGTGATTAAGAAGGGGTTTAGAGCCCTCAAACTTGACCCCTTCCCACCGATTTATCCAAGTCCACGAGATATCTCGATTGAGGAAATTAACTATGCTAGGAAAATCCTCAAAAGTATTAGAGATACGGTGGGCGATGATGTTGAGATATGTGTAGGCACTCACGGCCAGTTAACCACATACAGTGCCATTAGAGTTGCTAAGATGTTAGAGGAATTCAACCCATTGTGGTTTGAGGAACCCGTACCTCCTGAAAATGTTGATGAGATGGCTATAGTTGCAGCACATACGACCGTCCCTATAGCTGCTGGTGAAAGGAGGGTGACTAAATACGAATTCCTGGAGTTACTTCAGAAACGTGCTGCTCGTATCATTCAGATGGATGTTGGACGTTGTGGAGGAATTTTAGAATCTAAGAAAATAGCATCTATGGCTGAAGCATATTACGCATCAATAGCGCCTCACATGTATTTCGGACCCATAGTCTTAGCTGCAACGATCCAGTTAGATGTTTGCAGTCCCAACTTCTTAATGCAGGAATTGAATGTAATGGAGATGCATGACACTATACTGAAGGTGCCCATAAAACTGGAGAACGGATATATAATTCCTCCTAAAGGTCCTGGTTTGGGAGTAGAGTTAAGGGATGACATTGTATCTAAACATATTCGTAGCCGCGTTTAAATTTTATAATCAGAGATGAAATTTCATTAAAATATTTTCAAATCTAATAATCGATATTACCTGAATGGATAGATTTTAATTATCGCTATAATAAATCATATGACATGAGTATTTAAGGCACCTTTTTTACGAACTTGTCTAGGGTAGTGCTTTTTCTTTCTGTAAGCTCTTTACCATATGAGAGAATTATTCTTCTTAATTCGTTGGTTAACTCATCCCATGTTATTTTCTCATTTACTGCCCAATCAACTATGACTTCAGAATTCTTACTCAGTAATCTTAAGAAATCTTGCCAGGTGATGTTAAGCCTCCTTAAATCCTCACCCCACGCATTCCATAAATACTGCGGTAATTTATTATATATTAAGACACCCTTTTGTTTATTCTTAATGTCTTCAGTCTTCATGAGTTTACTTAAGCTTTTTACCATTTCCTTTATCAATACCGGTTCTTCAACGCGTTTAAGTTCCAAAACATTACCCATTTATTTTATCTATTTGAAATTATTAATATTCCTAATTAACGTAACGTAACTGTTTCAGAGGATTTCAGTGATTGCTTTAAGCCCTTATTGAGAAGTGTTTAAGAACATTTATTATACTCTAGTTGGTTAAATCCATAATGGTACCTCAGATGGACTCATCTACAATGTTTAATGAGTTTTTAATCCCTTTCTACTTACTCTTAATAGGATCTTTCTTAGCTCCTCTTTTTAAGAAGACTGCCACGCTCTACGTATCGTCGTTATCTTCTTCTATAGCCTGCATAACTATGACATATCTATCACTTAGCTACCTAGGAGCCAACGGCTCAGGTAGTTTAACTAGGATTCAATTACTCATAGGTAATTACCCACTAGTTGGAGGCGTTTTTAGCCTATCTATGGATGGTTTATCAGCTTATTTCATCATCATTTTAGGTATTTTAGGGACGGCCTCATCAATCTACGGTATCTCTTACGTTAGGCGTTACGCTGGATTCGAGAGTTTAAGCTTTTACTCATTCATATATCCATTGTTTATTATGTCAATGTATTTAGTCTTAATAAGCGGTGATGTAATCCTCTTTATAATTTCATGGGAGTTGATGAGCATATCCGCCTTTTTCCTCATATCATTCGAGAGAGCTAGTGAGGTTGCTAGGAGAGCTGCACTTAAGTATTTGCTGATGTCGTATACAGGATCGGGGTTATTGATAGTTGCCTTAGTTAGTTTAAGCCTCTCAGCATCATCTACTGAATTTACATCACTGAGGGGCCTTATTATAGGCACTCCTGCTCAGTACTTAATCACACTATTGTTCATTGTTGGGTTCGGCATAAAGGCTGCTTTAGTTCCTATGCATAGTTGGTTGCCTGACGCACATCCGGAAGCGCCCTCAAACATCTCTGCACTTCTAAGTGGTTTTATGATTAAGACAGCTGTGTACGGCATTATGAGGTTTACGATCTATTTATTGAAGCTTGATCTCTATTTCTTAGGTTTTGCGCTTGCAACCTTGGGAGTACTTTCTGCAGTATACGGTACATTAATGGCAATAATTCAAGGGGACTCTAAGAAATTAATGGCTCATTCAAGTATCGCTCAGATAGGATATATATTCCTCGGTATTGGTGGTGGTTTAGTCCTATATCCGAATTACTTAGGTCTCATCGCATTAGTTTCTGCATTATTTCACACATTAAATCACGCGATATTTAAGGGTTTACTCTTCCTAACTGCTGGAAGTATCATCTACAGAACTGAAAGCAGAGATCTAAATAGGTTAGGAGGTTTAGCTAGATATATGCCCATAACGTACGTTTCAGGATTAGTTGCTTCACTAGCTATTTCAGGTATACCTCCGCTAAACGGGTTTGTTAGCAAGTGGCTTATAATACTTCCATTGATTATTTCTGGGCATCCAGCACTTGCCTCATACTCAGCGCTTGCGATATTTGCTAGTGCCTTAACAACAGCAGCTCTAACTAAATACGTATCTAGAGCCTTCCTATCCGGTTTAGGCGATCATGAGGTAAGTAAAGTTAAGGAGGTACCTTCATTTATGGCGATACCTGAAGCATTTCTCGCAGCATTATGCGTTCTTCTAGGGTTCTTCTACTTCATACCTATCAATGTTATAACTTCTGCAGTGGTTAATGGTGTGTTGATGTTTGAGTTAAGTCAGAGTGACGTCATAATGTACAGTTTGACTTCATTGCTTAACATTTTCGGATTGATATTGGGTGTAGTACTTATCTCAACGATCATTGGTATGTATCTATTAGTGCATAAGGCCAAAATAACTTCCGTATGGACTTTCGGGACTAAGGAATTACTACCTAAGAAACTTGGTTTAAACGCTGTTTCCTACTATACCGAATTTGAATACACGTATGGCTTCGGGTATAGGTTGCATGACTTCATCTATAAAACCTTAATAACACCGTTAACTAAATGCTTTATCTCATTGACTAGCAACTATAACAAGATTGATACTTACTTAGCTAACGCGTTGTTGGTTACGGCTATATTCCTCACATTATTAATGGTTTTAATTTTGTGAGGGGTTTAGGATGGTGGTTGAATACTTAACAACATTACTTATCGTGACGGTCTTAACTTTAATTACACCTCTCTTAGATGGTGTCGAACGTAAATTCATTAGGGCGAAGATACATAGTAGGGTAGGTCCTCCTATACTGCAAACATATTATGACTTGATAAAGCTCTTTAAGAAAGAGTTGTTAGTTCCATCAACTGCTACGAAATTGTTTTTAGTGGCCCCAGTTGTTAGCTTCACAGTAAGTATGGTAACCCTTTCATTACTTCCTTACTTCCCTAACAATCCATTTAATTTTGAAGGTGACTTAATTTTATTAATTTATCTACTTGTTTCATCTACGTTAGTGCTCTTACTGGGAGGCCTATCGTCAGGTAATCCGATGGCAGAGATAAGTTCCAGTAGAGAAATATCGCTAATATTAACGACGGAATTACTTATCGGCTTATCCACCGCTTCAATAGCTTTAAAGTACGGTTCTTTAAGTGTGCAGAATATTTCGATGAAGTTAGTCTTTTCACCATCAATAATTCTGGCTTATTTAACGCTTCTATATTATGCTTTTATAAAGTCTGCTAGAACTCCTTACGATATAGCAGAAGCGGAGCCGGAAATAGCTTCAGGCTTTATGATTGAATATAGCGGTCCTTTACTAGCGTTCTCAATATTAAGTAATTTAATTAGAAGGTTTTTAGTGTCATCACTTTTCACCTCTATTGCCTTAGGTCCTCTCATATATGCATTTACCTCACTCGTAAATAACGTTGTGTTAAGGTTTACATTCCATTCCTTACTGATCGTGACTTTAAGTATTCTTACCTATCTGATGCTTGGTGCTGCGTCTGCTATATATGGTAGGTATAGGGTTGTGCATGCATTAGAATCAGTTAAGAGATATTCGATTATACCTCTTATCTCATTGGCTTTAGCTGTAGTGGGTTTATAACTTAGTGAGGAGTAATATAATATTAGGTAGAGGGGATTTGGAAGTCATAGAGATGCTGAATAAGTACTTGATTGATAAGATAGTAGGCATTAGAAATGTGGGTGATGGTAAACTTATTATCGATGTTAAACCTAATAACCTTGTCGATGTTGTTAATGTCGTTACTGATAAATTAGGCGGTATATTCGTAACTATAGTCGGTAATGATGCACGCAGTATTGATAACTCGTTTCATAACATATACGTCTTCAGCCTTGATTCATTGAAGACGTACTTATTAATCAGGGTTAAATTAGATCCTGAAAGTCCTAAAATCAACTCAATAACACATATCGTTAAGGGAGCTGATTGGGGGGAGCGAGAGGTAAGGGACTTGCTGGGTATTAACATGGTAAACCATCCTGACCCTCGTAGGTTAATACTGCCTGATGGTTGGCCTGAAGGGATAAATCCGCTTAAGAAGGAATTCGCTCACTCCATTAGGCCTGAGTTAAATAACTCTGAATGTTACGTTCCTTTAAGGTCTGATGACGTTGTAGCACTACCTTACGGACCTTACCATCCTCTACTCCACGAGCCGGAGTACTTTGAGTTGCATATTAAAGGTGAGACTGTAGTAGGTGTCGAATATAGGGGGTTCCACGTACATAGAGGTATTGAGAAGTTAGGGGAATCTAGACTCACCTATAATCAAGTACCTTTTGTAGCAGAGAGGATATGCGGTATATGCGGATTTGTACATAACGTATGTTACTGTCAAGCCATAGAAAATGCTGCAAAGATCGAAGTACCAGAACGCGCGCATTACATAAGGTCTATAATACTAGAAATCGAAAGGCTGCATAGCCATTTACTATGGTTAGGTGTGGCATGCCACATATTAGGATTTGATACTGGGTTTATGCATGCTTGGAGGATTAGAGAACCGATAATGAATTTAGCTGAGGCTCTGACAGGCAATAGGAAAAACTACGGACTTAACTTAGTAGGTGGGGTTAGAAGGGATATCAATAAGGATTCATCAGCGAGGATTAGTAAATTGCTTAAGGATATTAAACATGAGTATGATAGGTTCATCAGTAGTTTGACTGCAGTGAAGGAAGTCATTAGGAGACTAGAGGGCAGTGGATTACTTCCAAAGCCTGAAGCGATAAGCTACGGCGTCGTTGGACCTGTGGCTAGGGGTTCAGCGCTGAAGCGGGACGTACGTGTAGACCATCCCTATGCTGCGTATAAGGACGTGTCTTTTAAAGTCCCTACCTACAGTGAGTGTGATAATATGTCTAGGCTTATGGTTAGGGTTGATGAGGTATATGAAAGCATCTCAATAATTGAGCAACTAATTGATAGGTTACCAGGTGGTTCAATCCTGGCTGAGAACGCTGAAGTTCCTGAATATAGGGAGGGTTTCAGTGGAATTGAAGCTCCTAGAGGTGAAGATTTCCACTACGTTTTAACCGGTAGATTTAGTAAGGTATATAGATGGAGGGTGAGAGCACCAACATATAATAACATACCTGCGTTGAAGGTGATGCTTCATGAAGTTCCTTTAAGCGATGCACCGTTAACGATCGCAAGTATAGATCCATGCTTCTCATGTACTGATAGATTGCTGGTGTTTGATGTAGATAAAGGTAAAAAGTTTAAGGTAAGTTATAAGGCGTTGGCCAGCGGGTGGAAGCCTTGAGTAGGTTATCCTGGATTAAAACGGCGCTTGAAGTCGGTGTAGTTACTAAGAAATACCCGTTCGAACGTGTTGAAGTTCCTGATGGATTTAGGGGGCTACCTATATTTGACTCAGGAAAATGTATTGGATGTACCGCATGTGCAAACGTATGCACACCTGACGCTATAAAGGTGGTTAATGACTTTACCAATGGGTTTAGAAGGATTGAGTACCGTCTAGGTAAGTGCATATTCTGTGGTAGATGTGCTGATGTATGTCCGGTGTCAGCTATTACAATTACGAAGGAGTTCGAACTTGCCTACACAGGTGACGTTATAAACGCTATAGAGATTAAATTTATTAAATGTGTTCAGTGCGGTCAATACTACACAGTTTCTAGACACTTGAAACACGTATCGAGTAAACTTAATGATGAAGCTTTAGAGGGTGTTGATATATGTCCCGATTGCAGAAGGCGCAGTAACATTAACTCATTAATACATGCATCAGGGGTGTTCAGATGAATATATATAAGAAGAGTATTTGGGTGTTCCACCTAAATACCGGTGGTTGTAACTCATGCGATATAGAGATTTTAGATGTACTGACTCCCTATCACGATGTCGAGAGATTCGGTATTAAATTAGTGGCATCCCCTAGGCATGCAGATGCACTCCTTTTAACAGGTCCTGTAACTAAAGAGATATTACCTAAGGTTATTGACGCGCTGTTAGCTGTACCAGAACCTAAGCTAGTTATAGCTATAGGCTCCTGCACAACAGGTGGAGGCATTTGGTATGACACCTACTCAACCATTGGAGGTCTTAATGAACTGTATAAAGTTCTTAAGGAAGAGTATGGTGTTCCCGAACCTTCCACCGTTAAGATCCCGGGATGTCCTCCGAAGCCTGAATCCATAATATATGGAATTGCCTTAGCTTTAGGCGTAGTTCAGCAGAAAGTCACCACTACTACAGCAAGGGTTGAGTAGCGTTAATTCGTGTTTATATTTTTGATTTCATAACATTTATTGGGATTTACTTGTGTATAGAAATCCTTATTTAAGTTGGTATGAATTAGCTTTAAAGTCGTTGAATTACTCGGTTTTAGGTAAGGCAAGAACCAAGGATTTTAAGAAAGTGGTTTTGACGGGAATGGGTGGTTCAGGGATAATCTGCGACGCTATTTACACAGTGTTATTCAGCAACTCAGAAGTGCCTGTATCTGTTGTTAAGGGCTTCCAACCTCCTAAATGGGTTGACTCTGAAACCCTAGTATGTGGGATCAGTTATTCGGGAAATACGGTGGAAACTATAAGTGTTGTTTTAAAGTCGATGGAGTTAGGGGCTGAGGTTTGTGCAGTTGCCTCCGGAGGTAAGTTATTAGAGATAGCTAGAAGTAAAAACTTACCACACGTTATCGTAGATGGCGGCTTACTACCTAGGGTTGCATTCCCTCAACTACTAATAGCAACTATTAAGATATTGGATGTCTATGGGATCAAAGTTTGTGATAACTTAGGGGAAATAATAGACGTTCTTAAGGAGAGAAGCATAGCAGACTACATATCTAAGGAATTAGCGGATTTTTTAAAGGAATCCTTACCAGTAATTATTTCTAACAATGAGATGTATCCTTTAGCACTTAGATTTAAGGACGAGCTCAACGAAAATGCTAAGATGATAGCTAAAGTTGAGGTAATACCTGAATGGGCACATAACGACATTGTTGGATGGGAGTTACCTATTAATCTTGAGGTTCTGAGGGCATTAATTATTTGGAGTGACGATCCGATTATTGAGTTCGCTTCTAATTATTTAAGGGAAGTTGGTGTGAAGACATACATCTTTAAGTTGCTTGGCTACGGGGTACTTTCTAAGGTCCTTTATGGTTCTCTTGTTGCAGGGTTAACCACAACATACTTGGCTGAATTACGAGGTATAAAGGCTGATGAAACAAAGTCTATCGATGAGTATAAGAAATTCTTATCAAGCATTAAGGGTAGATTTAAAGTGTTCTATTAATTGCCTCTTAACTTACTTAGTATTTCCTTCGCCTTATCTATCCTTATCACACCACTCTTTACCATCTCACTAACCACTTTATCTACTTCATCACCCTGCGCTCCAACAGCAATTGCTATCTGCCTAGCATGGAGTTTCATATGGCCCTTCTGAATACCTTCGCTTACAAGCGCCCTCAACGCAGCTAAGTTCTGAGCTAGACCTACGGAACCCATTACCTCAGCTAATTCTCTCGCTGTTTTAACACCTAATATCTTTAGAGATATTTTCGCTAAGGGATTAACTCTAGTAGCTCCACCAACTACACCAACAGCCATAGGCATCTCTAAATAACCTACTAGGTCTCCATCCTCGTTTTTCTCCCACGTAGACAATGTGGTGTACTTTCCTGATTTAGATGCATATGCGTGGGCACCAGCTTCCAAAGCCCTAGTGTCTTGTCCTGTCGCTAATCCAACAGCTATAACCCCGTTCATTATCCCCTTATTATGAGTTGCTGCTCTATAGGGGTCTGAAGCTGCAAAGGCCCAAGCATATACTATCCCATCAACTATTTCAGGACCTCCAACAGCTTCTTTAGGTACCTTAGTCCAAACCTTAACTAGTCTTTTATCAGCTAGGTTAGAAATTATTCTAAGAAGTACTTTGCCACCGGTTATCTTCTCTATATACGGTGCCACAGCTTCGGCCATAGTGTTAACTGCATTAGCACCCATAGCATCCTTAACATCCACAATTAAATGAATTACAATCATAGTGCCTACAGAGCTATGTATCAGCCTGACCTCAAGGTCTTTAGCACCTCCTCCTAAACTGTAAAGTATAGGATCTTTCTCATTCGCAATCCTTAGAATTTCATCCTTATTCTGCAATATCCTCATCACTGACGTATGAGGTGATGTAACACCTACTACCTGTATTTGTGAGAACATTATTGATTCAGTACTCACTGCAAATAGACCACCTCCTTCTCTACACATTCGCGCAGCGTTAGATGCTGCAGCAACGACGGAAGGTTCCTCAATCACCATAGGAATTAGGTAGTCCTTATTGTTGATTAAGAAGTTCGTAGCCACCCCCAAGGGTAATTCGAAAGTGCCGATAACGTTTTCAATCATCTTATCAGCGATGCTTAAGCCAATTTTACTTGATTTAAGTATGTTTAATTCATCATCTGTTAGTCCAGTAAGTTCCTTAATAATTTTAGCCCTCTCATCCACGTTTAATCTATAAAAATTAGGGATCCTAGATGAGGACATATGTAAGCCACCTAGGATTAGTATTGAGTCTTCCTTAAATCAATTTCTGTTCCGGACCTCTCAATGGATATATCGAACACTATTTCAGCTATGTCTTCAAGCTTTTTACTTACTATATTTAATTTATCTATAACATCACGAACAACTACATAACTTTCATCTAAACCCAAAGACTTGAAAATTATTAGTTTATATTTGCTTAGATGAGTGTTGAACTCGTTAGTTAGGTTTAAAACACTGTTCGCTAGGTAAAGTTCAGGGTTTTCCAAAACCTTTAAAACCCTGTCAATTATCAGTGATAAAGTATCAATGCATTCCTTGAAAACATCTTTGTGGGGACTTATCTTACTTATTATTCCATCATTAACTTCAGATAATATAGAAGCTATCTGAGCTAAGGAATCTCCAATATCTTCTAAAGATTTAACTATAGATCTGTATTCCGTTACTAATGAGGGCCTAATCCCTAGATGCTTCACTATGTTCTTATCGTTCTGTGATAATACGAGTTGCCTAACAGCTAAACCGTAAAGCCTATCTAACTCACCCTCTAACTCTATTACCTCCTCCACTATGTTTAGCTGCTTACTAAGTATTGAATTAGCTATATGCTGAATCATAAGTTTAATTATATTTACCATCCTCTCAATGAGTAATAGAGCAGAATATTTAGATGGGTCTATGAGTATATGGATAGTTACACTTTCATGTGTGTGTTCAACAATCTCAGCACCTATGAAGTTCTTAACGATGCTTCTAATACTTTTAAGGTAATTGCTGGATAAGAAGCCCCCGAAAGATTTAACTACTATCTTATCGCAGCCAAGGAGGTAAAGCCCGTAAAGCGACCTTACAAGTAGGTTCTCATTACCTTCCTCCTGAAGATGTATTTCAACAGACCTTTCTTTCTTTCTACTCATAAGTTCTAAAGAAGCTATTCTTAGAGAACCATCCTCTAACGGTTCAATACCTATGACATCACCCGGCTTTAAACCTATGGTTTTAGCCCATTCAGCAGGTAGGGAAATCATTAAGGTAGATTTACCGAACTTCTGGACTCTCCTTACTTCAGGCAAACCTCTTCCCAGATATACGTGTTGTTAAGTATATAAAAATTTTAAATCCACCATTTCCAAATTAAACTTTATAAACATTATATAACAGCTTAAAGAGACTACCTGTAGGCTGTGTCCGCAAATATACGTCCCTTACCTAAACCCATTAAAGTTAATGCTTCAATCCTGGAGATTTCGTCACTTAGAGTGCCTTTAGCCGAACGCGTGATCATGTACATAGGTTCTTTAACACCTCTAACAATCGTACATGTATGGTAGGCTTCCATTACTACCATAACTCCCTTAGGCGTGAGTTTACGATAGATGAAATCCGCTATGTTTTCTGTCAACCTTTCCTGAATTTGAAGTCTCCTAGAAAAAACGTCGACCAATCTAGCAAATTTGCTGAATCCAACAATCTTATCGTTAGGTACATAGGCTATATGAACATACCCGAAGAAGGGCAGTAAGTGGTGTTCGCAGATACTTCTTAATGGGATGTCCTTAACGATGATGAGGTCACCATGTCTTTCATAGTCTTTATCTGCTTGGAAGTACTTGAGCACATCATTTGGATCAACTCCATAGCCTGAGGTAAGTTCGTGGAGCCACATTCTTGCAACTCTATCTGGCGTATCAACTAAACCTTCCCTACTAGGATCTTCTCCGATGAGTTCCAATAACTCCCTCACTATTTCCTTAACTCGCTCAAATTTATCCAATCAAACCACCACGGCTTTTATAAATGGGTTAGAGTCTGAACGACTTCTTCTTAGTTACTTGGGTTTTCTTCCCCCAGTCACCCCTTAAACTTTTAGTAACTCCCTTAACTTTGTTCACATAATTAACAGCACTTAAAGCAGCAATCACCCCCGTAGAGGCAGCTATGACGGCCTGCTTATATGGCATATCTATGAGATCCCCAGCTGCGAATAGTCCCTCAACTTTTGTTTCACAGCTCTTCCCAACAACTACTTCACCTTTTTCATTAACCTCAACATACTTTCTAAGGAAATCTATCCTTGTCTCAAATCCTAGCTCCACGAACACTCCATCAGCCTCTAACTCCTTAACGCTTCCATCAGGATCTATTAAATTCACTTTAAACACCCCACCATCTTTAGATAGCTTGGTAACACGGTACCCTGGATATGTGTGGACGTTACTAAACTTCTTAGCTACTTCGACGCTCTCATCATATTTTGAAGTGGTGACGTAATGTACCTCAGATGCTAAGGGAGATAAGATCTCAAGACCTTCAACACCCTTATTTCCAAAGCTAATTAAAACTACCTTCTTATTTCTGTAGAATGGGCCGTCACATATAACACAGTAACTCAGCCCTTTACCTATATGCCTCTCCTCATCCTCAACACCTAACCTTCTAGGTGCTTTACCGCATGCAGCTATGACTGAGATGGCTTTGAATATTCTACCTCCCTTCGTCTTAACTACGAATACCCCATCGTGTTTTGCTAAATCGATTACTTCATCTAAAATTATTTCAGCACCAAAAGATTTCGCTTGATTGCGAACTTTAAACATTAAATCATAACCAGATAATGCTTCAATGCCTGGATAATTCTCAATGGAGCTTACGTATGTTAGTTGACCACCAACATCGACTGAAATGATGAGGGTCTTTAATCCAAGTCTAGAAGTATAAATGGCTGAAGATAAACCTGCAATACCTGCCCCTATAATTATAGTGTCATAGACCTCCTCTAAACTCATATACTCACTTCACCTAAACAATAATTTAATACTTTAAATATAAGTGCAACCTAATGGATGAAGTTATGATACCATATAGTTATCTATAGTTCATTAAAGTCAGACATATGTGTTGGAAATTCATTTCTTTATTGAGCTTAAGTGCTCCACATATCTACTACCTATTTTAATTATTTTGTTGGCTACATCTAGGGCATTTATGCCTAACACAATGATTCTGGGTTCTTTACCCCAACTACCTTTGTCAATCAATACGTCGGGTGCGCTTTCCTTAACTCCCTTACCGTGTAGTAACGCTTTAGATGAGTCAGAAATTAAACCTTCGACACTCTCTAAGTAACTTACATTAAGTCCTAACTCCCTAATTACCTTATCCAATAATTCGTTATATGCTATGCTTGACGCCGAACGCACCTCATCATATCTCTCCATAATTTTTATCAATAATTCAGACAACGCTGACTTAAGACCAAATTCAGGGGGTGAAGCAGCTTTGATTCTGTCCTTAACCTTATTGAGTTTTCCTGGTACTCCAGCAACGTCGTTTATGCTTCTTACGTAAAATTTAGGAAGCGCCATAACGATTTCTGACTGGCTCTCAGGAATTAAATTAATTACATATTTGCTTGAGTTTTCAATTAGTTTTACGGCTTCATTTAGTTGTTGTAGAGTTTTATATTTTTCTGCAGGTATTAACTGCCATGCCGTAGGGTTTACAGGTCCGTGGCCTTTACCTACCGGAAGGCCATACATTATCGCTGTCGTTATAAATTCCTTAGCTATCTTCACAGCCTCTGGTATGGATTTCCCCTTCGCTAATTCCGCCGTTATTGCTGCTGAGAAGCTACATCCTGTACCGTGAGTACTCCTGCTTTCCAATCTCGGAGCTCTAAATTCATAGTACTTACCGTCATAATACATTATATCGACGCTATCTTCATCACTCATATGTCCGCCTTTAATGACTGCAGCCATAGCACCTAAATCATCGACTAATTGCTTAGCCACTACCCTTGCATCGCTTAACTCCTTTATGCTCTTACCAGATAATTTCTCAGCCTCCGGCTTATTGGGTGTTATCACAGTAGCTAAGGGGATGAGTTTATTAATTAACGTATTTACGGCATCTTCCCTAAGTAAGGGTGCACCGCTCTTCGCAACCATTACAGGATCGACGACTAAGGTTACGTTGTACTTCTTAACTAAATCGGCTACAAGTTCTATAATGTCGGAGTTACTTAGCATTCCTGTCTTAGCGGCATCTACGCCTATGTCCTCAATCACCGCCTCAAATTGGGATTTAATGACGTTCAGTGGAATATCATGGACGGCTCGGACTTCATAGGTGTTTTGAGCAGTAATTGAGGTGATGACGCTCATTCCATGAACCCCTAAAGCGGCAAAGGTTTTTAAATCGGCCTGAATACCGGCCCCACCACCTGAATCACTTCCAGCTATAGTTAATGCCTTCTTAACATCCATGAAATCACCACTTGAAATTCGGCGATTAAACTAATTAATTTTAGCGTGTTCCATGAAAAGGAAGGATCACCCATTACTAGAGATTTAAAAATCGAAACGTATAACACATTATAAGGTGTTTACATGGTTAAGGTACATTCAGCCATAGTGGGTAGCTTTCCAAGACCTAAAGGACTGGCTAGGCTTGTGAGTAGATTTAATTCCGGTAAGATCAGCAGTGAGAAGCTTGAGGCCGGATATGAAAACTACACACGAAAGTTATTTAAGCTGCTTACCTCATCTAAGATAAAGTACGTCACCGATGGGATGTTTCGATGGGACGATATCTTAAATCCTCTAGCAAACTACATAAGCGGTGTTAAGGTCGACGGATTATATAGGTTTTATGAGAATAACTTCTTCTTTAGGGCGCCCCAAATCGAAGGAAGGATTAAGTTAAGGGATGATTGCCCAATACCTGTTTGGTATCAGAAATCCATGGAAATACTTAATGATGTTGCCGGAAATAACTCGCAATACGTTTTGAAACCAGTTCTTCCTGGTCCACTAACATTCACCTTCAACTCCATCAACAACCACTACAGTAGTGTAGAAGACTTGATGAGGGATTACGCCTACGATGTACTACGGCCATTACTTAATGAGTTAAGACATCGTAACGCCAGCATTATCGAGATTCACGAACCTGAATTAACTTACGATAGGGCTGACCCGAAAATCAAGCTATTAGGTGTTGAACTACTTTCGCAGGTTTTTAGGGAGGCTGGGGTTAAAATATGGCTTCAGACTTACTTCGGTAACGCATGCAAGAATTTAGACTTCCTACTTTACCTATCTAAATACATAATTGGGATCGACTTGAAGGCAACCGAAGACTATACCAAGTGCTTTAATTACTTATCGGAGTTAAATTCTATTGCCGTCGGCATATACGATTCAAGGAGTACATTGATTGAGAGAAATAGAAGTGTTTATTGGTATGTCAATAAGTTCTCAAAACTTAACGTGAGTGAGTTATTCATTTCCAATAACTCCCCCATGGACTTCCTCCCTGAAATCATTGCTGTGAGGAAGATAAAGAAATTAGGTAGGTTTGTAGATCTATACAATAAAAACAGAGGTGATGTTAAATGAATTTACCCATACTACCTACGACAGTTATAGGTTCGTATCCGAGGCCTAAGTGGTTTAGGGAGGTCATTAAAGGCTTTAAAGCTGGTAGGTATGATGTAGAGGCACTTAATGAAGCTGCTGATGATGCCGTTGTTGCAGTTTTAAGGGAGCATGAAATAGTTGGGGTGGATATCCCATCTGATGGGGAGATGCGTAGAGACGAAATGGTTGAGTACTTCGCTGAGAGGATAGATGGCTTTAAGTTTTACGGTCCGGTGAGGGTTTGGGGGAATAATTTCTTTAGAAAGCCTGCAGTCGTTGGTAAGCTATCTTACGTGAAGCCTATGATAGTTGAGGAATTTCTTTTCGCTAGGAGGAATACGTCGAAGCAAATTATAAAGGTCACAATTACAGGGCCTTATACTATAGCTGACTGGAGTTTCAACGAATACTACGACAGTAAGGAGGAATTAACATTCGAGTTAGCGAAAATAATTAACACGGAAATCAAAAAGTTGGAGGAGGTTGGGGCATTATTTGTCCAGGTAGATGAACCCGCCTTAACCACCCATCCAGCTGAGATGGAGTGGGCTGTTCAAGCCATCAATAAATCTATCGAAGGTATCAACATTAAAGTCGGTTTACACGTATGCTACAGCAATTACGATATCCTTAAACCGTACTTTGATGTGTTGAAAGTTACACAGTATGCGCTGGAGTTCGCGAACAGAGGTTTCAGGGATTTAGAGATGGTTAAAGGTTTGACGAAGGAGTTAGGGCTGGGTGTGGTGGATGTCCATACTAGGAGGGTGGAGGATCCGGAGGAGGTTGCTAGAGCTATACTTAAGGCAATCTCATACATAGAACCTCAGTATTTATACATAAATCCTGACTGCGGTCTTAAATTACTTCCTAGAAGTGTGGCTAGAGCTAAACTTAATTCCATGGTTAAGGGAGTTAATATCGTTAGGAAGGAATTAGGTAAGAGAGGATTGTCTGAAATACCGTTTAGAACTAACATTTAGAGTTAATTGATTGGTCGATGGTTTTTATTTTAATTAGTTGCTTTACTCCTCATATGTTTAGATATATATTCTTCGAAAGTACCGTTATCTCTTAACCACTGCCCATACTTACATAGAGCCCACGCAGCTTTGGCAGCCCTCTCGACTGAGGGGTACATAGGTATTCCCTCGTTCTCGATAATCGTGGATAGCTTAGCTGTATGTCTACCTCCTGTAGCTGCCCCCACAATCGGTATAGGTGTATCTAGCTCATTATTTATCGATTTAATTAATGTGATGAAGTTCTTTGCTAATTCTTTGCTAATTCCCGGAGCCATGAAGTACGGGATCCATATTATTATGTCTACCTCACCACTACGCGTTAATATCTCAACAGCTTGGAGTAAGTGTTCATCCCTAGCTGAGCCTGTTACATCCACTGGATTGTAAGGACTTGCTATCGGTAGTAGGACCTTTCTAAGCTTACTTACAGTTGTGTCTGAGAGTTTAGGTACTTTTAACCCTAAACTTACTGCTGCATCAGTAGCCATGACTCCTGAACCGCCACCAACTGTGAGTATTCCTACATTCATTCCTTTAGCAGGAGGTTGAAGTGATAATGAGAGTGCAATATCGAATAATTCATCCATACCCATGGCTCGAATAGCTCCAAACTGCCTGAACACTACATCATATACCACATCTGCTCCTGCTAGACTACCGGTATGTGAGGCAATGGCCCTAACCCCTTCCTCACTCCTACCTGCTTTGAGGATCACGACAGGTTTTACTGTAGTCACCGACCTAAGTGATTTAGCGAACTCCCTGCCCTTCTCAACCCCCTCAACATACATGGTAATGACTTGAGTGTCATCATCGCTAACTAGATAGTTAAGTAGGTCTGATTCATCGACATCACACTTATTACCTAAGCTAACAAACTTGCTTATCCCTATGCCTCTCATAGCAGCCCAGTCAAGTACTGCAATTCCGAAAGCACCACTCTGTGAAATAAACGCTATGTTTCCATGATTAGGGAAATCCATTCGTTCAGGGTTCAAGAAAGTGGTGTTTAAACCTACCTTAGGTACATAAACACCCATGCAGTTAGGGCCTATCACTCTTATCCCAAACCTTTTCGCAGTACTTACTATCCTCTTTTCAAACTCAATACCTTCTGAAGTACCTAATTCCTTAAATCCTGCACTAATTATTATTACGCTCTTAACACCTTTCAAACCACATTCCTCAACTACAGTAGGAACTGCAGGGGCTGGAACTGAAATCACTGCAAGGTCAATAGTTCCTGGAACGGAATTTACGTTGGGGTAAGCTTTAATTCCCAATATCTCGTCAACCTTCGGGTTTATGGGATAGACCTTACCCCTATACTTAGCTATTAAGTTATGAAGTAGTTGATACCCAACTTTACTAGGTTCTCTGGACGCTCCTACGACCGCTACTGAACTGGGGTAAAAGAACTTCTCAATTACTTCATTATTACTCATCATCACTACCTATAATACATCATTATAAATCCTTTAATAAAATTGAGTTACTGAGTATTTGGATTTAACGTATTGCTTGATTTCACTCTCGTATTTGAGGAAATCTCAACATAATTTAAGCCACTCTTAATCAGTAATTTATATGCGTTGGGAGTTATGGATTGAGAGGCTATATAACCCTTAACGTTAAGTCCTAGGCCTCTATAGTAATCGACGTACCTAATTAACTGGTGCACAGCATCTAAATCAGCTTCAGCCCTCTTACATTCAACTAATATTAACTCATCTTTAGAGTTTCTTAGAATTAAGTCGATCCTACCGTGAGGTGTTATGAATTCCTTAGCTATTAATTTAGCATCGCTTTCAATTATCGACGGATTGGAAGCTATGTAGTCTACCATATCATCCTCCGTACCTTTAAGTATAATTAAACCCTTTCGAAGTTTAAGCAGCATTAAATGCGGTTTATCTTTAATATATACCTTAACCACCTCTTTAGGTCTACTTCTCATGGCCTTAATCTCAAATGACTCTTCATTTACCTTTGTAGTTATTACGGCGTTAGGCTGCCAGTTAATGGGGTCTATACCCTTCCCTTCATGAATTATTAAAGAGCCATCTTCTTTTATAACAATTAGTCTTCGCGCCTCTGATGCTTTACTTGATGCTCTTCCCTCATAGAAAACCTCGCAATTCCCAACTAATACAATGGTGTTTAATTTATAGTTCTTCCTAATGAGTTCATGAAGTACATCCCATTCTACATTAGGTAGTAGTACCTCTTCTGACGTTTTTAATCACCTCCAAAACGCCTAGCTGTGCCTTTTCTAAAGGTGTATTATTTAGGGTTGCTGAGGCTGCCTCAACGTGTCCGCCGAACTTACCTCCCAATCTTTCAGCAATAACTTTACATAAAGTTAGGGCATTCTTTCTTGAAGACCTAATGGTTATTACTACTTTCCCCTCCTCCTCACGTATGAGGATAGCATCCTTCTTCATTTCCTTAGTAAATTCGGTGGAGGCTATACCTAACAACCCGGCATAGATCCTGGATTCAGAAGAGGTTAGGGTGGTTATAAGGTAGTCCCCCACCAATATCGCTCTATCTCTCATAAGCTTTAGCAACTTATTAAGCAACCATTTCGCAGTAGCTGCACGTTTAGTCACCTCCTCAAGGTTTATGATGTTATTACCTCTTAACATAGATCTTATTAGGAAGTGAAGGAATTCTGTATCACCTGGATCTCTAGCTATTGATAGTTTAATTAAATCAGCCATTTTACTAAGCTCATCCTGAGCCTCAACTCCTTCGCATATATCCGCAACTCTAATTAGTATAGCTTCGTAGGGATTAGTGTTGAGTTTCAGTGTTTCATTCATGAGTTTTGGGGTGGATGTAGCTTTACTCCATATTACCTTAGCTCCAATTCTAGTTAATTCGGCTACGAATTCTTCACTGCTTATGTGGTGATCTATTACAACGATTTTAGCTTTAGAAGCTAAGGGGATCATGGTGCTGATTATGTCTTTACTCAAAGCTATGTCAAGCATAACTAATTCACTAATTTCTTTAGGGACTTTCTTAATGTCTAGGTGAGCTCTCCAAGGTTGTGTAAATATTAACTCCGTTTTACTGGGGTAGGCGTCTCTCAAAAAATGCTTTATGTAGAGAAAAGCGCTTATAACACCGTCGCAGTCGCCATGACATATAACTGCGGACTTCATTAAATGACAACCAAATAAATTAACTATTCTTTAACTTATAAACCTGGTACCGCATCCATTAAACGGTAGCAATGCAATTAACTGCTGACGTATATACCGAATGTGTAGAGAGGTTGAAGGGGCAGAAATACCATATTATAGGCATGCATAGTGCAGTTAAGAAGTGTTTATGGGTTCACAACGCACTCGTATACGGTAGATTTTGCTATAAATGTAGGTTCTACGGTATTGAGTCCCATAGATGCGTTCAAATGTCTCCATCCGTTCTATGGTGTTGGAATTCATGCCTTCATTGCTGGAGGATGAGACCTCAGGATGTAGGTACAGGTAGTGATGACCTTACCAAGTTACCTGGCGTTGATGACCCTGAGTTTATTGCAGATATGGCTATACTTGAGCATAGAAGGACTGTTAGCGGGTATAAGAACAGGACTTCTAAGGAAATGTTCAGGGAGGCAATGAATCCTAAACATGTGGCTATTAGCCTAACTGGTGAGCCTACACTCTATCCGAGGTTATCGGAGCTCATAGCTGAGTTTCACAAAAGAGGACTATCTACTTTCTTAGTGACTAGGGGGGTAAGGCCAGATGTGTTGGCTAGTTTAAGAGAGGAGCCTAGTCAGCTATATATATCTTTAGAGGCATATGATGAGGGAACATACGCTCACTTCAATAGACCTCTAATCCCAAAAGCGTGGGATCTCACCCTTAAGACGTTAGAAATATTACCAAGTTTCACATCACCTACAGTTATCAGAATTACACTAGTTAAAGGATTCAACATGGATGATAAGGCTGTGAAGAGTTTTAAGAAACTTATAGAGGTTTCTCAACCCACCTACATAGAGACGAAGGCTTACATGCATGTCGGCAGGTCTATCAATAGATTAGGTAGGAGCAGTATGCCGTCGTTTAATGAGGTTATGGAGTTCGCGAAAAGTTTATCAAATGAAGTCGGGTACAACATAGTTTCATATAGTTTGGCGTCTAGGGTTGTACTTCTGACAAGGCTTGAAAAGTCCATTATTAGATTCGGTAACGGATGTACTAAGGGATGGGAAGAAGCTGAGGAATGTGAAGAGGGGTTAGGCGAGTATGAAAAACCAGACGAGGTAATTTAATCGAAAGGCTTAGTTATGTTTACGTCTTTAACCATTACGTAAGGAACTTTCGAAGGTACCGTAACTTCCCACCACTTAATTAGATACTGTTTTTTACCGATGAACGATACGTTCCTTAAAAGTTTATTGAGGTTGTCTGCTATTCTAACCCTTCTAGTGGTTCCAACTATCTCACCGTTACGTACGTAGAAGACAGCATCTCTACTTACCGTCGAGAAGGTTCCTTCAACGTAGTTTTGAAGTCTTGTATACCAGTTATTGGTTATTAGTAAACCTTCTTTAGTTTCTTCAACCATTTCATCTTCACTGGAATCACCTGGCATCAGAGATATGTTCCAAGGCTTAGGTGATATCAAACCTGCGTTGCCTGTGGAGGTGGTGCTGAATTTAGCCGCTGTTTTTGAGTTATGCAGTAAGGACTTCAACACACCTCCCCCTATTATCTCCTTGTCATATGTTTCAACACCCTCATCATCGAAGGCTGTTGAATTACTGAGTTCAACGTCTCTAGGTACGTCTGCCAGTGTTAGGTTCTCAGATGCGACGACATCACCAACTTTTTTGTTCATGAAGATTGAGAAGCCGGATAATACGTAGAAAGATGAAGCCATAGTTGCGACTAACTCCATGAGATTACCAACAACTAGTGGTGAGAGTATTACTTCATATTTCTTTGGAGGGACTTCAACAACTTCCTTAGTAAATGCTGCGTATTGAGCGGCTTTCTTTCCAACGTACTCAATCGAATTTAAGTCAACGAACCTCCCTCCATACGCCCAATGGCCTGAGGACTCGTTTTTAAAAGCTCTTAAATACGAGACTACCTCACTACCTCTCTCAAATCCTTCGAAACCCTTACTAGTCGTTAAAGCTTTTGACACTATACTCAGCTTTAACGTACCTGAGACTCTCTGCGCCCCTTCATTAATAGCTGAGTTTATCATCAACTCGCATAACTGTGCTGAATTATCGATGTAGTTAAGAACTTTGTTATCAAATAGGTTGCTTAGTGCTTTATATGGTTTAGGTTCTGGCAGGGGTGCGTATAACTCGGATTCTTGAACTAATTCCGCATAGCTTCCAATCCTCTCTACCAAACTAGTAAGTTCGCTAATGTTTGAAGTCGAGGACTCAAGCATGAATAACCTCCCTTTCTTCACTAGGTATAAGCTGATGTTATACAGTGTTTGAGAATGCTTGAGCGAGATCTCGTTATTAACTATCTTAATCATAACGTTGTTGACTTCATTAATTTGGACCGCAGATTCATCATATGAGTTACGTAGCTTACCCAGTATAGATTCATTTATCGACAATAAGTCAGCGTTCATGCTCCAACACCCCCTAGTTTAATCTTCGATAGCTTAACGTTTGGACCTCCAAACCATACTGGCATACCCTGCGGAGGTTCACCCTTCCCGCAGGTACCTGGGTAAAACCTCAACTCCCTATCAGCTCCTGTTATTTTACTGTAGAAGGATGATGTAGATATTTCCAAGACTGGATTCCTAATCATATCCTTTAGCTCCCCATTAATAATTAGATATGATTCAAGTCCGACATACCTTTGGTTCCACCTAATATCATCTATATTCCACTCCATGTATGACTTGATGTATACGCCGTGATTTATATCCTCAATTAGTTCATCGAAGCCCATATCGCCGGGTTTTAAGTACGTGTTAGACATCCTTATTATTGGTTCGCTTGCGTAGTCCATCGACCTCGAAGATCCGTTGCTTGTAGTTCTTAAGATGTAGGCTGTAGACCTATTATGCAATGGCTCATTGATTACCCCCTCCTTATATAGATATCTAGGACGTGCCTTAACGCATTCATCATCATATTCGTAAAAGCCGTAACTTCCTGGAATGGTCGGGTCCTCGATCACAGTTGCGTACTTACTACCTATCCTATAATTCCCGAAGTAATCAGGCTTGACGTAGGATTCCCCAGCTTGAGCTGCCTCCCTACCTAAGATTCTGTCAGCCTCCATAGGATGTCCTGCAGATTCATGAACAATCAGCCCCACTATCTCAGACCCAACTATTACATCGATTGGTTCTTTCGGAGGTTCGATACCGTGTAGAAGGACTTTCTCTAGACTAGTTACCTCACTCTCCAGGGACCTGATCGGATCCCAATTCTGAAGAAGTTCTAAACCTCCAGAAGCTCCCCACTGCATCAACCTCTGAAGAGTTCCTTTACTGCCGTGATGAAGTACCAAGTTAAAGGTGATTGATAGTCTGGGGACCTCACTCCTTACGAATCCACCGTCACTATTGAGGATTAATTTCTTCTGAATATGTTCAACATATTCACAGTATGTCGTAGGTACCTTAACTTCTTTAGCTGTATTTACTGCGGTTTTATGTAGATCCTCTAGGAATTTAATCTTTTCATCAACAGCTGTTGAGTGAAAGTCCTTCAACATGTAGGCCCTATATGATCCCTTCCCGACAGCATCACCGCTAAATTTAGCAGGTTGCCTAATTAGGTGGGTGAGTGCTTTAGCTCTATCAACGGATTTCTTCACGACATCAATCAAGTTGCTCTTATCTAACTTATTAGTTGCTGAGAACGTTAAAACACCTTTATATATTAATCTAATGCCTACACCATCGCTAACGCTTTTACCTAAGGTTATTAATCTACCATTCCTCGAAATCATTGCTGATGTTTCATCAACTTGATGTCTAGCTTCAGCATATTCAGCTCCAAGTGATAACGCATAATCAACTACGTAACGAAGCATATCTTCGTTCAATCAACCACCGATATTTACGTAACCCTAAATAAGAAAAATATTTTCTCTTTTACTTAATTCATTCAAATCATTTCCTTTTCAGTGTCCCTTTTCTTAATGTACTTATCGAATACTATCCACGCTCTATACCACTCCTCACCGGATTTCCTGAGAAGTTCTAGAATCCATTTAGTTAATTCCTTAGCCTCAACTACCTGCAGGTCTTTCTCGTAAATTCTACCCTCGATGATTTTAGCTATCTTTCTAGCTACGTCGACCGGCGCCCCAGTCTTCAAGACGCTTATAACGACTTTCTCTGGTATAAACTCCTCTTCTAAGCCATTCCTCTTAATAACTTTAACCAAGAATATTCCCCCATAAGAAAATGCGTTATTATCATTAAAAACATTTAGTTCTGATATATTTGGTGGGACCTTAATGTATCTGGTTGACGCCCATTGCCATCTGCATGAATTCAACGACATGGAAGTACTAAATTACTGCGGTAACCCTTCTTTAGGGATTTTAGCTGTTTCAGATAATTATACCAGCTCTTTAGAAACGTTGAAAATTTCGAGTAAATGCCTGAACGTAGTTCCGTCAGTAGGTATACATCCTTGGAACGTTGGGAAGGTAAACTTAGGTGAGGTAGAGGCAGTGTTAGAGTCTGCCCGTAATGTGAGGTTCTTAGGTGAGGTTGGGATCGACAAGAGATTCGTTCCTGAAAGTTATGAAAAGCAGGTAGAGGTACTTAGGAGGTTCCTGGAATACGCCTCTACAAACGGTTTAGGTGTTAACTTACATGCGGCAGGTGCTTGGAGTGATGCGTTGAAAATGTTATTTAAGTATGACGTTAAGGTCGCCATCATCCATTGGTATACAGGCCCTCCAGAGTTACTTAACGATATCCACTCCGTTGGCTATTACATAACCGTTAATCCCGCAGTGAGTTTACAGCCAAAGTTACGGGATATAGTCTCTAAAGCCTCATTAGATATGATCTTAACTGAAAGCGACGGGCCTTACGTATATAGGGGGATTAGGATGACTCCTGAGAAGGTGTTAGATGTAGTACATGAAATATCTTTAATAAAGGGTGTTGAAGCTCAGGAAGTTTTTAGTACAATACTTAGAAATTATCGTGATGCTTTACGTGCTGTAGGGCTGTAAGTGTCTCAACCTTTAAATTAAATTACGCATTTACTTCAATCATAGGGGGATGTTTGACTAGGTATGAATTACCGCCACCGCCTGAAGGCATTTCAGAACTCAGCGTTTGGGATGCTTTAGAAGAATTCTTACTGAGTCTTAGGTCTTCAGGCATTTCCGAAAAGACCATCAAGTCATACAGGATTGGGATATCTGACTTCCTTAAATTTTGCGATAAGCATTATGTTAAGGAGTTAAGTGTAAATGACGTCATTAAGTGGAGGTTGACTAGGTTAAAGAGCGGGTTTAGTAAGAGTGTAAGGAAGGACTCCAAAGCCACACAACTCACTCTACATTACTACTCCCTGTATGTGAGGGCTTTCCTTAAGTGGTTGGGTTTTAAGGAGGAGGTCAGCGTAGTTAAGGCACCAAGAAGGAGGGTCGTAGCTACTTTATCAGAAGGCGAGGTCGCTAAGTTAATTAATTCGTCTAGAGATATAGTTGATTTACTCATAATTTGCTTGTTGATTGAGACAGGCTTGCGTGCTCAGGAACTCCTCTCATTAACTATCAACGATATTGACCTAACTAATAAGGAGATCTACGTTAGGTTAGGTAAGTATGGTGAGGAGAGAGTAGTGTTCATAGGGCCTCTAACTGAGGAAGTGCTTAGAAAGTATTTAGAGGTTCATTATGAGGATAAACTCATACCCCTTACGTATTCAGGTCTATATAAACGACTTAAAACTTTGGCTAAACGAGCTGGTGTAGACCCGAGAAAGGTAAGACCCCACATCCTCCGCCACACATTTGCTACTGAAGCCTTAAAACGTGGGTTAGCGTTACCGGCACTGCAAAGAATATTGGGGCATAGAGACATTAAGACAACTCAGATATATCTACATCTACTTAAGGAGGATGTAAAGAGACTCTACATGAACGTATTTTCAAAACAATCTAATGGGAATTTAAACGCTGATTCCGTTTAGCTGAGCCATTACCGATGTTAAGGATGTTAAGATATCTTGGAAAGAATCTCTGCAGCCCGATTTGTATTTCTTAAGCATTACTTCCATGTTAGATTGCTTGCTGATACGTAGTAAGTTCGTTAGATATGAGACTATCCTACATAGATTGCATGGATTTTCCGAAACCTTAGCGCTTTCGAAGTCGATGATCTTGACTTCCATATCTTTTAAAATGAAAATATGTTTATACGGATTCGCAAGCTCTAAGTGATCTATTAAGTTTAGGTCTAATTTATATGCCGCAGTAAGTACGTTCATGATAAGTTTTAACAATGTAGCGCCCTTTACATCATTAGTTCTTAAGTACTTCCCTAACGTTACACCATCTATAAACTCCATAATTATTAAATCGTCATCAAAATAATGAACCTTAGGCATAACACCAAATCTATCTAACGTCATCAAATAACCTTCTCTAAATAGTGAATCCTTCTTCGAGTCCGTCCTCCTAATCTTCACAGCAACATCGCCTATAGACTCATGCTTAGCCAACAGAACTATTGACGAATGTCCCTTACCCAAGACCCTTAATCCTTCAACAAATAAAGGACCGTAATCGTAAATTCCTTTAATCCCCAGTTCAGTGAGTTTCTTACTCCTCGCTACGCCTATTTCAGCTACATTTTTAGGGTATGTAATGATATGTAAAACTTCATTTATTTCTACTAGTTTTTTCGGTGGAGTCATAGTTACTTCTTAGGCCCTAATTGTTTGAGTATTAACTCAACGAATTCAGGATATGAAAGTTCGGTATTGCAGTATATGCAGCGGGCCCGTAGACCGGCACTCAAAACCTCAAACGTCGTCTCTATACCTTCATGCTTAGTTATACATGTGACGTTAGGGCATTTAATTAATCCCGATATAACTCGTGGGGTAGAGACCTTACGCTTCTCAACCACCTCAAAATTCTTAATTATATTTATGGTTGCTGTAGGCGCTATCAACGCAATTATGTCCGTCTCATCCTTACTTAAGAACCTACCCTCAATCTTAACGATATCTTTCTTATTCAATTTCGATGATTCTACGTTCATCACTATCGCGATTCTAAAGTTCTCTGAACCGGAAATCCTCAGTACTTTAAGGACATCTAAAGCCCTACCCGACGGTATGTGGTCTATTACTGTACCATCCTTTATCTTACTAACTATTAATTCTCTTACAGACATGTCAATAACCTCCCAGTATTAAGGTTAGTAAAGCAGCCCTTAAAGGAACACCTAGGGACGCCTGCTTGAAGTATGCAGCATGTTTAGTGCTATCTACAGACCTTTCAAGTTCATCAACCCTTGGGAGAGGGTGTAATATGATGAGGTCTTCCTTACATTTCCTGAGGACGTCTGCAGTGAGCTTATATGCATTCTTAACTTTTTCGTACTCGATGGGGTCTGGGAACCTCTCCTTCTGCACTCTAGTTACATAAAGTACGTCTAACTCATTAAGGACTAGGTTTATATCACTTACTTCTTCGAAGTTCAATCCTTGGGATGCGATGAACTTCTTGGCCTCATCTCTAAGCTTAAGTAGCGGATGCGATATCAAATACACTTTCTTAGGTTTAAATATCGTAAATGCGTAGAGGAGCGAGTTCACGACCCTCGCATACTTTAGGTCACCCATAACTCCAATAATTAAGTTGCTTACATTAGACTTAAGCTTTAGAATTGTGTAGATATCTATCATAGCCTGAGTCGGGTGTTCGTTCCTACCGTCCCCCGCATTTATTACTGGGTGTTCAGCAACTTCAGCAGCTAACTTTGCAGCGCCTTCGAACTTATGCCTAATAACTATTACATCTGAGTAGGAATCAAGCATCCTGACAGTATCTATGAATTTCTCACCCTTAGCCACAGAAGTAGCTTCCTCGCTAGAGAATCCTATTACTGAACCGCCTAACCTATGCATGGCTGACTCGAAGGACAGTCTAGTACGGGTACTAGGTTCGAAAAACGCGACGGATAGCACTCTCCCACGCAATACATCTCTGTAACCATTCACGCGGTACTCATCAGCTAACTTAAAGATGTTTTCAAAATCTTCCTTACTTAAGTCCAATACGGATATAATGTCCTTACCGCTTAATCCCTTAAATCCGTCACTCATAATAACACCTTCCAACCCCAATATTTCGTTAATGGAAATTTTTATAAGTTTAAACACATCTTAACGAGGCGGGCTCGTTGAATAAACTACTTAATAGGGTGTTAGAAGGCAGGGGGAGGGTTTTAATAGCTATCGATGACCCTTCGTTGAGTGTAGAGAAATTTAAGTCAATAGTTCTTAGAACTAAGGACGTAGTCGCTGGATATAAGATAGGTATCCCTTATATCTTAAGTCATGGTTTAAGCGTTACCGCCTCAGTGATTAGGGAATTTAGTGATGCATACTTCATTGCTGACTTAAAGTTGGCTGACATTGATGCCGTAATGAGTTTGACTGCCAAGATAACTAAGGCAGCAGGTTTTGATGGCGTTATAGCCCACGGATTCGTAGGATTTGACGGAGGTCTAGATGGTTTAGTTAAGACCTGCAATGAAATAAACGTCGATCTATATGTATTAGTTTCGATGTCGCATCCCGGAAGTACCGAAATTTACGACAGCGTCATTGATAAGGTTTTAAAGATCGTAGATTTTCTAAAACCTAAAGGAGTTGTTGCACCCGCTACTAGACCAGAAATCATTAAATACGTTAGAACTAGATTAGGTAGTTCCTACATACTAATATCTCCCGGTGTGGGTGTACAGGGCGCTGAATTCGGTTCAGCCCTATGTTTTGGGGCGGATTTCGAGATAGTGGGGAGAGCTATTACTAAGGCTGAAGACCCGGTAAAAGCAGCAGAGTCAGTAATTAAAGCTCAATCCCAATATTTAAGCAGCCATAAGTGTTTAATTGGTGGTCATGCGTGATGTTGGATAATTTAATCTTAAATCTATATAAAGTAAAGGTTATTAAGTTCGGGGACTTCACCCTATCTTCCGGTAAAAGAAGTCCCTACTATTTTGACTTTAGGATCTTGCCGTCGTTCCCTGACACTTATGCCGAGGTAATTAACCTATGGTTGCAGAAACTTAAAGACATTGGAATAAAGTTCGACGGTGTAGTAGGTATAGCTTCTGCCGGGATAGTACATGCATCAGTTCTAGGGTTCATGCTTAAGAAGCCTATAGGGTATGTTAGAGCTGAGAAGAAGGACCACGGCACAGGAAAATTAGTTGAGGGTTCTCTTAAAGACCTTAAAGTCCTATTGGTGGATGATGTCGCAACCACTGGAGGCACTTTGATTAGAGCCTATAACCAATTAATTGAGGAAGGGGTTAAGGTTGTAGCTTTCTCAGTCATTCTAGACCGTGAAGAAGGAGCTGAATCTGCGGTTGAGAAGTTAGGCATCCCATTAATATCTCTGATTAAGACATCCCAGATATTCGTAACTTTAAGGAGGCTTAACATCATTGATGAGCCCACATATCAATCAATCCTTAATTATATGAGAGAGTCGCAATGATCCCATCAAAAGTTATTAAGAAGGAGTTAGTGTCTAGAGGTATCGCGCACCTATTCTTAAGACCTTTAAAGGAATTTAAAAAACCGACTCCAGGACAGTTCGTAATGCTGTGGGTGCCGGGTCATGAGGAAATACCTATGAGCATTAGCGACTATAGCGATGGAGTTATTAGAATTACAGTGAAAGATAGAGGACCTACCACTAATTACCTCATTTATGATTTGCCTGTGGGTAGTTACTTAGGGGTTAGGGGACCGCTAGGTATAGGTATTACTAACGATATGATTATGGGTAGAGGTCTATTCATAGTTGGTGGGGTAGGTATCGCCCCAATAGCTTACCTAATTAAGTCTTACCATCCGTTAGTTAGGGAGTGTAAGTTACTTGCGGGGTTTGTATCAAGGGATGAAGCTTCGGTTGTGGATGAGTTGAGGAGTTACTTAAGTGTTGAGGTAGTCAACGAGGAATTAGACTGGATGACTGTAATTGATTTGCTTAAGAAGGAGTTAAGTAATAAAGCCAGATATGATTACTACATAGCTTCCGGTCCTAAAGCAGTATTAGATCATACAGTGGTTATGATGCCTAAGAATGTAATAGGCTATTTGCTGACCGAGTCCTTTATGAAGTGTGGAATAGGTTTCTGCGGTTCATGTGCTATGAAGGGATTTTTAGTATGTAAGGATGGTACGTTAATACGTGCAGATAAATACGTAGACTTAATATCCTAAGCTCACCATACAGTGTTTATTAATCCATACTGCGTAACTCAGTATAGGTGTTTGAATACTTGATTAAGTACGGGAAGGTGTTCTACGTTAAGACGTTTTTAGACAATTCTCTTAAGGACTTAACGATCTACGTAGATGACCACGGCTACATAGGTAAGGTATCTGTCGGTAAGGAATCGGTGGAATTTGGTTGCGAATTGGTTGATTTAACTGGAGGTAATTTAGTAACTCTTCCCGGATTCATAGATCTTCACGTTCATTTAAGGGACTTCAACTACAGCTATAAGGAAACATTAGAAAGTGGGAGCTTAGCTGCCGTTTCATCCGGATATGTTCTTGTTGGAGATATGCCTAATACTAGCCCCTATATCGATAGTGTTGACCTCCTCATGAAAAGGGTTGAGCTTGCAAGGATTAAGTCATATGTGGACTACGGCGTATATTGTGGGATCCCTAAAAGATTGGAGGATGTTGATGATTTACTTAAGAGTAAGCAACTTTATGTAGGTTTTAAGATATATCCTGAAGACCTTAAGGATAAGTTAGATGTAATTGGATATATTCTTAAGAAATATGAAGGTTTGGTAGTAGTTCATTCAGAACTTCCTGAGTACGCTTTACGTGGTTCGACACGTGAGTTACCTCTTAGATACTTAGATAGACCATCATGGAATGAGTTAACTGTTGCGTCGCTAATTCGAGATATGAATAGAGCTGCTAAGATACATATCACTCACTCAGCACACCCATCAACTCCTTTAAGGTGTAGAGATCTTGGGTTTACGGTTGATACTACTCCATACTACTTCATGCTGAGTAGCGAAGATGTTAGGGATTGTTGGTGTAAGGTTAACCCACCAATTAATGATTTGATAAGTAAGTCGTTAATATTTACTAACTTAATTAATGGCTTTTATGATGCTGTTGTTAGCGATCATGCCCCCCATTACTATGAGGAGAAACTATATGATTGGAGATTATGTCCATCGGGTTTCGCCGATATAGAAGTTAGTAGTAGGATTATGATAACGATGTTTGTTAAGGGATTCATGTCCCATCATTTGCTGATTAAGTACTTGTGTGAAGGTCCCGCGAAAGTGTTGGGTGTAGATGATCGCTACGGTAAGTTAGCACCTGGTTATAGAGCTTCCTTCACTATACTAGATTTAAGTAGGGGAGGTATTGCAGGTATCAAGTATTCGAAGGCCCGTAAGTCAGGGTTGGATGGGTTTAGGTATGTTGGTGAGGTGGTTAAGACTGTTGTTGGTGGTGAGGTCGTCTACGATTCAGGTGAGGTAATCGGTAAGCCTAAGGTGGTAGTTATTGGTGGATGAGTTGGTGTTAGAGACATCTGTTAGTGGTGTAAGGCTCAAGCACCCGGTTATGGTAGGTTCTGGGGTACTGGGTGATAAGCCTGAGTTAATTATCAGACTTATTGAGGAAGGCAGTCCTGCAGCAGTGGTTACTAAGACGTTAACTAAAAAGCCTCGCGAGGGTTACTTACCTCCAGTAATTGTGGAGTTAGGTTACGACAGTTATTTAAATGCTGTTGGGTTGGCTAATCCAGGTATTGAAGTAGTTAAGGACTTAGTTAATGCTGGAATTAAGTTGAGTACACCGGTTATAGTTAGCATAGCTGGAAGCAGTATTAAGGAGTTTGCGGAATTAGCCGTAATTGCAGATGAGGCTAAAGCATCTGCTGTTGAGTTGAATCTAAGTTGCCCTCACGTGAGGGGGTTGGGGGCTGAGTTAGGTAAAGACGCTCAAACAACTTACGAGGTTGTAAGGAATGTAAGCTCCTCCATAAAGATACCTACATGGGTTAAGTTAGGACCGTGGGACAACTTAATTAATGTAGCAGGGAAGTCGTTGGAGGGAGGAGCAGACGCCTTAGTATTGATAAATACATTAAGAGGGATGAAAATAGATATCTACTCATTCAGGCCTATACTTACTGCCCGTATAGGAGGTCTTTCGGGAAGGGCTTTACATCCAGTAGCTGTAAGAGCTGTTTATGAAGTGTATAGGGAATTTAAATGCGATATTGTCGGAGTTGGTGGTGTATTCGATCATGAAACCGCCTTAGAGTTAATATTAGCTGGTGCTAAGGCGGTTCAAGTGGTTTCTGCAGTAATAAGTTATTCTCCTTCAGTTATTGTCAGCATAGTTGAATCTATTAAGAATTACATGACTGACGTGAACGTTAAGAGTATTACCGAATTGGTAGGCCTTTCGCATAAGATCTAGGCACTATATCCTCACGTTATTCTAATAGTGTGTATTTCAGTCCCGAAACCGTACATCACTACTCAGATAATCTAACCATCATCACGCTAGACTATCCTCGACCTTATATATCTTATAACGTTTAATACCTATTTTAACATACCTCTACACAGCATCGCTATCTATATTAACTCCCTAGTTTAAAAACAATTTTAGGTTAGGGAGCGATGAAGGTCTTCACTGATAGATTTATACTAACTCCAGGACCTACGGAGATCCCTCATAGAGTCAGGGTATCATTGCTTAGGGAAACTACTAACCCCGACCTCGACGAAGATTTCCTAACAACTTACAATGAAACTAGAGACCTCCTAAAGAAGTTGATCGGAGTTAGTAATTCCTCCCTATATATAATTTCCGGTGAGGCAATACTTGGTTTGGAAGCTGCTATAGCAAATACGGTTAGAAATAATGATAAAGTTGTAGTAATATCTAACGGGGTTTACGGGGAGGGCTTCGCTGACTTCATTAGATTTTGTGGGGGAGTGCCAGTAGGCGTTGGACATTCGAATTGGAGGAAGAGCATTGATGTTAATGAGTTAGATACGACTTTGCAGAGAAATAAAGATGCTGTAGCTGTTACTTTAGTTCATTGCGATACGCCTTCAGCACTTATTAACGACCTCAACGAAGTTAGTAAGGTTGTTAAGAGCTACGGTCCTTTACTCATTGTGGACGCTGTTTCCAGCATTGGTGGGGTACCAATAAACTTCGATGCCTGTGGCTTAGATATAGTTATTGGAGGTTCTCAGAAAGTTCTAAATACGCCGCCTGGATTAACTATTATGGCTGTAAGTAACAAGGCTTGGGAACGAATAGAAGAAGTTAAGTATCGAGGATATTACATGAATTTGAAATTGTGGAGGGATATGCTTGATGAACGTGGTATATTCCCACACACCATGAGTGATGTCTTAGTCTATGCCCTTAATGAGTCTTTAAAGATGATTTTTGAAGAAGGTGTGGAAAACGTCTTTAAGAGACATGAAGTAGTCAGAGCCGCTTCTTGGAAGGCTTTAGAAATTATGAATTTGGAAGCGTATCCAATGGAAATTAATTCGTCATCACCTACGGTGACGGCATTCCTAACACCTAAAGGTATTAACGAGACTGAGTTAAGGAATCGGCTATGGAGAAAGTATGGTGTAATGATTGCAGGTAGTTGGGGGAAACTTCAAGGGAAAGTAGTTAGGATAGGTCATATGGGTGTTCAAGCCTCTAGGAATCATTTATTATTGGCATACACTTCGTTAGGGAGGGCATTAAGTGAGTTAGGCTTTGACGTTAACGTAGGTAAGGTTGTGGAGGCGATTGAGGAATCATTCACTTTCTAATATGACTGCAGTACCGTAGGCCACTGTTTCTGCAGCACCACTCATAATGCTGGCTGATGTCAGTCTTACACCAATGACCGCATTTGCCCCTAAAGCTCTAGCCTTTTCAACCATTCTCTTAATAGCCTCATCCCTTGACTGCGCTAATAGTTCCGTATACTCAACGATCTCACCGCCTGCAATGTTCCTAAGAAATGCCGTAAAATCTCTGCCTATATTCCTCGCCCTAACTACACTGCCGCTAACTATCCCTAAAATTTTCTTAACTCTAAAACCTGGAACGTACTCAAGAGTAGTAATGAGGATATCCTCACCCATCACGTATTACCTAACAAAATATATGTGAACCTTGTTTAAAAGGATATAAAGTTATTTATTTATTGAACATCTCTTTAACCACTTCGATGTGATGGACTCTGCCGTGGGTGCAGAGCTGGTAGGGTTGAATGAGTTAAAGCTATTCACAATATACATCACATCATTCCTATTGTTAATAATCTAGGGATTCATTCCGTGGCAAAAACCTCAAGTTTTAGAGAGTTTAATGTTTCTAAACATATAATTTCTTAAAAAATCAATCGTTTAGGGGTATACTTGTGGATTTAATAGGTCTCAACAGTGCTGTCATTGAAGATGTTACCAAAGCTCTTAAGGGCAATCTCTACACTCTTTCAAACCTAGATGTTTATGATACAAGGTTTTACCCGCCTAGGAACGACGATCCTGAAAGAGTTTTGCGTTACTTCATGACAATGGTTGCTATAGATCATAGAGTCAGTCGACCTGGTAAACCGTATTACTTTTGCTTTGATGACGGCTGTTATAGCGGAGCTGATCTTCTCTACAGGCTTGGAATGATGAGATATTTAGATGATGCGGATTTCTTCTCTCCAGATCGGCTGTCCAGGATCTCGGTTTCGGAAGTTTTAAGAACGTTTAGTGTTGATGGAACATCTCTCCCAGACCCTGAAGTCAGAACTATGTTGCTTAGAGATCTCGGGTTGAAACTAGTCAAACTTTACGGATCAAGTGTGTCTTCAATAATAGAAAGTTCGAATAATAGGATTAGGGGTTCTTTAAGTTCTGCAGGATTGGCTGAAAATTTACGTGTCTTCAGAGCTTATGAAGACCCAGTTGATAAGAAAACTATGTTACTAGCTAAGTTCCTTACAGCTCGCGGATTCCTTAATCCATTGGATGAGATCGATGTTGCGGTAGATAATCACTTAGTGAGGATTGCGTATAGGTTAGGGTTAGTTTTTGTTTCCGGCTCACTGTGGAGGAAGATTAAGGACGGTATTGAGGTAAGTTATGAGGAGGACATTCTGTTGAGGTTGGTTATTAGAGCAGCATATAAGCAATTAGCGATTAAGTCCGGTATTAAGTCAGCGATAATAGATGACCATTTCTGGATTACGGGTAGGGGCATTTGCCTTAGGGATAGGCAACCGCTCTGCCATAAATGCATGTTTAACATTTGCTGTAGAGCTAGGGAGCATCCAATATTTATGGTAAACGAACATATCTACTATGATACATGGTATTACTGAAACTTAGTTACGTATTTATTGTAGAGGCTGTACGGCCGCTGTTTAAATCACTCAAACTTCTTACCTCAACGATCGACTATTAAGGATGTATAACTAACCTTTAAGTGGTGATGAAGTGTACCTCGGCAGATAGATGAAGATGCTGACCTGAACTGAGATGGTGATTCAATCATTGAATTAATTATTTGTGTTTGGATTTCGCTACAGTTAACATTATGGAGAGATATACCGATAAGACTGTTAGCGCTATTATCGCTTCAACTAACCACACATCCCTCAACATCATTAGTGAAAGTATACCAACGATGTTAACTAATGTATGAGTTAATATTGATGCGATCAGCAACCGTATATCATTTGGGTTTACACTAAGTAGTATAGACAGAGATACATGTAGGAGTACTGCGCTATTCCTCTCTATAGCTCCGGGTAATAGGTCCACCCAGTTATAGCCTACCATAATTGATGTAAAATATACTGGTATTGCGTAAATATTAAGCGCCTCGCTAAACCCCCAACCAAGCCCTAGGGAAACAGCTCCCTTACGAGATAATTCCCTTATAAACTTAATTCGCAGTAAAGTAAGTCTGAAACCCTCTTCGAATAGTCCAGCAAGAAATGAGGCTATGTATGGGTAGAGATTACCTAATCCCATAAGGAGAAGTAGTAGTGGCTGCCTTAATAATAAGGCAATCAACCAACCACCACCACCTACGAGTGCTGTTAGCCACAGTTTAAGACTTCTTCGTGATATATATGTTAACGCTATCAATGCGGGAGTCGATGAAATTAAGATTGGGATTAATATGCTCAAACACTCACCACAATCTATGGATATTGAAAGGATTTATTTTTTAATTTATTGAGTTGTAATCGATGTTCATGATAGGTGACTATAGTAAGTATGCATTACGTGGAGTAATTGCAGGTATTATGACAGGTATTTCATTATGTTTTATCTTAATGTTAACGTTACCTGCTGTGGGGGACTTAGTTAATTATTTACTGAAGTATCAGCTTTCAAAGCAGCTCCCTCCAGATAAGATAGAGGAAATATTGAAAACCGTTAAGCCAACCATAGATACGGTTTTAATGATAGCACCTATTGCTCAAATCTTCGAGTACTTAGTGTTCGGTTCGATATTTGGCATCTTACAGGGTTTTTACAGGTTGAGGCTTAAGTTAGGTGAGCTTGGTTCAGCTTTGGCTTCAGGAATTACTTTCATGCTGACATTAGGTGTGTTGCCCTTAATTACTATGGTGTTGGTTTTTCAGGACGTATTCGATATGCTTGCTGCACGTAGCGAATACTTACTAATCATTCTCCCTTTAGGCCAAGGAATAATGTTTACAGCTTTCCTAGTTTTAATGAGTTTTAACATTAAGGTATTTAATAGGTTTGTGGATGCTAAACCTAAAGAGACTTAACAGTTTAACAACTTAATGTATATAGTGCTTATTATTTTAGCGATTCACTATTTTTTGGTGATCATATGGGGGATGTACTGTTTTTAGGACTTGGTAGGGTTGGTCTTAGGACGTTATACTTGTTTAGAGAATTAGCAAGAAATTCACACATATATGCTTTAGATAAAGACCCGTCGTTAAGTAGCGTTATTAGAAATGTTGATGGTGTTGAATTCCGTACTTACAGTGAAGATGTTGTTGATGAGTTAGCCTCTAAGGTAGATTTAGCAGTTACTGCCTTACCTTCAGCTGTCGCATTTAGAGTTGTGGAGAGGCTCGTAAATAAGTGTATTGACGTAGTAGATGTTTCCTTCTTTCCTGAGGATCCTTATATCTTGAATAAAGCTGTAGAGGACTGTAACTCCGTTTTCATACCTGACGCTGGATTTGCGCCAGGATATAGTAATTTGGTAGTTGGTTACATTGTTAAGAAATATAGGAATGTTGAAAGCATTGATATTATGGTTGGAGGTATTCCTAAAAGGCCTATACCTCCTTTAGGATATGTTGTTACGTGGAATCCGTCAGACCTTATTGAGGAGTACATTAGGAGTGCTAGGATCGTTGAAAACGGTGTTCTGAGGTATGTGGATCCGTTTGACGTTGTTGTTGAACTTAATTTGGAGGGTATAGGTTTGTTAGAGGGGTTTGTAAGCGATGGTTTGAGGACATTGATTAGAAACATAGATGTAAGGAATATGAGGGAAATCACTTTGAGGTGGCCCGGACATATAGAGAGTATGAAGTTGCTGAGGGATTTAGGACTCATGAGTAAGGACTTGATTAGAGTTGGTGACTCATACGTCCGTCCATCGGAGTTGCTAGCTAAGCTTCTCGAAGATAAACTATCTATGAAAATCAATGATATCGCGGTAATATACGTAGTAGCTAAATCAAGTAATGGTAGAAGGCATTCAGAGTTGTCTGTTCTGGAAGGAACTCCTGAAAGTCCTGCAACCTCAACATTCACTGCATTAGTGCATGCATTTACTGCAGGCTTAGCGCATAGTCGTAAAGTACCTCAAGGAGTTCAGCCCTTAGAGAATTTAAGCATGTTTAAGGATGAATATGATGCTTACTTAAAGGGTAAAGGTGCTATAATAAAGATAGAGAGCGATCTTGAGTAGTTTAAAGTATCCACTAAGCTACTCCCAATTACCGCATCCTACTTTACAAGCCTGTTTATTAACGTACTTTACGTAGAGGTTTGGGAGGTAGGGTCTGTGAATGACAGTGAAAGTAGAATCCTTATAGTTGCTGGATATGGAGGTCATTCCGGATATGCTTTCGCAGTAGTTCACGAACTATTTAGTCTTGGTTTTAGGAGGAACGTCATATTAGTTGCTGAGGGCTACGAGTTCCTTATAGATAAGTTCAGACCCTATGGTGAAGTGATAACTCAAGTACTCCCCAGGAGACCTGCTGAACCACTATATAAGGGCTTAATGAGGTGGTTTAAGGCCTTAATACAGTCTACTAAACTCACATCGAGGTATAGGATATATTCCGTATTTGCTGGTGGCTCAAATTTCTCTATATTACCTTCACTACTCTCTAAATTTCTAGGTGGTTCGAAGATATTTACGATTGAAGCTATTGAGCATTTTAAATCTCAATCAAGGGCCGTTAAAGTTCTTGAAGCGATTGGAGGAACAGTGTTTCTTCATTGGGAGGAGCAGTTGGAATTATATCCTAATGGTATCGTAGTAGGGCCTGTATATGAGCCGCCAATCTACGAAGTTAGGGATGAAGGTTACGTATTAGTCACTACTGGCACTTTAGGGTATAAGGAGTTGTTTGATTCTGTTGAGAAGTTAGGTTTTGAGAATGTTGTACTTCAATCTGGTGACGTCGACCCAAATCCATACATATCTAGAAAACCCTCATGGAAGGTTTTCAGATATACGAGCGATATTCATAGGTGGATAGCTAATGCGAGTCTAGTGATAACTCAGCAAGGAGTGACAGCATCTATTGCACGGTTAGCCTATAGGAAACCAACCATAATCGTTTGGAACCCTCGAGTAACTCTGGGGGCAAAGAAGGATGAGGTGATGACCTATGCAGAGAAGCTTGAAATACCTTTAGTTGATGACTTAACTACTGCTAAGCTTAAATACGCTATTAATAACGTTAATCCAATAACTAAAGAATATCCTAACGGAAGTAAGAAAATCGCAAGTATGATTGCACACTCCATTGGGTAGTAAACTAAAAAATTTAAGTGGATCATCCATATACTTTAGGTTATTCATTTATAATTAAAAGTTTATAAAGCAGTACTGAAATTTGTTTACGAGGTCGTTTAAGTTGTATGGTCAAGGTCAGGCTAAAGTAGCTATACTAGTAGTTCTAATAATCGTTGCAGGTGTTGGTGGTTACTTCGCAGGTTCATCATCAGCGCCTCCTAGGACAGTTACCCAAACAGTTACCCAAACAGCCGGTGCTCCCGGAACAACTTTAACGGTCACTCAAACGGTTACTCGTACGACTGTCCAGACAGTCACTCAAACCGTTACCACAACTGCGGCACCTACTCAGCAAGTAATAAAGTGGCGTATGCCTACTCACGCTCCTCCGGCTGACCCTCTCACTAAGACAGCACAGCACTTCGCTGAATTAGTTAAGAATGCGTCGAACGGAAGATTAGTAATTGAGGTGTACTCATCTGGTGAATTGTTCCCTGTAGGGCAAACACTTGATATGGTGTCTAGAGGTGCTGTTGAAATCGCCGTTACCTACATAGCTTATTGGGTTGCTGAAGATCCTGTATTTGCGTTATTCAGCAGTAGGCCAGGACCACTGTCTAAACCTGATGAAGTGGTTTACTACTTCAATTCAGTTAGGGATATATTAAGTAAACGCCTTGAGACAAGAGGTGTTCAACTCATCGGTATGTTGAACATCAACCCACCTGAGACAGTTATGTCATCTAAAAAACCGTTGACATCCTTATCAGACTTTAGAGGATTCGTTATAAGGTCTATAGGTCTGTCAGGTGAGTTCTATGCAGCTTTAGGTGCTCGTCCCATGACGATGCCTGGTCCTGAGCTCTATCAAGCTCTGCAGTTGGGAACTATAGATGGTGCCGAGTGGGGTGGATGGCTAGACAACTACTTCTTAGGGCTTCATGAAGTAGTCAAATACATACTTGAGCCTGTAGCTGGATGTTCAATACATGCAGATGCGCATGTTGACGGTATAGTTATAGTTAATCCTAGTGCTTGGAGGTCCTTACCGGAAGACCTTAGACAGGTAGTCTTAACTTCGTTGAAGGGAGCTTTCGCGGACTCAATAATGATTGACTACTACGCAAATATGTTGGCTAAGCAGGAATTCGTTAAGAGAGGAATTACGATTAATCCGATTCCCAGGGAAGATTGCGCTAAGGTTAAGGAAATCGGGATTAGCTTAATAGTAAGTCAGGCTAAGAAAAGCGCAGATGCTGTTGAATACGCTAAGAGACTTATAAAGGTGTATAATGATTTAGGCTATAGTGACTGGGCAAGCGATCTTGAGAAAGCTTTGAAGTCTGGGGGATTAATTTAATGATAGGGAAGATTTGTGTAAAAATGATTGTTTTTTTATCCATCCTCACCTTACTAGATATATTGGCAGTAGTTGTTTACGTCCTCTCTCGATACTTTTTTAAAGAACCTTTAATGCCTGCATTTGCTGTCTCAACATGGTTCTTCGGTCTGCTGTTCTTACTGGGTTACGGTTACACAGCCGAGATGAAAGGGCATATCAGTGTTGATCTGCTGTACAAACGTCTTAAGCCTAGGTTGAAGTACGTGATTACAGTTATTAACATAGTGATAGTTATTGCCTCCCTATCTCTCTTAGTTCCAAATACGTATGCCTTAGCTATGAGGTCATATCTAATTGGTGAGAGAGATTCTACGATACCTCTATTCTCGCCATATATTTGGTGGTATAAGTGGATTCTCCTAATATCAATCGTTTTAGCGATCCTCTATAACGGTGAACAACTCATTCGCTTATTAAGACGAAGGAAACTAGATGAAAATTAGAGTGTAGGTGATTTAGATGAGTATACCGATATCTATCCTAATGTTCCCCATGCTCGCAGTTCTACTCGCCCTAAATATTCCAGTAGCGTTCGCATTATTAATGACCGCGGTGACCTTCTCATTAATTCTGTGGGGATGGTTCGGTTTAGACATAATATTCAATGCATTCTGGAACGTTATGAATAACTTCGCATTGACTTCATTAGTTCCATTCGTCTTCATGGCAGCTCTCCTACAGGAGTGTGGGATTGTTGAAGATATGTATAAAACCTTAAACATATGGATCGGTAGGTATAAGGGTTCATTATTGATTATATCCTTACTTCTAGGATACGCTATAGGTGCTATGTCTGGTGTAGTAGCTGCCGGTGTAGTGACTTTGGGATTACTTATATATCCGATGATGAGGAAATATGGCTACCCGCAATTTATCTCTTTATCTACCATAATTTTCGCTGGTTCGCTACCTCAAATAGTACCTCCAAGCCTTAACATGATTATCTACGGTGTTACAACCGGTGTATCGATAGGTAAGTTATTTGCTGGTGGTATAGCAGTAGGTGCTTTAATGACTCTCATTTATATGGTATACACGGTCATATGGACTTACTTCAATAGAGATAAGATACAGGTCATACCAGCAGAAAAAATTCCCCTGAAGGAAAAAATACTTGTACTGAGGTACTTTATAGGCCCCATTCTAATAATTTTAAGTGCTTTAGGTACGATATTCGCTGGCATAGCAACGCCTACTGAAGCGGCTGGTATGGCTGCCTTCGTCACACTACTATATACAATAGCGTTAAAGAGATTAAACAGGGAAAGGCTGAAGAAGGCATTAGCTTTTACAGTTAAGGTTGTGGTCATGGTTGAGTGGATTGTTGCGAGTGCTTATGCGTTCACAGCGATATTTACAGGTGGAGGTGGTAGGACGTACTTAACGAATGTGATGTTGTCTTTACCGAACGCTCATTTAGCAGTTCTGATTCTTTCGTTAGGGCTGGTCGCATTTCTGGGTTGCTTCCTAGATACTGCAGCCATAATTACTATAATTGCCCCGCTAATGGATCCGGTCATTAGACTACTCGGATATAATGCAACATGGTATGGGATAATCTTTAACACAGTCCTATTGACAGGGTTCCTTACCCCTCCAGTAGGATTGGCACTCTACTACATAAAGGGAATGTACCCTGACCTACCTTGGGAGGATGTGATGAAGTCATCGGTACCAGGGGTTATTGCAGTCCTACTATCTGCATTACTAAGTGTTATATTTCCAGAAATACCGATGTCAGTGGTAAGGCTACTGACAGGAAGTGCATGACTCTAAAGTCATCAATATCCAAAGGCCTCAACTCAATCTTTTTAATTTCAAACCATTTACAACTCAATAAATAGAAAAACTACGAATTACTTTTTAAATAGACAAAATAGATACATTACGAGCACTCCAAGCATGATTGCCTTCATTGTTTTGAAGCATCAGCACATAGTGATTATTGTTTTACAGAGCGATAGGTTATCGCTTCACTTATATTCCTTCCACATAGTGAGGACCTCTCCTTAAATACCCTATCTAGGAGTTACGCCGACCTACCATGTTTGCATCAGAAACTAGGCTACTGATCATCGTAAAAGGTTTTCCATAATTCTATACTATCGCGCACAATATGTTCGATTTAACGTTTATGTCGAATTCTTATGTTGTTAATTTAGAAGTCATTGACATTATTATGTGGTAGAGCCGCCGGCGGGATTTGAACCCGCGACTTCCGGCTTACGAGGCCGGCGCTCTACCCGCTGAGCTACGGCGGCTCTATATGATTTTTATTTAGTAACATAAATATCTTTTGGGATTTTCTTACATTAGTTTATGTCTCCATCAATGTATTATGCGGTTGGACACATTTTTGGCCTAGAATTATGGAACGTTCAGTAAAAAATATATCATAATTCCAAAGGATAATCAGGAGATGGGTTTGAGGCTAATAGATTCTTATGTCTACATTGAGAAGCTCCGCAATCTGATTTACCAGCTTCTAGAGATTAGAGATGAAATGGTTAGTGAAGGTGTGGAAAGGCATTCAATTAAAGTTGGTATACCCATAGTTAAGCTTGGTTTTATTTCGATGTTTAAGGGCGGTGTGATTATGGATGTTACTAATGAAGTTCAGGCAGGTATTGCTGAAGATGCTGGTGCTGTTGGAGTCATGGTTTTAGATAAGTTACCGTATGATGTTAGGATGGCTGGCGGAGTGGCTAGAACGGCTGATTTAAACGTAATCGAAAGAGTCATGAACTCCATCACTATTCCAGTTTCCGCTAAATGTAGGATTGGGCATGAGTGGGAGGCTAAATTATTAGAGGAGGTAGGAGTTGATTTGATAGACGAGAGTGAAGTACTAACTCCAGTTGACGAGAAAAGTCACATTAACAAGTGGAATTTTAGGGTACCGTTCGTTAACGGCGCTAAGAGCCTGCCTGAAGCGCTTAGGAGAATATATGAGGGTGCATCAATGATACGGACTAAGGGGGAGCCCGGTACCGGTAATGTTGCGGAGGCGGTTAAGCACTTTAAGCTAGTTACTAGGGATATATCAATGCTTCGCGGTTATTACGCTTCTAAGGATTTTGAAGCGATATGGATTTACTGTAAAGAGAATAATGTACCTTACGAATTAGCTTTATTGACCGCAAAGTTAGGTAGGCTACCAGTAGTGAATTTCGCAGCCGGTGGAATAGCTACACCTGCTGATGCTGCTTTGATGATGTGGTTAGGTTCTGATGGTGTTTTCGTGGGGTCTGGCATATTTAAGAGTGGGGATGCGGAGGTTAGGGCTAAGGCAATAGTACTAGCTACATCCTACTATGATGACCCTGAGACTGTTGCGGAAGCTCAGAAAATGGTTTCTGAAAACGTATCTATGGTCGGGATCGATATTAGGAGGATTAAGCCAGAGGAGTTAATGCAGTCGAGAGGTGTTTAATTATGGTATCTGTGGGAGTTCTCGCTTTACAGGGAGATTTCTTAGAACATATTCAACTACTTAATAGTATTCCTGGAGTAGGTAGCTTTGCGGTTAAGTTCAAGAACGACTTAGATAAATTAGATGCTTTAATAATCCCGGGAGGTGAGTCGACGACTATAGGAAGGTTACTCACTATTAAAGGTTTGGATGTAGGGATTAGGGAATTCGTAAATTCTGGGAGGCCTGTAATGGGGGTATGTGCTGGTGCTATACTCCTAGCTAAAAACGTTGTGGATAGGTTCGTTGGTGAGACAGGGCAGTTTACTCTTAGGTTGATGAACATTAAAGTACTTAGGAACGCTTTCGGAAGGGAGAAGGATTCCTTTGAATCGGAAGTCTTTGTGGACATACTTGGAAATATGAAGGCAGTCTTCATTAGGGGACCTGCGATCGTTGAGGCATGGGGGGATGCGAAAATCATCGGATTTATCGATCACCCGCTCGGTAGGTTTGGGGCTGTAGCTATTGAAAGGAATTTAATTGCTGTAGCTTTTCATCCAGAACTCACTGGAGATATTCGGCTCTATAAATACCTAATTAGTGAGGCGAGAAGGTAGTAAAACCATATGTGAGGACTTACAGGTCATGAATACCTACTACCTGGAATGCATTTCATGCGGATCAATATTCAATGGAGTGGTTTTTAAATGCCCTAGATGTGGTGGCTTACCAGTATTTAGGTACTTGACTAGGAAGTTCGAAATATGTGTTAAGAAACCTGGGATATGGAGGTATTCAAGTCATTTACCTCCTGTACGTGATGTAGTGTCTCGAGGTGAAGGATTAACGCCTATTAGTAAATTAGGTGGGGTCCTGGCTAAGAATGAGAAGTTTAACCCAACGGGGACTTACTCTGATAGGGCATCTTCAGTTATCGCTAGTTACTTCCTTACTAACAGAGTTTCCAGGGTTGCAACTTACTTCGAGGAAGACTTCACACATTCATTAGCTTATTACTTAAGCGGTATTTCAGAGCTTGAAGTTTTAGTTAGGGAGGTCTTATCTCTAAACGTGGCTGAATTAGGAGCAATCCTCAATATGGGAGGTTCATTAACTACTGTACCTAATGAAAACATCACTAAATACCTGGATTATGTGAATCCCCTTACTGTTGAGGGCTTAAAAACGATCGCTTTTGAAATAGTTGAGAAGAAGATTAAGGTTGAGAGGATTGTAGTACCTGTAAGGAGCGGGGTTTTAGCCTACTCCGTATATAAGGGTGTGAGGGAACTGGTCGATGCCGGAGTAGGAATACCATATGAAGTAGTTGCTGCTATGGTGAAGGGAGAGAGTGTTCCATATATTACGAAGTTAATTAAAGGAATTAAATTTATTGAAGTGGGTGAGGAAGATGTACTTGAATCTATTGTTAAGTTAGATAGAAAGGGTATTAAAACTAAGCCCATATCAGCTTTAGCTTATGCTGTTGCTGAAAACCTAGGTAAGGCCGTAGTGGTGATGACGATGGGATTTAAAACAACATCTTACTACGGTCAACGGAACGCAAACGTGCGGGGTGAGGTGTATAGGATTGTTAAGGAAGCTGGTGAAGTCACAGCCTACGGTGTATGGAAGAAAGCTCCAGTATATACGCTTAGAGGTATTTATAAGTTGCTTCACTCGATGGAGAGGCGAGGGGAGGTATGTAGTGAGGTAATGTATGAGGGTAGCCGTAAAGTCAAGTACTACAGGTTATGTAAGTAGTGCTTACGATATGCCCAATTATCTTATAGATGGTTCACGTAGCAATTCTGCTTAAACCTTAAAGCATCTTGAGCCATATACACATTGTTAAACATAACGTATATTTCACTGCACTCCCTTGTAAGCTTCTCTACAACCGTACATAATTTCTTCAAATCATTGTCGTTGTATTTATATCTATAGTTTACCTCACCTCCTAGACCATGAAGCCTAAAGTAGCTTACATCTTTATGGGGTGATGGCTTTTGTTTTAAGGGGTCCACCACATGAACTAAATTTCTAAACTTCCCAACTAATTCAGTGATTTTTTCTTGATTCTCTAGCCAGGTTCCTCTAGGTTCCCATCCAATTATAAAGTTAGATGAACTTACTGCTGAGAAGAAATTGAAGGCGTTTCTATAGTTATCTTCATTGTAGCTGAAGGAGGGAGGGGTTTGGACTATAATTGCTTTAGCATTTAACGTTTTAGCGGCTTCTATAGTTAACTCCCACGATTCAAAAACTTCTTTAGTTGGTCTGAGGAAGCCGTATCGGTCTCTCAGCGATGTGTTTGGAATAAACCGTGACTTTCTCCAAGTTGGGGAGTCAAGCGGATGTGTAACTGCTTGCCAGCACTTCATCGTGAATACGAAGTTGGCAGGTGCCTCAGATTTCAAACCCCTTAATCTCTCAGGATTTGGTAGGTCGTAGAAAGTTTCTTGCAGTTCGACTACGTTAAATGTATTGTAGTATCTTCTTCTGGAAATGCTAAAACCGCAGCAACCGACGTAGATCAATTAATACCCTTATAACTATTTTCTTAAGCTTTTTTAACTTAATTTAAGATTATATGGGTGTCGGGATATGTTGGTTGATAATTTAATTTCCTTAATAGGTAGAACACCCATTGTTAAATTAAGTAGGTTATCCCCTAAAGGTGTTAACATTTTTGTAAAGCTCGAGTACTTGAACCCAACAGGCAGCCATAAGGATAGAATCGCGCTGTACATGGTGAGGGATGCGATTAATAAAGGACTCTTAAGTCCTGGAGGTAAATTAGTTGAAGCCTCAAGCGGTAACACAGCAATTTCAGTTGCCTGGATCTCCAGCTTATTGGGTTTTAAGCCTATTTTAGTTGTTAATGAGAACGTATCTCCGAACAAAATAAACGCTATTAAGGCACTAGGCGGTGAGGTAGTTTTAACCCCTTACGTTCCAGCTGAACATCCTCAGAGTAAGTACAGCGTCGCACGAAGGATTTCTGAGGAATTAGGTATTCCCTACCTAAATCAGATGGGTAATGAGGCTAACGTTAAAGCACATTATGAAACAACCGGCCCTGAAATTTTCGAAGATCTGAAAGGTGAGATAGACTACTTCGTTATGGGTGTGGGAACGTGTGGAACTTTGGCTGGTGTCGGTACCTATTTAAAGGATAGGTTAGGTAATAAGGTTAAAGTAATTGGAGTAGCTCCTAAAGGCTCTAGGGTAGTACATAAGGGAGGCGGTGAGGGTGCTGACTACATTGAGGGTTTAGTAAGTGAGTATATTCCAGAAATTTTTTCAAGATATGTTAACGTAATTGACTCCATTGTTGAGGTCAGTTACAACGACGCTGTTGAAACCTTAGCCAGGATCGTTAAGTACGAAGGAATTTTGGGTGGGCCTTCAACGGGCGCTAATCTATGTGCTTCTATTAGGGTTGGGGAGGAATTAAGTCTTCAGGGAGTAAAAGCGAATATCGTAACAATAGCTGCAGACAGTATATTTAAGTATCCTCAACTTATCGACCATATAGTAAAATACTCTTAAGCGCATTACTTTTATTTAGAGATAAATAGCTAATTTTTAATATTCATTTTCCAGGATTATAGAGGTGATGATCGTTGGAAGGTGGTAACGGAGCTGATGGCCTCATCCATCCATCTAGGTACGATGCAAATAGGAAAGTTATTTCAATAGGGGATAGGGAGGTGCATGTTGGTTCGAACCCACCGAAGGTTCTACCACAAGAGAGTTTGTTAAGATATACTCAAAGCATATGTCCATACTGTTACGCATTACTTCCAGCCGTTTTAGTTGAGAGGGACAGTAAGGTATACATAAAGAAAGTATGTCCTGAACATGGGGAGATCGAGGAGCTTTATTCAGGGGATGCTGAGTTTTTTAAGAAGTTAGAGAGTTGGTACGTTGAGGGAAGGGGTCCTAGACACGTATATACGGATTTAAGTGCACCATGTCCATACAGTTGTGGTTTATGTTCAATACATAAGAGCCATACTGCTTTAGCTAACATGGTGTTAACTAATAGGTGCGATTTGGATTGCTGGTATTGCTTCTTCTATGCTGAGAAGGTTGGCTTTGTATACGAACCTACTCTGAAGCAGATTGAGTTTATGGTTAAGAACTTGCTTAAGCAGGGAGTTACTGCAGCAATACAACTGACTGGTGGTGAGCCATTAATTAGGGACGACATCGTTGAAATTATTAGGTTGCTTAAGTCTTTGGGTGTTAAGCACGTACAGCTCAACACTAATGGAATTAAGTTTGCAAGGTTGTACATGGAGGACCCCTCTAAGGCTATAGAATTCGCTAAGAGCATTAGAAGTGCTGGAGTAAATACCATATATTTAAGTTTTGATGGAGTTACTCCGAAAACTAACCCTAAGAACCATTGGGAAGTACCCTACATATTTGAAGTATTTAGGAAGTCAGGAATTACTAGCGTTGTATTAGTTCCCGTAATAATAAAGAATGTTAATGATGGTGAATTAGGTGAGATAATAAAGTTCGCAGCACTGAATATGGATGTGGTTAGAGCTGTTAATTTCCAACCTGTAAGCCTCACAGGTATGATTAAGAGAGCTGAAAGGGAGAGAATGAGAATTACGGTAGCTGATGCTGTTAAAAAAATTGAGGAGTTAACTAAAGGCTCTATAAGTCGGGAGGATTGGTTCACAGTACCTTCAACGGTGCCTATTTCAGAATTCGCAGAAGTTTTAGAGGGGAGATTTAAATTTGAGATGAGTAACCATCCACAATGCGGTGTCGGTACCTACGTTTATGTGAGAAAGGAAGGTGATGACGTTACTTACACACCGATTACGCGAATGATTGACGTGCCTGGATTCCTGGAGTACCTACGTGATAAAGCAGGTGAGTCAGCTGGCAAAGGTAAACTTATTTTAGGTTCTAAAGTATTGCTAAATCTCATAGGTAAGTTCATTAAGTGGGGTGAAATACCTTCAGAGATTAAGACCGCATTACCTAAGATGCTTTACGACATATTCACTAAGAGGGATTACCACGCCTTAGGTGTTTGGCACTATAAGTTCTTGTTTATCGGTATGATGCACTTTATGGATCTTTACAACTACGACGTTCAAAGAGTCATGAGGTGTAACATTCATTACTTAATGCCGGACGGTAGGTTAATACCTTTCTGCACCTTCAACGTTTTAAACGATGTTTATAGAGATTACGTGCAAAAGAAGTACATGTCAACGATCGAGGATTGGGTTAGGGAGTCTGGGAAGGAATTAAGTGTTGAAAAGTATAGAAGGAATTTAAGCGTTATTGAGAAGTTGGAAAGCAGTGAGTTATATAAAGTAACTTACGGGCCTTTTATAAATAAGTGATTTTCACATTAACGAATCATGATAGTTCTTAAGGATTTTATTTAGGTCGTGTAACCATTTATTTAGGCCTTCGGGTGTGGATGGATATTTTAAGTAGTGTTCCTTGATTAGGTCCATATACTTCACTACTGTCCTTAATTTAAGGAGGAGTGACGGCCTCGAGAGTAGTGAAGATAGTTTTAATATCTTATCAACTAGACCCACCTCAAACTTACCTCTCAGAGATATTTCATTTAATTCGTTACCGTTAACTAACTTCTTACTTATACTGAATTCTAAGTCATCGTTGCTTAATTTCTGGAGGAAATACCTAAAAATGTCTAAAGACCCTTGCTTCCCTCCGTACTTTATCATGTAGCAAGTATTCGCTTCCCATAGATCTTTAGCTGAAGTACTACCTACCTCTAATGCATTCTTTATTGCTTCTGAAACGCATTTGGCTGATATCATAGAAGACCCCTTACCACCCCCGTGGACCGGGTTAACTACATAAGCAGCATCACCTATGACTGCGATACCATTCCAAACTAGTGAGGGGATAGGTCTCCTAGTAGGTACTAAAGCACCCCCGGATTCAACTACCTTACTACCTTTAAACTCAGGGCGTGAGAAAACATGCTTGTACAGAAGTTCCTTAGGATGGAGTCCTCTCAAATCACCTCTAATTCCTAAACCAATGTTCACCGTCCTCTCCATTTTGCTATATGGGAAGTACCACCAATATCCTCCAGGAGCAACGTCGTTGTTGATGTATATTCGAAGGACCTCAGGGTTATCTATATGATTTTCTAAAACCCTAATCTCTCTATATGCAATGTTAGCATCACCTAAAACTAATTCCTCATTCACTGGCCATGACTTCGGTAGAAATCTAACTACAGCTCTAGCATTGCCTGAGGCATCAATCACGACTTTAGAAAATATCTCCTTAGCACCGCCGGACCAAATTTTAACGCCGACCACATGATCGTCTTTGATTATTGGCTCCCTAAAATGCGTCCCTCCTAGAAATTCGACACCTCTTGAAATGGCGTCAGAGAGCAACCTCTGCGTGTATTTAATCCGATGAATCTCGAAACCCTCACCTGAAACAAATACTTCATGCTGCTCACTAGGAGAGTAGATAGATATACCTTTAACTATCCCTTCTAATTCATCCCCCTTAGGATAAGGCATACTTAACTCGTCGAAGTGGTGCTTCCCTACAGCATCACCACAAGGTTTGCTACCAACAAAATCCCAAGGTTTTAGATCGGCGATTAATGTCTTAACACCTAACCTACCTAAGAAATACGCAATTGAAGCTCCAGCGAAACCGGCACCAACTACTACTACGTCATAACTCATAGGAGGTCCGAAAGATATCATACAATTTTAATCTTTTATGTCTTTCCAGAGACGTAAAGAAGGGTTTAAGGTTTAATGTGAGTCATAGATAAGGTTTATCGCTGAATCAACATATCTTATTATGTCTTTAACCATAAAGGATTGGGTATTGGTGAGCCTTCCTCTCAGGTTTATAAGAATATTTAAGGCCTTATTTAAGGTGTTTATTGCGTCATTTAAGTTGCCTGAGTTAACATCATCTAGGCTTTCATTGAGAAGTAGTGAGACGTTGTTAATTAATTCCATTGTAAATAAGTTTCCCCTATATAGCTTTAAATCGTTTAATATTACTATACTCGTCCTTATGAGTTTCTTAACCTGACTTACCTTTTCATCTCTTATAGTCTTAGATATTTCGTTGAGTCTGCCTATATTTTCCAAAACGTTGTTGAAGGAACCCTCAACTCTATCTATTAAGGGAGTCACTTCCTCAGAAATTTGAGTATAAGCACGTATCAATTCTCTAAAATCTCTACCTGTATGTTTCCCTTCCTTAGCCATTACTTCAAATCTACTTAAAACTTCGCTGAGGTTTCCAGCGCCAATTATTGCATACTTAGTTAATTCATCACTTAAATATGTGAGTTGGGAATTTATCTTCAGAACTTGATTTAATCTCTCTCTAACCGTAGGTGGTAATTTACCGTTATCACCTAGCCATCTAGCCACTCGAATAGATGTTTCATTTATCTCTAAAACTCTGCTGTAGATGGAGTCCAAAACCCTAGGTATGTACTTAACGGTTGTATTGAATTCAGCTATCTTTAAATTTAATACCTCCACATCTCTCTTAATTTGTGATGCAACCCTCACGTACTCAATTCCGCTTAAATTCCGTAATCCCTCAAGTCGCGTATTTACCTCATTTACGTCTTTAATTAAGTCTTCATATCGTTTGGTAATCAAATGCGATAAGTTAGGATTACTAAATTTACTTAATGAATTTAAGTCTTTTCTTAACTCAATAACGTTTTTATCTAAGACCTTTAAGCGGTCATTCAACCTTATAATAAACCGTTCCTTAGACCTATCGAGCTGTATTTTAGTTAACTCGGTATCTAATGTCGCGATTATTTCTTTAACGGTGTTTAGTTCTGTTAGGAAGTAAGTGTTGTTGAATGTACTTGAGTCATGCTGTTTGCCTTCTAGATATTGGTTAAGGGATTTAAGTTTGTCTAACGCGTTATCGGCTAAGGCGATGTAGTATTTAATCTTTGAATCAGCCACGGTTGTTGTTCCATTAAGAATTAATAATTTAGCCATAATGTTTCTTAGCGTATCGTTTAACGCATGTAGCTCTCGGCTTTTGGCCAAAAGATCCTTCATACTTACGAGTTGAGTACCTATGGTAGGTTCATTGGTGGTGACAAATAGTGCGTACTGTATAAGATTCATAGCATTTTCAAAAAGTCTCTTTGCCTGCTCCTTATCACTACGCTCTACTTGGGATATCTCATTGGAGATTTTAGTGACGTTCTCTAAGACACTCCACACGTAATGTGTGCTAGGTACTTTCAACTTAGTAAGTACGTCCTTTACCATTTGTACGTTATAGTTTAGTACTTCAGAATAAGTGGTGTTTATATTTCCAGCTTCTGCGTGTAATTCAACTAAGCTAATTGACGGGAATTTCATAAAGCTCGCTATAAATAAACCTAATAAAGCAACGACGACTAATTGCGTCGTTTTACTCATTAGCCCTACCCAATAAGTTATTTCCTCAAGTTCTAAATTAAGTACTTCGTTCTTCGGGTTTAGAACTCTGAAGGAACTACTTTAACTGACTGGTAGATAAATTTATATATCATGTGTGGTAAAAAATAGTGAGAGGTTCATTGTATGAGTGAATTAGACTTTAAGAAATACCTAGACCAAATAGAAAAGCCTCCTAAGTTAGAGCTTAAGTGGATATGGACTGTTGCCGGTCCAGGAGCCATAATTGCTTCCTTGACCGTAGGAAGCGGTGAGCTTGTTTGGACGCCTAGAGCTGCTGCAGCTTTCGGCTACGCTATGGTTTGGGCCTTCCTATACGGCATCTGGATTAAGGGTATAGTTCAATATTTAGCTAATAGATGGCATACATTGACAGGTATCCCAGCTTCGATAGCGACTGGCAAGGTCCTAACGAAGTGGTTTAACTTATTCCTTGCTGGCACAATATTGTCAGTTATGCCTATGTGGTTTGTTACACTGAGCTCCTTATCAGCGCAAGTGCTTTGGATTTCTACAGGTAGGCGTATGGATTTACTGTACTTCTGGATATTAGTAGTGGTAGCTACGGAGTTATTGGTAATATTTGCGGCTAGGTTAGGTAAGGCATATAAGGCTATAGAGAAAATTAGCTTAGTAGTTCTTTGGAGCATGTTTATAGGCTTCTGGGCGGGGGTCCTCCTAGGAACTAGGCCTGATTGGGGTGCGTTCTTCTCGAACCTATTTATACCTAAACCAATTCCACCATATGAGAGTTGGATCAGAACAGCAGCTCCCGATATATGGGCTTTAACACCTTTAATGCTGTTGGGAACCGCCTTAGGTTCTTTAGGTGGAGGTATTCAGGACTACGTTGGTTATCAAGCAATGCTGAGGGAGAAGGGCTGGGGCTTCCTTAAATTCTCTGACGATATGTTGAAGAAAGTCCATGAAATGGGTTTAAGTAAGATATCCTTACCGGAGGATGAGGAATCTCAGAAGAAGATAAAGGGTTGGTTACTACCAACTAAGTTTGATTGCGGTTTATCGTTCTTCATGGTCTTCATCACCACAATACCTGCTGTAATATTAACTATTGAGGTGTTACGTCCAAGGCAAATCGCGCCATCAGGACTTAGACTAGCTGAAGTGCAGGTAGCGTGGCTTACTGAAACCTTAGGTCCCTGGGCAGGATTATTATGGTGGTTGGGTTCGTTCTTCGCTTTCTGGGGAACCTTCTACGGCCTTCATGAGGTGTATATGTGGACAATATATGATATGGTTAGAGGTACTTTCAAGAAATTTGCTGATATAACCCCCAATAAAGTCAGGATGTACCTATGGCCATATTTAATTATCATAGGCTCTATCTTCTTCCTAACTAACTTTTCACTACCTATACTGACGGCATTTGCATCTGCTGCAACGCACCTATTTGCTTTAGCGATATGGGGGATAGCGCTTCTCTACCTAAACATGAAGTACTTACCTAAGAGTTATAGACCACACATAATATTGGTGATTCTAGCCATAATCGGTATATGTGTGTACTTGCCATATGGATTGATACAGCTCATACAAGTATTCGTCCCAACATTCAGAATATAAGGCTAAACTAAACTTTTTTTAATCCACAATCAATTTCCAATTTACTTATTTACAATACCTGAGATTATTACTTAATTTGTGGTCCCAGTCGCTCCACCGACATCACTAAACTCAGAGATAGTCGTCAGGTCATCCCAATATGTAATTCTTAATCGGATTAATTAACCTTAGTTTCATGTATATATGGGCATGAACTTGCTCTGCGAAGTGTGTGAGGCCTCAAATGCTGTTGCAACATGTAGGTTATGCGGTAGGAATGCATGTGCTAACCATATAGATTCGGGAGGTTTATGCAGCATATGTAAGGAGACTTTATGTAAATTATGTAGTCAAAGACTCTCAGTGAGTAGCTGCACGATATGTGGGAGGATCATATGCAGGGAATGTTCAGTTGAGCTACAGCCAGCAATAAGGGTTTGCAAGGAGTGTTTCAGTAAGATTCTTTATAGCGAATCATATTCTAAGTATCGCAAGTACTTAAGGAGATTCGCTAAAAATCTATAGGGTGTTAATTCATTAAGATTCAGTAATCAATTATATATATGGATTCACCGACTAATAACCATGTGACGTATCTATGACTTGGTTTTAACTCACTTACTTTCACTAATAGGCTTTGGATTATTTGCTGTACCTCCTTTAAACTTAGTTGTTCTGATGAAGATTTAATTAAACATCCCACTACTTCATAATCAGTCTTCACTGAACATATGTTAAAATTCGTTTCCTCTAAAATAAGATGTTTTTGCGGCTTATCTATTTTGAAGTACGTTAATGCATGACTTAACGGAGTGATTAAATCTTTGAAGTAGAAGTCCCCAATGTATGCATCGGTAAGCGCTTCCTCATATATTGGTGTGTTAACTAACTCAAGTTCTGGGGAGTGAAAGCTTGGCTTAGTCAACTCCGTTAATAACTCTTTTATATGTTCTGACTTAATGATTTGATAAATGCGTTGATTGGTCCTAAACTCTTTTGTTATAAGTCTTGTTAGATCTAAGGACTCGTTCGCAGTCTTAATGCTTAGTCTGAAGTAAGTATGACTACCTTCTTTGATGGAGTGGGAGTAATTCTTTATCTCATTAACTACTTCATCAACACCTTTGTTAAGTCTTATATTATGCCTGAATACCTTACATACCTCTAGACTATACACACGGATCTTTTAACTGAGGGACATTAAATTAATTATCTTATTTTTTAGTTAGATTGAATGTATGAGGCGAAGACAGTGAAGTACGGATTAATATATAGTCTAAGAGATGTTGCAGGTGTTGGAATAGCTAAGGCTATAAAGTCTATGGTTTCTGGAAAGCAAGTATTTTTAAATGGGTTAAGCGAGTCCTACTTAATTGACGATTTGGATGCGTTTTTAATTGGTGTCGATTGCGATATCACCGAATGCGAGTTTTTAGACAGTTTACTTGACATCGACTACTACGTGATGATCTCTAAACACTATTCTAATATGGGGGTTAAATCCTTCACAACGCACCACGTCGGCATACCTATACATGACCTAAGTTTAACGAGGTCTATTAACCATTTCCCGCCCTCAAATCCAAATCTATCTAAATTATTTCTAATGAATTTATCTAAGTTTTCGAAAGAAAGTGGGCTGAGCGATTTCGTAGTTTCTTATGAAGTAACCCATCACGGTCCGTTTACGTTGAGGAGACCATTAACTTTCGTGGAATTGGGGAGTTCCCCTGATGAGTGGGTTTTTAAGGAGGCTCAGGAGGTAGTAGCTCATGCAGTTATTAATTCGCTTAACGCAGAAGTAGAGTGTGTAGCTACGGTAGGGTTTGGAGGAAATCACTATGCGAGCTTATTTACTTCACGAAGCTTAGGTAGTGATGAGTGTTACGGCCATATCGTACCGAATTATGTGTTGAAGCATTTTAAGGAAGATGCTTATGTGTTAAATAAGCTCATCGATTTTGCTATTAAGTACTCATCAACCACTACATCTAGGGTAGTGCTTGATGATAAGGTACCATCACTCGCTAAGAAGTTAGTTAAGGATTACTGCAGTAAAGTAGGTTTAAGTATTCATTAGAAAATGGTTTAGAAGGAGGTCTTAACTCTCCATATAGAGTATTCATTATGTTTTAGAATTTCTGAAGATGTCTGAGCACCTGACGCTACTTCAAGTACCTTAGCGAATAGTCTTTCACCAGCCTCATTTAATGTTTCAGCACCCTCAACAACACCCCCTACGCATACGTCAATAACGCCTCTTAACTTGACGCACGTTTCCGGGTTTCCAGTAACTTTAATTACTGGGGATATTGGTGAACCAGTAGGAGTGCCTCGTCCAGTTGTAAATATCACTAATTGTGCTCCGCCTGCAACTAATCCAGTCACGGATTCAATATCGTATCCTGGGGTATTCATGAATATTACACCTTTTTTACGAGGTTTTTCAGCATAATCTATTACTTCAGTTATCGGTCTTGAACCGCTTTTAATGATAGCGCCCAGAGATTTTTCCTCGATTGTAGTAAGGCCTCCCATTATGTTGCCTGGAGTTGGGTTAGTTCCTCTTATATCAAGTCCTGATTCAAGTATCTCCTTCTCAAACCATTCTACGTACTTAAGTAGTTTTTCCTTATGATGTTCGTCTTTAATTCTCCTCAACAATAGGTGTTCAGCCCCAATTACTTCAGGGGTTTCAGCAAACATTACAGCTGCCCCTAAATCAACTAGTTTATCACTTACGTAACCTACAGCTGGATTTGCTGCAATAGATGAAGTTGAGTCAGATCCGCCGCATTCAAGACCTACGACTAAGTTCGATATATCGAACGTATGTCTCCGTAGCTTACTTACGTCATCAACGAATTTACGTAGAATGTTTATCCCTTTCTCTACTGCTTTTTCATACCCTAGATCCTGAACCACTATTACTTCGACAGGCTTACCGCTTCCCGCAATCTCGTCACCGAGTTTATGGGGATCTACCTTCTCACATCCAAGACCTACAACCAGTACCGAAAATACGTTAGGGTTAAGAGCTGTTCCCAGAAGAGTTCTGTAAGTTAGTTCGAAGTCGTATCCTAATTGAGTACAACCACAGGTGTGTAGAGCTACCGAAGTGTTGCTTATTAATGAGCTAAACTTATTAACGACATCATTAATGCATATAACTGTAGGTAATATTAAAACCTTATTTCTGACCCCAACAGAACCATCTACATTCTCATAACCTAGGAATTCATAGCCCATTGAAGCACCTAGTAACTATTACAAAATCAAATCTTTTAAATACTGAATGTTTGAGTAAGACGCAAATGATGTAATACCAATAAGTGAAAGCTACGGCGTATAAGTCAGTTCTCTATATACGTATTGATAAGCCCTTTCTAACTCCTTAACAACTACCTCTAGATCCTTGAGATTTCTTACGATAGCTGTCAAACACGTATAGCCATCTTCATTTAAGTCAAATCTCGCCGTCGTTGCCATCGCTTTGAGCTTGTTTTTAAATTTGAAGGTAGTTCTCACTCCTTCAAAGGAGTTGATGAAGTAGTAAAACGAGTCGCTCTCAATATACATTCCAAAGTCCTCCTTAATTGCTGTGAACGCAACTCTTACATCACCGATATGTTTAGAGGCTACTGAAACCCTTTTCCCTCCCTCTAAGGGAGTTGCCACTAAATATCCTAGCTTACTAAAGATGTTGGATATTTCAAGTAACTCTCCATCAATGATGTGATTAACAACTTTGATTTCTCCAGGAGGTATCATTCTGACACGGCTTAAGGGACCTACATAACTTCCAATGAGGTAGATCTCTGAATACGGTTCACTAAAACCGTAAAATATGCAGAACGCCTTCTCAGGAGGCCAATAATACACCTTACCGGGGATGGCTTGAGCGCTAGCACTCAATGACTCTAGCTTAGCTGAGTAAGGTGTGCTAAAGTAGACCTCTTCCTTCCACTTCATTAGAACGCTTTTAAATGGTAATAATGCAGATACATCATCCAGGACTTCCAGCACTAATGAATTATCATCATTACATATCACTTCTACTAACATCGCATATTCACCTATACACTCTGTAATTCATGGGGTAAAAACTTAATTTGATGTAAACTACTAATTAGTAAGGTGGTTGATTGAAGGTTAGAATTAGAATTAAATCTAAATCAATCGGTGTAGTTCCGGCTGAATTTACGGATGAGTTTAGCCCAAAAACATTTAATGAAATACTTAAGGCATTACCTATAGAGGGTGTGGCTAGCCTTTGGGGTTCTGAGATATACTTCCCAATCCCTGTTAACCTTCCTGAGGAAAATCCATTTGAGATCGTTGAGAAGGGTGTTATTGCCTACTGGCCTCCTGGGAATAGTTTATGTATTTTCTGGGGGCCTACCCCTGCTAGCAGGCGTAAGGATGAGATAAGACCAGCGAGTCCAGTAAATGTCGTAGGCAGAGTTATAGGTGATCCTGAAGTATTTACAAATGTGAGATATAAGGAAAAAATAGTTGTTGAGAGAGAAGATTAATTTGTAGGGAACTCAACACCATACTTAATAGATAATTCCTTTAATTCTTTAAGGGTTTCATCGTCGAGTGGGATTCCTCTTTCAACCCTATTTAAGTAAGTCCTATGTTCAGGTTCTCCAGGCATTAATACTTCAAATCCGGGGGCTGTTGGGGTGGACTTAACTAAGTTTATGTATTCTGTGATTTCTTCTATGTATTCATTATACGGCCTAAATGAGTTTATATCTACAGCACCTATGAATACCCCTCCCTGGCTGTAGAACATACCTCTCCTCATCTTTAAGCTGTATCCTCCTCCTAGGACTACCCCGCATAGGATATCGACAGCTACTGCTAGGCCGAAGCCTTTATACCCTCCGAAAGGTAGTAGAATACCCTCGATCGCTTCCTTAGGGTCTGTAGTCATTAGACCTTCTTTATTCATTGCCCAGCCTTCAGGGATTTTCTCACCCTTATGTGCTGCTACTAATATCTTACCTCTAGCAACAACACTCATAGCCATATCTAAGATTATAGGAGGTCTATCTTTAGTGGGGAATCCTATAGCTATGGGATTAGTGCCGGTAATAGGTTTCTTACAACCCAGTGGAGCTATATTAGGTGAGGCATTAGCACTTACGAAACCAACCATTCCATTATCAACGATCTTCATTACATAATATCCTAACATACCTATATGCTTTAAGTTCTTAATACCTACAAAGGAAACCCCGAATCCTTTAGCCTTACCTACGGCTATCTCCGTAGCCTTCAAAGCAACCGGTTGACCAATCCCGTTATCCCCATCAATAAGTGCGTAAGGACCGCCATCCTTAACCACTTTAACGTTTGGATTCGGGTTTATCTCTCCACGTACAATACCGCTAACATAGAACGGTAGGCGGATAATTCCATGGGAATCTACGCCCCTTAGATTAGCAAGCACTAACTGGTCTGTAACCACCTCGGCGTGGCCTTTAGGTACACCAACCTTTATTAATACTTCATTTGAAAATTGACGCAATTTTTCTTGAGGAATTATAAAGGTCATTGTTCAGCACCAACATTATATGAGGTGTCATAATATATTTTAACGTTTACTAATTTCACTTATTCTGCTAGCCTTATACAGTCTCCTCATAGGGAGCGGTACTGAATTAGGGTCTATCACAACATCAACGACTACTGGTCTATCCTTAGCTAAACTTAATGCTTTATCAACCCCTTCCTTAAGCTCATCCCTCTTCTCAATCCTAATGCCATGAGCGCCTAAGGACTTAGCTAATTCGCAGTAGTTTACTGAGGGTAGTTTATGCGTTAGGTCAGTGCCGTAGCTAGCTCTCTCATAGATCCTTACTACCCTATATGATGAGTCGTTAAATACGAAGATGATTACTGGTAGGTTATATCTAACGCCTGTTACAACTTCTAAGCCTGTCATTAGGAATCCACCATCTCCTACAAGACCAACGACCTTAGCATCTCTTCTAGCTAATTTCGCTCCTATAGCGCTTGGAACACCCATACCCATCGATACGTAACTAGTGGTTATTACGTATGTTCTGGGTTTGTAAATAGGCATGGTGAATGTTTCAATTCTATGTGCCCCCACATCACATGTGAAGATAGTGTCTTCATCGAATGTATCCCTTATCAGTTTGACGACTTCCCAGGATTCGATTAACTCGCTACTAGGTATTGGTTCGCTAGGATGTGATTTTTTAGCGGTTGCCCATAAATTGCTAAGGACTTCACTGCTGCCTCTAGAAATCTTTCCAACACACTCGTTCTTAGACTTAAGTAGTATTTTATTTAGGAATTCCTTAACGTCAGCTTCCACAGCTAGGGTAGGTTTAAAAACTCTACCGAATTCATCACTCGATATGTTTACATGTATTAAATTACCGGATATCTTCATAGAGTATCTACCGGTACCCATTTGACTAAACCTAACTCCTAGAGCCAGTACGAGGTCCGCATTACTTAACAATTCCTCAGCTACTAAGTCACCTAGGTTTCCAGCAGCAACTCCCGCGTAGAGTGGGTGACTCGGATGTATGACTCCCTTACCCATCACTGTAGTACATACAGGTATGTCGAAGTATTCAGCAAAAGCAATTAGTTCTGACTCAGCCCCTGATATGGTGACCCCTCTTCCTGCTAGGATTACAGGTTTTTTAGAACTCCTAAGCATCCTCAGAACCTCATTAATTACATCTTCATTAGGTGTAGGTCTGGATGCAGGTAATCTCAAGTAATGATAGCTGTCAATGTTTTCATCAAAGATATCTGCAGGCATTTCTAAATAAACAGGACCTGGTCGCCCTGAGACAGCTGTGTTGAATGCTTTCGAAATCACGTCAGGGATTTGATTGGGGGCAGTGATCTTGAACTGCCTTTTAGTCACGGTTCTAAATACGTTTAGTTGGTCGGACTCGTTTGGAAATGCGTGAAGGCAATTCTTATATGCGATACTTCTTGGTGGTGTGGTTGCTATTACAACTAAAGGATCACCTTCGACATGAGCCATGGCTATAGGATTCACAGCTCCTAAGACGCCAGGACCACCAGTTAGTACACTTACACCAACTTTACCGCTAACTCTCGAATATGAGATGCCCATGAAACCTACTCCAGGTTCGTATGCGGCATTAATTGACTTAGGCTTACCTGCCTTTTCAATGCTGATGGACAAGCCTAATGTGTGCTCAGCGAAGACCGTAAAGTAATACTCGACATCTTCCTTATTTAGTATATCTACTAATAATTCACTTACCTTCATAATTAAATCCCTTATATTCTAGCTGGTTGATAATATTAACCTTCCGTATTAATAACTCGGTGGTTCAACGAGGAGGCTCATATTTTAAAAATTTAAATAGCGTTATGTACCGTAAATAATTTATATATAAGATAGGGAATTTTGATTAAATTTTTTAAAGACAAAATCATTTCAGCGAATTTAATTTTTTTAGTCAGCATTTAAATGATAAAGTTTTTAAACTTAGTATAATTCTAATTGGGGATGTGAAATGAGTTTCCTAAATAATGTGCTAGATACTGTAAAAAGAGGGTGTGAAATCGGTGGGTTTCCAGAAGAGTTTTATGAAGTGGTAAGTAAGCCTGAGAGGATAGTGATTGTTAAAATCCCCGTTAAATTAAGTAGCGGTAAATTCACTGTGTTTCAGGGCTATAGGGTTCAGCACAATAGCGCTTTAGGTCCTTATAAGGGAGGTATTAGATTTCACCCAGACTTAACTTTAGAAGATGATATTGCTTTAGCCACGATTATGACTCTCAAGAACTCGCTGGCTGGTCTACCTTATGGTGGAGCGAAAGGCGGTATTAAATTAAATCCTAAGGAATTAACTCAGAAGGACTTAGAGGCGATTTGTAGAGGTTATGTTAGCGGGTTAAGGGTAGTTTTAGGTGAGTACGTAGATATTCCCGCACCTGACGTTGGCACTAATTCTCAGATGATGGCGTGGATGGTAGATGAATACAGTAAAATTGTCGGACATAATGTCCCCGGCGTTTTCACCGCTAAACCACCGATACTTCATGGAAATCCAGTAAGGGAGTACGCCACCGGATTTGGATGTGCAGTTATGTCTAGAGAGATGGCTAACAAGTTGTTAGGAGGTATTGAGGGGAAGAAAGTAAGTATTCAGGGATTCGGAAACACTGGTCAGTGGCATGCATATTACTTATCGAAGATGGGAGCTAAGGTCGTAGCTGTTAGCGACACAAGTGGGACGGTCTACGATCCTTCTGGACTTGACGTTGAACTAGCTATTAAGGTTAAAAACACTACTGGCAAAGTCCTAAACTATCCGAAGGGTGAGAAAATAGCCGATCCTCAAGCATCTCTATATGTAGATGTTGACATACTCGGACCAGATGCGATGGAGAATCAAATAACAGTTGAAAACGTCGGTAAGGTAAAGGCTAAAATAATAGTTGAGGGTGCCAACGGTCCTACAACCCCTGCAGCCGAGATGGAGTTAGCTAAGAAGGGAGCCGTTGTAGTACCTGACTTTCTAGCTAACGCAGGTGGAGTGGTTATGAGTTACTTAGAGTGGGTCGAAAACCTTCAATGGTACATATGGGATGAGGAGGAGACTAGAGCTAAGTTAGAGAAGATCATGAAATCTAATTTAGATAGAACTTATAAGAAATTTGAAGAGTTACGAAGTTCGGGAAGGGCTTATACTATGAGAGATGCTGCATTAGTTCTGTCTTTAGAGCGTATATATCATGCAATGAGAACTAGAGGTTGGATTTAGAGCTAATCCATAATATTAAGTCATTTTTTGTAATTGTTTTCATTTTTACCATATGGTCAACTCTTCATAGGTTGCTTTAATTTACGGGTTTAAATAATTAAATAAACGAATTAAGTATAATTTCCTACAAAAAACTTAAAAATTTTGAATCAATATATAATTCGGTGAAATTGTGCCTGGAAATATTCCTCTTATTGGTGAATTATTTCCGAAGATGGAAATAATAACAAATTATGGTAAGAAGGTATTACCTGATGAGTATAGCGGTAAGTGGTTCGTACTCTTCAGTCATCCTGCAGATTTCACTCCAGTATGTACTACTGAGTTCGTGGCTTTCGCAATCCGTTATAATGATTTCAAGAAATTAAATACTGAGCTAATAGGTTTAAGTATAGATAGTAATTACAGCCACATTAAATGGATTGAATGGATTAGGGATAAGTTAGGGTATGAAATACCGTTTCCTATAATCGCAGATCCTAGGGGATCAGTTGCAGAGAAGTTAGGGCTGCTTCATGCACAGTCATCTACAGCTACTGTCAGGGCTGTATTCATAGTAGATCCTAAGGGAGTTATACGAGCTATCTTATATTACCCACTTGAGTTGGGTAGGAACATCGATGAGATACTTAGGATGATTAAGGCTTTGCAGGTGCATGAGCAGAACAGAGTTGCTATCCCAGCTAACTGGCCTAACAACGAGTTAATAGGTGAGAGAGTTATAATTCCACCACCTTCAAATATGGCTGATATCCCTGAGAGGCTAAAGAAATACGAATGCTTTGATTGGTGGTTCTGTCATAGAGAAATATCCTCCGAAGATGCTGCTGAGGCAAGGAGGTTTCTTAAGAGAGTAGCTGAAAGCCGTAAATGATTCAGTTTTTGAAGTAAATTATTAATTCTAAATTATAGATTTGTGTTTTGATACTTCTTTATGACGTTGTTAATAAGGTATGGAACTACATCAATAGTATTAACTTTACTTGAGAATATGACGTCATTCTCTCTTCCTGTATTCCATAGGAAGCTACCACCTCTACCTAACTTAATTACATCAAATATCTTACCCTTCGTATATACGGAGTCAAACGTATGTAGAGATGCTAATGCTTCATCACTTAACGTTAATTCAGTATATTTACTTAATTCATAGATTATTGCTCCAGCACCTAGAAAATCTTCTATAGCGAATTGATTTCTCCTGTATCCCGCACAAACTATGTTGATTGATGAAATTCCCGATCGATATATGACTTTAGCTACGGAATGCGCGTTAACAAGCGAGCCTATGAAGACGTTCTTCAATCCTAAGTTTATTGCCTCACTAACTAATAGTGCACCAGATGTTGTTCTAATTACTAATTTATTATTGCCTAGTCCATAAAGTTCAACGTAGTTGATGATTCCTGTAGGCGAATTATCTAAGTCGGCGAAAGGGGGTTTGATACCGTCAACTTCAGCCGCTAATGGGGCGTTGATTGATTTGTGGAACTTATATGCGGCGTCTAGATCTGAAAATACGTAGATATCATCTATACCTTTGGATAGGGCCGTTACAACTAATGTTGAAAACCTTAGTACATCAACGATGATGTATGCATCAGCTGTATGCTCTTTCAAACCCTTGACGAACCAGCTAACATTTACTTGTGTCATCGTGTTTCATTAAGTGTGGAAAAATTAAGGATTATAAACTTATCTATGTGTATCTAAAGAATCCCCTACCCTATATATTGTGAATCTGCCTTTTCTCTTCTTATATATCTTGAGATATCCTAATTTCTGCAGGTTCTTTAAAATTCTCCCGGCAGTATGTGTTGTGATGTTGAATCGCTTGGCAAGCTTTCTAGCATCTATATATTCCTTCCCCTCAGATAAAATCCAATCAATAATGTTCCCCACTTCCATAGAAGACACCGCATCTAATATTAAAGAAGACAGTGAAATTTATAAGCTATTACTAAATACGTAAGTGATGATGGTGATGATAAAAAATTTTGAGGAATTAGCCAGTTCCGAAATGCGTAGTCATGCCCTAAAAATGCTTGAGGCAGGTCTAATATCTGCAGACCCTATCAAATCTATTAAAAATGCGGTTCGGGTAGTTGGTGATAAATTAATTGTTAAGGACAAAGTGTATGATGTTAGTTCTGGTGTGAAAGTTCTCGGCTTAGGTAAGGCCTCTGCAACAATGGCTTTAGCTATTGAGGATTTACTTGGAGATTTAATTACTGAAGGTGCTGTTGTCGTTCCAAAGGGGCTTAAGCCCCCGAGTTTGAGGAGAATTAAGGTTTATTACGGAAGCCATCCTGTACCAGATGAAGATAGCATTAATTCAACGAAGGAAATCCTAAATTTACGTTCTAAGGATGGGAAAGAAACTTTTATAGTTCTTATATCAGGGGGAGGTTCGGCCTTATTCGAGCTTCCGCTAGAGCCCGTCACCCTTAAAGACTTAAGGGAACTTACTACTCAACTACTTAGATGCGGTGCAGATATTAAGGAAATAAACACGGTTAGGAAGCATATATCATTAGTTAAGGGTGGGAGGCTTGCCGAATTACTATATCCGTCTAACGTAATATCTCTAATCCTATCTGACGTTGTGGGCGACCCCATAGAGTTCATTGCGTCGGGCCCCACAGCTCCAGACCCAACTACATATGAAGAGGCGTCATTCATACTTAAAAGGTATGGAATATGGGAGAGCGTCCCACCATCTATTAGGGAGGTTTTAACTAGAGGGTTGAGAGGTGAGATACAGGAAACTCCTAAGCCAGGTGATAAGATTTTTGATAAAGTTATGAACTACCTAGTAGCTAGTAATTACATAAGCCTTAAGGCTATGGAAGACGAGGCAAAGAATTTAGGATATAATACTTTGATATTGACGTCGATGATGGAGGGCGAAGCGAGAGAGGTTGGGAAGTTCCTGGCAGGTATCATTAAAAATGTTAAGAAGTATGACGAGCCTGTAAAGAAACCGGCTGCAATTTTAATCGGTGGTGAAACTACAGTAACGGTTAAGGGGAAAGGTATTGGGGGTAGGAATCAAGAACTAGCGTTGTCTGTTGCTATATCTATAGCTGGTTTAGAAGATGTTGTATTCGCGTCAATAGGTTCTGACGGAATTGACGGTATTAGCATAGCTGCTGGAGGATTAGTAGATGGTAATACTGTGATTGAAGGGAAAAAATTAGGTCTAAATCCCTACGACTTCTTAAACAGTAATGACTCCTATAATTATCTAGCTAAGTTGAAGTCTTCAATACTTACAGGTCCTACTGGCACAAACGTCAATGACTTGGTTATCGCTCTAATTAAGTAGAGGTACTTTGGTTGTTTACACTTAAATTAGCGGTATTTTTAATTTTCTTTATGCCTCTTTTGAGTGTAATGCTCATTCACACCATATACTACTACGCAGGTAGTAAATATAAGAAAGTTAGTAACGGAAATTCAGCAACTTGTCAAGGGGTTTCTATTCTTGTACCTGTTAAGAATGAACCTGTAGAGCTTATTGAGGAATTAATAAATGCCTTAGAGGGGATATCCGATGAGTGTGAATTGATTATAGTCTCAGACGACACTTATGATAAAGCGTTAAAGATTAAGGAAATATGCGACTCAAAGAATAGTGACCCTACATCAAACTTTACTGTAAGATTTATTCACGGTGATCCAGTCAAAGGCAGTAGAGTTAAAGCCTTAAATAGAGGGGTGTTAGAGTCTAAATACGATTACATATTAATACTTGATGTTGATTCACGTCCTGAAAAACACTTCATTGAGAAGTTAATGATGTGTGTTGAGAGCGGGTATGATGCATGTGTAGGAAGGTGGGAAAGCTACTACAGCACTAATACCAGATTAGCTCTATCGGTTAGTAGGGTCATGAAGTTTACAGTTGACGCATTATACAGAGGTAGATCGGCTCTTAACTTATTTACATTTCCATTAGGTTCCGGGACTGTCTTCAAGAAGGAGTCTTTATTAAAGGTTAATTTATGGGATGAGGTAATTCAGGACGATATGTATATTGGTATGAAGTTTCTCGTCAATAACCTTAGAATAGGTTATGTAGATGATGCTGTCGTGAAGGTTTTAGTGCCATCATCTTTTGAGTCTTTAAAAATTCAGCAAAGGAGGTGGGCTTATGGCGCACTTGAAGTTCTAATAAAGACATATAAGCACTTAATGAAAAGTAACATCAGCATCTTAAAGAAGCTTGAGATTTTTGTATTTTTAGGTCAGTACGTACCTACGTCTTTATTTTTCTTAGGTAGTTTAGTAATTCCTTTAATGTCTTTATTGTTGAGGGACGATTTACTGAATTACGGATTAGGACTTATGGCGTTATCAGGCATAGTATTCCTTAACTATGCCATAGGTCTATATAAATCCTTAATAGATAAGTACGTAAGGAAGTCCATAGTTATAAGGACGATGGGGTCATCTGCAGCTATAACAGTATCTTTACTTCCTACGATATTTGTAGGAACAATTAAGTCGTTGTTTGCTACAGGTATGCATTACAATGTGACACCTAAGGGCAGTTACGAGAGGTTGAACTCGATCTCCTATTTTCCGGAGTTTATATATATGATTTACTTAGCTTCAATTTCATTATTTAATCTGTTTATTGGAAACTATGTTACATTTCTTTGGAGTTACTCAATAGTTATTTCAATAATTTACGTAATAATCAGAGCTAATAGGTTAGTCAAAAATTAATGCGGAATTACGTATCCAGGTTCTTCAATACCGCCCACTAACACCCTATACTTATTGTTAGGTATTATCTTTTGAAGAATACCTCTAATTCTTAATCTACCTCCCCTATAGAGCACATATGAGTAGAGGCCTTCGTAACTCACCACATAGGCTATGTCGTGATGACGAACGTATGACTCAGGATACTTGACTTCAAAAACCCTATCAATATATGCCGTGCTAGGGTAAAATAACGACCTGCAATCATATGGCCTTATATCAGCCACTAATTCAATCGGATGTAAATTAACGTAAATTTCAGACCCGTATCTATGTGTTTGAGAATCATCTACGAATATTACGTTAATTACTTTACCTCTAATTAGCAATTTTTTAAAGGGTGGGTATATCTTTGCCACTACTTCGAAGGGGAGGCCATGTGTTTTCGACTGCTTCGAAATCTCTTCATGAGTGGGTCTTGAAGTACTAAGATTGTTTAAACTTTCTAAAAACTCTGAGGAGCACCTACAACCATATATAGTCATGTCGATGTCTGACGCTTCAACATTATGTGTTTTAGTTAATAATGAACCCGTAACTCCTAAGTAGTTACTCACATTTTTAACGTAGGTTCTAAGGATGTCACTGAACTCTAAGACCGTTAGTTCTAATTCATCAGAAGCTTTAGATATTATTTCTCGGAACCTAAGTTCGGGGTAGTAGTAAACCCTTATTGAACTTAGCTTAATTAACGGGACGTAAGTATTTAAAATTTCATCGTATGTGAATTCTTGATGCTTTGAAACATACTGATGGAGATTTCTGACGCTGTAAGTCTTTAGGATTCTCTCATAGTACGTGTCACCATACTTCCATAAAGTTCTCTTATTTGTTCTAACATATTTGAGATATGCGATTAGTCCATTTGGTGGATGAAGGTTGCCTACCACTACTAAAAAGCTTTTATCAACGTCCTCAACTATGTCATGATCTCTAGGAGGTCTATACATGATTACACCAAATTACGTTCAGACGGTTTGCTATAAATCACTACGTCATTAAGCTCGTGCTTCATCATCCATTTAAGTAATCTAAAAACGTTTTATAAGTATTTAATTACGGCATCAGCATCATAGAGATCTCTGATAAGGTTGTTATGAATCCTAGGATTAACGCGTATGCGAGGTTAATGGTTGATAAAATGTTTCTAATAATTACTCTTTTCTGTAAGTTCCTGTTAATCACTATAGTGAAACCTGAATACGAGTGGATGATTACTAGGACTGTTAGTATGTACCTAAGCAGAGGTAATGTATGGATTCTACTTGAAATTACGTAGTTTAAGCCTATTATAGAGGGTATGTTTGATATCATTCCATACCCACTAAGTATATAGAAGAGGAGGAGTACAGCCAAAGGCAATGATGTGTATTCAACTAATTTTAAATGCTTATACGTTGTTGAGGCCTTCATTTTCTCAGCCTATTATATATATCTTGAAGTTTTTCGAAGGTCATTTTATGAGGTGTTAGTGGTACGCCTATAGGGAAGATGTATATTGGTTTCTCATTCTTAGCTGCTGATATGACTTTAGCTACTTCATCGTCGTAGAAAGCACCTATAGCTACGGTGCCTAAGCCTAGGGATGTGCTCATGAGGTAAATGTTCTGCCCAACGTGACCTGCTTCCAGTATGACGTAGCGAATACCACGCTCCCCGTACCTGCTTGTTGTTCTTTCATAAACCGCACATATAACTATGTTCACTGGTGCGTCTCTAACCCAGTCCTGATTAAGTGACGCATCCCAAAGCAATGTCCTTTTATCGCCTACTTCTACTAACTTTATTGAATGCCTTTTATAGTCGTATTTATATATACCTGCCTGTAGGTATTCATTACTTTTAAGTAGGACTGATTCATTTCCAACAACTACGTAAATCTCTAGCGGATATGTAGCTCCTGCACTAGGTGATGATCTACGAAGCCATCCGTAATACTCTTCCACAACACCTTGAGCCGCCCATAAAATCATGGATAGGTGATCAATCGTTAATGGAACGTCTGCCCACTCCCTAATACTTTTACGTAGTAAGATTGACTCTTCAGTTGATATTGCAGTCATTTTCTTCGGTAGCGGTAATAATACCTCTCCATACAAGGTAGTAGCACCATTACGTACTTCAGTTTGCGGAGTATATAAAGACGACAAGACGTATACAGTTATGGTGATACTTAATATAATTGATATTAGGTAGCCTAATTTCATAACACATACACCTCATTAAATTCTGAAACATTAATAATAAACTACATTTACCTTATGGATGTGATGAAGATGATTTATGTTGAGGAGGTTTGATTTACGTATTTAAGCAACTTATTAGATAAATCTCTGGTGCATATGACTTGCCTGGTTTTTTAGATATATTTAAGAGAGAGAAAGAGAAGGACTTAGGTTACATCAAGGACTACGCAACCGGGGTCCCCGTCAAAGCTACTAATGATGAGCTTAGGAGGCAATTCGTTGAGCGGAAACTCATTAATGATTTTGGATATCCGAAAGAGTTGATAGGTATTGATGTAGATGTTGTTGTCGACGGTAGGTTGTTGGGTAAGGTTGATTTAGTTATCTTTAGGGATAGCAACCATAAGGATCCAGTTAAAAATGCGTTCGCAGTTATATTAATTAAGTCTGGAGGCTTACAGCGTTTGAAGGAACTTCTATCTGCAACTAATGCAGAGTATGGACTACTTTACAGTTATAGCGACTTCGTGGTATTTAGAAAATCAGCTGATGGGATTGAGGAGGTATGTAGATTTCCAATGTATGGGGAAAATTTCGAGAACCTCGATTCCGCCTTGAATAAGGGTTTACTCAGACCTACTTCTGAATTAGGCACTCAAATAGATGATATATATAGATTAATTTCTGAGGCAGAAGGATTGAAGGGAGGTAAATTACTTCAAGAATTCTTAAAATTACTAATGCTTAAAGTGGGGGACGAAGTCTTAAGTGACGTAGAATCCCTCGCTTGGATATCTAACAGTGAGTTCTCTAGGTTAAACAAGGGTTTGGAAAGTGAAGGCTTTAACACTAGGTTAAGCGTATTAGTTGATAAGACTAAATCCCTTTTCGCACGTATGGAACTATCTCCAGCTATAAGGAGGCGGTCAGTCGCAGAAGTTTTTAGGAGACTCCACGGTGTTTCAATCCTTAAGTGTAGTGATATATCTAAGTTTGAATCACTGCGCTATGTTGCTAGGCAGCATATGAACGTCGATAGAGGAGAAGTTTTAACCCCTTACCCGATAGCTGATTTAATGGTTAGGTTAATCAATCCGGGAAAGAATGAGTTGGTGTTAGATCCGGCATGCGGTTCTGGTAGGTTAATAGCTTGGGCCATAAAACATGTGCGTGATATGAATAATTTAAGTTTTGATGAGCTTACTAAATTTGTTAAAGAGAACGTTTTATGTATTGATATCAATTCTGAAATAATAAAGTTAGCCACTGCATACATAGCGCTCTACTCTGGGGCTTCAGGAAATACGTTAGCCGCTGATGTGTTAGCTCCCTTTGATTTATTATCAGAAGTTGGTCGTAAGGAATCGATTCCTGACCATCTCATACCCTCCCCTGAAAAGTTTGACGTCATTTTAGTCCATCCTCCCTTCAACCTTAAAGAAAGAATCACACACCAACCTATTTTACATCAATACGAGTTAGGACATAAGTGGAACTACGATAGAAGGACATCTAGGTGGGTTAAGAGTGATGAGATATCTAAGGAGCAGCTGGTTGAAGTATTATTTATTGAGAGATGTTTTCAGATGCTTAAGATGTATGGAAGGATGGCCATAATTTTGCCGGAGGAAATACTCGCTGTTGGTAACTTAGGTTATGTCAGGCAATGGTTATTAGATAACGTAAGGGTATTAGCTACGGTATCCATACCACAGCAAGCGTTCATACCTTACGGTATTAAAGCTAGATCCTTCCTACTAATGGTTCAGAAGTTACCTAAGGATGAGTTAGATAAGCTAAAAATAAGTGAATACAAGATGTTTGTAGCTAATCTTGAGAAGGTGGGGTACGACGCGTTTGGTTCGCCAATATATAAGAGGGGTAAAAGCGGGGAATTAATCACTGATGAGTTTGGCAATCCAGTAATTGACACTGACGTTCAATTCATATGTGATAAATTCAAAGAGTTTAAATCCGATCAGGGGTTAAACTTTTAGGCACATCCCATAATCCGAGGATATTGCAAACATGTATAAGAATAGGAAAGTAGCTGGCTATAGTGAAGGAATAGTATCAATCATAGTTAATTCACTTCTCTTTATCGTAAAATATATCTTGGGTTTAATGTATAATTCAATAGCAGTAATTGCTGATTCAGTACATACGTTATCGGATGCTGTAACATCGCTAGTTGTTGTATTTAGTTTTTGGGTAGCGTATAAACCTGCAGATAAGGAACATCCATTTGGACATGGTAGAGCTGAACATGTAGGATCTGTAATAGTTGGAACGCTTTTATGTGTTGCGGGTTATGAGTTGATGATTGCTAGTTTTAGGAAATTTACTGCGCAGGAGTCAATGGTTTTCAACGTGGTTCTTGTAGCAATAATGATGGTTTCAGCCATTGTTAAAGAGTTGCTTGCTAGGTGGTCATTACGGCTCGGCTCCAAATACGATTCGAATATCCTTGTAAGTGATGCATGGCATCATAGAAGCGATGCAATTGCCTCAGTTCTTGTTGGTTTAGGAGTTTTAGTTGGTGAAAAGTTCTGGTGGGTCGATAGCGTGTTGGGGGTTAGTTTATCGTTACTTATAATTTACACAGCTGTCAAGTTGATTTTAACAACTTCGAAGGAGTTCTTAGGTTATTCACCATCTCCAAAACTAGAGGATGAAATACGTAAAATAGTCTTAACAACATCTAAAGAGATATCAGATGTGCATCACATCCATATCCATAAATATGGCGAACACGTCGAGGTAACACTGCACGTTAGATTTCCTCCAAATACACCACTAAGTGAAGCGCACAGAATAGCAACTCAGGTTGAGAAAGAACTTAAAAGTAGGTACTCATGGGAGGTGACCGTCCATATGGAACCTGAAGGAGCTAGCAGAAGTCAAAAATTATAGACATCAAGTATTGAGGTTATATATAATTCAAACCAATTTAATATGGTGTGTTAATTTGGATTCAAACGTTATTGAATTGCTTAACGAGCTACCTCAACCACTCGCTATGGTTTTGGCTGGAGACCCTAATGAACCCAAAAGAAGAGGTGGAATGACTGCTGCCTGGTTATCCAGGGTTTCATGGGAGCCGCCTATGGTCGCCATATCCATAGCTCCGGAGAGGCATACCTATCAGCTCATAAAGGATTATCGCTGCTTCACTGTTAATTTAGTTTCTAAATCCCTTGAAGACATAGCATTAAACGTCTTCGGTGTTCTCAGTGGTTGGGATTTAGATAAGTTCGAAGCTGTGGGGTTGAAGCCGACTAGCGGTAGAGCAGTCACAGCCCCCATAATAGCTAATTCTCCATTGATAGTTGAGTGTAAGTTGGTTAATGAAGTACCTGTTGGCGATCACGTAATGATTGTTGGTGAAGTCGTGGATGCATATAAAGGATCTGATGAGGTCCCCTTAATCTACTATCGAGATATCGTAGTTACTGTTAAGTAGTTGGTGATGATATGGTTAGAATCAAAGTGAAGGTGTGCAGTGTTGCAGATATTAGGAGGATGGATGAACTAGCTAGCAGTAAATTCGGAATTAATAGCTTATTACTTATGGAGGATGCAGGTTCAGCTATTTTTTCTCTCATTAAAGAAAAGATCGGTGTGTATGGAAGGAACTTCCTCATCATTGCTGGAACCGGTAATAACGGAGGTGATGCCTTAGTTTCTGCCAGAAGGCTACACGCATATGGAGGTAATGTAAGAGTAATTGTTGTGGGCGATCCTTCGAAGTATCGTGATCCTTCGAAGCAGAACTATGAATTAATTAATTCTCTAGGTGTAAAGTGTACGGTTGTTAAGGAGGTTAAGGACCTTGACGTTGTTAAAGATTGGCTTACTTGGTGTGAAGTAGTAGTTGTAGGTCTAATTGGAATAGGTCTTAAAGGTGAGGTTTCAGGTATTTACAAGGATGTAATTAACTTAATTAATAAATACTGCGATAAGATAGTAGTGAGTGTTGATATCCCATCTGGTATATGTGCGGACACCGGTAATGTACGCGGGGCAGCGGTGAAATCACGTTACACAATCACTTTCGGGAATCCTAAATTTGGTAACGTGCTTTATCCTGGATACTACTACGGAGGTGAACTATATGTATCTAGGCTTTCCTACCCGCCTGAGCTCTACGATTCTGAGGACATTCGTGCGGAATTAAACGTCCCTACCCAACTGCCTGAGAGGGTTCGGTGGGGACATAAAGGCACTTTCGGTAAGTTTCTAGTAGTGTCGGGCTCTAAATATTATTACGGGGCTCCTTACTACGTGTCTTACTCCTTCTTAAAAGCAGGGGGCGGCTACTCAAGGCTTGCAGCGCCTAAGTCAATTATACCATACATCGCTTCTCGATGTAGTGAGGTGGTGTATATTCCCTTAGATGAAACTTCGGAAGGAAGTATTTCAATGAACAATTACGATTACATACTTAGTATTATCGAATCATACGATATAGATGTTGTAGCTTTAGGTCCTGGAACCTCAACAAACAGCGAAACCCAACAATTACTCCTTAATCTAATTTCCGCTATCGAAAAGCCGTTAATCATTGATGGGGATGGAATAACAGCTTTAGCTAAAGACGTCGATAGGGTGAAAAATAGAAAGTCACCAACTGTAATTACGCCACACTTAATAGAATTTTCGAGACTAACGGGTCTCGGATTAAAAGAGATATTGGAAGATGCTCCAAATAATCTGAGAAGGGCCTGCAGAGAATTAAACGTATATATAGTGCTTAAGGGAGCTCATACCCTTATCGGAAACCCTTACGGTTATCTATTCATAAACATGAGCGGTAATCCAGGGATGGCTAAGGCAGGAAGTGGTGATATATTGACTGGAACTATAGCCGCTATGTACGGTATTGGATTGAAAGATTTTGAGGAAGCTGTGAGGATGGGTGTTTTCATACATGGCTTAGCTGGTGATATAGCTGCGGAGGACTTAGGTGAGGATGGTGTAACTCCTGAGGACATTTTAAGTTACTTACCAAAAGCCACTAAATTGTTGAGAGAGGACATCAAAACCGTAATCGACAAATATACGCCTAAAATAGTGTAGGGTATAAGCATTAATTGATATGGTTTCCAGATTTTTATATATTCCTAAAGTTTAGATGTTATTTGAATAAACAACTGCATTTGGAGGTTTGTCAAGCTTGGATTTAAGTAAGGCTCGCGAGTTATTGGTTCGCGAGGCCCTGAATTACCTGTATGATGCTGAAGTCATTGGAATTGGTACGGGTACGACTGTCGAAAGGTTGATTAACTTAATGGGATCCGTTAGGGATACCTTACAAGGCAAATATTTCATTGCTTCATCCCTGGCAACCGCCCTTAAACTTAAAGAAGGAGGATTTAAAGTCATTGATCCACGCTCAATTGATTACTTAGACCTTTACGTAGATAGTGCCGATAGGGTTGATGGTAATCTAAACCTAATTAAGGGTGGTGGTGCGGCTTTAACTATGGAGAAGCTACTCTCATACTACTCTAGATATAATGTCTACATGATTGATTACAGTAAATTTGTTGAACGCTTCAGCAGCAATGATTTAGTACCTATTGATGTGCTGCCTCAGTCAATCACATTGGTCATCAACTGCTTAAATAAGCTTGGTTATAAATCCTTAATCAGATATTGCGGTAAAGGTAGGCACGGACCTGTAGTGTCCGACGTCGGAGGAATAATAATTGATATTACCTTACCAGTAGATGAAGACTTACAAGAATTTAACAGGAAAATTAAGGACATACCGGGTGTCATTGAGACTGGGTTGTTTTTAGGACTATCCGACTTAGTCCTCGTAGGATATGAAGATAGGGTTGACTCTTTAAGAGGTATGAGGTTCGTGGGAATGCACCATAGCTCCAGTCCCTCCCAAAGAGGTCCTCATGGTTAGACCTCCTGAAAGTCTCATAGCTACCTCAACACCTTCCTGGTTATTTGGCGCTAATGCTATTACACAACCACCACCGCCAGCCCCAGTTATCTTAGATCCCAGCGCCCCAGCAGTTCGTGCTGCGTATATTAAATCGCTTAACCTCTTATTAGATACCCCTAAAGCGTCTAGAAGGCCTTGGTTGATGTTCATTAACTCACCCAATAACATCAGATTACCTTCCATTAACGTCTTTTCAGCTTTCTCAACTAAAATTCCAATAATTTTAATGATGTTACTCACTAGGTCAGGATGTCTACTCATTAGGTCTTTAACCTTCATTATTAGGTCTTTGGTCCTTGCCTCTCTTTCAACGTAGCCAATAACTATGGGTAGGGATGTAGAAGCCTGAAGTTCTTTAACTTCGTAGTTATTGCCCCCCAGTAACTTAACTTTAATTACCCCTCCATAGGTAGTTATTGATGTATCCATAGGTGAAGCGATTCCCTGAACAGATTTCTCAACCTCCCACCCAAGCCTAGCTATTTCCCTCTTCTCTAAATCGTAGCCGAGTGCCTTACTGTAAGCCAATACAGTAGCAACTGCGACTGCTGCTGAAGTACCTAAGCCTGCACCAACTGGCATCTCAGACCTTACAAAGACGTTAACTCCTTTAAATATCCCTAAATACTTAGATACGATGTCTATTGCACCCCTTAGGTAAGCTACTGCTGAAAGGGTCTTCCCGTAGTCTGTCTCAATGATTAATTCATCACCAGAGAAAGTAACTGAGACTCCAGGGAGTTGTAGGTCTGATGCAACGATTTTGACTAGGTTATCATTCCTTAACTCAGTAGTTACGTACACCCTTTTACCTATGGACATAACGAGGGCAGGCTCACCGTAAACTACAGCATGTTCTCCGAATAAAGTGACTTTACCGGGAGCAGACGCTATTATCTTATTCGAACCCATTAAATACCCCATTCTTTAAATAACCAATGATTATTTAAATTAGCTTTACTATATTTACGGGAAGTTAAGATTATTAAGCTGTAAATGACTGTCATCAAGGATATAAGATGAAGCTATCTTCTATCGGTGAGAGGGCAGTAATAAATAATTTACTCAGCATAATAAGGAAGTCATTCCCTATAAGTGACGTTCCACTAGGCGATGATGCAGCGGCAGTAAAGTTTGGGGATCAGTGGCTTATCTTGAAGATAGATGGCTCATCCGCAAACACATCTAAGTACGAATTTATGGATTGGTATGATTTTGGCTGGAGGATTGCATCATCAGCTGTTTCGGATGTTGTGGCAAAAGGTGGGTTTCCATTAGGTATAGTCTCTTCTATAGGGATTCCAGCAGATTACGATGACTCAATCATATACGACATAATTAGCGGGGTTACAGACTTCGCATCAACATTGAATTCCTATGTCTTGGGTGGCGACGTCAACGAATCCTTAAATGATGTTTGGCTCGACATCGCAGTACTGGGGACTGCGAGGAAATTTATTCCGGCGGTAGGACTGCAGGCCGGAGACTATTTACATGTTACTGGATGTTTAGGGTTGTCAGCTATACCCTATATTTTACATTTTAAGAAAGTTGATCCTACACCATGGATGGATGTCCTTAAGAGTATTTGGCGGTCCGTACCACCATTAGATTTTTTGAAAATAGCTAGTAATGTAAAGGCATCTACGGACATTAGTGATGGTTTAGCATCTATCAGTAGAGTATTAAGTTTAAGTAATGTTGGTCTAGAGATTGATGAGTTTCCTCTATGTAGTAAATGTGTTGAATTTGCTGAGGAGCTTAATATAGATTTATCGAACTTCATAAAATTCTTAGGTGAGGAGTTTCAAATAGTTTTTACATTTGGTGATGGATTAATCGACCCGAGATACCCAAGATTAGGAAGGATAGTAAAAGGTAATGGGATAGTGATTAAGGGAGAGAAAGTTGACTTCGGTTGGGAGTACTTTAGAGGTTATCATTAGCATCATTTACTGCAATTACTTATAGATTTAATGTATTGGGATATGATCGATAATTTTAATATTCTTTTCATTAACTATTAATTGGTGGTTTTTATTCCTGTAATAAGACGTCAAAGGAAATTCCAGTTTAAAGTCGCAGACATAATGAACACCCCACCAATAACTATTCACTATAGTGCCTCAGTATTTGATGTAGCTAAGTTAATGTTTGATAAATGGGTTGGGAGTGTTATGGTGGTGGATGATAACGGTCGCTTAGTTGGAATTATAACTGAGCGGGATTTAGTTAAGACGATGGCAATAGGTAAGTTATCTAAGGATTTAACAGCTAAATCCATTATGACGGAAAAACCCATCACCATCCTACCGGATGCGTTGGTTTACGATGCTTTGAAAAAGATGAGGAACTACAACGTACGGCACTTACCTGTCGTTAATGGTGAGAATAGACCCCTAGGGATGATATCCGCTAGGGATTTACTGGATGCGGTGCTAATGTTCACTGAAATTTTCATGTAATTATTTATTTCTTCCAAAGTTTATAAAGGACACATTGCTATGTTATGTGAATATGGGCAGTGCGCACAGGTGGGTGAGTTACCCCAGCAGTCCTGCATGTTACTGCTTGTATAGCTGCAGTAATGGGATAAGTGGCAGTCAAGACACGATGGTTGTGTAAAGAACGTGGTTTTAAATCTGAATGATACGTATTCTTTCTTCCTCCATAGGTCTATAAGACTTTCTTCATTTATGTTACCGAATTTAACAGCTTTAATCACTCTCTCGACTTCGTAGAAGGAGTTCCTCCAATTATGTGCGTAGTTAATGCAAGGTGTTACGCACCCATCCCACCGAATAAAGACTGCCTTATTGTTAATGAAGGGGCAAGATCTCTCAACCATGGGTTTATGTTTCGGGATGATTACGTATCCACCTATAGATAAGACCTCCTTAGAAATTTCGTCGAATGCCTTAGATAGATTATCAATTAACTCGGTGTCTATATATATGGCTAGATCCTTTTCATGTTTTCTTGAAAGGGGTATGATGTGTGAAAAAACTATCTTCCTAAAGCCTAAAGACCTAGCAAATGAGGGAACTTTAGGTATGTCGTTGAGGTTCATAGCGTTTATTGTAAACCACATAGTTAAGTCGGGTTTATAACTACCTTTCCTCAAGTCGTTGACTTTAAGTATGCCTTTAAGAACATCTCCTAATAAACCTCCGACACGTATGCTCTTGTAGACGTCTGTCTCCACGGAGTCAACACTGACTATTATTTCATCTATTCCTGTGCTCAGTAACTCATTGATGCGGCTGTCCAGTAACGAACCATTAGTATTTATAGCTACGTATATACCTAAGTCCTTAACAAGCTTGATGTATTCAATTACTTTAGGATGTGTTAACGGTTCACCCCACCCACTAAAAACAACTTTCTCTATATGTAATTCCGCAATGTTTTTAATAACATTATTAAAGGTTCTGTCGTCCATCTCGCCTAAAACTTCCTCAAACATAAGGTTCCTGAAGCAGTGTATGCAACCGTAATTACATTTAGTAGTAACTTCGACCACAACTTCCCTAGGTTTAGAATCACTTCTAAACTGGAATTCCCACTCACCGTAGCTAAAGGCGCTCAAAATACGTACACCCCTATAAGGTTTATTTAAAAATGTTAAAAAGTTAGTTTTAGTTTTTAAATTAAATAGTTCCGCCTACCCTGGAAGCAGTCCCTCATCCTCAAGTAAATCAGCTGCCCACTTAAGTCCTAATTCTTCTAATTTAGCTCTTGTAGGTCTGCCGTTGATCCACCCTCTAGCCTTGTAATAGTCATTAAGCATTTCGTCGAGTTTGACTACACGACCCTTAGATGGGCCTTCAGGCATCGGCTCCTCTAGTAATCTCTTCGGAAGAGTGTCGTATTCCTTGCCATCTCCGAAGCTAAGTATGTTGAACACCCTCTCTGCATTATATATTCTTTCCCCTATCAATTCTAAGTCTTTAGAGGATAGTTCCCAACCGGTCACAGCATTCATGAATTTAGTGAAGTCATCGGTCCATAACGCAAACGTGTCAAATTTACATACCACTAAACTATCAACTACTGCAAATACGTCCTGGAACTCCTTGACTAATGGGCCTTTATCCTTAATATCAAATCTATCAACTAATTTCGGAACTCCTAAGACTTCTGGCGATATGAGGTAGGCTCTTAAGTGACATCCGCCTCTGTTGCTTGTTGCGTATGCAAGACCGTGGCCTTGAACACCTCTAGGATCGTAGGCCGGTAGTTCTTGACCTCTAACAACCATCGCAAGCTCTGGTGCGCCGTACTTCTCAGCCAATCTCTTTGCACCTTCAGCTAGGTCACAACCAATTCCAGACCTGTAAGCCATCCTCCACACAAGCTCAACTAATGCCTCACCATTACCCCACTCAACCTTCAAACCTCTTAAAACATCTTCAGGTACTTTACCTCTCTGCACTAACTCCATTAAAGTACCTATTACGTGGCCTGCGGAGATTGCGTCAAGACCTAATTCATTAGTTAAGAAGTGAGCCTTGCTAACGGCAGCTAGATCCGATACACCTGTATGAGCGCCAAATGACCAAACAGTCTCGTACTCAGGTCCTCCACCCTCACCAGTAAATGGCGGTTTAGTTATCCTAGAGTATCTAGCACATCCTATAGGGCATCCCCAACATACCTCTTCACGCTGTTTCTCCCAATCTATCGTGGTGCTAGCTATTGTCTCACCACTTATCAGACGTGCATCAGGGAATACACCGGTCTGGAAGTTCCGTGTCGGGAATATACCTGCATTATTAATTATGTTGACAAGAATTGCTGTACCGTACTTGGGAAGTGACTCACTAGTTACTGGGCTTTCTTTAATCTTCCTCATAGCCTCCTTAACAACTTCGCTAAACTTACTTTGATTAGCGATAGGTGGTTTCTCACGACCATAGACGGCGATCGCCTTAACTTTCTTAGATCCCCAGACAGCTCCGTGTCCTCCCCTACCAGCTGCTCTAGCTTTATCGTTAATTATACAAGCTATTCTGGAGAGGTTCTCACCAGCAGGTCCTATACATGCGACCTTAATATCCTTAGCCTCCGACTTACCTACCTCAGCACTCAACTCTTCGACAATCGCATCTGTTGTTGCATGTGTGTCTGCACCCCACAGATGACAGGCATCTCTGATCTCTACCTTACCATCGTGGACCCATAGATACACAGGATGTTGGGATACTTCCTCAAGTACTATGGCGTCAAAACCTGCGAATTTTAGGTATGGCCCGAACTTACCTCCTGACTGCGCATCATGTATAGTATTAGTTAATGGTGATTTCGTCACAGAGCACCATCTGCCTGACGCGGGAACACCTAAAATACCAGTCAACGGACCAGTCATTACGTAAGCTTTATTCAAAGGTCCGAAGGGGTCAGCCTTAGGAGGGATTTCCTTCAAAGCTAGGTAAACCCCTAAACCCCTGCCTCCAATCCATTTCATAAGTGTTGATTCGCATAGAGACTCGCAGCTTACACGAGAGTTCCATAAGTTAACCCTAGCTATCTTACCTATATAACCTCCAGGCATAGAAACACCTTCATCTATTATCTAACAATGGAGATAATAAAAATTGATGGACAATCATATTTTTAGAAATTATGTAATCATTATAATAACCTCATTAGAATTAATTTGAACTATGTAATCTTATTGAAGGATATTTTACCTCCGGGATTTAGATGAAGTATTAAGTCGCAGTTAATTCTATTCTCCACCAGATCTATGCATTCATAATCAATACTCCTTATAAGTCTTAGAATGAGATCTGCGGTAGTCAGCGGGATCTTCATATTAAGGTTATCTGCCTCACTTAAAATTCTGAAAATAAGGTCATTTATAGTAATTCCTCTATGGATTATCATTGATGAGTTATTCATTATTTGATTGTATAGGTTGATCGTATTGATAGATTTGTGTATCACCCTTTTTGCGGACCTCATTAATGAATATACATCAGACTTTGAAACACCTAGTAAACTAGCAATCTCATCTACAGTTTTACCCTGAGATAAGAGTCTAAGAACGGTGAGCTGTCTGCTAGTTAAGTAAGTTTCCAACTCACCCACCTGCAGCTGGTGGGAATATAGATACTTTATCACCATCTCTCAACAAAGTCTGTAGACCTCCCTTAAACTGCGCGTGAATACCGTTAACGAAAACTAAATAATTATCTAGTAGGTTCTCTAAGTCCCTGCCAGTCTCTTTAGAAATTAAATCGTACAGATCTTGGACATATTTAATTAAATTGGCTAAATCAATTTCTTGAGCATCTACCTCAACGTATCTTGATGCCCAACCTAACTTTTCCTGTAGATTTGCAAATACTTCAACCAAGACCTTCATAGAAATCACTAATACCTCAGCAAAAAGTTATTTAATTTTTACTGACGGTATTCACCATGATTTTTCTAATAATCGACAACTTTTTTTACTCTAATATGGGAATTTAATTTGGTGATAAATTATTACGATTCGCTGTCCCTACTGCGGATATACAGGGCAGTTCAACCAACTTAGGAAATGGAGATTCAGATTCTATGACGTAAATAGGCTACAATGCCCTAACTGTAATGGGATATTCAACCATTACTTAGGCACTTCCTCAAAAGGCAAGAAATCAGAATTCGTTATAAAGGTAAAACCAAGACATAAATGAAATTAATTCACTATATCATTAAATGATACTTTTCTGAAAACATTCCAGCTTGATTGAGTATTTGTTCTTAGAGCTTATTACTAAGTGTAACTCCATAATATTGACAGTTAATAAGTAGAGTCAGTAATAACTTTTATTATCGGCTATCACAGTTGTTTGGTGGTATATTGGATGAGATAAGGGTTTATGATGTCTCAGCTCAGATTGGTTATGGTTTCCCCGTAGAATCCTTAGAGACCGCGCTTAAGTGGAATCCCCACGTTTTAGTTGCTCAAGGCACCTCCACAGATGCTGGCCCATACTACTTAGGTGCAGGTACTTCCTATACGGAGTCAGAATGTGTTAAGAGGGACTTAAAGTTAATCATTAAGGCATCTAGGGAGTTTGGAATTCCATTTATATGCTCTGTCGGTGGTGCCGGTGCTGATGTACACGTTGAGGGAGTTCTCAGACTAATTAATTTGATAAGTAAGGATTTGGGAACTAAGTTAAGGATAGCGGTAGTAAGTGGTGAAATAGATAAGGATTGGCTTAAGAAGAAATTATTGAGTGGCTCTAAGGCTGGTAGGTTAGTAAACATTAGTAGGCTTTCTGAGTATTTAACAATTGATGATGTTGATGCTAGTGTTAGGGTAGTAGCTCAGATGGGTCCAGAACCAATAATTAAGGCATTAGACCTTTACTTTAGAGGTGAAGTAGACGGCATCATTACTGGTCGTTCATTAGATGTTGGTGTTGTGGCGGCCTATCCGCTTAAGTTCGGCATGCCTAAAAACTTAGTTTACCACATGTCTAAAATACTGGAATGCGGTGCGATTGCTGCAGAGCCGGGTAGTAGTAGTGATGGAATTTTTGGGGTGGTGAATAAGGATTACTTCTTAGTTAAACCTCCTAACCCGAGGAGGAGGTGTACTGTAACTAGCGTTGCAGCCCACTCATTTTATGAGAGGGATAATCCATACATGGAGAAACTCCCTGAAGGCTATTTAGACGTAACTACAGCTAAATATATCCAGTATGACGAGAGAACGGTAATGGTTAGTGGAAGCCGATTCGTACCACAACCATACACTATTAAGTTGGAGGGAGTTAAACTAGTGGGATTTAGGTCTATAAGTATAGCTGGTTCGAGGGATCCTATCTTCATAAAGAAAATTAAGAGCATTCTAGAGGATGTTACCGAAGTAGTTAAGGACAGGCTTAACCATATACCACAAGATGAGTACGTCATTAACTTCAGGGTATACGGAATTAACGGAGTTATGGGTCAATACGAGCCGGTAAAGAACCCACAACCGCATGAGGTTGGTATAATAATTGATGTAGTAGCTAAGACTCAAGAAAAGGCAAACTCGATATGTGCACTCGTTCGAGCTACACTACTACATCATGGGTTCGAAGAGAGAAAAACAACAGCTGGCAATATAGCATTTCCTTTCTCACCTTCAGATTTCCCTGCAGGACCTGTCTTCGAATTCAACATATGGCATGCATTAGAATTAGAAGATCCTACAGAACCCTTTAAGATTAAGGTTATTGAGTTTCCGAGGTGAACTACAGTGGTTAAACTATATGAAGTAGCTAAGGTAATTAGAACAAAAAATGCTGGTCCATTCAAATTAACCATAGATATATTCTTCACTAACACGGAGTTTTATGAGAAGGCAAAGAACATCATAACTAAGCATCTAATATCACGTCTTTATAATGTAAGCGAAGACTTCATCGAAGGTATATATTTCGTAGACAGTGTTTTAGGCGTTAAAATAACTATTATTAAGGAAGTTCCTTCAGATGATGTAAAGACCTCAGACGTATATGCTGCACAGCAACATGGTCCACTGATCGACCTTGACATTTAACCACTTAATGATTTTTCGGTTAAAGTTATGTAATCATAAGCTGTTTTCGCATTTATAAAGTTTTTAATAATGGATGAGGTAACACCTCATCTGAAGTAATTAACTATTTTTAGGACATTGTTATCTTATTTAGAGGTAATTACGTATGAGTTTTAAGGAGTTGTGGGAAAGTATTTTGAAGTGTAGTTTTGAGGCTCAGGAGGTTATTAAGCCATATGTTCACGTAACGCCTGTAAATCTTAGCGCTACGCTATCACGAATCTGTGGTGCTGATGTATTCCTTAAGTATGAGAACCTTCAGAAGACAGGGAGTTTTAAAGTTAGGGGAGCTTTGTATAAGGTATCTAAATTAGGTCGTAGTGTTAAGGGTGTTGTTACTGCTTCTGCCGGTAATCATGCTCAGGGGGTTGCATATGCTGCAAGTTCTTTAGGATTACCTTCTGTAGTTGTGATGCCAGAGTCTGCTAGTACTCCTAAAGTTCAGGCTACTGAGGGTTATGGAGCTGAGGTGATATTGTACGGTAAGGTATATGATGATGCGTATCAGAAAGCTTTGGAAATTAGGGAGGCAAGAGGTTACGAGTTCATACATGCTTTCAATGACGTGGAGGTCATAGGGGGTCAGGGAACCATAGGCTTAGAAATCATTAATCAAATCAGCGATTTCGACATCGTTATAGTCCCTGTAGGAGGTGGTGGACTTATATCAGGTATAGCTAGCGCTATAAAGGCTAAGAAACCGCAGGTAAAGGTTATCGGTGTTGAGCCTGAAGCAGCTCCAAAGATGTTGTTATCTTTAAGTTCCGGCAAGCCTATATCAATAGAACCAAAGCCGACCATCGCTGATGGCTTAGTAGCTAAGACGCCTGGTGAAATTACCTTTGAAGTAGTTTCAAATTTAGTGGATGAGATCGTTACAGTAAGTGAGGAAGAAATATCAGAAGCTATATACATAACTTTAGAACGTCAGAAGACCTTAGTTGAGGGTGCTGGTGCTGTAGGTGTTGCAGCACTCATATCTGGGAAGGCTAACGTCAAAGGGAAGAAAGTTGTTGCAGTCCTTAGTGGCGGTAACATAGACTTAACGATTTTAAATAAGGTATTGATAAGAGGCTTAGTCAAGGTAGGGAGGATAGTGAAGATAAGTGGGTATGTACCTGACGCTCCAGGATATATGACAAGGATCCTTCAAATCATAGCTCATCATAGGGGCAACGTTTTAGATATAGCGCATGATAGAAGTGATTTGAAAGCACCGGCATGGCATGCAAAAATAACTATATTGTTTGAGACTCCAGGTCCGAGTTCGACAAGCGAGATATTACGGAAGTTGAAGGACGAAGGATTTAACTTCATAAACGAATCATAGGTAAATTTAAGGAAATCATTCACTTTATTTCTATGAATCATAGTTTCTGATGCACGGAAGAGACCTTATATTCTAACGTTATTTCCTTATCATACCTAAGGTCTAAAGACAAATCAATGACTAATCTAGGCACACCCATACTTCGGAATTTCTCACTCAATACATTAATTAATTTGGCAGCTTCATCGATGGAGTTTAACTCTAATGCAGTGCCGAAAGGAGTTAGTTGATGTTTAATCCCCAACGAATTAATTACCTTTATAGCTTCAACCACGTAAGGACTTAAACTCCCTCCTTGTGTCCCGATAGGTATTACCTTAATGAAAGCTAGGACCTTTATATCAGCTCACCTCACTTAATTATGGGAATGGGGTTTATATGTTTCATAAGTACGTAGTTTTGCTCATCAATTAGTATCAGGTAATCAGTTCTTAATCACTTACTACATTATTGATTTTAGAGTACATAGCACTTCGTTACCTAAGTCAACCGTAGCGTAAAAGCCTCTGAAAAGAGGTCCGGGATTTAAAATTAATGAACCATTAATGTTATCAACACCTCTTCCCTCATGTATATGTCCGCATACAGTAATTATTGGTTTACGATGTTCTACGAACTTTCTTAGGGATTCCGAACCTACATGTAATCCGTCATATGTTAGGTCTAACTTAGTGTTGTAAGGAGGTGTGTGCGTGAGGAGTATTAGTCTTTCGCCTCCATTGTAAGAACTTAACTCCTTAGTTATGCTATCAAGCAGCCTTCGATAATCCTCATCGCTTAGCTCGAAGTATGTGTGGAAGGGGGAATGAAGGCTCCCACTAACTCCTGCAATCAGGTAACTATTCATCTTAGCTACGCTTCCGTGCAGCAATAACACCCCCTCAACATTAGACAGCTCCTTAAGTAATTTAGGGTTATCCATATTCCCTAAAATCATGAAAGCAACTTTACCAGAGCTCTCCATATAGTTGCTTAAGACTTCGACAACCTTATCGACCCTACCACCATAGTCAGAGAGATCACCTGCAATCAATACCATATCATAACCTTCACTCTCTAGGACCTTCTTGAGATTTCTCCAATTTCCATGAACATCAGACAGTGCTAAGACCTTCAAAGCAAACACCTTCACAAACTAAACTCATGACCGCAGAAAGGACATTTAACGTAACTACACGAACCGCTATAAAGTAGTACATTACATGACTTACATCCGTAGGTTCTAGCATAGAGTGTATCGAAATACCCCCTACACTTAGGGCAAGTAACCTTCATTAAGTCACCTAAAATAACTGTCTACAGAAAGTTAAAAATATCAAGAGGCTCTCATAAAAGTAACGGTGCAGCTGAATATGCTAATTCAAATATCATTATTTAATGAGACATTTGCTGACAACACTTCACTCTTACATAGTCTATTTCGTGAAGAACATTAACTGCTCAACTAAAATGATAGTATTCAGCAAATATAATTACTATTTAAGCCTCTATCCCCTTATAACAAGTACGTCACTATACAGGTAAATGATAACGTCATTCAAAATAAATCGTCATTAGGTTTAATTTTAGTACAAAAATTAGAAAAAAATGGATTTTATTTATTTAAACAATTTTGCTCGTTACTACCCTATGTCTAGGTC
>JANXEN010000040.1 GCA_025058345.1 Sulfolobales archaeon
TAAAATAGAATTGAAAGCTTTTATCAATTGATCGCTCACTTTCCTAGGCCTCCCCACCCTCGAATCTGTAAAATAGAATTGAAAGCATACTGTACCCTCCAGCCTAATTTCTTTTTTCCGTATTAACGAATCTGTAAAATAGAATTGAAAGCCGTCACGCTTTATTGTTGAGCCCGCGCCGAAGCCTATTGAATCTGTAAAATAGAATTGAAAGTGGTGTGGCACCAGGGACATTTATAGAGATATATTATTCTACCTCCGAATCTGTAAAATAGAATTGAAAGAGGCTTGAGGATGACGTTTATTGTGCCTCCCACTTACCGCGAATCTGTAAAATAGAATTGAAAGTGTAGACGCCTACAACCCAGATATATCAACATTAATTGAGAATCTGTAAAATAGAATTGAAAGGTATAATAGAAGACTCGGAATGGTTGGTTATTCGTATTTATCGCGGAATCTGTAAAATAGAATTGAAAGGCACTGAATCAGCATCACTCCACATTGAAACATATATCTGCGAATCTGTAAAATAGAATTGAAAGATCATCATGGCTATCAGTTCTACTAAACGATTTTGAAAAGAGAATCTGTAAAAT
>JANXEN010000041.1 GCA_025058345.1 Sulfolobales archaeon
GGCTAAGCAAATAGCTCTTGCGGTCGAGGTGAAGAGAGAGTTAATCAGCAAATATCCGAGTCAAGAAGGTAGAGTACATCAGCTTGTTGACTTATTGATGAGAAAAATAGACAATCTTAGAATCTACACATTGTCTGACTACTTGATGACTTTATATCTGATAGCCAAGGAGTTCAACGAGTTTGAGAAGTTAATTCCTCCTATTGAAGTGGTTGAGGAACTACTTAAGGAAGGTGATTAAATCAACATATTTTTCTCACCTTATGGCCCTAAGGTGAGCAGTAAGTCATAAGACCTATGGGTAGTTATGCTTATAAGCGCTCACTAAATGGTAAATAAGGTGAGATTTTGGGGTGGGATAAAGGAGTTGATTATACCACACTCTACAACCTCATCATGAAGCATAAGGAAAACAGTAAGGAGTTAAGAGAGAAGTGCTACGACTCAATTCTCTTAATTCAACTAAGGAACGGCTCAAGAATCTCAGAAGCCGTGAGAGCATATGTTGAATTCCTAAAATCAAGAAAACATGAGGTTGAGATTACAGTATCTAAGAAAAAAAGGAGG
>JANXEN010000042.1 GCA_025058345.1 Sulfolobales archaeon
ACTATTATAATGACTAATAAATTTTACTCATTTAACTTAACATTACTTACATATCTTGTCAAGACATATGTAACCTTCAGCTTCTGCATTCACCACTTCCTGACGTATTTATTCTTTCAACTCTATTTTACAGATTCCCTCTGTCGAAGAGTTTGCTGAGGCGCAGTGGAAGTGGATACTTTCAACTCTATTTTACAGATTCAAACGGAACTTACACAATAGATTTAGCGATCGATGACCCAAGCTTTCAACTCTATTTTACAGATTCATTTGTGCACCATAGCTCATTCTCTGTAAAGCGAAAAAGTCTTTCAACTCTATTTTACAGATTCACGATATACATCTATTACGGCAACCCTAACGCCATCCCGTACCTTTCAATTCTATTTTACAGATTCCCACCTCACGCATCATTATGAGCCGCACAGAACTAACCTTTCAATTCTATTTTACAGATTCGGCCACGATAATAGATATAGTCAATATATTTAGACCGGTGACTTTCAATTCTATTTTACAGATTCAAAATCGCCCGATTACAT
>JANXEN010000043.1 GCA_025058345.1 Sulfolobales archaeon
TAGTACTACCATCAACTAGTGCTGAGTACTGGGAAGAAGTAAATAGAATGCTTAAAGTAAGCAGTGAGCGAGTAGAGAAAGCGAGATCTCTCGGAAGAGGATACGCTCTCGTAAGAATAGCCCCGGACCCCAGGGCTACTTTAATTAAACTAGCTCTATAGCTAAAAACTAAAACCACTACGGAAAACACTGAGTAGACTGCGGTAAAATCACATATCTACTGCTTACCTTAGTAGCTGATATCGAGATAGTATAGTTACTAGAGACTCGGAGCGTGAGAAGTAAAAGATATAAGGCTTCAGTGATTTAAACCAGTGGTGCCGGGGTAGCTCAGCCAGGTAGAGCGCCGGGCTGTTAACCCGGTGGTCGGAGGTTCGAGTCCTCCCCCCGGCGCCATTTAACTAATGAAATTCACAGAACTCGAAGTTGAAGAAGGCTTTCAGAGAATTTTAAATTAAAAATGAGTTAAAAGTCTATAACTTAAGCTAAGCTGTGTTAAGCTGGGTAGTCTTCCGGAACTTTAGCTCTAAAGTACTTCC
>JANXEN010000044.1 GCA_025058345.1 Sulfolobales archaeon
ATTCGTGTATAAACTGCTGATCTACTCGGGTCTGAGGCTAGTTGCTTTCAATTCTATTTTATAGATTCGTGGTTGTAAGTTGTATGTTTTTCCTGCTTCGAGTACTTTCAATTCTATTTTATAGATTCTTCCGAAGGCTTACAATAATGCGAAAGCGAGAAATAGAATCTTTCAATTCTATTTTATAGATTCAGATGCCCCAAGTGCGGTTGCACAGTTTGGGTGGTGGTGACTTTCAATTCTATTTTATAGATTCACCCTCTAATGTATGTGCTGTGAATATAGCAGCTACTAGAAACTTTCAATTCTATTTTATAGATTCCTGCATCATTTACGTATACGTATATTGGTCTAGTAGGTCTTCTTTCAATTCTATTTTATAGATTCCCAAAACGATATCATATCTATTATTTATTTAGTTGTTGCTCTAGCTTCCTTTCAATTCTATTTTATAGATTCGAGTATGGCTGACGCAGTCAACATCTCGAAGGACTTAGTCAGCTTTCAATTCTATTTTATAGATTCCCGATAGGAGT
>JANXEN010000045.1 GCA_025058345.1 Sulfolobales archaeon
GGGTCAAAAAGTTTTGTGGGGCCCGTAGCTCTGCCTGGTCGCGCGCCCGGCTCATATCGTGCTTCGTGGGACACCGGGCGGTCCGGGGTTCGAATCCCCGCGGGCCCACTTTCTACACTATTTATAACGTCTTAGCTCCTACTTGGTGGGGATGTGTATGAGTTACGATAGACTTGGAACTGGTGCTACTGCTGTAGGTATTAGACTTAGAGATGCCGTTGTTTTAGCTGCTGAAAAGAGGGTTTCCTATGGTGGTTATGTAGTTAGTAAGGCCGGTAAGAAGGTCTATGTATTAGCCGATAGATTCGGTATGGCTCTAGCTGGTCTCTTCGCAGATATTCAGACTATTGCTAGGTGGCTGTCTGTTGAAGTAAGGTCTTACGAGATCCGGCTAGGCTATCCAATAAGTGTTAGAGGTGCGGCTAAACTTCTCTCAACACTTCTCTACCAATACAAGTACTACCCATTTCTCTCCGAGGTAATTTTCGGTGGAATAGATGAGTCAGGTCCTCACTTATTCATTATG
>JANXEN010000046.1 GCA_025058345.1 Sulfolobales archaeon
TCAAACCCTTATAGGTACGGTTCAAAGGGTGATCTACATTGTCTCCTCCCTGGTGGCCCAGGCGCGTTTCAAACCCTTATAGGTACGGTTCAAAGCCTTCACCCCCATGCTAGCACGCCTGTCCCCGTCCGTGTTTCAAACCCTTATAGGTACGGTTCAAAGCTCCTGGGGCTCCTGGAGGATGGAGCCGAAAAGTCGGAGTTTCAAACCCTTATAGGTACGGTTCAAAGCACGCCTGACGACACGCTCCTCACGCGAAACCCCGGTTTCAAACCCTTATAGGTACGGTTCAAAGCCGGGCCGTGTGTGCCCGGTACGCCGACCTCATAGAGTTTCAAACCCTTATAGGTACGGTTCAAAGATGGCATGAGGATACACTGGGGCCGCGTTTTGTTTGGTTTCAAACCCTTATAGGTACGGTTCAAAGCAGGATAGCATGGGCAGGGTGTAGCCGTCTAGGGGGGGCGTTTCAAACCCTTATAGGTACGGTTCAAAGAGGGTTGTCGGCGTGAGGCTGGGGGAGTAC
>JANXEN010000047.1 GCA_025058345.1 Sulfolobales archaeon
CTTGCCACAGCAAAATTAAAGCCGAGGCTGTTTCAAACCCTTATAGGCACTTAAAAAACGGAGGGGGATGGCTGTAGCAGGACCCGACAGAGGCGTTTCAAACCCTTATAGGCACTTAAAAAACGGGCCCATTCTGCCTCGCTGTAGCTTCTGTTTGTGCTGTTTCAAACCCTTATAGGCACTTAAAAAACTGCTTTGCTTTGCCTTGCCCTTGCTCGGCGTGAGGAGTTTCAAACCCTTATAGGCACTTAAAAAACGAACAACAAAGAACATACAGAGCTCCACCAAGACGTGTTTCAAACCCTTATAGGCACTTAAAAAACAATAGAAGGCTCGCTTTCTTCTTGGCTTTCATCACGGTTTCAAACCCTTATAGGCACTTAAAAAACACCCTCGCAGGTTTACGCAGGCTTTGCGGTGCTTTTGTTTCAAACCCTTATAGGCACTTAAAAAACAGAGTTTGTTGTGTCCTCATTGTGCTTGGAGAGAAGCGTTTCAAACCCTTATAGGCACTTAAAAAACT
>JANXEN010000048.1 GCA_025058345.1 Sulfolobales archaeon
TTAAATGTTTTTAGCGATTTTGGACAGAGTTTGTGAATCTATAAAATAGAATTGAAAGAGATTGACGTCACTTCACAAATTGATATGTGATTTAGCTTGAATCTATAAAATAGAATTGAAAGAACCCCAAACCAAAACAAATCAAAACAAAACAACCCCTAGAATCTATAAAATAGAATTGAAAGTACTGTTGGTTCAGCAGTTGGTGTTGGTGTTGGTGAATCTATAAAATAGAATTGAAAGTTACGTCGTTTCCTAATCCGCCCATCTTATATGCTAATGTTTCTGAATCTATAAAATAGAATTGAAAGTAACAAGCAAAGGAATAACAGAAACCATAGCCTCACGAAAGAATCTATAAAATAGAATTGAAAGGTCAACGGCTACATAAAAATACTTAAAAACATGAAGGAGAATCTATAAAATAGAATTGAAAGTATCTGTGCTTTGTCCCTGTTCTATGTTTATGAAGTTAATCTATAAAATAGAATTGAAAGGTATACGTACCATACATATCAAC
>JANXEN010000049.1 GCA_025058345.1 Sulfolobales archaeon
TTCCACCTCCCTACCTAATCCCCGTACCTCAGTTTCAAACCCTTATAGGTACGGTTCAAAGCCTCCAGAACCTCCGCTAGCCCGTGTCCCCACACCGAGTTTCAAACCCTTATAGGTACGGTTCAAAGGAGCCAAAGATGAAACCCTGGTAGTTTACAAGCCCCGGTTTCAAACCCTTATAGGTACGGTTCAAAGTTCCTCACGCTTACGGGGTTTTGCGTGAGGAGCATCACGGTTTCAAACCCTTATAGGTACGGTTCAAAGCAAGGTGGAGGGCATGGTCCTGGCTCTGGGCGAGGGTGGGTTTCAAACCCTTATAGGTTTCAAACCCTTATAGCCCAGGGCCACCAGGGCGGGCTATTTATTGTTTCAAACCCTTATAGGTACGGTTCAAAGAAGCGGGGCGGAAAACATTGCGACGTTCTGAAGAAGGCGTTTCAAACCCTTATAGGTACGGTTCAAAGCTAGATTTCGTGCGAGGTTTGCTCGTCCACCTTCACACGTTTCAAACC
>JANXEN010000004.1 GCA_025058345.1 Sulfolobales archaeon
ATTTCGATGCACTTAGGCTACCAACTGCAGGCTCTGCAGCAGCTGCTGAAGCATTCATAGAAGGTAAATATGATGTGGTAATAGATTCTGATTCCCTCATTTCAACCGCATGGCAAACCGTTGATGTTCGTGCTGGTGATAAAGTTAAAGTTATCCTCTTTACAGAGGAGGATTTGAGGTATATCATTAATTACTTCGGTGGAGGTGCGTGGGAGAGATTTAAAATACCTACAAAGCTCTACGGATTTATTAGGGAGGACTACACAACCCTATCCTTATATACAACAATAGTCATACGTCGAGACCTACCGAAGGATTTAGTGTATCACATCACTAAGTTACTATGTGAGGAGAGGGAAATTATAGTAGGTAGTATAGGTGCATATGAGAACTTCAACCCATCGAAAGGCATAGTCACTTCAGGGCTTGAGATTCACCCTGGAGCGGAAACATACTATAGAGAGAAAGGCTATATAAAGTAATTAGTGTTGAGTGGTGGGGACTGTTTTGAAAAGAGACCTCAGTAAAGTACACCCATTTTTTAGAATTTTGACTAAAATAACTCTTCTTCTAATGATTATCTATAACGCATACGTATTGACGGTAGGCCGTTACGACATCTACGAACATATGTTCATTAACTTAGCGTTCGTCATACCAATAAGTTTTATTCTATACTCACCTACAAAGAAGTACTTAAGTAGGGTCAGTTGGTATGACTTAATATTGATATTAATATCCTATGTTGTTACCATAGTTTTTTGGCGGAATTACTATAATTGGGTATTTAATAGAATGTGGTTAGTATCGCCTCTAAGTACTGAGCAGCTTCTATGTGGTATGGTGTTGCTCTTCCTACTGGTTGAATTAGTTAGGAGGATTTTCGGATATCCTCTCTTAATACTTTCCTTAATATGTCTTACTTATGGATTTTTATGTCCCTATCTACCGTATCCGCTGGGATTTAGGACCCAGCCAATTAAAATATTGGACCTATTACTATTTACTCCTTATGGAATTTTATCAACTCCCTTAGAGGTTATGGTGACTTACGTAGTTGCTTTTACATTACTAGGAAGTGCGCTTCAGTTAGCTCGTGCTGATACCTTCTTCATCGACTTGACTAAGTCTCTCGTAGGCAGAAGTGTTGGAGGTATTGGTAAGGTGTCTGTGTTGGCTTCAGCACTTTTCGGCACCATAAGTGGTTCAGCCGTAGCAAACGTTTACGCAACTGGGACGATAACGATACCTACTATGATTAATATGCGTTACCCTAAAGAACTTGCTGCTGCGATTGAAGCTGTTGCGTCTACTGGAGGGCAGTTAACTCCTCCTATAATGGGTGCTGCAGCATTTGTTATGGCTGAAATTCTTGGGGTGCCATACCTAACAATAGTTATTGCGGCAATTATTCCTGCAATACTTTACTACTTTTCTCTATATGTTCAACTACATTACACATCTCTTAAGCTAGGTCTGTTAGGTTTATCTAGAAATGAAATACCGAAACTCAGTGAAGTAGTGAGAAAGCAGTGGTATTGCGTAACTCCTTTAGTGGTATTTCTGTACTTATTAATCATCCAGAATTGGGGTCCGATATCGTCAGCAATGGTGGCCTTCTACTTATCATTGTTTATTGCCCTCTTCAGAAAGGAAGTTATTAGAAAACCATCAGTTATGGTAGAAACCCTCACTAAGGGGATGGAGGAAGCTATTTCGGTAATTCTTGTTGCATGTGTCGCTGGAATAGTCGTTGGTATACTCACATATACTGGTATAACCCTAAAATTCGGTTCATTAGTCATGAGAGCATCATTCAATGTCCTAGAGATAGCTTTAACTTACATAGCACTCTTGACTATTCTTGTCGGTATGGGAGTACCGACGACAGCAGCGTACATTATGACTAGTGCAGTAGCGCTTCCAGCTCTTAATTTATTCGGAGTTAAAGGTATTGTAGCTCATATGTTCGTATTTTATTATGCGATCCTCTCAGCTATAACGCCTCCAGTGGCTTTAGCAGCCTTCGCATCAGCAAACATCGCTAGAGCCCAACCAATGAAGGTAGGGGTACTTGCGGTAAGGTTAGGATTAGTGTTATTCTTCTTGCCGTTTTCCATGGTATCGAAACCGGAATTGTTGATAGTTTCTGGTAGTTACTCATTAAGTGATTTCATCATATCTCTTGTTACTTCTTTAATGTCATGTTTTTCGATATCCGTAGGTCTTGCAGGTTATTTGAAGGGTGAAATGGGACTTATACAAAGACTAGCATTTATTCTATGTGGTTTAGTACTACTTTATTCTAAGCAGTTATACATGCTACTAATAGTTGTAAGTCTTTTCTTCCTTTTCTACTTCATCAGAAACTTAGTTAAAGAAACCGGTAAGTAGTACTTTCTACAACAGTCAAGCATTCGTATATGCGTTAAGCATTAAAAGTGCGTCTACCTCTAAGTTAGGTGACTCACTAATTAAAACTCCTGAAACCTTAAAGTCTTTAATAACTTTAATTATCTCTTGATAATTAATCCTTGATTCAGTTAAATTGAGGTGCTTTACTTCACCTCTATTTCCGTATTCCATGCCTGAGAGGTGGATATGTGAGTTCTTTACAGCTTCAGTGCCGAGCTTATTTTCTACTTGCTCAAGGATCTTCTTAAATTCTTCATAATTATTTACCTTACCTCTACTTCTAGCATATATATGTGCAAAATCTATACAGGGTAGTGAATACTCTATACCTTCAGTGACAGCAAGTATCTCATCAATAGAACCAAACTCGGCAAGACCGCCCATTACCTCAGGTCTTACCCATATTTCAATCCCCTCGTCGATTAATTTATTAATAATAACCTTTATGGAATTCCTAACTTTCTTAATACACTCACTGCTTGGTAGATTTCCGTAGTAGCCTGAGTGAAATACTACTGACCAGGCCCCAGCTAAATAACCCATCCTCGCAGAGTCAATAATTCTCTTAATAGATGCTTCGACTTTATCTGACTCGCTGGATAATAAATTTATGTAGTAAGGCGCGTGGACTGTCAGTAGTATACCTAGGTCTTTAGCGGTATTATATACTTCGTGAGCTGTCCCCTCACTCATTTTAACCCCTCTAACGAATTCGATTTCCATAGCACTAAGGCCTAGTTCATGAATTCGCTTCAAGCCATTCAAGGTAGACGGCTTTGGGGTACTGTTAGGTATTCCAGCAGTTCCAAAGAATAGGTGATCAGGCGTTCTCAATAAAACACCTAGATATTAGATCGGCTTTAAGTATTTAAAAATTCCTGCCTAATTCATGGTTAGGTATATAGGTAATTGGCCTAATTGATGGTTTGCCTATAAGTGGTGGGAGGCATGGTAGCGGGGGGTGGAATTTCACGGGCGGTCACCCACTTCAAGTTTAGGACCGGCCCGTTTTGAACCACCGACCTCGGGATGGACCCCTTGTGTATCCCCGAGTTACGACCTCTGAAGCCGTAACATATGAGCTTCGCGGGTAGGACGTTTAATCCATACCTCCCGCGGGCTCCCTGGCTACCCCACCCCGCTGCTTTGGCCTCCCAGGATTCTACTCTATTGTTGAGGCTTATAAGCTTTGTTAGCAAATGAGGCCATCATCCTACGCAGTTCTGAGTGAAATTCGGTGATGATGTTTAGTTCCTCAGCTTTTTTAATAGCTTCTGCTAGGTTCTTAGTTGATGTCAGGTTCAAAGCTAATCTAGATCTTCTGTATAGGGTTTTAGTATTTAGTATAAATAGAATTGTAGATACTATGTTAACTTTGACTTTCCTTAACCCACCTCTTATGCTTTTGATTCCCTCAAAACCCTTCAGCGCGATTATAGGTATCTTACTAGCTTCGGTCTCGAACTTAGATACTACATCCTCGATATAACTTAAGTAGTTACTCCAGAGACCTATGGAACCTATATAACCATTAAGTTTAGCTAAATCGCTAATTTTACTTAAAACGTATTCTTGCGGTAACTCTCCATCCGCTCCAGGAGCTAAAACCGCTATAACTGAATTAAAACTAGATAGTGCTGCCAATCCGATGGCATCGGTCAGAGGGCTGCCTAAACAATCCTCCCATCCATCAGCGAGGATATCACCCCCCACATCTAGGCCGACAAAGCAATCTACTGAGTAATTACTTATCAGTTCATCTAAACATTTACGATATCCTTGGACTCCGTATTCGAGGGTTATTGCCGGTACTACGTCATTCATTATTGAGGCTAGGATTGAGGCTTGAGGCCTATACCTATATAAACCTCTATCCACATATGACTCACTGGAAAAATACACGCATTCACTAATTTTAGCTCCTTTAATAAGTGATTTAGGGGGTGGGCCTGCTATCGGATCTATGATTGACCTCTCCCATAACACTGCTATCGGTATGCAGAAACTCACTCCGAAGAAGTCTTTTAAAACTTTACATATGACGTAAGCTGAAGCTATATCACCAGCTCCCCCTATCCCGATGATACCTACTCTATGATTTTCAAACATTTTAGCTGGATTGAAGTAACTGAGCATTAATTAAAACCTTATAAAATTATATGAAGAACGTAATTTAAAGCTTAATAATATGGATGTTATAATCTGTATAGGTGTTAATTTTGGCTTTCGGGCCGCCTGCGATGGGATATGATAGAGCAATAACTGTGTTCTCACCTGACGGTAAGTTATATCAGGTTGAGTATGCGGCAGAGAACGTGAGGAAGGGTTGGACGACTATAGGCATTAAATCAAGGGACGGTGGTATAATATTAGCTGAGAAAAAGAAAGTTACACAATTGGTAGATCTTGGGTCGATCGAGAAGATATTTCTAATAGACACTCATGTAGGTGCTAGTTTCGCTGGGTTAGCAGCTGATGGTAGGATACTAATAGATTACGCTAGGAAACAAGCATTCAATCATAGATTTATTTATGATGAACCGGCGGATGTTGAGATGTTAGTAAGGTCTGTATGTGATATAAAGCAATTATATACACAGCATGCTGGTGTAAGACCTTTCGGGGTTTCTTTAATTTTTTTAGGAGTTGATAGAAAGGGAGTAAACCTCTTTAAGACTGAAACTAATGGATATTACTTTAGCTATTTAGCGATAGCTATGGGTGCAGGTGAGCAATCAGTTATGGAGTTTCTAGAGAAGAACTACGATATTAACCTAGATATGAGAGATGCAGTTATTCTCGGCCTTAAGGCTTTAAGAAACGCTTCTGAAGGTCCTCTAATCCCTGAAGGCATTGAATTGGGGTATATAAATCTTAAGGAGAAGGAGTTTAGGAAGCTGCCTTTAAGCGAGTTATCAAGGTACATCGTTGAAGCAGGGGTAAATAAATGAGTGGTAAGGAATATGTCATCGCTAAATATGAGTCTAAAGGCTCTAGATTCGAAGTCCTTGTAAAGCCTGATCAAGCACTAAAGTTCCGTGAGGGAGATAAGAAAGTAAGTGTAGATGATTTCTTAGTTAGTGATTTCATATATAAGGACGTTAAGAAGGGTCTGAAGTCATCTCCGGATGAGCTTAATAGGGTGTTCGGGACTGAGGATGTGAGGGTTATAGCTGCTGAGATCGTAAGGAAAGGTGAACTCCAGCTTACAACAGATCAGAGACGTGCATTATTAGATGCTAAGAAGAAGCAAATAATAAACTACGTAGCTAAGTCAGCCATAGATCCTAAAACCAAGACTCCAATCCCACCACAACGTATTGAGAAAGCTATGGAGGAGGCTAAGGTAGGTGTTGACCTATATAAAAGTGTTGAGGAGCAGGCGACTCATATCATTAAGGAAATATCTAAGTTCATACCGATAAAGGTTGCTAGAGCTTTGATTACTATTAAAATTCCTGCCGAACATTCACGGAAAGTCTATAACGATATTAGAAGATTAGGTGACGTCAAAAACCAGCAATGGCTCTCTGACGGAGCCTTGATAATGGAGTTGGAGGTTCCTGCAGGTCTACAGACAGAAGTTATCGATAAGGTTAACTCCTTATGTAGGGGTAGCGCTGAAGTCAGTATTAAGGTGGTATGATGGAGGCATCAATTCATGTCCAAAATAGGGAGTTAGTCACTCCTGGGCAAATATTAGGTAGCGGCAAGTTAACTATATCCACACCGACTACGGTATATAGCGTTGGTGGTAAATACTACTCAGCAGTCGTTGGACTGGCTGATGTAGAGGGGGAGAAGATAGGTGTCATTCCTCTAGAAGGGTTTTACTATCCTAAGGTAGGTGATTTGGTTATCGGGGTTGTGACTTCAGTAGGTACTAATAGCTGGGAAATCGATATAAAAGCTCCTTACCACGCGGTCCTATACGCTTCTGACTTCTTAAATAGGCCTCTAAACCCAGCCCGTGAATCCCTGTCAGATTACTTAGATATTGGAGATGTTATAGTAGCTAAAGTCGAGAATGTAGGTAGAGGTAGGGTAACGACTTTGACAGTTAAGGGTAAAGGCTTCGGTAAGGTTAGTAAGGGTTCCTTAGTTGAAATCGATTCAGCGAAAATCCCTAGAGTTATAGGTAAGAAGGGCTCTATGCTGCAATTATTGATGAATGAAAGTAAATGTGAAATCACAGTAGCTCAGAATGGTAGAATATTAGTTAATAATTGCCCTAATAAAGATTCTGAAGAAGTGGTAATAATGGCTATCAAGAAAATTGAGAAGGAAGCTCACATTCCAGGGCTTACCGATAGGATTAAGGATTTCATTATTAAGGAGAAGGTTAGAAGGGGGATGTTCAGTGGGTAAGGTTGGAATGAAGTTAATAGAGAGTGGGTTAAGGCATGATGGTAGGAAATTAGATGAATTACGCCCCATATCCATGTCTGTAGGTGTTTTGAAAAACGCTAACGGATCTGCCCTGGTTGAGTATGGGAGGACTAAGGTCATAGCTGCTGTGTATGGTCCTAGAGAACCTCAGACGAGGTACATGTTGCTTCCCAATAGGGCGGTGATTAGGTGTAGGTATCATATGGCTTCATTTTCAACACATGACCGTAAAAGCCCTACACTTAGTAGGAGGGAAATTGAGTTATCTAAAGTGGTTAGAGAGGCTTTGGAGCCAGTAGTTTTATCTGAGCTATACCCAAGGACGTCTATAGATATCTTCATCGAGGTCATAAATGCTGATGGTGGGACGAGAACAGCTAGTGTTACTGCTGCATCTTTAGCATTGGCGGATGCGGGGATTCCGATGAAGGATTTAGTTGCTGGCGTAGCTGTAGGTAAAGTCGACGGTTTTCTAGTCTTAGACGTTGATGAATTGGAAGACATGTATGGAGAGGCTGATATGCCAGTAGCTATGGCGCCTTCATTACGTCAAATAACTCTCTTACAGCTGAACGGTGTCTTAACTCCTGATGAGTTTACACAAGCGTTTGAGTTAGCTAAGAAAGGCATTGAGGCGATCTATAGCGTGGAGAGGGAAACCCTTAAGAAGAAGTATCTAGATGTTAAGGTTGAGGATTGAGAGTGATGTCGACAACACCATCGTCTGAATTCTTTATACCTAAACTTAAGACAGATATTATTATCTCTATGTTGGGTAAGGGATTAAGACCTAACGGTAGGAAGGTAGATGAGATAAGACCAGTAACAATAATTAAAGACTACATACCCAATGCTGATGGTTCTGCCCTAGTCAAGCTGGGGAACACTCAAGTATTAGTAGGTGTTAAATTAGAGATAGGTACGCCTTTCTCAGACACACCAAATGAAGGAAACTTGATGGTCAATGCTGAATTTATGCCTACAGCCTCACCGGTATTTGAGCCAGGACCTCCCGACGAGAATGCTATAGAGTTGTCGAGAGTCATTGATAGAGGTATAAGAGAGTCTAAAGCTATAGACTTATCTAAACTTGCCATTATTTCAGGTAGGAAAGTTTGGAATATATGGGTAGATATATACGTATTAGACCATGATGGTAATTTAATTGATGCTTCTTCTATCGGGACCTTAGCAGCGTTAATGTCAACTAAGCTTCCTAATATAGAGGTAAAAGATAGCGGTGAAATAGTAATAGATAAAAGCAATAAGGGGGAGCCCCTACCGTTAAGTAAGGCTGTAGCTGCAGTTACCATAGGTAAGATAGGTAATTACTTAATAGTAGATCCTGATATAGAAGAGGAATCACTTCTGGATTCTAGACTTACGGTCATTGTTGATGAGGATGGATCAATAGCTGGGTTACAGAAGTCTGGAGCAGGTTATTTGATTGAGGAGGAATTACCTACAATAATAAACATTGCGTTAAGTAAGGGGAAGGAAGTAATAAATACTGTTAGGAACATCGTAAAGGGCTCTAAGTAATATTTTACTAAGTTCGAATTATTGTTAATGAGGATATTTAGCTATAGGAGTGTTTTCAACTAACGGCGATTGAGCTAATATATACATGAAGAAATATTTAAAACTTATATAATTGTTTTAGGATAAGTAAAACTGTGTGATGTCTATGGGAAGGACTAAGGTTGTAGGTATTGCTGGGAGGTTTGGTCCACGTTACGGCTCGTCAATAAGGAAGAAGTGGAGGGATATAGTACTTAGAAAATATCAACTGTATTACTGCCCATTCTGTGGATTACGAGCAAAGATGCGGAGGGTCTCCGTAGGTGTGTGGAGTTGCAGCAAGTGCGGTAAGGTATTTACTGGTGGTGCGTACCAACCAATATCAAGTTCTAAGTAAATTCTAAAGTTTAAGATAATTATGAAGTTAATAGTAACTACTTCACGGGAACCTTCGAGAAGAACTAGGAGCTTCGTTAAGGATTTAACATCAACTATTAATGGCTTAATTAAAATTAGTAGGGGGAAGAGAACTCTAAAAGATTTGCTTAATATCGTGCATAGTTATGACTGCAAAGGTGTTTTAATGGTCCTCGAAAGAGCTGGTAATCCATCTGCACTCAGCTACTATGTTGAAAGGGATGGCAACTTAGATAGAATGTTCCTAATTAAACTTTCTTCAATTAAATTGATTAGAGAGATTAGTGGTGCTCAAAGACCTTCAAGTCCATGTAAGCCTGTAGTTGACAACGCAAGTATTGAAGGTGATATACCTACGGATGTCGTGGATGTTATTAAGACCGTTTTAAACGCGGCTAACGGGTTAGATACCAGAAATGCGGGTGAGGCTGTAAGACTTAAATTCAAGCATGCAGGTACTTACGTTAGTTTAACGTTCGAATGCGTTGCAAGCGGTAGAATTTGCGGTCCTGAATTAAGGATTTTAAAGGTTGTGAGTAATGCCATATAAGATACTTGTAGCTATTAATGACGTTAATGATGATTTACTGAACACTATTTATAATTCATTGAAGCCCGAAGAACAGGTTAGGATTAGGGGGGTCAAGTTAATGGTTATGCGGATATCAAATGAAGGTAGGTTAGTGATATCTATAGAAGCTAATAAGTTAAATGTTCTGAGGGCTGCTCTTCATTCAACTTTGAGGTTGATTAAACTAACAGTCGATGTTATAGATAGTTTGATGTTGTAAAATCATTAAAATTATTTAGAAGGTAGTTCATATGATAAGTTATCAACTTATTCTTTGGATATGATAAATCTGGCATCAGCTATTTTAGCGCCCTTACCCTCCTCGTATACCATTACTGGGTTTAAGTCTACCTCTTTGATTTCTGGGATCTCCGTTACTAGTTTAGATAGTTTTACTATAATATCAGCTAAAGCTTTCTTATCCCTTGCAGCACTACCTCTAAATCCAGCTAATATCTTACTGCTTTTGATTTCGTTAATCATTTCAAGCGCTTCATTATTATCTACCGGCGCTATCCTAAAGCTGACGTCTCTCAATACTTCTACAAAGATACCACCAAGTCCAAATACCATAATGTTGCCGAAAACAGGGTCTTTGGTTGACCCTATAATGGTTTCCAGACCTTGTGGTAACATTTCCTGCACTAAAATTCCATACACCTCGGCGTCGGGTACATGTTTCTTAACATTGCTGACTATCTTATTAAACCCTTCACTTACCTCTTTAGATGAATTGACGTTAAGTAATACGCCACCGACGTCGGATTTGTGGATAACTTGAGGGCTAACGATTTTTAGCACTATAGGATAGCCGATGGATTCAGCAATCTTCACAGCTTCGTCAACGTTCTTAGCTAACCCGGTCTTCGGTACAGGAAATCCACCTAACTCTAGGAGTTTAAAAGCTTCGTGGTCATAAAGTCTACTTCTTCCTTCATTTAATACATTTTTAATCAACTCACTTGGGGTTAATTTCATTGGTTGACCCACATATAAATTAGAAGTAGTAAAATAAACCTTACTACACCCTAACACGTTGGTGTCACATTGGCAATATAGAGGTATGAACTTGGGGTAAATCAGCATGATGGCTATACCCTAAGTCCTTAAGCTTATATAAGTCTTAAAGCAGATATTCTATGAAATTAGGTGGTAGAGCATGTCTGTTACCGAACAATTGCCCCCTGAAGTTCAACAGATGTTGGTGAGGTATCAGCAAACTCAGAATCAGTTAGGGCAGGTTATATCTGAGAAAAATTTAATAGTAACTGAATTGTCTGAGATAAACAGAGCTTTAGAAGTCCTGAATTCGATCGACCCTAATGGAGTTGTATTTAAGAGCGTAGGGCATGTTATGGTTAAAGTTCAAAGAGATGACGTGATTAAAGAATTAAGTGAGAGGAAGGAGATTTTAGAGTTAAGGCTTAAGAGTATAGAGAAGCAGGAGCAGCTCTTAAGGAATCAGTTAAACGACCTTCAAAGTAAGGTAAATGAATACTTAGCTAAAATCTACGGGAGGCAGATTAAAGCTGGATGAGTAAGAAGAAATACGTAGTAAATTTAGGTTTAAATTTTAATAAATTTTCTGAAGACATCTTAGAGGACTTAATAATTAAGGCCAGTCAATATATTGAAAACGAGCTTGAATTATGTAGCGGTTTAGGGAAGAGTTTCGATGCCGATGTATCGATTCAAGTTATTAAGGATGAAACCCTTACGTTTGAGATCGTGGTTGAGGTGAAGTCATCAATACCCATCCCGTTAGAGTATGAAGTCGCTGTAGACAGGATAGTGGATAAGACATTCAGGTTCATAGAAGGTATGTTGGTAGAAGTCGGTGTTTTAAGTGCTGATGGCTGATTTAAATGTAGATAAATTTTTAAGTAGCTTAACACGGGGTACTCATTGCCTAATTACGCATAGAAATGCTGATTTAGATGCTGTAGCCTCGGCATTAACATTACGTGAAATAATTTCTAAGAAAATGTATGTTGATGATGTCTACGTTATATTTCCAGATGGTATGGATTCCCTCTCAAAGTTTTTTCTCAACAGCCTGGATGTGTTAAACAGCCATTACACTTACGTAGATAGCGATTTTCATAAGTGCTGCGATTTTTATGTGGTTGTTGATGCGGCATCGAACGAACAATTGGGACGTTTCAGTGATTTAGAGACGTATTCATTGGTTGATCACCATGAGGTTAACACACTTATCGATAAAGCTGAAATTAAACTGTATGACCCTAAAAGAAAGTCAACATCCGAAATCGTAGCTTACTTAGCCCTTAAATCCGGTGTAGAGTTAAGTGATAGATATTATACGCTCTTAATTGGAGGTATACTATATGACAGTAGATCTCTTTACCTAGCTGATGAAGTAACTTTTAGCATACTCTCTGAGTTGATTAGGTTAGGTGGAAATTACGTTAGGGCTAGGAATCTGCTTACTAGACGTACCTCATTGGATTACTCAGAACGTATTGCACGTCTTAAGGGTATGTCAAGGTTAGGGATTTATAAAGCAGGTAAGTATTTAATAGTCATTACCTGTATAGGGGCTTACGAAGGTAATACCCTCAGGAGCTTATTGGATAACGGGGCTGATGTTGCTGTTGCATTAGCCCATAGAGATGGAGGTTTTAGGGTCACCATAAGGGTTAGTGAGGAGGTAGTTGATGAGTTGGGAAGGCCATTAGCTGGATTATTAGCTACTTACTTAGCAAATAAGCTTGGCGGGTCTGGAGGAGGTCATTCATCAGCAAGCGGTTCCATCATAAAGTGTGGAAAGGCTGAAGAAGTTCTCAGAGCCTTAGAATCCTACTTTAGATCGCTGATGGGTAATTTTAAGATTGTTGATGAAGGAAGATGGTTGGAGGAATGCTCACAACATGGTTAAAATTTATGTCGATGAGAGAGAGAAGTCCTCAGGCATACCTGATATTCTTAATAGATTAGGGTTAACTATAATTTATAAGATGCTTGAGGTCGGGGATTACGTAATAAGCGATTCGTTGGTTATAGAGCGTAAGAGAGTTGATGACTTAGTGCGTTCAGTATTCGATGGAAGGTTCTTCGAGCAAATGAGTAAGCTATCAGAGGTCTGTGAGATTCCCATGATTATTGTTGAGGGAGATCTTAATGATATAAGGTATCTGACCTCTAAGTGGAAGTCAATCGAAGGGGCATTATTAACGGCTATTATTAATTTTGGAGTCATTCCATACTATACTAAAGACCTCAGACATACAGCAGATGTCATTAGACATGTGGCTGAGAAATTTAGTAATGTATCGTCTTTTAAATCGTATTTCAGAAGAACTGCTAAGCCTAAGGATGAAGATGTACGTAGTTGGCAACTATACATATTACAATCGCTTCCAGGAGTTGGTGTTAAAACAGCCCATAAACTTCTCGAGAAATTTAGTAACGTAAGGTCAGTTTTTAATGCTTCTTTAAGCGAATTATCGATGATAGAGGGAATCAGTGATGAGAAAGCTGGCAGAATAATTAAGGTAATTACAGAACCTTACGTTAAGAAGTCGGTAAGTAGTAACGGATTATCGAAGTATGTCAATAGTGAAGTCCAAGAAAGGAGTTAACTATGGATTCATTCCCCATAAAGTGGTGGATATATTAGTCTAAAGATAGGGCTTAGTAGCGGTTACTTTATTTGTTAAACGGTTAAATTCACCTCCATTTTATATATTTTCGGTGTTATGCGGTGGTGGTGATCATATATGATGATAGATTCTTAAGACATTATAGTGAGGGTTATTCACATCCGGAATCTCCCTCTAGATTAGTAAATGCGTTAGAGTCTCTGAGAACTCATAATATTTTACAGAAGTTTAAAGTTGTATCGGTGGATAAACCTAACTATGAGTTACCTCATGAGGTCCATGATAGGGCTTATGTGAACTATGTTAAAGAACTTTCCTCTAAAGGTTTTAATTACATTGATGGTGATACTTACGTCAACAGTTATACGTATGAAGTAGCTACTTTAGCACTAACGGCGTCGTTAAAGGGTTACGAACTTAGGGAAGCTTACGATAAACCGGTTTTTGTGCTAGTAAGACCTCCAGGACATCATGCAGGGATTCATGGCAGTGCTTTAGGTGCACCAACTCTAGGATTTTGTATCTTTAACAATGTGGCAGTCCTGGCGAAACACCTAATTAACATTGGATTTAAGAAGGTACTCATCGTTGACATAGATGCGCATCATGGGAACGGTACCCAGGAGATATTTATGGAGGAACCTAGAGTCATTCATGTCGACCTTCACCAAAGGGGTATCTACCCGGGGACGGGAAGCATCTTCGAAGTAGGCCTTGGTGAGGCTGAAGGAACTAAGATTAACATCCCCCTACCAGGTGGTAGTGGTGACAATACATACAAGGAAGTATTTGATGAGTTATTAGATCCGTTGATTTGCAGTATAAAGCCCGATTACATATTGATTTCAGCAGGTTATGACGCACATTATTCGGATCCTTTAACAGGTCTTAAATTATCTTCATTAACCTACTACCTCTACTTCAAAAGACTCCTAAACTTATCTAGTAAGTTATGCGGTAAAAGATTAATCGCCGTCTTGGAGGGGGGATACTCGGAGGGGCTCACTAAAGGGCTACCAAACTCGATAGCTGCTCTTGCCGAGTCAGAACCTTATGTAATTGAGTCTGAAAGTTTAGGAGTTAGTGCCAAGAACGTGATCAGCGAAGTTAAGAAGGTCATCAGCAAGTATTGGGGAATTAACTAATATAATAAATAGGGTTGTTTAGTAGCACATTATGAGTTCTCAACTTAAATGTGTAGCAAGATTACATTGGTGTTGATGGAATATGCATTAACTACTTATTAGGGTTGTAGTAGTTATAACACCATTCAACCTTCTTACATGAGTAACTATCTTATCTAATTCGAATAACGTATTGACCTTAACCTTAATTATCATGTCGTATTCACCGTAGACTATTCTAACCTCATCTATGTTAGGTATTTTATTTATTTGCTCTAGCAGTTCGTACTCCCTACCTAAATTAACTCTAACTAGTATGTACGCCACTATATTCCCTACTCCTTCAGCACTCAAACTTACTCACCTATACTTAAGTAGTTCAACATGTTTATTAACTTAACATGAAGTTATTCATCAGGGATTATCTTGTTAACCATTAAATGGCATGGACATGCATGCTTCCAGTTATTGGATTCTAAGGGAATGTCTATCGTTATAGACCCTCATGACGGAAGGAGTATAGGAATTAAACGCCCTGAAATTAAAGCAGATGCTGTACTTATCACCCACGAACATTTCGACCATAACGCCTATCAAGGAGTGTTGAGAGAGCATGGAGAGCTGTACGTAATGAAAGGCGGTAAATTTAATGTCTTCAATCATGAAGTCTTCGGTATGTGGGCATTCCACGATAAATCTAGAGGTAAGAGAAGAGGTGAGGTGGTGATCTATAAAATCAGTATTGAAGGCATAAACGTAGTTCATGTTGGTGATTTAGGATACGTACCTTCAGTAGATGAGATTAAAGTCCTTACACCGGTTGATGTCTTGATGGTACCTGTTGGTGGAACGTTTACGATAGATGCTAAGGAAGCGTTGCAGTTATCCAACGAGTTAATGCCTAAGGTAATCATTCCAATGCATTATTGGATAGAGGGCATTAACCTTCCGCTAGCTCCCCTCTCGGACTTCCTTAAATTAATTACTGCTAGAAAGATCATTAACTTAGATTCTAATACATGGAACGTAAGTAAGGATGAAATACCAAGTAATACCGTTGTCGTATTTAAGCTAATGTGACCTTCTTAATGTTAACGTTATTTTTCTTTACTGTTTTGACTGATCTTAAGTAACTAGATAGTGCGTCACGTATTATTTCAGATCTACTCATTCCAAACATCTTGGCCACTTTATCGACTTCTTCAAGTAATATCTCATCAATTTTAAAAGTAACTACGCGCACTACCATCACCGTAGAAGTGATTTAAAATGCAATTAATATAATCGACCAGTATTTAGTCATATGGATAGTTCTTGTAATACTAATACATATGATAGGCAGATTTATATACTACGATTTTAAGAGTTTTCTTGAGAGTGATATATATACCGACCGTACATCTTTCGGTGCCTGACCAGCTGTATAGGGAGTTGAGAAGTAAGGCTGATGAATTAGGGATACAAGTAACTGATTTAATAAAGGTTTACGTGATGATGGGGTTAAAAAAAGACCTAGGTGGGAGTGTAGGTGAGGGACAGGGTAATTTAAGAGATGAACTAAGCTCTAAGGTCATCTATATTGAGGGAAGGCTTTCACAAATTTCTAAACTTATTGAGAATTTAATAAACAAGATAACTGATTTAGAAAGCCGGATTGAGGAGCTTGAAACCCCTGACATAATTTCCGAGGTTGTAACGTCCCGTAGGAAGGATTGAATTCTGCTTAACCTCTTTACCGGTATTTGAAGGAAGGGATGTATGTAAATGGTAAAGATAGATTATGGAAGGCTTGAGTCCATCTCTAAGGTTTTCTCGGAGATAGGGTTAGTGAGGATAAAAGTCTTCGAAGAAGTAGACCCGCAAATGGTTGCAGCAAAAGTCATTAGCAAAGCATGCGGTTCAATAACCCCTCACATCCTATTCACCAATGCATTGATAAGTTACCAGTTAGGTACTATAGGTGAAGATTATTGGCTTACTTTTGCTAAATTAGTCACTGAAAGTTGTCCAGCTAATTATCATGAATTATTAGATCGGCTAATTGAGTTACTAAGACATCAACACAGATTTGCAGTTAAAGCTAAGGAAAAACGACTTAGTAAATTAAGGAGCTGCATACGTTTATATGATTCTCTGTTAGATAACGACTTAGATTTTATCAGGAGGGAGATAGCTAGGTGCTTAGGTGCAGGGATAGATGATAAGACGATAGTATTCGCTATCAAGATGCTATATTATGGGTTAAGAGCTCTCGGAAAAGAGCTTACACTACCTCATAATATTCCAATACCTGTCGATAGGAGGGTTATTAAAATATCTTATTTATCTGGATTGATAGTTATCGATAGTTTGGGATTAGAGCATTATAAAATGAATGAAGCATTAACTGAATTATTCAGTAAACCTCAAATTGTAAGAGATGCTTGGAAAATTGTTGGCTATAGGAGCGGAATACCGCCTTTACATATAGATGCTGTATTATGGTATTTAGGGAAATACGCCAATATGATGTCTAAAATTGAAGTATTTAAAATGGTCGTTGAGGATTTCGGTATACATAATGTAGACAGAGTTGGGTCGAAATACATAAAGTTATTAGTTGATGAGTTGTTATACAGGTTGCCTTAGTTTACTTTAAAGTGGCATGAAATCATCTGGGTTAGGCGGCTCAGGTTTTAATCCCTTCCTCTCCCTAATTTTCCTCACCATATCAATGAGTAAAGAGTCCGGTACCGGAGACCACTTACTGAATTCTGTGCCCCAGAAAGCCTTTCCTGCCGTAACTCCTCTTAACTCGTTTGCTAGGTCTACTGACTCACTAACCGGTACTTCACCAATTATCCTCGCAACGTTATTACTTAATTGAATTACGTTAATTATTTTCCCCCTTCTCTTACTTAAGACCGATATAATGCTGCTCATGAAGTCGACAGGTGTTCTAACATCAATTTTCTGAATTGGTTCAAGTAATGTCGGTCTTGATAGTAGGATTCCAGCATATATGGGATTCCTAATCGCTGGATATAGTTGGGCAGGTCCTCTATGTGCTGGGTCTTCGTGAATTAACGCATCATGTAAAACTACTTTTACCCCCCTCACAGGTTCCATAGCTAGAGGTCCTTCTCTCATAGCAAGCCTATAACCCTGGATAATTGTATCCTTCACCTCCCTTAGGTATTGAATTCCAGCTGTCTTATCTACGAATACGTTTATATTTTCATCAATGGCCCATATCTTTCTAGCCTCATCATAATCCCAGCCAGCCTGATCTCTCAATATTTTAGCCCTCTCTCTAGCATCCATATCCTCCACTATGGCTCCTTGCTGGATTAACTTTATCGTCTCTTCGTTGAGCGGTTCAACACTTACGTAAAGTCTATTATGTTTATTAGGTGACTTACCTTCTATAACCTGCGACGGTGTCCTTATAGTTTCCCTGAACACTACGACAGGTGGTGTCGTATCGACCTCAAGCCCGTAATTCTCCTTAAGTAGAGTTAGTACGATCTCTAAATGTAGGTGACCCATACCGGAGATTAAGTACTCACCAGTTTCCTCATTAATCTTAACCACTAAGTTAGGGTCTTCAATGCTCATCTTTCTAAGCGCATCTATGAGTTTCATTAGGTCCGTCGTTTTCTTAGGCTCTATCGCCATAGTGACTACTGGCTCTGATATGTAGTGCAGTTTTTCAAACGGGGACACTACATCCTTAACATCCATTGTTACAGAGGTCTCACCAGCCCTAGCCTTATCTATACCTAAGACAGCAGCTATATTCCCAGCCACAACCGAATCGACTACCTCCCTATAAGGCCCCATGTAGAGGCTTACCTGCAGAACCCTTTGGGCGGTTCTCGCACCTACAAGCCATAACTCAACACCAGGTTTTATTGTTCCCGAAAACACCCTACCAGTAGCTACTAAACCTGCATGTGGGTCAACCCTCATATCGTTAATTAAATATACGACAGGCCCGTTCGGGTCGGCCTTCAACATAGCTTTTCCTACATCGGAATCAATATCACCCTTCCATATCTTCGGAATCCTATATAGTTGAGCTTCAGTTGGGTTAGGTATAAACTTAACTACCATATCAAGTAAAGATTCGTGAAGTGGAATGAGTTTTTGAAGCTCTTCAACAGCTTCTCTACCTTTTCTATACGCTTCCATCATGTCAAGTACTTTTATTCCTTTCTTATGAGATGTAGGTACCGTTAAGCCTATCTTATCTTTAGCCGATCCGAACGCAACCATACCCTTAGCTGGGTCTAGTAACCACTTTTCCTTGAATTCCGGTTCAGCATATTCTTGTATTAGAGAATTTACTTCCTTAATGATATCAACGAATTTCTGCTGGATTTCATGTGGTTGGAGCCTTAACTCCTTAATTAATCTATCTACTTTGTTAATAAAGAGTAGAGGCCTAACTCTTTCTTCAAGCGCCTGCCTCAAAACGGTTTCAGTCTGAGTCATCACACCCTCAACAGCATCGACAACAACTATAGCACCATCTAGAACCCTCAATGACCTCGTAACCTTACCTGTAAAGTCTACATGACCTGGCGTGTCTATTAAGTTGATGACGTACGGTTTACCTCCGTACTCGTGGTAAAGGCTTATGTTAGCGGCTTTCACGGTCATCTGACGCTTCTGCTCTATGTCGAGGTAATCCATAGCTAACGCTTCACCGGCAACCCTACTTGATATTATCCCTGCAGCAGCTAATAACGAGTCGGTAGTCGTTGTCTTGCCGTGATCAACGTGAGCTATTATACCTATGTTTCTTACCTTCTCTAGGTCTGACATTAGTTTTTGAACATATTCTACAGACTTATACCTAACCATTATCCTAACCTTAAACTTTACTTATTTAAGAGGTTATAAGCTTAATATGAAGTCCATGTTCGTATCGCTTAAATAAATTAAATTATCGGAGATATTAAATTTAGGTGATGTTCATGAATGCTGAGTTTAAGGAACTTTTAGGTGAGGTTGTAAAACATCTTAAGGAATTCACACGTAGTCAAATGGTTAACATTGACATATTGCTAGGTCAGGTTGACATCATCACTTGGAAAGGTCTTAAGGCAGTTAAGAAGAAGTTCTCTAGTGAGGTAGGAATCCTTAAGTGGTTACCCCCATCAATATTCTATAAAGCTTCTTACCCATTTACTGTTGTATCACATGAAAGGTTCAGAAGAGAGTTGCAGTTCTTTCTGAGCGGTGGTGGTAGGTGGTTCAAAGTCCCAAAAATATATGAAGTTGATGAAGAGAATACTATACTTATTAGAGAGTTTATTGATGGAAGTAAACTAACTTACGAATTAGGGGTAAGTGAACTACTAGGTAAGGTATTAGCTGAGATTCATCTTAGGGGATATGCTTTAGGCGATGTTAAACCGTCGAACTTCATAGTTAGTGACGGTATATACGTTATTGATGCTGAGCAGGCTGTAATTACCAGCAATAATGACCTATTCAGCTGGGATTTAATACTTACGTTACTCTTCATTAGTTATAGATATGTGGTTGAGCCTAAGGACTTTAAGATATTTGTCAAGCATTTCATTGAAAGCTACATAGAGGGTGGGGGAAGCATACTAAACGTTAAATCGATATTCTCGATTAGGAATCTAAGCATAGCTCTGCTGATACCACCACATACGTTAAAGAGTATAGTTGAGGTTTTGTCTGAGGAGAAAATAATTTAGTGGTTAAGTAGGTCAGCGTGGATTGATGTATAGCATTTGAAGAGTGGAATTATTGAGATACGCCTTTACCTTTACGTATAACTTTAATATAACTTATCTCCGTCGTTGGGTATTGGCCATTTTCATCTTTTTCATACATCTTAACCATATCCCATATATTTAGTAATGCTATAGCAACCGCGGTTAGTGCCTCCATTTCTACACCGGTCGGCGCGTTTGTCTTAACTAAGGCGCGAACTTTAATACCGTCATCTAAGATCTCCAAATCTAAACTCACATTAGTTAGTGAGATGGTGTGGCATAATGGAAGTAGTTCCGGCACTTTCTTAGCTGCTAGTATTCCCGCAATCTTCGTCACCGTGGCGACATCTCCTTTCTCAACACTTCCTTCCTTAATGATCTTCACTGTCTCCTTCCTCAACTTAATAAACCCTTCAGCTATAGACTCCCTGAAAACACTTTCTTTATTTGTTATATCAATCATTGAAGCCAACAGCAGCACCGAGATAAGAATCGTAGTGTCTTATTAAAATGCTATTATTCTCTGGTTTTAACCCTCCCTTTAAATTCGGTTATTGGAGATGGTTATCGAACAGCGTTTTAAGGGATTTAAAAAATTAGCGTAAGTGATTATTAACTTATAGTTGATAAGAACAATATGCGCCTACATTAAGTCTAAGCTAATCATATACGTTTAGATATCGATATAAGAATTGGGTTGATGTAGTAAAGCTTATATTATAAATACGTCTTACGTTAGTAGCGAATAGGTGAAGTGATTGCCATCGTCGACAACGATATACTCTGGTCGGGGTTTAGATGCCATCTTTGCGACTGCAGCATTAGCATCTACATTATATAGGAAGGGTTATAGGGTATTTATTGAGTTTCCGAATCCCGCAAACATTAGCAAAGTCAGCATAGTAAATTCGTATTCTATAGATATAACGCATTTAAGTAATGTAACTATTAAGAATTCTACAGCGATAACTCATATACCTATTAAGAGATTAGGGCTGGTATATAAGTACGATAATGATGGAAAGTACATCACTACGATGAAATTAAGTAATATCAACTCAACTTTGGAGGTTATCCTTGAATATGTCCGAACTCTTAATGATAGTATCTTCATTCCTCAGGAACTGTTAAGGGACTTAGCTCATATCAAGTCTAAGGAAATATTTAAATTAACGCGTATGGGGAAAACCGTTTATTATGCATATAAGTGGGGATTAGGTAGAGATGATACGTTACTTTCGCTATATAACTATGCCTACTCGCTCTTCACATCAAAGAATGTTAAGATAAACCCCGAAATTGAAAGAGATGCTAAAAATTACGAACATGCGCTATCTTTAATAAACGCTATCGTTAATGAGGGGATTTACGATAAGGTCGGTGACTCAGCTATTACGGTTATTTCGAGTAAATATGAAGGTAATGAATTCTTAAAAAACAATATGCAGTATTTGAGAGTCGTTGCAAATGAGTTGTTAGGTAACTTATGTAAGAATAATAAAGTTGCGGTAGTGGTGAGTGAGGGATCGGCAGGCCATGAAATTAGATTATGTGTTAATAAAAACTTAAACGTTGAGGTAGATAGCGTATTAAGCAATTTACCGGCTGATGTGTTATCTATTACTGAAATTAAGGGTGCGAAAGCGTATGCGTTTATAACCTTTAAGAATCCCGAACACGGTAGCTTAGAGAACGCGTTGAAAGTATCTCAAATGCTGATAATGTCTGTGGAGAGCTTTTTAGAGCAGAGGTAATTTAAAATATTCGTTGATCGACTTAACTTCCATAAATTAATGATCTGTGTTTCAAGGTGTTATGTTCTCCATAAGCATGTTGATTCTCAGCGAAACTACTGTATTCTTAATCCAAAATTAAATGCTGCTTTATTTGTTTCTCTCCATTCGCTACTAACTAGTTCATCGATAGCGTTCTCGATGAAGTTCTTAGGTATTAGTTTTAAAGTCCCTATAAGATGGCCTAGGGCAACCATATTTGAAACTCTGGTTGTTCTAAATTCATGTTCGGCTAGCTGTGTATATGGTGCTTTGAAGATCTGCCATTCAACATTCCTGGGAATTTCTTTCAAAAAAGTTTCATCGATGAATACTTTAGCATTACTACCTACTAGGCTTCCAAACCTCATTAATTGTTCTTGATGTAGAAATAATGCGATATCAGCCTTTCTTACTTTGATATAATCGATTTCATCCTCATTAGTAGCTATAATCATATCTACTCGCGAATCACCCCCTCTAGTCTCAGCAACGTAGGCTTCACTACATGTTGCGAATAGATTATAGTACTTAGAGGCAGCTAGGCCTAAAACTCTACCTAATAGTAGTACTCCCTGACCTCCACGGCCAGCGATAAGTATTTCGTACCTAATAACTAGACACCTCGGCCAATAATTCTTAAGAAACTCTTCTTATTATCATTTATAAATTCTCCAATGATTATCTCATTACCCCATATGATGTCGGATTTTTCTATTTGAGGTTTCTCCTCAAATCGTATTAGAGATTTAAGTTTATTGAATAATTCTACCGGGTCTTTATAACCTATATGCCTCCCAAATAGTTCAGGGCATGGAGATATTACCTCAACAAGCGAGAATCCTTCTTTACTTAACGCGGTATATATGTACTTCTCGAGGATGTGTGGATGTGTTACTGAAGCCCTAGCTACGTAGTTGGCGTTTAACGTTGATATGAATTTTACCACGTTAATTGAGTATTCATAATTTCCGAGCGGTGTAGTAGTGGTGTAAACTCCTGTGGGAGTTGTAGGAGCTACCTGCCCTCCAGTCATGCCGTAAATCATGTTATTAACCATGATAACTGTCAGATCCATGTTTCTTCTAGCAGCATGCAGTAAGTGATTACCACCAATAGCGGCTAAATCACCATCCCCACCTATAACTATGACTTTTAAGTTAGGTTTAACTAGCTTTAACCCCGTCGCAAATGGTATAGCTCTTCCGTGGATCACGTGTGCAGAGTCGAAATTTAAATAGAGAGTAGCTCTTGCAGTACATCCTATACCGGAAACAGCTGCTATATCATCTTGCTTTAGGTGTCCTTCCATTATGTGTTTATTTATAGCTCTAAGTAGTGAGGAAATAGCTATCCCTATACCGCATCCAGGGCACCACAGATGCGGTAGCCTATCAGTTCTTAAGTAGGGGTCTAGCGGGTGTGTTACATCCATTCCTTCATCACCTCATAGATGCTTTCAGGCGGTGGAATTTCTACATCAATTACGGGGATCGAGAAAACCTCCTTATGCCTTAGAACTCTTGAAACCTCATTAACGTATACCCCAGCATTGTTTTCGACAACGAATACCTTTTTAGCGTTTCGCGTAGATTTTATGAGACTTTCTTCATCTACAGGCCATAGAAGTTTAGGTCTGTAAAGACCTACTTTAACTCCCCTACTTCTTAATTCCTTCACTAACCCATATGCCGATCTTGCAGTACTTCCATACGACACAATTACGTAATCAGCGTCTTCGACGAAGTACGAAGCAGAATCAACCAACATATGCATGTTCTTCCTTACCTTATTAATCAACCTCCATACGAGTTTTCTCTGGATTTCGGTGGTTGCTTTGTAGTAACCTCTCTCATCATGAGTCAGTGACTCAACCATAACTCTATAGCCTTCACCGAAACTTGCCATGGGAGGTACTAGGTCTTCCTCAGGTTCGAAAGGTTTATATAGTTCCTTACTGACCTTAGGTTTCTTGCGGTTAATTACCAAAGCTTCATTGGGGTCCTTTAAAACAACTCTTTCCCATATGTGAGCCAGTGTTGCGTCGGAAAGCAAGATGACTGGCACCCTTAAAGTTTCTGAAACATTGAAGGAATTAATGGTTAGGTCGTATAGTTCTTGAACAGACCAAGGAGCATATACAACCAATTCGTAGTTTCCATGAGCTGCCCATCTTACCTGCATTACATCATATTGTCCAGATTTAGTGGCGATACCTGTTGAGGGGCCAGCACGCATAACGTACGCGATCACTAACGGTGTTTCAGTCATTATCGCTAGACTAAGTCCTTCAACCATTAAGCTGAATCCAGGTCCGCTAGTAGCGGTCATCGCTTTAACCCCTCCCCATGAGGCACCAATAACAGCGTTGATTGAGGCTATCTCATCCTCAAACTGTATGACAGTACCGCCTCTCTCAGGAAGTTTCATTGCAAGGTACTCAAATATCTCACTGGAAGGTGTTATTGGATATCCAGCGTAGAATTTAAGTCCTGCGGTCATCGCCCCCTCAGCAACTGCGTGATTTCCAGTTAAGAACTCTAATCTAATGATTTATCACCCTTAGAAACAAATATTGCGAAGTCCGGACAAATATGCTCACATAGCTTGCAGCCTATACATTTCTCAATATATTGAGGAATCACGTATCTGAATCCGCGGGCGTTCAGTTCTTTACCGCGAGCTAAAACCCCCGTTGGGCAAAAATTAACGCATAAACCGCATTCTTTACACCTATCTATGACTACATGAACTACGTGCTTTGATGGCCTAATCATAGATGAAGAAAAAATCTGTAGTGGAATTCTCCTCCCCACGAATCCTTACGGCTTAATTATATAAATATTACTAAATTATAGATTATTTAATTTACTTTAACATAAAATGATTTCAATTCGTTCTAATCGCTAAATGGTATCTAATTACGGCATTAATGTATAGCTATATTCTCTATTACAACCAACAATACATCTGTAGAGCAACTAATAAGGGCATATAACTAGTTTGGCTGGGCACTCTGATAGTGAGGTTCCTAAATATTAACTCGCTGGACAGTAGGTTATAACGGATTATATGAAGTTCGCCTCAATGTGTTGTAGACAAAAAATATTTTATTTTATCTACTTCTTAAGCACTATCTCTACATGCTGTTCATGTTTCTTAATTGAGACTTCCTCAATCACGTTAACTTCATTACAGCTTTTACACTTACTCACGTATTTTACTAACTTCAGACCGCTGCTGTTACTCTCAGACTCCATCAGCGTTACCACCTTACCACCGCACTTTGGGCATATACCGTTACTACCTTTTTTAGACATAACTTTATCACTCTCAGCCTAACTAGCATTAGCTATTTTGCTATACTGTACCGGAATATTCTTAAGTTGTTGAAGATAATAAGTTTAATCAGAATCTTTTCTAAGGTATTGATTCCAATATCCTATTCGATAAACACAAAAATATTTGCTAAGCCCTATTAACTAATGGGGTTATCATACGGTACTAGTTGATAGGTATGGGAGGCAGTTACTTAATGCAAGGCTAGTAATTACATTAAGGTGTAATTTCCGGTGTATATTCTGCCATCGTGAAAACTCACAGAAACCATTTGTTGAAGAGTTAAATAGTGATGAGTTAAGCATTGTGGTAGAGGCGCTTGCTAAAGCCGGTATAAGGAAGTATAAGGTAACTGGTGGTGAACCGCTTATGCGGGATAACGTTGTTGAGATAGTTAAAATTCTGAGGGATTATGGGGAGGCTGAGGACATCTCGATGACTACTAATGGTTTCTTCCTTAAAGAACGTATTAATGAGTTAGTAGGTGTAGGCCTTAATAGGGTTAACGTCAGTTTACACTCTCTGAAACCGGAGAGGTTTGAATTTATAACAGGAGTTAATGGATTAGCGAAAGTTACTTCAGGTATTAAAGAGGCAGTTAATTACGATTTGAATAAAGTTAAGGTAAATTTCGTTGCATTGAAAGGAATTAACGATGATGAGATATTGGATATTATTAAGTTTGCGGAAGGGTTAGGAGTACATGTCCAGTTAATAGAATTACATCCTGTCGGAAGGGGGAAGAACGTCTTCACAGATTACCACACATCATTAGGAAGTACTTTAAAGTATTTACACGACAATTCTTCTAGGGTCATGATTAGAGGTGAACTACATAATAGACCTATCTTCCTTTTACCAAGTGGAATTACTGTTGAGGTCGTCAGACCGGTATTAAATCCTATTTTCTGCGCTGGATGTAGCAGGATTAGAGTTGCACCTGACGGTGGGTTAATGCCTTGTTTAAATAGCGATCTGAAGTTCTCTACCGCTGATTTAATTAAAGGTAGTGGAAGTAGGTATCAAAAAGTAAGTGGGGTATTAGATGTAATTTTAAAGGTAAACAACGTTAGGAAGCCCCATACTTTATGGCCGTTGAAGGGGGAAGTTGATTTAGAGTATTTAAATATTGTTAAATTAGGTGGTTTCTCTAAGAAATTTAGATTAACGCAATAACGATTTAACCCAAACATTCAGTAATGGTCGGTGAGTGTATGGAGGCATTAGTTACCGGCGGTGCTGGATTCATAGGATCCTACGTTGTTGAAGAGTTAGTGAAAAGAGGACTTAATGTGCGGGTTATCGATAATTTAAGCTCAGGTAATTATGAGTATATTAAAGGATTTGTCGAGAAGCGCGTTATTGAATTCTATAATGTAGATCTAAAAACGTTTAACGATAAGTTAGTGTCAATCTTTGAAGGTGTGGATGTAGTCTATCATTTAGCGGCAAATCCTGAAGTGAGGGTATCGGTCAGTGAGCCAAGAACTCACTTCAACGAGAATGTGCTGGCATCATTTAACGTGTTAGAGGCATGTAGATTAAGCAAGGTGAAGTTATTAGTCTTTACTAGTAGTAGCACTGTATACGGCGATGCTAAGTTAATACCAACACCTGAGGACTACACTCCACTAGAGCCTATCTCTGTTTATGGAGCTAGTAAATTAGCTGTAGAAAACCTAATAATCACATATAGCAAACTCTACGGCATTAAAGGTTTGATATTGAGGTTAGCCAATATAGTAGGGGGTAGGCAGACCCATGGTGTTATAGTAGATTTTATAAAGAAATTAAGGAAAGATGGTAGGAAGCTGGAAGTCTTAGGTGATGGGAGGCAGAAGAAAAGTTACTTACACATAACTGATTTCATAGCCGCATTAAACGTAGCTATTGAGTACTTACTTGAATCAAGTAATAATTACGAAATATTTAATTTAGGTAATAACGATTGGATAGAAGTTGATGAGATAGCTAAGGAAGTTGTAGATGGGCTTGGTTTAAAGCATGTGGAGTTACATCACCTAAACATAACTTCAGACGGTAGGGGTTGGGTCGGTGACGTAAAATTTATGCTATTAGCAATTGATAAGATCTCTAAATTAGGCTGGAAGCCAAGGTTAACTTCAAGAGATGCTATAAGGCATACCGTCAACGACTTAGTTAAGATTCTTTAAACATATTTATAATATTTAAAAATTATAGAAATTTATAGTTTATCACATATTATAAAAATAAATAGGTTAGAACAGTGATTTATAATGTTAGGCTTTTAAGACCTACTTTAATTGGGTATTGGTGATATCGTAATGATCGAGATAGCTTTAATCGTTGGTTTAGTCGCTATAGTATATGCGTTACTACTGATCTTTGAGATCTTTAAAATACCTCCAGGAGAAGGTAAGATGGTTGAGATATCTGAATTTATTAAGGAGGGCGCCTCTGCATATCTTAAAAGACAATACGGTATCATAATTTCTATAGCTTTAATTATAGCTGTGGGGGTAGCTGTAATATCTTACAGGTTGGCTATATCCTACGTTCTTGGAGCATTATCATCTACTTTAGCCGGTTTTGTAGGGATGTATGTTGCAGTAAACTCTAATGTCCGAACTACTTACGTTGCTAAGGCTTTTGGTTTGAGTCGTGCTCTTAGCGTAGCATTTAAAGGCGGCTCTGTCATGGGGATAATGGTTGTTGGTGTTGGGACCTTAATGATAGCTCTTCAGTACATCGCCTATGGCGGCTCTCTCGAAATTATTAACGATATTATAGGGTATAGTTTCGGAGCTAGTACGGTTGCGTTGTTCGCTAGGGTTGGTGGTGGCATATATACTAAGGCAGCTGATATAGGAGCTGATTTAGTTGGTAAAGTAGAGCAGGGGATTCCCGAAGATGATCCACGAAATCCTGGTGTAATAGCTGATAATGTAGGTGATAATGTGGGAGATGTAGCCGGTATGGGCGCCGACCTCTTCGAATCATACGTTGGTGCCATAATCTCAACTATGGTTATAGCAGCAACTACTTTAGCAGCTAGTAACGCTATTTCCTGGGCATTATGTCCATTAATAATATCTTCAGCTGGTATAATTGCCTCTATACTAGTTACTTTTGTGGTTAGGGTTAAGGAAGGCGGTGACCCTTCAAGACCTCTAACATTAGCAAGTGTTATAGGGTCTATCATCATTGCTTTAATATCATATCCAATAACGGCCTATATGTTGGGATCTGATGTAGGTGTTAGGGTGTGGACTGTTATTGTAATAGGTTTAGTTGCTGGAGTTGTGATAGGATTGACCTCAGATTACTTCACAAATAAGGATAAACCACCTGTCTCTAAAGTTGCTATGATGTCTCAAATGGGTCCGGCGCTAACCATTCTCAGCGGCTTCTCATACGGATTTCTAAGTACAGCTATTCCGGCTCTAGGGGTTGCAATCGCAGAACTCCTGTCTTTCTATATACTTTACTCGTACGGGGGATTCTGGTACGGAATTTATGGCGTTGCTTTAGCTGCTGTAGGTATGTTATCTCTTACTGGGATCGTTGTATCGGCCGACGCCTACGGCCCAATCACCGATAACGCAGCGGGCATTGCTGAACAAGCAGGTTTAGGTGATGAGGTCAGGGCTATAACCGATAAGCTGGATTCGGCTGGAAATACTATGAAGTCCATATCTAAGGGGTTCGCAATAGGGTCAGCAGCACTTACAGCATTAGCTTTCCTAGCTGCGTACTCAAGTAAATTAGGTCTCTCAATAACGGATATCAAGATTAACCTCTCTCTAATAGATCCTACCGTCCTCTCCGGATCTTTTATAGGTGTAGCTCTTCCAGCTCTATTCGTCGCATTAGTTGTGATGGCAGTTAGCGATGCAGCATTCGTACTTATAGACGAAATTAGAAGGCAGTTTAAAGAGAGGCCTGGGATCATGGAATTTAAAGAAAAACCGGATTATGGGCGGGTAGTAGCTATAGTCACTTCTGCCGCTATTAAAAAACTTATACTACCAGGAGCAGTTGCAATAATATCGCCTTTAGTGGTGGGCTTTATATTAGGTCCATATGCTTTAGGAGGTATGTTATTTTCATCAATAATTACTGGCTTGTTACTAGGTTTGTTCCAAGGGAATGTGGGAAATACTTGGGATAACGCTAAGAAACATATTGAAGAAGGTAAATATGGAGGAAAGGGGAGTGAAGCACATAAAGCTGCTGTTATAGGTGATACTGTAGGGGATCCACTTAAAGATGCTTCAGGACCTTCGATTAACATACTCATAAAGTTGATGAGTGTGGTCTCACTGGTTTTCATAGTATACATAGTTAACTATAATTTACTTGGAGCAATTCTCCGTTAATGTCGGCTATGGCATTAAAAACACCTAAAATATTTTATAACTTAATTTATACGGTTGAGTAATGCTGTACATGGTAAAGGTATGTGGAGAAATACCTATAAAGTCACATAGGACTAGGCCTAGATTTGAAAACAGATTAGTTAATAATATTAAGGAAGCGTTAACCAGGGTAGGGATTAGATATAATTATGTTAGAGTTTCTGGCGGTGTTGTGTACTTAGATTGCGAAGATGGTGCCGAGGGGGTAATTAAGGAGGTTTTCGGCGTACATAAAGTATGTAAAGTGACTAAACACACCTTTAGTGGATTGGACGACATAGTTAGTTATTGCGAATCCTCCTTCAAGGATTTAGTTTCAGGAAAGAAGTTTGCAGTGAGGGTTAAGAGGGTTGGGGAACACAGTTTCTCATCACTTGACGTAGCTAGGGAGGTGGGGAACGTATTGAAGAAGTACTCCAGTGGTGTAGATTTAGATAACCCAGAAGTTGAAGTAAACATAGAGATTAAGGGCAATGAGCTATACGTCATTCATGAATGTATTTCAGGAGTTGATGGATTACCTATAGGTGTTGAAGGTAGGGTTTTAATGTTAGTTTCAGGTGGCTACGACTCCGCTGTAGCTTCCTGGTTGATAGCTAAGAGAGGTGTTGAGGTCGATTTTCTTCACTACATGATGGGTAGTTACGATAATTTAATTAGATCTGTTAAAGTAATTAAAAACTTAGGCATGAAGTTATACGGCTATCGTCCTAAAATATACTTAATTGATTTAAGTTCAGTCGTTAGCTACATATTGAAGGGTGTTAGGAGGGATTACAGTCAAGTCGTATTGCGGAGGTTCATGTATTTGATATCTATGGAATTAGCAGCTAGGTACGGCTACGATGCTTTAGGGACTGGTGAGTCCGTAGGGCAGACATCATCGCAAACACTTAAAAACATTAAAGTAATAGAGGAAAGTCTGCCGAACACCCATAGATTACCTATCTTAAGGCCTCTGATTTCTATGGATAAAGACGAGATTATTAAGTTCAGCAAGAAGTTAGGTACTTACGAAGAATCTTCTAAGGTCTTAGAGTTGTGCGCCATAACTTCTGGGCCCGTAACCACTCATGCCGACTTAAGCATTTTGATTGAAGAATCATCGAAGATAGGTGATGACGTTGTAGCGAAATTATTAGAGTCCGTTAGGATTTACGACCTTATAGAGATGGATGCCTATGAGGTTTTGAAGGACCTTACGCTTGAGTTAGACCATATCCCAGATGAAGCCCTAGTTATTGACGTTAGAGATAAGAAGGATTTCGAACGTTGGCACTACCCAAATGCGTTAAGTATCTATGACATAGACCCCTCAGCAATTCCTAAGGACGTACCAGTTCTGATATACTGCGATAATGGTCAGGTAAGTAGTGTTTGGGCGTCAACACTTAGAGCTAAAGGTGTTAAGGCATTCAGTTTAAGGGGCGGTTTAGGTACTGCTAAATCATGTAGTAGGACTTAATTTTTATAATCGTTTATAAGCCCTTACATAATACCCATTAATCATGGGGGAGCTAAGTGTATGGTGAAGAGTTAGAGAACCTCAGTATATTTATTCAAACGTTAAATGGAGGAAGCTCTTTAGCTCCTTGGGTACCTACTCGAGATGAACTCCTTCCATACATAATGAATTTAGCAAAGATTAAGTCAGGCGACATCTTCTACGACCTGGGCTGCGGTGATGGTAGAATAGTTATTGAGGCTGCTTTACGCGGCGCCAAAGGTGTGTGTGTTGAAGTCAATAAGGAGCTAATCTCTAGAGCTGAGGAAAAAGCTAAAAAATTAGGAGTGTTCGATAAGATAGTTTTCATTAACGACGACTTCTTTAACGTTGTGTTAAGTGATGCAACAGTAATATACATGTATCTACTGACGTCTGTAAATAAGATGTTAAAGCCTAAGTTAAGTAGGGAGATTAAGATAGGTACACGTGTGGTGACGTTAGATTTCGAAATCCCTGGTTGGAAGCCCGTTCACGTAGTTAGGGTGTCGCTTGGATACAGAGAAGCCACCCTATACCTATATATTAAGGGCGTTTCAGATATCTACGACTTAAACATATAAGTAATTACTATCTAGCAGTGTTGGTTAGTTCTCACCTACTTATATATGAAGATATTTTACTTATCAGGTCTTCAGAGTCCTTTAAGACATTTTCACGGATAGGTCTAATAAAATCTATTAAATACTTCGCAACAGTTGATTTCAGGTCTAGTGGGTGTAGAGAGCCTGACACGTAAATCGCCTCTAATTCTCTATAAGTCGTTACTTCTAAAGGTCCTCCATATTTACTGGGTCTCTCTATTATGAATTCCTTCGGCTCTTCATAGAACATTATGTATTTGGCTATCTCAAGAATTGGGTTGAATTCAGTCTGCTTAGGTGGGCAGAAAGCATTCATGACTTTATTCCTTATAGCTTCGTCAGGATCGGTAATGAATATAGCGCTTTCAGGGCGTGACTTACTCATCTTAGCATCTGATAAAGTCTCATCTAATTCTTCCTTAGCATCCATCCTACTAGCACCTTGAAGTGATGTGAGGAGTGGGGTGTGTATAGCTATAGGCTTCTTGAAGCCTAATTTCTCCGCCACATCTCTAGCCAGCATGTGGGCCTTCCTCTGATCTAAACCCCCTAAAGCAACATCTAAGTCTAAGTAGAAGATATCAGTTACCTGCATCAGTGGGTAGATAAGTTTCGAGAAGTCTGTTTCACCCTCCTCACTCTTCCTACCCATTATCGTTAAAGCCCTCTTCACCCTAGCCAATGAGATGGACTTAGCAACTTTAATTAAAATACTCCAGTAGTCTTTATCGCTAATTAATTCTTCAGCGTCTACCACCTTAATCCTAGAGACGTCTATTCCGACATTTTTGAGAACGGAGATGACGTGATTCGCCGCAGCCCTTATTAGGTTTAAGTCCCCACCTAACTTATCATTTATCCAAGCATGCCACGTAGCCTGTAGTAAATACATCTCAATACCAGAATTTACTAAATCTCTGTATTTCAAGGCCCATATTAACCAACCTATGTGGAATAAGCCACTTGGTTCGAAACCTAGATAGCCTTTAAGTTTCTCACCACTGATTAACTTGTTTCTAAGTTCTTCTAACGTAATTAATTCAACAGCATTTCTGCTAATGAGTTTTACTTTCTCATCTAAATTCAAAGATTACCACACCATAAAACACTAAAACTAAAGGATTAAATTGTTTAATTTATTAGGGATTAGCACCACATCTAATTAGGTGATGAGGAAGAGCCGATTATGATCTAATGATGAAGTCATCCTCAACTGACTGCATATCCTGAAATCCGCTTAACCCGTAAAGATTTATTTATAAAACAGTGTATGGGAATATGAGGTACTCCTGAATTGAAATACGTTGGGATAGCAGCATATAGTGGTGAACCTTCACCTAAATTAATGGAGGATGCTAAGCACTTCATACATATGTTCGCTAGATGTTGCGGAAATGAAAGGGTCGCTCTAGTCGTAGGTGGGTATTGGGGCTTGATGAAAGTTCTAGTAGATGAGGGTCTTCGATTAGGACTTCCTGTAGTGATTATCCCTCCAATAGAGTTGGAGAATATTAAATACCCTGAAGGTGCGGTAGTAATTAAGAGCGGAACTTCATACAGGATGAGGAGCATCATACTAGTACGTACCTGCGATGTGTTAGTCGCCTTAGGAGGTGCTGGGGGGACTTTTCAGGAAATAGTTAGCGCTTATGATGAAGGTAGACCTATATTCGTCTTAGGTGGAAGGGGACTGCCAACAGATAAGGTTAAGCAACTCGCCCCATATATAGATGATAGGAGGACTTCAAAAATATTTTACACTGAAGCTGTTGATGAATTAGTAAAGGAGGTTTGTAGAGAGTTATGTCTACATTAAACTAAGTTTTTAACCCTCCGACTGCAATGAGATCATAGGTGGTCCCAATTTGTGTTAAGACTGTATAACACCTTAAGTAAAACTGTTGAGGTGTTCAAACCATTAAATCCGCCTCAGGTTAAGATATATTTCTGCGGTCCAACAGTTTACGACCATATGCATGTAGGTCATGCAAGGGCTTACGTGTCGGCCGACGTGCTCAAGAGATATCTAATGTTTAAGGGGTATGACGTTCTATTCGTTCAGAATATTACCGACATCGATGATAAGATAATTAAGAAAGCAAATGACGAAGGAGTTAGTTGGGATACGATAGTTAGTAGGTATATTGAGGATTATTACGACATGCTTAACAAGCTCAACATTAAAGTCCACATTCATCCCAGAGTGACAACTCATATAAATGAAATCATAAGCTTTATAGAGGAATTAATATCTAAAGGATACGCATACGTAGCCCCTTCCGGAAGCGTATATTTCAATGTTGATAACTATCCCTACTACGGTGAATTGTCAGGTAAGTTAGATAGAAGTGAGTGGGGGCAGGAAGAAGAATTTTTAAGTGAGAAGAGGAAGCCTTATGACTTTGCTTTATGGAAGTCTGCAAAACCCGGTGAACCCTACTGGGAGTCCCCCTGGGGCAAGGGTAGACCTGGATGGCACATCGAATGTTCAGTTATGAGTTCTAAGTACTTAGGAGCGCAAATAGATATACACGGCGGTGGTCAAGATTTAATATTCCCGCATCACGAAAATGAGAAAGTTCAGAGTGAGGCTAAGTTCGGAACTAGACCTTGGGTTAACTACTGGTTCCATGTAGGTTATTTAACTATTAGGAAGGAGAAGATGAGTAAATCCCTCGGCAACGTAGTGTTCTTTAAAGATATAGTGAAGGGTATTAGACCTGAAGTCCTTAGGTTATGGATTTTATCTGCACACTATAGAACTCCTCTAGAATTCTCTGAGGAGGGTTTAGATATAGCTAATAAGATGTATAGTAGGTTAGTAAGTGCGGTTAATACCCTAAAGAGACTGCTGCTGGAGGTCGAACCCATAAATTACTTAACTGATGAGGATATTAAGATCCTTAGAAACATCAGCTTGCTCAGGGAGCATTTCCATAATGCTATGGATGATGACTTAAACACCCCGAAGGCCGTATCCGTGGTATATGAGCTAACTACCATGGTGTTCAGAGATTTAGAACCTAAACCTAATTACGCCTCGGTCCTCAAAGCATTTACTCTAATGAAGGAGTTTAACGAAGTTTTAGGGATATTAGATCAGCACATTTATTCTGGACCTACAGATGAGTTAATTAATAAGCTGATCGACCTCTTAGTTAAGGTTCGCCAAAGACATAGAGAATTAAAGGACTACGAAACATCGGATTGGATTAGAAATGAGTTAATGAAGTTAGGTGTTAAGCTCATGGACTTTAAAGATAAAAGTAGGTGGGTTATAGAGTTATAACTTGATACTATAAATCCCTGCAGGTGATGGTTTGAGCGGCAGCGTCATCCAAGTAAGTGATAACCTGTACATAATTAGCACAGAACTCCTCAACACTAAGAACTGGCTTTCAACTTACTTAATAATAGGTGACAAGGGCGGGATGTTAATAGACCCTGGACCCAGCGTTAACATAGAGGCTTTAATGGAAATCATTAATGAGGAGTTCAGCAACATAAAAATTAAGTACCTTGGGGCAACACACATACATATAGACCATGGTGGGGGTTTAGGTAACTTAGCTAAATTATTAGGTGACGTCAAAATATTTGTACATCCACGAGGCGTTAAACACCTAGTAGACCCTACTAGATTATGGGAGGCGTCAATAGAAGTTTTAGGTGATATAGCATTATTTTTCGGTAAACCACAACATATAGAATCCAGTAAAATTGTAGGGCTTGAAGATAACTCAGGCGTAGATTTAGGAGGCATCACCGTAAGGGCCATCCATACACCCGGCCATGCACCTCACCACATCTCATATGTTGTCGAACCATTTAACATCTTATTGGCTGGTGATGCGCTAGCTAACTTATATGAAGGTAGGGTATATCCAGTTACTGTACCGCCTTTCAACTTCCCAGAATATTTGAAGAGCATAAATAAGGTAGCTAGCCTTAACTACGATATAATCTCAGTTGCACACTTCGGTTATGTTAAGGATAATCCTGACGTGTTCCTTCAGAGGGTTAAAGATAAGGCAATTGCTTGGGCATCAACAATTTCTGATCTAATAAGGAATGGATATGACCGACCGGAAAGTATTTACGATAAATTATTGGAGGAGGATCTAGAATTGAAGTTCATTGTTAAATTTAGAGAGAAGTATAAAATGTTTGAAGGCGCTAGCTATAGAGCTGTATTAGGTATGTATCAAAGCATTAGGGAGTTAATGAAGAGTCTCTGAAATTTTTGACCGCTCATTTAAAAAACACTTATCTCGTTTGGCTATTCAATATGTCGTAAACGATATCATCTACTTTAAGGGATTCCTCCTCCCAACCAACTCTCTCATAAAAATTTCTAATTATTTTCAATGTTTCGATTACTGTCTTAATGTTTCTCATACTTTTGCCGAATTTATTAACTTTTAGTTATATTTATACTTATTAGATGTGATGAACTTATAAGACGTACGCTGTATGAACTTTAAGGGTATGGCAGTGCATGAGTACTCTATTGCTGAAGGTATAGTGTCAACGATTAAGAAGCTGAAAGACGCTAACAACCTAATCTCTATATCTGAAGCAGTTATACAGATAGGTAGTTTAGCTCAGATAGATAGGAATGTTTTACTCGACTTACTTAGCATTTTAAGCGAGGAGTACGGATTAGGTAAAGTTAATTACATAATTAAGTATGAGGAGAGCTCTTTTGAATGTAATCAATGCGGATTTACTTGGAGTTGGTCACATGTTAAGGAGTCAATTATGGGTGAGTTATGTGGAGAATTAAAAGATTGTGATAATCCGGTTCACTTCATACCAGATCTAATAAACGTATTTATGAAGTGCCTGAGATGTGGGAGTCAGGACTTTAAGATAGTTTCAGGGTACGATGTGAGGCTCATAAGCGTTAAAGGTGTTAGAAATGATTGACTTCAAGGATTACATGGTTGCGGATAAGTTAAAAGAAGTTGATAAAGTAATTATCATAGGTTCTGGTAAAGGAGGTGTTGGAAAAAGCACGATAACATCTCTTCTCGGGTTAAGACTTCGAGATCTGGGTATGGATGTCGGAATACTCGATACAGACCTTCACGGGTCTTCAATACCTTTTATCCTCGGAGGAGATAAGGAATTAGTTATAGAGTCAGTTAGGGGCGGTTTCAAACCTATTGAGCTGCATAGAATTAAGGTTATGTCGCTAAGGATGTTCGTAGGTGATAGGCCGACTCCCCTTAGAGGTGAGAGAAAGAGCGAGATCCTTAAGTATATGCTATCACTTACTGTTTGGGGACCATTAGATTACTTACTGGTAGACTTACCTCCTGGAATGAGTGATGAGTTACTCACGCTGATGAAATACGTAAAAGGTAAGCATATCGTAGTTACGCTACCGACTAAAACCTCTTTAGATGTTGCTTTAAGGTATGTTAGTTTTCTCAATAGTCTTAATTATGGGACACCTATAATCTTAGTAAATAACTTAATGAACATCAATATAGATCACCATGAGGTGGTTTCAGGTTTCTTAAATGAACCACCTAACAAGTACTTTATAATGCCGTATATTCATGGAATTGAAGAACATCTCTACAGAGGGATATTGCCGGTGGAATCAGTTAAAATAATAGATAAGATTATCGAGTGTCTCTATATTTAACGTAACCGTTAAGGTAGTAAAGCCTATTAGGTTGGGGGGAAATCATTATATTTAACTCTAGCGATAATCAAAAAATGATAACATATATTTTAATATTTATCAATTCTATAATAACCTCAGCAATTAATCTAGCCATATCACTTAAGGCATTCGAGATCACGTCCTCAGTATATTACGTCTCACTTACTGTACTGCTGTATAACTCTGCATACATAATTATGAGCTGGACTTGGACGAAAATAGCACCTAGTAAAGACGCTCCTAAGAAACTACTATTTGCAATATTTGTGGGTTATTTAGCTAGTTCTTCTGTTTTAGGACTTAGTAATGCGATTTACTTAGTTCTGATCTGTAGCGTTGTAATAGGTTTAAGTTCGGCGGTTTCGTCGCCCCTACTGATGAGTGTTCTGGGGAACCAGATCGGTAAGGATTACTTAACAGTTAGTAGATATAACCTTATTTCTAGCGTCGCATCCGTTATTGGTTATTTACTAGGGTGGTTATTCGACAATACTAAAATTTTATTCCTTTCCTTAGCCGTAATTAGTGCTCCAGCAACCATAACGCTTCGATACTTAAATGTTATGACTTTAATCGAGTTTAAGAAAGAATTACACATATCTACAACACCTATGGTAACTGGTAGGGTTAAAGACGCTTTTACTGTCACACATTCGCATACTCTACTTTACGATTTCCGAATTTTAGTTGAGGATTTCTTTAAAACCATTAAAAAGGGAGTACTTAGAGAGTTTCAGCTGTTGATATTTGGGACAGTAGTTCTCTTCACAGCAATATCAACTTTCTTTACACCTTTTCCCGCGTACCTCAAGAGCAATAAATTATCTGATGGGGATATATTCGTTATGAATTTAGTTTCATCTACAACATCAATATTGGGGTTTAGGGCAGCATCCAGGGTTGTTAACTCCATTCATAAAGCCTGGTCAATATTAAAATTATGCGTAGGTTTGAGGGTATTCATATTTCTAATTCCTATAATTTCCTTTACCTATATTCAAGAATTAAGTGTTGTTAAGATATTTCTGATCGCTTTCTACATGTTGATAGGTTTTACGTGGTCCTTCATTAGCTCTTCCTTAACTACCTTAGTTCTATCTATCTCCGAACGTAATAGAAAGGGTGAGAGGCTTGGACACATGAACGGCGCTATAGGTATTGGAAGCATTTTAGGTTCATTAATTTCAGTATATATTGGGGAATATGGGTTTTTAATAGGTTATCCCTTTGTTGGCGTACTTCTCATCATATCTGCAGCAATACTTCATAAGGCTTCTAAAACGTTAGTAACTTAAGGAAACTAACTAACTAATTCTTTAGGTGTATTATCTTGGGTAGTAAGAAGTTAAGCGTTTCCAACGCTGTTAGGAAAATCATCACTACTCACCCCTCGTTATTAGATTGCATTAAGTTAGGTGTCGTTAATTATAGTTCGTTGGCTAGACTTATAGTTGATGAAGTTAAGATGGTAGGGGATTTCAAGGAAGTCAACTCGAACGCAGTTAAAATGAGTTTAATAAGATTTTCGGAGATGTTGAAATCTAGACGTACAATTGATGAGGTCATTAGGAAAGTGCTTGCTGGAACCACAATCGAGTTGCAGACAGATCTTAAGTTAATTACCTTGAGGAAGGAGGTAGTATTCTCTCGAATAAGAGATTTTATGCCGATAATAACTCAGGCTAGATTTTTCCAACTAACTCAAGGCACTAAAACTTTCACTATGATAGTATCAGATGATGTCGGTAGGGAGGTAATTAAATTCTTCGGTAGAGAATTTATTGAGGAAGTCATTAACGATCAATCAGCCATAATCTTGATAAGTCCTAAAGATATAATCACCGTGCCAGGGGTTATCGCATACATAACCTCTCTTCTTTCTTGGCATGGAATCAACATAACTCAAGTTATTTCCTGCTACGTTGATACGATACTGGTTTTGGAACGTAAGGATGCCTTAAGGACCTACAGCTTGATTGAGGAGTTGATTACACAGTTAAGGGCGTTAAACAAGTAGAGTTATAAGTAGAACAGTCTGTATCATTAAATGTAACAAGAATTACGTTAAGTATTTAGGACGCATAGATCCGTAGTTTTTAGAGGTTATAGACAATGAAGGTAGTGTTGGCGTATTCTGGAGGACTCGATACGTCAGTTATTCTTCTCCTACTTAGGGAGAGGCTTAACGCTGAAGTCATAACTTTAACTGTAGATGTAGGGCAGGAAGATGACTTAGATGAAGTCGCCCATAAAGCTGAAAAATTGGGTGCCGTCAAGCACTACAGTATTGACTGTAAAGAGGAATTTGTTGATAAGTACGTTTTCCCAGCTTTAAAGGCAAACGCTCTTTATCAAGGTAAGTACCCATTATCAAGCGCTTTATCGAGACCTCTAATAAGTAGTAAGTTAGTTGAGATTGCTAAGAAGGAAGGAGCTGATGCTGTTGCGCATGGATGTAGTGGTAAAGGTAATGATCAGGTGAGATTCGACTTAACAGTCAAGGCCTTAGACCCTACAATCAAGGTACTAGCTCCTGTGAGGGATTGGGGCTTAAACAGAGATTGGGAGTACGAGTACGCAAAATCTAAAGGGATTAAATTTAGCGTTAAGTTCTTCAGCGTTGATGATAATTTATGGGGTAGGAGCATCGAATGCGGTATTTTAGATGATCCGATGGTTGAACCACCTGAGGAGGTTTTTAAATGGACTCTCCCGTTAGCTAAAGCTAGGAACGAACCTGAATATGTAACTATAACATTTGAGAATGGGGTTCCAATAGCTATTAATGATGAGAAGTTAGACAAAGTTCAAATCATTAAGGCATTAAACAGTATTGCAGGTAGGAACGGTGTAGGGAGGATAGACCATATTGAGGATAGGGTTGTTGGTTTGAAGAGTAGAGAGGTTTACGAATGTCCGGCAGCGGTGACATTAATAGAATCCCATAAAGATTTAGAGAAGTTGGTTTTAACTAAGTGGGAATTAATGTTTAAGGAATCTGTAGAAAATATGTGGACTAATTTAGTATATAGTGGTTTGTGGGTTGAGCCATTAAAGAACGATTTAGAGGCATTCATAGAGAGCACTCAGAAAAGAGTTAATGGCTCCGTTAAACTTAAACTATTTAAGGGGAGCGTCAGCGTCGTTGGAAGAAGCTCAAATAATTCCTTATACGATCCTAAGTTAACGACCTACGAAAGTCATACGATCCTAACTCAAGAGCATGCTAAAGGGTTTATAGAATTATGGGGTCTGCAGAGCGTAGTAGCGTTTAGGAAATTATTAGGGAACTACGGTGCAGGAAGGTCATGACATTCTATAGAGATGCCTTGCTTGGGGATGCGAGTAATAAGGTAGTGAGTTTTACATCGTCTATGGAGGAGGATAGATTAATAGTTAATGAAGTAATTGATGTGTTGGTAGCGCATGTAAAGCATTTAATTTCTATGGAATTAATACCTCCTGAATCAGGAAATAAGATTTTAACGGCTTTAGATAATTTAAGCAGAAATACTGATGAATTATTCAAAATTTCAGCTGAGGATGTTCATGAAGCTATAGAAATCTACTTGAGAAACACCTTAGGCGGTGAGGCTGGATGGTTACCCCTAGGTAGGAGTAGGAATGACCACGTAGTTGCAGCATTGAGATTGAAGACTAAGAAGTTAGTGATTGAGTGTGTTGGTGAAATACTTAAGTTAAGGAAACTGCTTATCGAGAAGGCGCATCAAAATTTAGAGACTTTACTGCCATTAGCAACACATCTTCAATTAGCTCAAATTTCTACAGTAGCTCATTACCTGATGTATATAGAGGAAATGCTTAGAGACTTCACAAACATTCTTTACTACACCTTAAGCGATTTTATAGATAAGTCGCCTCTGGGTTCAGGTGCCATTGCCGGAACTACAGTACCTATAGATAGGTTTGAACTGGCTAAGTTATTAGGATTTAAGGGATTGGTATACAACACCTTATATGCTACCAGCTCTAGAGACTTTATATCGGTAACAGCCTCAATAATAACTTCACTATCCGTAGCGCTGTCTCGTGTGGCTGAAGACTTCATTATTTGGGCAACATCTCAGTTCAACTACATTGAGCCCCCTTCATCTCATCTAGCTACAAGTAGTATGATGCCTCATAAAAAGAATTTAGTGTCGATGGAGGTCCTACGGGCTTGGGGAGGTGAAGCTATAGGGCATCTAGCAGCGATCTTATCAGTTATTAAGTCCGTTCCCTCCGGATATAATTTAGACCTGCAGGAAGTTACGAAACATTTATTAAGGTTGCTCCTTAATTCTATAGAGGCTCTCACAATATTTAGGGACTTCATAAAATATATGGAATTCAAGGATAAAGTCCTAAATGAAGAGGTGCAGAAGTACCTACTAACTGTAACTGACCTAGCTGAACACATTTCAATGAAATATCATATACCCTATAGAGATACACATAAGGAGGTTGCATCCGTAATTAAGAAGTTAGGAACAACTGATATCAACTTGATATGTTTCGAATTAAGTAAGAAATTAGGTATCAATGCGGAGGACCTTCTCAAGGTAGTTAAACCGGAGAACGTGTTGAGGACTCGGAAAGTTGTGGGGTCTCCGAACCCTCAGTTAATGTTACTCACCATCAAGGAGTCTGAAAAGTTACTCGATAACGATTGCAGTAGGTACTCAGCCCTAGTTGAGGAGCTCGGGATCTTAAATGAATGTAAGTAAGGTAATCAAAAATAAAAGAAAATGCTCTAAATATAAATCCGTTTTAATACTTGATGACGGAACAGTGGTAGAGGGATGCGGCTTCGGGCATCCAGGCATAAGGACAGGCGAATTAGTATTTACAACTGGGATGGTTGGCTATCCAGAGGCATTAACTGATCCTTCATTTAAAGGCCAAATACTTGTCTTCACAAATCCTATGATGGGTAATTACGGAGTTCCTAGCAAGGAAGTTCTCGAGTTTGGAATTCCTAAATACTTTGAATCCGAAAGAGTGCAGGTAGAGGCCGTAATTGTCGCCTATAATAACTTACCTAGTCATTGGGCAAACATAATGAGTTTAGACGAGTGGTTATATTCTGAAGGTATTCCAGGGATATCACTCGTGGATACAAGAGCTCTCGTTAAGAAAATCCGTGAAAAAGGTGTTATGCCAGCAATAGTAGCTGTCTACGAAGATGAGATTGACTTAGATGATTTGGTCGGCAAGCTGTCTACCTCCCTAAGCTACGACCAAAAAGTTCTGGTAGGGGATGTAATGCCTAAAAACATAATATTCCACGAACCTCCAACTTATAGTGAACGTTTAAGTACTTTAATAGTAGTTGACTGCGGTATTAAGTATGGGATACTGAGGGAATTGCTTAGAAATGGCTTTAGGGTCATTAGAATCCCATGCTATGAAGACCCGCTTAAGTATTTAGAGGCTTATGACGCTTCTGGAATAGTTTACGGTAATGGACCGGGTAATCCCAAACTCCTTACAGACCTAATTAAACATGTTGGCGGTGTTTTGGAGTATAATGTTCCGGTACTGGGTATATGCTTGGGTCATCAAGTATTAGCTCTCGCCACTGGAGGAGATACATACAAACTCAAGTACGGGCATAGAGGTCATAACAAGCCATGTGTAGATTTAGAGAGAGGTAAGTGTTTCGTAAGCAGCCAAAACCACGGCTATGCAGTTGATGAAGGTAGTTTAAGCAATACTGGATTTAAGTTGTGGATGATCAACGCGGATGATAAAACGGTTGAGGGTCTAAAGCACGTTAGTAAGCCAATCATAACAGTTCAATTCCACCCTGAGGGATGTCCAGGTCCATTAGATAGTGTGTGGATCTTCAGCCTATTTAGGAGACTGGTGGAGAGGTATGGAACTTCCCGCTAAGGTATTAGTTATAGGTTCCGGAGCTATTAAGATTGCAGAAGCTGCTGAGTTCGACTATAGTGGTAGTCAAGCGCTTAAAGCTCTTAGGGAGGAGGGCATTAAGACAGTCCTAATAAATCCTAACATAGCTACTATTCAGACAAGTCATGAGTTATCTGATAGGGTGTACTTAATACCTATTAGGCGTGAGTTCGTTGAAGCTGTTATAGAGCGTGAGCGGCCTGACGGTATATTACTCGGATTTGGGGGTCAGTCAGCATTATCTATTGGTGTGACGTTAGAGAAGGAAGGAGTTCTAAGTAAGTATGGCGTTAAGGTTTACGGCACTCCTGTGGATGGTATTGAGAAAGCGTTGAATAGGGAGTTATTTAAGGAAACTATGAGGGTTTGGAATTTACCAGTCCCTATGAGTGGCGCAGCTAAAAGTCTTAGGGAGGCCTTAGAAATAGCTAATTGGGTAGGTTACCCAGTAATTGGTAGGGTTAGCTTCAATCTAGGTGGTAGAGGTTCCTTCGTGGCTTGGAACGATGAAGATCTGAAGAGCAATATACTGCGGGCCTTAGCACATAGCGAGATTAGGTTAGTTCTTATAGAGAAGTACCTACATAACTGGAAGGAGATAGAGTTTGAGGTTATAAAAGATAGGAGAGGTAACTCAGTAGCTGTTGCATGTTTAGAAAACGCTGACCCTATGGGCGTACATACGGGGGAATCAGTAGTAATAGCTCCATGTCAGACATTAAATGATAGAGAGTATCAATTATTAAGGAACGCAAGCATCAAGGTTGCGGAGGCAATCGGATTAATTGGTGAATGTAACGTTCAGATAGCTTTAAATCCGTTCTCAGAGGAGTTCTATATTATAGAGACTAATCCTAGAATGTCTAGAAGCAGTGCATTAGCAAGTAAGGCCACCGGCTACCCCTTAGCCTATATAGCTGCTAAACTAGCATTGGGTTATACCTTAGATGAGGTTATCAATAAAGTAACTGGCGTTACGTGTTCTTGTTTCGAACCGAGTCTCGATTATGTAGTAGTTAAAGTACCTAGGTGGGATTTAGATAAGTTTGTAGGTGTAGAGAGAAGCTTAGGTAGTGAGATGAAGAGTATTGGGGAAGTTATGGCTATAGGTAGGAACTTACATGAAGCTTTTCAAAAAGCGATTAGGATGCTGGATATCGGTGAACCCGGAATTGTTGGAGGGTCTTATTATGATGAACAGGAAGAGCTTACATCACTTTTGGAAAGACTGAAGAAACGTGAACCTTACTGGATTCTCCATACTGCTAAAGCGCTGAAGCTGGGTGCTTCGGTAAGTGATTTAAGTAAAATTACAGGTATAGATAAGTACTTTATTCAAGTGATTAAGGACGTCGTAGATTTAGCAGAAGAAATACGTAGCAACAGTAGCAAAAGTTTAGATCGTGGGGAGTTATTAGAATTGTTGACTAAGGCTAAGGAATATGGATTCAGCGACCAACAATTAGCTAAATTACTGAAAGTCGATGTTGAACGTATTAGAGGCCTTAGAATTTCCGAGGAGGTTAGGCCGTATGTTAAACAAATAGATACTTTGGCTGCTGAATGGCCTGCAAAAACTAACTACTTATACCTTTCATATGGTGGTTCTGAAGACGACTTAGATTTTAGCAGTGGTAAGGGGAAGGTGCTTATATTAGGCGCCGGAGTATTTAGGATCGGTGTTTCTGTAGAGTTTGACTGGGCAACTGTTAATTTAGCAAATTCCCTTCATAGGAAGGGATATGAGGTAATAGTCCTTAACTATAACCCTGAAACTGTGTCTACTGACTGGGATATTAACGATAAACTCTATTTCGAGGAAATAACTTTAGAAACCATTAGAGATATAGTGAGTTTAGAGAAACCTATAGGTGTTGTGACTTCGGTAGGTGGTCAAATTTCTAATAACTTAGCTCGAAAGCTCGAGGATGTAGGCATTAAGTTACTTGGGAGCAGCGGCTATAGCATAGATAGAGCTGAAGATAGGGTTAAGTTCTCCAAACTAGTTGAGCGTCTAGGGATTAAACAACCTCAATGGATTAAGGTCTCAACAATTGATGAAATTATGAATGCTGTATATGATTTAGGGTTCCCCGTAATTGTGAGACCTAGCTACGTTCTAAGCGGTACTGCTATGAAAGTGGCTTATAGTCTAGATGACTTGCTAGATTACCTTAAATTAGCGGCTAAGGTCTCTCGAGAGTATCCTGTAGTTATATCGAAGTTCATCGATAACGCGTTAGAGGTTGAGGTTGATGCTGTATCGGATGGGAAGCGCGTAGTTGGTGTAACGATAGAGCATATAGAACCTGCTGGTGTACATAGTGGAGACGCTACAATGGTCACACCTACTAGGAGATTAAGTGACAGAGTTCTTAGTCAAATACATGAATATACGCTAAGGTTAGCATTGGAGTTAGGCATTAAGGGACCGTTCAACATTCAATACATCGTTAAGGATGATTCAGCCTACGTATTAGAGCTTAACTTAAGGGCAAGTAGATCAATGCCTTTCTCAAGTAAATCGAGAGGCGTAAACCTGATGGAATTGGCTGCTCAGGCAATAGTGGATAGTAAATTAAGTCTAGGGGTTTCCGAGGAATACTATGAAATACCGGCTAAGTCATGGGCTGTTAAGACTCCGCAGTTCTCATGGGCGCAACTCAAAGGAGCTTACCCATTCTTAGGCCCTGAGATGCGAAGTACTGGAGAGGTCGCTAGCTTCGGCAAAACTTTTGAGAGTGCCTTACTTAAGAGTTGGTTATCAGCTACACCTAACAGAATACCTCGGAGGGGTGAAATCGTACTGGGGTATACGCCTATTCCCAGTGATAAACCATTTCTTAGTGAGGCTCTCTACATCTTTGAAAGGGTTGGTTATGAAGTTTTAACAGTTGATGATATGTGTGTAGATAAATTCCCAAGCATTAAATATAACGAGGCGTTGGAATACTTAAAGCGTGGAGATATTGGGATGGTCTTAACATCAGGTATAGCGTTTAATAAGGATTATGAGCTCAGAAGATTGACTGTGGATTTCAACCTCCCATTGATACTTAACGCTAATTTAGCTTACGAGGTTTCGAAGGCTATAATGTGGTATTCCGATACCGGGCATCTTGATGTACATGAGATGTCAGAATACTGGAATTAAATAGAAGCCTTATTTATTGTCATCATTAATAGTAACTTAATCCCATCGCGTAATTGATTTTTTAAAAATAATTGATAATCTTTATTAAGTCTTGCTTTTTAGTAACTTCGGTGTTGCTAGTGAGTACTCCGTGGCATTCTCACACCGTCGAGGAAGTACTAACTAAGCTTAACAGTAGGTTAGGTGGTTTAAGCAGTAAGGAAGTTGAGGAGAGATTACGTACTTACGGACGTAATGAATTGGTTGCTAAGAAGAAGAGTCCTCTAGAGCTACTATTGAAGCAGTTTACTAATTTCTTGATAGGCATATTATTAGTTGCTACGTTGATCTCATTTATTTTAGGCGAGGTCATAGATGCTACTGCTATCTTAATAATAGTTATGATAATGGCGATCATGGGGTTTATACAAGAATATAGGGCTGAGAGGACGTTAGAGGCTTTAAAGAAGTTAGCTGCACCGACATGTAAGGTTTTGAGGGATGGTGAGGAGAAAGTTATTGACGCATCTGAGGTTGTTCCTGGAGATATCTTATTGCTTAGTGAGGGTGATAGGGTGGCTGCAGATGCTAGGGTTATTGAGTCAATTAACATGGATACAGACGAGGCATCGCTTACTGGAGAGTCTACACCTGTAGCTAAACTCGCTGATATAACTTTACCGCCTGACACAATAGTTGGCGATAGAAAGAACATGGTCTTCATGGGTACTTACGTCGTTAGGGGTAAGGGTAAGGCGGTTGTAACTGCTACTGGAATGAATACAGAGTTTGGTAAGATTACTAAGATGGTTGTTGAGGCTGAGGAGGAGAAGACACCACTTGAAGTTGAGTTGGATGAGTTCGGTAAAAGGATCGGAGCAATAATTCTAGGGATCTGTGGTATAGTATTTGTTATGACGTTATTTGTGGAGCATACTGATGTATTAGATGCCTTAATGTTGGCAGTTGCTCTAGGAGTTGCAGCAGTACCTGAAGGTTTACCTGCCATAGCGACTGCGGTACTTGCTGTAGGTGCTAGGAGGATGGCTGCTAAAAATGCCCTAGTTAGGAAGTTAGCAGCTGTTGAAGGTCTAGGGGCTTGCAACGTCATCTGCAGCGATAAGACTGGGACCATAACTAAGGCGGAAATGACCGTAAAGGTAATAAAGATGGTTAACGGAACTTATGAGGTCTCCGGAAGTGGTTTTGAACCTAAGGGTGAGATAAAAGTAGTTAACGGTAATGATAATAAAGATGATGTTAAGTTCTTACTTGAATCATTAGCAGTTCACACATCTCCAGACGTTAAGTTGGTGTTCGATGGAGGTCAATGGAAGGTTTTAGGTTCTCCTACTGAAGGAGCCGCACTGGTTCTCGCATATAAAGGGTTAGGGGAGGAAAACATTAAATCAGTTATAGAGAAGTACAGAGTAGTTAAGACCTTCCCATTCGATCGATTTAGGAAAAGGAAAACAACTGTCCATGAATACGGTAGTAAGTACTTAGCAATTTCATCAGGTGCTCCTGAAATGCTTCTAGATATTTCAAGTAAGGTGAGGAATAACGGCAATGAGGAGGTTCTAGGTATTGAGGTGAGGAAGAAAATAATTGATGAGATAACCGAGTTAGCATCAAGTGGTTATAGAACTTTCGGCATCGCCTACAAATTAATTGACTCTATACCTGAGGCTGTAGAGGATGTTGAGAGGGAGCTAACCTTTGCCTCAGTTCTCGGTATTATCGACCCACCTAGAGAGGGTGTTAAGGAGGCTGTAGATGTTTGTAGGAGGGCCGGTATTAAGGTTGTTATGGTTACAGGAGATCATAAGCTAACAGCCATGGCTGTAGGTAAGATGATTGGATTGGATGCAAGCGAAGAAAACGTTCTTGAAGGTAGGCAATTAGAAACGATGAGCGATGAAGAATTCGCTAAGATAGTAGATAAGATAGGTGTTTATGCTAGGGTCACACCTGAACATAAGGCTAGGATAGTTAAGATGTTGAAGAATAAGGGATATAGGGTGGCGATGACTGGTGATGGTGTAAATGACGCTCCAGCCCTTAAGATGGCTGATATAGGTGTTGCTATGGGTATAAAAGGGACTGAGGTAGCTAAAGAAGCATCTCAGCTAGTATTACTTGACGATAATTTCGTCACAATAGTTGAGGCAGTTAAGGAAGGTAGAGTTATATTTGAAAATCTGAAGAAGCCGATCAATTACTTACTTACATGCAATTTAGGTGAGGTAGCAACGGTCTTCGGAGCTGAGTTACTAGGCCTGCCTCCCATCCTTAGACCTATACATCTACTATGGATTAACGTAACGACTGACGCCCTTCCAGCAATAGCATTGGGTTTTGAACCAGCTGAACCTGGAATACTTGAGAAACCTCCTAGATCAGCTAAGGAAAGATTCATAACAAAGAGAAAACTAATATACTACATAGTTATGGGTACTATATTAGGTATTATGGTCATATTGCTATTCACCAGTACGTTAAGTCGCGGACTGCGCTTCGCACAAACTGTAGCGTTCACAACATTAGTATTATCTGAATTTGGCAGAGCGTTAGCTTCCAGGAGTGAGCAGATCAACGTTTGGAGATTACCCGGAAATAAGTGGCTGCTTCCTGCATTACTAACATCACTCATACTACAACTACTAGTGATTTACACACCAATAAGCGTAGCGTTCTCAGCAGTTCCACTGCCATTAGAGATGTTTATGTATATGGCTGTTGTTCCTCTAATTATAGTGCTGGTCGATGAAATCAGGAAGATCTTTAAGATAAGGATAACGTAAGTGCTTCGATTTAAGGCCTTGGTGTAAGAAGTGAGTGAAGAGGTTGCTGAGAATATAACTAAGAACGGGTTGAGGGCCCAGATATTTGAGTTTTTTGAAACTGTTGAGACAGTTCTTAAGGCTTCACAACTCATGAAGGAGTCTTCTGATAAGATCGTAAAGACTTTATTAGTTGAGGTTGGGAGTAAGGAATACCTAGCCCTTATGGTTAGGGGTGATAGAAAAGTTGACTATAATAAGTTGAATGCGTATTTAGGGTGTGAAGCTAGGTTAGCAAACGCTGATGACGTCTTAAAAATACTTAAAGTACCTATAGGTGCTGTGAGCCCGTTGCTGAATGGTATATTGCGGATGCGTAAAATAGTTGACCCTAGAATTTTAGAGAAGGAGTATGTTGTCTGTGGTGGGGGAAGTCTAAGAACTCTAGTTAAAATAGATACTGAGGACCTGATAAGGTTCCTTAGTAATCCAGAAGTAGTAGATGTTTTTAAGTAGTGTTGAATGCTGGAACACATTTCACCTTATGTTTTTTACATAGGTCAGTCAGTAGTTTGCTAATCCTCTTGAAATAGGAAGAATCCATGCTTTGATTAATAACTTCTTCCAAATCTATGTTTAGATTCCACTTCATCCTCATGTTATAATTCATTACTGGTTTGATGTTTAGTTTGTCATATATTATGTATGAATTTATTGAGGAAGCAAATTCTACTACCTCTTCGATTTGGTCTTCATGATCGTTTACCAATGGTATTATAGGCCCTAGAAATATCCATGTCTCTATTCCATGTTTAGATACTTCATCAGCAGCTTTAGCTCGAAGATTGGGGGATGGTGCATTAGGCTCTATGTACTTAGCTATGGCATCGTTTAACGTAGTTATCGTAAATCCTACGTCAAAGTTTTTGCTATTAATCAGATCTAGGTCCCTTAGAAGTAAGGTCGACTTAGTTTGTATCGATACTTTAAATCTATTTTGTGAAAGTATCCTCATAGCTTCTCTAGTTAGTTGTTGGGTTTCTTCAATTGGTTGGTAGGGGTCTGTTATGGTAGACACTCCGACTATTCCTGGACTCAAGCGTTTTACATCTTTTTTTAAAACCTCTATGATATTCTTCTTAATGATGACTTCAGACCCCCAGTTGTAGGAGACTCCAAAATATCTCTTACATAAGTCTGCTGCGTAGCAGTAAATACAACCATGAGCGCATCCTACATAGGGGTTTAAGGCATATCTTATGTCGGGAAGCTTAGAGGGTGATAAAGCTGTTTTCACTTTGATGTATGTGTAATTAGTCATCTTACCTCAACGTAAAAATTTATCTAGTCTCTCCTGAGTAAGGGCTTCCCTCATTAGATTCGACTTCCTTATCCATACCTCTATGGGCACTCTAGTCGGTTTTAACTCCTTTAGATAATTAATTAGGTCATTAACGCATGTGAAAACTTTAGGTCTATCTTTTAATAATGCCCTTATGTTCTCCCTAACAAACCAGACACCTACAGGAATGTCGAATCCTTCATAGATTTCCCTCCACAAAATTACCGTTGCCTGCTTCCTTAAATTTAATAGATGCTCAGTACTAGCTAATCTTGATGCGTAATAACACCCTCCAATTCCTGGATACTTAGTTCTTCCTTTATATCCTTCATAATCACCTTCGATTTCAGCAGTAATTCCAAACTTATTCCACGTACTTCCAGGAAACCATGCCTCCATCCATTCAAAACTCCAGACCTTAGGAATTAACATTCCGATAAATAGGTTATTCATGAACTTCCTAACATATAGCATATAGGAATTTATTATAGGTAGTTTTCTAACCTGACTTACTAAGTGGTTAGATACCATAGAATCAACTGCAGTGATTGACCACCTTGTAGGGACTAACTTCCTAAATCTAACCGTACCTACACCTCCAACACTTAGTAGTCTCTGGATAGCAGATACAGGAACATTATTTTGGTAAAGGTTGGTAATACCTTCAGAAGCCTTTAAATCAGTATCATAGAATACTTTCTCAAGCCTCCTATCAGAGAGTGGATTGCTAACTATTTTAAAATTCTTTAAAGGTGCGGAAGGACCTTGAGGGGGTAAGTGCTCATCAAAAAATATCCTAGGTTTCGGTACTTTCTCAAAAACCATTTCAGTATCTACAGAATTTACTGTAAGGGCCAATTCTTGGAGACTTTTAACGTACTTATTGTTTACGTCATTAACTAACGTCACGTAAGTACCTCTAATCAAAGAATATCGAAACCCTAAAATCTCGTTTAATGATAGGTTAACCCATTCTTCTGGCGAATCATATATTGATGTATCACCAATCTCTGGCGGTGCGGCAGGTCCTAAACTAACGTAAGGATAACCATACCTACCAACGAACAGTGATGGTGGTGAAGAGCCATAAATGTTGTTACTTCTTATTCTTGAATCGTTAATTATCATCCTAAGCATGAGGGGACAATACGATAGGCCGCATAGGTTTTTCCCACCTCTACACTTAACGCATGCACTTCCATTAATTTGCATGGTAGTCAATCCCTTTTCCTAACCACCTAGTATAATACTTATTGAAATTAGGTATAAAGTTAACTAAACTACTAAACCCAGTTTAGTCTAAAGCATTGTTTCAAAAGACCTGATAATGTAACAGAGCCTCATTACCTTTATGGGTTTACGTATTTCTCTTATTCTCCTCTTCATTTTATTAATGATATTTTAAGTAAGATATAGCATTATAGAAAAATTATAAAATAATTACGCAGTCTTAAATTTATAAAAAAATAAAGTTTTTAATCTAAGTAATTATACTTATTTCTTGTGGTGAAATATTGTATATAAATCCAGCTAAATGTGTAGCATGTACACATTGTGTCCCTTATTGCCCTACAAGCGCTATTCAAATAGTTAGTGAAGCTGGAAGGACTTTTGCAAAAATCGATGAAGATAAATGCGTTGAATGCTGGATATGTTATAGAGTTGCTAGATGTCCTAAAGATGCATTTGAGCCAACCCCGCCTGAGAAGATGCCATTTGTAAGAAGGCTTAAGTTCTTCTTCGCATCAGCAACTGCCGTATGGCCTGAGACAGGTATGGCTGGTAGGGGTACTGAGGAAATGAAGACTAACGATGTTACAGGTAGGTTTAAATTCGGTGAGATCGGTTTCGCCCTCGACATGGGTAGGCCTACAGGTGTAGGTGTTAGAGTATCAGATGTCGAGAAAATGTGTAAGGCTATAGCTCCATACGTTGTGTTTGAAATGGAAAACCCAGTAACGAAGTTGTTAATAGACCCTAAGACCGGTGAAGTACGCAGCCCTGAACTACGTAACGTTTACCTACTCTCAGCAGTTGTCGAAGCTAAGACGTCAAAAGAGTTAGCACCTAAGGTACTAGAAATCGTTAGGGAAGTTAGCAAGGAATTAAACACTGTAATATCTGTTGGGTTAGTATGCCGTGTAAAGCCTGATGGTGAACCTGAGGCTTACGAAGTACTCAGGCAAGTCGGTATAGAGCCGAGACCAAACATGAAGATCAACATAGGTTTAGGTAAACCATTTGTTGGGTGGGAGTAATGACACACACACTTCATAGGCAAGGTACGTACGAAGAACTTAAGGAAGACTTCATAGTGCTTGTAATGTCCGCCAAGTGGTTTAATGATAAAGGAGCTGCACCTAAATTAGCAGAAGCTCTGAAAATATTGAATAAATATTCTCCAGTAAACACTGGAGATATGACTCAGGCAAGCATGTATAGAGCAGGATTCGGTATTAAACCGGTAGAGAAGTTATTGCAGGGCTGTCATGACAGGTCTATATTCCATGGTGTTTACACCGATTTAGAAACTGTGAAGAAGGTCGTTGATGAATTGAAGGCTGCAGACCTAGGTATGTCGGTAGTTATAAGTGGTCTTTATAATGAGGTTAAGAAAATAACGAGACCGCATACAGTTAATTTATCGATAGGTATTTGGGGGAAGACAGAGCTGTTACCTAAGCATGAAGAAGTACTCAAGATATGCACTATGTGTGGCCATCAATTCGTGTCAAGACACCTGGTAATGAAGTTGGCTCAGGACGTTAAGAGAGGTAGAATTACAGCTGAAGAAGCTGCTGAAGTAATGGCTGCATGCTGTAGTTGCGGCATATTCAACCCAGTGAGGGCTATAAAGCTAGTGAATCAGCTTATTCAAAAGATATAATTTAATTTATCAACCATTTTAACGTTTTTTAGGTTTACCTTTCTAAGCATCTTATAAGTTGAAATACTTAACGTTTATAAGGGTTTTAGGTAGAAGTAAGAAGGTGGTTATTGTGAGTGTTCAAAAGTCCTTAGTTGGTGTATTGATTGTCTTGGTTATCGTTGCTGGTGTTGGCGGTTATTTCGCAGGTTCTTCAGCCGCCCCACCGCCGAGGACTATAACCTCAGTAGTCACTCAAACAGTAACTACTACTGTTGCAGCAGCTACAGTAACACGTACTGTAACTACAACACTCCCAGCTCAGACAGTAACTTCAACAGTAACACTACCACAGCAAACGATCACAATAACAGTAACTAGAACACCAACTCCAACACCTACTGTAACTCCAATACCTCCATCGCCGCCACCATATTGGCCGAAAGAAATTATAATAAGAGTTGGTGGTATCGGAGGCGCCTGGTATCCGATTGGCGCCGGATTAGGAGACCTGATTTCCAAACATCTTAAAGTTCAGTCCACAGTTCAGCCAGGTGGTTCAGGCCCTAATATATTAGCCTTATCTAAGAATGAAGCTGATATTGGGATGGCTTATGCTTGGCAGTCTGCGGTTGCTAAAGACGAGAGAGCTGCGAGGGAGTATTGGGGAGAGCCTATAAACTTCAGTAACGTAAAACTTCTTGCTGGGGGACTTTATAGTCAGGTCTACCAGGCGGTGAAGCTTAAGGGGTTCCCAGCAAATAACTTCAAAGAATTAGCTGATATGGTTAAGGCAGGACAGAGGGTAGCTATAGGCACTAACATTAGAGGTACTGCTGAGGAATATACTGTTAGGACTTTGCTTGCTAGATATGGAGTAACGTATGATGATATTAGAAGAGCTGGAGGTACGGTATTCCTAGGTGCTCATACAGATGTTGTTCAAATGATGAGGGAAGGTAAGATACAGGTTTATGTTGCTTTCGGTGGTGTCCCATACAGTGCGATGGTTGAAGCCGATACAACGATGGAGTTAGAACCATTTACATTGACTGAGGAAGAGTTTAAGTTCATGACTGAAAGCTTCGGCTTCAAGAGAACTGTAATACCGAAGGGTTCTTATAGGTGGGTTAAGGTGGATTATCCAACAATAACTGATTATCCAGTCTTTCTATGTAGGGCTGGGCTGCCAGATGACTTTGTCTACTTCGCTGCCAGGCTTCTTGACGAGTATAAAGACACAATTTCGGCGGCTGCGAAGTATTTTGCTGAATACGACCCAAGTAAGGGATGGCAGTTAGGTGGTTTATGGGACCTCCATCCAGGGGCAGCTAAGTACTATAAAGATAAAGGCTATATGCCTTAAATTAAGTCATTTTTTAATAATTATTCATATCTATTTTTAAGCAATTCTCGACGGTTTTACTAAGAGGGTGTGGATAATGAATAAATGGATAATTTTAATGTGTTCCACGACTGTAATGATGGTTATAAGTATTTATCAATATTCATGGTCGTTATACGCTTATGCCATTAGCGATGAACTTAGATGGAGCATCACCACTATTTCATTAGCCTTTACGATATTTGTCTATGCTTCTACATTCATTCAACCATTCTCAGGGTTTCTAGCAGATAAATATGGGTCAAGGAAATTAGCGTTGATATCGTCGACCTTAGTTGGTCTGGGGTTCCTACTTTCTTCATACGTTTCAAGTCCCACAGAATTATATCTTACTTACGGGTTGGGATCGATTGGTGTAGGCACTCTGTACGGCATAGCAACCGCTACGGCAGTGAAGTGGTTCCCTGAACGTAAAGGGCTTGCTACCGGCATAGTAACTTTCGGATTCGGTGCTGGGGCTTCTTTATTTAACCTACCTATTCAGGGATTAATTAGTGCTGGCGGATTTCGCATGGCCTTTACTTACGTGGGGTTATTTATGTTGGTGGCGTTAGCGCCTTTTTCTTACTTATTGATATACCCAAAGGGTGGTACGCAGAGGAAACTAGGGAATAAGCAGGTCACTGACGTCAACTATACGCCATTCGAAATGCTTAGAACCAAGCAGTGGTACTTAATATATTTAACTTTCATAATAACGCCTGCTGCTGCATTAATGTTTGGAGCTCAAATTAAATTAATGGCATCGGAGTTCAACATACCGACATCATATCTAAATATCGTTTTGGTTACGTTCCCTCTTGCTAACGGTTTAAGTAGAATTATAGCTGGGATCATATCTGACCGCATTGGTAGGGAATTAACAATGACTTCGTTTTATTTACTACTAGGCACTTCATTACTGGGGTTATCATATCTTGGTGGATCTCCTTCAATGTTCTTATTATTTACTCTTGCAGCTTCGCTGCTTGGTGGAGCTCCTTACACATTTTACCCATCAATAATAGGGGATTATTACGGGGTTAGATACTCAACAGTAAATTACGGAATAACATATACTGCGAAGGCTTGGGCCGGTCTTATTTCTGGATGGATAACAGCTTATTTGGTTGAAACATACGGAAGTTACACATTACCACTAACTACCATCGCTCTTCTCTGCATTGTTGCGGCATTGTTAAGCTCACCTATTATATTAAAACCTCCAAAGAGACATGTAAGTGATAGAGCATTAAGATAAGGTGTTTAATGTGGCATCTAAGTTAAGTTCTGAAGAGTTAGTGGTTAAGTTTTTCAGCAGGTTGTTTGAAATTACTCGTAAAGGTGATGGAAATGAAGACTCGATTAAGGAATTGACAAGCATGCTTGAAGGTGTGACTGAGTCTGATGAAAGCGGTTTTTACTCAGTAATTTACTTACTTCTGCTGAACTTACCTGACGACTTACTTAAATTAAGTGATAAGGATAGAATTAAGTATTTCCTGAAGTCTCATAAAGCCTTAGTAGCTAGTTTTAGGAAAGTACTTAGGATATGGGTAGGTAACCAGAGGGAAATTATAGAGTACTTAGAAAATTCTGGTGTCGCTGACCACCCGTTAGCCAACGTATTTGTAATTAGCGAAATTCTCGGTCTGCTAGATCCTTTAAGTCCTGACACATTCGTTATTAGGGGTAATATCTACTTAAACTACCTTAAAATACTTAAGGAGTATGAAGCGAAGGCAGGCCTTCCCCTAAAGGTTCAGGCTGATAGAGCGTTTAAAAATGCGTTGGAGCTTTACTCAAAGGCAGTTAGCATGGACATTAATTGTTATGAAGGTTACTTAGGGTTGGCACGTCTCTATACATTAGTTAATGATTTAGATCAGGCTCTCACTAATTATGAAAATGCTCTAAGGTGTAGGAGGTCTTGTGAAGTACTTAAGGAGGTCGCAGATATCTATATTCTTAAAGGACTAAATGATGTTGCGTATAGGTATCTAGAGGAATGTAAAGACGATGTAAAGTGATTGTGTTCTATTTAATAATATTTTCTTAATAGTTGTTGATCTATCAATCTCTTAAAAGTAATTATTATGTAAATTATAATCAAAAACTTATTATTCGCTGTAGTTTAGTCATTAAAGGGTTATAATGGTTAGAACTGCTGTAAAAGTTCTAGTAAATGGTTATGGAGTTATCGGGAAGAGGGTTGCTGATGCAGTAATTAAGCAAGATGATCTAAAGTTAGTAGGGATTTCTGACGTAGTTGCTGATTGGAGAGTTAAAATGGCACAGGCTAAAGGAATTAATGTCTATGCTTCCTTGCCTGAGAAAGTTGATGAAATGAAGAAAGGTGGTGTACAGGTACATGGCACCCTTGAAAATTTGCTTAGAGACGGTGATGTTGATGTAGTTGTCGATTGCACGCCAGCTAAGGTGGGCGCTAAGAATAAGTCTTTGTATGAGAAGTATGGTATTAAGGGGGTTTTCCAGGGTGGGGAAAGACATGAAGTTGCTGGTATATCTTTCGTAGCTCAGAGAAATTACGAGGATGCTTTAGGTAAGCAGTTTGTCCGGGTCGTTAGCTGTAATACCACCGCCATATGTAGAGTTGTTGGAGGACTACATGAAAGGCTTGGTGTTAGTAAGGCTAGGGTGGTGATAATTAGGAGGGCGGTCGACGTTTGGGAGTCCAGCCGCACCGGAATTATGAACACCGTAGTTCCTGAGCTTCATATACCTTCTCATCATGGGCCAGACGCTCAGACAGTCATACCAAGTCTTAACATAACTACTTTAGCTGCTAAAGGGAGTCATAACTTATACCACCTCCATATGGCGATGGTGGAGTTAAAGAACCAGGTGAGGGTAGAGGATGTCATCAATGTCTTGGAAAGCGAGCCTAGGATAGTTTTTGTAAGCGGTTCCGATGGTGTGGAAGGACTTAACTCTATATTTGAAATATCTAGAGATTTAGGTAGGTCTAGAGGGGATCTCTACGAGGTCCCTGTATGGTACGACAGTATTTCAGTATCACATGACGGTAAGGAGGTCTACTTAATATGGGCGACCCCAAACGAATCGAACGTAATTCCAGAAAACATAGATGCTATAAGGTCTATTACAGAACTTGAATCAAATCGCTTCAACTCAATTAAGAAAACAGATACGTCTCTAAACGTTATTAAGAAGTTATATTAAGTCTTTAGGGATAATTGAAGATGCGTATGGAAGTATTAATACATCACCACTACCAACTAATTCAAAGCCGTATTTAATTGCTGTCTCCACATTATTTGCTTTTTTATATAGCTTAGACTCCTTAATATTATTTGACACTATTACTATTTCTGACTTAGTAGCTATTCTAGCTATAGCATATGCCTTATGGTATCCTAAATCGAATTTCTCTTTAATAAAATTAATCACATCCTCAGGCCCCATATTCGAGTATATAATTTCCTCCGTCTTATTTTCTCCAATACCCTCTTTACACTCAGCAAGTAGTATGATCACACCTCCAGGTCTTACACATTTAAATGCTACCTCTAACGCTTTATGAGCCTGATACAGATTAATGTCCTTAGGATATCCCCCAGGTGATGCGACAACTATGTCGTATTTCCTGCCAATTTCAACCCCGTATAACTCATTAAACATTTTAACTGCTTCTCTATGCGCCTTTATAAAGTGTCCAGAAAAACAACCTAAAATCTCCTTACTCTCACTTAAGACTACATTTACGATGAAGTTAAGGTCAGCCATGCTTGCAGCTTCCTCTATATCCATTCTAACAGGATTCCCATCTATACGTCCTAATTCTGCTCCTGGCAGTAACATCATCTTATGGTTTTCCTTTATGCTCTCGTACGAAGCTATGCCTGGAAGTATGCTCTTGCCACCGCCACTATATCCAGCGAAGTAGTGGGGGTCAACATTAGCTATGGCTATCTTTAAATCCGAATTAAGTGCTAATGAGTTAATGGATATAGGTGTCCCTCGACTGGTTTTACCTAAGTAACTTAAGGAATTAAAGTCTCTGCAGTCATGGTCTAGAACTCTGAAATTATTAAATATGTCAACACCTAACAGTTTAATCCATTCACCTACGGTATGCCGCCTATGTATCCCTGTAGCAAAGATTATGTATATATTTTCTTTTCGCACACCTAAGGAAAGCAATCTATTTACAACTACAGGAACTATCTTACTTGTAGGGCAAGGTCTAGTTATATCACTTACTATTAACGTGACTGTCGAATTAGTATCTAATAATTCCCTCAAATTTGTCTGGTCGATGGGGTTATCAAGAGACTTGGAAATGATCTCTACTTCATCTTTAGGCCCTGGTATATGTTTTGGTGTTATGGTAGTAGCACTTAAATGTTCGATCATTATATAGCTATTGCCGTACGGAATCGAAAATTTCGTATCCTACACCTCTAACATCACGTAATAAATTTCTTCATTAAGTTATAAATGTAATTATCAATGATGATTATCTGTTCGTGGTGTTAAGATTTTTAAATTTGATAAATAAAGTGTATTGGGTGGAGTTGTAATGGTGTTATCGTTAGGAATTTCTAAAACTATGTCATTAGTTATTGTGGTGTTGTTAGTTGCGGTAGTTGCTGGAGGGATTTACTACTACTCTGCAGTCACAGCCCCTCCACAATATCCGTCAAAACCTATTACATTTATAGTGTCTTGGTCAGCGGGGGGAGGTACAGACCGTACCGCCAGAATGATTGCTGCATTGTTAGAAAATATGAGTGGTTGGAAAACCGTAGTAGAGAATAGAGTTGGTGGTGGGGGTACTGTAGGGCATCTAGCGATGGCTACAGCATCTCCGGATGGTTATACTGTTGGCATTATAACTTTCGAATTATCTACTTTTGAATGGATGGGTTTAGCAAACGTGTCTTATAAAAACTTCAAGCCAGTATTACTATACAACAGGGATCCTGCTGCAGTAATTGTTAGAGCGGATGCCCCATGGAAGGACGTCATAGAGCTTACTAATTACATAAAGGCAAATCCGGGGAAGTTAAAAGCTTCAGGTACTGCTAAAGGCGGTGTTTGGGATATAGGTAGAATTGGATGGTTAAAAACAGCTGGTGTAGATCCGGAGGCATTACCTTGGGTACCTAGTACTGGTGCAGCGCCATGTCTTCAGGAATTAATTGCTGGTGGTATTGATATATGTACATGTAGTTTGCCTGAGGCTGGGCCTCTCATCGAGGCTGGTAAAGTTAAAGCGTTAGCCGTGATGGCAGATGAGAGGAATCCAGCATTCCCTGACGTACCTACCTTAAAAGAGAAAGGGATTAATTGGGCTTTCGGTACGTGGAGAGGAGTTGCAGTACCTAAAGATACCCCAGACCATATAGTTAAGACGCTTCACGACGCTATCAAGAAGGTCATAGATTCTCCGCAATGGAAAGATTTTATGAGTAAAAACGGTTTCGGGATGGCTTATTTACCTTCCAGTGAATTCGCGAAGTTCCTAGAGAATGACTATAAGGTTGTTGGCGAACTTCTAAAGGCAGCCGGCTACGTGAAGTAAGCAAGTATTCATTAACTTAACAAAACTTTTTATTCATTTTTACGTTGTTGATTAGCGGGGGATTTATGATGAAAGATCTCACAGTTAGCATTATAAGTATTACATTAGGTTTATTTATCATTATGTTATGTAGGGATTTACCAATGTTTATAGCGAGGGGTTATCCAGGTCCTTCATTCTTCCCTCTATTACTTTCATCGGTGTCGATTCTATGCGGTTTAATTCTCTTGATTAAGTTCTTTAAAGATGTAAGGAAGGGAGGCATATCATCTAATCTAAGATTTAATTTTAGGGTGTTAAGGCAGGTACTTAATAATAAACCAGTTATAAATGCCTTAAAGTTTTCTGCTCTATTAGTTGCTTACATATTGCTGATACCTTATGCTGGTTTCTTCTTAGTCTCGCTCATATTCATGTTTATAACTCAAGTAGTTTATGGAGTGTCTACCTTAAAGGCCTTCGCCATCAGTTCAGCCGTTATACTCTTCGTATACGTATTGTTTATCGGTATCCTCAAGGTTGTGGTTCCAGAACCTATCTTAGGTCAACTGCTTTATAGGTGAGTACCATATGTTCTTCGAAATACTTCAACTAATACTACAACCACATGTGTTGTTTGCGATATTTATCGCCGAGTTATTTGGAGTCTTCATAGGTGCTATGCCAGGGTTAACGGCTACTATGGCTACTGCCCTTATAGTGCCCTTCACTTACTTCATGGATCCGTTAGCAGGTATATCTATGATTATAGCCATGACTGCCGTAGCTATTTTCGCTGGTGATATACCAGCGGTTTTACTTAAGATTCCGGGCACACCTGCATCTGCAGCTCAAACACTTGATGCTTATCAGTTGGGTAGGTCGAAACCCGTGGAAACGCTTTCTACCGACTTAGTATGTAGTGCTTTAGGGGGTATAGTAGGGTCTCTTATACTTATATTTACCTCACCAATACTTGCTGAATTCGCCGTAAATTTCTCAACCGTTGAGTATTTCTGGCTTACTTTGTGGGGTCTATCCATGGCGATTGTTATATCGGCTGAACAACCTATTAAAGGGGTTTTAGGGGTCATTATAGGGTTTTTAATAGCAACTATAGGCATTGAGCCAGTGTACGGTTATGTAAGGTTTACTTTCGGTAGGGTCGAACTCCTCAGCGGGATAAGCTTTATACCGGCGATGATAGGGTTATTCGCGATACCTGAGTTACTTAAGCAGATATCGAAGCCGCATGAAAAGTATCTAGTTCAGCTATTAAGGGGTGGAAAAACTTATGAGATGATATCAACGGCTTTGAAAAAGTTTAAAACGACGGTAGCAAGGTCGTCACTGATCGGGACGTTCATCGGCGCATTACCTGGTGCAGGTGCAGATATCGCTGCATGGGTATCCTATGGAGTGGCTAAAAGGGTTAGCAAAAAACCTGAAGAATTTGGTAAGGGAACCATAGAAGGTGTTATTGCAGCAACATCAGCTAATAACGCAGCCCTAAGCGGTGCTTGGATACCGTTACTGGTTTTCGGGATTCCAGGGGATTCAATAACAGCAATAGCATTAGGTGCTTTGATGGCTCACGGATTAAGACCTGGACCTATGTTGTTTCAGAGACATGGAACTTTAGTATCTGCTATGTTTGCAGTATTTATATTGGCTAATTTACTGATGTTGTTGATAGGTTATCTAGCTATCAGACTATCAAGCAATATATTGAGGATACCTAGAAATGTTTTAGTACCTCTAATAGCTGTGTTCTGCGTTATAGGTTCTTACGCGGTCAACAATAGTTTATTTGATGTATGGTCGATGTTGGTGCTCGGTATATTGGGATACTTCATGGAGAGGTTGGGAATACCTATACCGTCGGTTGTTTTAGCAATAATTTTAGGTCCTATGGTTGAGTTCAACTTTATCACCACTTTAATGAAGTCTGACTTAAATCCAATTATATTTGTATCTAGGCCAGTGGCGGCTGGATTAGCGTTTCTAACCATCTTTACTTGGGTGCTTCCGTTTATAAGGACTAAGAAGTTGCGAATTAAAGGAAGTGAGTCGTAACTGTCGTTATTTAAATAGGGTTGAAGCTTTACTCTTAATGGTGGTTTAAATGAAGCTGGTGAATTACGTCGTCGGCCCGTTATCTACTAACTCATATGTTATATATGATGAAGTGACTATGGATGCTATAGTTATAGACCCAGGCAGTAATGAATTAGTACCTAAGTGTAGGGAATTAATTGGTAAAGGACTTAAATTCAGTAAGATCATAGCCACACATGGTCATGTAGACCACGTAGCTGGAGTTAAGTCATTAAGGGAAATTACCGGTGCTAAGTTCATGCTTCATAAATCTGATATTGAGATCATGGACATTAGCTTAGATTGGGGATGGGAGCTTGGGTATAATTTAAGTCTTGAGGACTTAAGCCCTGACTACGTCTATGAAGGTGATGAGGTAGTAAGCCTAGGTGACTTGGAGATTAAGATAATCCATACTCCCGGCCATACTCCTGGATCCATAGTTCTCTACATACCTTCCTTGAAAATAGCTTTTACTGGTGATACACTATTCCGTGAGAGCGTCGGTAGAACAGATTTAATGGGCGGCTCATGGCCTGCGTTAAAGGAGAGTATAAGGAGATTGGCAAATACCTTCAATAGCGAAACAATCATATATCCTGGACATGGACCTAGTTCTACATTAGGTTATGAGCTGAGAAATAACCGCTTTGTTAAACATATCTTAAGAGGAGGTTAGTTATCTAACCTTATCGTATCCCCGTTTATTGGGTAGTAAACGCTTAAGTCATTCCTATGTTTTCTTAACCTTTCTATAAACTCCCTTCCAACGCTTTCCTCGGTATGCATAACTACAACATGTTTGATATTATTAACACCCCTTAAAATGTTGGTAAGTCCTTCAGAATCTGCGTGGCTCGAAAAATCGAACCATTTAACCTTAGCTTTAACGAGTTGGCCGTTATCCTCTAATAATCCGGATTCAAGTAATTTCCTCCCAGGGGTTCCCCTTGCCTGGTAGCTAACTAAGAAGATACCGTTTTTGGAGTTATTAGCAAATTGTTTTGCGTAGTACTGTGCTGGACCTCCCTTGAGCATGCCTGCTGAAGCGACGATAACTATTCCTTTTTCCTTAGTTAATTTCCTTCTCTCACCTGAGGTTTTAACCATATTGAACTTCTTTAAAGCGCTTATAAGTAAGCCGTACATGTTTATGTACTCTGGATAGCTTGAAACTACTTCACTGACGTACCTAACCATACCATCGTAGTATACATTGAGTCCAGGGAGATATTGGTATAACACACAAAGTAGCTCTTGTGCCCTCCCTAAACTAAAGACTGGAATTAATACGTTACCACCATTTTCTACAACTTCTAATATTGAATCTATTAACTCCTTCTCGACATATGGACGGGGTGGGTGAAGCGAATTACCGTACGTTGCTTCAGTGATTAATATGTCTGCGCTTACACCTCCATAAGATGCAGGCTTTACAAGTTTAGTCTCTGCTGTGTTTACATCCCCGGTATACAGTACTCTTACACCATCTAACTCGATGAGAGCCATAGCGCTTCCAGGGATGTGCCCAGCATTTAATAAAGATATTTTGAAGTCCCCAAGTTCAACCCACTCATTAAGGCTGAGTTCAATGACGTTATCTAGGAGCGTGTTTAGTTCGTTATACTCATATGGTATGTAATATCCTGAAATCCTTAGGAAGTCCTCTACCATTACTCTAATTAACGGTTTACTTAAGTTGGTGGTTATGGTTGGAGGTTTAGCTGATGAGTAGATAAGTGGAGCAGCACCCACATGATCTAGATGAGCATGGGATATAATTATACCCTCTACTAATGAAGGTTTGATATGTTGAGGGAATTGCGGGACATCGTTCTCAGTGAAGTTCACGCCATGGTCCAACAATAAGTACCTTCCATTATATCCTAAGGCTACTGCACTTCTACCTACTTCACGACCACCGCCAAGCATCTTTATTTCTACGCTTTTCATGGTATTTTACATCCGATCAGTTAACTATAGTTTATATTTTCCTTATTAATAAACATTACTTGGGATTTAAATGATTCCGTTGAGTCCAAGAGAACTTAAACGAACTCTCAAGAAGTTGGGCATAAATGTTGAGGAGTTGAATGAGGTCTCTGCCGTAATTCTAGAAACTAAGGACTCTGAAATAGTTATTGAGAACCCTCAGGTAGTGGTTTTCACCTCTCAAGGTCAGAAGATTTATCAAATTGTGAGTAAGGACGAGAAAGTCATAAGTAAAAAACCATCTATTGACGTATCTCAGGTTAAGTTCTCTGAAGATGACGTAAACTTCATTATGAGTCAAGCTAATGTTGACCGTGAGGTAGCAGTTCAAGTGTTAAAGGATGCTGACGGAGATATAGCTAAGGCATTAATTCTTGTTGATGAGAGAAAGTCAAGGAAGGTTTAAGGTAGCGTTTCTCAAATTACTGATTAACGTGTTTATGTCTTCAGTTAAAGATAGAATTAAAGGTACTCCTTCTCTATCAGCTAACTTAACCGCTAGAGGATCTACCCTCTTAGGTCCGTGAAGTATTATCGTAGCTGGCTTAGCCGGCGCAACCCTCACAGCTATCATTGGGGATCTACCAGTACTCACTTTAGTGAAGACTAAGGCCCTTCTAGTATTCATGCCCATAATCTGCCAGAACTCGTTCCCGCTTAAGCCTTCAATAGCTTCTAAGCTATCTATTACCGTATACCCGTATATTTCATCCGTTGAAGATATGTATGAGTTTACTATAAATCCCTCAACGATGTTTACCAGTAAATCCAACCTTATTGGTGAGTTCAACTCTTTAACGTCAAGTATTGCAGTACTGTATAAAAGATTTAAATTTTTGGCTAATTCCTTAGTGACTATCCAACCTCGTTCACCATCAATTGTTAGAAGGGCATCAACGTATTTCTTTATGAATCTAGCTCCTGGAGTCCTTCTATTTTTTTCATAATCACTTATGACACTGGCTGAAATCCCCATGATTCTGGCAATGTCTAACTGCGATGACTTAAAAATTTCTCTCCATTTCCTCAAGGAACTTCCGTAATTATTACTTAGGACCATATCTCCCGCAATCCTTTTAGCGATAAGCTCCTTAAGGTACTCGTTAACCATACCTCAATTACCACTACTTACTTAGTAATAAATTAATAAACAATTTCAAACCTGCGAATCTTCAGTTAAAGATAGCTCTTATAATTGGTTTCCAATCCATCCCCTGCATATATGAAACACTTACTCTGGGAGGAATCTCTATTATTGAGGATGGATTCAACTTATCCACTATATTTGAGGATTTAAGTCCCTCCTCACCTAAATCACTAATTACTTCCTTAACTAGCTTCCTAATTCTGGGTAGGTCATCGAATAATATGGTATATCCATGACCAATTGATATAACTCCATTTAAGTGTTCTAGAAGTGAAATGTAGGGGATGAATGCATCGTTGAATGATTCTACAAGAATAACGTCCTTCCCCTCACACCTCCTTTTAAGACATAGGTTCAAGTTATCATCAATCCAAGGTTGTTTCAGCATCTTAACTAAATTATCTAATTCAATTTCCCTGGCACCTACGACATTCGATAATTCCAGTAAATCATTCATTAAGGACTTAGCAACATGATTGAGGTTACTCTTAATAATAAAATGATTAACGCCACTGCCTTCACATGAAGTAATCCTAGCCAAAACCATTTGCTTAAACTGGTCAAATGCATCAATTAAGTATCTACCAAACGCACCATTATTGAGGTACTTAGCAACATCAACTGGACTCATGAGCAAATCTACAGGATTCGTAATTGGTATTTCCTCTCTGTTGATAATTCCTAGATCTAAGTAAGTTAGAACATCCGACCCAACAAGTAGCTTAAGCATTTTACTCCTAACTACTGTAGTGTATTGTGTCCAAGCACTATGACCAGCTACCGGCTTATATATGCTGGCTCTATATCCTTGACTTATTAGATACTTAGTAAGTGCTGTAGAAAACCAAGTCTTACCTGAATCATGAACGAATAGTCCGTTAACTAGTATTATCTTCAATAGCTCGCCCTAAATAAAACTTAGGTGAGAACTTATATATTGCTAATTATTATATAGCTTCACTTAGTAGATTGCTTTGACTTACCATTAAAGAGTTCTAATGAAGCTTTGACTATGGATTCACTGTTTAGTCCATAGAAATCTAGCAGCTCTCTAACACTCTTTGCTGACCTTCCATAACCTAAAACGCCGATAACTTTCATGGGAACTGGGTATCTTTGAGTGAGTATTTCAGCAATAGTTGAACCCACGCCACCAAATACCGAGTGTTCTTCAATAGTTACTATCCTTCCACAATTCCGAGCAACCTTCTCTATAGCGCCCTCATCAGTTGGTTTTACATTAATTAAGTTAATTACTGTGGATTTTATGCCGTATTTCTTAAGTTTATGTGATGCCTCTAAGGCGTCTTGAAGAACTGGGCCAGCAGCTACGATAGCTAAATCACTTCCCTCCTCTAGGATGTATACATTACCAGGCCTGTATTCGTAATCATATTCATCAGTAATTGATGGTGAGTAGTCGCGTCCAACTCTGAAGTAGAGGGGACCCTTAACCTCCTTGATGATGACTGGTAAACTTCTCAAAATGTCTTTTACGTCCGCTGGCACTACGACTGACATGTTATGAATGACTCTCATTAAGGCTATATCCTCAAGCGATTGATGACTTGATCCGTCAGGATGGTCGCTAAAGCCTGAGTGGGTTCCAATTATTTTAACATTTAAGTTCATTCTACCTAAAGTGTTTCTAATTTGCTCCCATGCTCTAGTAATGAACATTGAGAACGCACAGATAACTGGTACAGCACCTGCGGAAGCTAAACCAGCTGCAAAACTAACCATATGTTGTTCAGCAATACCTACGTTAAAGTACCTATCCGGGAACTTGCTGCCGAAGAGGTTTGCCCTAGTAGCTCTCCCAACATCAGCAGTAATTACAACTAAATCCGCCACTTCACTGCCTAATTCACATAGTACTGTACCAATAGCATCACGCGGTGTGTTAATCACCATTACTACTCAACTCTTTGGATGTGAGTATCCTCTAGTTGCTTAAGTCCTTTACCCCTCACAGTCTTAGCGAATATTACAGCCGGTTTCCTAGATCTAATCGCTCCATCTAAAGCCGATACGATACTCGCGACTGCATGGCCGTCGCATAGGAAGACCTCCCACCCAACAGTTCTCCATATCAACGGCATATAATGCTTAGGTTTTACCTCAGATAATTTTCCATCTAATTGGTATCCATTAAAATCTATAATTACGATCAAGTTATCTAAACCCCTATGTACTGCATCCGTCATAGCCTCCCACACCTGACCCTCGTCCTGCTCACCATCACCCATAACAACATAAACCCTACCTACACCCCCTCTGGACTTAATCCATGAGGCAACACCCATCCCGAAACTCAGTCCCTGCCCTAGACTGCCTGTAGACATATCAACTCCAGGTATAGCTATGTCTGGATGTCCCTGAAGTATAGAATCCAGTGACTGCAACTTCATTAACTCCCCGTAATGTATCGACCCAATATCTGCTAGTAAAGCATATAGTGCCGGAGCTGCATGACCTTTACTGAGCACCAACCAATCTTTGGTTAATGGATCGCCACTCAGCCTGATATATCTCTTAAGAAGTACTGTTAAGATCTCAACACAACTTAATGTAGAACCCATGTGGAGGTTCTTTTCATAATGATGGATGTCGATTATTAGTTTTCTGACTTTCTCTGAAGTAAGTTCTAATTGGGTATATTCTTCTACTTTATATTTTGGAATTGCATCGCCTACACCAAGAATTATATGATACAGTTGCTGGGGTATATAACCTTTTTGTTTTTAATTAATTAAATAAATTTCATTATCCATCAACGCATATAAGATGGAAATTAATTTAATTATAGTAAAGCATAATAACTAGACTTTATTATGAAATATGAGGTAATCATGGCTGGAGAGCAGACATTAACTGAAAAGATATTAAGTAGGGCAGCTGGTAAAGCAGTCACTCCAAACGATATAGTAGAAATATCGGTTGATTTAATAGGATTTCACGATTTAACGGGATTTCACGTAATTGAGGTTATTGAGAGCGTAGGCTATAAATACATACCAAACCCTGAAAAATTAGTTATAGCTTTTGATCACCTAGTTCCCCCACCTGACGTAAGGAGTGCTGAAATACAGAAACTCGTTAGGGAATTAGCACGTAAGAGTAAAGTGTTGAATTTTCATGACGTGGGTGACGGCATCCTCCATCAATTACTGTTGGAGAAGTATGTGGAACCAGGCCAGGTAGTAGTTGGTGCAGACAGCCATACGTCGACTGCAGGGGCCTTAGGCGCGTTTGCTCAAGGTATGGGAGCTACTGATGTAGCTGCTGCCTTACTTACAGGTAAGACTTGGGTTTCAGTACCTCAATCATTTAAGGTAGTTCTTAAGGGAGTTCCTAAGAAATGGGTTACTGGGAAGGATGTAGCTTTAGAAATACTTAGGGAGTTCAAGGCCGATTACTTCAATGGTATGTCCCTTGAGTTTTATGTTGAGAAATCGAGCGAGTTCCCCATGGATTATAGGGCAACGGTATCTAACATGGGTATAGAGTTTAATGCTGATTCAACTCTATTCGTACCTGATGCAGAGACATATAGCTATTTAAAAAATGAAAGAGGTGTCGAGTGTAAGATGATTTCACCAGATAAAAACGCATCATATGTAGATGAACATGTAATTGATTTGAAGGATGTTGATCTACTTGTTGCAGCCCCCTATAGTGTAGATAACGTTAAAGGTGTTCGTGAGGTTGAGGGAATGGAGGTCGATATGGTATTCATAGGTTCTTGTACTAATGGTAGGCTAAGTGACCTAGAAATAGCTGCTAAGATGATGAAAGGTAGGAAGGTTAGGAGTAGGTGTGTAGTTATTCCAGCATCTAGGAAGGTTTTCAATAAGGCCCTTGAACTAGGATATATACAAACGTTAGTTAGTGCTGGATGCGTAGTTACATTTAGCACCTGCGGTCCATGTATAGGCGGGCATTTCGGTGTTGCAGGTCCTGATGAGGTAATACTTTCCACCTCAAATAGGAATTTTAAGGGAAGGATGGGTAGTCCGAACTCTAAGACGTTTTTAGTAGGTCCATCAGTGGCTGCCGCTTCAGCGGTCTTAGGTAAGGTTTCTGAGCCTGGTGAGTTGCAATGATAGTTAGTGGTAGGGTTATAAAGTTAGGAGATAAGATTGACACGGATTTAATAATACCTGCAAAACACCTTAAGTACACAGATCCTCAGTATTTGGCGCAACATGTACTTGAACCTCTAGACCCAGAATTCCATAAGAAGGCATCTAAAGGCGTCGTCTTAATTGCAGGAAAGTTATTTGGTATGGGTTCCTCCAGGGAGCAGGCTGCAATAGCTCTTAAGGCTGCTGGAGTTAAGGCTGTGTTAGCTGAATCTTTTGCAAGGATATTTTTCAGAAACGCAGTTAATAATGGATTACCAGTAATGTCTTGCTCTAAGATTACTGAATTTGTGGTAGATGGTGATTACATATCCGTAAATCTATCAACCGGTGAGGTCTCACTACCTGAAAAAGGCATTAATCTGAAGTGTAAAGAGTTGCCTGAAGTGGTTATTAAGATCTTAAGTTCTGGAGGTTTGATTGAGTACTTAAAGGGCGTTAAGTAATTAAAAAATATTTACGTAATTGGTAGAAAAAGTTTTTATACTCTAGCCCCTTCTTAAGAAAGGGATCTGTATTGCTATACGTGAATTGAATTCCGGATTTGGATTAAATTCTACAAAGTACGTAAGAATATTAGATACCACATTAAGAGATGGGGAACAAACACCTGGTATTGCTTTAAAGCCAGAGGATAAGTTAAGGATAGCTTTAGCTCTTGAGGAATTAGGTGTAGACTCTATAGAGGCTGGATTCCCAATAACTAGTAAGGGTGAGTTCTTAGCAGTTAAGATGATTGCTAATGAGGTAAGGGATGCTGAGGTTATAGCTTTAGCGAGGTCTTCGAAGGAAGACGTAAATAGAGTTCTTGATAGTGGGGCTGACGCGGTACACTTATTCATAGCCACTTCAGACATACATATGAAGTATAAATTAAGTATGAACCACGAGGAAGTTATTGAGAAGGCTGTTGAGTCCGTAGATTACGCTAAGTCGCATGGACTTATAGTCGAGTTTAGTGCTGAGGACTCCACTAGAAGTAGGCGTGAGTTCTTGGTGAAGGTATTTCAGGAAGTAGTTAATGCAGGCGCTGATAGGATCGATATTGCGGACACAGTAGGTGTTATGACTCCACAATCCATGGCTGAACTCGTAAGGTACGTTAGGAACGGGGTAAAAGGTAATTATGTCTTAAGTGTACATTGCCATAACGACTTCGGTATGGCTGTTGCTAATAGTGTAACGGCTGTAGAAAGTGGGGCAGACCAAGTACATGTAACTGTCCTTGGCGTGGGGGAAAGAGCTGGAAACGCTGCATTGGAGGAAGTAGCTGCGGCATTAACTTTCCTCTTGGGGTTCAGAACCAATTTGAGGCTAGAGCTTATATCAAGTACAGCTGCGTTGGTGTCTGAGTTATTTGATTTAAGTATCCAGCCTAATAAGCCCATAGTTGGAATCAATGCATTCTCACATGAGTCTGGAATACATGTTCACGGAATATTGGGAAATCCTCTAACTTACGAACCTATAGATCCTTCAGCCATCGGTATGAAGAGGAGAATAGTATTAGGTAAACATAGTGGTAAGCATGCCGTTGCGTATATGCTGAAGCAGTTGGGTTTAGAAACTAATGAAGAGATAGTTGATGAAGTTCTTAGGAGGATTAAAGACCTCGGTGATAGTGGCTACAGAGTAGATTATGAAGATTTCATCAATATTGTTAAGTCTGTGGTAGGTGACCTTAAATGATTTACATATACTGTGGCCAGCATAAAGATTTAAAACGTTCAAAGTGCTTGAGATAAGTTGGTGATGGAGTTGGAAGTACGCCAAATTCATTAATTCTAACTAAAACGTATGTGAATGAGTTTAATGGAGTTGAATTAACTCCGTTGAGTAATTTAAAAGTTCTTCACATAGGTGGAGGTTATGCCTACCGGAGCTAAGTTAGTAGTTGAAGCTTTAAAAAGAGAAGGGGTTAAGACGATCTTCGGAATACCAGGTCTTTCCAATATGCCTATATATGATGAGTTGGTCGACTACTTAAGGAATGAAGAAATAAGACACGTGCTTATGAGGCATGAGCAAGGTGCAGCACATGCTGCAGACGGTTATGCAAGGATCAGCGGTAAACCGGGGGTGTGTACGGCTACATCAGGACCTGGATCTATGAACTTAGTTACTGGTTTAATAACCGCTTATTGGGATAATAGTCCAGTCATATCTATTACTGGGCAAGTTCCCAAAAGTTATATTGGGAGGAAATCATTTCAAGAAGCCGATGTTGTAGGTGTGATGCAGCATGTAGCTAAGTACGTTATCCAGATAAAAGAAGCTAACGAAATACCTTTGTGGATTAAGAACGCATTCTACTTAGCAACCAGCGGTAAACCAGGCCCAGTTGTTGTTGATATCCCGAGAGACCTTCTAAACGCTAACATTAATGATGTAGCATGGCCTGAGGAACCTGTTGTCTTAGGATATAGACCTTTCAAGAGCGTGATTAACCCTTCAGATATTACTAAGGCTGTTAGGATGTTATTGGATGCTGAAAGACCTCTAATACTCGTCGGTGCTGGAGTCTTCTGGTCAGACGCTACTGAAGAAGTTATTAGGTTATCTGAGTTATTGGTATGTCCAATAATATCTACCTTGTTAGGTAAGTCAGCCGTCCCACATGACTACCCGTTATACCTCGGTGTTGCTGGATATTATGGCAGAGCTGAAGCTAATAACGCATTTCTAGAGGCTGATGTAGTCCTAGTTGTTGGGGCAAGACTAAGTGATAGGACTTTACCAACATACGGTGATATAACTAAGGACGGTAAGAAATTAATTATAGTTAACATAGACCCGACAGATGTTATGAAATTGCCTATTAAGGTTGATGTAGAGATATACGGTGATGCTAAGAAGGTATTGAAAGCATTCCTAGAAATTATTAACTCTATGGGCAGGAAGGTTAGTAGAATAGGTTGGGTCTCTAGAGTTAAGGAGTTTAAGGAGTATTACTCTAAATATTACTATGTAGATGATGATGGATTAAAGCCTTGGAAAATTTTAAAGATTATCAGAGATGTCATACCTAGCGATGCTATAATCACTACTGGAGTAGGTAAGCATCAGATGTGGATCATGAATTTCTGGGACGTCCTTAAACCTAGAACCCTAATAACTTCAGGAGGTATGGGGACTATGGGGTTTGGATTTCCCGCCGCTATTGGCGCAAAGATAGCGAAACCGGATAGGGCAGTCATAAATCTAGACGGCGATGGTTCCTTTTTAATGACAATGAATAACTTAGCTACAGCTGTAGACTATAATATACCAGTAATTACGGTGGTGTTTGATAATAGGTCTTTAGGTTTAGTTAGGCAGGTTCAGGAACTGTTCTTCAAAGGTAGGGTCGTTGGTGTGGACTTCGGCATGTCAACCGATTATGTAAAACTTGCGGAAAGCTTTGGTGCCGTAGGTTACGATGTTAAGGATTACAACGATTTAAGGGCTTCTTTAAGGAAATCATTAGAGGATAGCGTTGCCTCAGTTATTAGAGTGCCTGTCGATAGGGATGAATTCGCTTTACCTCAACTACCGCCTGGTGGTAGTCTTAAGGAGGTGATACTCTATGACCCGAGGAAAGGTTGTTAAAGTGGTATGCCATTACAGAGATGCGAGCTTACTTGAAGGTTTAATAAGTACGTTGAGGAAGCTCTTAATAGATATTGATTGGATTTACGGTAGAATGGTTGGCGACGATGGAACGTATGAGTTATATTTAGGTGTTAAGGATTCCAGTAACTTCCTCAACGCAGTCCTTGATCTAAGCACCGCCGTCAACGTTGCTAGAGTTGAGGTATTCAATAATGTTGATTTTGACAGTCGCGTATCGTCGGAGGATGGTGTAGTTATAGAGACATTTAAAATTTATATTCCGAAAGGAATTAAAACAGATTGTTATAGTTGGGGTGAAGTTTGTGGTTAAGGTATATAGGGATGAGGAAATAAATTTAAGTCCCCTTGAAGGGAGGTCTGTAGCCATATTAGGCTACGGAAATCAGGGAAGAGCGTGGGCTTTAAATCTAAGGGACTCAGGTATTAAAGTTTACGTTGGGTTAGAGCGTAGAGGAAGTAGTTGGGCTAAAGCTCTAGAGGATGGTTTGAATCCCCTACCTACTAGTGAAGCAGTTTCTAAGGCAGATGTTATAGCGTTCTTAATACCTGATATGTCTCATAAGGAAGTTTGGCTGAATAGCGTTAAGCCCTACATGAAGAAAGGAGCTGATTTAGTTTTCGCGCATGCATTTACAGTTTACTATAAGCTCGTTGATGTACCAACTAACTCTGATGTATATATGATAGCGCCAAAGAGTCCTGGTGAGTTAGTTAGGCGGTCCTACGTGCTTGGAGGCGGTGTTCCAGCCTTAGTAGCGGTCTATCAAGACGTTTCGGGTAAGGCGTTAGAGAAAGCCTTAGCCATATCGAAGGCTTTAGGTTGTGCCCGCGCAGGAGTTGTAGAGACTACTTTTAAGGAAGAGGTTGAGACAGACCTCTTCGGTGAGCAGGTAATATTAGTTGGGGGTATTGTAGAATTGATTAGAGCATCATTTGAGACGTTAGTTGAGGCTGGATACCAGCCTGAGATGGCTTACTTCGAAACCATTAACGAACTTAAATTGATTGTTGATATGATTTACGAAAGAGGTTTGGGCGGTATGTTGAGGTCCGTCTCAGACACTGCTAAGTATGGTGGACTTACTGTAGGTAAGTTCGTAATAGATGAGAGTGTTAGACAAAGGATGAAGAAGGTCTTAGATGATGTAAGAAGCGGTGAATTTGCAAGGAAGTGGTTAGAGGAGTATAGTAGAGGTATGCCTACAGTCATTAAGGGCCTTAAAGAGGTAGATGATGGTATAGAAGACGTTGTTGGAAGGCAATTAAGGGAGTTAATGGCTAAAGGGCTTAAATGGGGGACTCATAAAGGTTAATTTATTCTAATATTTGCTTGAGAGTTAAAGAATTTTAATGAATTAACTCTTTAAACACAGCTCCAGTATTTGCGGAGGTCACTAAGTCGGAATACCTGCTTAGGATCCCTCTCCTGTATTTCTTACTCGGTGGTCTGAAGCTCCTAATTCTCTTACTCAACACATCGTCTGGAACTATTAAGTCGATTTTCTTAGACACGAGATCTATAGCTATAGTATCACCATTCTCAACGAACGCTATAGGACCGCCTTCAGCGGCCTCAGGAGATACGTGACCGATTACTAGGCCTCTAGAAGCACCTGAAAACCGTCCGTCAGTAACTAGAGCAACTTCCTTATCTAATCCTTTACCAGCTAATACAGAGGTAGTTGTAAGCATTTCCCTCATTCCAGGGCCTCCTTTAGGGCCTTCGTATCGTATTACAACAACATCTCCGCTTAATATCTCTCCCTTAAGGACTGAGTTCACCGCATCCTCCTCGCAGTCAAATACCTTAGCCTTTCCTCTAAAGTATTTAATCTCGGAAGAAGCTGCAGATAACTTTATGACAGCTCCATTAGGCGCTAAACTCCCTTTAAGTATTAACAAACCACCTCTACTGAGCCATGGATCATCTACGGACTTAATTACATCTCTCCTCAAAACATTAGCATTATTCATCAACTCCTTAACCGTTTTCAGGCTCACGGTCATCCTATCTTCATGTATTAAGCCCTTTCTACTTAACTCCTTCATCACCGCGTAGATACCTCCAGCCTCATGAAGGTCCTGCACGTGGTGCTTACCGGCAGGACTTAATTTACATAACGTAGGGGTTTTATCACTTAATTCGTCGAAATCGTTGAGAGTTATATCTACCCCAGCTTCTTTAGCTATGGCGGTAAGATGTAATACCGTATTAGTAGAACCTCCTAAAGCCATATCAACAGCTATAGCGTCTAGGAATGCCTCCCTACTCAATATCTGAGACGGCTTTAGGTCCCTCTTCACTAAATCAACTATCAACATCCCCGAATACTTAGCTATCCTCACCCTCTCTGAGGATACAGCTAATGCTGTACCATTACCAGGTAATGAAACACCTAAGGCCTCGCTTAAGGCCCCCATAGTATTTGCTGTGAACATTCCAGCACAAGATCCAAAACCCGGACATGCTACATCCTCAATTACCTTAAGATCATCAAGGGATAACTTCCCTGAGTTTACAGCTCCGACAGCCTCGAAAACATCATGGAGGTCTATTTCATGTCCGCGGAACTTGCCTGCTAACATAGGGCCTCCAGCAACGAAGATCGACGGTATGTTAAGCCTAGCCATAGCCATAAGCATGCCGGGAACGATCTTATCACATGAACCTATCATTACCAAACCGTCGAAATGGTAGGATTTAGCAACGGTCTCTATTGAGTCAGCTATTAACTCCCTAGACGGCAATGAGTACTTCATACCTTCATGACCCATAATTATACCATCGCATAAACCGATGGTGTTGAATTCTAAAGGTGTCCCGCCATTCATTCTTACTCCAGCCTTAACATTATCGGCTATCTCTCTTAGATGAGCATGTCCAGGAATTAACTCATTCCAAGAATTAGCTATACCTATGATGGGTCTATTAAGTTCATCATCTGTTAAACCTAATGCCTTAAACAACGACCTATGAGGAGCTCTTTCTATTCCTACCTTAACTATGTCACTCCTCAATTAAATCACCTTATTGACTAAATTGTTGAATTTAAAAACGTTATCTTGAAGTGCAGCATGTACTACCCCATCATTAAAGAACTGTGAGTGTGACTATGGGGATAAGGTTTAATCAATGCCTTTCGAATTAAAGACTTATGTAGGTTAAGCCGAATTTATTAATTCTCTCAATGAGGTTCTTTACCGTCCTAGAGACATCATCTTTCTTCATAACTGCATTAGTCGGAAACCAAGCAACGTCGACAGCGTCACCTCCAGCCTTCAGGGAACCGTTTATAGATTTATCGTCGAATAAGACATCTAAAATTACGTAATGATACTGTACCTTACCTAAATCATCTTTTACGACGTTATTGCAGATCCATACCACACCTAGGGGAATAGCCTCAATCCCTGTCTCTTCCTTAAGTTCCCTAATTGCTGCTGAGTATATATCCTCACCTGCCTCAACAACACCACCAGGGATTGACCATTTACCCTTCCCGGGAGGGTAACCCCTCTTCACAAGGAGGATTTCGTTATCCTTTAGTAAGACAGCACCTACAGCAACTATAGCGTACCTCGGGTACTCCCTAGTTAATATACTTGACATGTTTAACCCGCACAATAAATCCGTAAAAACAATTTAAACCTAATAATCACGGCGTCAAACATGTGAAGACTTGTTTCATTCCTTAATTACATCAAGTATTATCGATGGACATACCTTCTTAACTCCCGGCATGTTAGAAATCTCCTTATGTATCTTAGCCATATTGTCACTGTCTTTAGCCCAAATCGTCGCTATTATAGGGTGATCACCACTCGTTAAAGATAAATACTTAACGTAATCCCGCGTTTTAAGGCCGGTAAGCACGTCGTAGAGAAATTGAGGATCTACGTCAATACCTGTAATCGATACAGACTTATATTCCAATTTCCTTGGGTCAAGGACAGCTGTATATTTTTTAATAACTCCTAGGTTTTCCAGCCTTTTAATTCTCTTAATTACAGCTACATCGCTTATACCTACTTCCTTAGCAATCTCCACGTAGGAGGTTCTTGCATTGTTGGTAAGTATTGAAATTATCTTCATATCCTTCTCATCTAGTAACTCAGATATTTTAAGTCACCTCAACAATAACAATATTTTTTAACGCATTCAAATATAAATTTATTGTTTAAGGCATTCACGTATGAAACTTCCTCCATTCTACTCACTTTCCGCAATCTATGTAACGTGCAATATTCAACCACATGTAAAACTTCATTTCGACCTACTTCTACATCATTTATAAGAGGTTCATAAGTTTTACGATTAGAAACTACCATATCCTTCACTTTAAAGTACTCATCTGAGTTAATGGGTCCTGACATGAAGATCTTAGATAAGTGATTTATCGACTTTAATTTCAAGTCTTCAACTATATAGATATGAGTACGCATAACTTCACCTAATTTTTTCATTCTTATCCCGAAATTTATAATTTATAAAGCTAATAAGGTTAACTGATTTTTTTAGTTTGAGTTTTTAATTTTATTGAATTATTAAGGTATCTTTTAGATTCATGATCTATTTGTCATAAATATTAACTAATATTACTAAGATTTTTCGAAGAAATCTCACTAATCAACTTAAAAGCTAAAAATATAAATTGCTATTGAGTAGATGTGAGATTAGCTGGATGGGGATTAATTAAGGAGTTAATAACAGCTTCAGATGTTGTTCTAGAAGTAATTGATGTAAGGGACCCTATCAACACGAGGAATACGAAGGTGGAGTCTTTGGTATTGAAATTAGGAAAGCATTTAATTCTTGTTCTCAATAAGTCTGACTTAGTACCTAGAGAGGTTGCTGAAAGTTGGAAGGAATACTTCAAATCGTTAGGTATTAAATCAATTTATATCTCAGCTAGGGATAGGCTCGGCACTAAAGTTCTACGTGAAGAGCTCAGTAAATTAAGTAAAAGGCCGTTAATAATTTCCGTTATTGGATTGCCTAAGGTAGGTAAATCTACGTTGATAAACACTTTAAAAGGTAGGCATTCAGCCAGTACTTCATCCCTTCCAGGCAGTCCTGGATATACTGCGAAATCACAACTATATAGAATTGGGAAAGGTATATATCTAATCGATACACCTGGTTTAATCCCACCTAGAGGCGGTGATGTAGAATCGATTATAAGGTCTAATGAAGTTGATAAGTTAAGGAACGTTACTTCAGTAGCCGTTGAATTGATTAAAAAGATATTGAAGTTTAATAGGAATGCATTTATGGATGCTTATGGTATTAACGAGGCAGACCCCTATAGAATCTTAGAGGCTTTAGCCAATAAAAGAGGTTGGGTAGCTAAGAAAGATAGAGAGCCTCTTCTCCATGAAGCTGCTAAAGCAGTAATTAGGGATTATTTCGATGGAAAGCTGTCTTACTACTTTACACCTGATGAACTCATGGACTCATAATTTTTTAAAATCACTTAAGGTGGGTTAACCCCGTAAAATTTTACTACGTTGTCTATATTTAGCTTGGCTATATACTCTTCATCAACTACACCTTCGTTGATTAGAGCTAATTGATTCTTTATTATTTCCCACGGAAATGATGCAACGCCTGGACGTTTAGGATCGTCTATAAAGTCACTTTCAACCATGTATGTTGGGGTTAGCTTTCTAACACCCTCATTAATTACCTTTGATTTTCCGCATAGTGTGAATGTGAAACCTGAGTTATATGCCTCTATACCGGTTTTTATATCTAAGTGGTGTAAAAGTACTGAATGCTTCTTTATCGGGATATAATTTAAAACCTCGTTTAAATCCTTAATAGTTAATAAGCCACACTGCTCTAGATGTAGGTGAACTACCGTATCTAAATCTTTAGCGAGTTTTAAACCGTATCTAAGTACGATTTCATTGATTAAGAACCCTTCAGGGGAGGTTTTATAGTGAGGCCTTCCAACTTCACCTATACCATCTAGCAATCCATTCTTTATTAAAGTGCTTATATGTTCAAGAACCTTGTACGCTAGGTTTAGAGCATCTTCGTACTTCAGTGATTGAGTGTTTATTAGTCTTTCTAGGTCTGCAGGATGTACACCAGCTAGGCACTTAACTTTAAGTCCTTCCTCTTTAGCTAATTTACATTCTCTAAGTAGTATTTCGACGCTCTTAACATAACCATCAAAGTCATGGTTAAGGCCGTAATGTATTGGAGGTAAGGAAACTAAGGTTATGAACCATCCATTTAGGCTTTTGAATTTTTTAGCGATGTTTTTGATGCCGAGTCCTTTAATCGGATTTGAATGTAAATGCGCGTCTGCAAACAACATCGTCGTCCCACATAGACTCTTAAATAAATTAACGCTTATTAAGCTTCAACTACTTGAATGAGTTCCTTCTGAGATAGTTTAGTAGCTCTTAAGTATTTGCTGCTGACGTTTCTTAAATCTCTGTTTTCCCCCATGATCATTACGGTGACTAACTTGACCCCTAACGCCTTTAATTTTCTCCTAATCAAGTGTTCTGATATTCTATCCTCTCCATCCGTTATTAAAATTATGTCTGAGATACCTTTGCTGTTTCCGAACCTTATGTCGTCACAGGCGGTGACTAAGGCCTTAGTTATGTCCGTCCCACCACCACTTTTAACTCTAGCCAAATAGTCTATAAATGAAAGGACTTCATTACTTCTTAATCTCTTTGATATCTTAACTAACTGGTGTGGTGAGCCGTCAAAAAATCTTATGAAGTATTCCCTACGTTCTTTTCTTGATTTCATATACAGAGCGATTGCTGTTGCCTTAGCCCACTTAATTTTATCTCCCTCCATGCTGCCTGATTTATCAAGTAATACGTAGAGGGGACCTCTACTCTCAGGTAATGCTTTATCATAAAGTAATAGTTTACCTTCAGATATTTTCATATTTAGGTAAAATTTAGGATAGATAAGTTCTGTAGGTACTAATCTCTCAACATCTGAGCCTAACTCATAGCCATGCAACTCGCCTTTAGAGGACTTAGTGGTTTTCCTTTTAACTTTGTGAGAAATTTTAGGAATCCATGAGACTACCTCCAATAATTTCTTAACGTCAGTTGACTTAGCAAGTCTTAATACATCTTCAGCGCTTTCCTCTAAGTCTAATGTAGTACCTGTACCAGCTTCATTACCTTCACTAAGCATTTTCTCTACATTCTTTAACACGTCCCCTTCCTCCTTAACGTACTTTAATGCATTATTAACAGCCTTTCTTAGGGTACCTCCATCAACTTCGCTAATTTCGCGATTTATATCTCCCTCATTTCCTTTTCCATAGGTCAATTCTTCATTTAGGTGTTGTAGGAAACTGGCCGACAATAAAACGCTCATCATAGAGTTAATTAATGTATGTCTTTTAATATCCTTTAAAACATCGCTAGATATTAACTCCTTAATTACTTTATAGTTTTTCTCCTTCCCGTACGGTATGCTTGTTTGAGGTATTAATACAGGGAAAGGTAAGTACATAGCGTAGTAGGTATCGATAGCTAGTTCTAGGTCAGTCTTTATATGTCCCTTGCTAAGCCTCCAGGCTATGTTTGATACCTTCTCACCGCGGTATATAACTAGAGGGTCCTCATACTTAATCCCTTTAAGAACCCCAGGCATTAGGTAATCCTACCCCTTATCATTTCCATAGCCGTATCTATCAACCCTATAACTTCATTAGCTACCTTTTCAACATCCTTATTACTACTTTCAAGCATTAGACTAATCACTCTCTCCTTAGTAACTTCTAGATCCCTGTATATTTCTCTAAATCTCATCTCGACAAACCTTGATTCAACGTTACGCAGTGATGAAACGTAATTAAGTATTTCCTTTACATTAACCTTTATCTCGTTAAGTTCTCTTAGATACTTGTATGGAGTCTTAAGCTCTTCTGAAAGTATCGTGTTAACTTTATCTAATTCTTCTTGGTCCTTCGGAACAACGTACTTTATAACTATTAAATCATCTTCATTAGCTACAGCCCTACCATTCATCATTGCATGAGCAGCAATTATCTTTAAAGTCTTTCCCTTCCTTCTATCGGTTACGTGTATACCTCTCCCTTCAAGAACTGCAAGCAGTTTAACGAATTTACTTTTAATGGCATCTACGTTTACGCTTAAAACACTCTTATGTAACTCTCTTAAATGGTCAATCGTCATAATCTTACCTTCCCTACCATACCCATCCGTAAGGCTTAGTTTAACCTCTAAGTCCCAAGACTTACTCAACAAATCATGCCATAGATCTTCACTAACCGGCTTTACGAAGTGCCTCATGGTGAACCTATCGTAGAATGCCTCAGTTTCAGGTTCGTCAGGTACCTCATTACTTGCACCAAATAAACTCCAAAGAGGTACTTTAATTTCGCTATATCCATCATATAGAATCCTTTCTTGAAGTATGGTATTCAATGAGTTAAGGATCGCTGAGTTCGCCTTAAAAATTTCGTCTAAGAAAGCTATATCAGCCTCAGGTAACTTACCATACGTTATCCTAACATACTTCCCTTCATGTAACGCCCTTATATCGAGAGGTCCGAAAATTTCAGCCGGTTCAGTAAAACGCGTTAATAAGTACTTGAAGAATTTAGCTTCGAGTAGATCTGCAGCCCTACGCACTAAGGCTGACTTAGCAGTATTATGTGAGAGTAAACCGTTAGTGAAGAAGGCATGAGTTACCGGGATGTGGAAGTCGTAGACATTGAATGAACCACTAATGAAGCTTACGTCATATACTGCATCAAAGATTGGTTGCTTCTTTAACTGAGACTTTAAGTATTTTTGGCCATCACTTAACGATTTAATTAACGATGCTAATGCTGCGTTTTTAGTAGGAGATATAAACCCTATATCATCTTTAAACTTTTTAAGTCCATCAACGTCGGAAATCTCTAAGATGCCAACACATCTAGACCCTTTAAATTTAACAATACAGTTATTTGACCTAACCCTAGCAATTATTCCATGTCTTAATAACAGCACTTGAACCTCTCTTAACAAATCATCTTTAAGACCCTCTAAAATTAAATAACTACCGTAGTTGTAAGATGGTGATGTAGCATATAATAAATTCCCGCACGTCTCAAAGAGAGCCCTTAAAAACGCTCCAGACACCCTCCTAGGCGACTCTAATACTACCTTCGGAATTCTATTTTTATCAGAACCGATGATTAATGCCTTAAGTATGTTACGGAGGTATGGACTATTGATTCTTACATTCTCTACTACGGATACGTCATATTTATTCGTAGTTTTTCTTACTTCGGTTATGAGGTCTTTACCTATTACTCTATATATTAAATTGATTGTGTGGTTAATGAGGAAGTCCTCACCCTCTTTGAAACTGAATTCTACGTAATCGCCAACTAAAGCACCTCTTATGAGGAATATTCCAAGCAATTCACTTAGTAACTCATCAAATAATATATATTGGTAATCAAATCTGGAGTCAAGCATTACACTCCTTGCAGGAATTCTAATTAAATCTGTAGGGGATGGGATCTGTGAAATTAGTCTAACCCTATCACCAGGTCTTAATGATTTAGCCTCTACCCAACCTCTATCAGTCATTATAGGATGATTGGGGGTCACTTCTAAGGAGAAACCTAAGTTAGTGGTAACTCTAACGACTTCCCTCACCTTATATATATGGAGTTGAGTAGCCTCCGCATTCGGTAGAACAGGAAAGGAAACATCGTAAACCCCGGTGGGGAGTCCGGAGGCGATATCGTCAATGTGGTATAACTTCCCATCATAACTGCTTATCAACGTATTTCCTACTACACAGCCAGGCTCACCTATAAATGTGCAATGCTCCCGAGCTAGGAGCGTCAATACTACGACTTTAGCCTCCTCATCACGTCCTATGAAGGGATCTTTCAAAACATCTAAGAACGTTCTCAATCTATCAACTAATTCACTCATCACTTTAAACCTCGTAACTCCAGTAGATTTGTTCTTGCAAACCTTAAAAATCTAGGTAATTAAGATTAAAAACCTAAATCATAATAAAATTGATAAGGGGCCGTAGTTTAGCTTGGTAGAATGCAGGGCTTGGGCCCCTGTGGTCCGGGGTTCAAATCCCCGCGGCCCCACTAAGTGACTGAGGTTTCGGTAAGAACGATTAAGTCTACAGATATAGGTGGGTCGTAAGCCATCATCAAAATATCCTGATTTGAGTAGTAGGAGGGTGATATTTTTAAGTAATTCCCTCCACTCTCATAAAATGGGTGGGCCCTTAATCAATTCTCTTATATATGGTTATAACCCTGAATTGTCTCAAATGCTTCATGTGTAGATATACGTTAAAGATTTAGCAAGGCGGGTATATTTAAAGCTATGTCATCGATCCCGCATTACCTAGAAGGTCATTGATAAAGCGTTTAAGTAACTCAATTCCATCTAAGTAAGCCCCAGGCATTAGTTTACTAGCGTCTTCATAGCTTGATGGACATGCAGCCACTACTAGGCATCCACTATTGAACTGTGTCGGTAGGTGATGATTTATGATGGCTTCAAACAACTTTATTAGGGCTTCCTTACTAAATAACCAGCTTTCAGAAATTATGGAGTAAACTTTAATCGCGCATGCCGAACACCTATCATTGAAATACCTGTATACCTCAATGCAGAAATCTTTCAGCACCTCGTCGACGTCGTAGATTCTAATGGGTTCGTCTGACGGACAGAAATCAATCGATGGCACCTCAAAATCCTTATATCTAGATAAACCATTTAGTACATAGTTAATGGTAGTTGGGTCACCCTCTACGTAGAGGTAAGGTCCATCTAGATTTGCGCCACTCTTTATCAATAGATATAGTAGTGTTAGGTTTATTTTTAATTCCCCATCCTCCAAGACCTTTAGTCTGAACCCCATATACTACACCGATTGTCGTCACTATAACTAGGCATTACTTTCGTTTAACTCTCTAAGCAATTTATTTACATATTCCTATATATAAACCGTACAGCGATGGTGAGATCGGCGTTGTCGATGAGGGTTATTACATTTAAGCTATCTGATGAGGTCGTGGAAGCTGTAGATAGATATGCGTTAGAGCATATGATGACGAGGTCTGAAGTCATTCGCCTTGCTATTAGGAATTTCATAAGTTCCTATGAAATCAGCTATAAACCTCCTAAGGTAAAGAGATTAGTAATTAGATAGCTGTTTTTTGTCGTAGTTAAACCCTACTTAAATTATGGGAGATCAGTTGGGGATTCTGAATTCATCAATCATTAGCGGTAGATCTCCTCATCTCAACTAATTTAACTTATTAGATCTTTCCCGGTTATTAAGTTCTTTACACATTCGCGCATTTTTTCTATTCCTTCCTCAATGGTTGAGATATCGACGGCGAAACTCAACCTTATGTAGTCCTTACCGAATTTGTCTGGAAATGCTGTTCCAGGGAGGGTTACTACACCATACTTCATCAGCAGGTGGTTCACAAATTTCTCAACACTTATTTTACAATTTCTAAGTATTTCACTTACGTTAGGGAATACGTAGAATGCTCCCTTACTGGCCCATACCTCCAAACCTTCAATGCTACTGAGTTTGCCATATATTAAGTCTCTCCTCTTTTTAAAGAGTTCTATCATCTTCTTAACATCGCTTTCAGATTTCTGGAGTGCAGATATAGCAGCTTTCTGAACGAAGCTCGTTGCACAGCTATAGACGTTTACGGCCAACACGCTTAGTCGAGGAATTACATCATTTCTAGCAACAACGTATCCTAACCTCCACCCAGTCATGGAATACGTTTTGGAGAAGCCGTTTACGTAGATTACATAATCACGCCAATCAGGGAACGATAGGAAGGACTTAAACTTAACATCATCATATATGAAGTGGTCATATATTTCGTCGGATAACACTATAATTTTCTTCCTTCGAGCTATTTCCATTATCTGCTCTATTTCTTCAGAGTTAAATAAAGCTCCGGTAGGGTTGTGGGGGTTGTTAACTACGATCATCTTAGTTTTAGAGGTAATGGAGTCTTCTATGGTTTCGATATCTAACTTAAAACCTCCTTCCTTACCTAACCATTTAAGCGGCACATACTTAGGTCTAGCTCCTAAAAACTTAGCAATCTCCGGATATGCAGGGAAGGAAGGTTCTGGGACGATTATTTCATCACCCTCTTTTAAGTATGCAGCAATTGTTAGGAATAACGCTGCCTTAGCTCCAGGTGCTACAACAATTTCTGAAGGTTTGACATCAGATCCGTACCTGCTGTTTAAGTGGGTGCTTAATGCATCTCTCAACTCATAAATGCCAGCTGTTTCTGTGTATCCAGTAAACCTTGAGTCAAGTGCTTCCTTAGCTGCATCTATTATGTGACTGAATGTTGGTATGTCCGGTTGACCTATCCCAAAGTTGTATATCTTAACCCCTTTACTTGCTAGTTCCTTGGCTTTAGCTAGATATGCGAATGCTGCCTCACCACCTAGTTCATTAAGTATTCCTTTAGTATTTACTGTTGGGGCCGACAACTATTTAGCACCTAATAACTAATAAAATTTAGTTTAAATATGTATTGTGAGTAATTACTTTAGATTTAAAAGTTTAGAGAATAAATATAGATGAATATTATGGAGTCTAAGGATTTACTTAACTTAATCTTAACACGGAGGAGTATTAGGTGGTTTAAGCAGGATTTGGTGCCGGACGACTTACTATATAAGATTTTGGAATGCGGTTTAAGAGCTCCTAACGCGGGTGGCTCTGAACCCTGGTACTTTATAGTAGTTAGGAAAGATGATGTGAGGAGGGAGATACATAAACTACTTCTTGAGGCACATCGATTATATGCCACTTCCTCACTTAAGGAGCCGATACCTAAAGATAAGGTGGATAAATGGTTAAGAAGAATTAGTGAAGGGATGTACTACGCACCGGTCTATATAGCAGCTTATGCGGATTTTAGGCGTATGACTCATAAAGAACAGCTGTTGGATGTTGAGAGGACGTTCATCATTCAGAGTGTTGCAGCAGCTATTGAGAATATGCTGATAGCAGCGCACTCATTAGGTATTGGTGCAGTGTGGTTAGGGGTCCCCCTCCTGATGCGTAAGGTATTCGACGACATTTTTAGACCTCCAGAAGGATGCGAGCTCCAAGCAGTTATTGCTTTGGGGTATCCTTCAGAAACACCGAAAAGTAGGTTGGGAAAGGGTATTAATGAAGTAGTGAAGTTTATTTAACTTCACAACGTTTAAAAATTATAGCTTTGTTGGACCTACGAACCTCCTAATCTGGTATAAATTGCATATATTTTTACTAATTTCGGTGTCGAAAACATTGAAACCGCCATTAAGGATTTATTAATCGAGTGGAACCACATATACCACTTAGGGATTTTGGCCTAAGCATCGTTGAATAAATCATTCCTTGAGATAACTATTTTACTACCGACTCCATAGAGTTTTTAGATTGTGGTGATTAAGTATTAGGTATGTCTACATATCGTGGGATAATGCAGTTAAGCTGTCCTACGAATTAGCTATGAAAGTTAGTGAAAGTAATTACCTACCAGATGTAATTGTTGCTGTTTCCAGGGGTGGTTTGATACCAGCCCGAATCGTTAGCGATGTTATGAATGTAGATGGAGTTCATAGCATTAAGGCTAGTCTATGGGGAGTAGGTGGTAGGATCTCTAATGAGGTATTAATTCACGGCGTCGAGTTACCTATTAAGGATAAAAAGGTATTGATAGTTGATGATGTGGTTGATAGTGGTTTAACCTTAATTAAGATAGTGAGTCACGTTAAAAGCTTCGGCCCTATAGATGTTAGAACCGCAGTACTTCATGTAAAGCCTTCATCCAAATACCTACCTGATTACTATGTAAGTAAGTTGGATGAGTGGCTATGGGTCATCTATCCTTGGACTTCTTTAGAAGTTTTATACTCAGTTTTACACAAGCACTACGGCTGTAAAGTCAAGGATTTTGATGTGGATGCATTAATTAACGAATTCTACAAGTTAACTGGTGTTGGCTTAACCCAGAATCAGCGAGATTTATTAGCCGTAGCTAAGAAACATTATTTAAGTGCTTTATGTAGAGGTTGAGTAGTTAATAACTTATTTTATGGTGGAGTGTAGTAAGTTCTAGGGGTTAAGCGTTGAGCGACGAGCTATTAATTAAGAGTATAGTCGGGTATGGTGTAGATGTGAGTAAGTTAAGTAAGTTTAAGGAGGTCGGTAGTGAATCCCCGCACGGTATTTACGTCTACGATAGAATTAGTGATGAGTGGATATTAACTGTGTTAGAGGGGGATGCATTCAAACCTATTATAGACGGCTCATATGTAATTTACTTCGATAATTCTAAGTGCCATGCTTGTAGATCCTTCGATGGTAATTGGTTCCCATATGTCCGTAGCGTTGCTAAGAAGTTAAACGACTATTACTTCATTATAATACTATGTGAATGGTTTTCACGGAAGTGTTCTTCGAATGCGGCAAGTAAGTCGTTTAAGGAGTATGAAATACATGCATCTCCAGCCCTCTATTTAATACACTCTAAAAATGGAAACGTCGTATATAAGGAGAAGTATGAGGGTAGGCTTAATCAAACAGAACTAATTAAAGTTATTGAGGAATTCAACTCGAGAGTTGATAAGTTTATGAGGGGGGAGAAGGTTGAGTTACCTAAACCTGAAGAGGATGTTGATATTACTGAAGTGATTAAGAAGTTGATTGAGATACTGAGTGAGGCAAGCAAGTCTAATAAATCGAAATAACTTACCTCTCCCCAAAGTAAGATCCCCTATACTGCTTTGAACTCCTCTCAACCATCTTTATAAATATTAACTGAGCTATCTGTGCACCTCTCCGTATCTTTATTCCATATTCGTTGTAAATAACTAATAGTCCGTAGCCTCTACCTTCATAACCGGGATCCCAAACAGCTGTGAATAACGAGGCTCCAGACCTGATAATCGACGACCTAGGTATGGACAAGGCAATCGAGTCTTCAGGAATTCTAACGTATTCAGCATAACGTACGATGTAATACCCTTTAAGTAATTTGTAGAAGCTCTCTTTATCGGTGTTAACTTTTAAGTAACTGGGTATAGTCTTATCGTCAACATCTATAGTACCATCAGAACCAACCATAAATACCTCATCTAGAGTTAGTTTAACACCACTACAATCTAACGAATCAGCAGGATACCCAAGATTTAGTAAGTGTTGAGGTGGGATTATCAATTTCACTACCAAGTAATATCGTAATTAAGGTATTGTTTAAAAAGTAGTTCCTTAACGACGAACTGCTAGTTCCTTAAGCTGTTCCACGTAGTACCTATTATAGAACTTAAGCGATGGTAATCATGAGTGAGAAAATGAGTGAAAAAAGAATGAAGGCATCTCTCCTAGTAACTATATCTCTAGCCATAATTGCAATAAGTATGGTTACAGTAGTTATGTACGCCCAACCAAATAAAAAAGGTTTAGGAATAGCATCTAATAATGTTGATGATTCAAAGAATTTTGAAGTTCAGAAAATGATTAGATATCGTTACCTACCTCCAGGTAAGGGATTAGGGTTAATTAAGAACGTCGAACTAAGTGAGGAATTCAAAAACAACATCCTAGATATATTGAGTAGTAACGAAAACACTTCTAAGTTGCTTGATGAAGGGTATGAAGTCACCTTAATTAGACCTATAATTAAACTAGTGGTTCTAGGTGATGGTAGCGTAGTATTAAAGGTTGTGGAGGTTCAAGTAACTCTATATAAGAAGGGTGAAGGAGTATTCCAAGTACTAATAGATTATGAGGCTAAGGAAGTGGTAAACGTATTTGGTCAAAAATACTGTAAATGTGCCAGCTCAACTAGTTAGAATAGAGAGCGGCAAATTAATAAACTATTTTTTATAAATCGTAATCTAACTTTTAATTAAAGAATTAAAGTAGATAGATAACTTCTAATGATGGGGTGAAGTCATGCTATGGAGCAATGACAATCTCCATTTATGTTTTAGACAAGCATATATGAATTAGTTCCTAACCCGTTCTCTAACCCGTTCTTAAGGTTATCTTTTAATAAGTTTTAACGGCATTTTAACGTAAGGGATGTGTTTGAGTGAAAGTTATGTAGTGCTTAAGGATGTGTGGAAAATTTACAGGACGGGCGCCGTAGAGTGGCCTGCGTTACGAGGTGTTAACTTAAGTATTGATCGTAAAACATTCACTGCAGTTATAGGTCCTTCAGGAAGCGGTAAATCCACTTTACTCAACATAGTTGGAGGTCTTGATAGACCGACCAGCGGCTCTGTCGTCGTTGGAGGTATGGACATCAGTAAACTTAATGGAAGGAAGCTAGCTAATTATAGAAACACACACATCGGCTTTGTTTTCCAGAGCTATAATCTCCTAAATTACCTTACTGTGTTCGAGAATGTGGAGTTACCTTTAGTTATTAAAGGTGTTGATAGTAGGGTGAGGAGGGATGCAGTGCTTAGCATGTTGGATATGTTCGGTCTTAGGGAGATGGCCTACAAGAGACCTGTAGAGCTAAGCGGTGGTGAGCAGCAGAGGGTAGCAATAGCTAGGGCGTTAATAAACTCACCTAGCCTCATATTGGCTGATGAACCTACTGGTAACTTAGACTCTAAGAACGCTCAAATAGTTGTGGAAGCCTTTAGAAAACTGGTCAGCGAGCATGGTAAAACTATACTTATGGTAACCCACAATATTGAGCTTACTAAGTATGCAGACGTTATTGTTAAAATGAGGGATGGAAATATAGTTGAGGTGAGTTCGTGATGAGTAGGTATAAATTAATATTATGTGCGCTAATTTTCATTCTAGTAAGTCAAGTAGCGTCCTCAATGAAATTATATAGTGAGGGTGAAAAGTTTGAGGTGCTCACAGTTATATGGGGAACAGCGTCAACCCCTGCTGAGGTAGGCCCTGGGGACGTCGGGCAGCTAACCATAGTGTTAAGGACTAAGAACTCTATTCAATCATCTACGTTAGTTGCGTATCTAGACCTACCGAAGGGATTAACTTCAATAAACGGTGAATCAACCGCTATTACATACCTTAAATATGGAGGTACTTCAATACCTGCAGGCACCGTCTTGGAACTACAATTTAGAGTTAAAATTGCGGATAGTGCTGCTTTAGGGCGACATACCGCTAAACTAACTTTAGAGTATGTTGTGGAAGTCCTCTACTATAGTAGGACGTACAGCGACGAAATATACGTAACCATACCTATAAGCGGTAGACCTGATATAAGCATCTACAGCTATCCATCAGAAGTTAATCCAGGCAAACAATTAATAACCTTCAAGTTAAGCAATAATGGAACAGCAGCAGCTAATAAAATATCCATAGATATCTCGCTTCAGCCATCTCTATTTATCAACACATCTAAAATTGAATTGAGTAATTTAACACAAAATGGCGATTCATCAGTAAGTATTGAGGCATTCATACCCCCATCACTTTCAAATTCCACTATAACTATAACTTCATCAATAACTTACTATGGACCGCTATCAGTCCTATACTCAAAAACATTCAGAAACGTCATATATGTAAATCAGTACGAAAAACCGTTACTAGACCTTCGCACAGATTTAACTGAAGTATCAAGCAGCGCTGTATCGAATCTATACCTAACTATCATAAACAAAGGAGGTTTTGCTAAGGACTTAGTAATCAGACTGTCGACACAGCAACCACTTCAAATATGCGGTAAATCCCTTTATTTAGTAGATTCTTTAAAGTCAGGGGAAAATACATCTCTACCTGTAAAGCTATGCGCGCTGCCAACGTCAACTGACGTAATTACACCAATTACTGTATCAGTAGACTATAGCGATGTGTATGGTGTAGTAAGCTCTAAAACATATAACCTACCCATAACTTTAAGGGCTGTTCGTGAGTCACCATTAAGTCCCTACCTAATTACTAGGGAAATACCAGGAGGGATTGAAAGTAGGTTAATGCTTAACTTAAGTAATCTAGGTAATACTTATTTGAAAAACGTAAGTGTTCAATTAACTCTCCCACAAAACATCATAGTACTTACGTTACCGCAATTCAAGTTAGATACCATTGACCCTATGGGTTTCGTAATCATTGATTTTCCGATTAAAGCGTCGTATGTTGATTCAACTACTTATTCTAAGGTAAGTTTTCAAGTAGGATATACAGACCCTTCAGGTAATTACTTCATAAATACCTACGACTTCGCTATAGTTATTAAACCGCAGGAATTACGTCCGTTACTAACTGTTAAAATTGAGCCGAAGACGTTTAACCCACTGTCGACAGGTTCACTATTGATTGGTTTGGTAAGTAGTGATGAAGTTAACAACTTAGTTGTTTCGGTATCCAATGAGGGTACACCATTGATTTTAAGCGGTAGTAAAGAGCTCGTAATAGGTAAGTTAAGCCGGAATGAGGAACGTTCCGTTAGCATTCCATATGTAGTAGGTAATAAACCTGGGACTTACTCACTCATCATTAATGTTAAATACGTGGATTCAGTCGGTGTTTTAAGGAGTTCTACACATACATATGCGATAGAGGTATTACCACTCAAGAACGTTCTAAACATAAGTGTATACCCTTCAACAGTTTTATCAAGCAGCACTACAACCATAGAGTTTACGATTACGAATGTTGGTGATAGCCGTATTAAGGATCTCATGCTGAGTATCAATCCTCAAGGTTCAGCAATAACTTTAGCTGAGTCAGCAAAGCACTACATAGGTGATTTAGAACCGAAGGGAAGTAAGGTCTTAAAAGTTGCAGTAAGAAGTAGCTACGTATCAGCGTATACGACGGTACTTATTTCATTAGGAGTCACTTACTACGACGTTCTAAACCAGCTATACAGTGAGACGTATACGTCAACGTTAGTGGTAGAGCCTAAGACACCGTTAAGTAAGCTAGACATCACAACTAATGCGACGGAGTTAACTATAGCTTCAATCAATAACGTTGCTATAAAGTTAAGGAATACAGGAAGTGAGGTGATTGAGGGGATAAGCTATAGGATTACTTCAGGTTCTGCTTTAAACATCATCGGTGCAAACGATGGTTATATCCCAACTTTAAAACCTGGTGAATCGGTAACTATAAATGTACCTATATATGTGACCTTAACAAGTACATACACCTCGAATATCGTCCTCAGCCTTACATATACCGATAAATCTTTAGGCAGTGTTAGGAATGAAGATAAGACATTCACCTTATTGTTGAGGGGTAAGGTTGACTTAAGGGTCATAGATTATGTGGTAATGCCTACTGCGGTGAGTGTAGGTCAAACTTTCTCGGTTTCACTTACATTAATAAACGTAGGGGTAACACCGGCGTATTCGACGTTTATCAGTCCTGTACTTACTGGTATGCCTGTCAGAAGTGCTACGGAGGAAAGGACGATATATCTAGGTAATATTGAGGTTGGTTCAACTACAGCTGCTACAATAACTCTACAACTAATGAACACATCTGAACGTATCGTTAGGTTACCAATAGTTATTACGTACTTAGATAATTTAAGAACACCTCAGAATGTGACATCCGAAGTAGTTATTAGGGTATCTCCATCTATGAATGTTTCCCCTACAGCATCACCGGGCAATTTGAGTAGGGGTAACGGCTCTCTACCGATTTACATGATCATTATAATCGCCGCTGTTGCTGTGGTTGCTTTAGTTGTTTGGAAACTTATGAGGAGGTAGGTAATGAATCCGTACGACGCATTAAGATTAGCCTGGAAGCAATTGGTTCAACGGAAGTTGAGGACTGCTCTAACTGTTTTAGCTGTGGCTGTAGGGGTTATGGTGATAATAGCACTGTCATCACATACTCAGGGACTTTACGTTAGTTTCATAGCTAATTTCGAGAAACTCGGACCTACTACGGTAATAGTTACTTCAGCCGGGACTAGACTTTTAAGTGACACGGATTTATATAGAATTGCGGAGCTCCCTAATGTAGCCAGTGTTATACCGATGAGGAGTTTAGGCGGTAGTGTTGAGGGTTTAAACACTAGGGTTTCTATTGTTGGGGTAAGGTCGTATGAATTGAAGGAACTGCTTGGAGGGAACGTAGATTTAAACGACGGTAATCTATTTCCTGATTCACCCATACCCGCCGCAGTAGTTGGTTACAATATCGCGTACGACCCATCTAGTGGTAGGAAATTAATTGATGTTGGTCAAGTGATTGTAGTAAGGGTCGGAAGTAGATCATTAGTCCTCAACGTGTTGGGGATACTTAACTACTACGGTAGTTCAGTATTCCTCTCATCACCTGATGACACCATCTACATACCGTTGGAGTACTTCGTACGGTTTAGCGGAACTCAAGGGTATTCAGCAGTTATGGTTAAGGCATCCGACGTAAGTGTAGTTAGTGAAGTTGCTGATAACGTTAGGACGTTACTAGGTGCTAGAGCTAGAATTACTACAGTTCAATCAGTTATAAACACCTTCACTACGATTTTAAATCAGATAAACTTATTGTTAGTCAGTATTGCAAGCACTTCATTCATAGCAGCTGGCTTAGGAACATTTAACATAATGATGATCTCGGTCTTAGAAAGAACTAGAGAGATAGGTCTTATAAAGGCTTTAGGGATGAGGGATTCTGAAGTATTACTCCTTTATCTAACTCAGGGGTTATTAGTTGGGATTATAGGTGGGTTAATAGGATTCGGCTTAGGTATCGTTCTATCTCATGCGTTGAGTTACGTCTTCTCATTTGGTATGGGAGCAGCGCCTGTTGGTGGAGGACCTGGTGCAGCTAGATCTTCCAACTTCGCAAGCTATACACCTATAGTAAGTAATTACTACACACTTATCGCTATATTCCTCTCAATGTTCACTACCGCGGTTGCATCTATCTACCCGTCTTGGAGGGCAGCAAGGTTAAATCCGGTTGAAGCACTTAGATATGAATGATAATTAGTACCAGGAATATTAGGATTACCTACGTTACGATTTCAATTTTTGCGCTGTAGTAAAAAAGTTTGAAGGAATCTAATTACGGGTTATTATATCAAACAACTCTGTTAAGTCTCTAATTACGTAAGTAGGTTCTACATTATTTAAGGTAGTATTATCCCTCGATCTCTTAACGTATACTGAAATAGCGCCCACGGATTTAGCCGGTTTTATATCGTACTCGGTATCACCAACAATTAAAGCTTCATGAGGTGGGATTTTGGTGCGTTTTAGGGCTTCGAGGTAGAGGTCGGGATAAGGTTTACTTCTAGTTACCTCTTCCCCAGCAACTAAAACATCGAAATATCCAATAATGTTGAAGTATTCTAACATGATTAGGAGCAGTGGTATCGATGTGGATGTCGCGATTGAGAGTTTAATTCCGTAGCTCTTTAAACCTTGAATGGTGTCGTAGACCTCAGGAAATACGGTAACTGCGTTATTCCTAAGTAGGTTTAAGAATATTTTATCTTTAAAGAATCTTATCGTTTTATAGTTCTTAACGGCTTCCCTCCCTAGAACCATCTCGGTTATTACATCTCCTCTAGCCCCAATATATTTACGTATCTCATCTATCGATACATTTCCATACCCAACTAATTTGTAGGCGTTTGCCCAAGCTATGGCGTGTGCTTCGTTACTATCTATTAATGTCCCATCTAAATCGAAGATGACTGCCTTAATTACCATTTTAGATGCCTACATGATATCTTTAGATACTTTTCTGACTTCGAATTGCTTTAAAGACCTAGAAATCATCTCCGCGACTTTACCCTCCACCTGATCAGCCATAGAATCAAATACCTCTGTATTTACGTCGTAATTTAAGTACTTTCCTAGAAGGAGTAATAGATGTTTCGCAGCTCTGTAGTCGAACTCATCTACTTGCACTATAGGTTCCCAGGTCTCTGATAGTAGTACAACGGCAGGTATGTCATAGTATGAGGCCCAACCAACTATTGCTCCATTAACTCCAGAAACTACACCGCTCTGTAGGAGTTGGGCATCATACTTTAAGAACTCATTAATTAACTTTTCATTATTACCGGTTACATATATGTTTCTCCTACCACTTACGTTAGCCACCACATATGCTGCAGTAGCTATCACCTTATCTAAACCGTTTCTATGGAGGTACTCTAGGATGTGGTCGCAGAATTCGTTCTGAGCTTCAGGAGTTGCTGGCTGTGCGTTAGCCGTTAACACTAAGCCTAGTGGAGTATCATGTAGTGTCGCCTTAAATAAATTGGCTAGTCCGTTGCTGATGTTGACTTGGGGGGGATAGCTATACATGTAGAACTCGGCAACTAATTTTGACTGCGTTGATGCAATAACGTGGTTAGCTACGGTGTATGCAACACCTCCCATACCTGGGAGGCCGACGATTAGAGTTCTACCTCTAGGAATAAATTCACGTATCTGCTTAACTTTGAACAGTGTATCACCTAAAACATCACACAATATATAATTTAAAAACCTAAGGGATACTCCCATCACGTATTCTTTCTTAAACGATTACACGGTCAGACTTCCTGGAACATCACGTAAACCGGTTATCAAATCGCGGTACTCCGAAAACGATTTAATATTTTACCTAGTAACTAATGCTTAAGCGGTGTCTAAATGATAAGTAGGACTGAAGCTCTTAATTTGCTCAATAGATATTTAACTAACGATAGAAATGTAAAGCACTGTATATCTGTTGAAGTAATTATGAAATTTCTAGCTCGTAAGTTAGGTGAGGATGAAGAGCTGTGGGGGATTACCGGATTACTTCACGACATAGACTACGAACTTGTTGGTAAAGACTTAAGTAGACATGGATTGTTAGCGAAGGAAATTTTAAAGGATTTACTACCGATGGAGGCTCTAGAGGCTATAACCTCACACAACGAATTAACCGGCTGTACATCAGAGTCAAAAATATCTTACGCTCTTAAAGCTGCAGATCATATTTCTGGGTTATTAGTAGCTACTGCTCTAGTCATGCCTAGTAAAAAGATTGGTGAGGTTCGCATTGATTCTGTGATGAAAAAGTTCAAACAGAGAGATTTCGCGAAAGGTGTTGATAGGGGAAGGATACTGCTATGTGAGAAACTAGGTTTAAATCTGGAGGAGTTCATCTCACTATCTTTAGATGCGTTGAAAACTATTAGTCATGAGTTGGGTTTATAGCGAGTAACTAAACTCGCATCAACTCCTCAAACCATTCCAATAGACTCTATATGAGATTTTATCATGCAGGTATAGGGTTATATGTGGGTAGGTGTTTTTAATTCTGCTTAGAACAAGTTCATCGTCATCATGATATTCAATTATGTTGAAGCCTTCATTAATTGCTTTCCCAAGAAGCTCTAATTTTAAAGTGTCTGCAGGTCTACGATCGTATCGCTCTCTCATGTATATCTTATCAGGGTTTAAGTCGTAAAATAGCCCTAACTGATTTATTGTTTGCTTATATAGTTTCTTAGGTCTTCCAGTTATAATTATTACTCCATAGACCCCAACTTTAGATTTGATTAATTCTCTCGCAACGTCACGTGGTCTATCTAAGTTCATCAGGCTTTCGTCGAAGAATATCTCCCAGAAGTTCTCTGATTCGCTAATCTTAGATAGTTCTTTGGCTACCTTCAACCTCTCATCGATATCAACTAAGACACCATCTACGTCGAAGGCTATGTAATTCATTAGCCCGCTTCATCATATACACTATAATTAAGCTTATATATTAAGTGGTTTAAAGTAATGTAGGGGATATCGATTGAGTCGAGATCAGGTACTAGGTTTCGGGATGGTGATAATCTCCATCATCGTCATCGCTACCTACGCTTGGTTAGTATTCCTAAGTGATTTAGCGATCATGATCCTTAAGTTAACAGGTTTTGCTGCAATATTAGCTGTGTTTGGAATTTTAGCATGGATAGGTTACACATTAGCGACAACACCACCACCCAAACCTATAGAGGAAATCGAGAAGGAAATAGAGGATGAATTAAAGAAGCTGGAAAGTAGTGCACAAAAACCAGCTGTTGAAGAGAGTAAAGGTAGCTAAAGTTATTGTAATTATCTAATTCAAACAGTCAATTAATGGTTGATGTAAGGCTATTTTTTTAAGAAAGTTAGTATATGGGTTTTCCATTAATTTAGTCATGCTTTCGATATCAGAACCTCTACATAACCTAATTCTTCCTTCTTAGCAGAAATTCTGAATCCATATCTATCAACGAAAACTTCAAGAACCTTAATTGGAATGTCTTCAGTGCTGACTCTAATTAAGGCCTCGGACTCAGTTAAATTCTTGAGGAAATTATTAAGTAGCACGGCGGGATGGCTAGTACATCCCGGCTCTCTATACCTAAGGTCAATGACTTTAATTTTCGGTTTAGACATCTAACCCCCCTAATTGAATAATCCTTTAATTAAAAATCTTTAAGTTGATCTACTTAACTCAGACATATTAGCACTTAGAATAACGTTACGTTTATTAATTAATGGATGCTATGTTGTATTACTACGTTATCCTTAAGAAGTTTTTCTATCTCTTCGGATGTGTATCCTAATTCCTTAAGGATAACTGCTGTATGCTCACCTAATTGCGGGGGAGGTTCATACTTCCCAATATCGAATTCTCTACCTAGAAACTTTATGGGGCTGGAAATAGTTTTTATAACACCTAGAGATTTATGCCGCATCTCCCTTACCATCTCTCTAGCGACTGAGTGTGGATCTTTAAGCGCTTGACTGACCTTATTTACCGGAGCTGCAGGCACTCCAGCATCCCTAAGTTTCTTAACCCAATAATCAACACCCTCCTTCATAAACACCCCTTCAAGCATCTTAATTAATTCTTCCCTATGTTTAACTCTTTCATAGTTTGTTGAGAATTTAGGATCGTTAATTAATTCTGGTATACCTATGCATGTGCAAAAGTCTTTCCATATGTTATCATTACCAACAGCAATTATGAAGTAACCGTCTTTAGCCTTAAATGCTTGGTAGGGAACTATGTTGGGATGCGCGCTACCCATCCTTTGAGGGTCTATCCCTAACGTGAAGTAGTAACCGGCTTGATGCGTTAGAATAGAAATAGAGCTATCCAGTAAAGATAGATCTATATGCACTCCAACTCCTTTATGGAGGATTGAAAGTATAGCAATTACCGCATACATACCGGTGATTATGTCAGCTATAGGTACTCCAAACTTAACAGGCGGTCTATCAGGCTCACCAGTTAAGTCCATTAAACCACTCATAGCTAATGCTATGAGATCATATCCAGGTAAATCTTTATAAGGACCGTATTGACCGAAGCCAGATATGGAGCAGTAGATAATCTTAGGATTTATTTTTGACAGCGTCTCATAATCTATTCTAAGTTTCGAAGCGACTCCAGGTCTGAAAGATTCGATTAAGACGTGTGAACGACTAACAAGTCTGTAAATCACTTCCTTACCTTTATCGCTCCTAAGATCTACTACAATACTTCTCTTACCTCTATTAACTGATGCGAAATAAGCACTATATTTATCTGAGTAAAACGGAGGTCCCCAATCCCTAGCGTGGTCGCCTGACGGAGACTCTACTTTAATGACGTCCGCACCTAGGTCAGCTAAGATCATTGAAGCGAATGGACCTGCCATAGCTGATGTGAGGTCAACAACTCTAATACCGCTTAATGGATAATTATCAGTCATATGACTTCACATCATAAGTATTCGATGGTAAATTATAACTTTTAGATTTATATGTCTTAAGGCCATACTTAACTAAGGGTTAAATGTGGAGGGCGATAATGGTAGAAGGAAGTCTAGGCTTATATCATTGGTTAAGGCGTTATTAAAGTCGGATAAGCTGATCTACCTTGAGGACAGCAGTAAGTGGTTATTGATAGCTTCGGGCAACGTTAAAAGCAATACTAAAATACTTTCGAATGCTGTTGTAACCTCTTTAGGTGTCTTGCTAATGTCTATCTCAGCCCGTACCTCATTAATCACTCCATTTACTGAAGTACCTTTCACTTTTCAGACGTTAATTTTAATCATTTTAACCCTTCTGCTTAAGAGGGATGCATGGAAGGTTGTTACCACTTACTTAATGCTAGGGTTTGCAGGTCTCCCCGTCTTCGCCTATGGTGGGGGGTTGCAATACTTAATGAGCCCTACCACAGGATACTTAATAGGTTTTTTAACGGCTTCCTTATTAGGTTACCTCGTAGGTAATAAAAGGAGTATCGTTAGGTTTGTACTTCTGTCCTTATCGGCTATATGCCTCGTATATTTATTCGGTTGGATGTGGTTATCAATATATTATAGTGTCACCACAGGTTTTCTCAACGTATTTAATTCTATGTTCATGGCTTTTATCCGAGGTGTACTCCCATTCATAGTGTGGGATGTTATGAAGGCTTTAATTGCATCATTGATAGCGTATGAGGTATCCAGAGCAACACATGCTTTAAAGGCAATAAAATCACTATTAGGTAATTTTCTAAGGTAGTTTAACTTGATGAAGGAGTTATTGACTGAGCTTTCATCTCTAAGTGATGTGGTGAGCGGGTCTAGGGAAGAATACTTCGTCATCAGCAAACTTAGAGAGTTTTTCGAAAGATTAAACGTTCATGCAATTCTTGCAGCAGTTGATGTTATGTCTTGGAGGGATGTCTACTGCAGTGTTAACGGCATTCAATGTAAGTCTCTCCCCCCAACCCGTAGCTGTGAGGTGGGTGGTTTATTGACGGATGATTTAAGGGATTGTGATGGAAAAATATTAGTTACTAGTACAACTGAATTCCCAGACAATGTTTGGGTTATTTACAACTTAGCGGTTGAGCGTGGAGCAAACGCAGTTATATTCTATGACGCTTATCCAAGCAGGCATAGAAGAATCGTGATTACCGGTGTTTGGAGTTACTCTCTTGGAGAGGGTGGCTTCCCTCCAATCCCCGCTGCTCATTTAAGGTTAGAAGATGGGGCTAGGCTAAGGAATTTAATAGGCTCCTACGTAGATTTAAGGTGTATTACTGAAACTAAGTTAAGTACCGGGTATAACGTTGAGGCATTCATCGGCGGCCGTAAGGAAAGAGAGATCTTAATAACAGCACATCATGATAGGTGGTTTACAGGATTTAGGGATGATTTAGTAGGCCTTTACGCTCTACTTAAATTAACCCACAGAACTCTACATACGCAAACCCCGAAGTATACGTTGAGGTTAGTGAGTTTTACTGCTGAGGAGTTCGGCAATCCTAAGTTAAGTCCTTGGTATTGGTCGTACGGCTCGAGGGAATACGCATCTACTTCTAAACTAGATAATGTTGAATTCGTAGTTAATCTCGACACAGCATGTATGGAACCCGTAAGGGTAAACGCTACAGGACCTGAGATTGGTAAGTACTTCGTGAGGCATTCAACCATCAATTACATCTATGAGGGTTTCGACCACCCATACAGTGATGGACTAACTTTCAGTTCTAGAGGTATACCTGTTACAACTCTCCAGAATTTAAGGGATATTGATGATATTTATCACACAGACCTAGATACGTTTTTCGATGTTGAGTCTTTTACAGATGGTGTCACTTCATGGATCTTGAACGCAGTAAATAACTATGATGTAGATAAGCTTGAATTCAAGGAATATTATGAGGTCCTTAAAAGCTCACTACCACATGAGCTTAAGTCATTTATCGATAAAATTCTAGCCACATCAGATCCTCTAGTTATGAGTAAAATTTTCAGAGAGATATCTAAGGAATTAGTGAAGCCGGTTATTTTAGGTAGTTATAGGGATTTAAATAAAGACTTAATCACCTTATTAGCCCCTCATGCTTTAATAATCAATAACTTAAGGAGGGGCATTAAGTCAGAACTACGTATAGCAGGTAGTGAGGAGGAGCTTTGCTGCTCTACGTTAGACGATAATGAAGCAATTCATAAATACATGAGCTATCTTAACGATGTATTGGCTAAATCAATTTCAATTAAGTGATAACATTTACTAACATCCTAAATTCCCTATAACTCACATAGATTGGAATTAGAGTTACAACCTAACTACCTATAATTTGAACTACTACCGTTCTGAAATTTCTAGGGCCGTCAAGCTCTAACAGCATTATTTCCTGCCATGTTCCAAGCATTAAGCGCCCCTTATGCAGCGGAATCACTTTCCCAGGACCTAATATTGCCGATGCTATATGGGCGTAGGCGTTATTATCTATCTCATCATGTTCCCAACCAGCATCTGCGGGTATGTTTCTTCTTATCCACTCAACATAGTCATTAATTATTCTAGGCTCAAACTCATTAACTATTACAGTTGCCGTTGCGTGAGGTACGTAAATGGTCACTATACCGTCATTAATTCCCGACTCCTTAATTACTTGGTTTACTTGTTCAGTAATCTTTAAGACCTCCATCTTCCTTTTTGTGGTGACTCGCAGTTCTTTTAAGTAAGTCTTCAATGGAGTCGCCCTACTTACGATATTTAATAACGTACTTATATTTTGGTTTAAGTGCTTAGCATTCCGATTATTTCGTTAATGTACTTAATTCCTTGTTCGAATGTTTTAATTCCCTTCTCAGTCACTCTATATCTCAATCCTTCGGAATTCTTGACAGGCTCTATGAGTCCTTCCTTAACCATCTTATAGATTACTGCGTAAACTGTTATCGTCGCTGGTTTAACGTTGAATCGATGGGACAGTTCTTTCTTTATATCATAAGCTCGAAGCTCGCTAGAGTCCTTTAACACTTTAATTATATAAAGCCATAGGTTCTCGATAGTTATCTTTCTTTGCAGTCTTTCGTAAGCCTTAGATTCAGCCACTTCAACCCCTACGGTATTTATGGCTTCCTTAGTTAATATTTATAGCGGTAAATATTTATATCTGTAAATATAAGATTAATTAGGTTAGACCCGATGATTAGGGTAGGCATTGTTGGCGTAGGTAATATAGCTTCAATGTTTATACAGTCGATTCATCATTATAGAGCTACTGGAAGTAATAAAGGATTGATACATCACAGAATTGGTAGATACGGCGTCAGAGATATAGATGTCGTCTACGCCATTGATGTATCTAAATATAAGGTAGGTAAGGAATTGAGGGAAGCTATTTTCCAACCACCTAATCAAGTCCCTAAGCTAGTAGATCTTCCCCCCACCGGAATCACTGTGAGGATGGGTAAGGTATTAGATGGTGTTGCCGAGCATATGGTAGATGACTTCCCACCCTCCCACCTTCCAGAACCAAGTATGGAGGAATTAGCTAGAGATTTAAGGGACTCAGGGGTTGATGTATTAGTAAATTTATTACCTGTAGGGAGTTCGAAGGCAACTAGATTCTATGCTGAAGTAGCTGCAATGGCAGGGGTATCATTCATTAATTGCATCCCAGAATTTATAGCAAGTGAGGATAGATACAGTAAATTGTTTGAGGAACGTAGAGCAACCCTCCTAGGTGACGACATTAAGGGCCAACTAGGTGCGACTATAGTACATAGAGCTCTTGCTAGATTGGTATCGATGAGGGGTGGTGAGGTAATTGAGTCCTATCAACTCAACGTAGGTGGTAATACAGACTTCAAGAACATGTTGGAGCAGTCTAGGTTACATAGTAAGAAATTAAGTAAGAGCTTAGCTGTGGCTTCAACTCAGCCAGATCCTTATGACGCGTTAAATAAGGTTTTCGCAGGGCCTAATGGGTTTATACCCTTCCTAGGTAATACTAAGGTATCCTACATATATATTAAGGCGTCAGGGTTTATGGGTCTACCAGTAACTCTAGATGTTAAGCTGACCGTTGACGATAAGGCTATGGCATCAGCTATATTAGTAGATGCGGTGAGGTTAGCTAAGGTTTTGAATGATTTAGGTATTTACGGAGCTCCACCATGGGCGTCTGCACCTTACTTCAAACACCCACCCAACTTGGTTAAATCTGATGAGGAAGCCCTTGAGGAATTATACTTAAGGTTAGAAGAATATAGAGTGGAAGTTGATCCTAAGTACGTTATTTGAATTATTAATTTATTCTCTTTAGTACTTAAGCATTAACGACTCGTACTTCCTTAGATGTTCAACGGCTTCAGAGACGTCCATGAACAAGTCATCTACTTTAGCAACATCGACTTCAGCAACTTTACTAGCACCCCTCACCCTAGCGCTTTCAGCAGCTATACTCAATAACTGCGATGCATATCTGAGGCTTCTTCTACTCCCAATCTCCGTTAACTTACTTAGTGCTGACTCCTCAAGCTCTATCCCCTCCTCTATGGAACGTATTTTCAATATTTCCTTAATGCTTTCGGGGTCATAGGTTTCTGTTCCTATGATTACTGCTCTATCTACTAAATCAGCAGGGAATCCGAGAGGTGCTTCCACATCAGTGCCTCTTATTCTAGCGAAGCCTCTATTAGTAGCTAATATAAGTATTGGTGATAGCTCGCTCTCTATAGCTCTCCCTAAAAACGCGAAGCACTCAATATCTAGCATGTGCGCATCATCTATGAAGAGGACTCCTGGATACAGTCGAGCCTTACCACTATCAACCCATTCCTTTACTTGCTTATCAACCTCAGCAATTATCTCAGGCCCTAACTCCTTGACTTCAACACCTCCAAAGAATATAGATAGGAAGCTTCCGGACCTCCTCCTAGCTATCATCCTATCTAAGTCTGAGAGCGTTAAGTAGTAAATAAATTCTTTCTGCTTCTTAACTTTACCATTAGGTCTTTGTATCTTAAACTTACTGCCAACTTCATAGTACTTCCTTCCATGCTCGCTTTCCTCACTTATACCAAGTACTGAAACCCTTCCTGTTTCCGCATCTATTTGAATGACGTAGCCTTCCTTAACACCCTGCTGAATAAGCTGCTCAGCAATCTCATCACTGACTTCTAAAGTCCTCTCATCATCTTTAGTTTTCAAGGTTACAGAAGCTCTCTCGATAACTCTCATATATGGGTTATATGGATGGGGGCCTGAGACTACGTTGAATTTAACTACCTCACCTTCATATACATCCCTCATCTCATGTATTTCAACACCTATCGCCTTCCTCATAGCTCCAAGAAGCACTTCAGTCTTCTTAATTTCTGCACTATAAACTTCCGCGGCACTCATCGCGATGAACGGGACGTTCATACCTAGTTCTCTAGCTATAGCGACTGCCAGTGCGGTCTTACCTGTACCGGGCGGGCCTGCAATAATTATTAGCTTTCCAGCCCACTTACCCTCCTTAATCATCCTAACAAGTAATCCAGCTGCCTCCCTAGCCTTCTCCTGACCAACCATCCCATCCTTAACTTTAATCGCTTTATGGTTTTCATCAAGGCCTAATCCCTTTATATGAGTATGTAGGCCAACACGCCTTAACTTAACAGAGCTTTCAGGAGGTAACTCTCTTATCGACTCACTCATATGGATCACCCAATAAATAATTACTTCAAGGGATTTTTAGGGTTTAATATACGAATTAACTCCTTAGACTTATTAATACTTGAGCATGGGGATCTGCTGATTCGAACTTAAATGATACTATGTTACTGTAATCACTTAGGTCTATTACGTTCTTCCCTATACTGATATCCACTATGTCTGTGTTATGGAGTGTTGGAGGTAGTCCGAGGTCATAATCATATATCTTTAAATAATTATCCCTTGTAGCTTTAACATACATAGACGCCTTCCTATAATTGTTAATGGGTATACCACCCCATGCAGAGTTACCTACGATGTTACCAGACACCCTAATGATGTTAGGTAAATCGGAGCACCTCAGTACGTTATCGATATTTAGGGTCATTAAGTCTCTCTCACCTATGTCGTATGGTGTGGCATCATCTGCGCCTAGGTTAGCCATAGTGTTGCAACCTAATATTAATTTACTTCCTACATGTTCTATGGACGTTACGCGTGCACCGAAAGAACCTAAGACCTTAACTGTGGGTGGAGTTATGTAAAGTATGTTTGAAGTTGTTGGAACGTAGTTTAAAGTCCTAGCTATTTCTTTCAATTCCGCGTTCGAGGTCTTCATTATGGCGTGGGTATATGAGTTGAAGGGTATTGCAATACCACCTCCTATAATCACGTGATTAGTTCTTATCGGTCCGTAATCTTTCTTCGAAAAATCGTAAAGCCTTATGAAATGCAGGCTCTCCTTTCCACTCTCTGAAGGGTCAAAAATTATCACACCACCTCTGACGAATACGAATAACCTCCCATACGCGGCTGCAATAGAGCCCACCTGCAGTGGCCTTGAAGTACCTTCGCCATCAACTGAAACGTCCTTTAAATCATTACTTAATTCTATATACCTCCAATCACCTTTAACTAAGTCAAGGCATTGAATGCCATATATTCCGTTAATTCCTACTGAGATATCGAAGCAGGCCATGTCCCCTATTACCGCACCCTTCATGCTTGGTTTATTGCTCAATAAATCCGTTCTGTAATTCTTCATATCTAAGCTGTAGACACCTAATGACCTACTTCCATCAGCTCTTGAAATAAGTAACCTCACATTCAGTGGATCGAAAGCTAAGGAAGACACTTCACCGACCCACTCATTCTTCAATCCTGCAGTATCTTTCCATAGAAGGTCAACCCTCCCTTCATGTACGTCATATGAATGAATGTGTGAGTACTTATTAGTGAAGTCTATTCTCCCATAACCATTCAACGCTTCATACTTAGCAGGGCAGTTAATCCAACCACCGAAATATATCTTATTATCAACTGCCTCCACGGCGTTGTAGGTGTCTCCACCTGACCTAGGTTCCGGGCCTAAAAGGTCGAAGTTATAGACCTTAAATCCTTCTTTACTTATAAAATACGCCTCAGCATCGAATGATAGGGTGAAGTAAAGCACATTCATATGGAACTTTAATCCGAAGATGCCGCCTGAACCCCATTCAGGACCTTTCCTCGGCCTAAACCTATAGATAGGTAAATCCAACAACAACCACCCCTAGAGTGATCTGTAAAACGCGTATAATCTTGCTTTTTCATAGCAACTCATCAGCGTACTCCATAGGTTCCCCTCTCTAAACTTACTATTAACCCAATTGATGGCATTCATCCTAATGTCCCGTACTCTATCACTTATTATTAAGTCCTTAACCCAGCCAGTCCTTATATCTTTGATTAAATCGCGGCGGCCGCGATCAACTACTTCCGTAAGGAAAACCATTGACTCTAAAGTCTCAGCCACACCTCTTATATCGTCTATTGATACGCATGTTCCACTGCCGTCGGCGTTATGTTTAAGGTCTAATAAAGTTTCAGGTAGTCCACCAACGTTGGAGACCACAACAGGGGTTCCTAACGCTTGCGCCTCTATAGAGACTATGCCGAATGGTTCATATCTCGATAACGCAGCGTAAACATTAGCTGAATACACCAGTAATTTAATCACCCACTCATCTATTCCTGAAAGTATCAAAGCCGCTCGACCCCATCGTTCTTCCACTAGCTTTGAAATAAGTCCTTCAAAATCCTTATCCCCTATTCTTATACCAGCTATCAAAACACCTATTCGGCTATCCATATAATCTAATGACTTAATAAGTATGTCGAAGCCTTTCTGCCAAGTAATCCTGCCTGAACTCACGATCAAGAACTCGCATCTATTTAAACTTCCTAACTTAACCACATTGGCGTTAGATAGGATGTAGTTAGTGATGTAATTCCTGACCACATTTCTTGACGCGTTACCCACTTTCCTTAACGCTAAATCTATTATTGAACTTACGTCCCAATCAGTGACGTTATATATGACACATGTCTTAGGCTCTAACCACTTACCAAATCTGCTTAGTATCTCATTCAAGTAGCTGTAGCTATTACTTGCTAGTGCGTCAGACTCCAACACCGTAAAGTTATCTACGTTACCGTAGGTGGAATCCCATAGATGTTCAGTGTAGAGTGTTTCATGTTTATTAGATAACCATATTTTATGAGGCACGTTCGGTATTCCACACCAATCCTCTGAAGCGTAGTGCCATGGGAATGACGGTGATGAAAGCAGATGTATTGAGTGGAGATGAGGGACTTTAACTCCCTTCATCTCAAAGTATATCTTAAGTAGTGAACCGGCGAGTCCGGAGGCCCAATCATTAGAATGTATTACGTCAGGTAATTCATCAAAATACTCAACCCAATGTCTCAACGATCTACTGAATAGGCATGCCTTCTCAGGTAAATCTTTATAGATCTCCCATGAATCTAAGAACTTCCCAGTTTCATAATCCAAACCCTTAAATATAATTAATCTCGCACCGTAGTAGAACCCTTCTTCAGCACCAATGCTGTAGTGATATCGGTTACCGTCTAAACCTTTTCTAAAGCCTGAGACCGAGAAATTACTTAAACTCCTTAAGTTAAACTTCCTACTATATTCCTCAGATAGATGCCTGCCATGCGAAGGAATAAATATAGTGACCTTCAATCCATTCTTAATTAATGTCTTGATAAAGAGACTCACTGCCTTACCTAGACCTCCTACCCTTGCAAACTCGTCAAGTTCGAAAGTAATGACCCAAACGCTCTTTATCATTCCTGAATTAATCAACGTCCATCCCTTTAACAATCGTAGTTAACGTATAATAATGTTTTATACAGCAATCATTATCTAAATATAGTCAATTAAAAAATGTTTATAAGTTTTAACGGCATATAAATACATGGGGTTCTTATTATAGGGGATTCTAATTTATCTAAAGCGATAATACCTATAGGGGGATTAGGGACAAGACTATACCCCTTAACTGTGGATACTTCTAAGGCAATGATTAGGTTCTTAAATAGGAATCTCATAGACTTCACGATAATGAAGTTAGCCAGGCAGGGAATTAGGGAATTCTATCTCGGGGTTAGTGGTTACGTAAATTATGTGGGGTTGTTTGACCACTTAGGTAGCGGTGAAGCCTTTGCTTATAAATTGAACCTACACGACAGTGAAATTAGGGTTAGATACCAACCTAACATCGAATCTAGAGGTAATGCGGAATCTGTTAAATTAATTATGGATTACTACGACTTGAATGAAGACTTGGTGGTTGTTCAGGGGGATACTTTATTTGATGTAGCCCTAAGCGACTTGTACTACTTCCATAAGGATAAAGGGGCTTACATGACCATCGTGCTTAAGGAATTGGAAGATGAGTCTAAACTTAGGCACTTCGGTGTTGCAGATATTAATCCTGACGGTCAAATATTAAGGTTTGTGGAAAAGCCGCAGACCCCTTCGGAAGCGCCATCCAACCTCATAAATACTGGAATATACATAGTGTCTGCAGAGTTTAGGGATTTCTTCAGCAGTGGTGTAGGTAAGAATCTTTATGAGGCCGGTGAATTAGATTTCGGGAGGAATGTAATTCCTGCCTTAATAGATTGTGGATTAAAAGTTTATGGTTATGTATCCAAAGGGCTGTGGTTCGATATCGGTAACCCAGATGCTTATAAGGAATCGGTGCATTATATGTTAAGAGCTTTAAGCGATGAAGAACTAAATGTTGACTTCTCATATTCTGGAATTAGGTTCATGGGTAAGACGGCACTCTCTAGGAAACTTCAGAGGAACATCATTGATAGATTAGAGAAAGGCGACTTAAAGATTGAGGGTGACGTACTTCTAGGTAGGCACATCTTTCTAGGAAACGGTGTTAAGATACTAAACTCAGTGATAGATCACTACACAGTAGTAAATGATGAGACGTTTATTGACGACTCCATAATCATGGATAGGTGCTTCTTAGGGGGTAGGACCGTCATAATTAACAGTATTATAGGGAGGCATGTGAAGATAGGTAATAACGTAACAATTAAGAATAGCTTAATAGGTAATAACGTATTTATAGGCAATAATGCAGTAGTAATAAATTCTAAGATATGGCCCCAAAAATACGTCGCACCCCATCAGATACTAAAAGATAGCGTAGTGACGTAATAATTAGGTGTGGTTCTGATGGTTAAATACATTTTTATTTTGTTTGAAGTTCATCAACCACGCAGATTACGGGGCGGCCTTACGGAAGGATTGATAAGGAACAACTCAGATCATGGTTGCCTATATAATCTCCTCTTCGATGAAAGACGTAATGAAGACATACTTAAAAAGGTAAGTAGTAACTGCTATATACCTACTACTAAATTACTCTTAGATAATTTAAGGGAGTACAGAGGGAACATTAAGATAAACTTCAGTTTCTCAGGCATTGTTTTGGAGCAATTCATGAAGTATTTTCCAGACGCTCTGGAGTTGTTTAAAGATTTGATTAGGTTAGAACTTGCCGATGTAGTTGTAGAGCCATACTACCATAGCTTAGTATCGGTTTACGAAGATCATGGGGAATTCATCTCACAGATAAATGAGCAAATACATCTGGTTAAGGAGTTATTTGAGGTTACACCTAAGGCATTCGTCAACACTGAGTTAATCTACAATAACCTAATAGCTAATACTGTTAAAGAAATGGGGTTTGATGTCGTAGTTACTGAAGGTGTTGATAGGGTCCTAAACGGCAGAAATCCAAATCACGTATATCTAGGGGGTAGTTCTGGGATTAAGCTCCTACTGAGGAATTATAGACTCAGCGATGATGTAGCCTTCAGATTCAGTAATAAGTCATGGGATCAGTACCCCCTTTTTGCTGACAGATACGTTGATTGGATTATTCGATCACCTGGCGATTTAGCGGTCATAGCAATGGATTACGAAACTTTTGGGGAGCACCACAGGGCTGATACAGGTATTTTCGACTTTCTAAAACACTTCATTAATTACTTAGGTAAAAATGGTGTTTCCGCTCTCGGTGCCTCTGAAGTAGGTAAGGCATTCGATCCAGTCGATATCTACGATGTACCGTCAGATAGTACCATAAGTTGGGCCGATGTGGAGAAGGATCTAAGTGCATGGTTAGGAGATAGGGAACAGATAGCAGTTTTCAATAGACATAAATCACTACTTCAGTTAATAGGAGAATTAGGTATTGATTTACTTAAGATCTGGAGATACTTAAGTACTAGCGACCATTACTACTATATATCGTCGAAGGGTGGGGCTAGTGGCGAGGTCCATAGGTATTTCTCACCCCACGGCTCTAGAACAAACGCGTATTGCCTGTTAAATAACGCATTAACGATTCTTGAGTTAAGGATTCTTGGATACCTAAATAGTAGGTAATTTAATGAGTTGCGGGTAATACTCCCTCAATACTCTAATCATAGAGACCCTGGGTATGAAAGACCTCATCGATGAAAGTGAAATCCTATAATAAGCCTCAGGATTAGAGATAATTAAGTTAGCGGCTTCGAGTAATGTCTTCTTGAGTTCCTGATACTCCCTCTCATTTATTTCATCAGCCTCAGGACCTACGTAATTTATAGGCTCCCTTATATCGTCACCGAAGAGCCATCCATTGACACCATGAACCACCAACTCTAGAATCCCACCATCTCTAGAACTTATCGTAGGTACCGCGTTAACAGCGGCCTTCATGTAGCTAGTGCCGCAGGCCTCCCAACCTGAAAACGGCGTAAATAGAAGTAGGTCAACACCAGATAATAGTTTCTTAGCGATATCGACTGTATATTCAGGTAGGTATATAACGTTCTCCCTCTCCCTATGCAGCTTCATAAACTCTTTCATCACTTCTAATCCCCAACCGTCATTAGGATGTGCCTTACCTGATAGTATGAAAACTATACGTTTATCCCTTAATTCTTTAATTAACCTAACTATCAACCAAGGTCTCTTATAAGCTACAATTCTCCTCCCCCACATCACTAAGATCTTACCCTCAATAGAGACGTCCTTAAAATTCCTTAGAAAACCCTCTAACTCGTTCCTGATCTTACGTTTAAATTCAGGTAAGGTGTCTAGCGTTAGTTTATGTGATTCGTAAATTTCTCTCAGCTTTGGATGCATCCACCTCTCAATGTTGATGCCATTAGTTACGTAAGATAGCTTATCACCGAAATGTGGGAAAATCTTTAACAATATATCTAAGTGTTTAGCAGATACGGCAAACGCTTGGGAAGATGCTGCGAGACCTACATCAGTTAATACCACCTCAGGATTTATTAAGTTATAGCAATATTCGCTGTGGATTAAGTTCCTTGGAAAACTCGGATGCCCCCAAATCCCTGCAGTATGTATTACAAGCCTATACTTACCGGGTATTTTAAGGATCAACGGTAAGAACGCTGTATAGGCTTCTTGAAGATCGATGTACGTTATATTATATATTGGGATGTTTCTTCTGATGAACTCAGCAACAGATTTTGCGAAGAACGTGTACTTATAGAACTTCTCATCTAGACTACTCTCTATATATAATCTATCAATTAATTGAGAAGCCCATTGGGGGGATGTAGGTCTTAGGAATACAGCTTTCGCGTTACCATTCTCGTAGATAAGTGGTTCGACCTCAACATCTTCACTCCTTAGCCTTATCCTAAATTTATCCATGGGTTTTAAAAGCTTCAGAAATTCTTCAGGCTGAGGTTGCGGTTTAGGTATAGGATTACCATCCGCATCGAATTCGTAACTCACGTAACCATTTGAATACATTAAAGAAAAGGTGACATAACGTAACCCTAAAGTTGCTGCGGCGTAAAATTTATCACCCTCAAGAACCCCTAAGCCCCCCGCATAGGTGTGTCCTATATCTAGAGCCATATCTGGAGTTACGCTAATGATGTTGTATTCCTCACCCATTAACGGGTCAAGGGGTTCGACCGGGATAACCATTGCTAATCACTACCTCACCAAGCTTTACTATAGTATGATTACTTGCTATTTAACACTTTCTACTTTAAAAATTAATCTTAAGTCATTATAAGATCGTAGGTGGTTCCATCACTAGATTAATTAACTTCTACACATCTATGATTGAGGGAAAATCATTGCATTTAGATGTTGTGAAGTTGATTTACGAGTTAAGTAAGGAAGAACATGAGAAACACATTAGGGATTTAAATACTTATTGGGTTTCCGACCTAGTTAGGTGTTTACTGAAAAAAGATTATGAGGTGAAGTACCCAGAATTGAGTCTTAGGGATATCTTCATCCCCTACTACATCTCAGGCACCTTAATACATAAGGGGCTGCAGAGCATTCTGAAAGAGAAATTTGGTGAACGCGTAGAGACCGAAGTTGAAGGTGTTAAGGAGGTGCTACTTCCGGATGGAGGTAAGGTAATAGTTAAAGGTAGGGTTGATGCAATACTATTCAGCGAAGGCGTTAGGGTTGGACTAGAAATTAAGACCTCAAGGTCTGACTTAAACATCCCTCATGAGCAGCATTTAGAGCAAGTTATGATTTACAATTGGTTGATGGATCTACATCACTCCTTACTTATTTATATCACCTTAGATAGAGTCACGCAGTTTAGCGTGCTTGATAAGTTCTCTGAATCTGAAGTAGCGGATATAATAGTTAATGCGAAATATCCTAGGTATAGTTGGGAATGTAACTACTGCGTGTACGCAGTTATGTGCCCTTATAAAAGAGCTCTAGGCACTAAATGACTTAGTTAATCATGAATTAAGTAATAGCGCGTTATGGGTTCAACTATCGGTGATCTATGTTGCTAGAGGTGTTTGAATGTTCTAAAGAATGTGTAGATGTGATAGATGAGGTAATATATAGTGCAATGGAACATTACCACATCCGCTACGTTAACGCCTGCTTAGGTCTTGGCATATGTAGGGGTTTAGTAGCTGTTTTAAATGGTAATGTATGTGGTGTAGGTGTCTATTACGTAGTTGAGTCATATCCCCATAAGGTCGGTATTCATTACTACGTTGCAGTTAAGGCGGAGTTTAGAGGTATGGGAGTTGGTAAGGCGTTGATTTCATCGATGGAAGAGCTCATGTCATCAGATCATGTCAGCATATACTTAGCGACTGCTAAAAGTGGGAATGAAGTCATTAAATCCATTCTTAGTAGGTTGGGATATATCGAAGTACCTTTAAATTCTTTAGGAAGGTTGTCAGATGTCGTAAAGAAATTGACATGCGGATATGATGACGACTTATTATTCATGAGGTTCTACAATAATCTTAATAAATTACCGACTTCAGCGTTGGATTTCCTTACAGCTCATCCTAATTCAGATCTAATTAATAAGTTATGGCGCAAGTTGTGCTATGATGTATGGCGAAATACTCAAAACATTGATGTAACTTAAGTCATCCTTAATAATCTAATTCAAGATATTCGATTGGTGTGTTAAGTATTGGAGGAGGAAGTTGTATCGATATTAAGTGATTTGGTCTCCATCCCTACAGTAAATGACCCTGTTAGGGGTATAAAACCTTCAATTGATGCCGCTAGGTATATACATGAGTACCTCGCAAGGCATAGCATCGAATCCAAAATCGTTGAGTCAGATGGGTTCTACAGCGTTATAGGTTCCGTAGGAAGCGGCGATCCTCAATTAATGTTCTTAGCTCATTATGATGTAGTGCCTGTTGAAGGGCAGTCATGGAATTACGACCCTTTTAAGTTGACTATAGTTGATGGTAAGGCTTTCGGCAGAGGGTCGTTGGATGATAAGTCTAATGTTGCAGCATTCATGGTAACCTTAAAAGAGTTAAGTAAGTTAAACATCAGTAAGAAAATCTTATTCGCATTTACTGGTGATGAGGAGGTTAGTGGTGAGAACGGTGCGCATTTAATTGTTAAGGACTTACTAAACACGAACTCACTGCCTAAATACTTAGTAAATGGTGATGGCGCTAACCATACTGTAATTTACAGAAGGAGAAAGATATTTGAGGTATTAATGAGGGTTCCTAAGAAGTTGAAAGTCGTCAAGGGTAGTAGGTATACCAAATCATTTAATTCTTACTATCCAGTAAGCCAACATGCACATGCTGCGTACTTTGTTGCAGGAGTTGACGTACATCCATTACTAAGTGCTTCAGTATTTGTTAGGGAGATGAAGGCGTACGTAAGTCGACTATGCGGTAATTTCGTAAAATCTAATGTAGTGCCTCAATTTATCGATTTAGAATACGTAATCCCTGAACGATCCGGTGATGAATGTATCGTAGATTTAGGTCTAACGGACTTAGTTAGAGGCTTAATAGCTATTACTAAGATGCCTATCGCAGTTAAGGCTTTCAGCGAGTACGGCATATCGATAAACCCTAACGTCTACTATTTTAACGATATGCATAACTTAGTATTTGATGTTAGGGCTATGAGTACTAAGGAATTAGTTTTAGACGCATTTAAGGCAGCTTTGAAGGAACTCTCCTTAGATGCTGAGGTGTATGTTCAGAGTGATGTTGGAGGTTACATGAATACATCGAGAAGTTGCTTACTTATAAAAGCTTTTGAGGAAGTTCTTAATGGACTTGACTTAAGATATAGTGTTGGTGAGGGAGCAGGAGCGAGTGACTCAAGGTATTTTGTTATACATAGTGTTGACGCAGTAGATTTCGGACCTGTAGGTGGTGGTATGCACGGCAGTGATGAATATGTAGATATGTCATCGTTGAAGATGCTGCCTAAGGTATATTTAGAGGTTGCTAAAAAGGTACTATTTTAGGGGGGAGGTGAATTTACGCCTCCTTCTTCTCCTTCTTCTTTTCCTTACCGCGGCTACATTTAGGCATATTTAGGACCCTTTATTAATTTACTTATTAAGTATTAATAAAATTAACTCACCTGATTTCCAATAACATTTGATTAGTTGGATTATGTTAGAGTTTTAGCTGTTTTAACAGCGCCGATGATTTTAGATACTTCAACACCTCTTTTAGCCTTAGTTACCTCAACCTCTTCAGTAAATACTATAGCGCCTGAAGGGCATGTGCTTGCACATGCTGGCGGTAGGTTCTTCGCTAATCTATGTCTACATAGGTCGCATTTAACAACTACTTTAAACATGTCTAGGAATTTAGGTATGCCGAATGGGCACGCAACTATGCATTGCCTGCAGCCGATACATCTTAAGTAATTTACGAATACCCCGCTATCAGTCCTATATAGAGCTTTTGTAGGGCATACTGTTACGCAGGGAGCGTTTTCACAGTGTCTACACGTGTATGGTACTGAGACTTCGGCATCCTCTACGATGTAAACATCTATATGGTTAACGTTATCATGCTCTCTCTCGCAAGCTATCTCGCATGCCTTACATGATATGCAGTTCTTGGGGTCTACATAAAGTATCTTAACCATGGCACTCACCTCAGCTTCACTATCTTACAAGCACAAACTTTAGTCTCCGGTGTAGAAGCATCAGGGTCTAACGCATCGTTAGTTAATTTATTTGCCCCCCAATGCCAAGGCACTGAAATCACCCCCTCCTGAATGCCTTGATGTAAGCGTATCTTAACTAAGTACTCACCCCTCCGTGTGACGAGCTTAACGACCTCATTATCACTTACTCCGTAAGTGTGTGCTGTTGCAGGATTTATTATGGCTTCAGCTTCAGGCCACCGTTTGACTAGGGCATTAGACCTACCAGTCATGGTGTTTGTGTGGAATACACCGACGACTCTATGGGTAGTTAATATTAACGGGTATTCGTCGTCAGGCATTTCGGCAGGAGGTTGATGCTCTACCGGTATTATGTTAAACTTACCGCTTGGGGTTCTGAACTTCTCAACGTGGAGTATGCGGGTGCCTTCATGGTCGGTTGAGGGACATGGCCAGATAATACCTCCTGGAGTGTTCTTCAACCTAGTAGGTGTTATCCCCGCATATGCCGGAATGACTTTATTAATCTCGAGCAATACCTCATCAGGGCCTGAATAATTAAAGTACTTCTCTAGACCCAATTCCTTAGCTAAATCTATTATTATGTATAGATCGGGTCTTGCCTCACCGGGCGGTTCTACTGCTTTAAATGACCACTGCACCCTTCTCTCACTATTTGTGAAGCTTCCCTCCTTTTCAGCCCAGGCAGCGGCAGGAAGAATGATATCCGCGTGTTCAGCGGTCTCAGTCATGAATATATCTTGAACTACTAGAAATTCCATCCTATCTAAGCCGTTGATGACGTGCGTTGAGTTAGCTTCACTTATTACAGGGTTCTCACCCATCACGTAAGCAGCCTTCACTCTACCTGATTCAGCTTCACGGAAGATGCATGGCAGCGTTAAACCAACATTTCTAGGTAACTCGGTGACCCCCCATAACTCTGCAATCCTCTTCCTACCGACATCATCAACAACCTTGACATAGCCTGGGAGGAATTCAGCTAACGCACCCATATCACACGACCCCTGAACGTTATTCTGACCTCTTAAACCTCCTACACAAGTTCCAGGCTTTCCATACCATCCCAACAAAGCTGCTATAGTAGCTAAGGCTAAAACATTACGTTGCCCAACTATGTGTTGCGTAATACCCATAGACCAGACTATAGTTCCTTTCCTGCTAGATGCCATCAAGTACGCAGCCTGCTTAATGGCAAATGCAGATGCACCGCTTATCGACGCAGCTAGCTCAGGTGTATATTTACTAACGGTCTGAACTAATTTATCGAATCCATCAACTCGTCTCTCAATAAATTCCTTATCATATAGGCCTTCATTGATGATGACGTTCATGATCGCGTTAGCAACGGCTATATCCGTTCCCGGCCTCACCTGAATGAAGATATCTGAATGCCAGGCAGTCTTATTTTTAGTCGGCCCTACGACTATTAATTTAGCGCCATTGTTTTTTGCCTTCATTATATAACGCCCCATTACTATTGGATATGTCTCGGCTGGGTTCGCCCCCCATATAACTATCACCTCAGAGTTTGCGATATCGTTGAAGGTTGCGGTAAGCGCGCCAACACCTGTAGCTCTACCCATACCAACCAACGTTGGAGCATGGCAGAGTCTCGCGCAATGATCGACGTTATTAGTGCCTAATAACCTCGCAAGCTTTTGCAATAGGTAGTTCTCCTCGTTAAAACACTTAGCACTAGCTAGAAATGCAACGGAGTTAGAGCCGTAACCATTAACTATCTCCTTAAATCTACCTGCTACTTCCTTAATGGCTTCCCTCCAACCTATCTCTACGAACCCGCTCTCAGTTTTCTTAAGGGGTTTTTTCAACCTATGAGGTGAGTTAAGGAAAGATAAGTCATTAGGTTTAGGACATAGACTTCCTTTATTGACTGGGTGGTTATAGTTGTATTCAATACCAACGTATTTGCCATTTAAAGACTTAATAAATAATCCGCATCCAACACCGCAGTAGGGACATACAACCGGTGTAAGGCTTTCAGACACTTAAGCACCCCTTAAAATGTGATGGAATTAGGTTATTAAATATTAGCATGTAACAAACCATCAAACACACTTAGTTGCTTTAGGTAATAGGGTTAGCAGTTCATCTATAAAAACATCACGCTCTAACCCGATTTCCCTCACGATGCTGCTCAACGATCTTTCATCCATAGCTAAGCCTCTAGATTTTACAACATTCCTCAATACTTCAGCATACTCCCAAGGGAATATGATCCACGAATCTGTTTCAGCAACGTAGAAGTCAGGTATTATTACAGTACTCGGTTTTATGTAAATTGATGAAGTTCTAATTTCTTTAGGACCATATAATTGCAGTAACTCAATGGTTATTTGTAATGTTTTACCGCTATCCGCTACATCATCTACTATCAGAACTTTTTTCTCGTTTATGTTTGCTGTAGGTGGATGAGTTATTATTGGCTTCTCATAGCGTTCCCCAACACCTCTGTAAAACTTTATACCAACAGCTTCAACTGAGTCAACCCCTAAGAAGTCGCTAAGCAGTCTAGCTACGATCCAACCACCGCGTAGGATACCCACTAAGACGTCAGGAGTGAACGAGCTATCAACGATCTTACTGGCTAATCTTAAGGAGAGCAACGTTATGTCTTTCCATGAAGTAGGTAAGAATTTATTTGACATTTACTCTCACCGAATTTATTTTAGCATTAAGTTCTTAAATTGGTGTCCCTACCCCAATTTCTTGATTATGAGATTAACCCCATACGTAATTAGTTAAATTTATATATGGGAGCTCCCATCTTGTTGAGGGATATTACGCCAGTAACTGTAGTAGTTGGTGGATTCTTCGGGGATGAAGGTAAGGGTAAGATAGTCGGTTATTTAGGTTTGAAGGATAGACCTTCAGCCGCTGTTAGGACAGGAAGTATTAACGCAGGACATACGGTTAGTTTCGATGGGAGGGTGTGGAAGTTAAGGGTAGTTCCTTCAGCATTTTTATGCAGTGCTTGTAGACTTTACGTACCGGCAGGCGCGTTAATAAGTATTCCAGTATTTTTAAACGAGGTCTTAGAAACTGGATGTAGCGGTAGGATCTTCCTTGACTATAATGCTGGAATCATTACTGAGGAGCATGTAGCTAGGGAGAGGTCAGATGAGTTAATGAAGCAGATAGGTAGTACTAAGCAGGGAGTAGGGGCAGCGAACTCGGATAGAATTATGAGGAGACTTAAACTGGCTAAGGACTATGAAGAACTCCGGAGTTACTTAAGGGATGTTGCTTTGGAGGTAAATGAATTCGTAGATAAAGGAGAACATGTATTAATTGAAGGGACCCAAGGGTTTTACCTTAGTCTCTACTTCGGCACTTACCCGTACGTAACCAGTAGAGATACTTCAGCATCAGGTGTCTTAAGTGAGGTTGGTGTAGGGCCTAAGAAGGTGGATGAAGTCTTAGTAGTGTTTAAATCATACGTTACTAGAGTTGGTGAAGGTCCGCTACCAAATGAATTAAGCCCTGAAGATGTGGAGAGATTCGGATTTGTTGAGAGGGCCTCAGTCACAGGTAGAGTTAGGAGAGCTGCTCCATTCAATTTAGAACTTGCTAGGAAGTCTGTGGTTATCAATTCAGCAACTCAAGTGGCTTTAACTAAGGTCGATGTGTTGTTTAAGAACATACAGCATGTTAAGGAGTGGGGTAAATTACCTTATAATGTGAGGAAGTGGATTGAGGATGTTGAAAACGTTCTTAAGGTACCGATCACTTTAATAGGAACTGGTGAAGATGTTATGGCCGTTATAGATAGGAGAGAGGAGGTTTTAGGTTCTTTGAAGAGGTGATTACAGATGAGGTATGATGTAGTTATAGTTGGGGCTGGTCCTGCAGGCTTATTCTCAGCATATGAATTAGTCACTAAGAGTGAGGGTAAGTTAAGTGTCGCCTTAATAGATAAGGGACCTAGAGCCTCTATGAGGAAATGCCCCCTAATACATTCCGGTAAGTGTATGTTCTGTAAGCCATGCTTGGTTTTAAGCGGTATTGGAGGGGCAGGTGCTTTAAGTAGTTTCCTCATAAACCTGAGGCCTGACATAGGTGGGGAGCTACATGAATTAGTTGGAAGTTGGGAGGATGCGTATGAATTGATAAAGTACGTCGATAGCGTCATAGTCAACTTCAGCGATGTAACGAAGTTATATTTACCTAATAACGAGATGGTGGAAGTTCTGGAGAAGAGATCCATTAAAGCTGGTGCGACCTTCATATCAATTCCTCAGAGACATATCGGTAGTGAGAGAGCTATTACTGTCTTAGAGAACTTCACGAAGTTCTTAGAAGGGAAGGGAGTTAAAATACTTACCAATGCTGAGGTCGTCGACATAGCTGGTGAAGGCCGTGGATTTACACTAAAATTAGTTAATGGAGAAATAAGTTGTGATTACCTCATCCTAGCCACCGGAAGATCGGGAGCTGAGTGGTTTTCAGGGATTACTAAGAAGTTAGGAGTTTCTGTAATTCCAGGTCCTCTTGATGTGGGAGTGAGGGTTGAAGTCCAGTCAGTAGTTATGGATGAAGTAACTAAGGTTGTTAGAGATCCTAAAATAATTATGTATACTAAGGCATTCGACGATAAGATTAGGACTTTCTGTACAAATCCGGGTGGCTTCGTAATTAAGGAGGTATATGATGACGGCACTGTTGGCGTTAACGGAGAATCGTATAATAGTAAAAGTAGCGGTAACACTAACTTCGCCCTACTATCTACTGTAAGGTTAACTAATCCTTTAGAGGACACTGTTGAGTATGGAAAGAGTATTGCTAGGCTTTCAACTAAGTTAGGTGGTGGGAAGCCGTTAATACAGAGATTTAGTGATCTTGAGGCAGGTAGGAGGAGTACTTGGGACAGAATAAATAGGAGTTCTATTAGACCGACACTTAAGGATGTGACTCCCGGAGATATTTCGATGGCGTTACCGTATAGGGTGTTAACTAATATAATTGAGGGGTTGCAGAGGTTAGATAACATTATACCAGGTGTTGCGTCATCTCAAACACTAGTGTATGCACCTGAGATTAAGTACTATAGCGTTAGAGCAGTAATCAATAAGTACCTAGAAAGTAGTGTTGAGAACGTCTTTGTTGCTGGTGATGGTGCTGGACTGTCGAGAGGTATTAACGTTGCTGCAGCAACTGGAGTGCTGGCTGGTCGGGGTGTACTTCATAAGTTAGGAATCATTTAAAGCTTACTCCCCTCTAACCTATATGATTTTATGGTAAGGCAATGTAAGCGCTTCTCAGGTAATTACGTAATTCAATTTACCGAGATCTACTGCCATTTTGATCTCCCTAGCAATTCTTCTTCCCATACTCATAGGTTCGTTCCAATAAAGCCATGAGTACGGGCTTCCATGGATGTAGATGTTTGTGCCAGCAACTATCCTCCCCGAAAACTCAAAGACCACTACATCTCCAGCATCATTAATTATGCTCTCTAAGCAGAAAGGCCCTACGATACCTGGAGGAACTTCAGACTTAGTTATGTTGACGAAGTTGATACCGTACTTCATCACAGTTAATAACATGCTTTCCCTAAGGACTAAAGGCAAATTGCCCACAACATTAAATGTTGGGTTTACATCTATGGAGGCTGAGGGAGGCAATCTCCTCAACCCATCTACGTTCGATTCGTATCGGATGTCCATACCTAATAATTCAGTCCTATTCAATACAGGGCTGTGGAAGAAGTGGAAATACGCTGGAACACCAACAACGTATTCCTGAATTAAAACATCATCAACATCTTTAATGTATCCCTTCCTCATTAACTCGTTTACATTACTCAATATTTGGGAGGTATTATTTGCGATGAAGTAACCTTTACCTCCCTTCGCCCCAGGAAGTTTAACTATTACTGTACCTTCTATTCGCTCACCTATTTTATATGACTTAGGTATTGTTATGCCTGCCTTAGATAGTAGGTCCATTTTCCTATGTTGGTTAGATTCAACTACGAGGAGCTCACGCAACCCAAACATAGGGATTGGTAAACCCATAACGCAGTCTAGTCCAACATACTCTACAAAGCTACCGTGAGGAATTAAGAGAGAGTTCAATTCCCTTAACTTACTTATGACTTCATACCTGCATAACTCACGCCAATTATTTAATACTATGAATTCATCAATTAGGTTGCTGAATGATTCGTAGAACCACTTCCTCTTAGACTCAACTATTCCAACAGTTTTAAATCCCTCGTTTTTAGCGCCGTGAAAAATCTGTAGTGATGTATGGGTACATAGGGTAGCTATGCTTATATCGCTGACGCTGTCGACTTTAAATTCCTTATTATCAAACCGCATAGACCTCATCTAAATTATTATTTGAGATTAATTCACTATAAAGTTTAAGTCCTCATGGAATATATTTACATAAAAATGTAAATAGTTATTTATATGAGTTATAGTACATTACATTTTTTATATATGAATAAGTTAAAAATATATACTAACTAAGTAATAACTGACTGGGTAGTTCGATATGGTAGGTAATGCGGTCCGTGAGTGCCTATTTGAAGCATGTATGATGGACTGTACGAGGGATTAGCATAATGACGGTCTCTATAGGTGTGGTGTACTTCGGCGGTCAATATAATCACTTAATATGGCGTAGGTTACGTGAATTAGAGGTAGATGCGAACTTATTCGACTACTTTAAGGGTGACTTAAATTTAGATGATTTTGATGGATTAATAATTAGTGGGGGACCTCAAAACATACCTGAGGATATATATAATTTAAGCAGTATAGCTGACGCAATCCTTAAGGGTAATAGACCTATCTTAGGGATATGTTTGGGTCATCAATTAATCTCATACGTGTATGGGGGTCAAATAGGGGAGGGTAGAGAATACGGTAATACGTTGTTATACGTAGATGATGAGGACACCATACTTAGAGGTGTTGGGAGGAAAATAATCGTTTGGGAAAGCCATAATAAGGCAGTAATTACACCTCCAAAGGATTTTAAGATATTAGCCCGTAGTGATAAGTTCATGATTCAAGCCTTAATGCATGTTAAGAAGCATATCTACTCGGTTCAATTTCATCCCGAGGTTAAGCACACTGAGAGAGGTGAACTTATTTTTAAGAATTTCATAGAAGTATGTAGGGGGTAATATGTGGGATCCTAAAGCGTTCGTCGATAAATCAATCAACGACTTGAAAATTAAGTATGGAGATATCAACAGAGTACTGGCAGCTGTGAGCGGAGGCGTCGATAGCACAACAGCCACTTTAATTACATATAGGGCGTTAGGTGATAAAGTCATACCGATATTCATCGACACTGGATTCATGAGATTTAATGAAGGCTTTAGGGTTAGGGAAATGTTGAGGGACTTAATACCTTTAGAAGTCGTTGATATGTCTGAAACTTTTTACGAAAGGATTGAGGGGTTATCGGATGCTGAAGTTAAGAGGAAGGCTTTCAGAGAAGTATTTTACAAAGTTGTTAGTGAGATCGCTAATGGTTTTGGTTGTGAGTACGTTGTTCAGGGGACCATAGCGCCTGACTGGATCGAAACACTTGGAGGTATTAAGACTCAACACAACGTACTTAGTGATGAATTCCTTAAGAGATACGGCTTTAAAGTGATTGAACCCTTGAGGGAGTTGTATAAAGATCAAGTTAGGGCGGTGGCTAAGTACTTAGGAGTACCTAACTCAATTATTTATAGGCAACCGTTTCCCGGACCTGGACTTTTAGTTAGAACTGTTGGTTTATTTACTAGGGAGAAGTTAAGCATTGTGAGGGATGCTACTGAAATAGTTGAGAAATTCCTTCAGAATTACAGTATCAGTCAGTACTTCCCTGCTGTATGGGAGTACGAAATCTCTGATGAGGGGAAGGTATGTGAGGAGGTATGCATAAATTATAAGGTGTTTAGGATTAAAGCAACCGGTGTTAAGGGTGATAGCAGGGTCTACGAGCCTGTAGTACTAGTAGATGACTTAGGCGGCCTAAGTCCGTACGCAGTATATAAGTATTTTAATAATAAGGCTTCCCATATTGTGTGGCAGGTTGTTGATAGGGGGCTAGGTAAGTATTTCATATCTATAAGGGCGGTAGTTACTGAGGACTTTATGACTGCAGACGTGTTTAACTTAAGTAGAAAGGTGTTGGAGGACTTAGCTGAGGAATTGATTAAAATAAACGGTGTGAGAGCTGTTGGATATGACGTCACTCCTAAGCCACCTGCAACGATAGAGTATGAGTAATAGTTTTTAATTTCATTCAAGATGTAGATTGCAAAATTTATAAATGATTATTTCGGATAATATATAGCCGTCCTAAATTAATGGGGTGTTTCCATTATGCCAAAAAGAGTGTTAGGTAGGAAAACCAATATCGCTGTAATTGGAATCACAGGTGTTATGGCGCTTTACAACATATATGTGTTACTGCTTACTGCCTATGACGTAGTTCTACACATGGTTCTAAATGCTGCTTTCGTCCTCCCACTATCATTTATAGTGTATGCTGCAAGAGCTAAAGATGTCAATAAACTTCCTTGGTATGATATCGTATTAGCATTAGTTTCTGCGATCCCACCTGTAATTCTCTACTTGAATCCATCATGGATTTATGAGAGGATGTGGTTCTCTACATCAGTGACTGACCTCCAGCTAATTCTAGGTGTGATCTTCATAGCCACCATAGTAGAGGCTACTAGAAGGGCTGGAGGTCTGGCAATCTGTCTGCTAGTGATTTTCTTCTTGGTGTACCTTAACATCGGGCCGTCAATACCGGATCCATTTAGACATAGGGGAATGCGGTTTGATAGGATAGTGGAACTCAACTACTTAACCACTTACGGCACTTTTACAACACCTCTCCAGGTGATGTCTACTTACGTTATCGCATTCACTATATTGGGGGCTGTCTTTAATGAGGTCGGTATAGGTAAATTCTTCATAGACCTTGCTAAGGCTTTAGTCGGTAAGCTGGTTGGAGGTCCAGCTAAGATTGCTGTAGTTGCGTCATCACTTTTCGGAACTATTTCAGGGTCAGCAGTCGCCAACGTTTACGGTACTGGCATCATAACTATCCCTACTATGAAGTCTTTGGGTTATCCCTCCAGGTTTGCTGGTGCGGTTGAGGCTGTAGCATCTACTGGTGGTCAGATAATGCCTCCTGTTATGGGTGCTGCAGCATTCGTTATGGCTGAATTACTTAACGTACCTTACGCAAGGATAATGGTAGCTGCAATAATACCAGCACTACTATACTACCTAGGAGTATATGTACAGGTACACTACTACTCAGTAAGACATGGATTAAAAGGACTACCTAAAGAAGAGATACCAAGCCTTAAAAAATTGATGATTGAAAGAGGCTACATGCTCATACCTATGGCTGTATTAGTATATATAGTTGCGGTAATGATGTGGTCACCAGTAACAGCAGCGTTCATAGCAATGTTCATAACGATAGCATTAAGCTACATAAAGAGAGATACGTGGATGACACCAAAGAAAATATATGTAGCACTAGCTAAGGGAGCTGAGGAAGCCATATCTATCTTAGTTATTGGTGCTGCAGCAGGCATCATCATAGGCTCGATTTCGTTTTCAGGCACAGGCCTCAGGTTAAGTAGTTTAGTCCTTGAAGCGTCTATGGGTATATTAGTTATAGCTCTCTTATTCGTAGCGATGCTGACTTTAATAATGGGTATGGGTGTACCTACTACTGCCGCATACGTTATGACTGCTGCACTCTCGGTCCCAGCCCTAGCTAGGTTGGGGGTAGATACCTTCCCATCGCACTTCTTCATATTTTACTATGCCACTATTTCAGCAATAACACCTCCAGTTGCCTTAGCTGCATACGCTGCCGCTTCAATAGCTAAGGATGACCCAATGAGGATCGGTTTCCTAGCATCAAGGCTTGGTTTCGCTGCATTAATAGTTCCATTCATCATAATATTTAAGCCCGGACTCCTCCTAGTCATCAATGAGCCATTGCCGATAATCGTTGAGAATATTGTAACAGCATTTATAGCTACCTACGCATTAGGGCTTGCTTTTGAAGGGTTTTATATAAGGAACATGAACATCATTGAGAGGGTTTTACTTATTGCAGGTGGATTGCTGTTATTCGCACCGACTAACATCGAAATAGATATTCTAGCCTCATTACTAATTGCTATTGGAATCTTAATCCATAGAAAGAGAAGTGGGAAAGCGGTGTTACCTCAGAGAACATAATTAAAGCTTAAGTGATCATATAATATTAATTAATTATTTTTAAATAAACAGCTTTGTAGTTTAATAGGGTGGTCTCTAATGCTCAAAAAATTTGCAAATCTGCTGGTTAATTACTGCATTAATGCTTCAAGAGGTGATGAAGTGAGAGTATCAGCTACTTATGAAGCGATGCCTCTGGTCAGGGAATTATGGCTGGAGCTCATAAAGAATAATGCCTACCCGCATCTCAACATGGTTGATGAGGTATTGGATGAGGTATTTTATAAATACTCAGGAGATGAACTGCTTAGACACGTTTCTAAAATTGATAAATTTATCTATGAGAACGTTAACGCATCTATTTCGATAATCTCGAGCACACATACAAAGCATCTAGTTAACGTTGATCCTGAAAGGATTAAAAGTAGGTCTCAGGCAGTGAGAGTTCTGAATGAGATCTTCATTAGAAGGGATGCTGATGGAAGTCTAAGATGGACTGTGACTATATTTCCAACTAAGGCTTTAGCTCAGGAGGCCGGGATGTCTTTGATAACGTATGAGGATTTCCTGTATAAGGCTCTGAAGCTCTACGAAGATGATGTTGTTAGCGCTTGGAGGAAACAGACCGAATACCAGGCTAAGATAATTAAGTTGCTTGAAAGTGTTAGTGAGCTTAGGTATTTTGGCGACGGTGTAGACTTGACTTTAAGGGTTGATGGTAGGAAGTGGATTAACGATGACGGTAGAAAGAACATGCCTGGCGGTGAAGTGTATACAGCACCTATCGAAGATAGCGTAGAGGGGTTCATAACCTTTACTTACCCGGCGATATGGAGGGGTGTTGAAGTAGAAGGTATTAAGTTAATATTTAAACGAGGTGTAGTTGTTGATGCATCTGCTGTTAAGGGTGAGCCGTTCCTCAGAAAAATATTGAGTGTTGATGAAGGTTCTAGAAGAGTTGGTGAGATAGCGTTTGGCCTTAACTACGGCATCGATAGTTTTACTAAGCAAATACTACTTGATGAGAAGATAGGGGGCACCATACACTTAGCTTTAGGGTCCGCATATTCAACTACTGGAGGCACTAACAGATCTGCGATACATTGGGACCTCATAAGAGATATGAGGGGAAGTAAGATATTTGCGGATGGGGACCTTATATACTCCGATGGGAAGTTCCTTAGTGAGGTAACATGATTAAGGTAGGGATAGTAGATACTACATTCGCTAGGGTAGATATGGGATCGATTGCGGAGAAGGTTATTAAGGATTCTTTACCTAATGTTAGGGTCTTTAGGTATACTGTCCCAGGAATTAAGGATATACCTATAGCAGCTAAAAAGCTTATGGAGGAATCCGAATGCGACGGTGTCATAACCCTTGGATGGGTGGGTAAGACGTTAACTGATAAGTTAAGTTACGTATCTATGAGTATAGGGCTTCAGATGGTTCAGCTTATGTGCGGTAAGCACATCATAGATGTTACTGTTCATGAGGATGAAAGTGATGATGAGTCAACACTCCATGAAATAGCTGTCGATAGAGTTAAAAAACACGCAGCTAATCTAGTTAAATTACTAGTCGGTGGGGGGGAAGCGTTAAGACCATACGCAGGTAAGGGCTTAAGGCAAGGTAAACCTGACGTAGGCCCCATCAATCCTTAAATAACCAACAGTTTTAAAATCCCTTAATTGAAGTGTTTACTGGGATATATCATCAAGGTATTTAAAGAGTCAATGTTGAGTATAGCATCATATGTCGTAAGGTCAGTAGACGTCGTTAAGGAATATCAGGTTGAGGACTTCATCAAAGAACTTCTCAACATCTATAACAGTAATAATAAGTTAATCGTGGTCGGTGCAGGTCGTTCAGGACTTATAGGTAGGGCGTTCGCTATGAGGTTAATGCATTTAGGGTTTAACGTATACGTGCTGGGAGATACTGTAGTACCATCACTACGTCCTAACGACCTAATGATAGCTATTTCAGGTTCAGGTAGGACTAAATTAGTAATAACTGTTGCTGAGGCAGCTAAATCCGTTGGAGCTAAGGTAATAGCTATAACGACCTACGTAAACTCACCATTAGCTAATATAGCCGATATGGTTGTTGAGGTACCCGGTAGGACTAAGATCAGCGACCAAAATGATTACTACTTAAGGCAGTTAATGGGTATCTACGAACCTCTCGCTCCATTAGGCACCCTATTTGAGGTAACTACTATGATTATGTTAGATGCTGTAGTGGCTGAGTTAATGGTTAGGTTAGGTAAGACTGAAGAAGATCTGAAGAAACTACATGCTAACATAGAGATATAACTGCTGGAATTTCAATCCACGTTGATTAAGTTTTACCATATGCTTATATATCAACGTTTGAACTAAAGCTGGTGGTTGTGACGTATCGTTCTTTAAGGAAGAATATATTTATCGTCCCTGGAAGCCCTATCACATTAATTACGAAATTCGATGATTGTAATTGGATGATAGATCCTGGGATGGGAGGTGATAGAGTCAATTCTTTATCAAACGTTTTAGATAGAGTGAACATACGTGATTACAATATTTTAGTATCACATACACATTACGACCATGTAGAAACTCTTACTTACTTCTCAGGTAGGGAGATTTACGTTAATGAATTTGAATATAGTCAGTTAATAAATCCTACCGTACGTGAGCAAGCTACTTACGGCTTCAATCCACTACCGAGGCTGTTAGGGCTGCAACAGCGTTTAATCCCAAGTTATAATGTGAAAACATTCTCGTTAGCTAACGCAGGGAGTTTAAGCTCCCTCAAATTGCTAGACTTAAGCGGTCATTCACCGGGACTTACTGGAGTTATTCTAGATGATGTAGTGTTTGTTGGGGATGCGTTGTTCGGCGACGTTTTACTGAAGAGAGTTGGTATACCATATCACAGCGACGTTTTTAAGTCGCTGAGGGTGTTGGACGATACGTTAAGGGTTCTCTCAGATAAGGGTTTTGAAGCTGTTCTAAGTCATGGACCGGTTATTAAGAATCAGAAATTCGGGGAATTAATCGAATTTAACATTAGGAGGATTAAGCAGGTCATTGAGTTATTGACGAATGAGCTGGACGTAGGGGGAACAATAGAAGAGCTGACTATTAAAGTATTGAAGTCATTGGGTGCAGAGATCAGCGCATCTAGCGTTTACCTTGGTTCAGTTACGACGTCATCAATAGTTAGTAAGTTATTTCAGGATGGGAGATTAGACCATGCGGTTTGTGATGTAGGGGTTAAGTGGAAGCTGAGGAGGTATTAAGAGTTCTTCCTCCATATTCAAATGCAGTTACCTCAGCTGCAGTAATTTATTACATAACATAGTTTTATTAAATTATTCATCAAAGTTTTGAGTGATGGGGGTTATGGTTAGCGGTTCTGTAAAGACTGGGGTCGCTGTTCCTAGAGACATTATGGAGGAGTTTGAAGATCTAGCTAAGAAATTAGGCTATAAGAGTAGGTCTAGGGCTTTTCAAGATGCTGTACAGCTTTTTATAACCACTCACAGGTGGGTTGGTTTAAGTGGTTTATTAGCTGGATGTGTTGTAGTTATATACAATCATGAGGAGCATGGAGTTGAGGAGAGGTTGACGGATATACAGCATAGATTTCTAGACGTCATATCTGCCGCTATGCATATCCATCTAACTAGCACTCACTGTATGTTAGTCATCACTTTAAGGGGTGATGCTGGTAGGGTTAAAGATCTTTATAAAGAGTTAAGCGGGATAAGAGGTGTTACTCACATACAGCCAGCATTTAGCCTAATACCTAGGGATTAAAGGAATAAAAGATTAGTAGTTTAATTTACTGTAGGTGGTGGGTGTGGTAAGCTATATGTATTTATTGATGTCTTTGGGAATGTTCCTCATATTCGCTGGTACTTTCCTCATATTGATAGATGTGATTAGGAGGACGTCAAGCAGTGAGGTCAGAAGTGGTGAGAAGAGGGTTGAGGTCGGTGGTGCTGTGATCGTAGGTCCTATACCGATCGTGTTTGGATCTAATAAAGGTATTACTAAGGTTATGTTGATTTTGGCTATACTTCTAACTGCAATGGTGTTAGTTCTGACCGTAGTGAACTACTTGGTGATGATGAGGTGAATTTAACAGTTTTAGGTATATCGCTAATTATTATTGGCATTCTTTTACTAACGGTTGCTCCTCTAATTTCCCTGCAGTTCGGCGGTGTTCCTGTAGATGTTGGGGGCCTTACATGCGTTGTCATATTCTTCATACCTATATGTTTCTCGGTAGGGGTACCTCCGACTGTGACAGCTTTATTTGCGGTAGCGATCTTAGCTGTATTTGCTATAATTTCATATATCGCTTACAGGGCATATAGGTCTGTCTCAGGGCATCAGTGAACTATGGGGGAATATAGAGATTTAGTTACGTACGAAGAAGAGAACTTAGAATTAGCTTTTAGGGACAATAATTACGAATGCAATAAGTCCCACGTTAAGGTAGATGTTAAGAGGGAATTTAGAGATGGTAAATGGAAAATAATATCGTGTCAAGGATGCGATGTTAATTCTTTGACTTACCTTCAGACGTTGAATCTTGTTCAGTCAAACGAGTTGAGTTATGATTTAAGTGAGGTTGAGTTCTATGTAGGCAGCATCTCTTTGGGTGAGCCACTACATGGAGTAGTTAAGTTATTGAAGTCTGCTTCAGATGTTTGTAATGAGTTGAGAGCTACCGCCGTAGAAAGATGTGAGGTAATCATAAACGTTAGGAATTACCGTAAGTCAATCATGAGGGATTTTGGTGAGGCATCCGAAGGGAAGGCGATTGTGGAATTCATAGTCGGAGTAGTGAGTAAGTTAGGTAAGTATGGATACGGAGGTCTTTACAGGGCATTTATAGCGAGGTCAAACTTAATCGATGATGCATTAGTAGATAGGCTAATTAGGGAGGCGTATAGGAAGAGCTTAATTAGCTGTAGAAGTAAGGCGTTAAATCCCATAAATATTGGACGTCATTTTATGATACTTAAATCTGAAGCTTCAGCAGCATTCATACATGAAGTGTCACACCTACTTGAAGTTACAGCAATAAATAAGTTGAATCTAGGGTCTAAGGTAGGTCCTGATGATTTCCACCTGTGTGATGCTCCACATGAACCTTCCTCCCCCACTATAAGGTTATTCGATGACGAAGGTGTATCAACAGTAAGGAGGAGCTTAATTGAAGGAGGGCTGATAACTGATTACCACCATACAATATCTACGGCTTGGAGGTACAACAGTATTGCAGGTTCTGCATATGGGTTATATCATCCCCCAATACCATTCCACACCACGTTAGTTATGAAGCCCGGCGATTGGAGGGATGATGAGATAATTGCTGAAACTAAGAAGGGATTCGTTATTGAAGACATAGTTATGGCTAATGTGTCGGATTCTTATATAAGGATAGTACCAGAAAGAGCTGCCTATGTTGAAGGAGGTGAGATCAAGGAATTCGTTAAGTTAAATGAAGTTAAAATACCGATAAGGAAGATTTCGACGTTATCAGCCATCAGCAAAAGTCAGGTCTTAAGAGTAGGGTATGAGAAGAATTTCCTGGTTGCTGAGTTAGCCCCAACGATTAAGGTCGAGGGTTACGTAAGTTAAGGGAGGAGCTTGCATCTGAAAGCCGCTCTACACTTATGAAATTATTAGTACATTTATTGGCTTCCATCTCATCACATATGCTCAGTAGTTTAAGGATACCGTAGGTGGTGAGTAATGTTAGCGGTGTTAACGCTAAGAGTAACGGCGTAGTTAATTGCCTCTGGAAGTGGATAAGAACTGTCACCATAGATGGTATTAGAGAAGCTTTAGCTATCAGGAATTTAAGTGATGATTTATTCATTATGTGACATGCTTCATGAATCACACATACAACATTTAAATACTTTTTAAAGCTATTGAAAAGTATTTCAGCGTTGGCTATGATGACCGGGGTTGTGAATGGTAAAGATATCGAAGACCATCTATAACTGTTGCTAATCCTCAGTTCAGGGGTCTTTCCAATAATATATGTAGTTATTTCATTTACGTCGAACTTAACCGTATTTGAGAGGTAACTGATGTTGCTGCATTTAATTGAGTTTTTAATGACTAAAAAGTAATGAAGGTATTCAGTAATGATTGTAGCGATTAAAACGGTCGTAAATACAACAACCTCCTGAAGCATAAACTCCTCATAAATAATTGCTAAGCATTAATTTATAAGAATTTATTAATAAATATGGTGCCTTAGATGTTTGTAGACCCTCATACACATCTATTCATAAGTAATTACTCGACATTAGAAATAATTAAAAGAGAGAATTACCAGGAGGTATATGTCCTTGCTTATATTCCTTTCAAGCCTCAATACCACACTACTTTAGTAGAGTTATTTAGGTGGTTGATAGAGGTAGAACCTAGTAGGTTTAAAGATGTTGGAATTAACTTACGTGTAGGTTTAGGCATTCATCCAAGGAATATACCGTCTTCGGGGCTAACTTCACTATTGAACTCTTCTGAGGAGTTTTTAATAAAGGCAGACCTTATTGGTGAGGTCGGTCTTGAATTAGGTACTGAAGAAGAAGTTATGGTGCTGTCTGAAATGTTGAGACTTGCGGATATTTTAGATAAACCAGTCATCATCCACACACCGAGGAGGGGTAAAGACCTCATCCTCAAGAAACTACTTAACGTACTAAGTCTAAGTAGGGTACAGCCTAATAGGGTCGTAGTTGATCACGCGTCTTATGAGTTGATTGAAGAATTTCTGAGTTTTGGGACGTTGGTTGGACTTACCGTACAGCCTGGAAAGCTGAACGTAAGTCAACTAGTAGAGTTAGTGAAGAGTTACCCAGAATTAATAGAGGTAGGGATGGTTAATAGTGATTGTGGACGAGATCCATCAGAGCCATTAGCGGTTAAGTTAGCGTATGAGGGCTTAATCAGTGCTGGAATCAGCGGTCTTGATGCGTTAAAATTAGTTCGTAACAATGCTTTGAAACTCGTTAGTAAGTCATGAATCTCATCGCCCCAGTTGATTTAAATTTCTATATTCTGACCTATTGTTAGCTTCCATCGTAGTAGGCTTTCGCCAAAATAGATGATGATATATTAACATAACACATCGACTTACACTTTTAGGTAAAACATTACAGCCTCCAGTTACTTATGATGTTCCATAAATTTCCAGTAAAGTTTTTGGTGGCTTAATTACTAATGACGCAGCTCCTTTTAAGACCGTTTCACTCCCTAACTTAGTAGGTTTTATTTCGGGAAGTCTATTTAGGCTATATTGTTTTAATAGCTTTATCGCAGGTTCTATTATCAGCCCGTAATTGGCTAATGCTACCGATCCACCAATAGTTATCAATTCAGGGTCATAAGCATTTACGATACTTGCTAGACCTGCAGCGTTTATTTTACATATCTCGTAACATATATCATTAAACAACTTACTGCCGGTTCTAACCCTATTGAAGAATTCCTCAGGCGTAGTTACTTCATCATCTAGTGAAACTATCGAATTTCGATGCTTGGTCGTTAAGTTCTTCATATAATGCTTAACGAACCTAGGTATACCACTACCTGATGCGTATGCTTCCCAATGGCCTACCCCGCCACAGCCGCATCTTAATTCATCATCATAATTAATTACTAAGTGACCGACTTCATGTGCATTTCCATCCTTACCTAACATTAAATTATCGTTAATGACTACCCCACCACCGACACCGGTACTTATTGTTACGTAAACGACGTTGCTGTAATTGACTCCATGTCCAAATGTTTTCTCACCCCAAACGCCTGCAACGCAGTCATTGACTACGTAGACATGATTTTTGTTAAATAGATCAATTAAAGGTTCTCTCAATCTAAAAGACCTCAACTCTAAGTTTGGAGTATTCACGACCTCACCTCTCCTAATGTCAAGAGGTCCTATAGTACCAATCCCAATTCCTACAACTTCGTCACCGCTAAGTCCTAGGTCTCTAAGTAATTTGATACCTATATCATATATTACCTCGGCTATTGTATTCTTTCCCCCTTTAGAAGGAGTTCTTATGATATGGAGATTTCGGAGTTCCCCATCAAAGCTGTAGATGCCTACTCTTAAGTTAGTAGCGCCTAAATCAACAGCGATAACGTACTTCAAGTAAGTCCCATATTAGTTTAAATAAGTCACTTATATTTAACGTAAATCATGTCCCCTATCTTGATATATGGTTCTGCCGGGAGTCCTACTGCGACTTCTGAGAATCTATGTAGGTCTTTGAGTTCTTCCTTAATCAGCTCTAATTCCTTAGGTATATATAGGGCTGCGTCGAGATTTTCGGAGAATTTTAAGTTATTCTCTTTCTTGTATTTCCAGATAATTGAGTTAGTTCTTACAAGCTTCATCATTAGGTCCGTATATTGAGTTTCGAATTGTATCTCCCTCTCATCTATTAACTGTGTATGAACGCCTTTAGGTCCATATAACTGCCGCCAAATAAAGTCAGTTATGAATGGAAGTATTGGCGCTAGAAGTTTGAGAATAGTCTTTAACGTCCTATGTAGTACGTACCATGCAGCCCTTACCTCCTCAACGCTATAGTTGCCTAAGCCATACGCTCGTGTTTTCACCGCCTCAATGTAATTCGATGCGAACACATCCCAGGTTAAGGTGTAAAGCTCATTAATTGGTTCGTAAACATCGAGGTTCTCGTATGATTTAATTGTTTTCTCTGCAGTCTTCCACAAGTAATTAAGCATTGCCTCATCCAAAGGCCTCAATTTGAAGCCCTCACTGACTTCGGGGAATGTCGATATGAATCTTGCTATGTTAAGTAGTTTAGTTATGTATAGTGTGCCTGTCTTAATAGACTTCTCAGACCATCTGTAATCACTTCCTAAGCGGGATGCTGCAGCTGCCCAATATCTAAAGGCGTCAGCACCGTATTTCTCAATGAATTGTTCTGGATATATGACGTTACCCTTACTCTTATGCATGGCTTCTCCCTTCTCATCGAGACCCATTCCGCTAATTCTAACCCACCTAAATGCAGGTTTATTAACTAGTTGATATGTCCTAAGTATTGTATAGTACAGCCAGGTCCTTATGATGTCGTATCCTTGAGGTCTCATGGCGTTGGAGAGGGCCTTAATGGATAGTTCCCTATTACTTAGATAACCAGTGATGTAGAGCGGACTTACGGATGAGTCAAACCACGTGTCGAAGGTCTTTACCTCACCCATCAACGATTCCTTAGGGGCACCGCATTCAGGGCAGTTACTCATTGGAGCATCTTCTGCCCAAGGCCTGTAGTATCTGTTGGGAGGCGGTAGTATCTTACTCCCGCACTTACTGCATATCCATACAGGGATTTCAGTCCCGTAAAACCTAGACCTAGATATAGGCCAATCCATACTTATTGAGTTTATCCAATTAATCAGCTTTATTTTATGTTCTTCAGGCCTGAACTCCATTTCATCAATAAGCCTTAGCAGTGCGTCCTTAAACTCTAATTGCTTTAGGAAGTATTCCTCCATATGTATATACTCTACTGGTGTTTTACATCTCCAACACACAGGTATTTCATGTATATATTCTTCGGACCTCTCTATGTAGCCATTGGCGTTTAATACATCTACGATTTTCTTCTTGGCTTCCCTTACCGTAAGACCTTTAAGGAAACTGCCAGCGTTATCGTTCATAGTGCCATCAGCATTAATTAAAATTCTCGGTGTGAGGCCTAACTCCCTGAAAAGTCTTACATCATTTATATCACCATAGCTACATATCATAACTAAGCCGGTACCGAATTCGGGTTTGGCATAACTGTGTTCTAAAACAGGCACTGCTCTATCGTAGATCGGTAGCACTAACTCCTTACCATTTAGGTGTTTATATCTGTTATCGTCGGGATTGTAAATCACGGCATCACAGGCACCTATGAGCTCAGGTCTTGAAGTAGCTATTACGACGTACTCGTTCGATCCCTTCACATAGAACTTAACGTAGTAAAGCTTAGCTCTTTCTTCAGCGAACTCTACCTCAGCTTCTGCTAGTGAGGTCCTACATCTAGGGCACCAACTAACAGGTCTTTCAGACACGTATATGAGGCCCTTATTCCATAATTCTACGAATGTAGTTTGGGTTAACTTCCTGTATTGCTCGGAGTCAGTTCCGGACTTCCAATAACTAAATGAGCATCCAATCCTAATCCACACGCTCACTAAATCCTTCTCAAGTTCGTCTAAAACATCTTTACACATATTGAGGAACTTAACTCTACCATCCTTAGTTTTAGCTATCTCGGATGCTACTACGTTGAACTTCCTTTCAACAGCTACTTCAACAGGAAGACCATTCCTATCAGCGTAAAAAGGTACTAGAACTCGGTACCCCCTCATCCTAAAGAATCTCGCAACCATGTCTATCTGCGCGTAATGAGCTGCTTGTGCAACTCCCCACTTACCGGAAGGGTAGGGAGGGGGTGTATCGATCACCACGGTCTTTTCATCTCTGAGGTCAACTACCTGATCGTATAACCCTTCAGACCTCCATATCTTAATTAATTCTAGTTCATTATTGACGTTCCATCTAGTCACATCAAATCTGGGCCTCATCGTAGAGATAACCATCACCTAGGACTACCTTAATCTATAATTAATTAAGCTTTAAAATATTAAATCTTCAGGGCTAATGGGATTTAGGTGTTAAGTGGTGAGGAAATCCGCGATCATAGCTTTTCTGTCGCTCGGCATGGTTTCATTGTTCGCGGACATATGTTATGAGGGTATGAGGTCCGTCATAGGTTCTTATATGGAGTTTTTGGGGTTTTCGGTTATCTTTACTGGTTTGGTCGGGGCTGCCGAGTTTGTTGGTTATTTAGCTAGAGTTGGGAGTGGTTTATTAGCTACTGTATTGAAGTCTAGTAAAGTGTATTGGGGGCTGATATTTGTTGGTTACTTAACTAATTTTGCGGTTCCTGCATTAGCGTTAGTTAATAGGTGGGACTTAATTATGCTTCTAATTCTCGTTGAGAGGTTCGGTAAGGGTTTAAGATCACCCGTTAGGGATGTAGTACTTGCTGAGGTGACTGAGGGGGTAGGTAAGGGGAAGGGGTTCGGAATACATGAGTTTCTTGACCAGTTGGGAGCTTTTGCAGGACCGTTATTTGTTGCTTGGGCGTTACTTTCAACCAACAGTTACTCATATGCCTACTCCATGTTAGCCATACCTGTGCTTGTTTCCTTAGTATTCCTCACTTTAGCGTTTGTGAGTTACCCACAAATCAGATCCGTCAATAAGGCAGCTGTTAGGGGGAACGTACCACGTAACTTAATGCTGTACATGTTTGCATCGTCTTTAATTTTCCTAGGATTTATTCACTGGTCTATAATTTCATATCACTTCAGAGCCAGCAATGCTTTACTGGATTATCAAATAGCGTTAGCGTACAGCATAGCTATGGTAGTAGATGCTGCTGTAGCTATACCAATAGGTGTGTTTTACGATAAAGTCGGCTTAAAGTCTTTACTGCCTACACCTTTAGCAATAATGTTGTTAGTTATAGCCTTAACTTTCTCTACCCCCCTCACCTTCATATTCACGGCAATCCTATGGGGGTTTGCGATGTCTATCTACGAAACAGTTATGAGAGCAGCATTAGCAGATCTAGTCGAGCCTTCAAGTAGGGCACTTGCTTACAGCATATTTAACGTAGCTACTGGGATTTCCTGGATGTTAGGTTCCATCGTAGTAGCATATCTCTACAGCATATCTTGGCACTTACTTCTTGGCTTCGTATTCATAGCTGAAGGAGCTTCTTTAATACTACTAATCCAACTCATCAAATCATCTGGAAGATAATCCATTTATTCAGCAGTTACCGTAACGTAGGTGTATTTAGCGAGATCCGTATAACTAGTGTTCAGCATTACTCAGAATCACTATCTAGACATAGGTCCTCCCTACATCTAACTAAGGATGAGGAATCTATATTAGTTGGAGGTTCCTTAAGGACCTTCATTAAGGTATCCCTCAACATCTTCCTAACTCTATATACGTCAATTAAGTTTGATGCTATGTCCTTCACCTTATCCATGTCAGCCTCATTAGCACTACTTCCTAACCCGTTAATTAACCTCTTAATGAGCTTTTCAGCTATCTCATCGCAGTGTATCAAAGCCATCGAAGTATGCTTAAGAAAACACCAAAAACTTTCAGCGCTTCCTCTGAATTCCGGATCTGTAGATGATTTAGCAACCTGTAGATTGTTAAATAATATATCCCCTATATCCTTCCTGCAAGACCTTAGAGCGTTTATTAGTTCAGGAATTACTGGCTTACCCTGAGAGGTCTCTATCTCTAGAAGGTGTTGCTCAGCGTGAGCTATGTGGGCGATAGCGTAGATCAGTTCTTCAAGTAAAGCTTCCTCCCAAACACCTCCAACTCTTAATACATTAGACATCGGCATCCTAAAAAAGTAGTGCTTTAATTCTTATAGGTTTTACCAGTCATTTGCTGATGTGAGAAGCGTTTTAAAGAATTGATGGCTGAGAAGTACTTGGTAAGATATAGTAATGGGTAGAGTTAGGAGAGACCCAATAGTCCTTAATAGGATGAGCGTAATATCTCACGTTAGGGCTTTAAGACCTAAAGAATTGACCGTCGTTAAGCACGAGTCCCCGAGCCTTCCTAAATGTCCCTTCTGCCAAGGTAATGAGGACGTAACTCCTCCAGCCACTTTAGTGGTTAAATACGGCGACAGCGGGTTAAGCTTCCTTAAAGATGACGGAGATTATAGAATAAGGGATTGGTTAGTTAGGATCTTCCCAAATAAATACCCTATCTTCAGTAAAGATGGGTTTAACGGATACGGACATCATGAGGTTGTTGTTGAACACCCACAACATGACGTTAATCCCTACAACATGACATTGGGTCATTTAATAGTGGTTCTCACTGCAACCCTCCATAGAATTAAGGAACTCCATAACGATCCGGCAGTTAAGCATGTATATTTGTTTAAGAACTTCGGTGGTGGAGGCGGTGCTAGTATAACACATTCGCACACCCAATTAACAGCTACCTCGATCGTATTGCCTAGCGTTTATGAAGAGATTAGATACTCTAAACTCTTTAACTCTAAGTTTAGGAGCTGCCCATACTGCGAATTGATAAGGAAGGAGGTGAGGTCGCCTAGACTAGTATATGCGAATAAACACTTCATAGTAGTTACTTCCTACGCTCCCAGAAATTCACATGAGGTATGGATATTGCCTTTAAACCATTCGCCAAGACCTCTAGATATATCCAAAGAGGAGGTTACGTCATTGGCTGATGCATTACTTAAGTTGATGAGAGCATACAATAAGTGTTTAGGGAATATAGACTTTAACTTATGGTTACATATGTCGCCTAAAGCTGATGAATACAACGAGTTCTATCACTGGCATATAGAAGTTCTACCTGCTACAGTTCTTTGGGGCGGATTAGAGAAGGGAGGTAACGTTTATGTAGTCACAACAAGTCCTGAAGACTCTGCAAGGGAATTAAGGGATTGCCTAAAGTGGGTCACCGTCCCTAACTAAGGCATTCACAAGTTCTTCATCTATATACATAACGGCTACCTTAATTACGTTCTCAAGAGTTGGGTTCTTCCTAACCTTTACTATTAATCCCTTTCTTTCAGGGTTTTCAGCGATGATTAACCTAGCTATGAGTTCGAAAAGCTTCCTACCTTCAGAATTTAATAAGCCGTCCTTACTGAAGAAAAGGGTGTAGTTGGTTAAGAGCTTAGTAAGTAACGACTCAATATTTTTATGCGAGGTTTCTGAGTTCAATGTATGAACTCACTGCCGAACCTATTGAGATATACGATATCCTTCAAATCCTTCCTCTTCTTCGCAATAGGTACTTCATCAGGGAATCCTAAAGCTAACATAGCTATCGGTATGTAGTTCTTCGGTAATCCAACAATTTCTTGTACATCGCTAATGTTTCTAAGTGTTTGCAGCCAAACACTACCAAGCCCTACTGCATGAGCAGCTAGCATTAACTGCATAGTGGCATTAGCGCAATCAACTTGATAAGACTCGGGGGAAACCTCGTTATTACATGCTACAACTATACCCACTGGAGCGTTTTCTAAGGGTTTTGCCCATACGTGGACGTTCGCTAACTTCTTCTTAACTTCACTATCCTTTACTACCACGAAGATCCAAGGCTGCGAATTACGAGCACTGGGCGCATACCTAGCAACATCTAATATCTGGATCAGCAATTCATCAGGAATGGGATTCGGTTTAAACTTCCTAACACTTCTCCTAGATAAGAGGAAATTCAACATATCACTAACCATTTTATGCACCACTGATTACTCTACATTAAACTGTTTTAAATGTTTGCACAGTAATTCGAATTTATGAAATAAATTAAAAAGGTGGAATTACTTTTGATGATGTAGTTACTTCTTCTTAAGTGAGTGTGGTCGGGCTATTACCCAGTACTCTTCAGGCCACTTAGCGTCTTTCGGGTCATTATACACCCACATAAATTCGAACGGGGTTGCAGGGTCTAATGATTCGTATCCGTGGGGAGTTCCAGCGGGAACTATGATCGCCTCACCCTCCCTTAGGATGTACTCCTCACCATCAACTACGAATTTCCCAACACCATGTGTTACAACCATCATTTCATCACTATTTGGATGTACATGTGGTGGCATACCTTTACATGCTGATTGACATACAGTAATGCCGACCGCAACTCCTTTAAATCCGGTTATATCAGGTAGTGAGATTATTTTCACTATTCGATTAGGGTTCGATTTATGATATACGAATTCTTGATCCTCGATCTTAAGGACTTTAGCTTTAGCCATATATTAAACACCAAGTAATAATGGAATTGGATGGTTTTTAAGTCTTACATGTAATGTATTAAATAATGTAGGTTTAAGCTATTTTAACTTATATAAAAAGTATAAATGAAGCAATACTTAAAGTTTAAGAGTTTTTACTTTTTTGGTGTTATGGTGTCCAATAAGGAACAGTTTATAGAGTTTGAGAAGTTATACACGGAGGTCCTCCAAACCGCTCCAGAACCTCCAGAGGAGTTAAAGAAGATAAGTTTAGGAAGTATATCTAAGTACTTCGGTTTCGGAGCTCTAATAGCTGCGATCGGTGTAGGTTCAGGGGAACTTATATGGACTCCAAGAGCTGCAGCAGCCTTCGGTTACGTCATTACATGGGCCTTCTTCTACGGTGTTTGGACGAAGGCAGTCATACAGTATTTAGGGATGAAGCTCTTCACAATCACTGGCGAACCACCATCGCATGCATTAAAGAGGGTTTTCGGCGGGTGGTTAGTGATATTCTTAGCTGCTATGTTCGTTGCTGTCACACCTTTCTGGTTTGTTTCGCTAGGAACTCTTTCATCTCAGATCGTAATTAATTCATTAGGTCTACCTACCGCGCAACAGACACCTATATTCTTCGTAATACTAGCGATTTCGGTATTCATGGTTGTGTTCTCCGCGTATTTGAAGAAAGCTCTTAAGATCCTTGAGTGGGTTCAGAGCAGTGTAATGATAATTATGTTGGTCTTCTTCTGGATAGCTGTTGGTGTTGCTGTAAGGCCTGATTGGCTTTCGTTCTTTAAATACATGTTCGTACCTGTTCTACCTCCTGATTACGAACCTTGGGTTAAGCAGGTGGCTAGGGATATTGCTGCTACTCCCGTTATGTGGTTTATACTCCCAGCTTTAGGAGCTTTAGGGGCTGGAGCTCACGAATACATAGGTTATACAGCTGTATTCGATGAGAAAGGTTGGGGTGTTCCTGCATCACCTAAGTGGGAAGTACTTAGAAAAGCGTTCTACAACATACCTAGAACTTTTAAATTACCTATACCTACTTCAGGTGAGATGAGGATAAAACTTGATGCGTGGAGGAAAGCACCGCTTCTTACGGTATTGATAGGCTTTATAGCTTTATGGGTGTCGACGACTCCGGCTATAATACTTGCTATTGAGGTGCTTAGGCCTCAGCACTTAATTCCCAGCGGAGTTAGGTTAACAGCGGTGCAGGCTGAGTGGCTAAGGATAATACATCCTTCGTTAACGGTTCTATGGTGGATTGGGGCGTTCGTAGCTATATGGGGAACCTTCTACGGTGTATTTGAAGTGTATGTTTGGACTTTACATGACTTCCTAAGGGCGTTTAAGAAGTTTGAGAACTTAAGCAGGAATACTGTTAGGAAGTATTTATGGCCTTACTACGTTGTAGCCACAGTCCTACTCTACTCGACAGGGTTTTCAGTCCCGTTCCTAGCGACGTTCGCATCCGCTGTGTTAAATATATTCTCAACAGGTGTGTGGGGACTTGCGCTCATATATCTAGATCGCACGCAACTACCTAAGGAATTCAGAGCACCTTTATGGTACATACTGTTCACGTTAATCGGTGCAATACTCTACGCCTTCTGGGGATTAACTAACATGATTCAGGCTTTTGGAATCTCACCATATTAAGGTGCGACAATCTAAATTCATTTTTATCCACACTTCCATTTAAATGAAGTTTCATCATAGATTTAATTTCTAATACATCCTATCTCTATTGACCTACTATGAGGGTCTACGGCCGTTTAGGACGTCTAGAGGTGGGAGACGGATTACCGGTGAGGGTTGCCGGGGTTTTAAACGTCTCTCCCGAGTCTTTCTATAAGGGCTCTATCTCCTTAACAGATGATGATATCGGAAAGGCAGTTCTTAAGATGGCTTCAGAAGGTTGTGACCTAATAGACATTGGGGGTAGGTCTACCGCCCCATATCTAATTACTGAAATCAGCGTTGATGAGGAGGTGAGGAGGGTGGTTAAGGCGGTAACTATAGCTGAGGAGTTATCTAATATACCTATATCAGTAGATACCTTTAGGGCTAAAGTAGCTGAGGAGGCTCTTAAGAGGGGGGCAGAAGTAATCAACGACGTCACTGGTTTAAGGGGAGATAAGGAAATGCTGAGAGTGATTAAGGACTATCAGCCATCGCTTATCGTATGTGCTAGTGAGGCGGGTATCGAATCTAAAACAGGACGGGATGCTATAGATGTCGTTAAATCATCGCTGCAGAAAACTTTAGGCATGTTAAACAGTATAGATTACGACTTAAGTAAAGTCGTTGTCGACCCATGTATAGGCTTCTTCAGAAATCAGGAATTACCCTGGTACGTATGGGACTTAAATGTCTTAGCTAATTTAATCTCGTTAAGGAGTCTAGGCAGACCGATAGCTGTAGGGATATCAAGGAAGTCCTTCATAGGGGTCATAACAAACCGTGAAAAACCCGAAGACAGGTTGTACGGTAGTTTAGCGTTGACTGCTGTAGCTGTTTTAAACGGCGCTCATTTAATTAGAACTCATGACGTTCTACCTACGAAGGACGCTATCAAAGCCATTGAAGGTTTTAAGGTGCACAGCATAAAGTTAAGCATTAATTATGGCTAACGACCCATTAACTTTACAGCAGTGTTGCATTAGAATTTTAATGCCGTTATTTAATTCATTGTAGTTAGTAGGATGTGTGATGCACCCTCTAGAGGGCTTTATGTTTGTGCATGCGGACGGAAGTATATGGACCGTTAAGGGATGCTATCAGCCTGAGGAGGGATTAATAGCTGTCCCTAGAGTCATTTACGGGAGGTTGAAGTACAAGAAATTAAGTGATATGCACGAACTAATTCTAAGATATTACAGACACTATATGAGGTTTTTATATCAATTAGGTAGGGAAGTACCGATTGTGCCTTTAAACCATATTGCTAAGACCATAAATCCGTTAGAAGCTGTTAGCGTTCTTAGGGACTTAAGCCATAATGGTTTAATTAAGGCTGCCTTAGAGTTATTCAATGCTATCGTAGATGGATGCAGCTGCTTAGCTGGCTTCAGCGGGTCATTGGCCGGTGGATACTTCACTGACCGTTCAGATATTGACTTAGTTGTGTACTCCAACGTCTCTCAATGTTATTACTTACTCCGTAAGTTGAGGTATGAAGGTGTTTTAAAGCCTTTCAATCACAGTGAGGCCTACATTGAGTCCTTAGAAGCTCATGGCGATGTCGACTCAAGACTCGTAGATTTGATGTGTCGGAGAGTCCTTCAAGGAGTTTTCAAAGGGTTTAAGTACACTGTTAGGTTAGTTAATTGTGAAGACACTATTACGTTGAGGGATTACATTACATTGCCTGAAGTGTCTTTATTAGTTAAGGTTTGTGATTCAACGCGCTCATTCACTACTCCAGCTTACTACTTATCTGAGGTCGTAAGCTCAAACTCTTCATATGTGGGCTTCAGAAGCAAGGTAATCTTAATAACACATAGAATTAAGTTCACTGAATTAGGTGATGGAGCCCTCATAGCTGTCCACGGACCAGCTTATTTGATGAGTAATCAAGTCTTAATTAACTTAGACTTAGCCAGGGTTGAACTCATTTCCTAATCCTTAAATCTTCTGTAGCGTGGTATTTAAACGGATGTTTGATGAAGGTAATAGCTATAGGACATAAAAACCCAGACACAGACTCCGTAGTGTCTGCTATAGTGCTATCTGAATTCCTCAAGTACAGAGGTATAGATTCAATCCCGGCTAGGGCTGGGGAGTTAAGCTATGAGACAATCCAAATACTCAACGAATGTAAATTACATACCCCTGTTCTTGTCGAGGATGTGAGGCCGAAGGCTATCGACATAGCATCTAAGGACGTTAAGTATGTCTTCAAGGGGATGCCAGTCAAGGATGCTGGAGACATAATTACTAATTCGAATATAAGGTCAGTCCCAGTAGTGGATGAAGGCTTTAAGGTGTTAGGTCTATTCAGCGTTGAGAGCTTCTCTAAAATGTATTTGAGGGACTTCATAAGCGTTAGAATTAAGTTAGAGGAGGTACCACTAAAAAACATAGTAAGGGTAGTTAACTGCGAATTACTATATGGTGATTTAGAAAAACCTATATCCGGCCATGTTTACGTAGGGGCTATGAGCTTAAAGACTATTCAGGAGAGGTTCTCTTTTAAGGATAGTATAGTTATTGTTGGTGATAGGGAGGATGTTATACTAAATGCTATAAAGTCTAAAGCATCGCTCATAATAATCACCGGCGGTTTGAAACCTTCAGAACATGTGCTAATGGAGGCAATGAAGTTAGGGGTCCCGATAGTTGTATCTCCCTACGACACATACACCACTGCTAAGTTAGTAGATTTAAGTAGACCTGTTGAGCTGTTCTTAAGTCCAGCCGAAGTCGTTAGTGAGGTGATGCCGGTCCATGACGTTATTAACCTTATGAGCACTAAGCTAGTGCGGAGTGTAATCGTTGCTGATAGGTATGGAAGACTTTTAGGGATAATTACTAAGAGCGACTTAATAAAGGATTATAGGAAGAGGGTTGCGTTAGTTGACCATAACGAAATTTCTCAAGCTATTGATGGTGTTGAGGAATCTAGAATAGTGGCTGTAGTAGATCATCACAGAATCAGCGGTGATATTAAGACTAGGGAGGCAATACTGTTTAGGATTGAGCCGTTAGGATCCACATCAACTATATTGTGGAAAGTCTTACGTGAACATGGTGTAGAGTTAAATGACTCCCTTCTTAAAGCTATTCTATATGCCGTATTATCGGATACGCTGTTACTTAAGTCCCCCACCACAGCTGAGGATGATTTCACATGCGTTAATGACATTTCAGCAAAGTTAAGGATTAAGTTAAGCGATGCCCTGGAGTTCACAAGAAGCGCTATGTCATCAAGTGAGCCGAAGGAAATTAATGAGATCTTAAGGCATGATATGAAGGTGTATGATGAAGAGGGTTATAAGTTTGCGATATCTCAGGTCTTCACGGTTAATCCGGAATACTATTTAAGTTTGAAGGATGAGTTATTACGGAAGGCGTATTCTATACTTAAGGATGAAGGCATTAAGTTATTCGCTCTTATAATCACAGACTACATAGGGAATCTAAGCCACGCAATAATTGTAGGAGATACCAATGCATTTGAGGAGGCATTTGGTGTGAAGGTTGTAAACGGTTATACCGTTCTAGAGGGAATTACGTCAAGGAAACTTCAAATACTTCCAAGAATACTTAAGGTCATTTCCATAAGAAAGCAGGGATTCCATAACGTGTAAGGTATTGGAGAATTGATTAACGTGGTTAGGGATGGATACCTTAACTAATGTTCTGAAGGAGTTACTCAGCAGCGATAATCTCGTAATCATCGGTTTAGGCAACATTTTAAGGGGGGACGACGGCATTGGCATATTAATTGCTAAGAAGTTAAGGAAGTTACTTAAGGGTTTAAGTAACGTTAAAGTCATCGTTTGCGAGAGCGGTCTTGAAAACGCCACACATCTATTAATGAGGTATAAGCCAAGGCATATGCTGATAATAGATGCTGTATACGTAGATGGAGGTATTCCAGGCGATTTATACGTATTCGATGCTGGGGAATTAAATTCCTACACGTCTATCACAACCCATCACTTACCGTTAAAGCTAACATTGGATTACTTAATCACTCACCTAAACGTTGATGTGAAAGTTATTGGCATCCAAATTAAGAGTGTTGGATTAGGGTCTAGTGTTAGTGAGGAGGTTTTAGCGTCCGGTAAATACCTACTTAATTTGTTTAAGGAGGTCGTTCACCATCAACTAATGAAGGGAGACCCACCGCGTTGATGTATTATTACGTAAACTGCGTAGGCAATTATGGATGCGACGGAAATAACCACAATTACATCGATCAGCGACCTTTTTAAGCTTCTACCTAACTTAATGGTTAGGAATTTTCTTTGCCTCTCCACCTTAATTTCCTGAGGCTCCTCATATTTGCTTTCAATTTTAAACGTTGGTTCTCTCGCACTTGTAGATAGGTTTAAGTCCCTGCATGGAATTCTACTTAAAGCATTTGTTAATAAGTCCGCATAGGGGCGTAGATCCGAAAATCTAGGGTCTCTACTGAGGATTACTGCGACAGTATCGATGTGGCATGCTAATGGTTCTAAGGCCTTAGATACTACATCGGTGCTTAGGAATTCCTCTAAAGATTTATGTAGGTTCTCCCGCCCGTACGAGTCTTTAAGATACGTTATAGCGCTTGACAACTTAATTAAATACCAATCAATGGTTTTGCCTAGAGATACCTCACTCGCAAATGTTTTTGCAATGCTTTCTAATGATTTCATCACTATCCCTATACTCCAGATTTATTATTAGGTTATAAATCATTTTATCTTATTGCAGGTCGTTAGGAAATCGACTATCAACTATATTGATAGCTTTAACTTATATCTTAGATACTTTAATTTAAGGAAAAGCATAAAACTTTGTTGATGAGATACTATACGTTGGGGTGTCTTATGGTTAGGTATGCTGTAACCAACTGTTACGTGTTCGATGGCTTAGGTAACGTTTTTAAGGGATCTGTGGTCGTGGAAGATGGTTTAATATCTGATGTAGGTACAGAAGGGTCTGTTGAAGTACCTAAGGATGCTGAGATTATTGATATGGGTGGTGGGTACTTACTCCCCGGTCTTATTGACGCGCACGTACATTTAATTGGCATGCGTACAGGTGATTTTGTCAAGGAACCCTTACTAGTCCCCTATGAGACCTTCGTTGCTAGAGTCGTTAAGGACTTAGAGGAACTTATCTATTCAGGGTTTACAACGGTGGGTGATGCCGGTAGTTTAATAGCAGCTAAGATCAAGTACGCAGTCAATGAAGGAAGTGTATTAGGTCCGAGGATCGTTGCTTCAGGCCTCGCACTGAGCCCTACTTTCGGTCATGGCGATGTACACTACCTACCAATAGAGTACGTCGATTATAGGACCACAAGGAAGTTAGTTCCGATGGCATCTCTCATATGTGATGGTGTTGATGAGTGTAGAAAGGCTGCTAGATACGCCTTAAGGGAGGATGCGGACTTCATAAAGATCATGGCTACTGGAGGTGTCCTCTCACAAAAGGACAGGCCGGAATATAGGCAGTTCACTCTCGATGAAGTTAAAGCAATAGTTGATGAAGCCAGAGCTGCTGGTAGGTTCGTCCATGCCCACGCTCAAGGAACTGAGGGAATTAAGAACTCTATATTAGGCGGGGTTAAGGTAATTGCTCACGCCATATATATAGATGAGGAGTGCATCGCATTAGCTAATGAAAATGAGGTAGTTCTAGTCCCTACCCTCTCGATAGTCGATAAGATATTAAGCATAGGCAGTAAAATAGGCATCCCTGAGTGGGCTTTGAAGAAAGCGGATGAGGCTAATAAAGAACACATAAGCAATATAAGGAAGGCATATAAACTCGGCGCTAAAATAGCTACAGGTACAGACTTCTGTGGAGGTCATCTAAAGATGGGTGATAACGCGTTAGAAATTAAACTACTGGTTGAGAAAATAGGGATGGAACCTAAAGAGGCTTTAATCGCAGCCACTAAGGTCGCTGCTGAGGCCGTCGGGCTTAACCACAAGTTAGGGACCATTGAGAAAGGTAAGGTAGCAGATTTATTAGGTGTGGTTGGCAACCCGTTAAGTGATGTAGGCATCCTTCAAGATAGGAGAAACATTAAACTAATAATTAAGGAAGGAAAAATAATTAAGTGTTTTTAGATAATTCGCGATTAAGCATAATGGCTCAAATAAGTAAACTTAAAAACCTAAATCATCATTAACTAGCACTACATGCACGTCAGTGTTAGAGGGTTTCCTCTCCATAATTACTACGACGTTACACGGTTTTTCAGCGTTCTTACATTCTACGCAGTAACCTAACGTAGTGCACGGCGTTTTATAATTTAGTCTAATTGCGTTAGCGACTCCAGCAATATTCCTAGCCCTCAGTAGACCTTCCTCTAAGTTTCTAGTTAACTTATTCCGTCCAACCACAATTATAACTTTCTTAGGTCCAAACATTAAAGCAGCTACCCTATTGCCTGAAGCATCTATGTTGATTAACTTCCCATCAAGTGTTACAGCATTTGAACTGCTTAGGTAGACGTCGGAAGTTAAGGCCTTACGTCGAATTTCCAAGGATTCTTCAGGACTTACCTTAACCCAGTGATGGATAACTTTAATTCCCCTTCTCTCTAGTTCCTCAACTATGTTTAACTCCCTAATAGTTGCTGAACCACCAACACCTACAACTGAACCCTCAGGTATTAACTTCATTACTATCTCTTTAGCTTCCGCCCTACTCAGAGATACGTATGTTTTAAAACCGTTTGACTCTAATGCCTTAGCTGCTGCGTTAATTCTTAGTTCATGGAGTTTATTCTTGATATCCTCGAACATATATCTTCAACAGGTAGATATGTGGACTTAACAGTAAATAAGTATTTATCATTGTATGTCCTTAATTTTTAAACTTAATTAACACTTTATATTTGTGGTTTATATGAATTTAAATACAGTTATTACTGCACTAATAACTCCATTCACTAAGAACTTTACGTTGTATTTAGAGGGGTTAATGAACTTAGTGGATTTTCAGATGGGTAACGGTGTTAAGGCGTTCTTCATCTGCGGTACCTACGGGTCAGGTCCCCTAATGAGTGTAGCTGAAAGGAAGAAGGTGGCTGAAGCACTCATTAGTTACGTAGGGGGTAAAGCAACGGTCATAGTCCACGTTGGGGCTAACAACGTTGATGATACGTTAGATCTTGCCAGACATGCGGAGAGTATAGGTGCTGATGCCATAGCCTCAGTACCTCCTTACTACTACGTATATGATGACGCTGCGATTTTAAATTACTTCAGTAAACTGGTTTCTGAGGTTAAAATCCCGGTGTTCTTATATAATAATCCCGCAAGAACCGGAGTTAAGATTAGTAGTGAGTTGGTGAGACGTCTGTCTGAGGTCGGCGTAGTTGGTGTTAAAGACAGTAGCTTCGACTTAGTTAGGTTTTATGAGGATATGGCTGTAGTAGATGGTAAGGACTTTAAATTCATAATAGGGACTGAGGCATTAATGCTTCCAGCTATTATGGCCGGTGCTATGACCGCAGTTTCCGGCCTCTCAAATACGTTCCCTGAGCTAGTAGTTAAGCTCTATAACCTGATTAAGATGGGTATGTATTCAGAGGCTGTTAAAGTTCAGTTAGATGTGATTAAGGTGAGGAGGGTACTTCATTTAGTTCCAACGATTCCGGCAGTTTATGAAGTACTCCGTATGAGGGGTATTGACGTTGGGTACCCAAAACCACCTCTTAGGACGCTGAACACTAAGGAAGTAGAACTAATAAGGGATGGGTTAATGCGAATCGGTATGCTGAGGTAATTAAGGTTTGAGTGATGATCTTTTTATATCAATTGACTTAGGGACCAGCAGCGTTAAGTTATTCCTACTTAAGGCTGATGGGTCAATAATTAAGAGTTATGTAGATGCAGTCAACCTAGTTAAGGATCCTTCATTACGTAGTGTTGAGCAGGTGTTGTTTGAGGTACGTCAGAAGTTTTTCGATGGACTCAAGTATGTTATAAAGGGTTTTGAAAGTAGGGTTTCTGGAATAACATTCAGTAGTTATGGCTATAGTTTAGTGTGCCTTAACGATAGGTTTGAGCCGTTATCGAATGTTATGACTTACTCAGACGGTAGGGCGGTGAAGGAGCAGAGTATATTAGAGAGCTATGGATCTGACCTCTATAGGAGGACTGGGTGCCCTCCTCTATACATATATCCTATTGCAAAGTTATTATGGCTTAAGTCTAGGAATGAGTTAGGGAACGTTAGTAAAATATCTTTCGTTAAAGATTACCTAGTATATATATTAAGTAAGGCCTGGTATGTTGATTTAGGTGTAGCATCAACCACCGGGCTACTTAACACGCATAAATTAGATTGGGATGATTTAGCTTTAAACTTAGTAGGTATTGACGATAAATCGCTTCCGGAACTTATAGATGGCTCGAAAGTGTTGGACTACATCACGATACCTGAGTTTAAGGTGGAGAAGATACCCTTAGTACTCGGCTCCATGGATGGCCTCCTCCAGAACTTAGCTTACTCGTTATATGGTGGTGAGGCTGCGATGAATTTAGGGTCTTCCGCAGCTTTACGTGTAATCGTGAGGGATGTAGTTCTAGATCGAAGTGAGCGTATGAGGTTGTATCACTATTACTTAGCTGATGGCTATAGAGTTACTGGGGCGATATTCAACAACGGTATGTCCGCACTTGAGTGGTTTAGGGGATTCGTAGGTAATGATTGGAACTACGTTGAAGAGCGTATTAAGAGTAAAGCATCATGTGTTGACGGCATTTACGTGCTCCCATTCGCTCAAGGGGAGGCGTTACCTTACAGAGACCCATACATGAAGTTCACAGTCTTAGGTTTAACGCTCAGTAATGATGTAGGAGACCTCTTTAGGGCTGTTTTCGAAGGGCTTGGGTATTTATTTAAGGAAACTGTTGGAGCCTTAAAATATAACGGTGTTGACGTCTTTGAAGTACACTGTGGAGGCGGTGGATGCTTAGTAAATAAAGTAGTTGAAGTAATTAGCAACGTAATGTGTAGGCCTATAGTCACGTATAGGGAGGACGTATCTAGAGGTGCTAGTGCTTTAGGTGCATTAGTCACACTCCTGAAGGGGTTGAAATACGTAGGGAGTTTTGAGGAGGTGAAGTTTAAGGCTGTTGAGGAACTTAAGTCAGGTGTGGTAAGGCCTAATAACGACCTATGTAGTATTTACGATAGATGCTACGCTGAGTACTTAGAGGTGGTTGATGGTGTTTCGAAGCTTTATAAGAAATTGTTTAAGACTTCTTAATCCTTTGTGTTAACTCGATTATCAAACCATCAAGAAACGCCATAACGGTCACCTCATATAGGGATGCCAGCGGTGATAGAGGTTCATAAATTCCTAGGATTTGCCTTGAGAAGTAGTCCTCCTGAGTTGATACCTTAAGCCTCCCAGGAACCTCAACAACTATGTCCGCGAGGTTTGCTAGCGGTGAATCGCGGAAACTTGTTAGAGCTATTACTTTAGCTCCTATAGATTTAGCTACTTCAGCTGCATCTATGACGAGTTTAGTTCTTCCCGAACCACTTATCGCTATCAATATATCTTTAGGCCTTAGAGCAGGTACAATGGTATCGCCCATCACGAACACCTTATAGCCTAAATGCATTAGCCTCACAGCAAATGCTTTACCTATAAGTCCCGACCTACCAACACCTACAATGAGGACCCTTCGACCCTCATCTAAAGCACTTATTAGGACCTCAATCATCGACTCAACCTCTTCACTTTTAATATATGAGATTGCGTTCAAGACATAGTTAGCTAAGTCCCTCATAGTGTTTACGATATGCTTTTCCCTAAGTTCATCCAATTTATTTCCCTATGACTAGATAGGTCAAGAAGTTTTAAAACTATCAGTAAGTAAATCCAGACCTGGCACTTAGTAGCTTAGTTCATTCAGCAATACTTAGGAAAAAGCGTTTTAAGACTCCCTAAACACTTGATTAGGGGGTATATGAGATGGAATTAAAGCTCGCCTTAATAGGATTCGGAGTTGTTGGGAGGGGTTTTACTGACATCCTCATTAGGAAGAAGGAATTCCTCCAAAGGAAGTACAACCTTATGGTTAAGTACGTAGGTATCTGCGATATGAAGTATGGGAGTATCGTAAATCATTCTGGGCTAGATCCCCATAAAGCTTTAGAGGCCGTTAGGGCTGGGAATTCTTTGGAGAAATCTTTTGATGGTGTAAAGGGTTTAAGTCCGGTAGAGTTTATCGATGCTAGTGGTGCTGACGTCGTTGTTGAAGCTACTTGGACTAACTTAGATACTGGTGAACCAGCTATAACCCATATAAAGAAAGCTTTAAGTACGGGTAGACATGTAATAACCACTAATAAAGGACCTATAGCACTAGCTTATAGAGAGTTAAGTAATTTAGCTAAAGCTAAGAACGTTAAGCTACTATTCAGCGGTACAGTCATGAGCGGCACACCCTCTATTAGGACTTTAGTTAGAGGTCTTGCTGGCTGCTACGTCAGTGAGATCGCTGGAATATTAAACGGTACTACGAACTACATATTAACTAAGATGGAGGAGGGACTCTCCTTCAATGAGGCTTTAAGAGATGCCCAGCAAAAAGGTTATGCTGAAGCAGACCCTACAATGGATGTAGATGCCTTAGATCCGTCAGCCAAGATAGTAATACTGGCTAACATAGCTTTCGAAAGCGATCTAAAGCCTAAGGACGTAATTAGGGAAGGCATTAGGAATGTAACTCTTGAGAACATCAAGGACGCCCTAAGGAGAGGTAAGAGGGTGAAGCTGATTGCTAGGGCGTGGAGTGATGGAAAAAGCGTTAAGGTCAAAGTAACACCTGAGGAAGTAGATATAAACAGCTTCTTCGGCCAAGTGAAAGGTACGGTAAACGCTGTAATGTTTAGAACCGACTCCTTAGGAGATGTGTATCTCATAGGTAGAGGAGCTGGCGGTGAGGAAGCTGGTCAAGCGATATTAGCAGATCTAATTGAACTCATTTTATGAGCATGTTTGAAGGTAGGAACTCATTAAACACTTTAATAAATATATAAAACTCTTTAACAATCTGTTATAGGAGGTCTTATCATATGGTTAAATACAAAGTTACTGTAAGTAGGGGATTATGCATAAGTTGTGGAGTAGCACCAGCAGTATGTCCTGAGATCTTCGAGTTAGGAAGTGATAACGGCAAGAGTAAAGTCGTCGATAAGTACAGTGTTGAGTTAACTGAAGACATCTCAGTAGGTATCATACCTAAGGAACTATACGAATGTGCTAAAAGTGGAGCTGATTCCTGCCCAGTAAGCGCTATTACTGTAGAGAAAATCGAAGACTAACGCATAATTAATATTTGGGACTAATATTCTCATTTTTAGATATTTTCAACCACCTACGTTGTCCAACCCCTTATCCATTAAATCGAATATAAGCTAAACCTACGATCATTTAATGGGGATAGCGACGAGAATCGACGACGTCATACATAGCCTCAGTCCCGGTATTAAGGAGAAATTCCTAGCCCTTATTGAATGGTTTAAGCCATTTGAAGGTGTTGTAGTTGTTTCATTTTCTGGAGGCTTAGATAGCTCTGTAGTATTGGCTGCAGCCACGTTAGCTAAAGGTGTTGATAAAGTAGTTGCTGTAACTGCGGTGTCTCCCATCCGTCTTGACGATGATATTAAGTGGGCTAAAACCGTAGTTGATGTTTTGAACGTTAAGCACCTAGTGTTTGAGGTCGACGAGCTCAGCGACCCTAACTTCGTTGCAAACCCTCCAAATAGGTGCTACTTCTGTAAGAAGTTACTTGCAGGGAAATTACTGGAGATTGCGGGGGATTATGGTGCTGAGGTAATTGTAGACGGTACTAATGCATCCGACGTCTCCGACTTTAGACCCGGATACTTAGCATTTAAGGAAGTAGGTATTAGAAGTCCCTTACTGGAACTCGGTATCACTAAGGATGAGGTTAGGGCTGTAGCGAAGATTCTCGAACTTCCGAACTGGGGTGAGCAGCCGAGGGCTTGCTTAGCTACTAGAATACCCTACGGTGAACCAATAAGTGCTGAGAAGCTACAAAGGATTAAGGAAGCTGAACGAATTGTAAAGGATATAGTAAAGTTAACTGTTGTTAGAGTTAGAGATCATGGAGATGTAGCTAGGATTGAAGTAGGAAACGGTGAGAGACGTAAGTTCTTCGATGAGAGTATTATGGATAGAGTAAATCTAGAACTTAGAAAGTTAGGCTATAGATACGTTGCACTCGATCTTCAAGGCTATAGAAGCGGCAGCCTCAATGAAGCATTAAGGAAGTAGATCATGAATTTAACGCCTGAGATAGGTCCTCAATTAAGTCATCAACATCCTCTAAACCTACAGATAACCTTACTAGGTTATCAGTGATTCCCAGTAACTGCCTGTGTTCAGGGTCTACGAACATTGCAGCTGCCTTAGACGGTATAACTGCCATGGTTTCAGTACCTCCAAGACTGGGCGCTCTCTTAATTAGTCGTAACTTACTGAAAAACCTTAGAACATCGTCATATGTTCCCTTCAATCTGAAGCTTAGAACACCTCCGAACAAAGGTCTTTCAAATAACTTCCTAGCGATTGAGTTATAAGGATCTTTAGAGAGTCCTGGATACATCACTGCTTCGACCTTTGGATTTTCAGCTAAGTACTCCGCTATTGCTCTAGCTGTATTGCTCTGCCTCTCAAATCTAACTTCAAGTGTTTTCAAACCTCTCAAAATCATGTATGATTCGAATGGTTGTAGGATACCCCCCAACATCTTCCTCCAATCCCATAGTAACGTTATATCTTCTTTGCGTCCAGCTATGATACCTCCGACAGCATCGTTATGGCCGCTGAAGTACTTAGTCATGCTGTGGATTATTAGCTTAGCTCCATACTTAGCTGGTTTTAATAAAATGGGGGTTGTGAAGGTATTATCAACTACTAAGATAGTCTTACTGAGGTCTAGACTCTTATATATGTACTCAACGTCTATGACCTTATTGGTTGGGTTGGTCATGGATTCGATAAACACTATGGAGGTCTTCCCATCAACGGAGTTCACTACAGACTCTGCTGAAGGCCACGTCTTCTCGACTTTAACGTTTAATTTAGATGAAATATTGTTCAGCAATACGAACGTAGTGCTATATAGCTCCATCGGAACTACGACCTTATCCCCCGGTTTTAGGTATGAGAGGAGAGTTGTGGATATTGAGGCCATACCACTATTAAATGCTAACGCATCGTCAGTGCATTCAAGCTTTGAGACCACCCTCTCTAAAGCTCTAGTGGTGGGGTTCTCCTCCCTCCCGTATCTGAGGTAGTTGCCCCTATCTATTAATATGGCGAGATTGCGTTCCAGATCTGTATACTCGTAAATCACTCCTGTGTAGATAGGCGGTATGTGTGAGCCGTAACTGTCTTTATGCTCATGGCCGTGTATTAAGTTAGTTGATAGTTTGGTCAAAGCACCCATCACCGTTAAAGGACCTACCTACCTAGTTTTAAGCGTTTAAATTACTTATGAAATAAGTAATATTAACGTGGTGTATTTCAGTAATGGTGAATTGTTGCTTCCGGATAATTAATGAGAATCTCTTGGACGTTGATATATTTGAATTTGACTAATTAAACTTTCCTATCATCCTACGTATTTAACATTATCATGTAAATTTTACGTGTGGTAACTTAGTAGGTAAGCTTTTAAGTTTACATAGATATGATATTGTGTGGTGGTATATGAGTACTTCACGTAGCTCTTCAGGAGTTAGGTTACTCGCCCTCGGATTAATCGTAGGTATCATCGCAGGATTTGCCTTAGGTTGGTATTCTAAGCCTGCACCGCCTCCTGCAACTACTACCCATATTAAGTTCACTTTAGATTGGGCTTACCAAGGTCCTCAGGCACCGTTTCTAGTGGCTTTATATAAGGGATTTTTCGCTGAGGAAGGTCTTTCAGTCACTATTGATAGGGGTTACGGATCCGCTCGAGTCATAAGTGATGTCGCATCCGGACTCTTCGATATGGGGTTCGGCGACATTAATTCGTTGATCGAATTTAAATCGAATAACCCCGGAGCTAAGGTTAAGATGGTAGCTACAGTTCATGTAGGTTCACCGCTAAGTGTAGTAACCCTTAAGAGCAGCGGTATCAGCAGTCCTAAAGATCTTGAGGGTAAGAGGTTGGGAGCTCCTGCAGGAGACGCTGCACGGAGGGTTTTCCCAGCTTATGCTAGGGTCGTCGGCATAGATCCTACAAAAGTTACTTGGGTAACTATGGATGTAGCTTTAAGGGAGCCTATGCTAGTTAGGGGAGATGTAGATGCAATAACAGGCTTCTACTACACATGCATTTTAAATCTCTTAAGCCTCAACATCTCTGAAAGAGATATAGTCACATTTAAGTACGACGCGCACTTACCCCTAATAGGTAATGGTATAGTTGTGAACGAAGATTTTCTGAAGAATAACCCAGAGGCTGTTAGGAAGTTCATTAAGGCATTCATTAAGGGACTTAAGTACAGTATTCAAAACCCTGATGAGGCCATAAGTATCCTCACTCAGAGAGATCCCACACTTAATAAGGAAGTAGAGAAGAAGAGGTTGATGATGGCTTTAGAGATAATCAACGTTAAGGGAGTTACGGATCGTTATGGCTTCGGATATGTAGAGCCGTCGGTAATTGAGAGGAACATAGATGTTATAGTTTCGGCATTCGGTTTAAGTAGGAAGCCATCGTTAAGTGAGGTAATTGACTTCAGCTACTTACCTCCTCAAGAGCAGAGATTACCGTAAGATGTGTACGAGCATGGACCCAGTTGTACAGCTACGTAAAGTGAGTGTGAGATACGGGAATAGCAATGGTGGTCTAACCGCAGTTGCTGATGTAGATCTTAGCGTAATGCCAGGTGAGGTAGTTAGTATCGTAGGTAAGAGTGGGTGCGGTAAAACTACACTACTTAAAGTTATTGCTGGGTTGGTGAGGCCTGTAAGCGGTGAGGTATTATTCAACAATAAAGGTGTAAACGGTTATTCGAAAGGTGTAGGGATGCTTTTTCAATCCCCTCTACTTCTTCCATGGAGAACCGTTATTAAGAACATCTTACTTCCTATTGAGATAATTAATGGTGATTTAGAGAGTTACTTGAGTAGGGCTTACGAACTTATTGAGAAGACTGGTCTTAAAGGCTATGAAAATAGTTATCCTTGGGAGTTATCGGGAGGTATGCAGCAGAGAGTAGCTTTATGTAGGGCTTTAATTCATAAACCACCCCTACTCTTACTTGATGAACCCTTCAGCGCGTTAGACGCTATTACTAGGGAGGAGATGTGGAACCTACTTCAGGAAGTTATCACATATGAGAAATGCACAACTATCTTAGTAACTCATGATGTGAGGGAGGCTGTACTACTCTCCGACAGAGTAGTTGTTATGGGCGGTAAGCCTGGGAGAATTAAATCAGAATTAATGATAAACTTTAGAAGGCCTAGAGACCTAATGGTTCAATATACGAAGGAATTCAACGATTATGTGGTTATGATTAAAAACTTGATAGGTGATTAGGCAGTGAGGAGTAAGAAGGTTAAGATAATTAACCCAATACTCACTCTACTTACCATAGGGGTCTTTTGGGAGTTTGTAGTTAGGACTTTAAATATACCTAATTACGTCCTGCCATCACCTTCCACCATATTCTCTACAGCCGCCAAGTATTCCCTCTACTTAGCGTTTAACTTATTGGATACCTTAGTAGCTGCTCTGATGGGTTTAGCTATAGCTGCGGTTTTCTCACTTGCCTTAAGTCTCCCACTAGCTTATAGTGAGGTTATCAGAGATTCCATATATCCATTAATAACTGGCTTTAACGCTATTCCGAGGGCTGCTTTAGTGCCGTTACTTGCCCTTTGGTTTGGTTTAGGGGCTGTTCCGAAGGTACTTACTGCCTTCCTAATAGCTTTCTTCCCAATACTAGTTCCTACTCTAACAGCCATGATTACTATGGAGAAAGAGCTTTGGGAGATGCTTCAATCATTCGGCGCTAGTAAGGGACAGATCTTAACTAAGGTAGCTGTCCCGAGAGCTATGCCCTATTTCTTGAGCTCGCTTCATATGGGGTTAACTAGCGCTTTCGTCGGTGCAGTAATCGCTGAGATGGTAGCGTCTGATAAGGGGTTAGGTTACGTAATACTTTCGTCGACATCTAGGCTGGACACTCCATTAGCGTTCGCTTGCTTAATTTTATTAGCCTTAACAACCTTCGTAATATCTAAGGTATTAAGTATGGTTGAAAGGAGGGTTGTGAAATGGGCTTACAGAGTAAACATTTAAGGATAGACCATAAACTTTGCACTGATTGCGGTATATGTGAGCTCGTATGCAGCTTCATGAAATTTAAGCTCTTCAACCCTAAGATATCTCTAATAAAGATAAATTATAATTACGAGCTAGGGGTCTTAGAAAGAGCCGTAATATGTAATCAGTGTGGGACGTGTCTGAAGGTATGTCCTACAGGAGCACTCCACATCGCTAACGGATTCATTAACTTAAACCACAGCATATGCAGTTCATGTCTCGCATGTGTTGAGGTCTGCCCTAATGACGCGTTCGTAGTTGTTGATGGTAAGCCCTATAAGTGTGATTTATGTGGAGGCAGTCCTCAATGCGTTAAGTACTGCACTAGGGGTGCCCTCAACGTCTCTTAAAGGTTATGCTGGGAAAATACTTTACGTTGACCTCACTAAACTGAAGTACTGGGTTGAGGATTTACCCACATACCTAGCTAAATCATACGTGGGTGGTAGTGGATTAGCTGCATACCTACTGTGGAACTTAATTGATGAGGGCTTAAATCCGTTATCACCTGAAAATCCATTAATAGTGGCTACAGGTCCAGCTACAGGTGCTTTAGCACCATCATCAGGTAGATTTGCAGTCGTTTCTAAGTCTCCCCTAACCGGAGTTTGGGGTGAAAGCCATGCCGGGGGAGGATTAGGTCCTCAGATAAAATACGCTGGCTATGACGTAATAGTCATCGTCGGTAGGGCTTCTAGGCCAGTATCTTTAATCATTGATGACTCAAGTATAGAGTTCTACGATTCATCCTCACTTTGGGGTATGAACGTAAGGGATACTACTAACGAAATTAGAAGTAGGTTTGGGAGAGACTACCACGTAATGTGTGTCGGCCCAGCTGGAGAGAACTTAGTTAAGTACGCATCCATAATGGTCGACTACTACAGAGCTTTCGGTAGAGCAGGATTAGGGGCTTTAATGGGGTTTAAGAAGTTGAAGGTGGTGGCTGTCAGAGGTAGTGGCGGGGTTGAGGTTTACGACCCTGATAAATATGTTGAGGTAATGGAGGATATTCTATGGAGGAATACTGAAGGTCCTTGGGCACTCCCAACTCAGTTGAGCCTCGGTAAATACGGAACTTCAAACTTAGTTACCGCTATGAACGCTATTGGTAGGTTACCAACTAAGAATCACTGGACTGGGTATTGGGAATTAGCCGATAAAATTAGTGGTGAGGAACTACTTAAATATAGGGTCTCTAGGGGATCGTGTTTCTCATGTATGATCATGTGTAAACACGTAACTAGGGTTGCTGACGGTAAGTACGAGGGTGCGTTATCTGGAGGTCCTGAATACGAAACCATCGCAGCTCTGGGTTCAAACCTCCTAATCTCGAATATGGATGCCATACTATATATGAACTACTTATGCAATCTCTACGGCTTAGACACCATATCGACAGGTAAGGTCATCTCATTCCTCTTTGAGTGTTATGAGAATGGAGTTATATCTAAGGAGGAGTTGAATGGCCTTAATCCTGTGTGGGGCGATGAAGAGGCGGCTATAGAGTTAATAAAACTAATAGTTCAGAGGAAGGGTATTGGAGATATCTTAGCTGAAGGTGTTTTGAAGGCTTCAGAGGTATTGGGAAGGGGTTCGAAGACTTACGCACTTCAGGTTAAGGGTATGGAGGTCTCAGCTCAGGATCCGAGAGGTCATAAATCGGTTGGATGTACCTGGGCTATTTCGGTTAGAGGTGCTGACCACTTAAGGTCTCTAACCACTGTTGATGAGTTAGGTTATAGGGAAGTTGCTGCCGAGAGGTTCGGCATAGATAAAGTTGACGATATATGCGATAGGCTTTCAGAAAAGTATAAGGGTTTAGTGGTTAAAGATCAGGAAGACCTATTCGCGTTAGTTGACTCAGTTATAATGTGTAAATACGGAACTATGTGGCCTCCAATGTATTACTTCGACTTCATAGCTAAATTACTGCCACCACTTACGGGTATAAAGGAATTCGGTGACGTGAGGAATTTAAGGATAATTTCAGAAAGGATAGTTAATCTGAAGAGGTGTTTCAATCTTAGGGAAGGGGTTGGGAAGGAGTCTGAGAAATTACCGCAAAGATTTACCTCAGAACCGATGCCTACAGGCCCCTCCAAAGGTCAGACATGTAACTTAGAGCCGATGCTTAAGGAATATTATGAGGGGAGGGGTTGGGACTATAAATCAGGGTTGCCTTACGTAGAAACGCTGAGTAGGTTGGAGCTGAAATTCGTTGCCAATACACTTAAGAAGAAGTACAACTTACCCACTACTCATTAAATACCGATGAACAAAAACTTACTAACCCCCACCAGCAGGTAGAGTTAAATCAACCACATCACCATTACTTACTAGTAATTTATCCGTGCTGTAAACCCTCTTACCATTTACGAGGATAAGTAGATATCGAGAGTATTTATTAATAACGCCCTTAACACCTTCAGGTAACGCATTTAGTATTTCGTTAATGTATCCATCACCAACCTCCACTTCCTTAACATTCGATTCCTCCCTCAAAATACCGTGAAACCTGATTAAAACCATATCCGTTATACCTAAACTAATTACCTGCCTCAGTCCTTAAATTCTACTGATAATGATCTATTGCTCATGAGCTTTAAATGTCTCCAACATAACTAACTCAGGGTTTTGTAGTTATAGGCATACGTCTTCTATAACTTTATAAGTTTATTCTCTATGGTTTTAGGGGATGTGTGATGGATCCTCGTGAGTTGTTGTGCGATGTTATGAAGACCTTACATGATAGGGGTTTGCTGAACGTTAAGGGAGGTAATGCAAGCATTAGAGGTAAGGGGAACTATATGTGGATTACTCCCTCTAAAGAGCCTAAGCATAGGCTGTGTCCAGATGATATAATACTAATGTACTTTGATGGAAGGTACTTCGGTCACTCACCGCCTTCTATAGAGTCTAAGATGCATTTATACATATATAAGACCTACAGTTGGGTTAATGCTGTAGTACACGCGCATAGCCCCTTAACGACCTTAGTTTTCGATTTAGGGTTGGATGTAAATGTCAGTGATTTCGTTGAGTCTATGGTCTCCATGCCATGTGTGGGGGTTGTGGATAGATTACCACCCGGCTCAGATGAATTAGCTAGAAGCGTTAGAGATGCTGTTGGTAAGTGTCCCGTAGTTGCGCTCAGAGGTCATGGAGTAGTCTCAGTCAGTAAGGATATTTACTCGGCGCTCAACGCTGTTGAAGCATTGGAAGATCTTTCTAAGGCTATACTGTTTAAGAACACTTTTAGAAAACTTACTTAGCGAGAGGTATTAAAGTTATCTTACTTAACTCTATTGAAGTTCCTCAAATAACTTATACATTAACTCATAAGACTTACTGACGCTTAAGCCGTTGTTAACTACCTTCCTACGTATGTTTAGGAACTCCTGAAGGGCTTTCTCCGGTTCGTTTGCGACTTCAGAAGCGAAGTCGTTAATCATGTTTGATAACTTCTTCAACTCATTGCTTACCTCTAAATGCCTTTGAATTGATATGTAGAGGTCTAAATTACCTCCTAATATAGCTGTAGAATATCTCATCATGAAGTTATATGTTGGAGTGTTTAGGAACTCCAGCGTGTTTAAGTCAAGGCCGCTTAAGTACTTAGATAAAATTAAACCAACCGCGTGGGGTATGCCCATCATTACAGTCATCAGTGAGTCATGTTCCGACGGATCTAATAGGATGCCGTAGCACCCTCTTTCGCCAAGCCATTTAATAATTTCTGATGCTAAGTTTATTTCCTCCTCATTAATCGGTGTTAACACAACCTTTTTCTTATTGATTGACTTAGTGCCTGGACCGAAGAGTGGGTGGGTCCCTAATTTAATTCCTTTCTTCAATTCACTATGCATTACCGTTACTGGGAACTTCTTAACTGAACAAACATCTATTACTAGCTGATCATCTCTTACATAAGGCTTTAATTCCCTAATAACTGATTTAAACGAATCTATAGGTACTGATATGATGATGGTTTCGGAGTTCGTAACGCATTTCTCTAGACTGCATATATTAATGTTTGGGATTGAATTTTTCAACTTAGTTAACTCATCTATTCTTAAGTCATTAGCGAATACGTTGAACCCCTCATTAAGTAGGAATCTACATAACCACTTACCCATCTTCCCTGCAGCACCTATGACCGCAACGTTCCTCCACATACATTAACTCCTCCTTCAGACAAATCATCATGACGATTCTGAATAAAAGTTCTACATGGTCTGGATTAATGCCTAACTCAGAGCTTAAGCCCCTAACCCTGGTTAACACGTAGGCCTCCCTAGATGGATTAACTAGCTTTAAACACTTCTCCATCTTAACGTCAGCTATCTCCTTTACTAACCCTACACGCATAGCTACTAATTTAACTATCTCTTCATCAATTCTATCAATCTCGGAACGCAGTTCCTCAATCGACTTCATTTCAGAACCCTCGGAATTTTCTGAGAGATCATTAGGTGGTCCGTTAGAACCACTGCAGCCATAGATCGAAGTACTGGTAGGGCTCTAGGAATAATGCACGTATCAAATCTTCCACTCAACATCAGTTCTACCTCCTGATAGTTCCTTAAGTCCACAGTCTTTTGTGGTATCTTAATAGATGCGGGTGGCCTGAACGCAACTCTACACACTATCGGCATACCGTTGCTTATACCTCCCTGAATACCTCCTGAGTTGTTACTGTTCGTAACTACCTTACCGTTAATTACTGAGAATTGGTCGTTATACTGAGAACCAAACATTGAGGCAGCCTTAAACCCCACCCCAAACTCAACTCCTTTAACACCGGGTATTGCGAAGAATGCCTTAGCTAGGTCACCCTCTAAAGTGTCGAACAGCGGCTCACCTACCCCTGGCGGTACGTTTACCGCTATAACCTCAGCTACGCCGCCAACGGTTTCACCTAACTCACTGGCTTTCCTAATCAATTCAAGCATTTCGTTAGAGGCCTTAAGGTCTGCACATCCGACAGGGCTGACTTCAATCAGCTTCTCTAGGTGGTCAACGTTGTTTAACTCATGGTTTTCAGCCCAAATACCGCCTATATTAACTGTGTGGGCAACCACCTTAATGCCGTACCTACTTAGGAGTTTAAGGGCTACAGCACCCGCAGCAACCATACCCACCGTGATCCTGCCTGAGAAAGTCCCACCACCCCTAAAGTCGTTGAATCCACCATACTTCACATGTGCTACGTAGTCAGCATGGCCTGGTCTAGGTCTAAACCTAATTAACTCGTAGTAATCAGACCTAACATCTTCGTTAAATACGAACATACATATCGGTGACCCGGTGGTAGTTCCATTAAAGACCCCCGATAGGATTCTGACTCTATCACCTTCCCTCCTTTGTGTAGATGCCTCACTATTCTTGGCTTTACGTCTATCAAGCTCTGCCTGAATGCATGATTCGTCGATGTTAAGTCCTGCTGGACATCCATCAACTACCACACCTACACCTAATCCATGACTCTCACCAAACACCGATATCCTGAATAACCTCCCAAAGCTGAAGCTCATAAAATGACCTCCACATCTAACCCTAGGTTAGAGAGGTTATTCCAGAAATTGGGGAAAGATTTACTTACACATAGAGGGTCCTCAATAACGATACCTCCATCTGAGATTAAGCTCAGCGTCGAGAAAGCCATAGCAATTCTGTGATCCCCGTAACTATTCACAATACCTGACTTAACCTTATCTACACCAACGATGGTTATCCCATCATCAACTACTCTAACGTCTACACCCAACGCCTTAAGGTTGGCTACAGTAGATTCAACTCTATCACTTTCCTTTAATCTACACCTACCTACACCTCTTATTACGCTTCTCCCTTTAGCTGAGGCAGCTAATACAGCTAAGGTAGGAAGTAAGTCAGGGGAATCGGAGACGTCGTATTCGAAGCCCTCTAAACGTGATCCAATAACCTCAACAGAGTTATCATTACTCATTACTGAGGCGCCAAACTCCTTAACCACCTTCAAAACCTCTTTATCTGCCTGCAGACTACTTAAATTTAAGTTAGTGACTTTAACGTGGCCTGAGATAGCTGCAGCCACTAAGAAGTAACTTGCTGAGGACCAATCACCCTCCACCAAATAATTAGTACCTCTATAACTCGAATTCGGGATTCGGAACGTTAGGTAATTTCCATCATCATTGACCTTAACGTTAACTCCGAAGGCTTTCTGAACCTCTAAAGTCATGAAGATGTATGGCTTCGACTCCGCATTATATGTAGATAAAGTCGTTTCTAAACCCCCTAGGGGCGATATTAGGAGTAGGGATGAGATGAATTGAGAGCTTATATCACCCCTTATATCGGTTACCCCGCCCTTAAAGCCTCCGTAACTTACTACTGGTGGGTAATCACCGCGGCACATTACCTTAGCCCCAAGCTTATTTAAAGCACTTACTAACTCACCGATAGGTCTTCTTAGGAGGGATTTACCACCTGTTAATATAATCCGATGGTTGATTAAGGAGGAAACACCAGTAATTAACCTTAATGTTGTTCCTGATTCCTCGCAGTCAATTACCCCTACCTTAGGGCTTAAGTTACCTCCTGAAATAATTACATAGCTATTCATAAGCGATAATTCAATTCCTAAGGCTTTTAGAGCCTTAATTGTTGCGAACGAATCGTCGCAGGGCGATGGGTTAATTACTTTACTCTCACCTTCAGCTAAAGAAGCGCATATTAAGGCCCTATGTGTGAAGCTCTTCGATGGTGGGGCTTCTACAACGCCCTCAACGGACTTACCTTTAACTCGAACGAGAATCTCCTACCACCTCAGTAGGGAGTTTCTGAAGTAACTCGTTAACTAGGTCTTGAGGTTCTTTACCATCTACATCAACGACCATATGCGCTGCCCTTAAATAGAGAGGCTCCCTAATCCTCAGTAAGTCATTTATAACTGCCTTCCTATCTCTGTCCTTCAGTAATGGCCTGTCATCGCAGTGTTTAAGCCTCCTATACGCTTCGTCAGCACTGATGCGTAGATATATAACTATTGAACGCTCACGCAATACGTTTACGTTGCCTTCCCGTAAAACGACTCCCCCACCACATGATATGACGGTATTATCCACTCCACTCAACACCTCCTTAATCACTTCCGCCTCAACATCCCTGAAGTACTCCTCCCCAAACTTACTGAAAATTACGTCAATCTCCATGTCTAGCTTTCCCTCAATAACCCTATCTAAATCTACGAAGTTGAAGCCTAGTTGCTTAGCAAGTAAATTACCTACAGTAGTCTTTCCAGACCCCATAAAACCTACTAACGATATATTAGGCATCTCATCACCTCAATGCTGAGTATGCAGCGGTAAACATCAACTCGAGAGGTGGATCAACACCAGTCCAAAGCTTAAATGCTGCAGCTGCTTGATGAACTAACATGTACACACCGTTAATCGTTTTAGCACCTCTTTCCTTAGCGTCCCTCAATAACTTAGTCTCTACGGGATTGTAAACTATGTCCATAACGATTAGGTCATCCCTTATAAGATTTTTAGGGACTAGGGAATCGTCAACGTTCGGATACATACCAACTGATGTGGTGTTGATTAATATTTCGGACTGAGATAGAGCTAGTTGGAGGTTCCTCGAATTTAACTCCATTGGAATTACCTCAGTGTTGGGGGAAGCGCTTCTACAGTCTCTAGCTACTTCAACAGCTTTCTCTAAGGTTCTATTAATTAGTAGAACCTTACCTACCCCGCATTTAATTAATGCGTTTATTACCGCCCTGCTAGCACCGCCAGCTCCTAAAACAGCTGCATTCACGTTAAGAACGTTAACACCCAACGATTTGAAGGTGTTTACCACACCTACAACGTCTGTGTTATATCCGATTAACTTACCCCCATCATTCACTACAGTGTTTACAGAGCCTATAGACATTGCTTCAGGGGTTACCTCATCTAAGTATTTAATGATTGATACCTTATGAGGTAAGGTTACGTTAAAGCCAACAGCTCCTAACGCCTTTAACCCCTTTACCGCATGTTCTAGGTCATCACTTCTTACCCTGAACGTTAAGTAGATGTAGTTAAGTCCTAACCTCCTGAACGCTTCATTATGTATTACGGGGGATATGGAGTGCTCCACAGGGTCTCCAATTAGGCAAATAAGCCTTGGGTGTTTCACTCCAAAACACCTAACATCCTATAAATTTCCTTAATCTCATTTAGCGTTAGTTGGCCGGGAGCGGATTCAGCTCCCTTACTTACTGATGCGTAGGTTAGGAAGCCACCCATCAGCGGTGATAGTACCCTACTTAAGATGCCTAATTCACCCATCGCTAGTGATATTCCAGGCTTTGTGGATTCCCTAATGAGTTTAAGCAGTATCAGATTATCTGATAAGCTGTTTGCCTTAGTAGCTACCTTCCACACATCAGCCCCTAACCTAATCATAACGTCAACTAATTCTTTCAAGACGTTTATGTCTGGTGTGTGGGTAGTAATGTGCTTAGATACTACGACCTTAACCCCTCTGCCCTTAAAGTACTTAATTAGTTCCTCAACGTTAACGGATGTGAGTTCTATATCCACGAATTCAGCCCCTAAGTCCGTAGCTGTAATTAACTCCTTAACCCTACTTCCCTCATCACCTCTCCATAGACCTCCCTCATCAAACTTTCTATTGCAGGCTATCCAAGGACGGCTTAACTCACCAACTACTTCAACCCACTTACTCCCCACCATATCGATCCTAACCTCAACTAAGTCAGCTTCGCATGCCTTCCTAACATCCTCTACTTTTGTGAGTGAGGCGCAGATAAGGGGCTTCACCAACTCCTCATAACCTCTAAGACGACTTCCTCAGGAACACTGTCCATTAGGAAGCTACTTCCTATATCCTTAAGGAGTACCATAGCTATCTTACCGCCGACGGACTTCTTATCACGCCTCATTAAATCAAGTAGCTTACTGACCTCAGCGGACTCCTCAATGCGGGTAGGTAGGCCTAAATCACTCAATGATCTGCATACCTCATCAGCAACTGACTTATTAATGAATCCCATAGCTGCTGACACCTTAGCCTCATAGCACATCCCGATTGAGACTGCCTCACCATGTCTTAAGGTGAAGTTAGAGTACGTCTCGACTGCGTGTCCGACGGTATGTCCGAAGTTGAGGATAGCTCTAATGCCCTCTCTATCGAACTCATCCTTACTTACTATTGAAGCCTTAAACTCACAGCACTTCAATACAGCTTTAAGTAATTCCTCACTACTTACATCTAGTAATTTAGCCTTATTACTCACTACGTATTTGAAGAACTCACTATCCATGATTATCCCGTATTTAATGATTTCAGCAAGTCCAGACCTTAAATCCCTAAAGTCATGAGTTTTAAGTAGGTCGACGTCAACTAACACTAATTGCGGGTGGTAGAATACACCTATTAGGTTCTTGCCTTTAGGGTGGTTGATAGCTGCCTTACCACCTATCGCTGCATCTACCTGAGCTAGTAGGGTCGTAGGTACTTGAATGTAGTTAATACCCCTCATATACGTAGCTGCTATAAAGCCCGCTAAATCACCGGTAGAACCTCCCCCTAAGGCAATTACTGTAGAGTACCTATCGAAGCGGTAGCTTATTAACTCATCGTAGACCCTCTCAACCACTCTTAAATCTTTGCAGTCTTCCCCGTTAGGAACCTCAATTACGTATGCCTCGTATCCCGCATTACTAAGTAGTTTCTGGACGAACTCACCATATAGTGGCCTCACTACGTTGTTTGTAATTACTGCGCACTTCTTGCTGTTTCTGAAGCCCTTCATGAATTTCGGTAAGTCGTTTATAACCCCCCTACCCACTATTATTGGGTACTCTTTAGTCTTAGTCCTTAGAACTACTTCGTGGTAATTACTCATAACTTCCTACCGACGGCTTCAGCTATCTTTCGGACTTCCTTAATTAGTTCTGAGAATTCGTCAACGGTGATTGACTGAGCGCCATCGCTTAAAGCTTTTTCAGGCTCTGGATGTACTTCAACAATTAGCCCGTCAGCCCCTGCAGCTATAGAGGCTCTTGATGCAGGTATTACTAAGTCCCTCCTGCCGGTAGCGTGGCTTGGGTCAGCGATTACTGGTAGATAACTTAATTTCTTGACGTAAGGTATTGAAACCACGCTTAACGTGAAGCGTGTATGTGTTTCAAATGTTCGAATTCCCCTCTCACATAGGATTATGTTCCTATTACCTTCAACGGCTATGTATTCTGCTGCCCCCAACCACTCCTCAATGCTTGCGGAAAATCCCCTCTTGAGGAGTATTGGTTTGTTAGCCCGCCCTAACTCTTTAAGTAGTGTGTAGTTCTGCATATTCCTAGCACCGACCTGAAGTACATCAGCGTACTTACTAACTAATGGTATGTCACGAGGATCCATAACCTCTGTAACTATGGGTAGTCCTGTCTCCTCACGGGCTGTGGACAACATCTTAAGGCCTTCCTCACCTAGGCCTTGGAAACTGTAGGGGGATGTCCTAGGTTTGAAGGCCCCTCCCCTAAGCATATGGGCTCCGAGTTTCTTAACCTCCTTAGCTACCTTCAACACCTGATCGACGCTCTCTACTGAGCAGGGGCCGGCTATCACTACAACCTTATCGCCTCCGACTTCAACCCCACCTATATCTAAGATTAGGTCGTCCTTCCGGAATTCCCTAGAAACTAGCTTGTAGGTCACCGCTCCCTCACCACCTTAGTAACAGCTCTAGATATATCTGATGATGTAAGCCCTAAGAACTTCCTAAGATCCCCTAAAGACCTAGCCGAATGTCCGAAGGTATCATCAACCCCTACAAACTCAATAGGGATTGGATACTTCCTACTAATTACCTCAGCGACTGCACTGCCTAGACCCCCTAATACGTTATGCTCCTCAGCAACTACCATAGCTCCAGTCTTCATCGCGTATTTAAGGATGGTCTCCCTATCTAATGGTTTGACTGTATGTGAGTCAATTACCGCAGCGCTGATACCTACGTTCCTCAACTCCTTAGCAGCTTTAACTGATTCTGAAACCATATTGCCTATAGCAACTATTGCTACGTCGGAGCCATCCATAACTACGTTTGCAACCCCTAACCTACATAGGCATTCATCATACACTCTCTCATCCTCATCTCTGCCAATCCTAATGTAGGCAGGTCCTTCATCCTTAACTACCTCAGTTAGACATCCCCTCAACTCCAATGAATCAGCTGGTACAATTACCTTCATACCTGGAATTACACGCATTAATGCGATGTCCTCGAAGCATTGGTGTGACGGCCCATCACCGAAGTTTGAGATACCGGCATGAGTCCCCACGAATTTAACGTTAAGTTTAGCCCTAGCTACTGTATTTCTAATTTGTTCCCAAGCCCTCATGAGGAAAGATGCGTATGTACTTGCGATTACTTTCTTACCGACTGAAGCTAGGCCAGAAGCAACACCAACTAAGTCCTGCTCGCTGATCCCTACGTTCACAAACCTATCGGGGAAGTTTTCAGCAAATAATGAAGTCATCGTATGGCTCGCTGAGTCAGCATCAACTACGTAGAGGTCGCTGTACGTTAAGCCAATCTCAACCAGTGTTCTCCCAAACGTTAACCTCATTAAATTACCCCCGTAAGCCTTAATTCCTCCTTAGTGATAGGTCTGCTGTGGTATTTGTTGTTCCCCTCAGCTGGGGGGAACCCCCTCCCCTTAACGGTATGTGCTATTATAGCTGTAGGCCCACCCTTATGTTCATCAGCTTCGTTGAAGGCACCTAGAAGTTCTCTAAAGTTATGTCCGTCAACCTCAATTACGTGCCATCCAAACGATATCCACTTCATGACTAGAGGCTCTAAAGGTTTAACAGCTTCAGTAAGACCTTCCTGCTGATATTTATTCCTGTCGATAATGACTATTAAGTTATCAAGCCTTAACTTACTTGCAGTCATAGCAGCCTCCCAGACCTGACCTTCATCTAACTCACCGTCACCCATAATTACGTAGACCTTAGCTGGGATGCCGTCGTTCTTAAGGGCTAGTGCCATTCCACAACCTATGGATAGTCCCTGACCTAATGACCCTGAAACCATGTCTACACCAGGGATTTCAGTGTCCGGATGCCCTTGAAGAATGCCTTCAATATCTCTGAACTTCCTTAACTCATCTCTAGGTATGATTCCAGTAGTGGCTAGTACCGCGTAAAGTGCGGGTGCTGCATGGCCCTTACTAAGGATTAGCCTATCCCGTAAATGCCATTTAGGGTTCTTAAAGTCATACCTCATTTTAGCGGTGAGAAGCGTAACCAGGATATCAACTACGGATAGGGAAGCCCCTACGTGGCCGGACCCTGCCTCAGCAACCATTTCTAGAACATGTCTTCGAACGATCTCCGACCTCTCAGTTAAGACCTTAATTACATCTAAATCCACTGTAAAGTCCTTAATTGCGGTAGAGTTTAGTAGTTCGATGACGAAGTGACCCATCGGAGTTAGCACTACTTCTTTAACCCCGTTACCGTTACTGACGTTAATTAAGTTAAGGTCACGTAAGACTTTAGCATTAGCCTTAAGTGTTGATAGAGGTATTCCGTGCTTTCTAGATAGGTTTCTAAGAGCTGAAGATAAGCTCTTATACGTATTTAACCTTAACTCTTTGAGGAGTATTACCTGGTTGTTGTTTAGGCCCCTCTTAATAATCTCCCTAATCACATCTAATTCGGAGTTTACAGAATTAGGGTTTAAAGTATTGGATATTGGAATTGGTTCCTCATACGACCCCCTAGAATTAGGGAATAGACCTACTTAAAAACGTATTGGATAAGTAGAGATGGCCATTACTTCGAAAAACTTTAATTAATTTAATCGTTTTACATCACTACCATACCTCGTAGGGGGTGCGTTAGCCATTGTAAGGTTTTTAAGTACTTATATTCAATCTTTTAGGAGGTATGATGAGGTCTCAGAAAGTGTATGTTGCTTTATTAGTGTTGTTTACGGCTCTCTTCTACTTAGTGCCTTACACTCTTTACGTAGGTGTTAGGGGCTTCACGTTATTTACTTACTGGTCCTTACTTACGCTGCTGTGGATTGCGATAACCTTAATTTATCTGAGGAGGTGGGGTTGATTGTTAGCTCATTTCGCTGTTTTCTTAGCTGCCTATATCGTATTAGGTACTTTAATAGCTGTCATTTCTAGGAGGTTTGGCGTTAAGTCCACTCGTGAGTATTTCGTAGGTAATTACAGGTTGGGTGGGTTCTTATCATCTATGACTTACGCAGCAACTACTTACAGCGCATTTATGATGGTTGGGTTAGTTGGGCTTACATACGCTACCGGTGTTGGTGCCTTAGGTTTTGAGTTGATTTACTTACTAGCTACTTTAGCTTTACTGGCTATTTTCTCAAAGAAGGTGTGGTTAATGGCTAGGGAGCATGGTTGGGTAAGTCCTTCAGAGATGCTTTCAGGTCTTTACGGAAGTAAGTTGTTAGGTAAGCTCACCGCACTCACCTACTTGATATCGCTAATTCCATACATATCAGCTCAGGTAATAGGTATAGGGACAATATTCGAGAGCTTAGGCCTAAATTACTTCGTAGGAGTTTCCGTAGCTGCCTTCCTAATCCTCCTCTGGACTATATTAGCAGGTATATGGAGCGTAGCTACTACAGATGCTTACCAAGCAATTTTAATGATCGTCGCATCTGTAGTATTCCTAGTAACTACCTCAATTAAGATGTCCTCCCTAAACGTAAGCGATGTTGTAGTAGCTTTAGATAAGGTCGGTGTAACCGGCATCACCCCCTTCTGGTCCTTCAGTACCTTCCTAGCATATACATTGCCTTGGATATTTTTCGCAGTTACCAATCCTCAAGTAGTTCAGAGGATGTTCATGCCGGTGAACGAGAAAGCCCTTAAAAACACCATCAAATATTTCTCACTGTATGGCTATGCATATACGTTAATAGTCGTTACTGTGGGACTTATGGCTAGGGCGTTAACAGAGTTTAAGCTACTTCCCGTAATTACTAATAGGGATTTAGTTACTCCGACCCTAGCTCTGACTTTCGACCCGTCACTGACTTCTCTAATCTTCGTATCAATCATAGCTGCTGCCGTATCAACCGCTAACTCCATAATCCTCAGCATAGCCTCATCAATAATTAGGGATTTCTACGAAGTTGGGGCTAGGAAAGTAAGCGCTGGCCGTATCCTACTATACAGTAACTTAGTCGTGGTCTGCTTAACCGTAATAAGTATGTTGGTTGCTTACTTAAGGCCTGGATTCGTTGTCGAGATGTCAGTACTGTCCTCAGTTATACTCCTCCCACTAGCTCCTATAACGATTACTGGGTGGTTAAGTCCTACTAGGGCTAAGAAGTTAATCCCTGGAGCTGTAGCGGGTTTAGTTGGGGGTGCTGCCTTCGCGTTATATAACGCATTGATCTACGGCCCCGTTAGGACGTTCTTAGCGGTTTCTTACGGGCTTCCGATATCGTTCTGGGTATTGGCGATAGCTACTGCATCCATATTAGTTAACTACCTGTTCATTAATCTTAAGTCTAAGGAAGTCCGTAATGTAATAACGTGATGGATTATAATTGTTTAAGGTATAAATATCTCAAAAATTAACATTATTAAGGTGTTGTTTATGCGTTTTGAATCTCTTAAAGAGTTCTTAATGAGGGGTTCAGTACTAGTCGTTCAGATGACCCCATTCACTAAGGACGATGAGGTGGATTTCGAAGGCATTAGGGAGAACACTAAATACTTAGTTGAGGTGGGTAAGGGAAGCCCGCTTGCGTTAGTTCCATGCGGGAGTAACGGTGAGTTCTACGCGATGAAAGAAGATGAAATTAAGAAGGTCATCGAAGTTGTGGTTGAGGAGGCTGGTGGTAAGGTACCTGTTATCGCGGGTACAGGTGCTGCTGGAACTAAAGTAGCGGTAGAGCTCAGTAAGTATTCCCAAGATGTTGGTGCTGACGGTGTTCAGGTAGTTCTTCCTTACTACCACGTACCTGATGAGGAAGGTATGTACCTCCATTACAGGAAAATAGCTGAGGCTTTAGATATCGGCGTCATGGTCTACAATAACCCCAGCGTATCTAAGGTCTATGTAAGGCCTGCATTGATGAGGAGGATTGCTGAAATTCCGAACATAGTTGGCGTTAAGGAAAACACCCCATTTATAGATGTCTTCTACCAGCAGGTGAAGTCTGTAGGGCATAAAATACCTATAGTTCAGGGACGTGGTGAGTGGTGGTACGCAGCTACACTACCTTACGGTGCTAGGGGATTCGTATCAGGCCTAGCTAACTTCATGCCTGAATTCAGCTTAGAGTTACTTAAGGCTGGGAACGAAGGTGATTGGAAGAAAGTACATGAGTTAGTTAAGAAGTTAGAACCTCTCGACGAGTTCATAGCTAAGATGCGTGAGAAGTACGGGCCGTCGACGGCAGTTCTACAGCCACCCTACGGGACATCATACATCTACATGAGTGTTAGGAAGGCAGCTATGGAGATATTAGGGCTTAAAGGAGGTAGTATGAGGCTACCCCTAGTTAATTTAAGGGATGAGGATAGGGCTGAGTTAGAGGAAGTTCTCCTAAATAAGTTAAGGCTTAAGAGGATTAAGTAATTTAAAAAGTAGTGTTTGGTTTTTAAAAAGTCAGTACAGCCCTCCCCTTAACTTCCCCTCTCCTGAGTTTCTCAATAGCGGCGTTAACTTCCTCAAACTTGAATAACTCAACCCTAGGCCTCACCATGCCAGCCGCAACTAACTCCAAACTCCTCATTATATCGCCTCTAGTGAAGCCTATATTACCAACCACCTTAACGTCTTTAAGTATCCAATCTATGACCGGTAGTGATAACTCACCAACAGGTAGGCCGACAAGCACTAAGGTACCTCCAGCCCTCAGCGAGTCGTACGCCTGCCTCATAGCCTTCAGAGACTCTACAGGAGTTACAGCCACATCAGCACCGCCTAAGTTCTTTATATACTTAACTGGGTCCTCCTTAGATGCGTTAACTGTGTAGTCAGCCCCAACCTCCTTAGCGAACTCCAACTTACTCTCCAATATATCTACAGCAACAACCTTAGCCCCTAAAGCCTTAGCTACTTGAACTGCGTTATGTCCTAATCCCCCAACACCGAATACGGAGACTAAATCCCCAGGCACTACCTTAGATGCGTAGGTGAGGGACCTATATGGGGTTGCTACTGCGTCAGTAGCTGAGGTAGCTTCAGGGAATGACACACCTTCAGGTATTTTAATTAAATGAGTTGCTGGGGCCTTAACAAGCTCAGCGTACCCACCATCTACTACGTAGCCTGTATTTAACTGATTTTCGCAGATGTTTTCACGTCCTGAAAGGCATGGCTTACACCTACCGCATGTCCACCATAGCCATGACAAAGCGACCTTATCACCTGGTTTTAGATGCTTAACACCATCGCCGACACTCTCCACAACTCCGGCTACCTCATGTCCCAGGATTATAGGTAGCTTAGCTGGTGGGATTTTACCGTCGATGATCTCAAGGTCTGAGTGACATATACCTACAGCCTTAACCTTAATTAAGGCTTCACCATAAGCGGGTACAGGATCGGGGACCTCCTCAATAACTAATGGTTTTTGAAGTTCACGAAGTAATGCTGCTTTCATAATTTCACATTATAATTAATATATTTTATAATTATAACTCTTAATGAACATTATCTAACGCTTCAGTAACGTAATGAAATAAAGGAAATCACTTAGATTTTAGGGTTTACCGCTAGACTGTGGGGAAACTTCTAGCAGATTAAGTCCTACCAACCAGTAATGTAAGCGAGTGTTCCGGAATTGGCTCCATCATAAGTATTTGATAAACTGGCGGCGGGTACTTACTCCCCACGCTTTTGAGTCTCCCCATAGCAGCCCTCAGGTCCTCAACTCTCATACCAACCCATAACTCATCATCTTGAGCCTCTGCTAAACCTCTAGCACCTCCACACGGTATCGTAAGCCATGGTGACCTACCGTTAATGACCGTAGCTACTATTTCACATGCGGCATGACCGTTGAAGTCAGACTTAGGTTTAATACCCTGTGAGTCGAAATACCCTACCAACAGTAGGTATGCCTGAGCCGAATTGGCCATCATGATGATGCCATCTGGGTTTAAGTGCAGTTCGTCAAACTTCTTAAGCGGTGCTAGTACTCCAGATTTATACTTGCCCATTGGCAGTGTGTGTATGTTTGCTATTACTGACTTAGCTATCTCTTCAGGCATTTTCCTTAAAGTCACCCACTTCCTGTAGTAGTTATCGGGTAATTCCTTAAACCCCAGTATATACGTACCTATTACGCAGGCATCTACGTTTTCAGCAGATATACCCACAGTTTTACCGTAGATGCTTGCTAGCTTCATGATCTGACATAACGCTAAGTTTTTATTGATGTATGGTAGGTCTGAACGCACTTCCTCAAATAGCTTAATGCCTATAGGGTCTGATTTAAGCTTAATTAACTCAATTAAGTCTTTGTGAAGGGACTCATAAGAATTAAACATAGAACTCACCACTAGTATTTGATTTTTAGGTTAAATCTTTTTCGTAGCTATAGGGTATACCTCACCACCGTGGTGTATTATACCTACCTTAGCGTTACTTCCATACTTCTTTAAAGCATGCTCTAACGCATCTATTACCGTTTCAGCATGTTTGAATCTAAGTACTGCCTTATCTTCTTTCGTCAACCCCTTCGAAACACACATGCATTCAACCCTGTGTATATACTTTGTATGGACGTAAACCGTTGCAAGACCAACTAAGTCTTCCTCACTGCCTTCCTTAATCACTTTCTGCAACTCCTCCACAGTTGCGTATCTATACTTCTCAAAGGTCTTACCATGTATCGGTGATATCCTATCTGGGCAGTCAGTGTAGAGTATTACCGTACCTCCTTCCCTAACTCCTAGTTGGCTATGTACGAATCCTTTAATCGCCTGCCAGTAGTCAATTACTGCTGGATAAGTATTAACCACCACGATATCTGCTGGCTCAGGTATCTCCCTCCTGTAAATAGTTTCAGCTACCTTAACCCCCTCCCTAAACGCCCTCCTCATATCTCCAGCAACTACCTTAACTACCTCCCCCCTACCGTTGAACACTACGTTTACTATGAAGTCAAGCCCCACGACATCAGCTACCTCCTCCATCTCCCTACGAACTACGTTGTCAGGATTTCCAAGCAGGTTCATAGGGTCCTCCAGAGCAGCAAGTATGTGGGTGTATGCGGTGGTCTTCTCACCACACACGCCTGGCTGTATGATCTTAGCACCGCCTCCGTAGCCTGCGTAAAGATGCGGTATTATGCTACCTAAACCCACTACGAAATCAGCCTCATACACTAACTTATTCACGTAGACTGGAGTTCCGTTCTTAGTTTTCCCAACATACACTAACTTACTGCTGTCAAGCCACTCATGATTCACTATCTTAACCCTCCTGACGACATCCTCACCAAAACACCTCAGTACTTCATCCTCACTCATATATCTGTGGGTGCCTAAAGCAATCACTACAGTTATATCGCTATCAGGTACTCCAGCCCTATTCAACTCATCAAGAAGTATTGGAAGTATCTTATCCCTAGGTGTAGCTCTCGTAATGTCGTCAGCAACTACAGCAACCTTCATCCCAGGCCTTAATAAATTATCTAAGGATTTACATCCGATAGGGTTTTTAATAGCGTCCCTTACAGCCTTACCTAAATCAGGTACTGGCGGTAAGTTATTAGGACCTACCTCATATACTATTTTATCGCCATACATCCTCTTAATGAGCTCTACAGACTCAACCCATTTACTCATGAACTCATTAACATACATAACTCCTACCAATTACTACTTAATTTTAAGATTTAATACCTTGCTCATAATCGGATAGCTTCTACACGTTCCTTAAATAGATGTAGGCACCGAGCCTCAGCAGTCGTTAGGGATTTAAGCGTGAAACACAGGTCTTTAAGGTTAATTTTATTTATTGTTTAGTAATACCTTCAAGATAATATGTTTAAGTGCAGCAATTCGAAAATTAAATATAGGCTTTTAATTCATTAGACTTATAAGTTACGTTGTCATTAAATTTTAGGTGAATTTTAAATTGATCGTCGATAAGATCAGAAAAGCATATGATATTGAGGAAAAAGCAGTTAATTCCTATGTCCACGCTCTACGTGTGTTGAAGCTGCAGGGAATGGATATGAAAGATTTAGAGGAAGTTATTAAGAAAGTAGCTATCGATACATTAATCCATAAGGAGTTAATGAACGGGGTTTTAAAGGCGTATGAGGAGGCCTTAAAGAAAGATAAGGAGGTTATGAAGGATATTGAGGGGTTGAGGCCTTCAGTCTCCGAGAAGGCTTTAATGGTGAAGCTACTTAAGGATCACTTAATTATTGAGGCAGAAATGATTGAGTTTTATAGGAATTTAGCTGCAGGTCTCCAATACCCCGTCCTCAAGGATCTTGCTGAAGCTCTTGCTAAGAATGAGGAGGAACATCATCGATTAATAAGCGACCTGATAAAGAAGTACGAACATCAATGAAGCAGTGTATCTGAAACTAATCAATTTTTCAATCACTTCATCTTCAGCTCATGGATTACTAGAGGTGTTAGGTCACCACTCCACTTAAGTATCCACACACCCCTCTCAGCAGCTCTAACTAAAGCTCCAGGCGTAGCGTAGTCCACATAAACAACCTTAATGAGCTTCGGCCTCAGTAAGTCAGGCCTTAAACTCCTCAATAAGTCTATCTTCCTCTCCAACTCATCTATGAGTCTCTCACCCAACCTCACGGTAGCTTCCCCAACCACACATAAATCATCACTAACCCCATATAAATCAACCTCACCTAAACCATCAATGAATAACCTACTTAACTTTATATCTAAACCTAACTTCTCCCTCAACTTATAAGCAACAACATCAATACCTTCCTCCTCAACCGTTATAGTAAGCCTCTCCACAGTCACTGAAAGCCTATTAACAGTTTCCCACAGCTTACTCTGAGCTTCCCATAGTTTGCTTTGTTCTTCTCTTAGTGCTCTTATTTCGTCCCATATCTTGTTTTGGCCTTCTCTTAGTGCTTTGATTTCTTCCCATAGTTTGCTTTGTTCTTCTCTTAGTGCTCTTATTTCGTCCCATATCTTGTTTTGGCCTTCTCCAATCCTTTCAAGCCCTTTAAGTATTTCAGATAGTCCTAAGTAACCCGCTACTGCGTATCTGAACTCTAAGTCCGAATCTAAAGTCTTCAGTACTTTCATTCTCTCTTTCTTAGTAAGGAGTTCAGCCATCACACCCACCTCAACTTACTCACCTCTTCCATCAATTTAAAACTATCATTGAACATCTCTATCGGATAATTAATTATTAAAAAAAGATTTAAGGCGGTTGTACGTCTTTAAGCTTTTCACTTGCCTGCTCCCCACCTACACCCCAATCCTCCTTAGGTATCTCATGTATTATTACCTCAACCGCATGTACAGGTATTCCTAAATCGGTGAAGACCTTAGTAATACCTGCAATTACCTTCTTCTTAGCCTCATTTGAGAAGCCCTTCCACACATATACGTGGACTACGGGCATAGAATTTTCATCCCCGAGGATTAGTCTTTAGTAAGTTATTAAGTTATTCATCAGTTAAAACACGGTTCTTCACGGACCTCAGTTCACAGCCATATCATCATGTAATACGTACCTAATTCATTAATAATTTAGTCATTCCTTAATTTAAAGGTTGGTATCTATACCTTCATATCTGATCTACATCCTTTAATGCGTTACACGTTAAAATAATTTTGAAGGGCGGGTAGTTCAGGTAAGGTAATTCCCACTGAAGTATATCTGTATTTCATGTAACGTAGTTTAATGTCTCATCGTTCTTTAGGGTTTACAGCGTCTTTGCTGTTTGGCTCTACATGTACTAATATATCTATTCCGCGGCTCTTGAGTTCTTTCTCGATTATGTCAGCAACTTTGTGGGAGTCTTCAACTGATGTGTTGGGTGGGAGTTTCACAACGACATCTCCCTGATATACGTTCTCTAATACCTTCCTAACCCTTACCCTACCTACTTCTAGGCCGTGGCTCGTCACATCATTGAAGACCTTCTCAACTACGTCATCTGGAGCTATATCACTCACTAAGTTTACCACATCTCTAATGCTTATGGTTAATTCGCGGAGGAGGTATGCAGTAAGTATTGTAGCTCCAGCGTAGTCTACTAAGTAGCTTACAGCTATCCCCCCAATGGATGAGGTAATCGATATTAAACTCTCTATTAACTCTACAGCTGTGAAGCCAGCATACCCGGATAGGATTGAGTTACCCTTTCTTCCCACATAGATCGCAATACCGTAGGGGATTAAGGCTACTGCAGCGTAGAGAGGGGATTCGTAATTCACCGTGTAGGGCTTATTGAATGAGTTAATTAAGTCTAAAATCACTATACCTGCAACGAATGAGTAAAGCATAAGCATAGATATAGAGCCACCTAACGCCAGCCTATAATGTCCGTAAGGGTGGTCTCTGTCAGGGGGGACTGCACCAACCTTAAAAAACCTTAAAATCAAAACAATAGCTAAGGTATTCGCAGCTGAAGTCAAAGCATCTACGAATATAGACTTAGAGCCGCCTACGAAGCTACCGTAAATCTTTAGCAATCCACCAACTATGCTTAACACGATCAGCGAAGCTGCTATCCTCTCAGCACTCACTACACATCACAAAATTAAGCTAAAGCTGAAGGGATTAAATAATTTATACATATATTTCCCGGTGTTTAAGCCTTGTATCTGTTGTTAATAATAACATAGCCGTATACTTACGTATAGCGGTGCTGTGTTAAGTAGTTCTTACCTTATGGATTCCAGCATTTAGTGGCTAAGGATGGTGGGCCCGCTGGGATTCGAACCCAGGACCTCTGCCTCGTAAGGGCAGCGTCCTAACCAGGCTAGACGACGGGCCCCGCTATAAGATTCTCTATTGGCTTTTAAGTTTTTCACGGCTTCTGAAGGTCTTTAATTGATGAAGATTCAGCTACCTATATTGGTTATGTGGGTTTGGGTGTTTCGAGGCCCTACGCATAGGGTCTTCATATCTTGTTAACCTTTTATTTATTGCCTTGAGACATCATTGAGTAGTGAAAGTATGAGGTTGGTTTATAGTGTTATATTTACTTCCGTATTCTTATTCTGCGTTTCTTACATCGTGATGAGTTCTATTTACTTAGGTGTTGGTGATGGGTTAGGTAGGGCCTTGATTGATGGTTGGCGTAGGGAGGTTGGTTATGAGGTGTACGATCTGAATTCTTGGGTTGGGGTCCTCCACCAATCGCTTGCTTTAACTCTATTCCTCTTAGTGGTGGTTATTACTGCTATTAGGATGGAGTTGAGGGTTTTTGCAGCTTTATTTGCTGTGGTTATTGTTGTGTTGACTGATACGGTACCTCCTCAGTACCTCATCAGTTCTGCTGTTGAGTGGGATTTAATTTTGTTTTTGATTGGGTCTATGGTTTTAGCTGGTGTTTTGAGGGAGTTAGGTGTTTTTAAGTATTTGGCTGTTCTCTTAGTTAGGGTTAGTGGGGAGAGGGCTTCACTTCTAGTCACTCTGATCTTTATGTTTGCGTTCGCGTTGGCTGCTTTACTTGGTGAGGTTACTAGCATCATTTACGTGCTTATGCTTATTTTTGAGTTGGGTAGGTTGCTTAGAGTTGATGTTAAGCCCCTCATAGTGATGTCGGTTATCGCTACTAATACCGGCAGCACCGCATTACCTGTAGGTAACCCGATAGGTATATATCTATTCTTCTCTGCCGGTATGAGTATGGGGGAGTTTATCAAGAATGCGTTTACGTTATCTATCATCGAGTTATTGCTTCTGAACATAGCACTCCTTTCTATCTGGAGGGGCTTCATGAGGAGCTTCTCAAATACTTTCAGTAAGTCCTCAGGTAATGTGGAGGCGTTCGTCACCTCCTTCTACACACACATAAGTAGGGAGGAGTTAAGTAAGGTGCGTAGGGGTTTAGCTCTACTGCTGGTTTTCATAGCTGCAGTCACCTCTAACGACTTAATATGCCATTACTTAAGCAATGTTTTTGGGTTGAGTGTAGATCCTCACGCATTTCTAGCATTTATCCCTTACTTCTTCACATCCCTCTCAGCATCTTTGATAGTGCCGGAAGCTATCTCAGATTTTATTAGGAGGAGTGTTGACTGGCCTTCAATAATCTTCTTCATGACTTTATTCATGCTTAGCTACTCACTAACATACGGTGGTGTTATGGTTAAGCTCACCTACGCCCTCTCATCCATTAAGGAGCCAGCACTACTCCTAACTACCCTACTCATCGGTTCAGCATTCCTTAGCTCCGTCTTAGACAACCTCTCAGTGATAGTTTCTATGACTCCTCTAGCAACTCTCCTAAGTACTTTAGGCTTAGTTGGTAGGGAGGCGTACTTCGCACTACTCTTCGGGGGTGTGTTCGGAGGTAACTACACACCTATAGGGTCTACAGCAAATATAGTTGCGGTTTCTTACTCTGAGAGGAGGAAGGTAACGATTAGTTGGCGCTACTGGTTGAGGACCTCATCAATAATTACTTCGATGCAGATCGTTTTAGCTCTTGCTTGGCTGTTTATTGTAAAGTAGCTAACCTTTAATATCCTTACCGATTCACCCATTTCCCATAAAGTTCATATATTTGGAAAAAGGGTGGATTTACTGAGCTTTACCCTCACTTCCTACTGCTTAAATCCTTAGTAATTAACTCAGCTACTTTCTTGCCCGAGAGTAACATACCCCCGAATATCGGCCCCATTCTAGGGAGTCCATATACGTTCGCTACAGCCATACCAGTAACGTATAGTCCTGAAGCGACCTTACCTGTATGTTCTACTACTACCCTCTCAGATAGGTCTGCGTATGCTGAGCGTTCACCCCTCATAACTAATCCTAACTCAGGTATCTTCTTAGAGGCTATAGATATTACCTCAGCCTCATGCCCAGTAGCATCTACAACAGCCTTAGACTCGGTGAAGAGGGGATCTACGTGGTACCCACCGTCATGTACCGGGGTCCAGACCCAGACAACGCCGCCAACCCTCAGAGGGCTTAACCTATATATTAAGTCCTGAACGTGAGCTCCGAATAATACCCTCACACCAGCGTCAAGAGCCTTAACAGCTAACTTAGCAATAGCCTCTGCAGGATTAGCTACGTAAAGACCTTCAGCAGCCTTAACATATCTAACACCGAACTCATTCAGTAGAGGAAGTACCTCCTCCTGAAAAACTATCCGCGGTAATAGATTCCCACCAGGGCCGGTACCGCCTCCGAAGCTAAACCTCCGCTCAAGAACTAAAACCCTAAACCCCTCCCTACAAAGGTAATACGAGGCAGTAAGCCCTGAAGGGCCAGCACCAACAACAACTACATCAACCTCACTAAACTCCTCTAAATCCCTTAAAGCATACCTAACTATAGACCGAGTAATATCTGCCTCCCGAATCATGGCCTCAACCACGGAACACCGTAATAAACACCTTAAAAACTTTAGATAACTGAGTAATCATTTAAGTCGATCATAGACTTGCTAAAGTTAATGTAAGCCATATAACGCATTTAAGATTATTATGAATTTAGATACGATGATAACGGTTAATGAGTTCGTAGAGTCTATACATGACAAGCAATGTGGTTAAGCAGTTAGTTAACTTCTTAATATTATATTGTATTAGAAGGTGGGGATACGAATTAATGCCTACTCCTAAGGACTTACTAAGGTTGGCTGAGTTTCTAAAGTTTGCCTTAAGCGGTCATCGCAGTCACTACTTCCTTAAATACGTATTAGGAGGTAAACCCTTAAGGGTGGATGGGGGTTTAGAGCTTAGGAGTCAGTCTAAGCTGTCATTTAGACTGTATCACCTCATAACTAAGTCCCTCGAATTTATGGTGGACTAATATATGAGTAGGGGTGACTTATATAATGCTTTAAAACTTTTAGACCT
>JANXEN010000050.1 GCA_025058345.1 Sulfolobales archaeon
GGCCTGGTTCTGGGGTCTTTGAACCGTACCTATAAGGGTTTGAAACAGAATAGGGCCGGGGCGATAAGCGTAATCCTCCCGGAGGCTTTGAACCGTACCTATAAGGGTTTGAAACCCAAAACGGTCCTGTAGCTCACCCTCATCACCTCCAACTTTGAACCGTACCTATAAGGGTTTGAAACCACTTTTCCATTCTTTCCCTCCTTCACCCCGGGGTGTACTTTGAACCGTACCTATAAGGGTTTGAAACGGTTATGCGGACATCACGGCGATTTATGATCGTGATGCTTTGAACCGTACCTATAAGGGTTTGAAACGCCTATGGCCGCCCTAGCTTAGGTCCACCCCCTGAGGAGCTTTGAACCGTACCTATAAGGGTTTGAAACCTCTTCCACCAAGTCGCTATCCCCGTAAAACTCGGGGCTTTGAACCGTACCTATAAGGGTTTGAAACCTGTCGGCGATTTTGAGATAGTTGTCGGGGTGCCTATCCTTTGAACCGTACCTAT
>JANXEN010000051.1 GCA_025058345.1 Sulfolobales archaeon
GGGAGAGGCTGTTTCAAACCCTTATAGGTACGGTTCAAAGTAGTGTCCCCGCGGACGCCAGGCTTCTGAGCCTGGGTTTCAAACCCTTATAGGTACGGTTCAAAGTGGCGGCAGTTTGGGGGTCCAGCCCCTCCACGATGTCAGCGGGTTTCAAACCCTTATAGGTACGGTTCAAAGCAAGTAGTTCTCGGGGTCCAGAACCCCGAGCGCGATGTTTCAAACCCTTATAGGTACGGTTCAAAGCAAGGCTGAGGCCCCCAAGGCCAAGGCTGAGGCCCCGTTTCAAACCCTTATAGGTACGGTTCAAAGCCATTCGGGAGGAAGGGGGCTTCATGGTGTGGGAACAGTTTCAAACCCTTATAGGTACGGTTCAAAGAGGATACGCCCAGTGCGTTGGGTTATGCGGACATCACGGGTTTCAAACCCTTATAGGTACGGTTCAAAGCCGTGCAAGTCGTCGCCCGCTTCTCCCCTTGTTGCCCGCGTTTCAAACCCTTATAGGTACG
>JANXEN010000052.1 GCA_025058345.1 Sulfolobales archaeon
TAAATGCCAAGACAAAACAACCTCACTTCTAAAATATGATTGATTATATTTCAACGATGGGAAGACGATTTCAAACATCAATCTAATTTTTGTTTCATGTGTATATATTATTTTTTTGTTGAAGAAGTCTTATTTAATACCAAAAAAATGAAAAAACTTGTTTGGTAGAAACCAAATTTGATTAATATGTGGAGCCGGGGTAGCTCAGAAGGTAGAGCGCACGGCTGTTAATCGGGTGCGGAAACCGTGAGGTCGGAGGTTCGAGTCCTCCCCCCGGCGCCAAATCTATAAAACCATTACATCAGAAATTACATCAGAATTTTGGTTATTTCAACTGTTATACTACTGGGAAGGTGAGCGGAGTGGGAGGAGTTGGGGGACTGGTTGGGTATAGTTATGATGGAATCATTAAAAGCTGTTATGCTACTGGAAGTGTGAGCGGGGATGAATATGTAGGAGGGTTGGTTGGGTGGCATTGGGAAACCATTAAGAACTGTTATGCTAC
>JANXEN010000053.1 GCA_025058345.1 Sulfolobales archaeon
GCCTATGCTGTATGCTTACGGGGAGGAGGGCTTTGAACCGTACCTATAAGGGTTTGAAACCGGCCTCCCGTACCGCACCCCGCCCCTCCAGGACGCCTTTGAACCGTACCTATAAGGGTTTGAAACCGGGACTGGCTCTAGGATTTTGACCTTCATCCTCCTTCCTTTGAACCGTACCTATAAGGGTTTGAAACCCAATCCGATTTTGCCGAAGTTTTTTGTGTGTTTGTAGCTTTGAACCGTACCTATAAGGGTTTGAAACAGAAGCCCCGCGGGGCGGTGTCGATGACGTACTCCAGCTTTGAACCGTACCTATAAGGGTTTGAAACCCCGCCCAGGGCGGTAGAGGCGGCGCCCGCAGACCGCTTTGAACCGTACCTATAAGGGTTTGAAACGTGGTGCCCACCGCCTACAACACTCGCCTGGCCCAAACTTTGAACCGTACCTATAAGGGTTTGAAACGTGGCTACTGCCACCAGGGGGGGCGTATCGCCAGGCTTTG
>JANXEN010000054.1 GCA_025058345.1 Sulfolobales archaeon
ATTATACAAACACGAATCTGTAAAATAGAATTGAAAGTGGAAAGTGAGACAGAGGGACCTCTTCGTGTTGTTCAGCAGAATCTGTAAAATAGAATTGAAAGAACTCCTAAGCAGTGAGGTAACCGCCTTCAACCTCTTCCTCTGAATCTGTAAAATAGAATTGAAAGTTGTTGATGAAACGGCTATGTAGTTCGTCAACCTTCAGTATACCGAATCTGTAAAATAGAATTGAAAGGATAGACAGGCGTTGAAGTTAATTATCGAGAGGGCTAAACAAGAATCTGTAAAATAGAATTGAAAGTCACAATAGCTGAGGTTATCAACGTCTTCAATAAACAACCGAATCTGTAAAATAGAATTGAAAGTCACCTCATAAGCTATCTTCTTATCAGATAACCACTTCAGGAATCTGTAAAATAGAATTGAAAGTAGCTATAGCTCTTCTTCTATCATTGCTTATCAATGAGCGGAATCTGTAAAATAGAATTGAAAGCACTTCAA
>JANXEN010000005.1 GCA_025058345.1 Sulfolobales archaeon
CGGTGGGACAGCTGAAGAACCTGCGAAATAACCGCCAACACCAGCAACAATAACCAACACAACCAACACACCAACTAAGGACTTTTGAACACTCATAGTAATCTTCAATTATCAATAATTGTAATTAATTTTATAAAGATTTTGATGATATTTATAATTACTACCTTGTTTAATCACATTTAAAATTTTCTATACATAAATTAAATCTTCGAGCAACCTCGCAAAGTTTGTCAATAGGTATAAAAGCTGTTGATCCTGATTCACTTACTATGTATGCGAGTCTACCACTAACAATAACTTTTGACTTCTCGCAACCCAATTAATATCCCAATAAATTCATGTAAGACTTAATTCTTGCTTCTTCCCTTCTCTAGCTGCCTTAAGGGCCTGAATAGCTGCGGCTATACTACCCTTACTACTTATCAATGAGCCCCAACGTGCTCTAAACTTAGATGGAACAAGAGGTCTCACTCTTTTCTTAATCTTTGTTGGTATGTAGGTGGTTTCCATACCTTTAAAACCGTAAGTACCATCTATCATTTCAATAACTATGTCTCTCTCAATTAAACTAATTAACACTTTCCTAAGTCTGTCCTCCCCCGCTAATCCACTTAATTCCCTCCTCAACTCTCTCCAACTGACTGGTTTACCCTTCTTCTTAATTATACTTAAAACTAAGTCCTCCAAACCCCTATCATCAGGAGCTTGCATAACCACTATATCTTCATCTTCATAGATAACCTTTAAATCGTCACCAGACTTACTAATCATACCTCTACCCATTATAAATATATAAGTTTGCATATAAAAATATAAATGTTTATGAAGTAAACATCAGCTCAGACTTAAATAGAAATTAGTAGCGACGCTAAAGATGCTGTAGGTAATTAGGAGACCTGTGCACCTACCGCTATTTTATCAAATGATATGACACTTTGATAATTACCTAATTTCTCTAGGATTTTATCAATCAACTCTGAAGTTTTAAAGTTGTCACTAACTTCGATGACGTCATTATTTATAAAAACAAGATTTTTCCCATTATTCCCTTCAGTAATGACTAAGTTTACCTTAATGTTTAGGTCGTTTTCGAAAACCTCCTTAATTTTGTTAATTCTCTTAATCATAAAATTAGATCTATATGGAGATAGACTTACTAGTAATGTGATTTCATCCATTTTGATGTACCGGATAAAAACTGGATGGAATATTACTTTATATAGCTTTTCTTTAAATAACAGTAATCGCTATGAAAAATTTCCGAAATGCTTTTAATTATTTGTGAATAAGTTAAATTACTAATAATCACTTATAAAATAGTACGTAAGTGTGAAGGAGGTATTATTTTATGCATGATGTGAGAAGATATGCGATTGACGCTTTAAAGGTGTTGAGAAAAGTCCTCAAATATAGAGAATTGGAGGTAATTACCGGTCTTTCGACACCAGCTTTGTGGAGATACGTGAATATGAAGATTCTCCCAACTAGGGAGAGGGCTAGGGAATTGCTTGATAAACTTCTTAATGAAGATGTTGTTAAGATGATTATAAAAGATAACATTGAGATAATCGATGATTCGATAGTAAGTACGTCAAGCCTTATATATAATGTAGACTTCCTCAAAATATTTGCCTTAGTAGCATATAAGGTTTTCAAGGAATTAGAACCAACTGCAATAGCTACTGTTGAGGTGGACGGCATTCCCTTGGCGGTTGCTGTGTCTGAAGTGTTTGATGCTAAACTCGTAGTCGCTAAAAGGAGAATAGATATAGGAGTATCAAACTACCATGAAGTTAGCTACATATCTAGAGACCCTCCAACTGTGGTCAACCTCTATATACCTTCAAACATCCTAGACCGTAAGGATAGAGTACTAATAGTGGATGACTTACTACGTAGCGGTAGGACTAGCCAAGCATTAGTTAGACTCATAAGGAAAACTAAAGCAACACCTGTAGGTCTATACGCTGTTCTAGCGTTAGGTAGTAGATGGTACAACGTCTTAGAAAATGAGGTAAGTAAAATCCACGTAAGTTACATAATAGAATGATGGTTATGTTGAATGGGAAATACGTTGCTATAGCGCTTTCTTTAGGATTTATAATCGAAGCTTTAACACCCAATAAAATTTCAACGGTAAGCTATAGAAAAACTATTAAGAACCTAAACATTGCTAAATTTATCTCAACTAACCCACACCTTTACAACCTATATGTGTCGATATTAGAAGATAATGCACCGAAACCTAGGATTGGTTTCTGGCTTAGGAAGGTAGCGCTAGGAGTGCTGAACGATAAGCTTGTAGGTACTAATACGTGCTTCGGATACACACTTTTAACTATCCCCATTGTATATGCTGTTAAACACTTTAACGATATCTTAGACCCTATGAAGTTAGCTGAATTTGCTACAGAGTTAGTTCTATCAACTACATCTAATGAAGATATTAAAGATTTTTACGATGCGTTAAAGACTGTGAATCCATCATACACTAATACCTACGTAGGAAATGTCCCCGATATACGTTCAGAATGCTTGAATGATTATTCGCTACTTAATGTACTAATAGAGTCTAGCTACTTGGATTTAATAACCTACGAAATAACACATAAGTATCGATTAACGATAGACGCGTATCAATACATGGATAAATTAAGTGAAGGGGAACAAATAAACATATTGGAGTGTGTAAGTAGGACACAGCATTACATGATTAGCAAATATTTAGATACGGAAGTTGTTAAGGGTGCTGGGATGTCAGTAGCTTTATTTATTAAGTCTTATCAAACGATAATTAACTCATTTAGAGAAAGTAAGGAAACACAATTAAAGTTATGCAGAACATTAGACAGGTATTTGAGGTCTAAGAACATAAACCTAGGAACTATTGCCGATATCTTAGCGTTAGCTACATCCTTCACCCTATTGAAGCACAGCATACTTAACCCTTTAGTAAGTAGTAACGACGTAGAATGAAATCCCGGTGAAGGCTACTTGAGAGTAATCTACGCTGTTGACATACACGGGTATGAAAGAGGTCTGAAGAAACTAGCCGAAGTATCTAATTCATTGAAGGCGGACCTAATGGTGTTGGGAGGAGATATAAACGCCGATTTGACTATTTTAAATGGGTTAAATTGTAAGGTGGCGGTAACTCCCGGCGAGTGCGACGATATATACATAACTAAACAGGCAAGGGAATTAGGGATATTATTTGATGGTTCTACAGTAGATAGTGATTCTTGGATTATTGGGTTCGTTGGTGGTTTATCCTTTCATCAATCTATTAGGAAACTCTATGAAAGAGCTATTAACTCAGTAGATTTATTAGTTACTCACTTCCCGCCGAAGGGTTGTCTAGACTTAGTTTTGGGGAAGTACCATGGAGGATTAAACGAGTTGAATTCAATTATAGCGAAATATAGAGTTACGTACGTACTTACTGGCCACTACCATGATAACGTAGGTGTATGTCTCATGTGTAGTAACGCATTAGTTATAAATCCAGGACCTTTAACTCATGGTAATTTCCTACTCTTAGATTATAATGATACAGTGATTGAATACAGGTTTATGAGACTTCCTTAACTTCGAAGACATCACCTCCCCATATATCTCTAATCACAGGTGACTGGAACTCACTATCCTCATTTATTATCTTGAAGTATCCGTCTATTGGATGACTAGTGTTAGGCTTAAGGAATGCCAGCCCATCATCACTCACTACAGCTCTATCTAATACTTTATTAGTCCATACTTCAACTATACTACCTGCAGGGAGACCTCTAACAACTACCGAATTACCTCGCTTGGTATATAAATTTGACGGAGGTATGCTCTCTATGATTCCTTCAGGTGTCACCCAACCTAGCTTAACTAACCCGAAAGGCCCTACATTATAGTATTTTATGTGGATTTCGTAAGCTCCGCTGGTAAGGAATAAGGGACCTGTTTGATATAGCGTTGGTGGTTGTTCCTTCCAACCATCAATAACTAACTCATCATTTAACTTCATTATACAACCATCATCACACTCCATAAATAAGACGTAATAACCCTCCCTAAGTATGTTGAGATATCCATACCACTCGGTCATAAAGTCCATGGTACCAGTGCCTCTGAAGATGGGTTCAAACCATATAAAATTAATTGACTGATCTACCCTAATCATAGACGGTTCCTTAGAAATCTCTAAACTACTGACGTCACTTATAGTGTAGTAAAGCCCCATCAACCCATGCACTAGACCCGACTGCATCCTTATAAACAAGTACTTCATAATCATCCGAATCAAAACTCAGATATGTTGATAGTATTTAAGGTTTTAGGTAAGTACCGCAGTACGAGATAACTTACATTACTAGAGAATTTATTAAGTAGCTTAAAGACAGCGGTCATAGAGTCTTAGCCATCACGAAAGCATCCTCACCATCCAGGTAATAGTATTTGATGGTCTTCACTTTCCTAAAACCTAGTTTCTCATACAGGTTGATAGCTGGTACGTTACTAACCCTCACCTCTAAATATATCTCGCTAACGTTGTAGTACTCTTTAAGTCTCTTTATGGATTCCTCCATGATCCTCCTTCCTATACCTTTCCTCCTATACTCAGGTAAAACCGCAATACTGACAACATGACCTAACTTAATCAACCCTCTTCTAAGAAATCCTATACCACTTTCAACCCTACACATCACATAACCAACAACTTTATTATCAACCTCAGCAACTAAGAACGCCTTACCCCACGCACGTAAATGATCTAACCAGAAGTCCTGTGTGTAATGTTCCGGTAACGCAATCAAGTTTACCTCAATGACTTTCTGGATGTCATTTTCGGTGGCCTCCCTAATAGTAATGTTCTCCACCATCCCTATCACTAGCCGTTAACTAATATCTAAAATTGAGGTCTATGTTTTTAAAATTTTAATAGATATAGTGATGGAGATGTGATGATCGGGTATCACCCTAGTAATGAAGTCCGCGGTTCGCATTCGACCTCACTCAAGAACATTAAAATAGTGCTAGGAGTAACAAGCGGTGTCGCGATCTATAAAGCAGTAGATGTGGCTAGGGAGTTAATTCGGAGGGATGCCGACGTACATGTAGTTATGTCTCCAGAAGCTACCAAATTAGTTAGCCCCCAATTATTTGAGTGGGCAACAGGTAACGAAGTCTATGTAGAATTCCATGGGGAGTCAGGTCATGTAGCTCTAAGCCGTATATGTAATTCTATGATTATTGCCCCAGCGACAGCTAACACCATCGCTAAAATAGCTTCAGGCATTGCAGATACATCGGTTTCACTAACAGCCCTTAACTTTATGGGGTTAGGGAAACCTCTCTTACTGGTTCCTTCAATGCATTTAGCTATGTATAGATCCCCGCAAATAACTGAGGCGTTAAGTAAGCTTAAGAGCTACGGTGTAAGGGTGTTAGAACCAATTATAGAGGGTGCTAGAGCTAAATTGCCTGATGTAGATGACATTGTTCTTGGTGCTGAGGCCATCACATTGAGGGGGTCCGACCTTAAGGGGATTAAGATACTGATCACTGCAGGACCTACAAGAGAGTTTTTAGACCCTGTAAGATTCATAACTAACGCTAGTTCCGGTAGGATGGGGGTCGCTATAGCTAGGGAAGCCTTCTTCAGAAACGCTGATGTAACATTAATTCATGGACCTATAGACGGTTCTCTAGTCCCTAAGTATGTAAGGACTTTAAAAGTTACGACAACTTCTGAAATGTTTGAAGCCGTAATTAATGAGTTAAGAAGCAATGACTATGATGCCATAATATTGGCTGGAGCACCATCTGACTTCAGGTTCAGAGAGGTAAGTAAGGATAAGATCGATTCACGTAAAGACGCAATAACGCTAACCTTAGAGCCCACTCCTAAAATTTCGGAAGGTATCAGAAAGATGTTCGATGGACTGTTAGTTGGGTTCGCCGCTGAAACTGTTGGAGGCGATATAAAAGCACTCAGAGATAGAGCACTCCGTAAATTAACGGATAGAGGATTTAACGTCATAGTAGCTAATGACGTAATGCGGGAAGACATAGGCTTTGCAAGCGAGTACGATGAGGTATTGATATTAGGTTCAGACGGCTTCGAGAAATACGTCGGTAAGGCACGGAAAGAAATTATAGCGAGGGAGATACTAGACATCGTTAAAAAACTCCTAGGTTTTTAGGATGAGAGTTCTGATACCGCTCCATATAACGGGGTTCTGGTATGTTGTTAAGTCGTACAGCCCTGTCTTTACTGGCTCCTTAGGTGCTGGATTAACTTTAGACCCTCCAATTATTGCGGAAGCATCGGAAGGCAGCTGCAAGCTAACAATCAATAACACATGCATAGAGACTCCAGTAATAAGTACTGCCGAAAGGATAGCTAACCTAGAATTAACTAAAGGCATAAATGTAAAGTCTAAGGTCATGCTAGGTAATGGTTATGGCTTAAGCGCCGCTACTACGCTATCTTATCTAACGCTGAACATGTTAGATAAAGATGTGACGCTTAACCATATCTCAACGATCGCCCATGTTGCGGAAGTCCTAAACGAAACCGGATACGGTGATGTAATAGCTGAATTCTACGGTAACGGTCTGGTATTGAGGACCTCACCAGGACCTCCAGGCATTGGCTCAGTTGACCTCATACCTATTAAAAATTCACTGAAGGTTATAACGGTACCATTAGGGAACCTCACCACTAAGGAAATGATGTCTAAATATGGCAGTCTTATAAATACCGTAGGTATCGATATATATAGAAAGTTCGTAGAGGAACCATCGATTGAGTCATTTGCTGAACTATCCCATGAATTCAGCTTAAGAGTCGGCATGCTAAGCAAAGACCTAAATGTGTTATTAGGTAATACGCTAACAAACTTCATCAGGAATGGTAGTGTTTTAGGATATTACGTAAAGAAAAGACTTTTGACAGTAATTGCCGAAAGTGATTACCTCCATGATATAACGACCGCTTTAACTAAAACTGTGGGAAAACCTAAGATATTTAACATCGCAAGACATGGACTTATAGTGATGTAGCGATGACTAAAATATCACCTAACCACCCAAGATATAAGTCCTTGATGATTAGGGAGAAGCTTGTTGAGGGGTTTAGGGAGGGGTATGTCGTAGCGCAAGGATTGATTGCTCACGGAAGGGGAGAATGCTTCGACTACTTAATAGGTGAAGACACCATACCACCTGCAATTAAATCAATAAAGGCTGCCGCAGCTGCTTTACTTCTAGCTAAATATCCAGTAATATCAGTTAATGGTAACGCAGCTGCCTTAGTTCCTGAGGAGATAGTAAAGTTAGCTAAGTTAACTAACGCTAAGATAGAAGTCAATCTATTCCATAGAACTCGTGAGAGAGAATTAAAGATATCGAATGTCTTAAAATCCTACGGTGCTGATGAAGTCCTCGGAATTCAGGAAGAACTAACAACGATACCTGAAATATTTAGCGATAGAAGGATAGTAAGCGTAAAAGGTATATACATAGCTGATGTTGTTTTAGTTCCACTAGAGGATGGAGATAGGACAGAGGCTCTAAGGAAGTTAGGTAAAACAGTAATCACTATAGACTTAAACCCGCTCTCAAGAACTTCAAGAGCTGCAAACATAACAATAGTAGATAACATAGTGAGGGCTGTACCTAAGTTAATTGAGGAAGTCAATAATTTAAAGAACTCAACTCCTGAGGAGTTGAGGAATATATTAAAGGGATATGATAACAACGAAGTACTTAAGGAGGTACTTAAGCATATATTAGATAGGCTTTACATCCTCTCCAAAGACTTAAGCACTATTAGTTAACATCGCCTAATTTAACGACAGAGTTATTAACGGCTTCAAAACCTTCGATATCTAAATCACCTACACTTATGTTAATCCCTCTAAATTTCTTCACTAAGATCGATAAGTACCTAAACATCAACCTCACCTTACTGTTAAAATCCTTAAATTCTTCATCATGTACCTGAGTCTCCTTAAAAAGTCTAACAACTAAAGGAAGCTCATCGAACAGTAAGTGCTTTATTTGCTTCTTATCGGTTGAGGTAAGGGATTCCTTTGAAACTAATTCAGAGATAAGCCCCAGTAAATTATCTACATCAATTATATCTACTTGGAATTTAAGTAACGTGATTTCAGGATCACTTTCGATGGTATCATTACCCTTACCTTCATAAATATTTAAAGCTCTAGAAACCGCTTTTGGATCAGTAAATCTCCACCATCTCTGATTAGATGATCTATAAGTAGTTTCTACTATTCCAAAATCTCTTTCAAAAATCCTAAGGAGTTGATTAGGGTTGTAGTTAAACCCTTTCTCCCTTAACTTACTCATTAAGGTCTTGAAGTCGAAGTCACCTAATAGCTTCTTACCAGTTATTGAATTGTTTTGATATATCTCGTAAGCAGTCCTTAAAACCATAAATGCTTTCTCACCATATTTGTAGAGGGAGTCAAGTACTATAGACTCGCTGAGATTACCCATGAAAACATCCAACCATATTCATCATATCTTGATAACTATTTAAGTACTTCTATAATGGCTCTATTTAATAAGTTATTATGTGTGATATTACTTAAGGTATTACATAATCAAAAACCGGCCCCATAACTCAAAGTTTAAAACATTTAAAAATAGGATTTTTTGGTCGGTATAGATGCTTAGAAGCCTCATGAAGGGTCACAAGGTAGAACTGGTAATAGAGCTATTTGGGCTAACGCTTTTAGTGATATCGTTATTTATCGGGTCGTATCTTAGGCTACAACCAGTTTATAACGCGTTAGAATATGGGTACGGACCCATGCTGTATGAAATGGACCCATACCTCAATTACTGGGTGACTAAAGAACTTCTGGAGAACGGATTCTCATACTACTTATCTTTAACTCAAAGTAATCCAGAAACTAAAGTATTTTGGTATCCGTGGGGGAGAGACATACCTTCAACGGAACTACCATTGCTACCCTACATATCTGTGGTGTCTTACTACTTTGCAAAGTCTTTAAACCCTAACCTATCGCTAAATGATTGGTTAGTTTACCTACCTATACCGCTCTCCATTATAAGCATAATTGGTATTTACCTAACTGTGCGGGAATTAAGCGGTCCTCTACCTGCAGCTATAGCTTCATTAACAGCATCTCTAATGTTCGTAGATAGGCAAGTAGCGGGATTCACAGTGAAATACGTGTTGGGGTTAGCCTTTATGTTTGTAGCGATGTACTTCCACGTCAGAAGTACTAAGAGACGTTGTGAGAAGTCAGCAGTTTTAAGCGGCTTATTTCTCGGTATTTCAGCCCTGAGTTGGGCTGGATTTAATTTATTGCTTGCTGCGATATTCTTGCAGTACGTGTTAACTCCATTAATAACTGGAAATGCGGATAAGAAGTTAATTAAGCTATGGCTTTATGAAATGGCCCCACTTGCAGGTCTCATAATCACGGTCCCTTCATACTATAACAGTTTTGAATATATGATAAGGAATGCTGGATTAATGATACCTTTAGGGACTTTAGTGATGTTAATTGCTTACGCTATTTTCAACTTTATACCAACGAGGCGTACTGTGAGTAAGGGTAAATCGCCTAGAATTACCCCTCGAGTGATATACCTTCTTACCATAGCTGGATTCGGGGTCCTAGGACTAATTACGTTACTCACGGGCTTTACAGGCATAGGTGGTAAAGGACTAGCAGCTATGGGTCTAGGAACCGCTGCCGGCGTGTTGACAGGCACTATAGCGCAGTATAGAGGTGCTACAGCATCTGAATTTATGTATTTAGGAGGTCCTGCGACAGTAGTTGCTTCAATAGGTATTATCTACCTACTTTATAGAGGGTTTATACGTAAGGACATCAACTCCTTATTTTTATTAGCCCTTACGACAATAGCGATATTCTCAACTTTCAACGTAGCATACTTCTTCTCATATTGCGTCCTAACCATAGCCTTAACGTCGGGATTCATTATTGGGGAGTTATTAATGCGAAGGATCTTCAGCAGTAGTAAGGCAGGTTGGTTTACTAAATTAATAGCCTTAATTCTGCTCATCACGTATGTAGCCACTATAATAATTCAAGGCATATCTTATTGGGGCCCCTCATATAATGCTGTAGTACCAACCATAGTTGAGGCTGGTGTGGGGTTAAGTGTTAACGCCCCATCATGGATTAACACACTCTACTGGATCAAAAACAATACTAGTAAGGATTCTGTAATAGTTGCTTGGTGGGACTACGGTTATTGGATCTCAGTAGTTGGTGAAAGGGCTTCAATTGCTGACGGATCTACACTCAACTTTACACAAATTCATATATTAGCTAAAGCATTAACAAGTGATGAGGTAACTGCTGCAAAAACACTGATATCTAATTTCAACATACCCCCTCATAAACTATACGTCGCTACATACGAGTTCTTCATCGTAGACGACGGCAATAAGAGGGTGTATCCAGGTCCTTTAGTTCTATCCAGATCTGACGGCACACCTATCTTCCTTGGAGCTGACGGTGCTAAAGGGATATCGGCGATATACAGGATTGCTGGCGTAGATATAGATAGAGAGGTGAGTAGAGGAGGTGGAGAGTATGTGAAGATTTATCAATACTCAACAACACGAGGATACATGTATAGTTACGTATTACCTAACTGGGCCTCAAGCAAAGTTAATGAAGCACTCCTATATAAGATATTAATAGACTCAGCACGCAATGTTTGGGGTACGTTAGGATATGATGTATACGACCTCTTTACATCAAATAGGGAGTCAGTCAAAATTGACACATCAGGAATGAAGATGTTTAAACCATCCTACATAGCGGTATCTAGAATTACGTCAAACATATACTTAGTAACATCGCTCTATAAATTAGATGAGGGGTCTCTACAACAACTTTCATGAAGTAGGTAAATCAATTACTTCAATCTTATAATATTCAATGACGATGCCGCTTCAACAATCCAGCACGAAACTAATCTAGAGTAAAAAGTTATAGCGTAATCCTCGCTGACCTGATGTTTTAGATATCTACTTAATGCCGCTACAGCAACTTCAGGATCTACTCGATGTCTTACGTACTCCACAAGACTATCAACAAGTTGCGCTAATGTAAATGTAGAAGAACTTACTAGTTCTTTAACTTTTTCGAAATCAGCACTCTTAATCAGGATTGAGTCCTTAGCTTCATACCTCCCCAACTCTATAGCTACGTCTATATAGTAAAATAGGGGTAAGTAGTCCTCAACTATATCACCAGTTGCTAGTAGTGGCTTCCTCTCACCCACCACTATCAACCAAATAAGCTATAAACATGTTAAATAATATGTGTATATATAACTTGTATGTAGTGGTAAGATCGTGAAAGGCGTTATCTGGCTTAATAACTTGACATTAACAGATATCCCAAAACCTCCCATTAAGCAAGGTGAGGTTTTAGGTAAGGTCGTAGGGGCATCTATTACACATTTAGAGAAATTGATTGCACTAGGAGCTATACCAACGGATGTTGGCAGGGTTTTAGGCTCAGTAGGAGTCATTAAAGCTATCGATGTTGCTCCAGATCTCAACAGCAGGTTAATTGGTAGGCACTTCCTACTGCTTCCAAGGCTTAATTACGTAGGTGGGATAAATTTTAACGGAATCTTAGCTGAATACTCATCAATCCCACTTAAACTACTAACACCTATAAGCGATTACTATGCTCTAAAACCGGAGACTTTAATTTATGCAGAACTATCTTTCATCTACGAAATCACAAACTACGTTAAGAATAAAGAGGTATTAGTCGTAGGCTGCGGCCCTACATCGTATATTATTGTAAAACATATCAAAGACCTATGTAATGTGTGTGTAGCATGTGTACACAACCAGCAAATACGCTCTAAAATAGCTGAGTTAGGGGTATATATAGCGAATTACGATAACATAAATGACTACAAATACGACATTGTTATAGTGTTAACTATGAACGACTACCAACTCATCAACGCGTTAAAGGCTGTGAGAAATAACGGGCGGATAATAATACCACCTAACTTTCCTGAAGCTTTATTAGGGATTTTAGGTATAGATGCTGATGTCGGTGTTGTTAACCTCATATTCCCTAAACATGTAGTTAATGAGGGTATCTTCGAGGTCTTAGAGAGAGATTTCACAGATTTAAAGAACTACGTCAATTTTACAAATAACTTTGAAGAGGCTTTAAGCAGCATGTTCCATTTCTGGAGGACAGTGATTTACGGAAAATCTGAGGATGAACTTCCGTCAAAGGTTGGTTAAGTCCTAAAGGTGGTTCCTCACAACACTACTTAATATCCTGATACCTTCTGAGATATCCTCCTCTTTCGGGAAACTGAAGTTAAGCCGCATAGTGTTTGCACCACTTCCATCAACGTAAAAAGAACCCCCAGGGACGTATGCAACCCCAGCATCTATAGCTTCAAATAACATCTTCGATGTATTTAAATCCTCCCTAGGTAGTCGTAACATGATGAAGAGACCGCCAACAGGTTTAGACCACCAACATCCAGGGACTAAATACTTTTCCAACGCCTCTAACATAATATCTTTCTTACGTTTATATATGACCTTAGCCCTCTCTATTACTGACTTAACAACCCCAGATTTAATAGCTTCTAGCGATATGAACTGAGCAAACGTCGACGTATGTAAGTCTAAGGATTGTTTACATCTCTCGAAAACATCTACCATTTCTTTAGAGGCTGCTATCCAACCAATCCTAAGACCAGGTGCTAATATCTTACTTAAAGTGCTTAGGTAGATGACCCTGTTGCTCCTATCTAAGCTTTTTAGTGATGTTGTGTCGCTTGGTTCGTAAGTAAATGAACTGTAGGGATCGTCCTCAACAATTATGAAATCATACTTCTCAGATAACTCTATTAGGTGTTTCCGCCTTTGTAAACTCATAGTAACACCTGCTGGGTTATGAGCTATCGGTATAGTATAAACTAACTTTACTGTCTTACCTTCTCCATATAGCCTACGCAACCTGGCTTCAAGTATATCAACGTTCATACCGTCGTCGTCTAATGGAATACCTACGAAATTAGGTTCACTGAGTCTAAATGCATTAATAGCTCCTAGATATGAAGGTAGTTCCATAACCACGTAGTCTCTTGGATTAATCAACGTGAGGGCTATTATATGCAGAGCCTGTTGACTTCCAGAAGTGACTATGATGTCATCGCTATTGTTTATTGGGACACCCCTACAGTTTAAGAAATTGGTTAATTCACTCCTTAACTCACCTATACCCTTAGTAGGGCTGTATTGTAGCGCTCTATCCCCATTCTCTGATAAGATCTTATTGATAATTCCCTTCAACTCATCTTTAGGGAATGTCTGAGGGTCTGGAAGCCCCCCAGCCAAACTAATAACCTTTCTACCTTCAGTGATTTTGAGTAATTCCCTAATCTCAGATGCAGCCATCAAATTAACTCTGTCGGCAAGAAACCTATCCAACCTTAAATCCTTCAAATCATACACCTAAGACATTAGTTACTATGGGTATAAAAACTTTGTAAAACCGCATAACTGAATAAATTTCATTACCGTAAATCAGTATACGTTAATAAGGGCCTGACCAATCAACCAATACGGCTAGAAACGAGATGCAAGTATATGGAAAAAGCAGGCCTAACTTAGACATGACAGCATCGATCTATAGATCTGACGAAGATCTAGGCCTAAATTGATGAAATCCCATGGCATACCTTCGTTTACGTCCTTATGTTTTAAAACATAACTTGGATCGATATTAAAATTCGGTAAAAGGCCTCTAAATTCCGATAAACTTAATCCATCACCAACATATCTCATCAAAACATCACTTAACTCAGGTCCGCCTAAACTTAAAACCGACTGAACATACGCTATATTGTAACTCAAAGCTTCTAAAGCGAAATGCTTCTTACGAATCTCACTTCGCAAAGCTTTCAAAAACCGTAAATAATTCCCTCTACTAATTAATCCGAAGAACTGCATCGGCGTATTCGCCTTAGGAATTAACGGATTTACCGTTACCCTAATTTTCTTCTTTAGATCGTAATTAGATATACTCTGACTTAAGTTTTTAAGGAAATTAGCTATTTCTCTTACATCGTCTACAGTTTCGTAAGGTATGCCAAGTAGATAATATAACTTTATCTCCATCCCAAGTTTTAACCCGTCAATGATCAACTTAATTATGAGGTCCTCATCTACGCTTTTCCTTATTAAACACTTAAGCTTATGACTATGTGTCTCCGGGGCTAAAGTAAGGGTTTTCTGCCCACCCCTAGATATTAGGCTTAATCTATACTCATTTAAGGTGTCTGCCCTCAGAGACGGTATACTGAATCTGACACCGCTATCTAATAGTGTTTCCAACAACTTATCAGCTGAAGGATGACTAAAGAAAGACAGTGAGTAGAAAATAACCCTATCTAATTTATTACTATCTAACCCTCTACTTATGATATCTATCACCTTATCATAACTTCTCACTCTATATGGGTAAGTAACTATGGACTCCATGCAAAACGAGCATAGGTAAGGACAGCCCCTAGAGACCTCCATGATATACCCCTTACCGAACACCGGACTCTCTAAAGTGGACTGTATCTGATAGATCGGGTAAAACGAATTATTGAGGTCGCTGACGTACGTTTTACTAATTACGTCCCCATCATGAAGTTTAGGGATGTAAAAACCTTTAGATGGAAGTGACTCTAAGAACTTCTTCTTACTGGGTAGTAGAGTAATGTAGTTGATTAAAGTCTTTAAAGCATTCTCTCCTTCACCGATAACTACCGCATCAAAGAACTTAGAAACCGGTAGGGGATTCGATGTAACTGCTGGACCTCCTGCTATAGTTATTGGTCCTTCACCATTAAATGCTTTTAACTTGTTTTGAATTACGATCTTAACGGCATTCATGTAGTCGAACTCGTAGCTAAGACTAAACAGAGCTATATCGAACCTTTTTAGGTTAAGTGAGTGAATACAGCTAAACACAGGATTATCTAGCGTGAACCTATCCACTAGAAACTCATCATAGGAATTTAAGTAATAATAGGCTATATGCGTGAATAAGTTAGTTATTGACGCTTGATAAGTACTGGGATACACTAGAGCTACCTTAAAGGGAGTCCTAACGTCCTTCACATAAACATTTAATTCCTTGAAGATGCCGACCCCATCTATACGAAGCTCCCAACGCCTAATTCGCTAATGGAATTAATTAAGCTTTATATAAACTTTCAACAGTGACTTAAGTCATTAAAATTGCTAAAGAATTAGAACTCCTTAACGGATGCGCCGATAATTACGTTACGTATAACGTTATTGATAAATTCTTTGTGTTTCTTCCTTAAATGTGATTCAGCATCTGATGGTCTGACGTACGTATTGCATAAGGTGCAAAGGATTCTATTCCCGCTTCTCAACATAACTGGCTCGATAGACATTACGTGCGGATATAAGCGCTCAAGCAGTTTTGTTGCAACCCTATAGTTTCCAGCCTTATCTATAACCCTCTGGATATGTCCTCTAACCTTAAACTTACTTGTCTTATACTTAAAAGCTATTGCACTAGGGGAAGACCCGTCTAGTAGGTACTCCTTAATAGCAAGGAGCGCTATAACGTCGTTAATTAACCTTTTCATAACCATATACCTAGCTATTGCGATGATGGACTCCTCCATACTGCCCGCAATAAGAGCTAAGAGCTAGAAATATATAAAAAGAGTAACACCTATGAGGAATTAGAAATCCATAATACATTAGTAATACGTATAAGGTTATTCAATAGAATATAAATTAGTTATTTAAAACACACCACGAATAATATGCAGTAAATCCTAATCAGTAAATGATATTTACACCAAGACTAGTATTTTAGATTGGTGTAAACACATTGGACGATACTAAATTATCTGACGACTTAAATGATGATGCGATTCAGAGTAACTCCAGAACATTATCAATTAAGCTTGAATATAATACCCTAGCCAAGATTGATTACCTATTAAGGCATTATAAATTCCCAAGTAGGAGTGCCTTCATCAGGAACGCTATAATGTATAAAATTAATCAACTCCAGAAACAGTCATTAACTGGTGGGTAACGATTGTCCCTATTCTGGGAACCCCGCTGGGTGAGGAAAAAGTACTTAGTTGATGGAATAGAGGTAGTTACTTGCGAAGATGAAGCTTCCGGACTTATTTTATGCCCTATCTGTGAGAAGGTAGAGGAGTATTGCCCAGAAGGTAAATCCACTTCTAGGGTGAGGGAAAACATCAACACGTTTTTTACTCCGAGAGATCTAATTTACCACCTAAAAAGCCATAAAAATCAACGAAATATGAAGTTTAGGCTTGAGAAGTTCGAGGAGGTTGAAGAAGAGGAGGAAGAAGAGGAGGAATGAGCCATAAGGTTTATCTTGGTGAGAGCCTATCCACTCTAGCATCAGTACTAACTAATCCCAATTCCAGTCAAGTAATAATAGATATATGGGACGAGGGCAGTTTATTAAGCGGTATCCAGATCTGCAACACAATCGTTGATAAAGCCCCTCTACTAATGAATGGCCACATACCTATAGCCGATCTAATCACCATTCATCCTAATTCAATATTTATAGGAAGCGAATCATCATACATTAGGAAAGTCTCTAAAGGTGTTGACCTTCAAAGGAATTGGCTTTTAGAACTTTCGAGAGGTGGTAAAATGCCGAGAAATTTCTTCCATAGCATATACAAAAAATTCAGACATGAGGTTATTGCCAAGAGAGTCTACGACGTCATCGATAAGTTAGAGTTAAGTAATCGAAGAATCACCCTCTTAAGGTACGGTACCGTTAGCTATGATAAGTTAGTTAATTCGCTTCCATTACCGTATATCATGAGTAAAGTAGACCTTAACCCGAAATTCAAGAATACCTTCCTTAAATTAGGCTATGTAAGCCTACTGATAGGTATATCGGTGGCCAAAGTCCGTGTAGAGGAATATACGACTGTGTTTATTGGTAAGACCAATATAGTACCTCACACCGTTGTTTTAATTCCTTTAAAGATTTTAAAGGAAGACCTCATAGATTACGTTCTAATCTACTCAGTAACATCTATCAAGAGGCCGTACAGCGATTATAAAGGCGAATATGTGAGTAGATTACTAAATGATGTAAAGAAGTTAGGGTTTAAAGACGTGAGGTTTATATGCAGTAAATTAGTGTTTGAGAAATTCGGATTACTAGGCAATATGGATGCGGATCTGGAGGCAGTAATCAACATTTTAAAAGACCATGATGTAGAGCTTTTAGGGAGGTTAGGTACGTGGAGGGAAATAAGCATTACCGATATTTTAGACCATGCAGGCGTCTTGTAAGGAGTCATCTCTATCAATGTAAATCCCTAAGGCATATGTTTGGTTCGAATCGTTTCTAACAGTTAGATGTGTTAAGATAAGATCTACTGCGTCGTTAATGGTTATTAATTCACTTATGTTAACTTCGAAGCCATTAATGATTACTGAAACATCCCTTCCTCTCTCGTTAGTAATTAATGGAACTACGTAGATTTCAACACCGAAGTTCTTAAATATCTTAGTGGCAGCCAACCAAAACCTCCTTAGAATCTCATCACCTAACTCACTATTACGTCTCATAACAACATAAACGTCTACTGCCATCATATACGCCCAATTAAATATCGTGTTAAATAGCTTTAGTAAAAAGTGTTTCCCCCAATTAACCTCAACAGCTACTCCATCCAAAATAAATAGTACCTTAAATCAAGAAGTTATAGTTATTAATTCAAATACATTTACTGTTCGGGAGTAAGAGAATGTGGTTTTCACACCTATCAACCCCACTAGGTCCTCGGGTAAGGACGAACTACAACTTCATACTGGATGTAATTAATCCTCTTAAAGATGAGTCTTTAAGTAATCTCTCAAAAACATTTTCAGTAAAATACCTAGGTTTAGGCATTGATGATGTCGTAAAGTTATCCTACACAGATCCAGACATAGTTGATGTGTTGATGACTTCTAATGAGGGTAGTTACGTTGCTGTACTCGCCTCTTACTACGATGTTGGACGTTAAACCTAAACTATGATTAAAATTTAAAATTCACCAGCTCATAAAGTAATTGGTGATACGCTTGAGTGATAGAAGACGGCGGAGAAGTTTTTTCGATATATTTGACGAATTTATGAGGGAATTCGAGAGGGAGTTTGAGGATATGTTTAGAGCTTTTGATATAGGTGAGAGTGGTGAACGCCCGTTTAAACCTTACGTATATGGTTTTAGAATAACTGTAGGTCCTGACGGTAAACCTAAAGTAGAGGAGTTCGGTAATGTTAAGAGGATAGGGAGTAAACCTAAAATAGCTGAAGAGATAGAGCCGTTGGTAGATGTTATTGAGGAGGAGGATATCATTAAGGTAGTTGCTGAAATGCCAGGGGTTGAGAAAGAGAAAGTGAAAGTTAAAGCTACGGAAGATACCTTAACAATCCAAGGCACAAATACAAATAGGAAATACTATAAAGAGCTTAAACTACCAGCTAACGTTAAACCTGAAACCGCTAAGGCAACATATAGAAATGGAGTCCTTGAAGTTACTTTAGAGAAGGCTGAAAAGAGAAGTAAGAGTGGTGTTGAGGTAAAGATCGAATAAACTGATCTACAGTCTCAGCAACGTTACTCAATTTCCTCATACTTAGCTATCACTATATTTTCTCCGATTACTGTACTCCTACCTGAAGGGTCTTTAATAATTAAGGTAAACTTAACTAAGCCATTCATAGCGTCCTTAATTAAATTACACTTATCGATACATTCCTTTCTTTCTTCACAACCTGTCGGTACTATATCTAAGACCCTCTCTAATAAACCCTCAACAGTTGTTATGTATCCGTAGGATGCGGGCCCTGGATATACTTCAACACCTAATTCAGGTATCACTATTTCTGCCGTGGATGATTTAACTATTAATGCATTTAAATCTTCAGGCGACTTAATAAATACCTTTATAGTTTTAAATCTCCCTGAATCTAATGCTGAAACATCTGACTTTCTGTAGTTGCATTTGGAACACGTCCCACTTTCTATGAGCACATTACCTACTAAAGGCGCCTCATACAGATATAATGATATCTTGAAGGAGTGGTTTCCACAATTTACACATCTAACCACTTCCTCACCGATGTGTCTTAGCGAGCTATTCATAGACACTACATACCAGTTAATTTATTAGGTAAGCGCTTAATAGAGTTAAGGTGTAATTCGGAGATGCTGGAGTGGTTAGAAAGGTTGCTTTACATCTTCGACGGTCCCTTAGGTTTTCTAAGCATATTCATCATAAGTTTAATAGCTAATTCCATCCCGTTCGTAGCGATCCCTTACTTAGCTATAATACTTGCATACTCTCTACTCCTTCAGAACTTAACTACTAAGCTACTAGTCGCTTTCTCATCAGCCTTAGGCGCTACTGCCGGAAAAATCATCATCTACAATATAGGAAGCCTTGTTAGGGTAGGACTTTCAGAAAAAACCCTTAAGAACCTTGAGCTATTTAACAAAATAGCAAGCAAGAGTTTATTTTTAGCTATTTTCCTATTCGCTTCTTTACCGTTACCTGACGACATCCTCTACATACCTGTAGGTATTGCTAAATATAGTATGGTGAAGTACTCGGTAGCAGTACTCTTGGGTAAAACCGTATTGACTTCTGTAATAGTCTTCTATTCACATATAATTAAGGAGCAAGTCGTAGAATTTACTTACTTACTTCCTGCCTACTTAGTACTAACCATATTCGTATCATACATAATTATTAAGGTAGACTGGGCTGTAGTACTAGATTCCTTAACATCTAAGGGGGTCCTGACAGCTATTAGTGAGCTTATTAAGCAGATAGCCACGATATTTAAATTTAAGTAAATTGTGACTTACTATTTGAGTATTTACTCACTACCCAGTCAATGTACTACTTCATTAGAGGTCTGAATTTAACTCCATAGTATATTAATCCACCTGGATCATCCGTTCTTATCTTTCTTAGGACAGCCTCAACCCTCAAACCCTCACGTAACTCCGATAAATCTAAATCAACTAACTCACCTATAAGTATGGGTCCATCATCTAACTTTATCAAAGCTACAATCTTCGGTATATGTTCCTCACTACCCTCCACTCTAAAGTAGCTGATGGTGTAAGCAATTACCTCACCTATACCAGCTGATGTTATAGCCCTAACATTACGGGACTTGCAGTAAGGACATATATGCTTTCTGGGGTACGTTTTCTTACCACAATCTAAGCACTCCGCAATTATGACAGAATAGTAGTCAAACCTCCTCCTCCAATATTTAGGTATTGATAGCTTCATTACGAACACCTCTTAAGAACGACCACTGATGAATTGTTATCGATAGCTGACATACTATGAATCAACCCCCAAGTAGCATCCCTCCTTAAATCACCTAACCCATCAGTTAAGATTTTAAAGACCTCTGAAACTTGATAAACCCCAGTAGCACCTATCGGATGTCCTCTCGCTTTTAACCCACCACTCAAGTTAACCATGTTTAGATCTTTAATAGCTTCTGGGGCTTTACCCCTCTCCACCAACCCGAGTGACTCAATAGCTAGGTAGCCAAAAATGCTGTAGGAGTCGTGAACCTCAATCACCGCATCATCGAGTTTTAAACCACATTCACTTAACGCCCTGTAAAACAGTGATTTACTAGCAGGTAATTCTAGTAAATCATCCCTTAAGTTCAATGGAAGGGAGGTAGCCTGATATCCAGCAATTATTTCAATAGGGTCGTCAGACTGAATTAAGTCTTCCTTAGATGTGAGGAGTAATGCTGAAGCACCATCACCTACTGGGAAAGCGTCAAGCAATCTTAATGGCTCAGATATTATTTGGCTATTTACGACTTGCTCCGCACTAACTGAGAACCTTAGCTGTGCATACGGATTCTTAATAGCGTTTTCATGCATTTTTATCGACCAGGTACTTAGGTCTTCCCTTCTGTGGTTATACTTCTTCATATACAGTTTCATAAGGAGGGCTGCCTCATTTACTAGAGCAAAATCATATATGGATTCAACCTCGTAGTCGAGGAATTTAGTTATATGCTTATTAATAACGGTGGTTGGGAATTCACTCCCTTTCTCAACCCCAAGAACAAGAACTGAAGACGCTAGACCTGACTTTATTAAGGCATAAGCGTGTATCACAGCAGATAAGCCGCTTGACTCACCGGTCTCAACCCTTAATGAAGGCTTGGGAACCAAACCTAGCTCCTGGTTCAGAACTGTTGAAATGTCTAATTGATCTAGTATTGAGTCACTAAATACGTTAGATACGACAACGTAATCCACTGAATCGAGACCACCATCAACACATCTAAATATTTCAGTAACTACGTCTAGAGCTAATTCTTTGTAAGATTTAGTGAAGTACCTACTTACCTTCAGCATAGAGGACGATGATATATAAACCCTATTAGAAACCATGGTTACATCCTCTCTAACAACTTCCTATATTTAGAATAAACGTCATATCCTACATATACCTTATTGCTTAACATATCTGCTACTTTTAAAGCCCTATCAATCTTCGAAGGTAAAGCATCAGTAGTTACGATGCTGAAGGCGTCGCTACCAGCACCACTTCCAAACGTTGCCAGTAGTATTCTCTTACCAGGCTTAACCTCCTCAAGAACTTTAGCAAGTCCGAGTAATGCTGAAGCGTTATATGTGTTGCCGATCCAAGGATTCAGTAAACCTGGAAGTACCTTATCCTTAGGAAACCCTAACTCTAAACCTACCCTTAAAGGAAACCTGCCGTTAGGCTGGTGGAAAACCGCATAATCAAAGTCCTCGGGCCTCAACCCTAATTCATTCATTAAACCCTTCACAGAGCTCATTATGTGGGTGAAGTATGCGGGTTCATCAGTGAACACCTCACCATGCATTGGATATGGGGAACCATCCCTCCTCCAGAAATCCGGAGTATCACTTGTGAAGGTGTATGACCCCTCAAAATAAGCAACGCTCTCCGACTTAGGACCTACCACATATGCAGCAGCTCCTGAAGCTGCTGTAAGCTCTAAAACATCTCCTGGATTTGCTTGAGCGGTATCTGAACCAACCACTAAAGAATACCTAACCATACCACTAGCTACTAAACCTATAGAGATCCTCAAACCTTCACCAGCTGCTCTGCAGGCGAACTCCATATCCGAAGCCAACTTCTTATTCGGCAACCCTAACGCATCACCAATTATGGTTGCAGAAGGTTTAACAGCATAGGGCTTCGACTCAGTTCCAACAAAAACGGCACCCAACTCACTAATGTCGATCGCTGATCTCCTTAGAGCTGACCGCGCTGCATACCAACCCATAGTTATGGAATCTTCATCAATACTCGCTACAGCCTTCTCCTCAATATTTAAAGACCTAACTAACGACTGATCAAAGCCCCATAACCTAGCTATCTCAATTGATTTGATTCTGTACCTAGGGATGTAAGCACCCCAGCCAACGATACCTACGGGTAACTCCCCACCAACCACTACGACACCATTAAACTAGGGGATTTTAATATTTTATAACTAACTTCTAGACACATCGCTGATGTATGACTTACGGTATTGGGGATAAGTTTTATACCTCATCTACGTAATTATTTAGTAGATGATGAGGTGGGCAGCCTTAGAAATTCGATGAAGACCACAACTCACTCTGATTAAAGACTTAATCATTCCCAAAAATTAGGTTATTTCCCTCACACAGGAAATTTCCTTCAAATTACTATATATGTTGTTTACAGCTCTATAAACTTCTTCCTCACTCTTAGCTCCAGTTATCACCATCTTCCCACTACTGAATATTAGGAGAACAACCCTAGGATCATCCATCCTATGTATAAGACCCGGGAATTGCTCGGGTTCATACATAGTGTTTTTTAAGAGGTATGCCGCCTTTTCTAAATTAACTTCTGCGTTGAGGTTAGCTGAAGCAACTATGTTTTGAATCTGAATTTTTGGTTTACCAATTATTATAATTCCGTACTTAGTTAGAGTCTTAATTATCTTCTTAAATCCCCTAATCAGTTCCTGAGTGCTTTTTGCTCCAGTAACTACCATCTTACCGGAATTGAATATAAGCGCCGTTAGCCTAGGTCCCTCCAACCTCATGATGAGGCCTGGAAATTCATCAGGCTCGTACTCTATGTTTGGTACATTCCTACCAATTAAATTTAGATCTAATTCCTGCTCGAGACTTACGGTAGCAACTATATTCTCTATCCTGATTAAAGGGTTTAATCCCACATTAAGCCCTTTTAAAAGGTTTAAAAAGGGTTTTTAAACTATGCTTATTATAACCAGAGCAAGTCGTATAAATCCTTTAGACTTGGTAGCTCTAAAACCCCTACCTCATCGTCTATTATTACTGGTCTTAAACCCTCTAAAACAGCTGCATCCCTTAAGATAGGTGATAAATAGGTACTTCTATCTAAAGTAACCTTACTACCTGTTTGGTAGGCTCCCACAGCAGGCAACGTAATTAGCTGAGAGCCATAAGTGGTTTCACCAATTAAAAAACACTGAAATCTGCCTATACTCCCTAAGGAATCCCGGATAGTGATTACCGGATGCTCATGACCAATAATAATAAGCTTGTTACTTAAAGCGTCACTCAATTCGTAATGGCCATGCATGATTAAAAAACTATCGAAACTTAACTTATCTACAAATTCGAAGCTATACTTGCGTGTAAGTATTGAAAGATAGTTATCGTGGTTACCCCTAATTACTACGAATTTACTAACCCTACTTACTGCATATTTAATTACTTCGTTGAGTTCTATCCTTTCAATCCTCCCTAACCCATCGAATTTATGTTTGAAATCGCCAACTATAATTAAAGAATCAACGTCAATGGTGTTGAAAACCTCCTCAAGAATGTTCATTAATTTCTTCTTCTGAAAACGCGGTATGTAAATACCTTTCTCAGCCATTTCCTCCTCAAACCCTATATGCGTATCAGCCAGTAATGCCATCCTATATTTCCTAATGTAAATTACCGGCAACTCATTAACTACCTCAACTCCACTAATTAACTCGAAACCCACCTACTACCCAATATCTTAATAACGCACAAAACTTATAACTTATAAACACTTACACATCGAGATGATGAAGCTTACAAGGGATGATTCCATGATTTAAGAACCCGCGACTGAAAATCATTAACTATTAAAGCCCGCCTGAAATCTCCACTACTGTACCATTGATGTACGTCCCACTACATATCAAGTAAATTATTAGGTCAGCGATCTCCGTAGGTTCAGCCACCCTATTAATAGGTACGGAATCCTCAACACATCTAAGTAGGTTTGGGGTTAACTTATTACTGCCTACCCAACCTGGAGCTATGCCGATGACCCTAACTTTAGGGGCTAACTCGTCCGCTAAGTATTTGATTATTTGTATTAAGCCAGCCTTAGACACTACATAAGGTAGAGATGGATTTAAGCACTTATATACCTTATGACTCCTTAGGGGTGTTAGACATATTAAGTTTATTATGACCCCACCACTTCCTTCATACATCATAGCTCCGACTTCTTTACTGATCAGCATAGCTGATATTAAGTTGATGTTTAAGACCTTACCAATTATATCTAAGTTAATGGCTTGGAGAGGTGTCTCATCGTATACTCCAGCACTATTCACAAATATGTCTATGTTAGTATATTTCGCTTTTATATAGCTTATAAGTTCTAAGAGCTCATCAAAGTTACTTAAATCACATCTAACTACATCCACATACGTTCTAGAATTGAGGTACTCAACCAATTCCTTAATGGAGCTTTCAGACTTATTATAGTGAAGCACTAACTTAACACCTTCATTACCTAATTTAATAGCTAATTCCTTCCCTATTAACCCGCTGGCTCCTAAAATTAATGCGGTCTTACCTTTAAGACAGCTACTAAACATTTAAATCGCCGAGCTTCCTCAACGCAGCTGATAGTATTAACCCATATATCGGTGCTGTTAGAGGGTCAGTTCTTACCTTCATTTCACATACCTCTGCGGTATTAGTTAGTTTAAGCCCCTTTATTTCCTTAATCGAGTATTCCTCTACATCAGTCGATATTAGTAAGACCCTCCTTAAGTACCTAGCAAAGTGCTTAACGTTATATAGCGGTATTAGGTAACGTGGTGTCGGTAAATTATAGTTGTATGTAATGTCCTCAGCTGGACCTAGCATACTTGGAGTAGAGACAACCATAAATTGCTCCTTACTAAATTCTCTAACCTCTAATAATTTACTAACATACCCTAACACTAAATCCTTCACTACAGGCTTCAAGTTACTTAACTCATACCACAACCTATAACCTCTAACACCAGATCTGTTGAGGAACTCACCTACAGCCATCCCAACCAGTAAATGTTGATGTAGGAGTTCACCTGTAGGCAATTCTACAACCATGTCATCACGTACCCTAGACCTCACAACTTCTGATAGAGGTGAGAAGCTAACGAACATCACTTCATACCCCGTAAGATTTAGTTGATCTAATAACCTAATTGCTGAAGAATTCAAACCTGTGTTAATTATTAAGACCCTACGTATGCCGCCCTCACTATATGGGGCTATATAGTAGGTCATAGCTTCAGGGTCGACAATATAAGCATTAATGCCGGTTAAAGACCTCAAAAGCAGAAGCAAATAATTAGCTGGAGAGACGTATGTACCACAATAAGTGATTAGTAAATCACTTCCCCCTCTAAAAAAGTTAATCAACCGACCAATAGACTCAGAAATAGAAACACTATAGATGGAGTCCAAGTAATTAACCAAAGCATTATTCAATGCCTCGTGGACTCCCTCAGCCGATTTACCAACCATCACATCCCCATAAATAATTAGAGGGCAAAAAAGTAATATAAAGAAAACAACATTAAACCTTATAGCACCAATCTACATACTAAAATTAGTGAGCGGGGGTGCCCGAGCTAGGTCAAAGGGGTCGGGCTTAGGACCTTCAGGTAAGAGCCCCGATGGTGTAGACCTGCGTGGGTTCGAATCCCACCCCCCGCACTACAGTCATAAATGGCTTCAGAACGCTGACACGATGAGGCTCAAATGATTAATGGTCTTACAATTTAACATATGCACACTTTGAGGAATGTATTTAATATAATCACATGTCTGAAAACCCGATAGTGGCCTCAGATATCAGTCTTAACGCTTTAGATGAGTTGATTGTCTTCATATGCGTGTATACTCCAACTTCTCAGATGGGATAGAATATCATTCAAAGCTGGTTTTCGTATGAAATATGGTCTCAGCTTTGATGACCTAGCCCTAGCTATGTATACAACCGAAACAGCTAAGAATATGTAGAGTGTTTAGTTTTACATATGATTTAAACAGCCCTACCCACCCAACAAAACGTATGTGTTATGGAGCGTCAGTGCTTGACCTTCCAAAGACAACATGTTATCAGAAGCATGGGCTAAGGATCCGTGAGTAATGCCTTGAAGTATCATCTGAAGATCCTCCACTACTGTGAACGTATTAGGCAGAATATCTAAGAGGTCCGTAGATTTTAAATTTGCGGGATGTTTTAAGTGTGAGGTGAGTAGCTCTTGAGGCGTTTCCCTGATTACCTAGGTGTGACGGCATTTGGCGTTAAGATGGGTGTAGTTCTACCTGGCGATGACATTATTGAGGAGGTCTATAGAGTTGTTGAAAGGTGTTTTAGGGATGGTTTGATAGATGATGGTGATGTAATATGTGTTAAAGAGAACGTCGTAGCTAGAGCTCAAAACAATATTGTTTCGAAGGATGAAATCGCCCAGGATTTAAAGAAAAAACTTAATTTAGATGAAAATAGTACGTTAGGTATATTGTTCCCGATCGCTAGTAGGAACAGGTTTGCACCGATACTAGAGGGTTTCGCTAAGGTGGTACGTACAGGGAGGGTAGTCGTTCAGTTTTCATATCCGCATGACTGCGTAGGCAATCAATTGGTGCCTGAAGACTTAGATGAAACCTTAAACAAGGATTTAACCGTTGATGAGGTAACTCATGACGAACTTATGAAAATAGACTTCAAACACCCTGCAACAGGGGTTAACTACATCAAACTATATACATCCATAATTGAAGCTGGGGGAGCTAAAGCACAAATATTCCTTTCAAACAACCCGAAAAAGATATTAGACTATAACCCAGACGGCATCGTTGTTTCATGCATACATGAGAGGTTTAAAGTGCTTAATAAGATAAGAAAAGTCTTTAACAACGTCATAACACTGCAGGACATACTTAATGACCCTAGGGGAAGGGCTTGGTCGGAGTGGGGTTTGCTAGGTTCAAACGTGTACTCCAATGACTTAATAAAGTTAGCACCTAGAGAGGCGTTCGAAGTAGCTAAGAAGATCCAGAGAAGAATTCAGGAAGGCATTGGAAAGAAGGTTGAGGTGATGGTATACGGTGATGGTGCCTATCTAGATCCAGCCACTATGATATACGAATTAGCCGACCCTGTCTGCTCCTTCGGCCATACTGAAGGACTTACTAAGAGGAGGGAGGGTATAAAGTTTAAGTACTTCGTAGGTATGTTAAGCGCGCAAGGTAGGAGTAGGGAAGAGATAGAGAAAATAATAGAGAGTGAAAGAAGGAAGAAATATGAAATAGATGATTACTCTATGGAGGGAACCACCCCTAGGAGATTAAGCGATGTAGTAGCATCACTTGCTGACTTAGTGAGCGGTTCAGCAGATGCAGGAACTCCAGTAGTGATCGTGAAGGGATTCTTTAAGTAAACGTAGTTGCAGTTACGCAAGATATATATGTTTTCTAAGTGCGTTCAATTAAATTGAGGTATTAGGAAGTTAATTTTATCTTATTTACTGCTTATATTAAATTTGAATTAGTGAGGATGGTATTAGTGAGCATCGACGATATATTTAAGAGACTTATCGAGAGGAGCTTAAGTTCTGCCGTATTTAAAGATAGGGAAGTATTAAGGCCTGACTACATACCAAACGAGTTGCCTCATAGGGATGAAGAGATAAGTAAGATTAGCTCTATATTAGCACCAATATTTAGAGGGGAGAGGCCTAGCAATATATTCATTTACGGGTTAACAGGCACTGGTAAGACAGCGGTAGTTAAGTATGTCTTAATAAAGTTTGAGGAATATACTGCTAAGATAGAGAAGCCGTTCAAATACAGCTACATTAACTGCAGATATGACGACACCACCTATAGGGTACTTGCTAGGTTAGCAGATTCGATAGGCATTAAAATACCGTTTACAGGGCTTTCAACCTCAGAAGTCTTTAGAAGAATCATAAACGCTTTAGATGGGTTGGGGATACCCTTAGTAGTTATTTTAGATGAGGTTGATTCACTAGTAAAGAAGTGCGGTGATGAACTACTTTATAGGTTAACGAGGATTAATGAAGAATTAAAGAGAGGGAAAATAACGATTTTAGGTATAACCAATGACGTCAACTTCATTGAGAGGTTAGACCCAAGAGTTAAGTCAAGCCTAGGGGAGGAGGAAGTTATATTTCCACCATATGATGCCTTACAGCTTGAGGATATACTATCCCGTAGAGCTGTCAAGGCCTTTAAGCCTGACGTACTCGAAGATGGTGTAATTTCATTATGTGCGTCAATAGCGGCTAAAGAACACGGCGATGCGAGAAGAGCGCTTGAATTGTTGAGGGTTGCTGGTGAGATTGCAGAGAGGGAAGGTAAAAGCAAAGTTAGTAAGGAACACGTATTTAGCGCCAGAATGGAGATAGAGAAGGATAGAGTTGCTGAGGTTATTAAGACTCTACCACTACATAGTAAGTTAGTCCTTCTTTCACTAGCCATAAGTGGGAACGAGAGCAAAACAACTGGAGATACGTACAACACGTATAGGGAGTTGTGCCGTAGCTTAGGTATCGATCCAGTTACCCAAAGAAGGGTAAGTGATATTCTCAGCGAACTAGATATGGTTGGTATAATAAATGCTAAGGTAATAAATCGGGGTAGATATGGGAAAACTAGATTGATAAGCCTTAACGCCGACCTTAACACACTACTTAAGGCTTTAAAGGAGGATGAAAGAATTGAGAACATCGTTAAGAACTTTAGGAGTAGATGATGGTTACTTCCCTCCGACGTATAAGAAATCTGGTAGAAGGACGTTAATTGCTACAGCTGTTTGTGAAGGAATTAACCTAGTAGCGATTAAATTAGAGAAAATAGCAGTTGACGGCTTAGATGGTACTGAAGCTGTACTTAAATGTGTAAAGTCCTTAGGTACGGGTTACTCAGCGTTATTTCTTGATGGAGTTACTTACGCTGGTTTTAACGTAGTTGATCCGGATATAATCTACAGCGAGACAGAAAAACCTGTAATAACGGTATTTAAACATAGCTTAAATCTTAAATTAATTAAAGAGGCTCTTATGAAGAACTTCAACGACTGGCCATACAGATATGAGGTAATAGAGAGAACATACTTAAGAGCACATGAAATTACTACCCCAAAAGGTAATTTAATAATTTCATGTATCGGTATAAGTTATGCAGATGCGTTTAACGTCATAGTAAATCTTCAGAACATCAATCAATATCCAGAGCCTCTAAGAGTTGCTGACTTAATAGCTTCGGGTTTAACGAGGAGTCAAGATATACTAACAGCAATCAATAATTAACCCTATACCTTTCAGAGAATATCTTAAGTAACTTTAAAGTGTTGTAGTTAAGATCGTAATCAACTAGGTCTCCATCATCGCTAAAATCAAGTCTAGCTATACCCTCTCTTATAATTGACGATATTACTTCAGGTATGTCTTTAGATGGGTAAATTCTCTTAGCTACAGGAATTATAGTGCAGATGTTATCGGCATCTATGCCTAAACTACTTAAATTTCTAATTAACTCCTCCCGTCCGTCGAAGTCTTCAAGCACGTAAATACTACGCGCTAACCCAACTAAATCACCTAAAGAAACTCTCTTACAATTACTCGGAGATGTCTTCAACATAATTGATTCGTAAAATATATCATCCACCCAGAAACCTTCAATATTAAAAACCTTAGGATGCTGCAACCCAAGCACATGCCCTACCTCATGAACAATCACATCAACTCTCCTATTACCCACAAACATTAAGTTCCTATATGTAAATGCTAGTAAAGTATCGCTACCTAATTTAATAGGGCCAGGTACTTCAATGATAATTATTGAATTATCATCGATGAACTCATTTAAGAGATTCCAAATACTGTGGAGTTCATTAAACTCGACGATACCGCCCTCTCTATAAGGTATAAAAACCGTAAACCCATTTCTAGAACCATTGATGAATTTAACTATTGAATTATAACCAAGTAAAGACCGCATAATTGAGGTCCAAACATCAAATGCTTTTTCATATTTACTAAGTAATGATTCGTTGAAGGACTGCCTGTAATAGTATAGACATCCATGAACGCTGCAGTTTATCACCTCATAGGTAAGTAAAGTTATATTTAACCTAATAACGCCGTCTGATACGTATCTTATGGAGGGGTTAATTATCCCCTCAAAGAAGTCAGCAATGCAAAGCTTCTTGTGTGTGAAGTCACCTAAATTCTTTTCAATCGATAAAGTCTGAATCACGTTGTTCCGAGTTAAATTAATCGTAACTACCCTCCTAATATTATTGCGAATTAAATCGATACTATATATCACCACACCTTCGAAGTATTTAACGCCGAATATTAAGTCAGGAGGTTCGGAGTAGTCATCATAGATGAACCTTGAGACACATACTAAGCCGCTACATACTTTTTTAATTTCATGATCGCCCATCAACAGAGTGCAGTTAAAATTAGACATATCTATCTGATGTTTACAGACCTCAAATCCGACGACTTCCCTACTATATATGTTTATGAATCTACTAGTTAAGAAGCCGTTTGGAAATAGTGAGTAAATCATTAAAACAACTAAGAAGGTCATAGACAACAGCATTATATGTACTGAGTGCTTTGTAATTATAAATATATCCCTAACTATAACTTAGTATCAGAGGTATTAAGTAATTTATATGAAGGCAAGAAGCAATGTAGCTACTGAGAAGTAAGTAGTTGCGGTTATTACATCACCTATAGTGGTTAATAGAGGTGCTGAGACGGTCGCAGGATCTACGCCAATACGCGAGAGTATTAATGGCAATAAAACACCAACTAAGTCTGCAACTAAGGTAGATACTATTAATGCTATAGACACCACTAAACCAACACCTAATGAAGCTTCTATCGATTTATACGTTATGTATGTTATTGAGGACCCTATAGCGAATGAAATAGGTGACAGCAACGCGATTAGGGCTAATGATATTATGACCTCTCTCTTTAACACCCTTAAAATATCGTGGGGTCCTACTTCACCGACTGCTAAGCTTCTAATTATGAAGGTAGATGCTTGAGCCCCTACATTACCTGAGTTATCTGCTAGCATAGGTAGGAAGGCAGCTAGTACTGCAACTCTTTCAATCACATCTGTGAAGGCAGTAACTATACCTCCAGTAATGGTGTTCATTAAGTAGAGATAAACTAATGGTAGAAACCTACCCTTAACAATCGTGATTGGATTTGCGGATAAGTACCTACCTTTTATGGCTTGTGTAAAACCACCGAACTTAAGTAGGTCTTCAGTGTATTCATGAATTACCACATCTAAAACATCATCTAGAGTTACAGCTCCTAATAACTTACCATCATCGTCAACAACTGGAATCTCAAGTAGATCATATTTAACAGCTATTTTAGCAGCTTCCTCACGATCTGTTCTAACGTTAACAACAACTGGCGGTTTAGAAGCTATGTCTTTTAGGAGTTTATTTCTGCCTTGAGAAATAAATGACTTAACGTCAATCCAACCACTTAATTTCCCCTTATCATCTACAACGTAAATGTAGAAATGCTTATCATAAAGGCCTAACTCACTCTTAGCTATATACTCCTTAATGGCATCAGCTACTGTTAACCTGTTAATGAAGACCGGTATCTGAGGCGTCATAACGCTACCGACGCATTCGCCAGGATATTTAAGGAGTGTTGAAACCTCACTCATCTTCCAATGCGGGAATAAGTTCATTAATTTAGACCTAAATTTAGGGGGTACCTTAAGCAAAAAATCTGCAACTTCGTCGGAAGGCATCTCTATAAGAACTTTAATCATATCATCAATACCTCTAACTCTAAATAACTCAAACACCATATCTTCAGGTAATTTATTTAGAATAGGTTTTAAATTAACTAAAGGAACATGTGAAATTATCTTACTTCTTTTACCGATGTCTAAACGCTCTAGAATCTCAAGAAATTCGTAAGGTGAAAGACTTGAAAGGAACGTTATTAATGTGTCGGCATCACCACCTTCTAAAATTTCCTCTAATTTGCTAATCAACGACGCTAATCCTTCTGCACTCATCAACTAATCACCTAAATTACCTATTTTACTAAGGTATTAGGGGGGTTTTATTTTAATTCTAATCGTATATAACTGAAAGCAGTGATTCTACTACGTCGGTGAATGAGCTGCTGACTTAATTAATCTAGAAGTGCTGTAGTTTACATAAATTACGCCCCTTCAAAACACATTCACAGCATCTAACTTTCTTACAAAACTCCTTAACGTGAACATAACAGACCGTTTGCAGATACCCTAAAGCTCTTCCGAAGAAGCTTCTCAAGTTACCTAAAATGCATTGATGCTTACAACAATCACACCTATATCTCAAACAAACTGACTTATCTGGCTCTAAACCTCGTAGAGCTAAAACCTTAGTAGTAAAGTACATTAGATGCGTGTCTACGGGAGCGAAGTCCGTTCGCCTCATAGCATGCAGTAAGAAAGCATATGTAACTTTAGGCCCTACCCCCTTTATTTCAAGTAAATTGAGCCTTACCGCATCTACGTTACCTCTAATTACGTTATATCTAACTTTATCGATGTAACACCTTATAACCCTATTTAACTCGATGGCTTGAGGAGATCTTATCAAATTCTTAACGTCTATTTCCGACAGCTCATCTACACTCTCAACCATTTTAAAGAGACTGCTCATCCATGACAATACGTTTCTATGATATGATGTCCTCTTAGATAAGAATATTGATACGAATACGTGGTCGAAGTCATTACTCGCCGTAGATAAGCCTACTCCTCTCCACTGAGTTAGTAGGTAGTAATATAGGTCATTGAACTTCTGGTCAACCTCATCAACGATATTTAAAGGATCTTCAGTAATGCCGCATAATTCTCTTAAGTAATCTAATCTGCACTGTGTATTAAGGACATTTACGGAATTTACAGAATCAACTAATTTTAATCCATTACATAACCCTACACGTTTGGTATAGGTGTTACCTTCCTTACTAAGTAGTGATAGTGTGAAGGATGGGTATAGGGTCTGGCTTAATGAATAGCCATCCCACGCCTTAAAGTTCATCGTGTGTTTAACCCTAAGGATTGACTTCACTTTTGACTCTTAATCCATCACCTAAAACCCAATAATTGCCATCATCTCTTCTTTCTAGCTTCCATATAGCTGTCTCATGCTTGATTCTCTCAACTATCTCAGTTAGTGCAGGCATTACATCACGCCTACCCCTACCTACCACAACTACATAGAGAACTTCATCTCCCTGCCTATAACTACCGACTCTATGGAATACCTTAACAGCTATAACACCCCTATGCTTCGCCAAAACCTCGTCTAAAATATTATTTAACGACTTTAAGGTGTATTCCTCATTAACCTCATAAGTTAGTTCATTAACTTTAACCCCATCAACAACGCCCTTAACGAAACCTATATAAATTGCTAAAGCCCCACAACTCTCAACACCATTTAATTCTTTAATCTCTTTAATTAGTTCATCAATTGACACGCTATCTTCCTTCCTTAAGAGTCTGACCTCTATAGAGCCGCCTGAAGGAGGGGGCATTATATCTATGACGTCGTCTTCGTCTAACACGAGATTTAATTCCTTATCGGAAACAGGCCTAGAATTCCATAGAATTATATATGCCCCCGAACTTATGAAATTCCCGAGCTTTGGATACTTCATCGAAATTTCGCTGAGGACATCCTTTAATGAAGCCCCCACATTAGTAAGTATAACTTCCTCAGAACGTCTCGCTAACTCCCTAAACAATGCGTAATACCTAACCCTAACTTTCATAGTCCATTAACCTCCGATAACTCTAACAATAAACAATCACACAACCTTAAAAACTTCGCTAAAACGCCTGCCGTAGCAGAACATCGATAAGTACCTGAACGACTTATCAACAGCATCCCTAACTAACATATAGGGGATTCCGGGGGCACCGTAAGCCACTATTAACACATTCTTAGTATTTAAGTCTACGGAAGTTAGTTTCGAGTCGCGATGAGGATAGAGATGTAAGATATTTCTCGAATCTGAGAGAACTACTTCACCCCCCTTAAGTCCCCTTACATTATCATCAACGTCTATGATCTCCTCACCTAACTTAGCAAAGCGAAGCGTTAAAGGTGGGGTAACTTTATTGAAATCGAAGACGCTGATAGGAACTAATGTCTCTAAACTAGCTATGTTGCAGGAATCTACAACATTATTAACGCTTGGAAGAGAATTACTCCTTACCGCTCTCCTAAGTAAAGCTTCACTACTCACTCTGATCTTTGTGGGATCTATCCCCAACCTCCACATTACATCCCTATAGGACCTAATTATAGGTATGTCTTTAATTCTATCAAGGTTGTAGGTGCTTAATGAGTTATTTATTAATGATTTAACGTATTCTTTTAAATCAACCCTACCCTTCTCAACCGTAATATCTTCTGCAACACCGTAGTAGCAGAAAATACCTAACGAACTAACGCCCCGATCTATAGTCATATCTATACTCAACACCAACACCTCAATAAAAGCAACTCATTTCACTAAATTAATATTAAAGCACTTAATGCTAAAGTCAGTGCAACAGACCCAGTAGTAATTAACGCACCGATTATATGCCTCCTATTCAGCTCCTCACCACTTAATTTCCTAGACAGCAACTGAGTTATTAGAGGGCCAATAGAATTTACCAGCGTTGAGATGAAGGTCCCTATAAACTTAAGAGCATATAAAAATACTAGAAAACCACCTACATGTGTAAAGAAGCCTGACGCTAATACGTAAATGAAACTCCGTCTCCCTAAAGCAGTAAATGTAATCAACCGTTTAAAGCCGATGGAGGTGAATATAATCGCTATTGAAAGCGATCTTAAGGAAGCTATTACCACAGCATCAACGCTATACGTTAAGTACCGGCTAATTACTGTAGCAACACCCCAAAGCACTGCAGGCATATAAGCTATAAGGATGTTGATGGCGGCATTTCTATCGCCATTACTGTTGCCTTTCAAAGCTATGTAGATACCTAAAAGCGCTAGGGGTGTGAAGAAAGTCGCATAGATGCCCCTCACCTCACCGAGAAGTAAGTAAGCAAGCACCTGCGCTATCAGTATGTATTGATAGGCTATCAATATTGCCTTCCAACTACCTAATCTTTTAATCGCCTTCATGTAGAAAACGTCGCTTACCCCTATTAAGATGCCTGCAATTACTATCAAGAATAAATCATAGTTCGTAAGGGAATACTCTTCAATTCTTGATGCAGTTAAAGGAAGGAGAATTAAGAAAGCTATTAAAGCTCTAACACCAGTCACACTTATTAAGTCGGTATCATCCCTAATTCCATGTCTAATTGCGATCGGCGCTAACGACCACGAAATAGTAGCTAGAATTGCTGCTCCAATACCGACCAATGACTCACTCATGGTATCACGCATTACATAAAGTCTGTCGAGAATATAAGCAACTATCAACAAATCCTAGGAACCGGTGATGACGAATACTCAACAAATGTTAATCCTCCTACCTCAGTCCGCGCAATTACCTTACCCTCAACTAATTTAGAGAACGGTTTTACGACCTCACCGATGATAGATGAATCCCTAAGCCCCAATTCATGAAGCATGTTTAGGACTTCATCAACAACTCTAGGGTCCACCGCTAATACTGCAACACCTTCAGAAGCAACACCGAGGGGTTCAATACCTAACATATCTAAGAACTTCCTCACAGACTCTCTTACCGGCACCTTACCCCTCTCGATAACTATAGTGAGCTCTTTACCTATTACCCATTCATTAAGCGTTGAAGCTAATCCCCCCCTTGTAGGGTCTCTAGCAGCATGTATATAATCGCCGTAGACATCAAATACGGGTAGTAGATATTTAGTTAATGACCTAACGTCGCTCATTAAGCCTTTAGCCCTATCTAACAACCCTAACTGAGATGCTATTATAGTACTTCCATGCTCAGCTATAGGGCCTGTAACTATTAACTTATCACCAGCTTTGATGTTAGCATCGATTATTAGCCTTTTAGCTATACCTATACCAGCAGTGGTTATTATGACGCCATCAAGAGATCCCTTAGGCATAACCTTAAAATCACCTCCTAGTACTGCAACACCTTCAGATACAGCTGTACTTATTAATGACTTAATCAGATTGTCAAGAATCTCAGTGGAAAACCCATCCTCAACAACAACCGCATCAACTATGCCTATGGGCTTTGCACCCATCATAAGTAAGTCATTTATAGTGCCTGAAGCCGCTAAAGAACCTAAATCACCGCCCGGAAAAAACAACGGCTTTACGGTATAGGAGTCTATAGTCATAACTACATACTCATTACCTACCTTAATTGCTACTCCATCATCTAATACGTCAAGCCCAACACCATCTAAAGCTTTCTTAAAGCCTTCAGGAACTTTAGACACTACTAATTCGTTGATAAGGTTCCACATATCTTTGCCGCCACCGCCATGGGTTAAACTCACCATCTTAGGATGGGAACCCACTCACATACACCACTTCCTCACAAGCGTTGAAGATTAATTAACTATATGGACTTCAGTAATAATTACCTAACAACCATTCATTACCTATAAACACTTTATTTAATCCGTATTCCCTCATTATTTCAAGAGACCTATACATGTGGTTCTTACTAGTGGGTGGTAAATCCCTTAAAATAAAATCAGGTCTAAAGGCAAGGAGTACCACAGGTATCTCATTATTTATGGAGGCTAAATACTCAGCAATACATCTAACTTCTGTAAAGTCCACATACCCTGGAACCAGTAAAACGCTGACTACGAGTAACGGAGGATCTTCCCTTAAATCCATATATGAAGCTACTAACTTAATATTCTCTTTAACTCTTTCAACAGCTTTAACACCTGTTAATGCGTAATAAGTGTTGGGTGTCCACGCCTTAAGGTCTATCTTTACGATACCTCCAGACCTTAAGGAAATCTTAACTACTTCCTCCATTAATTTAGGGTTTAGAGTACCGTTTGTCTCCCAACAAATCCTTAACACCCTACCTGCATCTAACTTCCTAGCTATTTCTTTTGAAGTCCTTAACGCATGAATGATGTTAGGGGTTGGGTCACCCCCAAAGTAACAAACACATGTAACCTTAGAATGTAGGGCAGCGTTAACGAGTTCCTCCACACTCATAATGCTTTTGAATTCTAAGGATTCCTTTCTACCCCTCCAATTCTGGCAGTACAGACAGTTTAAAGAGCATGTAGCGTAGAAGACAGCTAGGTTATAGTACCCTCTTTCACCATCAGACCTTAAGGAATACTTAGGGAATCCCCTACCAGTGACTGCAGGGCATACTGGGAAGGCAACACAGTTTGTTGGATGAGGGTCATAGTACCAAGACCCGTAGGCTAAGTCATAAGAACTTAAAACGCTTTTTAAACCACTACTGTATAAGTAGTTCCCGCAGAAACCCACCGTTACTGAATCTAAGAAGCAACCATTAATGCAGAAACTGCACCTAAAACCCCCTTCCCTCAACGAGATGTTTGGCAATTTAAGCTCATCCCTAGCTCTTCTATGAGCTTCAATGATGTTTACATGAACTTCCGACATCTTCCTTAAGCAGTCGGAACATAAACCAATTACATCACTTACGGTAATTGATTTCCTACCGCAATGAACGCACTTACCCACTGTACCACCCACTGGTTAATGCTCCGCTCATTTCAAAGTCTCCAAGTGGAGATTCCGATACTTTAAATAAAACGCATAATCGCTTACGAAGTGATTCCATATAGGTAGGGCTTGCAGATACTATAGTACAGATCATGTAGTTATTTAAACTCTCTGTAAGCTGATTCAATGACTTCATCAGCATCCGATACTTCAAACCCTAAATATGCATGCTCTATAAAATTTATTAATGTGTGCCTCCCACTTAACGATGATTAAATACGTCAAAGCCTCAACAACAGAGAGCTAAACAGTATTTTAATCTTAAGCAACTCTATAACACTCAGTAAAGCTACGTGATGTTAATGAATGAAAAATCAAGAAGCTTCAGCGTCAGCATGATAGTGAGGGGAGGTTTCTGGCTTTACGCTGGTAGTATTATTGATAACTTCTCAGGCTTCTTATACTGGATGTTAGTATCAACGCTAGTAGGCCCTACAGCTATAGGTATCGCCAGCACAATATCGAGTTTATCTGGATTAATTCTGACCTTTTTAAGCTTAGGCATAAGTACTGGAGCTATAAGGTTTTTCGGTATGTTTTACGGGAGTGATGAAGGTGATAAACTTAATACGTATTTCTGGAGTACCTACGTATTTAATCTACTCACACATGTAGTTGCTGGAGTACTTCTCCTACTTCTAGGGATTGGGGGACATGAGTTCGGTGGAATATCTAGCTATATGCTTATCTTCGCCTCATTTATGGTGATAGCTGGATTAGGAACTATACCTTCTTCGTTAATAACATCTATGCTTAAAACAGAGGTTCTCTTCATATCTACAGTGCTGAGCATATTATTTAGGTTCACTGTAGGGATTGTTTTAATATCGAATTACGGTTTAGGATGGATAGGTGCAGTCATCGGTAATTTAACTCAACTATATGTTAGATTAGCAGTAATTAATTTCTACGCCGTTAAGGAAGTCCCTCCGAAGTTAAGCCTGTCCTATAAGGCGATCGCAGACACCTTAATTGCTGGTATGCCTTCCTGGCTTCCCACCTTCATAACATCTATAGGTAGTCTACTCGGCGTTCTATCAGTTTACGTGATATCAGGGGCTTTAGAAACCGGGTACTATTACGTATCATCAGCTATAGCTAACGTAGTTTTAATGGTCGGCACCAGCATATTATCGCTTACTTTCCCAGTCCTTAGCGGTATGGCTGATGGGAGGAAGAGGGCCTTAACTCAGGTTATGAAGGTAAGTATAGCTCTCATAACTCCCCCCTCAATATATGTAATGATTTATTCATGGCTTCCACTCTCATGGCTTGGTAGAGACTACGTTAACTCAGCACCAATACTTACTACGTTGTTAATATCCGCAATTCCTTCTGCAATTACTTCAGGCGTAGTGAGCCTAACCTACGCCTATGGAAAGTACTCATTGGTCCTAGCAATTAACGTGGTCTCAAGCTTTGTAAGGATGGTGCTTTACTACGTACTAATACCTTACTACGGCGGGTTAGGTAGTGCTATAGCATCCACAGTAGGTAGTTTCGCTGGATTTCTAGCCACACTTTATGTTGCTAAAATCATTGGTTTTACCTTAGGGTGGCGTTTATTAGCTGAAACTGTAGCAATACCTCTAATGCTTGGAGGTATCTCATTCGCATTAAACGTCCATTGGTTAATAGCATTAGCCGTTACGACATCCTCATACATCTTATACCTGAAGTTGAGGATTGTAGGTAAGGATGAGCTAAAGGAGATTGTGAAAGCATTACGTATGGAGTCGCTAGCTATTAAGATATATAGCAAGTACGGCGATATAATTAATAAAATACTGGGTTACTGACGGCGAACCCTAATCCCTAGGTTTAGGGTATCAGCCACTAACCCACGATGGTAAGCTCCTTATCCCTAAATAATGTTACCATTAAAGCGATAGCTGATACAGTCAGCGATACTAAACCAGTTGACAATATCATTCTAGATGCGTCGTAATGTTCGACCACCTTAATGTTGAAATCATAGGTAATGCTTTCACCAAATCTATAGGTATTTGTTCCAATAGACACTATAACGGTTCTGAAACTCCCGTAAGCCTCCTTCAATACACCATCAACACCGTATGTAAGCCTTAAACTTTCTACATACACGGGTACATCAACTATGGTATTCCCTACCCTTAACTTAGAAGTAGTGTTTAAACCCACAATGTTTAATGAAGATGATGATGCTGATCTATTAATTAATACATCAAGGCCTACTAACCTATTAATCAATACCCTTGTGTAGGTGTTGGTTATCGTCTGAACTTCTACATTATCGTTGACTAAGGCGAACATAACACTGTCATCCAACTCGGTGATATTTGCAGCCCTACCGCTTACGTCAGCAACGTAGATGCTTAAGTAATTAACGTTGCTAGTAATTACGGCTGAACCAGCAATTAATGAAGCAATTAAGATAGATAGCGCAACCTTAGTTAACCTTCCTAAACCTCTAACGAATTCCGTATCTCTGAAAATTACGTTGAGTATGTGTCCGTAACTACGCCATGCCCTAAGTAATTCAAGCCTTTCCCTCCTAACTACTAGGGGCAGCAGCGCTATCCCAGCTACAAAGCCACCGGCATGTGCGAAGAAAGCTACTGCAGCCCCCAACCTTGAATACCCGTATATTACTTGGGTTGCAAACCAGAAGAGGAGCCAGTAAGACGCTCTTACAGTGAAACATACGGGGAATATGAAGAAGAACCAACAAGCGCTAAGTGATGTTCCAGGATAGAACATTAGGTAAGCCGCCAACACCCCACTTATTGCTCCAGAAGCGCCTATTGCTGGAATCATCAACGCGTAGGCGCCTTGGATATAGCTGAAAGCGGTGTGGAATACAGTAGCTAGAATTCCTGAAATGAAGTAAAGCACTAAGAATCTTAAGGAACCTAAGGAATTTTCCACAGACTTGCCGAATATATATAAGAAGTACATGTTGAAGAATATGTGGAGTATATCTCCATGAAGGAACATGGAAGTAAAAACTCTATATATGTTTGAAGAATCCTCAACCATTAAGATAGGGATATAACTCCCTAGTTCAACCCAGTAATCACTAATAGACATAAACATGTTTCTGATTGACGTCACCGCATATACAGCTACATTAATGATTATCAACGCTACAGTACTCTTCGGGTAGCTAAGTTCGTAACCACCGGGAAAAACACCTGTAGGTAACCCACGTAGGTATCTACCAGCATACCGCAATCCTATGTTAACTCCACCCAATAAATAAGTGTCAAACCCCAATTAAATATGCTAAGTTCTCAGCATAATTTAGTTCTTAACGTTATGGATTAAAACCCTAAACCGTAATTTTATTAGGTGTCTGAAATTAGTGATAGTGAATACATGTGGTTGGTATACGCATTAGGTGCTTTCCTAATGTTCGGCGTGACTAACTTCCTACTGAAGTTAGCTAGCATTAAGGGGGTTCCATCAGTAGAGGGTACTGCAGTCCTATGGATTTCTACAGGTTTAATAGGTCTGATAGCCATACTTATAATACTGACTAGCGGATCTATCAATCCGTTAACTAATCCCAAACTCACTAATCTGGACTTTAAATACTTCTTAATACCAGCAATAGCTGGTGCTTCTCTAGCCGTAGGTATGTACTTCCTTAAAATGGCTGTAGCTACAGGTAAGGCAGGACCTTCAACAGCCATAGCAGCATCTAATGCAGTATTAGTTACTTTACTGTCATGGATTGCCCTAAATGAGAAGCTTTCGATAAGCGAGGTTTTAGGGATGTTCATCTATGTTATCGCTATCATATTTCTGTCACTTAAGCCATTAGGATGAGGAGTTAACTAACCTGAGATAAATCTACTACGGCGACTTACTACCTCTCTCAACTAATTCCCTCCCTAACTGCGTAACCTTAATGTAGATCTTACCGTTAACATCAGCAGTAGTTATTAATTTTAGGTGGGCTAACTTTCTAATACGTCTCCAGACAACGGACTTACTTAATCCTAACTCGCGAGCTAATCCAGATATAGTTAACTCCTTTATCATAACTGCTTTAAGTATCTCTATATCACGTTCATCCACTTCAGACTTAATGGTCTCCACATCATATTTAGGCAGTTCAGCCTCTTCCGATTTACGTCGCCTAAATAAATAATAAGCCACCGCAGCCAAAATTAGCAAAGCGCCTATGGGTATTACGTAATATAGGTAGGGAAGTATCACATATAACCAAACTAGATATGACGAATCAGTTGCCTTAGTTTCATTAACTACGGCAGTAGTTGTTAAACCCTCTAAAATGGTTAAAGGGATGTACGATATCACATATTTACCACCATCACCAAATGAAAGTGATATAGCATTATCAGTAATGGATATGACTGCTGACCCATTAAAGTACACCAACGCTGAAGCCTTAGGGAGATATACCTTAGAGGGCCCGCCGGGTGAGATGAATGCGCTGACAAACCCATCCTTAATATCGGCTACCTTAGCCACATAATTGATGACCACCCTATCAGAACTATTTATGTTATAGATCAATAGGAGGTAGCTATCAACAAACTCCGTAGGAAGTAATTCATTAAACTCATCAATAACGATTAAACTCTCCCTAACCACAGACTCCTCAATAGGTACATGGATGACGTATTCATCACTAATATCCACTACGAAAACGGTAACGTAGGCATAACCCTCAACGCTAAATCTATAGAGGTAGTTAAGTTGACGCGGTGAAGCATCAACGCATGATACGTTAATCAATAAAGCCATAAATATGAAGGTCGCAAGTAACCCATTAAATTTCATTATACCATGCTCCTAGTAAAGGGAAAGTGTAACTAATTTAAATTTATTACTACCTATGTCGCCTAACCTAGAGATGGTTAAAACATCTTCAGCTGATTCACCTACAATTTTTTAAAAAATGTTTATTAGGATTTATAATTAATGAGATGCTTATTTAGCCTTTACGAAAACGTAGACAGGTGTACCGCAGGATGGACACGAACCTTTTAAGGCTTTCCTACCGTTCTTTAATGTTACTTCTTGCGGGGTCTTTATCTCTACTTTCTTCCTACACTTAACGCAGAACCCTATAGCCATACGGGTCACCCACGTATCTATTTATAGGTAGAGGTAAATAAAGCTAGCGGCTATGAATTCGTGGAGTGAATTCGAGAAAATAATTAAGTCCGTATTACCTCAACAATTAGAATCTATTTCATAGTAGACCTTGGTATGGGCCCATAGTGCTACTGCCGGATACTCTATCAAATTTATTTAGTTTGGTTATAAATCATTATTACGTGGTTGCAATGAGCTTTAAGGTTAAGGACTTAGGACTTAGTTCAAAGGGTAGGACGCAGATCGAATGGGCTGAGATACATATGCCAGTACTTAGACTTATTAGGGAGGAATTTTATAAAGACAAACCTCTTAAGGGGATTAGAATTTCTGCTGTCCTTCATGTTACGAAGGAGACCGCAGTTTTAGTTAAGACTTTAGTTGATGGGGGTGCTGAAGTATGGCTTGCGGGAAGTAATCCGTTGTCAACTCAAGATGATGTAGCTGCTGCTCTAGCGGAGGACGGTATTCATGTCTACGCTTGGAGAGGTGAGAGTAGGGATGAATACTACTGGTGTATTGAGAGAATTTCCGAGGTAAACCCTCATATAGTCGTTGATGATGGTGCCGACCTACATGCTCACATCCATGCAAAAAATCTAACATCTGGGATATACGGAGGGACTGAGGAAACCACCACAGGTGTCTATAGACTTAGAATGCTTGATACAAGCGGTAAGTTGAGATATCCAGTAATAGCTGTAAATGACTCCTACACAAAGTATCTATTTGACAATAGGTATGGGACTGGGCAGTCAACCGTTGATGGAGTACTTAGAGCTACAAACATATTAATAGCCGGTAAGATTGCAGTGGTTGCAGGTTATGGGTGGGTTGGGAGAGGTATAGCTAATAGGTTGAGAGGTATGGGGGCAAGAGTAGTAATTACTGAGGTGAACCCTATTAAGGCTTTAGAGGCGGTTATGGATGGTTTTGAAGTAATGACAATCAATAAAGCATGCGAGGTCGGAGATTTATTCGTAACGGCTACCGGCAACATCAACGTAATTAATGAGGAGCAAATCGCTAGGATGAAGGATGGAGCTATCTTAGCTAACGCCGGACATTTCAACGTAGAGATAAATGTAAATGCGTTAGAAAGAATTTCAATCAATAAGAAAATTATAAGAGACAACTTAGTTGAGTACGTATTAAGCAATGGTAGGAGAATCTACCTACTAGCTGAAGGCAGACTCGTTAATCTAGTTGCTGCAGAAGGCCATCCAAGCGAGGTAATGGACCTAAGCTTCTCGAATCAAGCATACGCGATTAAATATCTAGTCGAAAATCGCGGTAAGCTGAATAACTCAGTATATAAGCTGCCTAAAGAGCTGGATGAATTGATAGCTAAGTTAAAGCTAAGGAGTATGGGAATAACTATCGATGATTTGAGTGACGAGCAAAGGAAGTACCTAAGTAGTTGGGAATTAGGTACTTAACCTGCAAACAGAAAATTCTATAGAGGTTGATTTATTGGCTAAATTATTTGTTTACCTAAAACTTCTCAACACACATCTTAAGGCATTCACCAGAACAGAAGTAGAACTCATCGCTGAATCTATCTGAACATAAATCTATGCATTTATCTTCACATATCATTAATAGCGACGTGGCAATACAGACCACCAAAGATTTATACAGTACTCACTTCCTTTTAAACTTTTCGCCTTAGATAATAATGGTGATAACCATGACATCTAAAGGTAGTGAACTCGTATTAGGTGATTTAAAGGACATTTGGTTCGAGTATGATAGGCAGAACGACATCCTCTACATAAATTTTGGCTACGACGTCGAGGACGCTGATGAATCTTTACTTACTGAGAGCAACGTAGTAGTGAGAATTAAGTCCGGAAGAGTTGTTAGCCTCACGATATTTGATTTTAGTAAAAAGATAGGTCTAGAGTAGTGGGAATGTTGCTTCTAGTATTCTACGGCAAAGGTAAAGGTAAGACCACAGCTGCATTAGGAACGGTCCTTAGGTTCCTAGGATATGGTGGAAAAGTCGTTGTGTTGCAATTCATGAAATCTATAGATAGCGGCGAATATAGGTTGTACAGAAAGCTAATTGAGTGTGGCTTCAATATAAAGTGGTTCTGCTTAGGAACTAATGAATTTGTAAGTCCATATGACCTAAGCAATGAGGTTGTTTCAATAACTATCGCCAAAAGTTGTGGTTTCTTAATGCATGAATATCCTAAAATCGCTGAGCAACTCAAACCAAACCTAATAATTTTCGACGAGTTAGGATTGGCCGCACACCTCGGTTTAATTCCAGATGACTTAGTGCTAAGTGTATTGAATGTATTTCCAAAAAACCTTGAAACACATGCCGTAGTGACCGGTAGGTATGTGCCTAAATACGTACGGGATATGGCTGACTTGGTAACTAATTGCAGTGAGGAAAAACATTACTTTAGAGAAGGTTTTGTAAATATTAAAGGACTTGATTTTTAAGACTTAACTGGTTCGTTTCCTAACTCGTTAACTAATTTAGATAAGTCCTCTATCCTTTCTTTAATTTTCTTAAGTAGTTCCTCACTACCCTTAATACCTCTCCTAATAAAGAATGAGAGTGCCTCAGACCTACTCTTAAAAACCCCTGCACTGACTAGTAAGTCAACAACCTTTAAATCTTCCTCCGAAACTCTGACAGAAACAACAGTCGAAACTCCTTTAGACATGCCCTTCTCAACCTCACCTCTAATCTCACTAAAAACATCTGATAAAATCCTAGAGAGACTGCTTAATGTTGTAGTAGTGACTTTAAATATATCGGATAGCGGAGATATAGTCGACGAGAACTCACCACTACCTCTAATGCAGTCCTTAACTTCATCTAACTTATCTAGGAGATCGCTAATCATATCATTGACTTCATCCTCAACATCTTCAATTCTTTCAGTAATTAACTCCCTCACATCCCTTGAGAGTCCCCGAGAACTCCTTCTAATGGCCCTTAGCTGCATCCTCAAGCTACGTATAAGGTTCCGAATATCTTTCCTCACCTTTAAAATGTAAGTATTAATTATCAACACGTTCTCTTTCTTCTTAACATCATGGAGAATACGATCCAGGTCGTCATGAATTTTCTTGAACTCGCTTTCCGCATACTTAATTAATTCATCGATCTTTTCGTTAATTTCGTCGACGCTCATATTACTTCCTAATAATAACTGTTTAAGATCCTTATAAATATTACATATAATAATATCAAAATTACAAATAATAAATTAGAATAGCTAAAGTAAAATAATTAATTAATTAGTGAAGCATTATGCTAGTGGTTATCACTGTATGGTAATTGGTAAACTTAGACCTGAAACACTAAAGAAATACGTATTCAATAGAGTGGGTGTTATAGATCCTAGAGTATTAGTTGGACCTTCTATAGGTGAGGACGCTGCTGTGATAGATATAGGTAATGATAAAGTTCTAATAGCACATGTCGATCCAATATCAGGTGCTAACGAATACATAGGTTGGTTAGCTGTGCATGTACCGTCAAATGATGTAGCTGTTTCTGGAGCTAAGCCTCAGTGGCTGCTGCCTGTCTTATACCTCCCGGAGAACTCCGATGACGAGCTTATTGACAGGATCACGGATCAAATGAATTTAGCTGCTAGGGAGATAAGTGCGATGATCGTTGGAGGACATAGCGAGTTTACAGCCGGCATTAAAAGACCTCTAATATCTATGACCTCCATAGGGATGACGTCCAAGGATAAATACATCATTAGTGGTGGGGCTAAACCTGGAGATGCTGTGTTAATGACTAAGAGTGCTGGAGTAGAAGGGACTGCTGTCTTAGCCTCAGACTTCAGGGATTTACTATTAAGTCGTGGAGTAGACTCAGCTACAATATCTAATGCTAGTAAAATGATTAAAAACATAAGCGTAGTTAAGGATGCATTAATCTTAGCCGAGGACAACTTACCTACAGCTATGCATGACCCAACCGAAGGAGGTATCCTAGGAGGAGCTCTAGAATTGGCTTACGCATCAAACACCTCAATAACCATTCATGAGGAATCAATACCTGTAGCTAAGGAAACAGCAATCATCTGCGAAGCCCTCAATATTGACCCTTTAAGGATGCTTAGCTCAGGAACCCTCCTAGCATCTGTACCGGTTGAAAAATTAGATTACGCGTTAAAGAAGCTACGGAATGGGGGTTTAAACGCCTCAGTAATTGGTGAAGTCACTAAACGCGGTGATTTCTTAGTGAAGATTTTGCGGAAAGATGGAAGGGCGGAAATCTACAACGATGTATATGTCGCTGATGAAGTAATGAGGTTATGGAGTACTTAAATCCTAACAGATGAAATATATGTCACGAAACTTTACGTATTTCATAGTAGTTAAGTTTTTAAATACCGCTTAACCTAATGTTAAGGTGGTCGTTATTAATACTACCGATACCTGAAGTAAGTCAAATAGACACCGTATTCACAGTTAGATTAACGCAGGCTAAAATAGGTGTCGGAGCAACAAAAGAACTTGGCCACGACTTAATAAGTAAGAAGATCTCTAAGGCATTACTTATATGCGGTAAAAACATTTATGAGAAGACTGAAATAATTAAAGATGTAATTAAGGTTGTTGAGTCTGAAGGTATTGAGGTAAATGTCTGGAACGGTGTTGAACCTGAACCAACATTACGCTCTATCGAAGATGGTATAGAATATGCTAGCGGCTTCAAATTCGATGCAATTATAGCGGTGGGAGGAGGTAGCTCCATAGACACTGCAAAACTCATTAACCTATACACTACATACCCAACAAGCAGTATATTGGACTATATACCGCAACCGGTAGGCAACGGTAAGCAAATACCGGGCGCTCTGAAGCCGCTTATAGCGGTACCAACTACGTCAGGTAGCGGCAGCGAAACAACGCCGACAGCGGTATTCACCGTAAGTGAAAGCGGACTTAAATTCGGACTATCGCATGAGTCCCTACTACCATCTCTAGCTATTGTTGACCCACTCAACACCTTAACGATGCCGCAATCAACTACCGCCTCAACAGGTCTTGATGCCTTAATGCATGCTATTGAAGCGTATACCTCTAAACCATATAACGTCAGGCCAAGGCCCAGTAGAGGTGATTTAAGGCCTGTATACGTAGGCTCTAATCCAGTGACCGACAATCTAGCTGAGAAGTCCATAGAACTCATAGGCAAATACTTAAAAAGGGCTTATCATAACGGGCAAGATTTAGAGGCTAGATCCGCAATGTCCTTAGCATCGTATTTGGCAGGAGTGGCTTTAGGGAATGCCGGTACGCATATATCACATGCTATATCGTTAGTTTTAGGCGGTATTACTGACGCACCGCATGGTGTATGTGTTGCGATCACAGCTCCAGCACTTCTAGAAATCCTAGCTGAAGTCATGCCTGAGAAACTTGCTAAGATCGCGGAACTATTAGGTTATGATGATGAGATAAGCATTAAAAGACGAGCAAATAAATCTGTTGAAGCCGTTAAAGACCTGCTATCAGCTCTTGACTTCCCTAACGGCCTACTAGAATTAGGCATCAAGGAGTCAGACATTGCGTTAATAGCTGAGAAGACTTTGTTGATGAAGAGGTTACTGAATCAAAGCCCTGTAGATGCGAATAAAAAGCTAATAGAGAGAATACTACAGAAATCACTTAGGCTGTGGTAAATACCTAACACCGCAGATCTAAGAGATAGCTTAAAAACATAATAAAGTTAAATTTTTAATACACATTCGCTCAAAATAACGCATCGTTAGGGACCTATTGACATACCTCCATCAACGTTTATGACCTGACCGGTCATGTAGTTCGAGTCATCAGAGGCTAAGAATAACACAACCTTAGCCACATCTTCAGGCTTACCTAACCTACCAAGAGGTACTTTCTGTATGAACCCCCTCTTAATTTCTTCAGGCCATGGAGCAGTCATAGGACTCTCTATAACCCCAGGCGCTACTGCGTTAACCAATATGTTATACTTAGCCAACCTCCTAGCTAATGATTTCGTAAGACATATTAAACCGGCCTTAGAAACCGCGTAATCAACACCTGCAAATATACCACCAACATGGGCAGCGAGGGAGGACATGTTAATTATCTTACCGTAACCTTGTCTCTTCATATACTCAACAACCTCCTTACATAAGAATACAGCCGCCTTAAGATTCACGCTCATAACTTTATCCCACTGCTCCTCAGTCAAGTCCTCAATAGATGAAGTCGAGAATATACCTGCGTTATTTACTAGAATGTCGATCCTTCCATACCTCTCTACAGCATCTTTTAATACCTTAATAACCTCCTCCCTCCTCCTTATATCCGCCTTCACAGCCATGATTTCACCAAATCTGCCTAACTCCTCTCTAACTTTAGCTAATTCATCATCAAGTACATCAATAATTATTACCTTAGCTCCTTCCCTCAGGAACAGCTCAGCAATAGATTTACCGATACCACGGGCTCCCCCAGTAACTAAAGCAACGCGGTCCGCTAGCTTCAAATTAATACACCCAGTAAATCACTACTTATGATTAAAATAAGTTTATATTTGCTGAGCCGCCGCTTTAGCTAAATTAACTCAAAAATCAACCCTAAGAGAATTCCTACGATGAACCCCGCAGTAGCGTATTCGTCATGCTCGTGGCCAAATATCTCAGGCGCTATTTCATGTACCACCACGTAGATCATGGCACTAGCTGAGAGTGACATCAGTAGCGGAAGCATCACTCCTACATCAATAAGACCTACTAAAGCCATTAAAGCTGAGAGATATTCAGAAAAAGCACTTATGACCCCGATCGCAAACCCCATTAATACGCTTCTTGAGGCCCTAAAAACAGGAAGTGCAACTGCTAACCCCTCAGGAAAGTCCTGAGCTGCAATTGAAATAGCTACTCTAAGACCTTGATCCGTTCCGTAAAGAGTTGCAGTACCTACGGCTAAACCCTCAGGAATGTTATGAAGCATTATGGCTAAAGCTATTAAGAGAGTTTTCCGCCCCTCCAAAACGGAATTACTTTCCTTTATTAACTTAATATGAGGGATTAGGACGTCAAGAACCTTAATTAAGGCAAACCCACCTAAAAAACCTAAAACGCTAATATTTAGACTCATCAACTCTAAAGCAGGTACAAGGAGTTCAACAAAAGACACGTAAATCATTAAACCCGACGCAAACCCCATAAGGCTATCCATCACAACCTCCTTAACACCTACACGCATGAAGATTAAGGCAGAACCTGCAATAGTTGCTAGCGTTGGAATTAAGGCATACGTTAATATGCCTTCGATCCCACCTACACTCATTCACTAAATCCCCCAGCAATAACGCTTCACATAGCTTATAACGTTGTCAAACACTATCTGAAAAATGAAAAAAATTAAGCAATTACTTAGTCTAGTTATTAACCCCATTTACCCTTCTTCATATGACTCTCTAGCTCTGCCTTAATCTTCTGTATGGTTATCTGCGCAAATTCCTTCTCACTATTAGCGAGTTTAATACAGGGGGGATCTAAATCTTCCTTGATTATCTCCTCAGAAATGGCTAGGAGTTCATGAAGTAATGTAAGCGCCTTCATATGTAGGTAGTTAGTCCTCCTTGACTTCTGAACCGACAGAGCTTCCTGCTCACTTAATTGACTGAACTTCTCCTTAGGCGCACCACACTTAGGGCAATTATCCGGTGGTGCCGGACCTTCAAATATGAAGTTACATATTTGACATTTCCATAAAGCCATGTACATCCTCTACAATTCTAACATCAAAGTTAATAAGTTTATTTTTCAACTTTCAAATTATAACATCATTAAACATTTCAGTTAGATATTTAGATATATACATACATCACGAAATTAAATGAAGCACTATTAGTACGTACTTATGTTAAGATTTTTTAGGTTCGGCTCCCCTATATCGAAGGGATTTAAATGACGTACGATTTAGATGGGTTAAGCAAAGAATTACTTCTAGATATGTACTATAAGATGATGCTTATCAGGAGGTTCGAGGAGAAAGTCGTTGAGATGTATAGGGCCGGTGAGATCCCGGGAATAGCCCATGGCTACATAGGTGAGGAAGGCGTTGCTGTCGGAGTGTGTTCAGCCCTTCGGAGAGACGACTACATATTAAGCACCCATAGAGGCCACGGACATAGCTTAGCTAAGGGCATAGACCCTAAGCATTTAATGGCTGAACTCTACGGTAAGAAAACAGGTGTTTGTAAAGGTATTGGAGGCTCCATGCATAGTACTGAACCGGAAGTCGGGGTAATATTTTCATCAGCAATAGTTGGCGGTAATATACCTATAGCAGTCGGTGTTGCATTAGCTTTTAAAATGCGTAGAGAGGATAGAGTAGTTGTCTCGTTTTTCGGTGATGGTGCTACCAACACCGGAGCTTTCCACGAAGCCCTTAATCTCGCATCTGTTTGGAAACTGCCTATAGTCTTCGTATGTGAGAATAACTTCTACGCGATTTCAATGCATGTCAGTAAGTCTACATCAGCTAAGGAAATAGTGGATAGGGCTGTCTCCTACAATATGCCGGGAGTAGTAGTAGACGGTAACGACGTCATCGCCGTATATAATGCAGCGGCAGCGGCCGTCAATAGAGCTCGTAAGGGGGAGGGACCTACGTTAATTGAGGCTAGAACTTATAGATGGCTTGACCATGGAATGTACTACCTTGGCAAGTATAGACCTGAGGATGAGGTAGTTATGTGGAAGCAGAAATGCCCTATAAGGACTTTAAGGGATAGACTTCTGATTAAGGGAATTGCTACGGAAGTTGAATTAAACAGCCTAGATGAAAAAGTCGTCCACGAGGTTGATGAAGCTATAAGATTTGCGAGGGAAAGTGCTGAACCAGATTTAGATTTCGTTAAGCAATTCGTATATGTGAGGTGATTCAATGCCTGTAAGGGAGTTAACCTACGCTGAAGCGCTTAGGGAAGCATTAAGGGAGGAGATGCTTAGGGATGATAGAGTCTTCCTAATGGGTGAAGATATAGGAGTGATAGGTGGTGTCTTCAAAGTCACTCAAGGACTCTACGAGGAATTCGGGCAGGAAAGAGTTCGAGATACTCCAATATCTGAAACCGCAATAGTTGGTGCTGCTATAGGGGCTGCAATAGCTGGCATGAAACCTGTAGCTGAAATAATGTATATGGATTTTCTAATGTGTGCTGGGGATCAAGTAATAAATCATCTACCTAAAATTAGATATATGAGCGGTGGTAAACTTAAAGTCCCTGCTGTCATTAGAACTCAATACGGGCTTTACAGATACGCAGCTGCGCAGCACTCTCAGTTCTATCCAGCATTCCTTATGAACATACCTGGAATGTATGTAGAGGTACCTTCAACACCGTACGACGCTAAAGGACTATTAAAATCAGCTATAAGGGATGAAAACCCTGACATATTTATAGAGTGCGCTGCTCTATATAGAGTTAGAGGTCCTGTACCTGATGAAGATTACGTCATACCTCTAGGGCAGGCAGATGTTAAGAGGGAAGGGAGAGATGTGACCGTATTTGCACTTTCGTATATGGTTCATGTAGCCCTTTCAGCTGCTCAGAAGCTAGGGAATGAGGGGATCAGCACTGAAGTAATAGACCCGAGAACTCTAAACCCATTTGATAAAAAGACGTTAGTTGAATCAGTTAAGAAGACTGGCCGCTTAGTAATTATAGAACCTGACCACAAAACTGCAGGTGTAGGGGCTGAGGTGGCTGCAATAGTTGCTGAAGAGGCATACGATTATCTGAAGGCACCTATAGTTCGACTAGCTGCCGATGATATACCGCCTCCATTTGCACCGAAGGCCTACAACGCCTTCCTACCTAATGAAGAGAAATTGATAAGCTCAATAAAAAAACTAATCAAACACTCCAAATAGCGTCTTAAAACATAAAATTATTTACACATAACATTATGGGTGGAACTCTTGGTTGAAGTCATAATGCCTAGGATGGATCCTGAAATGAGGGAGGGAAGGATCGTAGAATGGCTGAAGAATGAGGGGGATGAGGTAAAGGAGGGGGATGTAATAGCAAGAGTTGAGGCTGAGAAAGTAGTTTTCGACCTTGAAGCCCCGAAATCAGGCATTATTAAGAAAATACTCGCTAATGTAGGTGATGTAGTTCCCGTAGGTAAGGCGGTGGCAATTATTGAGTAGTCTTAAGGTGAGGAGAGCTAATTAATGAAAGTAATTAGAGTCATCTCCCTGAAATCATGGCCTAGAGCTACGATATCAGAAAGACTTTCAAAGAGTTATAGGGAGGAAGTACATGTAACACTTCACAGCGAGTTCGATGTAGGATATGTAAAGGAGTTAAAGGGAAGGCTAGAACCTACAATTATGGAAAAGTATAATACTCGTTTAACCTACACAGCGTTGTTTATAAAGCTAGTCTCACATGCCATAGTTAACCACCCTATATTTAACTCAGTAATAGAAGGCGATGATGTTAAGGTTATAGAGGACGTAAATATATGTGTAGCTGTTCAAAGCGAGAAGTTAGGGCTAGTCACTCCAGTGATTAAGAACGCCAATACTAAGAAATTAGGTGAAATTGCCTTACAGCTTAACGAATTAGTCACTAAGGCACGTGAAGGTAAACTCAGCATTAAAGACTTAACTGAAGGCACGTTCACCATCTCGAATATAGGTATATTAGGTTCTGTCGACGCATTTACCCAGATCATAAATCCGCCGCAAGTAGCTATTCTAGGTATTGGTAGAATATTAGATAAACCGTTAGCCATAAATAATGAAGTAAAGATAAGGCCTGTATGCACCTTTAGTCTAACTTTCGATCATAGAGTTATTGACGGCTACCACGGAGCTGAGTTCCTAGCCACTTTAAAGTCCATTCTCGACAACCCTGCACCTGCGTTGGGAGACAACATTTAGGTGGAGGTCTTATCGTTAGCTGAGGGATGGCTGTGAAGGTTGTCGTTATAGGTTCAGGTCCTGCCGGGTATGTAGCAGCTATAAGAGCGGCCCAATTAGGAGGTAATGTTACAGTTATAGAGAGGGAATCCGTTGGCGGTGTATGTGTGAATAGAGGCTGTATACCTACTAAAGCTTTAACCTCAATAACATCCGCCATAAAAAAGATAAAACAACTTAAGAAGAAAGGCATCATCAACGAAGACTTAAGTATAAATATTGAGAAGGTTTTCGCCAGTAAGAATTCTGTAAGGGATAGGCTGATTAAAGGCGTTGAGTACCTACTGAGTAAATCCGGTGTTCAAGTAGTACGTGGGGAGGCAAGAATTGTAGGTCATGGAGTTGTTGAAGTCGGTGGCGATAGGATGCAGTACGATAAATTGATAATAGCTACTGGGTCCTTACCAACACAGCTTAATATAGAGGGCATCGACTCTGTTAATGCTGTAAGTGGTGAACAGTTCATAAACATGGATGAAGTACCTCCAAGACTTCTGATTATAGGAGGTGGTCCTATAGGGATAGAACTAGCCCAAATATACAACACTTTAGGCAGTGAAGTGAATGTAGTGGAGATTATGCCGCATATACTGCCCAACATTGATGGTGAGGTATCTATAACTCTACAAAGAATGCTTACGAGGGAAGGAATTAAAATCCACACCAACACCTCTGTTCATAAGTTTGAGAGAGCTTCAGAAGGGGTTTACGCGTATCTATCAAATGGAGTTAAGATAATCGCTGACAGAGTGGTCTTAGCAGTCGGTAGAAAACCTAATACCTCCGGCTTAGGTGTTGAATCCTTAGGTGTCAAATTAGGTAGGAAGGGTGAGATACAAACCAATGAACACCTTGAGGCTGCTCCGAACGTTTATGCTGCCGGCGATGTAGTTGGTAGGCATTTCCTAGCATATACAGCCTTCGAGGAGGGTATAGTAGCTGCTGAAAATGCTTTAGGACTTAATTCAGTAATCAAATATGGAACTGTTCCAACCGCCATTTTTACAGACCCCGAAGTAGCTAGCGTAGGGGTTAGTGAGGAGGAGGCTAAGAAATTGGGTGATGTCCTTGTTGGTAAATTTCCTTTAATTGCTAACGGTAGGGCACTTACATTAGATTCCTACGGCGGTTTTATAAAGATAATAGCGAATAAAAAAGGCAAGTTATTAGGAATGCATATGGTAGGTCCGGAAGCATCCGAGTTAATTCACATAGCTTCAATAATTTTAAGCAGAGGAGGGAATGCTGCCGAATTACTAGATACCCTATACGTACATCCAACCATATCTGAGGGAATTAAGGAAGCAGTACTCTCCATATTGAAGAAACCAATACACATCTAATTTTTTAAAGCCCGTAAGAAAAATACCATGATACGCGATGGGTATTAAAGCACTCATCATCAACGAATTCGACCTCTCACTAAAAGACGGAATTCAAGTAGACATCGATCTTTGCAGGTTCTTCAGAGTTGAATGCCAACCACTAATTACTACAGTTACTAGGGAACGTAATGCACTTTTGGAAACTAATCCTCGTGAAATAATTAACCAACTAAGGACGTTCAACATAGATCGCTTCAACACACTAAAACTCGACATCAGTACAGGAATAGAGGTTATAGAATACATAGGAAGCTATTTAAGAAGTTTTAAAAGTAGGATATTAACCTTTAATACCAAGTTAGCTGGTAAGAATTTAACCCATGAGTATTTAAACAGCTTGAGCAAAACTGAGGTATTAAATAAGTCAGACTTGCTATTCATTACCTCAGAAGATGTTGAAAATTTATCAAATATTTTAGGAATCGCTTTAAAGTCACCGAATGAATTAATAGATTTACTATCGAAATCATTGAATGTAACACGTATTATGTTAGTAAACCATAGAGAAGGTAACAGCTACTTAAGCATTACTCGCCTCTCAGAGGAGGAGTATCTAGAATTTAAAACATCTACGTACCTGCCTAAGGATCTGATATCGACGTATGTTATGATCGACTTAACAATGGGTGCTGATTTAAAGGAGTCATTAAGAAATGCTTTAGATTTTGCGAGAAAGTCTATCGAATATGGGGTGGAAAATTTTGGTAGCGTAATCCCTGAGGTGTACGCATCATCGATTTTAGATGCAGAGAGATATAGAGTAATTAACGAGTTAAGTCATGCAGTAAGTGTAATAGAAGAGAATTCACATCTAATAATCAACCTAATTCCGGAGGTCCAGATGAACATAGCGTACTCACTACCTAAGCACCTACTGAGGAGTTTAGGTGACGTAGCAGCAATACCTGGTAGGATCGCTAAGGTAGGAAACTCCGTAAAGGCTCTCTCCCACCCTGAATTCGGCGCCTCTAAACATCTGGCGAGGGCGTTAATGAAGGTTATGGAGTACGACCCTAAATTCAGGTCGATAGCTAATATAAGGTTTAATGATTCGATCCTCAAGGCGGTTGAAAAACTCGGGTATACGATATCTTCTTATGACAGGACGTTAGAACCGCCAGAGGTCAAATACGTTGAAGGAGCAACAATCCCGTGGGGGGTTGGGGAGGCAATTAAAAAAGCTGGATTTGTACCTGATGTTATATACCATAAAGGAGATTACGGTAAGGAAGCGATGATAGCGATATTAGGTCAAAATCCAAATGATGTAGTCAGAAAGTTACTAAAGATCGGGGAGGTATTGAAGGAATTAGCGGAATGAAGGCAGCCGTTAAAGAAACGTAGCTAATTAGGGAACTATATATGACTTTATGTTGTAGGTTCAGTTAATGACATCTAAAACAAAATATTCACTAGTCCTACTATATGATGAGAACAATAAATATAGTATCCACAGCCTAGTAGCTGCAATGGAGGCCGAAGAAGTTAATATAGATACGTACTTACCTAGGATTAATGACCTTCATAACATTATTGGCTACCTTTTGAAGAATTATGAGAAAATAGTTGTCGGTATCTCATTAATGACTACTCAACTACCTAACATTCAACCATTCCTAGAAAGTTTGAAGGAATTAAAACGCTTGTTTAGCAGTAAGTTTATCCTAGTTGGTGGAGGCCCTCATGTTAGTGGAGATCCGTTAGGCTCTCTAAAACACTTAGGTTTTGATTATTTATTCATAGGTGAGGCCGAGAAGAGCTTCACAGAATTCCTCAAAAGAATGACAGATGGATGCGATGTAAAAGGAGTAAAAGGTATTGGGTACGTCGAAGACGATAATGTCGTTATTAACTACAATGACGAAGTACTCAACCTAGATAAGTACCCACCCATATCAGTAAAGTACGGATTATTTAACCCCATTGAAGTAAGTAGGGGGTGTCCCTACGGATGTAAATACTGTCAAGTAAGCTATATTTTCGGTAAATACATGAGACATAGGTCTTTAGATACAATTCTACTCCACTGCAAGATCTTAATTAAGAAAGGTATTAATGACCTAAGGTTTATTTCACCTAATATCCTTTCATACGGAGGTAACGGTATTAAGGCGGATTTCGATAAATTAAGTGAATTCGTTAATGGAGTTAAGGAGTTAAGGAATTTAGGAGGTAAATTATATCTAGGTTCTTTCCCTAGTGAGGTGAGACCTGACTTTATAGATGAGGATATCATTAAGCTAATTAAGGATGTAATAACTAATAAACGAATTTCAATAGGTATACAGTCAGGATCTGATAGAATTCTTAAGTATTTAGGTAGAGGCCATACGGTCGATGATGCTTTGAATGCTGTTGACTTATTGAGGAGGTATAACCTCTCAGTTGATGTTGACTTCATCTTAGGCCTTCCGAACGAAGAATTATCTGATGCTCTTGAAACCCTTCAACTAATTCAGAAGCTTATTTACTTAGGAGGTATCAGAATACACCTCCACACCTATATACCATTGCCTGGAACGCCGTTAGCTAAACATAAGGTAAAACCACTGCCTGACACCGTAAAAAGTAGATTACTTAAGTATTTAGGTAGGGGCGTTATTTTCGGTAATTGGTTAATGCAAGAGAAGTTAGCACTTAAAATTCAAGAATTAAGGGATAAGGGAATTATACTGAATTAACGTTATTAGGTCATTCACAACTTAAAGTAATGGAGTGATTATGCGGGTGCCTTAAATTGGATATATTTGGAGACCTACATATACATTCAATAGTTAGTGATGGTTCACTTCATCCATCGGAAATCATTAAGATCTCTAAAGCCAAATCAATCCAAGTAGTTTCAATCACGGACCACAATACGTTCTTAGGAAGCCTTATAGGGAGTAAGTACATAGACAGGAGATCCCAGATAATCATACATGGCGCTGAAGTTAGAACACATATAGGTGATGTACTAGTGCTCTGTCCGCAGCCAAACTTCATCAGCAGTCGAGACCTACTAAGCTTAATCGATCTATGCAGGGATAATAACTGCCTACTAATCCCTTCACACCCCTACGATGTCCTAAGGTTAGGCATTAGAGGTAACGTATCAATGAAGGTGTGGAATGCTATTGAGGTATTTAACGGCTCAAGCGATCTACTTTCTAATATAGTAAGCTACATCTTAACTAAAGATATAGACATACCACACCTATCTAATTCAGACGCACATGTTGGTTATCTAATAGGCAGTGCCTACAACATAATAGACGTCGACGACTTCAATGCTGACAACGTCTTAGACTCTATTCGAAAGGGGAGAGTTATACCTATTATGAGGTACTCTATTAAGGGAAACATCAAGAGAGTTGGTTGGGGATTAAAGAGATTCATAAATGGTTATAAGCCGATAAGCTTGGATAGACTTAATAAAGTTTTTAAGTAATGTTATAACTGAAAATTCCTTAACATATGATGAGAGACCTACGCTACTAACAAGGTGTTGATGTAATGCATAGTAGCCTTAGGGACGTAAATGATTTTAATATACCTAAGACTATTTTAGAGGGTATTAAGGCTAAGGGTATTAAACAACTGACTCCTCCTCAGGCAGATGCTTTACAGTCCGGCATACTTAACTGGGAGAACGTATTGGTTGTTGCACCAACAGCTAGTGGGAAAACCCTCATAGGTGAAATGGCGTTAGTCAACACCGTTTTAAAGGGAGGAATAGGTATTTATACTACTCCGCTTAAGGCTTTAGCTTCTGAGAAATTTGAGGAATTTAAGTTTTGGAGGAATTACGGAGTTAAAGTCGGTATATCTACTGGGGATTACGACGAGTCTGGAGAGTCGCTAGGTAAGTACGACATATTAGTAACTACTTACGAAAAATTGGATTCTATTTTAAGGCATAGACCTACTTGGCTTAGTGATATCCGTACTTTAGTTATTGATGAGCTTCACAATGTAGGGGATGCTGATAGAGGACCTATAGTTGAGTTGATTTGCGCAAGAACTTCCTTACTTGGCGCTCAAATCATTGGATTAAGTGCTACTATAGGTAATCCTGAAACCATAGCTAGGTGGTTGAATGCTAAATTAGTAATAAGTGATTGGAGACCTGTAAAGCTAGTTGAAGGCTTTTACGATAAAAAAAGAAACGTCATCGAGTTTAACGACGGTAGACTAGAGTCAGTTAGTACTGACTTAATAATCCACTGCGTCAAACAAGCTGTAGATGGAGACTATCAATTATTGATTTTTAAGCAGTCTAGAAAACAGGCGGAGATGACTGCATATAAATTAGCAGAGCTGCTTAAAGGATCCATCAACGTAGATTCTACATCCCTAGTAGATACGGTAAGGTCTGAATCACCGTCAAAGAGTGAGGCAGAATCGGTAACTAAGGTCATAAGTAGCGGTGTCGCATACCATCACGCTGGGTTATCCCCTATAACTAGACGTGTCATCGAGGAAGGTTTCAGGACAGGCATAATTAAGGTTGTAGTGGCTACCCCAACTCTAGCTGCGGGCATTAATGTACCTGCTCGGAGGGTGTTGGTCTATACTAGGAGATTCGAAGAAGGATTTATGAAGCCTATATCCGTTATGGAGTACAAGCAGATGGGGGGTAGAGCTGGTAGACCACAGTTCGACCCTTACGGGGAAGTCATTTTAGCGGACGTTACTTCCGTATCTGAAGGTAGAAAGTATATATATGGGAGAGTTGAGAACGTCACTTCAGCATTAACCAACATGAGATCCTTAAGGATTCATTTACTAGCATCTATAGCGTCTGGGTATTTAAGCAGTGATAAGGAACTAGATAAATTCTTCAGCAAGACATTAGCGTTTAACACACCAACGTTTGTGGTGAGTAGGACGAGCTTACATAAAGTCATTGACGAACTAGCATCTATGGGGATGTTGAAGTACAATGAAAGCGGCTATCAACCTACGGAGTTAGGTATTGCTGTAACTAATCTATACATAGATCCTTTAACAGCCGAAATAATAATCAATCACCTAAGAAACGTAGATGAGGTTAAGGATATCTATTACTTACATCTAATATCGATAACCCCTGACTTTGGTAAGATTAGAATTACAGGATATAGTAGGCTGGAGGATGATGCACTATCACTAGTAGATCTAGGCCTGATACCTGATCTAGATATAGTTAAGGAAATCCACTACGATGATTGGCTAAGAGGATTTAAAATAGCCCTGATATTAAATGAGTGGATTAACGAAGTAGATGAAGACACCATAATTAGGAAGTACGATATAGGATTAGGTGACTTACTAACTATAACTGATACTGCGAATTGGATAACCCACTCGGCAGGCATTATATGCAGAGTGGCTAAACTAAGGAATCACGCCAAAAACTTAGAGCTAATATCTAAACGTATTGAGGTTGGTGTCAAGGAAGACGTCTTAGAACTAACTCACTTAAAGGGCGTAGGTAGAGTTAGAGCTAGAATATTATTTGAAAACGGTTTTAGAAAATTGGAGGAAGTAGCTAACGCAGACCCTAAGAGACTAGCTAATCTACCTACATTCGGCGAAAAAATAGCTAACGAGATCATCAATCAGGCCAAAGCTTTGATTACGTCACCTCAACACTAATCATAAAATAAGGTGGAGGAGCTTTGAAAGATCTAATTCCATAACGGCTGTTGGTAAGTTTATTCCTAAGTAATTAAGTATTTTCGGATGAACCTCACCGACCATACCTACCCTCGAGCCATTTACTAGAACCTCACCACATCTTCCGTTAATCATGACAACGTTCTCACATGGTCGAAGCGAATAACTAACCCCTAACACGTTCATCAACGATTTAATAGTAATTAATATATCTGTTAGTGTAACACCCTCTGATGAGATTGCAGCTACGACCTTCCTAACACTCTTAATTACATCACCACCAACCTCAACAACATCCCCGACCTCAAATAACCTTACACCCTTAGAATACGCTAAGTTAACCTTCACTGACTGGAGTATGGAAGGAATTAAAGAACCTCTAATTACTGAGTAAGCCTTCATTTTAGGATTCTCGATACTGACATAGTTGCTGATGCCTAAAGCATTTAAAACATCTGGATCTACCAACATAAAGTTTACGACTTCACTGTAGTTTAGGCCTATCATTATGTCTTTAATGTTTTTTGAAAACTTTTCGATAGGATGTATCCCACCTGAATGCGTTGGTGGAATGATTTCGGTAGGTAATTCCCCATAACCATAGGAAATAGCAACCTCCTCAATCAAATCTACTTCATGCATTACATCAATCCTATAGGGAGGAACTTCAACCAGTAAAGACTCTTCAGTCGATTCCCTGACGTTGAATCCCGTACTCTTAAGGTGATTAATTACTTCATTCAGCGTCAAATCTATGCCTAATAACCTCCTCAGGTTGCTTAACCATAATTCAATAGTCCTTACATAGTATTGAGGGCTCAATAAAGTGGTACTGCCGTCAAGCACCTTAACACTGAAAACTTCTACGTTATCCCCCCTTTCGATGAGAGCACCTATGACTAAATTCATGATTCTGAACATTAAGTTTAACTCTGTTCCAGTGATATCTATGAATATGTCTCTAGTCATAGGTGTTACTCTAGTGTATTCGCTGTTAATTATTGGAGGCATTGAAAGCACTGTGCCTTCATAATCTAGTAGGAGTGGATATTCACCTTCCTTTACTAGATGCCTATACTTAGATCCTTTATCGACGGTGCTAAGTACTTCACTTATACTCATCACGGAATCGTAACCCAAAGGCTTGAAGGTGTACTCATTGACAGCTTTATAGTATATTGGGGGTTTTACCTTACTTAGGTCATGAATACCTACAGCAACTAATGCTCTATCACCACAGTAACTGAAATGTAGTTTCTCCTGCAGCTGAAATAACTGAGCTATCGCCTCATCATCTAAGCTCAACCCCTTAACTACGGCCCCTAAAACATACGGCCTGTAGGAAGGCTTGTTAAGCGTGATTACCTCCACATCACTATTCTTAACATCTACCACCTTAAATCCATCCTTAGTAACTAGGAGAGTCCTCAATGCCCGTCCTAAACCCTCCGCTGAGAAGAGGTCAGGTCTATCATAAGATGCTTCGTAAATTAATTTATCACCTCTAAACTCAACAACTTCGCATTTAAGCTTACTAAGGATGACGCTAAGCTCTTCATAACCAATGCGTTTCTTAGCTATTCGTTCAATATCCGATAGACTGACTTCAACTGTAGGCATGGCTAACCACCAAGCATAACTTTAGGTATCCTTAACTTCTTAATTACTTCTAATGAGTTTGTGTAGAGGTCTCTTATATCATCGATGTTTAAAACCATCATTGCTATTCTATCGATCCCTATTCCCCAGGCAGCTACATTACAATTAACTACTTTGAGGGGTTTCAGTACTTCAGGCCTAAACATCCCTCCTGGAAAGACCTCAATCCATCCAAGCCTAGGGTGCTTTACGTATCCTTCAACGCTAGGTTCCGTGAATGGGAAGTATGCGGGTCTAAATAAAACGTCACCTAGACCCAAACGTTTTGAGAACTCCTTAAAGAACCCAAGTAAGTGCTTAAATGCCACATTTTTACCAACTATTATACCCTCAAGCTGATGGAACTCCATAAGGTGTGTAGGGTCAGGAGTGTCCGGCCTGAAAACCCTATCCAGAGAGAAGCACCTGTATTCACCCTCACCCCTCTCATATATAGTGCGCATAGATACTGAAGTCGTATGAGTCCGAAGTATTAGCCTTAAAGCTTTTTTAGGGTCCCACCTATAGCCCCAACCAATCGATTTAGCTAAATCGCCACGTTCATGAATATTCTTAACACTATCTAAAATTTCGTTAATAGCTTTAGGAGCTGACTTAATGGTGTGCGTTATGAAGTAGACGTCGTTTACAGATCTGGCGGGGTGATACTGAGGTAGGTAAAGAACGTCGAAATTCCAGAACTCAAACTCTATGTGAGGGCCCTTCATTTCTTCGAAACCCATAGATACTACAACCTCTCGAACATAGTTTAAGAACTCAGTGTATGGGTGCTTCCTGCTTGGGTAGACCAGAGGTACATCAATGCTCAGGTCAAATTCTTTAAACTCTACATCCATCCAACCGTAGCTCGATATCAGGTCAGAAGTTAATGCAGTAATGACCTCCTTAGTAACTATTAAATTATTACTTAAAGCGTTGATAGCGGCATTAGTTAACTCTACCTTCAATTCCTTGACTTCGTTTATATCTATAAAACCTCTTCTTCTAATACTTAGTAATTCCTCACTTATGACGTCTACAGATAATCCCTCCTTAAACCTCATCAATAAGGAGGTTAATTCGTTTAAATAACTATTAAACATAGCTACTTTATCATCATCTAACAGAAGCTCAACCTGATTCCTACTAACTGAGATGACGTTATACCTTCTTAATATGCCTAAAACGGCTGAGAACTCATCTCTACTTAAATTCGTAGTCTTTAGTAACTCCTCAACACTTAACCTCTTTACACCTCTTGAATTAAGGTCTAATAGACTTAGAAACATCTTCTGTTCAGGTAAACCGTTACTTAAGTAATTAACCCCTAATTCACTTAATCTAATAAAGTACTTCGTAGACCTATGGAGTTTGACGATCTCCTTCATCTCTAGTTCGGCGAGATCCCTCATTATGTCATGCACTGCAACGTTTACTTCTTCAGCTAACTCATTAACACCAACGGGTACGATCCTCTTCTCCAGGAACTTCCGTAAGGCATTAATTATTAAATACTGCCTAGCACTAACTTTATACATTTAATCCTCCGTAAATCGTAGTTGCAGAGAAAGGTATTTAAATATGAAGTAATTCCTAAAATGTGATCAACGGTAGCTAAGGATGTTGGTAATGGACTTGCACTATACGTTGATAATACTTTTATCATGTATAGGTGATGAGCTGATTTACTTACTACTATCCTCAACACTTACTATAGTCCGTAGAGGTTTAGGAATTAAGATATTGTATATATTACTCATCAGCATGTTCATAAACCAGGTACTTAAGTACTCACTTAACGTGCAGAGGCCCCCCACTCTTTCGAACCGTATTGATAAACTTCCGCAAATTATTGGTTATCTAGTTGAGGGTGAGGGACCATCCTTACCGAGCGGTCATACGCAGATCTCAACAACCTTCTGGACTTCATTAGCTTTAAGCACCTATAGTAAAGTAGTTGTCGTTGCCATGGTATCCCTTCCGATACTGATCGCGTACTCCAGAGTGGCTCTCGGAATGCATTCACCTCTAGATGTAGTTGCAGCTCTAATAATCGGTTATTCTTTACCTTTAATTACTTACCTAACTGAGATGAAGTTCAGTAAGTATGGAGGTAATTATAGGAGCCACGTAGATCTCCTTCTAATGACGTTAATATTTCTGTCTTCTACAGTGCTTAGCTACCCGAAGCTTCAATCCATTTCAGGATTAATTGCGTCAGTGTTAGTAACACGTTACATGACTACTGGCTTAGAGGTTGGCATTTCTAAACGTATCAAGACCGCGATAATTTCATTGACTACCCTAGGACTAGGTTATTTCCTAATACGTTTCACTCCTTCAATTGCTGTTAATGAATTCATCATATCGTTAGCTACTGGATTAATTGCCTATTTAGTAATTCCTGTTACGGTAGGTGTATTTAAATTACGTAAGCTTAGCTCTCTTTAGGCTTAAATTTAACTATGTATGGGACGTAACCATCTAGAGTCATAGCTGATCTCCTAATGGTGGCTTCTACTTCCATACCTAAACGAACCTCCTCAGGCTTAACGTTAGTTAATTGAGTGAGTACTTTACCATTACTTGTCTCAACTAACGCGATGACTAAGGGGGACATATTTTCAAAGCCTTCTATAGGTACGTTAACGACCGTATATGAGACTATCTTACCGACGCTGCCTAGGGCTATTCTCTCAATATTTCTGGATGAGCACTTAGGGCATGCTGCCTTGGGTGGGTAGCAAGTATATCCACAGTCCTTACATCTAATGCCAACTAAATCGAGGAGGATGTCCTTTAACCTCCATATTCTCTGGAACGACATGGTATCAACTCCTTAAAATAATGGTTGTTATGTTTGAACCTACCCCACCGATGTTTTGAGTTAGTCCTACCTCACCACCAACCTTAACGCCTGGGAAATCCTTACGTAACTGCATAACAACCTCACAAACCTGGTAAATACCTGTAGCACCTACTGGATGGCCTCTAGATTTTAGACCTCCTGAAGGATTTATAGATGGTTTATCACCAGGTCTAAACCTTCCATCGTAGAGGTACTTAGCTCCCTTACCCTTAGGTGCGAAGCCAACATCCTCAAGCGTTACTACACCATTTATGGTGTAAGCATCGTGAAGTTCCGCTATATCAATATCCTTAGGTGTAAGTTTAGCCATCTTGAGGGCTCTTTCAGAAGAAACTCTCGCTGCTAGGAAGGAATCTAATTCAAATCTAGATGAAATGTCCGTACTGTCTAAAGCGTTTCCTATCCCGGCAACTAAGATCGGGGTATCATTACATTTTTTAGCCACGTCCTCTGAAGCCAATATAACGGCAGCGGCTCCGTCACTCATGGGACATGAGTCGAGAAGCCTTATAGGATCTGCGATAATTGGTGATTTAAGCACATCTTCATTTGTTATCCTCATTCTTAGATGCGCATATGGATTGTGATAACCGTTTTCATGCATAAGTATAGGCCATGCCGACATCTCATCACGCTTAACATCATATTTATCCATATAGTGCCTCATCACCAATGCGTTAAGTCCTGAAAAGCTAATTCCGTAAGGTATCTCAAAATCTGCATCAGCCGCATATGCTAACCCACGAGCGACTTCCGGAGTACTTCTCTCACTTAACTTCTCAACACCGACAACAGCAACGGAATTAGCTAATCCCGACGATATTAATGAGTAACCCGCGATCATTGCCGCACCTCCAGCACCGCATGCAGCCTCTACCTTAAACCCTGAAATACCCCTAAGGCCGCAGTAATCAGCTATTAATGAAGCTAAGTTCTCCTGCTCTGCCTGACTACTTAACATGTTGCTAACTACTATGAAGTCCGGTAGTAAGTTACTAGCATCATCAATAGCTTTAAAAAGCGCCTCGGCAGCTAAATCCCTTAAGGGACGTTCATAAAACCTACCAACGTTACTCATACCTACACCAACGACAAATACCTTACTCAACACAGCAATCACCACATACTCATTGCAATATAATTACTGACGAATTATTTAGAAGCTTATCTAAGTAATTAACGCATCCACGAACCGGCAGTAAATCTTCGTTAACCTTAAGAATTAAAGAAGTTACCCTGCTGAAGTTTTCATCAGAATCTAGCAGAAGTATGTAATCGCCTGGTGACGAGATTTCAAACGTCCTAATTAAGGTAAGCGGTGTGTGTGACGTGTTGAAGTGCCCTGCAGCCGCGACATATTTAGATGGCTCTAAAGCTAAATCACTAATCCCCACACTTCTTAGCACCTTAGAGCAATACCTCAAATCCTTTATGTTGGTAGCTACGTACTTAATGACCTGCGGTTTAATTCCCGCTTTATCTATTAAATCCTTTAAAAACTTAGACAACTTATTAAGGTAAAGTTCTGCATGAAAGTCGTTCTTAGCATCCTTACCAGGCAATAATGGTGGGGAATTAATTAATGAATTACCGGTGACTACCTCCACATAACCACCTGACTTGCTGAGAACCATAGAAACTGCAGCAGCCGCGCTACTGGAATCGGAGGAGACGGCTAATACATCACCGTCATCAACGACTTCCTGAACTACCCCCACTAGGTGATATAAGTCATTAACGTCATATTTCCTAATATCACTCAATTTGAGGAGATCTGCTAGTAAAGCAGACTTAACGCCTATGGTTTTATCGCTTGATACGTAGATAAGTGTTTTAACGTTATGGTAGCAACTCTGCCTTAAAATCCGGCACGACTCATAACTCATAGTCACTAAATCTTCGTCAGGGCCGAGAACAGGAATTAACGCTTTACCATTATTTTTCCTATATCTAGGTATGTAAGTACACCATGCCGAAATATGTAATTTCATAAGCACTCTCTAAATACTTAATGATGGGGTTTTTATTATTTTCGTCAATAGACTATAGGGGTATTAGACATTAATCTAACATAAAGTTACATAGCACTATTTAAGTCAGAATACCCTTAACATCTAGGTGAATCCCTGTATATAAGTATTTATTAGTAGTAATAATCCTGCTAATGCAATGCGGTACGTCAGTAGCGCAGTCCAGCATACTTAGCGACATACCTAGCGATAAAGTCGATGAGGATCTAAAACGAGACCTACTCTTAAGAGGTTCAAGCGATTTTTTAATAATCAGCAATGATTTAAATAGGACCTATAGCGCTGTAGGCTTAAACAGCGTTAGGGTGTTTAAGGATTTCGACATGATATTAGCTACCGGCGACTTACCGCTTATCTACAAGTTAGTTAACGAACCATCAGTAATTAAGATAGTACCTAACTTTAGGGTAAAGGTTCAAATGAATAACGAGTTCAAAGTCCTTAGTTTAGGAGACGATGAATCCAAGGAATCCCTCTATAGTTGGGGTAGGTCTAGGGTTGGTTCTAAGATAGTTGATAAGCTATATAACGTAAGTGGGTCTGGCGTCGTAGTAGCGGTATTAGATACCGGTATATCACTGGACCACGATGAGTTGATAGGTAAGCTAATTACGATAAATCCGTTAGACCACACATATCCCGGCGGCTGGATTGAGTTTGATAGGAAGGGAATCCCTATATGTTCGGCGCCACGTGACACTCACTTCCACGGAACTTGGGTCAGCTCAATAATTGCAGGGGAATTCATAGGTATAGCATCCAAGGTAAAGCTTATGCATGGTTTAATCCTCCACGGAGGTGAAGGAACTGCTGCACAACTGCTTTCAGGACTTGAATGGGTGTTAGAACCCTACACATGTAATGGAGTTAAAACACATGTAAAACCTAACGTAGTTTCATTAAGCTTAGGAGTTTCAGGAAACTACAGCGACGTATTATTAAAGCCTATATTAAGGCTAATCCAGAAAAACATCATCGTAGTTGCTGCCATAGGGAACGACGGACCTGGAACGTCTTCAAATCCAGGGAATATCTGGGGTGTAATCGGTGTCGGAGCCCTAAATAGAAATGACGAGGTGGCTGACTTCAGTTCGAGTGAGGTGGTTGATTGGCCTTCACCACCAGGTGAATGGCTATTTAAGGATAGCTACCCTAAGAACTACATCAAACCTGACTACATATCACCAGGGGTTCTAATACCTGGAGCATATGTAAAGAGGGGTTACTATCTAATAGCTTCAGGTACCAGTGCATCGGCCCCCATAGTTAGCGGGGTTGTGGCGCTAGTTATAGAAGCGCTTAGAAATACCGGTAAAGAACCCACAGTTAATGAAGTATATGACATACTTAATAGAAGTGCAGATAAATTATGTAATATAAGCAGGTGTGGGTGGGGAATAGTCAATGCTGTTAAAGCCGTCGCGCAAGCATTAGACATAAATTTAAATGAGTTAGATATCGATGTTAATTCTACGAGAGTTCAGGTTTTAGAAACCATATCACTCACATCTAAGTATAACTTGAACTACTTCTTCGACGACCTAAAGCTAGGCGTCGGGAGGGAGCTAATTACGACTGTACCAATTGCTGATATGGGTTATCACTTCATACATGCTGTTGGTGAAAGAACGTACGGCTACAAGAAAATATATCTTGAGCCTAAAATCATAATCAAAAATAGAACAGTGATAAGGGGGGAGTGGCTAGAATTAATATTACTCGGCTTTCCAGGAGCTTCAGACGTCCTTATCTACTTAGGAAGTAACTTACTTACATATCAACCATTAAATCTATTAGGTTACTCGTTGATGAGGTTGTTACTTCCTTACATCAACCCAGGAGACTACGAAGTGCTGATAGTGAATTTAGAGGGACCTATAACGATTGAGGAGAAAATTTACGTACGTGAAGAAATACCTAAGAACATAAGCTTCAAATTAGTTGCCCTCTCACCATCATCCCATCACATCAACTCCACAGTTGATGTTTATGTAATTTCGTTAGTCGATGGAAAGATTCAAGACCCAACTAAGCTATACCACCGATTCATAAATGGTCAACCTACCGCCTCAGGTATCAGTAAGATCAGTGACGGTGTCTATAAGTTAACCTACGTAGCGACCTCGCCAGGTATTTATAAGGTGTTATTTATTGCTGAGGTTGAGGTCAACGGAGAAGTCCTTAAAGCTACAGCCACCGCACTAACTGATGTAACGAAACCATACGTTAGCGACATGTCGGAAATCATCAACACATGGATTGAACTACGCAATCTGACATACAACCTTGAACGCGTTAACTATGAAATTAATAAACTTAAATCCGATCTAAATGACCTGAACTCGACCCTTACACAATTACGGAATAACTCATTATATGCGCTTCTGAACGAAGTTCTAATGATAAGAGTTGTGCTGCTTCCTGTGGTTTTAATCTTAGTTATTCTCAACTTAATTATAATTAAGGGCTTAAAAAGACGCTATTAATTAGGTATTAGCTGTGGGTTAAGAGTGATGGCATCTAAGAAGGCCATATTGATTGCGTCGATAACTACCGCGGTAATATACGCTACAGTAATATATCTAGCCTTAAACTTAAATCTAAACGATATATCACCTATGCTATCGGTATCAAATCTAAATTATTTAATACCTGTATTTTTCTTCCGTATATCTGCACTACTACTTCACTCCTTATCATGGTACTTCATACTTAAGGTTTTCCGCAGCGATATATCCATAATTAAAACAATAGCCATAACTTTAGTAGCAATATTTACAGAAGTTATAATACCTATAGGCGGTATTACCGAAATAGCTAAAATTCTATTGGCTTCACAGGTTTTAGGAGTTCCACAGGATGGTGCATTATCAGCTCTATTGATGCATAGATTATTACTTACTATAATTACCGCTATATTTACCGTTATTGCAGTAGATGTCGTTGAAGCCCCTATAGGAACATCGTTAACCATTTTATTGCCTACTTTGGGGTTATTAGTGCTGAATTTATCAATGCTCCTACTACCGTCTTCCCAGATATTCAGGAAGGCAACAGAAAAATTGACGAGCAGGTTAAACATTCCAATTCAAGACTTTTCAAAGAAATATAGGGAATCCACCAGTAAGTTGTTTAGTGAGGGAGGGATTGCAATCACCCTTACATCACTTACTATAATTGCAGAGAAATTAGTTAATGCTGTCTACGGAGTATGTCTATGCAGGTTGATGTCGACCGACATAAACATCTTCGCCTCTCTAATAGTTTTTGACTCTATATACGTCATAATGTGGTTATTGCCTGTAGTGACGCCTGGAAATTTAGGGGTTTTCGAGACAGTGCAGATAATGATATTTAAGCTTTTGGGAACCTCACTTAAGTCCGCTGCCCTAATAGCGCTACTCAATAGGGCTATTATATTAATTACTGAATTACCTCTAATGCTACTATCAACCACTTACTTAGGAATACGTGCCAAGCACCTGATAAAAACTGTCTTAAATAAAGAGAAACCCCGTAATTGAGTTCAATGCCCTCTTACAGCTGAGCCTCTGAAATCACTTCAAAAAATAAAGTGTTGTTTAAGGAGCTGCCACTTACTTCCATCTACATATTTCTATAAGGTTGTTAGGCCATGGAGCAAGCGTGAATTTCTTTACCCACTCCTCGTCTAACCTAACACTCTTTAGTAAATTAACTATGTCGTTAATTAGTTTCTGACTAACCCTACCCTCAGCAACTGCGGGGCAATCCATATCTAGGTATAAGACCTTTTCACCTGTGTTGAAGTCGTAATAGAGAAGCACAGGCCACACCCTACAGTCGAAGGGTCTCCTCTCGTAATTTAGGCAAAGCCCTTCAGGGCTTAGGAATGGGCATGAACCTTCCTTATATGCCCCTAAGCACTTAACGGGTCCTAAGGAAGTTTCTAACGTAAATGACTTACCAGCATATTCTTCCTCCTCCTCAGGTAGGAGGACTGCATAAAACCTTTTGCAGCAATTAATACTACAGTTCCTACAAACATCACCGAAATCTACGAATTTGAAATACTCAGCTACTTTGGTCAAGCGATTGACCTGCCCTAATTATTTTTAGTGAATAGTTTTAAAAGTTTAACTAACTAAGTTGCGAAAATGTTATTAAGTTAGGTAAAACTCTTTTTTGGGCAAGATACATGGAGTTAATAGATATTAATGAATTCGCTAAAGTGGATTTACGTGTAGGGCTTGTGAAGCATGCTGAGCACGTCCCTGGCTCTAAGAAGCTAATTAAGATAATCGTTGATATAGGGAGTGAGGAAAGACAGGTATTAGCAGGACTTGCCGAATTCTACGACCCCAAAGATCTGATCGGTAAACACGTTATTGTAGTAACTAACCTAAAGCCTAGGAGGATGATGGGCCTTGAATCTAAAGGCATGATACTTGCTGCAGGTTGCGGTCCTGAAGATACCCCAGTAATCCTTACGACGCTGAAGCCCGTAAAACCGGGCACTAAGATCTGTTGATATTTAAGTGTGGTTTCGGTGGTAGTGGAATCCCACCCCTTTTATGTTCCGTTGATTTAATGCGTCTAACGATGTTATCTATGATACTTAGTGAAATACCGGTTCTCTGTGAGGTTACTTCTGGACTAAGACCTAGGTCCACTAAATGGTATAGCACCCTATCTATCACATCATAGTCAACCCCTAATTCATCCTTAGCTTTATGACCTACCCATAAGCCAGGACTACTAGGCTTCCAAGATATTTTTTCAGGAATCCCTAAATACTCCGCCAGAACCCTAACTTGCGTTTTATACAGATTTATTAAAGGATAAATATCGGCTGCTCCGTCCCCCCACTTAGTGAAGAAGCCTAGTAGATACTCGCTAAGGTCACTGGTCCCTAGAACTAATAGATTATACACGTTTGCGAAGTAGTATAGAAGCACCATTCTACTCCTAACCTTAACGTTTCCCTTAGCTATCTTAGGAGCTTCCTCATATGAGGCCCCCACTGATTTAAGGTACGCATCCACAATGCCAGTGATGTCGATGTATCTAACGTTCTTCAAACCCAATACGTCAGCAACTAGGATAGAGTCTCTAACATCCTCAGCACTACTCTCCCTGTCAGGTAGGATTAATGAATAAATACGCTCAACGCCTAACGCTCTGACAGCTAAAGCTGCCGCGCAGGCTGAGTCAACACCACCACTAATACCTAATACGACACCATTAACACCGGAATTAGCTACATGTAGACGTATGTATTTAATTAAATCTTCAGATGTTCTCTCTAGATCAAACTCTAGGTAAGTTGGGACTTCATACTTAGACATCGTAAGTCACGACATAAAGAATTTCATGAGTCGAAGTACATATAGAACTCGATAGGGGTTGGGTAGGAATACGACTTAACGCACTCACTCCTCTTTAACTCGATGTACGTCTCTATTAATTCCTTTGGAAATACATACCTTAGGAACTCATTATCTGATTCAAGCTCATCTAACGCCTCCCACAAAGTCCTTGGTAATTCCCTAACACCTAAGGATCTCTTCCTCTCAGCTGTCATGTGGTATACGTCTTCATCTACAGGATCTCCAGGATCTATCTTTCTCTTAATACCGTCTAAACCAGCTGCCAGTGAAGCAGATATTGTTAGGTAAGGATTTGAAGACGGGTCTGGAATTCTATATTCTATTCTTTTACCGTCGTTATCACCCTTATAGTAGAGAGGTACCCTCACAGCAGCACTTCTATTAGATTTACTCCATACCAGGTATATGGGTGCCTCATATCCCGGAACTAACCTTTTATAACTATTCGTAGTCGGTGACACTATCGCAGCTAGAGCTCTAGAATGCTCTAACAGACCGCCGATGAAGTACCTACCAATCTGACTTAACTCGGCATAATTATCGTTGGGGTCGTAGAAGACGTTAACACCACCACCATTCCATAAACTAAGATGTGTATGTAAACCGGACCCAGCTTCACCGTAAATAGGTTTAGGCATAAATGTAGCTACCACTCCATGCTTAGCAGCCACATTCTTAACTACATACTTAATAGTCTGCACCTTATCAGCCGCATCTGACGGAGTACTGTACTTAAAGTCTATCTCCGCTTGACCTGAAGATGCTGTCTCATGGTGATGTGCCTCGACATGTATGCCGAAGTACGTGTTCAGTATATCTGAAGCCTCTTCTCTAACGTCTAAAGTCCTATCCGTAGGTTCAACAACGTAATAACCCTCCCTAAGCTTAGTAAAGTAACCTGAGCCGTAACTCCAAGGTGATTCTCTAGAATGTATGTGGTAACTGGAACCAGCGTAAGGTGTTAATACATCAACATCAACTTTATCTAGGATATAGAACTCTAGTTCACACCCAACGTATGACTTGAAGCCCTCACTCTTTAGAACCTCCTCAATCCTTTCAGAGGTATATCTGGGGTCCTTAGTTAATCTCCCTCTACCAAATCCAGCATATACCCTAGAGAGAAATCTAATAGCGGAGTTCCTCCAAGGTATTTTTCCGAAAGTACCGATTATTGGTATTAAGACCTCATCACTATCGTAGATCTGTGAAAATCCTTTAGCGCTACTGCCATCTAATTTACCGAATCCCTTCTCTAAGGACCTCTCATCAACGTCTTTAGCATTTACTGTAACGTGATGTAACCCACCTAATAAGTCAGTAAACTGTAGGTCCACCCAATTAACCCTTTCCTTCTGAATATAATCTAAAACTTCTCTTACACCTACATCTTTTACATTGTTCCAAAACTTTACTTCATCATTAACTATTTCCAACACCTACTTAATTAAAAATCGAACAAAACTTAAAAGTGATTATCAAATATGTAAAACATTGTATCGCCAATATATCATTTACTATTTTCGCAAAAGTTGAATTACGAACAACGTTTAATCGGACTTAAAGGGATACTGAATTAAAGCATCGCAGGTTAAGTAGTAAAAGAACTTAATTTAAGATATACTCTTATACTTTATCGCTGCATGGGCTGCGGCTAGTCTAGCGACAACAACCCTATATGGTGAAGCACTTACGTAATCAAGTCCTATCCTATGGAGTATTTCAATTGATTTGGGGTCACCGCCGTGTTCACCGCAGATTCCAACCTCTAATTGCTGGTTTGATGATTTACCAAGCTTAGTGCCTATCTCAATTAACTTCGCAACTCCTTTATCATCAAGTGTTTCAAACGGATTGTACATCAACACACCGCTCTCTATATACTGCGGTAGGAACTTACCCTCAATATCATCTCTACTGAAGCTGAACGTTGCTTGAGTTAAGTCGTTAGTACCGTAGCTGAAGAAGTCTACTTCCTTCGCAATTTCATCTGCAGTCAGACAAGCCCTAACGGTTTCGATCATAGTACCTATCTTTAACTTATTAAGTAGTGATATCCCGTACCTCGACTCAACGTCTTTAATGGCTGGGAGTATCGCCTTCTCCTTCACGTATTTAATTTCAGACGCTAAAGCTACCTGAGGTATCATTATCTCTAGTATTGGGTTCTTCCCCTCCTTAATCAATTCTGCGGTTGCCTCAACCATAGATTTAGTTAGGTAGTAGTAGAATTCTGGATAAGTGACCCCTACCCTAACACCTCTGTGACCCATCATCGGGTTGTGTTCCTTAAGTTTTGAAATTCTGTTATACAGCCACTCAAACTCCTTGAGAGCTGCATCGTCAACTCCCTTAATCTTAGATTCATATAATTCCTTAAGTATCTCCTCAGGAGCTGGTAGGAACTCATGGAGCGGTGGGTCAATAAGTCTTATAATCACTGGTAAACCATCCATTATTTCGAGTATTTCCTTAAAGTCCTTCTTAATCATTTCAGCTAAAGGTTCTAAGTATTTTACCCTCTCTTCAACGTTTTCAGCGAGTATTACCTTCCTAAGGAGGTTTAACCTCTCAGGCTTCCTGAACATCCTCTCAATACGTAGTAAACCTATGCCTTCAGCTCCGAATTTCCTAGCTAACACAGCATCTTCAGGTACGTCAGCGTTAGCCCTAACACCTAACTTCCTTACCTCATCAGCCCACCCAAGCAGCACGTTTACCTCACTTATTAATTCCGGCTCAACAGTAGGTATCTTACCTACATATACGTCCCCTGAAGTCCCATCTATTGTGATCCACTCCCCTTCTCTAACAACTAAATCCCCAACTCTGAATTCCTTGTTATCGTAATTTATGGAAATTGCCTCAGCACCTACTACCGCTGATTTCCCGATAGCTCTAGCGACCACAGCTGCGTGGCTAGTCATACCGCCTCTACTTGTCAACACACCAACAGCAGCGTAGAAACCGTGAACATCATCTGGCTTGGTTTCCACCCTAACTAGGATGACTTTCTTCCCATTCCTAGCCCACTCAACCGCTACGTCTGGGTGGAAAACTACTTGACCACTAACCGCACCTGGTGAAGCCCCTAACCCCTTAGCTATAGGCTTACCCTTATACTTAGGGTCTATTCTAGGGTAGAGAAGCGATACTATGTGTTCAGGCTTAACCTTCAGTAAGGCTTCCTCCTTAGTTAATATACCATCCATAACTAAATCAACAGCTGTCTTAACCCTTGCTAACGGTGTCATCTTCGCATCCCTATTTTGAAGGAAGTATAGCTTACCCTTCTCAATGGTAAATTCTATATCCTGAACATCCTTATTTAACCTTTCCAAGACTTTACTAGCTTTAATGAGCTCATCATATATCTGAGGCATCATCTCCTTAAGCTTATCTAAAGGCATAGGAGTCCTAATACCTGCGACTACGTCCTCACCCTGAGCATTAGGTAGGAACTCACCGTAAGGCCTGTTCTCCCCATTAGCGACATCCCTAGTAAATAGAACTCCAGTCCCGGAATCCCAACCCATGTTACCGAAGACCATAGCCACAACGTTAACTGCCGTACAATCAGCTTCTTTCTTGCTTATCTTATTAGCCATCCTATAGAATATAGCTCTCGGATTCATCCAAGACCTAAACACGGCCTTAACAGCTAACTCAAGCTGAACCCAAGGATCTTGCGGGAAGCTGCCCCACTCCCTCTGTATTACATGTTTAAACCTTTCAACAGCCTCTTTAAGACCCTCAACAGGGACCTCAACATCGTATTTTACGCCGTACTTACTTTTAATTTCCTTAAAAACCTCATCAAACAATTCCTCCTTAATACCCAGTACAATTCTACCAAACATCTGTAGAAATCTTCTATAAGCGTCGTAAGCGAACCACTCATTATTAGTTAACCTTGCGAGCCCCTTAACGACCTCATCGTTAAGCCCTAAATTCAGTACAGTATCCATCATACCTGGCATAGATACCGCAGCACCCGACCTGACTGAAACAAGTAGCGGTTTATTGGGGTCACCGAAAATCTTTCCGGACTTCTCCTCCAACTTCTTAACATACACCTTTACCTGCTCAAATAGGCCTTCAGGAACTGGGAGTCTATCAACTATCTTCCATACCTCACCAATTAGTTTATCTCTAATGTCCGGAGGAGGACCCCTTTCTAACTCCTTAACTAACTTCTCAATAGTTTCCTCCTCATAACTGTAGAAATCCCTACACGCCTCAGTAGTTATTGTAAAGCCCGGTGGGACGGGGAGACCTAATTGAACCATCTGCGCCAAACTAGCTCCCTTCCCACCTAACAACTTCTTATCTCTCCAATCACCTTCCTCAAAACTAAAAACGTATTTTTTAGTCATCTCAGAGCCCATTAGGTAAGCAAATTAAAGCTAATAAACATTAATTAAAATGACAATATAAACAGATAAGTTTGCTGAGTTGAGCTTCGGCAGGAATACTTAAAAGGTATTTTGAGTAACGGTATGTCACCGACGTCAATGACAATGCCTCCTAAGACCCTAAACCCGTTCCCCAACCTACAGTACGACTGTAAGGTCAGAAAACAACTAAGGATTAGCTGAGGGGTTTTTGTCCTCAATTTTGACGTAGATGTTGATGATTAAGTCACCGTAGAGCCATTTAACTACACTTACTATAATTTCACGCCACTTCCTCAATAATTCAATGAAGTTACTTCCTGACGTTATCCAAAATAGTTGGACCATTAGAGAGCAATAGAGCAACGGCGTTAGTTGAACCATGTAAAAGCTGTATTGCGTTCTACTACCGATTATCCATATTAATACGTACATTGAGAAAATGCCCCATACGTAGATCGAGGTCATACCACCATCCGGAAGCTTCTTAATCTTAGGTAATATAAATAAGGTCAAAGCGGTTGAGACTAAGTAAATAACGTTATTCCCCTTAGCGATTAAATCAGGTACCCACTCACCATTTACGTAATCGTAATGAAGTATAAAAGGGTTAGAGCCGATCAACCATTCCCAAGGAGCAGATGTAGGCGGCCCCGATAACGTTTTTATACTTAAATGCCATCTAACAGCATTCTCTACTGATTCTAACCACCACTGCTGGAACCCCAGAGTAATAATCAACGGGGCTGAAGACACTATGAGGAAAGATAATGGAATGCAAACTAAGTAAAGGATAGCCTTTATGGGTTTCATACCGCCTTTAATCATGTAGTAAATGATGGCAGGCGCTGCAAAAGATCCAGTATATTTAGAGATGAAGGATAAACCTAGATTAGACGACGCTATATGAACCTTACGCTTAATAAGCAGGTAGAGAGTGGTGATGGTGAATAGAGATACGTATATATCTAACATCGCGACTACACTTAACGACCTAAATAAAGTATCTAGAGATGTGAGTAATGCCGCAACAAGCCCTAAATAACTACCTGTAGAACCTCCAATAACGGACCTAACCAGTAAGTATACTACTACCACTATAATGCATGATGCGGTGATTGACGGAAATCTCCAACAAAGCGGTTTATCACCACACACAGCAATTGATGCAGTTATGAAGTACTTTCCTAAGGGTGGATGTTCGGTATTTAAGTATTGGGTAATTCTACCTGAGTCTGGGTATCTGTAGCCGGGGATTACACTTACAACATTCGACATCCTTGATAATCTATGAATTATGTCTAAGTCCTTAACCTCTGCATAGATTAATTGTACTTCCCGATAGTCCTGCTTCACTACCTTGCCTCCAGAGCTTAATATCTCGTGAATCACTAAGTAAGTGTTAACATAATCACTAAGTAAAACATTAATCCCTATTAAGCCATCATCGCTAACGTAGATTGGGGTCCCCCTAAAAATGTTGACAAGTAAATTCCTAGCACTACTTACATACCAACATTCATCAGATATGTAGTCATTTATACGTACTGCGTGGTTATAGACGTTAACGAAGTGAAATACCGCAATAGCTAAGATTAAGATAGTGGGTAAAAAAGAAGTCAAAGCCCTCTTAATATTAACGCAAATACTTAACACCCTAATAACACTAAATAAGGAATTATATAGATGTTATATGAGGCTTAAATGCGTAAGTTAACGGAAGTAATTAAAATAAAGTGATACATATGAGGGAGAGGCTAGTAGGCTTTAAGTATTTCGAGAAGGTTGATACAGCTATTAGTAAGTTATTAGCAAACATCACACCAAATTTAGATGTCGTGGAAGTCCCGCTGAGAGATTCTTTAAACCGTATATGCGCTGAGGATGTAAGGGCACCGTTCGACATACCATTATTTAACAGAAGTGCTGTTGACGGCTATGCGGTAAAGTCATCAGCCACTACGAGTGCTACCCCCCATAACCCTGTATACCTTAAGTTACTGGATGTTATAGAGGCTGGTGTAGATATCAGGAATCTCAAACCGATAGGTGATGATGAGGCTTATCTAATATTTACTGGGGGTTTATTACCTGAGGGGGCGGATGCTGTAGTCCCTCTAGAGAATGCTATACGTGAAGGTGATAATGTTAGAGTGGTAAAATCCGTCTATCCATACGCTAACGTATCTAGAGCTGGTGAGGATTTTAGGAAAGGGGATGTCATCGTTGCAAAGGGTACTAAAATAATGCCTTGGCATATAGCGGCAATAGCTTCTGCCAACATAACTAGGGTTAAGGTATATAGGAAGGTTAAGGTTGCTATAATAAATACAGGCAGTGAATTGCGTGAATTAGGCGACGATTTAGGCTGCGGAGGTACAGTCAACACAACTGGTTTATTAATTGATGCCTATCTAAGACTCCTTAATGTCGAACCTGTATGGATCGGTGTAGTTCCTGACGACGTAAACGAAATTAGGGATGCGTTAATCAGGGCTTTGAAAACATCGGATGCTGTAATAATTACGGGAGGGAGTTCAGTAGGTGGTAAGGACTTAGTACCGGAAGCTATTGAATCATTAGAGGGATCTGTAAGGATCTTCCATGGAGTTTCTATGAGGCCTGGAAGGACTGCAGGAGCCTATATAATATTCGGTAAGCCAGTATTCCTTTTCTCTGGATTACCGGTTGCGTGTCTAATCTCTTTGGAGGTTTTCCTTAAGCCATTCCTAAATAATTTAACAGGCACTTTAGACATACCTAAACCTGAGGTGGAGGGCGTCATGACCAGAAGGCTAGCTAATGAAGTTGGATTCACATCATTTTATAGGGTAAGAGTCTGCTACTCAGATAGAGGAACCTACTATGTGGAGCCCTTAAGGTTAACAGGTTCGGGAATCCTTTCGACATTAATTAAAGGCAACGGGATCTTAGTTGTTCCGGAGAACGTTGAAGGGATCGAATCAGGGGAGAAAGTGAAGGTTATTGTCGTAAATCCTATAATGAGATGTGACGATTAACGCCCTAAATTTTATAACTATTTGGTTTAGAATTAACAATACAGTTTAAAATACACCCCTCGTTTAATTCACTAGGTATGTGGTTTGAGGGTCTTAATATCTAACGATGACAGTTACTTAAGTCCGGGTCTCTACATCCTATATGAATCCATTAAAGACCTATACGAAGTTTTGACGATATCTACACAATATCCGAAGTCCGCAACTGGACGTGAAATAACTTTCAATAAACCCTTAAGGCTATATAAAACTAAATTTTCAGGGTATGAAGTATTCGTCACTGACGGCAGCCCAATAGATGCATTACATTTAGCTGTTGAGATACTTGGATTTAAACCTGATTTAATTCTATCAGGTGTTAATGTTGGTGAAAACCTATCACTGCAACATATATTTTACAGCGGTACAGTAGGTCTAGCAATAGAGGCTGCATTAATGGGTATCCCTGCAATAGCGGTTTCGGCTGATGTATACGAATTTTCGGACTTCAATGATTCGAGACTTCAATCACTTATCTCTAAATTCGTGAGGAATTTACTGCAGAACGTTAATAAGCTGGGATTCCCTGAAGGAGTTGATGTACTTACTATCAACATACCTAGAATTAATGAGTTTAATAACTGCTACAGAGTTGTTAAGGCTGCAAGACTTAGATGGAGAGCTAAATACAAACTAGATAAAGACGTTAGAGGCAACCCATGTTACTGGCTTCAGGGTGAACCAGGAATAACAGAGGTTGATACCGATGTTTACTTTTTTGAAAGAGAGAAATGCATTACAATAACACCGCTAACTGTGGATTTAAATGTGGAGTCTGCGACGATTAGGCAGGTCGATAAGTTGATCCACCATCAAGTGATTCAATAATATTAGACTAACTGATTACCTCACCCAGCGAGTATTTTGGATTTACTGAAAAGCCTGAATGAATAAGAAAACCATAACATGAACCACAATACTTGAACTCTTTAAAATCAGTATCGTAGATGCTGTTGCTGAATACCATAACACACTTTTTGTTGCTACAGTGCCTCAACCCAAGCACGTGTCCAACCTCATGTAGGACTTCCTTCTTAACTCTAGTGATGAACTTAACCCCTTGAAGGCCTTCAGCCTCCTTCAACCTCTCTAAAAACACTAGAGCTACCCTACTTTTAGGGTCGGCTATGCCGAAAATGAAGTTTAGGCCTAAGACATACGCATCCACATCCGCCAAACCCACTAAAATCGATGACTCAAGCCTCTTCAAATTACTTGACCACCGAAGGAGTTTAAATCCATCGTACTGCCCCCTATAGATATTTTTATAATCCGACGGGACCTGCGTTTGGGGTAATATTATCACTTCTGATTGAAACACCTCAGTAATAAAGTTTTCAATAACGTTGATTAATTTAAGGTTATAAAAACCGAGAGAGATCAGTTCAAAAACAGTCAACCCTGTATATAACCTCTACATAGGTACTAAACTTTAATTAAAGTATTTAGCTACTGTATACCTTAGCCCTCCCAACCATTGCCTTACGAACGAAGTCCTTAATAATGCCTTCATTGACTGGTGATGGGTTATTACCTATATTGCGTTTATACCCCATAACGTCAGATGCGATTGCATCTAACTCTTCTTCCTTAAACCCTATTTCAGAAACGCTGTCAGGTATTCCTACAGCATCCATAAGCTTACATAACTTATTTATGAAGTCTGAAATTGTTGAGGAACCTGTAACTCTTAGAAGTATGTTTAATTTACCTTCATCTAGGAATTTGAGATTATATTCAAGAATGAACGGCATCAGTAGCGCATTAGCTAACCCGTGTTGAACGTTATGATGCGTTGTTAAGTAGTAACCGGCTGCATGCAGTATGGTTGTACCTGCATCATTGATGGCCATACCTCCTAATGTAGAGGCTATATGTAACTTACCTTTAGCTTCTTCATCACCTTCGTAGGCTTTAAGGATGTACTTAATTATGTAATCAACAGCGATTATCGCTACACCGTCAGATATAGGTGTTGCGGACTTTGAGGTATACGCTTCAACAGCGTGTGATAATGCATCAAGAGTTGTCCAGGCCAGTAGCTTCTTAGGGATCTTCTTAAGCACCTCCGGATCTATTACAGCGACTTTAGGCAGCACAGCTGGTCCTGCCATAGTGTTCTTCCTCTTGGTACTTAAGTCGGTTATTATTGCATATCTAGTTACTTCAGCACCGGTACCACATGTGGTAGGTATAGCAATCACCGGGATTGTTGAGCCCTCAACAACTTTAGGGAAGAAGAAGTCACTTACCCTACCTCCTAAAGACGTTAGAACTGAGATCGCCTTTCCAGCATCCATTGCACTTCCTCCACCAAACGCTACTATTGCGTTAATACCTTCGTCTTTAGAGATCCTCGCTCCCTTCTCACAAGTCTCAATGCTTGGGTTCTCCTCAACCTCATTAAATATGACATACTTAACGCCTGCGGAGTTTAGAGACTTAGTAATCACTTCATAGTAGCCTGTGACCTCAAGTAGATTGCCGGTAGTTACTACCAATACCTTAGAACCGCCTAGTTTTCTAACCTCATCACCTACCTTACTAATCGTGCCTTTCCCGAAGACAACCTTAGTATGAAGGTAATGCGTAAACTCCATCTCAATTCACCGATTAACCTTTTCATGACTGGATTAATAAGTTATAAGGACTACTTAACGAAGTTTGTTAAAGTCCCTATTCCTTCGACTTCCTCTTCGATAACGTCACCAGGCTGTAGACCTTCAGGAGGGCCTGCAGGCGGACTCCCAAATGAGACTACATCACCAGGTTCTAATGTCATCACCTCACTTAAGAACTCTAGAATTTCATCAGGCTTGAATGTCATATTACTAGTGCGGGACTCACCCTCAACGACACCATTCCTCCTCCTCAGAATTCTAAGATTATTTACATCAATTCCCTTCTCCTTGATTTCATCCATTGTGACTATCCAAGGCCCCATAGGTGAGAAAGTGTCAAATGATTTAGACCTCTGCTGGTATATCACATGCCCAGGCTGAATGATCTCGATGTCATGTGCGGTTATATCTCCAAATAGAGTGAATCCAAAGACGTGATCGTAAACCCTACTTCTATCAACGTTCCTCATCTTTTTCCCAATCACCGCCGCGAACTCGTACTCGTGGAATAGTATACGTGATGATGTACCAGGCCACTTACCACCCCTAGGTATGATGATGTAGTCTTTATGTCCGATCAACGTATTTACAGGCTTGGAGAAAAACAATGGGACGTCAGGCTTAAAATAACCTAACATAACCCTATACTCATCATAATTCAATCCAATACCTATAATCTTAGCTGGGTCTGGAACAGGAGGTAAAAACTTAACCTCACCTAAACTCCTAACTAAACCCTCCTTAAGAAGCTCACCTAAACTAAGTTTAGATACCCTCTTCAAAGCCTTATCAATTGTAGACTTAAATAATTGGACCCTCTCAATGACGTAACCACCCCTACATCTAAAAACCGACCTAACAAGATCTTCAGCATCGGCAGGACACATACCTACATCATTAATAAATTCATTAGTTAATAATGCCTCCAAATCAATCAACAACTCCTCAGTTAATACTATACCGTAGTGAGGTGTAATGGAATTACCAAATAAGTAGGACATAAACCTCATTTCTAACCCAAATAAATAAGACCACTCAAATAATATAAATACCTAAAGTAATAATCGGTTAATGCAGAAGATTTCCATGGGCAATTTATTCCAACAATCTCAAACATCCAAGAGGCCTTTTCTCAATTCTCCTCGCATGTACGGATCTAGAATCAGGAACCCGAACCATTACTAAATAACTTAAGTTAGGTAACCTTAACAGTTCCATAAATAGGTGTAATGTTATGTGGCGCCGGGGGCGGGATTTGAACCCGCGCGGGGGTATCCCCACCGGCTTAGCAGGCCGGCGCCCTACCGGACTAGGCGACCCCGGCCAACTCTATAAGGTATTTGTTTATGGGTTTAAAAACTTCATTTCGTTTATTGCACCCATTACGGTTTATTTATAATTTTCGATTAGCTATCAATAGCTTATTTACCCTTTAATTAACTACTATTGGGAAGCTCATCAGGTGTACGATCATGAAGTACTTGATTAGGGCTAGGATGGAAGTCGATGGTAATGTAGATAAGCCTGACGTCATTGGAGCTATATTCGGTCAGACTGAGGGTTTGTTTGGCAGCGAATTTGATTTAAGGGAGTTACAGGATAAAGGTAGGATTGGCAGGATTATCATAGATTCTAAACAGCAAGGCGGTAAGACCGTTGGCGAAATAATAATTCCTTCAAACCTTGATAGGGTTGAGACTGCTTTAGTTGCTGCGATGTTGGAGTTTGTTGATAAGGTAGGCCCTTACAACGCTAAGATTCAAGTCCTCAGCATTGTTGACGTTAGATTTGAGAAAATTAAGAAGATATCTGATAGAGCTAAGGAGATACTACATCAATGGTTTAAGGAGAAGCCTGTCGACGTTAAGGAAATACTTAACGAAATTGAGTCCTCAGTAAGGACTGCGGAGGTAACCTACTACGGACCTGAGAAATTGCCTGCAGGACCTGATGTAGATAAAGTAGACACGATAATAGTTGTAGAGGGTAAAGCAGACGTAGCTAACCTACTTAGATACGGTTATAGGAACGTAATAGCTATTGAGGGAGCTAAGGGTAAAATACCTGAAACCGTGGTTAGCTTATCTAAGCAGAAGACAGTTATAGCGTTTGTTGATGGAGACCACGCAGGTGACCTAATACTTAGGGAGTTAATTAGGGTCGCAGAAGTTGACTATATAGCTAAGGCACCTGTAGGAAAAGAAGTTGAAGAGCTTACAGGTAAAGAAATAGCTAAAGCTTTAAAGAATGTAGTACCTATACAGACCTATCTACAGCAGACTGAGAAGAAGGAAGTAGCTGAAAAAACTGCAGAAACTGCAGCAACTCAAGCAACTGAGCAACCACTGCCGGAGACAAATGTACCTGAAGTTGAGGGTACATTCACTTACCAAGTACCTCAAAACGTGGTTGAGGAGTTAAGGAAGTTAAGCGGTACTTTAGAGGCCGTTATATATGACTCCAACTGGACTGAGGTTGGTAGGGTAGCAGTTAAGGACTTAGTTGACCATATAGTTAAGTTAGATGGAGTCAATATACATGCAATAATTATGGATGGGATAATAACGCAGAGGGTAGTGGATGCAGCATCCGTTAAAGGGGTGAGAATAATTGTAGGTAGTAGAGTCGGAGTGATTTCCAAGAAGCCCGTAGGTGTGGCGATACTTAGTGCTGAGGAAATACTGCATTAACCCCTCCTACTAAAGTCAAATAACGTTTTAACACCCCTACTAATAGTTTTTAGTTGCTTCTCACTAACTCCGAAGTACTCCAGAATTCTTAGGGATGCCGGAACTATTTGATGGTCTATGTAGTAATCAGCATCGATATCCTCAGCTCTAACTGAAATATATGGATATGCTCTAGAAGATATGCTGCCCCCACCCTTCACAATAACGTAACCCACCTTATCACCAACTTCAACCCTACCACCCATGTCTAATAACCTCCTAGCAGCACTTACGTGCGGCGAACTTACCTCGTAGTCACTCAATGGTTTAGTAATTGTTTTCCATATGATTAACTTATCTAGAGGTATTCTACCCTCTCTAAGCTCTCTAATAACGTTATTGACTAAATCAACAGCCTTCGATACACTTCCTTCAGCTAATATTGAGTAAGCCACCAATTCCTGAACTTCCTTAGCTATTTCCGCCCAATCACCTCTAACAGCCTCAAACCCAACTATGTCTACTAAACCGTCAACAGTTAAGCCGATGTATCTCTTCTTAGCCTCAGTGAAGAATATCCTCCTATATATTTTATCAACTTTAATCTCTAAGCCTAACCTATCCATCACTAGATCGATGAACCTCTCTACAGGAGGGCCATAACTCACGAAAAGTGAGTCGGTATCACCGTAGATAACTCTAAGCCCTAACTCTCGAGCAATCTCAATAGCTTTACCTATAATATCTCTACCTAACGCTGTTACAGCCTCAGCACCCTGCCTGAAATACCAACGCGCCCCAACCCAACCCATATAACCGTAAGAGGCGTTCGCCAATACTTTAAGGGCTTTCTGCCTCTCATCAAGCACTCTATACTCAACTGAATCTTGAGGGAATTCCTTCATCAACTCCCTAACAGCTTTCCTCATATTTAATAACGTCTCCAGCACTGCCTTGTAAAACCCCGGCGGATCCTTCCTAAACTTATACCCTACCTCAGGGATTACATTACATAATTCATCGCTGCAGTCATACTCAACAAATGTGTCAGGACCTACGTTATACTTAATCATTATATTAGGATACATTGAGGTGAAATCTAGAACGGCTATGTTCTCATGAACGCCTTTAACAGGTTCAAGCACTATCGCACCTTTATAGGGCTCGTAAAACCTCTCAACCCTATTAGGTATTAACTCACTATATCTATATGCCGACCTCATTAAATACCACTCTAACCTAAATCCAACAGATGCAGAACCCACCTGATCCAGTGGTAAGCCTGTAAGGCTTGATAACTGCATCGCAAATGGAAGGATCTTCTCAGCTATACCCATAGTTGACTTAACGTCATCGACGGCGTATCGAATAAGTACTTCCCTCTTACTCAGATCGTCCCAATACTTACTGATTTCATACCACGGCACTAAAACCCTATCAACCCTCCTCATAACACCTAAATACTCAGCAACAACATCTAATGACTTAACCTTAATCTCACCTATTTCCTCAACGAAATCAAATAGATCTACGTTTAACCTCCCAGGTATTGAGATATGCCCATATACCGAGGTTCTAGGAACCCCGTCTCTAACCCTACCGACATCCATACGAATGCCGAGAACTTTAGACCTTTCTATAAGGTAAGGCCAATCAAACCTGTTTGAATTATATCCAACTATCACGTCAGGATCATAGGTCTGTATGTAATCCATGAACTCACTTATGATTCTAGAATCATTCTTAACTGTATCGCCGGACAATTCAAGCACCTTTACATCCCCTTCACTATTCATCATAGATATGATGATTACAGGATCTCTCTCAGGTTTAGGCACACCTCTAGGGTTGTAAACCTCTATATCGAAAGCTAATACCCTTATATGTGGCGGTTTATGTATATTTAGAGGCTTGAATTCCCCGACTAACTCATATTCCTTAGTAACCGCTATTGAAGGATGCTTACGAATTTCAGAAACCTCAGCCTCAAACCAAGAGCATGGGAACAACCCCTTATCAATCATATACCTCATGGAGAACCTGATGTCAGCCTCTAAAACATCAGCGACACCGCCAACCTTCCTAATAGCTTCCCTATACTCCCTTACAGACTCAGGCACCGTAGTAGTAACTTTAATTACATTTAATGGACGGCCAAATAACTTCTTAGGAACAACTTCAACGTTGATGATTGGGGATTTAACGGAGCTTAACCTTCGAATCTCATTAACCACTCTAGTTAGCTCGACATCACTGCTAGTGACTACATAAAAATAAGGTCTAAACCCCCTATCTCTAATAACTACTCTATTACCAACTTCATCAATTCCCCAAAGAAGGATGTGGGGCTCCTTACCAACAACTTCGTAACTGACGTCATAGAGATAGAACATCAATACTGCTAAACCCATAAGACTTAAACTTTTAAAAGGTAAAAAATGTTTCCAGGTAATCTAACTTAATAAGCTTAAATAACTGTAATTAAGAGGTCCAGGCCTTGGAGGAAGCACGTATAGATAGAGATCATATTGTAAGGCTCTGTAGGGACTTCTGTATAGATAAAGGATACTCAGGAGATTCCTTCCTAGAGTGTGTTGAGGAATGCATAACCAGGGAGAGGGAAAGGAAATGATCTGATCATTCATGCCCGGAATCAACTAAACATACATAGCCATATTGGTGAAGAATCTTTCTAAGATGGAATTAAGGAATTAAGTGTTTAAGGGAAAGATAGTTGCTTTCCACATAAGTCCCTTTATAGGAATATTTTAAT
>JANXEN010000006.1 GCA_025058345.1 Sulfolobales archaeon
GTTACAGTCCTCGGCGGTGGGACAGCTGAAGAACCTGCGAAATAACCGCCAACACCAGCAACAATAACCAACACAACTAAAACACCAACCAAAGACCTCTGAAAACTCATAACAAACAACACCACAATTATTTAAGACTGACCAAACTTATAAACTTAATCATTTTAAACTATTTCCAATTTATAATTTATGAAGGTAATCAAAAAATTTATTACATTACCATCTACAATTGTTAATGAATTTATATTATTATCATTCCATGATTTTTCAGTAACTCATCTGGGATAGAGCAACATGAGTTAACTATACTTAGTTTAAACCTATCGTATGTGCTTCTTAATGGATTAACAATTCTATCTATTATCCCTAATTCGCATAGCTTATTATCTAATACGTGCTTAGTTGATAGAGGCCTCATACAACCTAGTGAGATCTGGCCGTTAAAGACTCTTCTTACATACCTAACTAATTCTACCACCTCATCAACGTCAGGTATTTCAGTGAATTGCATTGGGGTTCCGAGGGTAGGGTTTAATATCAAGAGAACTAAAATCTCAGGATTAGTTGTTATTGCTGTATTGACGGCCTCAAATTCCATTGTAATCTTTCCGTAATTTGCGCCTATGAGGATATGAGGAATTATGTAGGGTGGGCCGTATTTATGTAGAGTTTCATAAGCTTTTATAAAATCTTCGCCTTTTTTATTGTAGAGATGCATAACGTTTCTAATCACGTCGTCATCTATGATTAGCTCGTAATCTACGACATCAATCTTAGCCTCTCTTAATTTTGTAGCTAATGCTTCGTTTACCAATCCTGTGTGGATGCTGACCACAATATCAAATTCGTTTTTTATTTGTTTGATTGTCGGTAAGTAAGGTTCAACCGGTAAGTACCCATTTTCATTGAAGCCGCCGCTTATTAATATTCCCTTAACTCCTTCCTTATATAATTGTCTAACTAAATCGTATAATTGTTTAGGTGTGGAAGCGCTTTTCATTCCTCTTAGGTAGTACCCTCTGCAATATTCACACATAAGAGAACATTGCCTTCCGGTAATACTTATACTCACATACTTGAAACCTGGGATAAATCCTTTGATGTTAGTTGACCCGTTATTCACGTTCATTGAATAACTCCCTCAACTCACCTACTAATTTCTCAATATTTCGCTGCAAGAAGATTCTTGATGGATAGTTATAGTGAGGGCCAGTGACACTTTCGTTGTAAAATGGTCTATTACATCCAGGACATCCGGAGGTAATAAACCCACCACAGTAGTGGTTGAGGTTGTTTATTACTTCCTCAACTAAACTTTTATCGATGATAACCTTAACTCCCTTCACCGTATAGTAGTTACTTATATCTACTCCCAAATCCATCAAATACTTAAGGATTTGAAGCTTTCTATAGCTTAAAATGTTAGGTCTCACAACATGTTCATAGGACGTACCTTTAATTGGGGTAAACGCAAATAATGAAATATTTACTCCTAAACCCTTAAAGTACTCAATCGATTTAAGGAATTCTACCTCGCTTTCACCTAATCCGTAAATTAAGTGGACGTAAACCTTCTTAGGACCGAAGACTTCAATAGACTCATTTAAGAACTTAATGTATTCTTCCCAGCTATAAGGTTTCTTAACCTTCTTAAAGACTTCAGGAGTTGCTGCATCAAAACCGATCCCTAAAGCGTCTACGCCAACATCTTTCAACTGATTTAAGGAGCTGTAATCTATCGGAGTTGTGGAAACGCTAATGGGTTTTGCTACCCCCTCGTCTCTTAAAGAAGTGATAATCCTTAACAGGTCGTCAAACGAATTATCCTTAATTACTGATTGAATGCATATTCTCTTCAATACACTGCTGTATTTAATACGTTCGACCAATAATTCTAAATCCACTTCAGGCCAAGATACACGTGATACTAAAGATTTACTAGCTCTACTAACCCTGCTTTGTGGACAGAAAGCACATTCAGCCATACATCCATCATCGGAATGTAGGAGTACGTAAGCAGTTGTGGGAAGCTCTACCTGTTCTGCTTTAATGATATTTAGGAGTGCTAACGTCCCGATAGATGCTCTTACACGCACTTTATGCTAACCTTAAATAAATTTACGATAAAGCTATATAAATTAAGAGTGAGTTCCTGAAATAGGTACAATTATGTGGAGGTTAATTATAGATGAGGGAAATGCCTATAGGAATATGGCTATTGATGAAGCCCTTCTCACCCTTAAAGATAGGGGGTTAATCCCTAATACAGTTAGGTTATACGTATTCAACCCCAGTGCCGTAACGATCGGTTATTTCCAGAGAATTAACGACTCTGTAAACTTAGATTACATAAAATCGAATGGAATCGACCTCACCAGGAGAATTAGCGGTGGAGGGTCGGTATTCCATGACGTAAATGGTGAGGTAACATACTCCGTAATCGCATCTATAAATGATGTATCTCAGAACGTGATAGAGAGCTATAAAATCATCTGCGACGGCCTTATTTACGCAATAAGTCAATTCGGACTCAAGGCTGAGTTCATCCCCATAAACGACGTTGTCGTTAAAAACAAGAAAATATCAGGCAGCGCACAGTCAAGAAGGAAAACAGCTTTACTGCAGCATGGAACTTTAATGTATAATACCGACCTCAACATTTTAAGTAACTCCTTAAAGGTTCCTAAAGAAAAATTAGAGCAACGTAAATTGACATCAATATTTGAAAGAGTTACCACGTTGTCACGCGAGTTAGGTAGGACGGTCAGTAAGGATGAAGTAATTGAGCCCTTAATTAAGGGATTTAGTAAAGCATTAAATGCTGACTTCATACGGGGATGGTACACAGATAAGGAGTTAGAATTAGCTAATGAATTAGCTAACAAGTATAGGAGTAGAGAATGGATTTTCCAGAGGTAGGGGATCTAAGATGGTTACATGTAATTCCGTTAGGAGAGCAGTTGGCGGAAAGACTATCAAGGTAGATCTAGAAGTCACGAATGGAGTTATCAAAAACATAATCATTAGCGGTGATTTCTTCCTATTTCCTGAGGACTACATACATCTCATAGAGTCACGATTAAGGGGATTGAAAATACATGAAGTCCCTAACGTCATGCTGGAGTTTAAGGACTCCGTAGAGGTTGTTGGCGCCTCTATAGAGGAGTTTATTGACGTTATTAATGAGGCATATAAATCTTGCATGGGTGAGTGATTCGTTGAAGAGAGCTATAATTAAACTTTACGGATTAGTGCAAGGAGTTGGTATGAGGTACTTCGTTTGGAGAGAGGCGAAGAAGTTAGGATTAAATGGATATGTTAGGAACTTAGATGATGGTTCGGTGGAAATCGTAGTTGAGGGAGAGGAGAAAAACATAGAGACGCTTATCGCTGCGGCTAGGAATGAGGGTCCAGGATTTGTAAGCGATTTAAAAGTAGTCTATGAGCCATTTAAAGGTGATTTAAAAGGATTTAAAATCGTTCATTAGTAATTTACCCCTAATTCCTTCATTACTTTTACCAATTGCTCCCATACACCATCATCTAAAGGTACACCCTTAACTACTCTCTCATCGTAGCACCTAGCCTCAGGTTCGCCAGGCATTAGGACTTCAACTCCAGCTTCCTTAGGCAAAGACTTTAAGGTCTCAACGTAACTTTTTACGTCGTGGATGAATTCCTCATAACTCCTAAAGAGTTTAGGGCTTAAACCCATTATCACAAATCCTCCCTGCGTATATGGGCCTTTACCACTAATTATTAGACTATAAGGTGCCCCAACAAATATACCGCTTAAAATATCTACTATGATGGCAAGTCCTAGCCCTTTATAACCACCCATCGGCGTTAGGTACCCCTCCAAAGCCTCTTTAGGGTCTGTCGTAGGTTTACCTTCTTTAGTGACGGCCCAGCCTTCAGGGATTTTCTCACCCTTTCTAGCAGCTAACACTATTTTCCCGACAGCAACTGTCGATAAAGCCATATCAAGAACTATAGGCCCATCGCCTGTAGGTATCGCAAAGGCAATGGGGTTCGTACCTACTAGAGCAGATTTAATGCCTGGAATACCTATCCTAGCTTTAGAGTTGGCGAACGATATACCGATTAACCCCTCATTCGCTACCTTCATAACGTAATACGCCAACGCACCAACATTCCATAAATTCCTAGCCGCACCTACACCAACTCCATACTTCTTCGCTTTATCTATAACCCTCATAGTGACTTCATGGGCAATTGGTATACCTATACCCCTATCTCCATCAATCAATACCGAAATCTCACTCTCCTTTAACACCCTAATATTAGGTCTGGGGTTAATCTCACCTACTTTAATACCGTTAATGAAGTCTAAACCTCTAGATACTCCGTGGGAATCAACGCATCTTAAGTTCGAATTAACTAAAGAATCGGCGATGACTTCAGCGTGCTCAACACCGACATTTAAAGACTTAAATACTTTGATGAGTAGTGCCTTAAGCTCATCTGCCTTTATAGTTTTAACCACTCATATCACCGTATTAACTATTTACTTAGGTAAAATATAGTTTAATTCAATGCCATTACCGTAAACCCTTTTTTCCTTATAGTCAATTAAATTACTGACAATGAAGGCAGTACTGGTTGATTGCTTAGGCTATGGTGAAAGGGGTAAGAGATTATCAACAACTGACATCATTAGTGTAGGGCCTAGGTTAATAGCAGGTATTCTAGAGAACTTAAAGATAGATTATGAATTCTACACATTCGAACATGCGATTAAAGATGCGAGTTCCCTGAGAGGTTACGACTTATTGTTAGTATCGGGAATGGCGACAGATTTAAACTCCATGATTAAATTGGTTAAGTTATGTAAGGGAGGTATTGCGGTAGCAGGAGGCCCATCATGTGTTGAGTATGGGAAGTTGCTGAAAAACGGATACGACTATATTGTTTGGGGGGAATCGGAGGATAAATTACCTGTAATTATTAATGATTTAATCGCTTACAGCGATGTGATTCATGAGATACCAGGTGTTTTTAGACTTATAGATGGAAATGTACATGGGAGATTGCCGGATAAGTACGTCACCCCCGATTTGCTGTGGAGGTATACCCCTTCATCAAAAATTATCAAAAAATACGAGCGTTGGTGGGGTGCACGGGTTTTCGTTGAGGTTGTAAGGGGTTGCAGCAACTTCTATAGACCTTCATTAAACCTCATTAAGTATAAGACATGCAGTAACTGTGGGTTATGTAGGGGTGCTGACTTAGAGATACGTGTGAATTGCCCTCTGGGAATACCTCCAGGATGTGCTTACTGTTCTGTCCCCCATATTTACGGCCCCGCAAGAAGTAAACCCCTAGATAAGGTAGTTGATGAGGTTAGAAATTTAGTGAAAGTCGGCTTACGCAGAATAGTGTTGAGTGCCCCGGACTTCCTAGATTACGGTAGGGATTGGTTAGTAAAGCCTAAACCGCTAACAGATCCAAGGAATCCTAAACCTAATATCGAAGCTATAGAGGGACTTCTAGGAAAGTTGTTCAGCATCCCTGAAATATCTAATGGTGAGTCATACATCCTTATAGAAAACATTAAACCGAATTTATTAAACGATGATGTCGCAAAACTCCTTGGTAATTACCTGAGAGGTAGTACTGTAGGTATAGGATTGGAAACCGGGCATAACGCACTGCATAAAGCCTTAGGTAGGCCATCAAATGTTGGTGAGGTGATTAAGGCAGTAAAGCTTCTATGTAACTATGGCCTCAAACCACATATATACTTAATACATGGCCTACCACACGAGAATATGGAGTCAGTAAGCGATACTATCAACACTGTCAAAAAACTCTCTAAACTTAATATCGAGAAGTTCACGCTCTATAGGTTTACACCATTGAAGGGTACAGCATTTGAAGGGTTTCAAAAGCCTTTATCAGCCGTAAAATCTAAGCAAGCTAAAGAATTATACAGTATTGTAAGGAGGTATAACATCTTATTTAAGAAGAGGTTAATGGGGAAGTCAATTAAGGCCGTAATCGTTGGTCGTAAAGGCCCTTACCTAGTGTCTTATCCACTCCCGCACGGTCCAGTAACATATGTAAAAGGCGCTAAAGAATACGTTGGAAAAGTGGTTTGGGTTAAGTTCATCAAGGTATTAAGCGATCGGGAAGTGTTAGGTGAAATCATTAAGAATGCCTAAGTACCTAAATCCTTAAGACCGCAATCACCCTAATTACGTCGGCACTGTCCTCACATCTATCGGCAGAGTTTTCTAGGGAGTCAACAATTTCCTTAGCAACAATGCATGTCGATACCTCACTCTGATCGCAGAATTTCAAGACCTTGTTTAAGGCCTTTAACCTTATCTCATCAACCTCCTCTTCGATCCTCTCAACATCGTTAGCAATACTCAATGCCTTATTCGGCTCTGAATGTAATACCCTAACGGCTTCTTTAAGTAATTCAATAGCTTGATAAACCTTCTCACACATAACTAATGAAAAGAACTTAATCTCATAATCCACTAATTTAGGATCTACTAACGTAGCTCTTCTAGTGGCTGCCTTTATGTATGCCGCTATATCATCAGCTGCCAGCACAAGCCTAACTATTTCATCCCTATCTATGGGGTGTATAAAACCTTTACTCAACTCCTCTAATATTCTCCTCTTGACGTTGTCTGCCTCCCTCTCATAATTAAAAATATCTGTAAACCTTTTCTGAACGCATTCAAGATCGCTTTCCTTGAAGCATTTAAAGAACTCTAAAGATGATTTAGAAACCTCAGATATGAAGCTCAAGTGGGTGACAACTGTTTGAAGGGCCTCACGTCCAATCCTGGAACTCACCCAATGCCACGTTGTTGACATTAAACCACCAATTCACCTCATACGCTTAATATAATTTGCGTCAGAATTCTTAAACTTAATGCTAAACCAGCAGTTAAGGGCACAGTTAAAAGCCAAGAACTTATTATTCTAAGAATCACTGATTTATCGACAGCTCTCAAACCACCCCTAACTAAACCAACACCTATAACTGCTGATACGCTTGAATGTGTTGTAGATATAGGAATGCCGTAACCAAATAAGATATAAGGCAATGTCGTAAATAGCCAAACAACTAAGGCGTTAGCGAATTCACCAGCTACCCCACTAACTAAATCCATCCTAGTGATCTTGAAGGCCACAGTTGCGATAACTCTATGTCCTGCTGTAAACCCGCCTAAAATTATTCCAAACGCACCAACAGATGCAAGCATTAATGCAGTGGCCATATCAATACCGCCGACTAAAGCCCCACTAAGCCTCAAAAACGTTACGTATACCCCAGTAGCGTTGCTAACGTCGTTTGCCCCGAAGCTGTAGGCTGAGAAAATAAGCCCACATATCATTAAGTATCTAAATAACTTATCAGCAGGGATTCTCATAGAACTTAACTTGTAGTAAATTTTATTGAGCACTATGTATAGGGCTGCTGAAAGAATTATTGAACTAATAGGTGATGTAATCCAACTTATAACTATTCTTGAAATAACTTCGTACCTGATGTTGGCATACCCGTATCTTAGAAGATATGATAGACCTACCCCCATCACTGCACCAACCGCGCTATGAGTGGTTGATATCGGCATTCCGAAGTAGCTAGCCACAGTTATCCATATCCCAGTAGCTAAGGAGGCTATTAACGCATCATAAACACTCCGCATCTCACTTATACCTCCTCCAAAAGTCTTCATGACCATCCAGCCTTGCATCAACGAACCTAAAGCTACGAATATGGAGAAAATAATTAACGCCTTTTTAACGCTTAGTGCCCCAGACCCCACTGCACACTCAGTAGGATTTGCCGCGTCATTTGCGCCGATACACCAAGCTATGTACAACATCAGCGCAAATCCTAACAATAGGGCTAGGTCCATGATTCCCAGATTAACTTGATGTTAATTTTATAAGCTTATTTAGGCTAGTAACCTCAGGTATGGATGTCAACACCTAGGCATAAAGTATCTAAAGTTCCTGAACATAAGGAGATTCACTATCCAGAAAATAACTGGAGATTACTAAACGTATTAAGGAATGATGCATTGAAATTAATGGAGATTTTAATTAAATGCGGCTTCTACCCAATACTTCATGGGTCTTTGGCGAGAGGAGATGTTAACGCTAATAGCGATATAGATATTGTGATCCCTTATAATATACGACCGTATGAGGTTGAAACATGCTTAGAAAATAATAACTTAATTCCAATAAATAGGTACATAATTCAGGCAACCCCTTCATCAGCACTTAAAGCATACATAGAGCTAGAACATAAAGGCCTTAAAAACATTTCATTCCCATTGACGCCTCTATCTCAAAGAGAACATGAATTCTATAGATTTGGAGGATTGATTAACTATCATGAATTGATGAAGGGTGTAAGAGTACCTGGAGTTAATAAGCAATTGATTTTAATAGTTCCTAAACCCTACGGACATGATGAATATCCAGTAATTGGTTATGAGGGATACGTAGCTAAGCTAATTGGTATCTCACTTGAAACTGTAAAGGAGAGGATAGAAGTACTGAGTAGACGTGATGAATACGGTAGGACAGGTGTGTATCTAAAGTACGTCCTCATGATTAATGAGAGTTTTGATGAAGCACTGGTAAAATTAATTAAGGGTAAGAAGCACATGCATAAACTATTTAATTCTTAAAATCCACCTTCTGCGTTAAAAGGTATTAAACTTTAAAATTTATGTCGAGATTATATTCATGCGGCACGTAGGTAGGGTTGGGAGGGTCGCCTCCTCCACGTAGCCGAAGGCGAAAGGCGGGACCAGTAACCCTACCAATGCCTGAACCGAGCTACGTATCCTCCAGATCTGCGGTGAATACCGCCCTACGGGGTTGACGGTAGCGGAGGGCCCTCTGGAGGGAAGGCCTAAACCGCTTTTGCGGGGGGAACCCGGCCAGGCCCGGAAGGGAGCAACCTAACCCTCGACGTCGACGTTCGTAGGTCACCGGTAGGAGGACGGTCTGGAGCAATTTACGTAGTTCGGTAAGGTGTTGGTGGGGAGCTACGTGCCGCGCCAACTCACCTTTAAGGATTAATCACCTATTTAGTTAAAAACCTGGACTTCTAACCTTAACTACATCCCTATTAACTAGGTTTGGTGGGACTTTACCCTCGGCAAATGCTATTAGGTTCATAGCGGCAGTAAGAGCCATTTCAAGCCTAGATTCGTAAGTGGCGCTAGCTATATGTGGCGCTAATACCACATTTTTAAACATCGTTATTGGATGGTTCTGCGGTAACGGCTCTGATTCGAAGACGTCGAGACCAGCACCTGCTAACTTACCCTCCTTCAATGCTTTAATTAACGCCTCAGTGTCTACCACTGCTCCTCTCGCAGCATTTATTAATATTGCACCTTTCTTAACGTTTTTAAGTCTCTCCTCATTAATCAAATGATATGTATCCTTAGTTAAGGGGGTGTGAACAGTTATTATGTCAGATTCCTTAAGTAGGTCATCCAATTCCCTATACTCGACATTTAATTCCTTAAGTACTTCTTCAGGATACTTAACAACATCATAGTAAAGAACCTTCATGTTGAATCCTTTAGCCCTCCTTGCCACTGCCTTACCAATGGCTCCTAAACCTATGATACCTAATGTTTTACCGTAGATTAATGTTCCAAGAAACATTAGAGGATGCCACGGAGCTTTATCCCTCTCCCACTCACCCCACCTAACGTAATTATCAGCCTCAACAACCCTCCTAGCGACTGAGAGAATTAGAGCCCACGTAAAGTCAGCCGTAGCTTCAGATATTATGCCTGGAGCATTAGTTACGTATACACCTAACTTAGTGGCGCATTCAACATCTACATTATCGAATCCTACTATCATCTGCGATACTATCCTAAGGTTCTTTGATTCTTGGAGTAAGTCACATGTCACCTTATCCCCAGCCATAGTTAATAATGCGTGGCATTCCTTCGCCTTACTCCTTAATACATTAGGCGGTGGATTGGTAAATCTATCCCAAACCTCAACATCATAATACCTTTCTAACTTCTCAACAACCTCTTTAAATATCTCCCTCGATATAAACAGCTTAGGTTTACTACCATGTGACAATACGGAACCACCAATATCGATTATTGGATAGTTAAGTTAAAAAAAGTTAAGTGTATTTAAACCTATCTAAGAACCTTAACCTCTTAGCAGGGTCTGGATGAGTTGAAAATACTTCAAGCATTGAAATAGATTTAGAGCTCTTTATGTACTCAACAACCTCATCAATACTATAGAATCTCCTACCACCAACAACAATCTCTGGGTCAGAGATCAATAAGGCTTTAAACTTCGTTATTTGCTCTAATTCACTGCTTTTAATTCTTCTAAAGCTATCCGAAACGACTAGTATCCTTGCAAGAGCTCTCTGCAGTTTTAAAGCTCCTCCCTGTACAGTCGTTGCTGCATGGCTGTCGCTATAGTACTCTCTCAACCTACTTAAGTATAGTACAAATAAGTTAAATAAGAAGCTAATGATCAGTAGAGCAAATCCGAAGGCAGAGAGCAATAAAGGTGAACTTCTACCGTTTCTTCTATCACCAACCGCTCCTGAGATAAATCCATACCTGACGAGTACCTGACCCAGCCAATAAATGAGTGCTGGCAATATGCTGACAACCATCATAACCTCCACATCCCTATGTTTTATATGACCTATCTCATGGGCTATTACCGCCTCTACCTCCTCCCTGGGTAAGTTATTAATAAGCCCTCTAGTAACAGCAACCTTATATCCAGACAGTAGGTTCCCGTACGCAAATGCGTTTGGTACATCCACGTTCGCTATCATCGTTTTGGGAGGCTCCTTCAAGCCACTACTGTATGATAAATTCCTCACCATATCAGATAACCATGCCATCTCCGCCCCTACAGGTTTTACCCTATATAGCGCCTCAATAATCGCAGGTCCTAGAAGCCACTGAATTATGTGAGCAAAGATTATGAAAATCAATGACCCCCATATTATTACGTTAACGCCTGCCGATGGACTCAAAAGATAAAACACTGAAGTCAGTATTAAGGTACTTAACCCAATTACCAACGCCATGACGCTATACATGCTTAGCCTGAGTTTAAGCAATGTAGCAGACATCTCACATCCTGTAGACCTAATAATGTTCAGGGCTTTTAAGCGTTAAATCAATCAATTAGTTAAGACTACCTCAACCTCCTCAAGAATTTCCCCTCTTATAATCCATGCCCTATAACCCATATCAATACTGCTTACAATTACCCATATAATCGGCCATAACTTCATCCCATCGATGTCCCTAATGCTTGGATATGATGGTGCAGGATGGGAGTGAATTAAAGCTACTACATCAAAGTTAAGGATTTCAGCCAATCTATAAGCGTGTACTATTCCGTAAGGATCCATTCTGAACGAATATGGCGATAAATCAACATTATCTAAAACAACTAGCTCCTTAGCATATGCCGAGTTACCTGAAGTTATACCTAATAGAAATCCAGCAACCTCAATGTCTGTGGACCTGACTAAGTCCTTGAACGCTTCTATTATTTCCTCCTTTATAAGAATAATTATGCTCAATCCCTCCCGCTAGTAAAAAATTTTAGAGAAAGTTATTTAAAACTGAATTCTGCTTAAATTCCTTACAAATCCCTTAAATTCAACGAAATGACTCTCCTAATATTTGAAGGCAAGGACTTAAACTCTACTTCTTCAGACTTGCTAGTATCATGAGACCACTCTTTCACTTCATCACCTTTAACGTATTTAATGTCGAGGTCTTCATGAACTACTAAGTAGGTCTTTCCAAAACTTGTTCGGTTAACCTCAATTAAGTATTTTTTAGATCCGCTCTTGACTACAAAAGTCTTCTCGGTTTCCGTTCTTATCAATCAGCCCACCTAAATAGCTCTACTTATCCTAACCTTAATAAGCATTATATCTACCGAATATTATAATTACGTTAAGGAATTATCTACTTAAGCGTTAAACAATTTAACCTCAACTGAAGTTATTTTTAGATGTGAGTGAGTTGAGCTTAAAGAGAAAGAGAGTTAAAGCGTATGTTAATGCTCTAAGTGAGTTAATCCTCATGGATAACCCTACTAGGGAAGCGGCTATTGATGCAGTAAAGAACTCCTTATCTGCAAGTGGTGTTGAACCATTTAGAGGTATTTCGAAGCCGCCTGATATCTATGAGAAGGAGCTTATTTCATTATACGTTGTTGGGACTAGAGGTCTAGGCATTCATGAGGAGTATGGAGATAAGTTCAACAAAATTTTCTCCGTTGAGAAACAGTACGATGAAATATTGAAGCTAATAGAGACGAATGAGGTAAAGAACATTAAGGAATCTCTTAAGCAGATGCTTAATAGGGATGTAGGGGACTCAGACGTAGCTCGAGTACTACGCCTCGTTATGACTATGTACTATCTTGACTTCATAGATTCTAACTACGTAGCTAACATATTGAAGAAGGTTGCAATAGCCTTCCCCGAATACTTAGAGACTGTGAGGAGGTTTGTTAAATTCTTCATAGCAATTAAGATTTCTTCAGATATCGCTAGTGGAACTATTAAGAATAAAATGAAGAAAGACCTCGCTAAACAACTAATATCGTTAGATATCGGAGTATCTAAGGCTGTTCCATCAGATAGGTATATACAGGAAATCGCTAAGATACTTTTCAACATCCCAAAAGATGTTATTAGTAAAGTTCTTAAGTGAAACCATTAATAGTAGGTTAGTGGTAAAAGATGGCTGAACTATCATTTACACAAAGAGAAATACTCCGTGCTCTAGTAGAGCTGTACAGTAAAAATCAAAAACTAATTAAAAGTACCGAGATAGCTGAGGCGTTAGGGAAGGATGACGGCACTATAAGAAACATCATCCTGAATCTAAAGTCGCTGGGTTTAGTAGAGAGTAAAACAGGACCTAGCGGTGGATACAAACCAACGAGTAAGGCGTATAGCTATCTTAGAGCTCTTTCTGACATAATATCAACTTATGCGAAAATACGTAAGAATGGAGAGGAAGTTAACGTATACGTGTTGAATGTGGAACTCATGGACCTCACTAACCCCTACTCAAGTAAGGCTGTACTTAAGGTGGCGGGAGATATAGATCTTCTAAAACCAGGAGATAGAATTAAGGTAGGTCCTTTACCAACATATAGGTTAGTTTTAAGCGGTATAATCCTCCTTGTGGATGCCTTCAGGAGCGAGATAGTTATTGAGGTTGAAGGCCTCGTAAGTATCCCTAAGGTCTCAGCAAAATCTATAGTTAATGGCCGTAAATTACTTATCGCATCTAAAGAACACCCGATCAATGAAGTAGCTAAAATTCTAATCACTGAAAACATCAGAGGGTTACCCGTTATAGATAATAATGGTGAGTTAATTGGTATGATAACGAGTGCTGACATTCTAAAAGCTTTCATCAATAACGATTCCAACGCATCTATATCTAACTACTTGAGGACGAACATAGTTACGGTATTATCTGATGAAGAACTTGTAGATATAATCAATAAGATGATAAAGCATAACACCGGTAGGGTCATAGTTCTTAATGACGGGAAACCTATTGGAATTATAACACGTACAGACATCCTTCAAAAGATCGCTGCCTTAGATTAAACCTAGCAAGCAATACAACACTAAACTAAAGATTGAAACACCTATAAAATACTACAAAGGAATTAACGTTGTTTTAAAGAAGGTTTTAAACACCATGTTGATTGCGAACACCATCAATACTGCAGACAGAAGCAATAGTAGTAATCGATAGCCTTCGCTGCCTAAATGTTTTGCCCCCTTAGATGATGTATGGGCCAGGAAGGATAACCAGACAAAATCAAGCCAAACATGCGAGAAATACATAACCGGGAGAGCTGTTGTTATCCCGTACTTGAGCGTATTATCTATTAGAGGCATACCTACAGTAGCCCACCATAGTAGGAAAAAGGGGTTTAAGCCAGTCAATATCAATCCAACTAGTAACGGGTGTTTAATACTTGTAAATCTATTACCTGTGTTAGGAGTGTGGCTGGGTGTTTTCACTGGCTTCATCGCGTCACTTATGAGTAGATAGGCAAAGAAAGAATTGAAGGCCACTATAATGGCTGTTAATAAATATTTAACGATTTCCAGCTCTAAAAACACTACAATACTTCCATAAAGCGTTGTGAGAAATACTACGTAAGGAAACTCGAAAATCATATGCCCCAGAGCTATTTGAAACCCGCTCCTCCAACCACCCTTAGCCCCCAAAGCCAAAGTAATTATTGAAAGCGGGCCCGGTGAGAGAGCTCCCGTAGCAGATATACTTATAACTGACGCTACGAACAGGGCGTCCAATCACTACACCACACAATAATGACGATTAACGCTTATAACTATTATTATGAAAGAAGGTGTCAGGGATTAGTTTGAACCTTAAAGGTCACGTAGGCCTTACACTTATGTTGTTAAGTCTTATCTTCACATCCTTAGGACTCAAAAGCCTAGAATACGTTAAAATCGTGCTGTTTTCTGCCGCATTCTCATCATTGCCAGATATAGATATAAGATTAGGGCTACATCATAGGAAGTATACACATAACTTACTCTTTGTCGTCATCACATCACTTATGATTGGATATGTAACCCATGTGTCATTAAATGATTTTAACCTAGGATTCTATTCCGTCATAGCATCCGGAACCATTCACTTGTTGGGTGACTCAATGACGTATATGGAGTTTAAACCTCTCTACCCGCTAAGCGGTAAGAGCATGGCGCTGAAACTATTTAAGTCTAATAATATGTTGATCAACAACTTACTTATGGCTTCAGGTATTTTAGCGTTTTTAACTTATATCAAGTTTATCATTAACCTTTAAGTTAACTACATAATAATATCCTTTGAGAGTAATGAAGATACTTAATAAAGATCTAAGGAGAAATTCCATAAGGGTTAAGGTTGAGGACGAGGATGACCTCTGGATACTTAAGACTGTATTAAGGGAAGGAGATACCGTAATCTCATCTACTTTGAGAGATGTTAAGATTGATGGGGAAGGGAAGAGACGCATACCTATGAAACTTGCAATAAAGGTGAAGAAAATCTACTTCCAACCATTCAGCAGTAGGTTAAGGATAAATGGAATCATCATCGAAGGCCCTGAAGAGTACGGGTTAAAGGGCTCCCACCACACCTTCAACGTAGATGTAGGAAATGAAGTCGAAATTATTAAGGATTTGTGGACTTCATCGGAGATCAAGCGCTTAGAGAGCCATGTCGTTAAAGGATTAAAGGCTTTATTGGTAGCCTTCGATTTCGATGAACTCTCTATAGCTATTCTCTACGACCAAGGAATAAAGTACCTACTGGAGAGAAACCTACCTCACTTCAGTAAAGATTCCGGAAACCTCGAGGAATTACTAGGTTCCATTAACGAAGCTGTTCTAAAGACGTTAAAACTTGTTGACTGCAACGTCATCGTAGTTGCTAGCCCCGCCTTCCTGAAAGATGTTGTGGCTGAGAGGTTAGGGAAAGAAATCAACATCAAGATATTTAAGGACATCGTCTCCACCGGTGGGAGAGCGGGTATCGAGGAACTAGTTAGGAGGGATAGCATCAAGAATCTGCTAAAGGAAATCAACCTAATAGAATCTGAAAAAATATTCGAAGAATTTATGAAACTACTCATTAAGACACCGTCGAGGGTTGCATACGGTCTTAACGAAGTTAAATTAGCTGCAAATTCTAATGCGGTAGCTAAGTTGTTGGTGCTAGATGAAATGTTAAGCGATAGTAATTACGATGAGGTTGAAGATATTTTAAACATGGTTGAAGATAAAGGAGGGACTGTAAGGATAGTCAGTAGCGAGACACCACTCAGTAACTCATTGAAGGGTTTAGGTGGTATAATAGCTGTATTAAGATACGATCTAAGCTTCGATAGATGAATCAGGACTGGGGAAAAATAAGTGTTTTGATTAGCTCGGCAGGTTTAGAAGATTTTAATGCCGAAGCCGTAGAATAGTGTTAAGGCTATTGCGAAGAACAGATGGAATGCCCACAAGATCCAAGCTACTAATGGCATCCAAATAGGTGCTCTCAACTCCTTAGGTAATATCTTCCTATCTATATAAGTTAGTGCTGGAATAAGCCAAACTCCGTAGAAATGAACTATGTTAGCACCTATTAGAAGTATTATAAGTGGTGCTGCTATCCATAGCGATGAACATCCAAACGCCAGGTAAATAAGTAGTGCTGGATAGTAGAGTCTCCTTACATCACCTTTTGTCCACTTACGTATAGCTTCCACCGATGTCCAAGATACATCTGTTATAATTCTAGTTAATCTGTCTACCACTCCTAACTGAGTTGAGAATAACACCATAAAGCCCGTAAATGCTACTAGATAGTAACCCCACGGACCGACAATAGCTTTCATTTCATTGGCTACGTGCGCAGCTATACCCCACGCAGGTAATGTCGTGCCTGGAGGTACTAAAGCAGCAACCATAATTGACGGTAAGTACATGCCTAACATCCCTCCGATAAAGAAAATCAGCCACATATCGAGGTTTATCATCCTCTCCCATACTTTCCACGTTTTTAAGTTCTCAGGAGTTATCTTAAATACAGCTCCTAACGGACTCAACATTATTTTCTTACCCCCAATCACTGCTGGTATAAAGCCAACCTTACTACCAGTTCCGTAGCCTTTATCCCTCCAATAACCGGAACCATCTGCGTTAGCAGCACATGCATCTCCGATGTATGCAAACCAACCTGCAAAGAGGAGGAGATCAACTCCGCGAGGAATACGCCCAATGTTTAGGGATCCGAATACAGCTTCTCCAATTACTGCTGGTCTATAACCAACAGCTACAGGTACTAATATAAAGATTAAAGCACCTAAGATAAATGCTATCATAAGCTTTTCAATTATTTCTAAAGTACTTTCTATCTTACCTCCTATAGATACTAAAAACGCGCATAGGAGGAATAGGACTACTCCAGTCCACCTAACTAATTCCGCTTCAGCCGCGCCAGGTATTTTACCAAGCACTATAGCCATAAGCCCTGTTGCCGCAGCTGCAGCCCATCCAGGCCAGAACATTCTCAAAAATGAGAAGATCATGCTTAAAGTACTCCATAAATGTGCGGGAGGAATCCTAGAGAGTAGAACGTTTATAGGCTCACCAACAGCTACAACCATCCTAGCCCACCAAACATTATATACCGCCTGTATAACCATCCCAATCCAAACAAGCCAGAACAGACCTAAACCGTAGCCAGCAGCTACTGCAGGACCCATCAACCACTCACCGGAACCTATAGCCATACCTAATGGAATGGCTGCAGGTCCTAAAACCTTAGTAAATATATTCCCCCATGTCAACTTAGGAAGGTTGAATACCTCCTCAGGTGATGGAAGCTTATCGATAACTCTAACCGGCCTAGCACCCAACATGGCCTGCTCGGATGTGTTCATATAAATTATCACCTTCAGATTATATAAAATTATTTATAACTAATAAATCTTTCGTTAATTCATTTAGTAATTCATAAAAGGAATTTATTAACCTAGGTTGTTTCTCTATAGTTATTTCTTTATAATTTTGAGCATTATGTTAAATTTCATATCTTTTTAATACCTAGGTAGAGTTCTGAGAAGTCAGGGTGGTTTAGGAGTTCTACTGCCTTACCACTATACCTTATTGTTCCACTTACTAACAGGTAGGCTTGATTACCTAGTTCTAAAGCTATTTTAGCCATCTGCTCAACTATTAATACAGTCAACCCTAATTTATCCCTTAAATCGACTACCTGTCTTAAAACCTTCTTAGCTATTATTGGTGCTAAATCAGTCGTTATTTCATCTAATAGTATTACTTTAGGTCTCCTCATTAGTGCCATTGCTATGGCTAACATCCTCCTTTCACCCCCGCTAAGGGTACCGGCTCTCCTATTAAGAAATTTCTCAAGTACTGGAAACAGACTTAACACTTCATCAACCCTATCTCTAACTTCTGTTTTATCAAGTAAGTAAGACGCTAGCCTTAAGTTTTCATTCACCGTTAGATCAGCGAAGACGTTACCCATCTGTGGTAGGTAGGCAATCCCCATCTTAGAGATTTTATGGGTTGGTAATTCAGATATTTTATGCCCATTATAATGTATGGTGCCATCGTAGATAGTTGCTATGCCCATAATGCTGTTTAGCAATGTCGTCTTGCCAGCCCCGTTAGGACCTACTACAACGGTAATTCCCTTCTCTTCAACGTCTAAGTTCACGTTGAATAACACCTTAAGTTTACCGTATCCGGATATTAGGTTCCTAACCTCTATTATCGCCATATTTACTCACCTATGTAAATTTCAACTACCTTAGGATTCTTTATAATTTCATTCGAAGTCCCCTCAGCTATCACTGCACCCTTGTCCATGACGTAAACGTAATCCGCGTAAGGCAGAGCTATATCGATCCTGTGTTCTATTAATAGAAAACTAACATTGAATTCCTCTTTCAAACCCTTAACATATGATAGAATCCTGCCCGCATATGCAGGGTCAACTCCCCCAATTGGTTCGTCGAGAGCTATTAACCTAGCGCCAGTTGCTAAGGCTCTCGCAACCTCAAGCATCTTAAGCTGTGCAGCACCTAACTTATGAGCCGGTAAGTCCCAGAACTTACTTAAGCCTATCTTACTTAGAATGTTGAAGGCTTTTTTAATAGAGTCTTCCTCAACTCCAATCCACCTCCTCTTAACAACTGCCACTAAAGGATTTTCACCTACACTGTTCATAGCCGCTAAAACGTTTTCTAAAACTGTTAGGGACTGAAAGGGTATAGGTATTTGGAAGGTCCTTACAAAACCTAGTTTATATATCTCATACGGTGGCAGACCTGTAATATCATTACCTTCGAAGAACACCTTACCTTCATCCGCTTTATAAACCCCGGTACAAACGTTAACTAAAGTTGTCTTACCAGCTCCGTTAGGACCCATCAACATAGTAACACTACTCCTTCTAACAGCTATACTCGCTTTATTAACAGCGACTAAACCCCCGAATCTTTTAGTTACCTCCTTAGCCACTAAAACATAATCGTTATGCATGTCCCACTACCTGAAGAAATTAAAAGCATAGAAAAACTTTAAACTTTTGTTTTTATGATATTTCAAAAAATTTATTTTTAACCATAAATGGGTATCTTCCACTCAACAGCGTCGATACCGCCTTTCCAAACACCTACGATACTCCACCCATACTTACCGTCCTTCTCTAAAATAGCCCATAATTCATAATCAGCGAACGCCCTATCTCCAGCCTCATTAAGTCTGAACCAACCACTAGCACCGAAGTAATTCTCGATAACGCTAGGTAATAAGGCCCTAACTTTCTCAGTGCTATACTCATCTACTGCCTCTAAAGCGATGGCAACAGTCCACACAGCATCGTAAGTGTTGTAGGCATATGGTGCAGGCGTTCTACCTAAAGTCTTCTCTATGTAAGTCTTCACATGTTCGAACTTAGGTGAGTAGGATGGCGCAGCGATAGTGCTTACGAATTTAGTCTTAACCGAGAAGGCTGCGCTCTCCCTAGTATTTACTAGTAAGGCATTAGCGGCTGTTCCATCAGTTCCAAACCACTTAACTCTAGATAATACGTCATACTTACCTGAAGCCACGAATAGCGGTATAGCCTCTTCAAAGCTAACTAATAATACACCAACTTTATCCGCACCATACCTCCTAACCCAGTCACCTACAATGTCAGCAAGCTTTGCTGCCTCAACAGAGAATTCCTTAGCACCGGGTTCAAACCTAATACCATCATGCACCGCTCCTTGAGTTTTCTCATTCTGAAGTATCTTTGAGAATGCCCTCACAGTTGCATCTTTAAGTCCGTCACCCCAGGCATCACCTCTCCAAACAGGAATAAGGTACCTTACACCAGCTACATATGCAGTCCTTGCTATAGCGGGGCCTTGAACCGTATCGTCAGGACAATACCTCAATACGAAGTCACCCGGTATCGCCAGACCTGGAGAAGTGGATGAGGGACTAATGACTAATATCTTATTAGCATCTGCATACGACTTTAACTCCCTTATCTCCGCGCTAGCCATAGGTCCAACAACTATCCTAACACCCCTACCATGAAGTATCCTCATCTTATCTAAAGCTGTCTTAGGATCTGTGGCACTATCCTCAACGACAGGACTTAAGTACCAAGCCTCACCCCTAGCTTTTAACCAATCATTAACTTCCTTAACCGCTAACTCAAACGCTACCTTATTCTCCTCACCAAACGAGCTTAACTCACCTGTTAATGGCCATAAACCACCTATAGGGACTGCACCGCTCAAACCCCCTGCAACAGGTGCTGTAGTAGTTACCGTTTGGGTAACTGTGCGGGCTACCGTAGTCGTGGTTGTTACAGTAACTGTAGTAGCAGGTGCACTAACAGTAGTTGTGACAGTTCTCACAGGTGCGGCAGTTGTTCCAAAACCATAACCAACTCCTAACCCAACTACGAGTAGAACTATTCCTAAGATTAGTGTTTTTTGTGTTACAGCCACTTTGAACACCTCCTAAGTAAAGTAAATTAGTAGTTTAAATATTTATCTATGATTCAGCTAAATTTAATAAAAATATATTTAGATCAGTACATCAAAGAGATAAAGCAACAATAATATTTATAACACCTAAACTCTAACACCTCTAGGTGATGCAGATGTTACCTCCTGTGGCTGTCGCTAAAGCTGTGGCCTACGCTGATAGCCTAGCTTTAATGGCTGCTGGAATTACGTTAATATACATGTGCACGAGGACCTTCAACTTTGCTCACGCATCATTCGTCACATGGGGCTTATACATTGCTTACGCAATGACCGCTTTAGTGGGTGGAACTCCCTATTATTACCTACCCCTATCTTTCCTCTTCGTCGGTGGTTTAGGTTTAGCTGTGTACTTGCTGGTGATAGGCCCTCTTATGAGGCGAGGGGCCTCACCAACTACGTTAATGATGTCTACTTTAGGTGTTGATTTAGTTTTATTATCGACTATTCAGATGTTTACTGACTTCCTCACAAGGACTTATAAACTATATGCTAGAAGGGTAGTTCTAGAGGTATATGACTTCAGTATTTTTGGGTTGCCGGGAATTACTTTCATCTCCTTAATAATTGTAGTAGCGTTGATTGCCGTCCTTCACTGGTTTATGGTTAAGACAAAATTCGGAACCGCCATGAGGGCAACTATTGAAAATCCAGACCTATCTAGCATACTAGGTATCAACCCCAACGTTGTTTACATGGCCTCCTGGTTTATCGGTGGGGGTTTAGCCGGCTTAGGAGGTGGTATAGCATCATTAGTAATCACCGGAGACCCGACTGTAGGTTCTAGAATAGTTGTATCGATGTTTGCCTCAAGTATCGTTGGAGGTCTTTACAGCATATACGGCAGTGTTTTAGGTGGTTTATTAGTTGGTCTTACAGAGTACTTAGGTATTATGGTATTGTCGATGCAGTTAGGCGGTTGGATACTCACTTACAGGCCGGTAATTCCCCTAATTTCGATGGCTGTCACACTCCTAATCTACCCTAGAGGATTAGGAGGTATTAACTGGGGTAAGATCTTATTAAAGGTAAGATCGTTAGGTGGTAAATCATGGAGTTAATACCGCCGGTATTACTTTACGTGTTAGTGGACTTCAGCATCTACTTAATCATTACTTTAAGCCTTAATATAGAGGCGGGATATGCAGGCTTACCTCAATTCGGCAGAGTTCTAGCGGTCATTACCGGCGCTTTAGTTGCTGGGGCAATACCAGGTAGGATGTTAGCTATCCTGTACGGCTACCCATATGGAGCAGAATATGCTAGCTATGAATTTAACTTCAAGATCGTGAACGAGTTAAACATACTGCTTGAGAAAAATCCAATACTATCTGCAGGCATCTTCATACTTACTTTAATCATTGCAATGGTTTTCGGCGCAGCCGTAGGTTACTTAACCTCAAGACCTGCTATCAGGTTGAAGGAGGCGTACTTAGGCATTACCTTACTCGCGATGGGGGATGTCGTCATGTTGATATCGCTCTACTACTCCCCAATAATCGGTGGAACTACTGGAGTTATGGTACCTGACCCCTTCAGATGGACTGGACCTCAAAGATTCGCAGCAGCTACTTTAATCCTACTTGGACTTTCATTATTAATCCTCGCAGTTGTTGAAAGATTAACTAAGTCTCCCTTCGGCAGAGCTTTAAGAGCTATGAGAGACTCCGAAATAGCTGTAACAGTATATGGTAGAGACGTAGCTAAGTTAAGAACATACGCCCTAATTGCTGGAGCTGCAATAGCTGCTTTAGGAGGAGCGCTTTACTCATTCTATACAGGGAGCTGCATAGCATCAACATATACGAGGGTTACCTGGACTTTCTGGCCTTGGGCATTTATGATGTTAGGCGGGACTGGTAACAACATTGGAGTTACATTAGGTGTCCTAGTATTCGTCGTAGTTAAAACACTTATAGTGACATACAGAAGCGCCTTAGCCCCATATGTGCCTTTCGACCCCGTATGGCTTGAATACACCTTTGTTGGGATGGCTATAATCATAATAGCAATGTTTAGACCACAAGGACTCATCCCGGAAAAACCCGTATTCACCATTCCAAGAAAGAAGATAGAGAAGTTCATAGCCGTATTTGAAAAGACGTAAAATACCTCATAACCACAGCATTAATTTCCAGTTACTAAATCGGTTAAACCTTCATCGTTTATGCGCATTACTCACCACATCAGTAATTACCACATTAACCGACAAATGGTTCACACAGAACTAGTGCTGATCTTGTGTTCCGAAATGTCTTCAACAAGAATTAAGCCTCGATTGAAATTTATTCACACTAAGGTTTAGTAAAGTTTAAAAATATATTGAATACCCTATACTAGGTGTCAGTGGTGTCCGAACGCCAATGGATGTAGGTGTAAAGGGTAAGTCTTCTAATTCAAACCTAAGTATGTACATACAAAGCTTCACGAAGTTTGATAGAAGCTTCAGAGACCTCAACAATGTTCCAGAACCTCCAAAGAACCTACTAGGTATTATAGGACCTGGGGCAATACTTACTGCTATGGCCATAGGTGCTGGTGAGTTAATCCTATGGCCTGTTCTGGTAACTCAACACGGCTACGGACTCCTGTGGATTATTCCTATCGCGTTAATCGTCCAGTATTTCTGGGTTGTTGAGTCATGTAGGTGGACCGTAAGCACTGGTGAGAGTTGGATTCAGGGAACAGGTAGAATACCTGGTAGGGGTTTATGGGTTACTCTGTGGTTGCTATCAATGACTATATCGCTTATATGGCCTGGGTGGGCAGTAAGCTCCGCATCAGCATTATGGGTATTTACCGGTGGGAGTAAATCACCTTTAGACCTAGTTGGTTGGGGTATTGTGTCATATTTACTGTGCGTCATAGCCCTAACCATACCTAGATACGTATACTCTGGACTCTACACAGCTTCCTTAATAAGTCTAGCAGTGTTTAATATCGGCCTCATAATATCTGGTACAGCTGTGGCTATCAACAATCCATCAAGCTTTACTAATGCGTTATCAGGCCTTATTAACTTCGGCTACGTCCCTAGCGGTGTCGATATGAGATTACTGGCATCAGCTATCGGTTGGGCTGGATTAGGCTCTATGGGTAATGCTTTCTACTCACTTTATGTTAGGGACCGTGGAGTAGGTATGGCTAGCTACGTTGGCCGTATACCCGGAGTGTTAGGTAAGTCCACAACTATCTCCGACTCAGGATTTACCCCTGATCTAGGGAAGGCAGATAACGCTACAAAATTAAGAAAGTGGATTAAATTACTAGAGAAGGAGGTGTTTACGTTCTTCTTCATCCCTAGCCTAATCTCATTATTCCTATTCACATACCTGGCTGGAGCCCTCTTACGACCTGCGCTACTAAGAGGTGATTTGAGGCCTAGTGACTTAAGCGGCATTACCGCCGTTGTTATGCAGTCAAAATTCTTCGAAGTAATTCTAGGGCCTGCTGGGTACTACATCTACTTATTGGTAGCCGTATTTGTACTATGGTCAACACAAATCGGTATACTGGATGCTATGGCTAGAACTTGGGCTGATACGACATCCATATATATTAAGAGGGTGAGGGACTTAGGAATCAAGAAAACATATTTAATGTTCTTAGCTGTGTTTACATTAGTTGGATTAGTAGTAATAACTAGCGGTCTATTCAGGCATCAGCCCGTAGAATTAGTTAAGTTGGGGGCGTATTTAGGGTTAATCCAGCAAATTCTAAGTATTCCTGCAACCATAGTATTAAACCACTACTTAATGCCTAAGGAATTAAGGAAAGCCGCTGGAGTTAAAGCGTTATTCAGCGGTGCACTACTTACTGGGATGCTTCTCTACCTAATATCATTTATAGGCGGCCTCTAAGGTAAGCTCAACATGTTTGAAGACAGAGTCCTTAATGAGGTAAGGGCTGTAGGGATGGTTGACGAGCTCGATCACAGTGAAGACCTAAGTCACTCAATCAATCCACTCAACTCTGAATCACTAAACTTCTTGATTAACTCAGTAACTAAAGATAAACCACGGAAGGTAGTTTTAGTAGTAACAGATAGGAGTAGACCAACACCTACTAAGGAGTTACTCACCAATATAATCCCTAAATTAAGAAATGCGGGTATCAACACATATGTGGTAGTTGCAAACGGTACACATGAGGTTGAATTAAACGAAGTCTCAGAAATTGCTGAGGGCTTAAACGTAAGGGTCTACATTAACGAACCGGATAGCAACCGACATATATATATGGGCACTACAAAAGGGGGTGTGCCAATCAAATTACTCGATAAGGTAGTTGATGCAGATACGACCATACTTTTAGGCTCTGTAATACCTCACGTGTGGGCAGGGTTCTCAGGAGGTTCTAAACTATTACTACCGGGGGTTTCAGCTAGAGAATCTACTATCGAACACCACCTAAAGTACTACAACCACCCTAACGCATTACCAGGAATTACTGAAGAAAACCCGTTTAGGGAAGAAATAGATTACGTTGGCGACTTAATTTCAAGCAACGCAAACGTATATGCGGTTAACGTAATTCACGGAAAGTCATCCACATATTTCACCGCAGGCAGACTTAAGGAATCTTACTTAAGGGCTATAAGGATGGCGGAGAGTACCTACGTGAATGAAGTAAATGATAAATACGACGTCTTAGTAGTTGATGGAAGACCGTTGAACATGAGTTTATATCAATCAATTAAAGCTGTCTTCAATAACTTAAGCATTTCAAATAACGATTCATCTATCATATTAATAAGTAGGTCTTTGGGTAAGTGCCCTAAGGAATTTTTAGAGGCGTTAGAATCCGATGATGTACCGGTTGATGGACTCATCCATAAAGGAGTTAAGGACTTAATCCCATACCTAGTTGCTTACAGTTTAAGAGAGAAGTTACGTTATAGGAGTTTAGTAGTACTAACTAATGACTCCATCACATACCGTAAGTTTGGGCCACTAACGATCACCAATAAATACGACTTTGTAGTTGAGGAAATTAAGAAGCGTTACAAAGCAGGATCTAAAATCTGCATAATTAGAGATGGTGCTAAGTACATAAACTTCAACCGAAAACACTAGTTTTTCATCACTACTTCTAATAAAGTTATGAATGTAAGCACTTACTTACTTAAATAGTTGAGACTATTATACCGCAAGACGTTAGTAAAGCCCCTAGGAAGTTCGTAGATGCAGGCTTCTCTCCACTGAGTACCTTAGTCGTTACCTGAGAGAGTACTGGAGTTAATGCTGTAGCCATAGCTGTAGCTGAAACCCCCAAAGAATTTATAGAGTATGCGAAGAGGTACGCACCGACGCTAAATCCGAGAATTCCTGTAACAGCAGAGACGATGACCATACGTCTCATGACTTCCGTACTTAGAGGACGCTCTAATAAGTAACCCAGGAGCATAAAAACCAAGGCGCTTGAAGCTAATCTGTAAGTAGTTAAAGTCAAAAGATCGACATAATTTAAAGTCAGTTTTATAACCACAGCACCTGAACTCCATGACAAGGCAGCCACAAGTGAGTATATTATACCTCTAACATTTAATTTATTTACTACATTATTATTAGATAGAGCCACTACTATCCCTACAAACGCTAACATCGTACCAGCAATAAGTGAAAATTTCAAAGACTCACCTAAAATTAATGAAGACATCAACTGAGCGATGAAGATATACGTATAGCTCATGATAACTGCTAATGAAGCCCCCATACTTTGAATAGCTTTAGCGTAGTAAGTATCCCCTAATCCAGGACCTAGAAGGCCTGAAACCACTATAAAGACCATCACATGTAAATCTAACTTCCCCCAATAACTGCCATTTATAATCAGTAGTGGCAACAATGCTATAGTAGCGAAAGTAGCCCTAAATGCCGTAAATACGAATGGCCTCACCACTCTCCGAATTCTAGATATTAAGGCCGGCACCAAACTCCAGATAATTGATGCCACTATGATTGCCGTATAGCCGACTATCATCAACCAGTCACAAAACATATAATACAGTTTAAGGTTTAAAATAATTACCTATGCCTTATTGATAAGCGAGTTGGTGTTGTAGTTGATTAAGGACACTCTAAGACACTTCCACACACTTAGTTTCAACCAAAAGCGCTGTTAATGCACAAGTAACCACATTAAACGACAACCTGAGTCACGGGCCCGCCGGGATTTGAACCCGGGTCCTCCGGCTCCGGAGGCCGGCGCCCTCTCCTGGCTGGGCGACGGGCCCTCCATTCCACTATGTTACTATGCACATGTATTTATATTGTTGTTTTGATTAGTTCTATGTCTTAGGGATGCAGGTGTTTCAAACTCCTGAATATGTGAGGTTTTGGCTCGGGCTTATAATACTTACATACTTAGTTTTAGGTCTGCTATTTAGGAGTCGGAGGCCTTGGATTCCTGTTTGGTGTATTATGGCGTTTTCATCCTTTATGACCACCGCCTTCGGCCTAGTTAGCTTTGACGAAATAAGTTCTGTAATAGATATGGACGTCATTTTATTCCTAATCGGTATGTTTAGCTTAGTAGGTCTTGCGGAATCTTCAGGTTTACTTAACGTCATCGCAGTAGCATTTATTTCCCTTTTTCGTAGAACTATAGCTCTACTTTATGGGTCTTCAATCCTATTCGGCTTACTTGCAGCGTTCACCGTTAATGACACCGTAGCACTTATCGGGCCGCCCATCGCCTACACCATTTCAAGGGTAGCTAAGATAGATCCGAAAATGATGTTCCTACTCCTCACTTTTTCCCTTACCATCGGCTCAGTAATGACACCTATTGGCAATCCCCAAAACGTCCTCATAGCTGTTGAGTCGGGTATTGAGGCCCCCTTCATAAAGTTCATAGCTAAACTTTCCCTACCATCACTTATGAATTTATTGCTCACAACTTATATATTAATTAAGAAATATAGGATTAAGGACGACAAACTAAACATAGGTTTCATAGCTCATGAAGCCTTGAAGAATAGGCGTGATGCCATACTTGCAGGTTCTGGTATATTGCTGACAGTAATCGCTCTAATAGTTAATGACCTACTTCAAATGTATGGAGGGCCTCACATCACTTATAGAGGGGTAATACCATTCATAATAGCTGCAGCCACATACTTACTGACGAGCAACCCCAGAAGGACGTTATCATCAGTTGATTGGGGCACAATAGTGTTCTTCATCACCATGTTCATTACGATGGAGGGCGTATGGAGGAGCGGTATCCTCCAACCAATTCTAAACATCATAATGCCCTCCAAAACAAGCGGATTTGAAGCCGTAATTTCAATCACAGCAATTTCAATACTGCTCAGCCAACTATTAAGTAACGTCCCATTCGTAAAACTATTCATAAACTACATGAAAGACCTAGGTTACACCGGCCTAGATCAAGAATCCTGGATAGCCCTAGCTATGTCATCAACCATTGCCGGAAACCTCACCCTCCTAGGAGCCGCTTCAAACATCATCGTACTAGAAACGTTGGAGTCAAAAATGAAAACAACCATAACGTTTATAGAGTTCGTGAAGATTGGAAGTATCATAACATTAGTAAATTGTATTACCTACCTATTATTTCTCACCATATGAGGTAACTCCATCAAGACCTAAATGTATTAACGCTATAACTACCTAAAATCATAACTATTAGAATCCCCCAATTTAGTGGAGTAGATGCATTAAGAAAATATGATGCCAAATTAAATTGAAGTTGACAGAAGTTACGTTATATATGAAACGTTGAAAACTTAAGTGATTGACTAATTACTTCACTCATGGGGATATGCTGAAGACTTTTCGTAACACATTAGTAGCCTCTTTTTAGCACTAAACAATCTCCTCATTAATTTCTCTACCTAAAAATCCATGAAGTTTTAGTTTAATCCTGATTACTAGGTATGTGTCCAACTTCTGGAAAACTTAATTAATTATAATTAACTTAATTATAGGTAATTGATGATGAGCGATGTTGAGTTAGATAATATTGATTTGGAAATAATTAATTTAATTAAGGATGACGCTAGGTTAAGTGTTAGGGATATATCAAGAGCTATTAAGAAGGCACCATCAACGGTGTTGAATAGGTTAAGAAAACTTAAGAAATTAGGTGTTATAAAAGGCTACGTTACCTTAATTGATTACTCGAAACTTAACTATCAAGTGAACGCTATCACTCTACTACAGGTTGAAGGAACCCATATAGAGGATGTTGAGAAGTCACTTTCTGCCGAGCCTAATGTGAGGGCAATTTATGATGTTACTGGTGAATACGACATAATAATATTGACAACCTTCAAAAATGTCGGTGATTTGGATAGGTTCATAAAGCGGTTGCTGAAGATGCCGTACGTTAAGCGGTCCGTGACGAACATAGCATTTAGGATAGTAAAGGAGAGTCCCAACCTTAGGGAGCCACTAACGTATTAATTTATGAGCGATTAATGATGAAAGAACCTAAGTTAAGACATAGATAAGGGTATATATTCCTGAGAATTTCATAAGAACTAAGATGAAAATTTATAAATGATAAGTTAATAAAGATATTGATGTCGTTTTCATTCGGTGTTGAAGGTCTTAACGCTGTATTAAATAGAGCTTTAGTTGAAGGATCTATCTTAGTGATTGCTGGCCATCCGTCCTCAGGTAAGACTGTCCTCGCATCGACTATTTGCGCATATAACGCTCAAAGAGGTCATAGGTGTGTGTATATCTCATTTCTTGAGGATAGGTTGAGATATTTCAGTAGGATGAAGGAGTTAGGGCTAGACATGGAAGATCTAGAGAAGAGAGGCTTATTTAAGTTCTTCGAAATGCCGCTAATCGTTGATAGCCGTTTCGTTTCAGACCTAGTAGGAGGCGTTATAAGCAGGTCGATAGAGGAGTTTAATCCAAAGATCGTTGTCTTCGACCCTATCTCTCCACTACTTAAAGTATTAAATTCCGACGTTAGGGCCAGGTCACTACTCCATAACTACTTGATCAACTTAACTAGGTACTTTAACGGCTTAACCATCCTAGTTGCTGAAGTCTCGCACGATGAAGATAAAGTGGAGTTAAACGAAATTGAATTCATAGCTGACACCGTATTAATGCTTAAAAACAGAATAGTTAAGAAAAGTTTAATTAATGAACTCCTAATAATGAAATCAAAATACTCACGCATCACTACAGCTAGGCTCATATATACGATAGAGAAAGGTAAGGGATTTAAAGTTTACCCACCTCCTGTCCTCAATGAAATACCGGCACCTAAAATTAACACTGAAACCGTTAAGCCGTGCAGGGACTTAATTAACTTAAAAATAAGTATACATCCTGGAGAGTTCATACATATCTATAACCCCAGCTTATCATCCCTAAATTACGTTCTTTTAACAGCTTTCATTTCCACGGTATTCGAAAATAAAAGAACTCTAGTGATAAGTTATGAAAGCCCACCTAATTCTCTATGGAATATTATGAAGGAATTAGTTAAAGGGTTAGAAATCGGATCAGACATTCATACAGTCTTAGATATGTTGAGTGACCACCTAACTATGAAGGGATTAAATCCTTATTCATATGTCCCTGAACAACTCTATTACAAAACTTTAGAACTTGTTGATGAATTAAAGCCTGATACAGTTATGTTTATTGGAGCAACTTCTATTGGACCTCTAAACTCTGAAAACTTCAAGGATTTGGTAGTTAATCATGTGCTAACTTTAAGGAAATTAGGACTTACAGTAATTCTCGTATCTCATAGTGATGACTTCCTGAGGCAACTTAATGAATCTATTGCTGACGTTATTATATACATTAAGCCTTTAGAAGGCCCTAAGGAATTGGATATAAAGTTCATTAGGAAAGGGAGAAAGCCTATTGATGTGGATAGTGGTATTTTGAATAGATGTGTAGAGGAAATGCTTAAAACTCTAGAAGAACAGGTAAAAAACGTTTCTGCTTTACGTAATACATAACCCTATAAAGTGCTAATGTTTGATTTAGAACATTAAACTACTTACCTCTACTTCTAGTTATGAGTGTTGCTAGTATCAGTATAGATATTGATGTCGTTAAACCCCATAAACCTGAGGCTATACCTAAAGGATCTTTAATAACGAACGTTGTTATCCCTACTATGATCTCGCTTACTGAAGCGCTTAGGAAACCCGCTACTGGTGTTACCCTACGCCACATTAGAGGTACTATAAATATCGGAAATAATGCGGCTGTGCCAGCAGTAGCCATCGCAAGTATATTTAAGAATATCCCTGGTCTTGTGTAACTTATCATAGCTACTATTCCACCCAGTATTATTGTCGCGATCCTTGCTACGTTGTAGAGATGGCGTTCATCAGCATTAGGTCGTATATACGGTTTGTAAATATCCACTACTAATATGTTAGTTACTGAATGTAATTGTGAGTCAGATGTGCTTAAGGCGGCTGCTAAGGCACCCGCCATCACTACTGCTGCAAAGGCGAATGGTGTATATGCTAATAGCATTTCAGGCACTAACCTATCCGGAACCGGATACTTCGGATATAGTAGTTTAGCTGTAAGTCCTAAGGCTGGTGTGAACGTATATATGTACGTCATGTAGATGGCGCTAAAGACAGAAGCCCACTTAAGAACGCGGAGTGACTTAGCCATATAGTAACGGAGCCATATATGGGGCATTACCACCATACCTAACGTTATGGTAAGCCATTGAGACACCCAATACTGCGGTGTGTAGAGTCCGGCCGGTCCTGGAAGGTAGAGCCACTGAGGTATTTCCTGAGCTGCCTTACTGTATACTTGAAATATGTTACCTAACGCAACAGTTGGAATGTAGATGGATGCTGCTACATATGCCAATATCATGAAAATGCCTTGGACGGTGTCTGTCCAAGCTACCCCACGAGCCCCACCCACGAATACTATGACGGCATTTAACAGAACGAATATCGCCAAACCCACATCAGATGATATCAAACCTTTAGAAGCCATTTGAAATAAATATGATACCCCGAGTCCTTGAATAGCCGTATATAGAAGTACGTATATGAATCCTGTAACACTAGCCACTAAGTTTAGCCCTTCAGTGTAGATACCCCCGCCTGAGTATGTAAATCTTAAGTAATCACCATATGACATCAACTCATGACTCTTAGATAGCTTCCAAACCTTCCTCCCTATAAACCACATAAGTATAGGTGGGAGAACTACCCAGTGGACGTTATTCCACCAAGATATCCCATGAACGTAAATAGCTCCAGTAGTACCCATGAAGGCATACGCGCTATGGTAGGTAGCGCTATATGTAAATAGTAATGTGAGTGTGCCTAAAGTCCCACCCGTAATTGCGAAGTCGGCGACACTGAGTTTCCTATATCTGGTGCTTAAGACTGACACGGCTACGAGGACTATCAACCAGCTTAGAAGGACGGCTACGCCTAGATAGGGTTCGTAGTCCATGATTAATCACCTTCGCCTCCATCACCGTTTAATGCAGCAGTTATGATGAAGAGAACTACCACAGCACCCCATATAGATGTTAGGTACAACCATAACGTAGGCACTCCATAAGTAAGTAATGACGTCTTACAGTATTCGTTTACGTAGGTTAATATAGGCGGATTAGACAACAATATAGCTGCAATAATCGCAACTACTAATATTTTCTCCATCGAACTCGCAATTGATCCCTCCTTAACTGTTCTAAAACCTCTATAAGTCTATTAACTAAGTGTTGATGGTACTTCATGCCTTTTTCAGCACATGCCTTAGAAGGACTACCTGTTATATAGTCACCACTGTCTTTCGCTAACTTAATCATATCTTCCTTAGTTGAGGGAATGTAGCATAAGGTATCTCTAGGGTCTCTTGGGTCTATATGGTAGAGATGTTTCTCAGACGGTCTGAAATCTCTAATTAGATTAACTTTAACGAGATGCGGGAATTTATACATGAGATGAGATACCTCTATTTCCTCGGAATGCCCTACAGAGTTAAAACCTAATTTGTCAACCACCTCTTTACTCATATAGGCTGGGTCAAAAAGTATTACTTTAATTTTAAGGAGTCTCTTAGCACGTTCAGCAGCTATCTGAATCCATGGAACATTAACTATTCTATGTCCATTGATTATTAGGAATTTCTTAAAACCATGTTCATTAAGTGACGATATTACATCATATAAGATTTCTATAAGCACTTCAGGACGTATGCTTATCGTACCAGGAGCGGCCATATGATGGAGGCTCCATCTAAACCATTCCAAACCATAAAGGAGGTGTAACCACGACACCGGTTAAATTACTAACATCCTCTGCTAATGCTATAGCTAACATTATTTAGCGTATAACAAGGTTATCTTAAGCTTTTAAACCATCATTTAAACCTTCGCTTGGGTCGATTAAAATGCTTAGCTGGGGACATGAAAGGAAACTAGCATTAGCCCTAATGTTTGCTGGTCTGACCGTAGCTCTTTCTCCAATTTTCATTCCTGTAGGACCTACTAGAGCTTTGCCTTGGCAACATATGACCAATGCATTATGCGGCGTTTTATTAGGTCCTTGGTGGGGTATCGGGGTTGCGCTAATTGTAAGCTTAGTGAGGAATATGTTAGGCTTAGGTACGATATATGCGTTCCCGGGAAGTATTCCAGGGGCATTTATAGTTGGCATAGTTGCTTACATATTGAAGAAAGTCAAATTACCTTCGCATTACGCAGCACTTACAGAACCTATAGGTACTGCAGTCATTGGCTTCTTGACCGCATTCTACGTTTTCACCCCATTTATGGGACATTACGAAAGGTGGGCCGTCGCATTAACTACTATTTGGTTTGGGTGGTTAATCAGCTCATCACTGGGTACTGCGGTAGGCTTTACCGCATTAATGGTGCTTAAGCGTGCCAAAATCATTTAAACTTCTGATAGTTGGCGATGTTAGGAGGGGTAAAACAACTCTTACCAGTAAACTCGTTGAGGCGTTAGCTGAGGTTTGTGGGAATAATAAGATCACTGTTTTGGATTTTGCCCCAGATTTTAAAGGTATTGGAAGTAAAATCACTGTTTCAAACGGTGTTAAGGTTTTAAGACCTAACGGAATTAAGGCTCCTAGGCTTATGGGTAGGGACTGTAGAGATATCTGGGACTTAGCTAAAAATAATCGAGAACTTACTGAGGCCACCATTAGGGAGTATCTAAAAGCACCCACACCTATCTTAGTAATAAATGATGTATCGATTTACCTACATGACGGTGACTTAAGCATATTGCTTGAGGCGGCTGAGAAAGCGGTAATATTCGTAGCTAATAGTTATTATGGACATACGCTCAAAGATAACTGCGGTCTTAGTGAGGTAGAGAGAGTCAAAGTTGAAGAGTTGATGAAGGAGATGGATTACGTATGGCGTTTATAGAAATTAGAAATCTTCACTACAGGTACCCAAATTCCGAGGCATGGGTCATTAAAGACATAAGGTTAAGATTCGAAAATGAGAAGGCGGTGATAGCAGGCAGTACAGGTAGCGGTAAAACTACCCTCCTTAGAGTTATGTCTGGGTTAATAACTAGGATCTATGGCGGTGAGCTTGTCGGCGAGGTAGAGGTTAATGGGAGAGTTGCCTACGTCCCCCAGAACTTCGACCTATACATGCTAATGTCGACAGCGAGAGACGAACTCACCTACATACTTTCTGGCCGAGGACTTACCTTAACTGAGGTGGAGATTGAACTTCGGAGGTTAAGTGATGCTTTAGGAATTCACGATATATTAGACCGTAACATCATGAAATTATCGATGGGGGAAAGGCAAAGGGTAGCGATAGCGAGCGCTCTGGCATTAAGTCCTGATATTCTTCTACTAGACGAGCCGTTCGCCCATATAGACCCTAAGGGAGTACTAAACCTTTTGAAGATCCTTAAAGGGATCGATGTTACCGTAATAATTGCTGAACATAAACTGCGTTACTTATTTGGTTGGATTAATAGAGTCGTACTCCTTAGGGAGGGTACCGTCGTTTATGATGGTCCTTTATCGAATGCCCCGCCTTTAGATCAAGATATTGAATGGCCTTTAGAGCTAATTATGAGAGGTGATTTAATTAGAGTTAATTAAATTGGAAGATGTTTGGTATAAGGATATAGTAAAAGGGATTAACATAGTATGTGGCAAAGGAATTACAGCTATAATAGGTCCGAACGGCTCTGGAAAAACAACTACGTTGAGGCTAATCACGAAGTCATTAAAGCCCGATAGGGGTAAGGTATTAATCCCAGATAAGGTAGGTAGTTCGTGGCAAAACCCTTACTACACATTCATAAAATCTACTGTTTACGAGGAATTTAAGGAATTCTTCAAAGACAGGAAGGAGATTGAGGATTTCCTAGGTAACTACGGGCTAAAGCACCTGATTGATAAGTATACTTTCAAACTATCTATGGGTCAGGCAAGAATTATATCCATATTGATAGCGATTTCATGGTCACCGAACGCTTTAGTTGTTGATGAACCTACGAACGGTCTTGGGTTGAAGGAGAAGAAAATGGTTGAGGAGTTATTGAAGTCTATGAAGATCCCAGTTATAATTGCGTCCCACGATCTTGACTTCGTCCTTAAAATTTCAGACTACGTTTACGTAATGAATGATGGACATATAATTGCTGAAGGTTCCGCATTAGATGTATTCTACGATGATAAATTCTCCTTACTTGAATTCCCTGAACCTTACGCAGTTATTGTAGGTAAAAGGTTAGGTAGGAGGTTAAGGAGTATTGAGTAGGTTGAAAATACACATACATCCTCTAGTAGGTATAATAGCTATAGCTTGGGTTATGTTCGCATTGTATGTAAACCATATCGTAAGCGCCCTAATACTTTCATCAATACTGTTTACGTATTTAATACTTACTCTACCTTCTGAACAAATCCGTAGATTAGCGGTACTTTATCTATGGATTACGATTCCTCCTTACGTGTTACTGGCAATTATCTATGGTCCTATTGAAGCGGTTGAACTAATTCTTAGATTAATCTCGATAACAATAACGTTTACTAGCGCCCTACAGCTCATCAAACCAATTGAACTTTCTTACGTTACATCTAAGTTAGGTCTACCTCAATTAACGGCTTTAGCCATACCGATGGTCATAAAATTATCTGATTATATGGGTTATAGCATAAGTGAAACTGTAGTAGCTATGAGGGGGAGAGGGTTGAAGGGTAGAAAGCTATTACTTAACATACCTATACCTTTAGTAGTTCACGTGATTAATTCATCAGCACATTTTGCTGAGGCATTAGCGCAAAAAAGATTTGATAAGGTAAGCACAGCCTATGGAAAACCTAAGGTAGGGTTTACTGATGTGGTCGTGATTTGTTACATCATATTAAATGCTGTCTTTCTAGTAATGAAGTGGATATAAGAAGCTGGTCTAAGAGCTTAAGTTGTGGAAGACCCCCTTAAATAATCTTTCAGACCATTCATGCATAACCTCGTATTCAGACTTAGCGCTCTCAATTAATTGATGTTCAGCATAACCCTTCTTTCTAACGTCCTTACTGGCCTGCATACTCACTAATTCAACTGCCCGCCTCATAGGGTGGGTTATTATATCTACGTACGCTCTGACGATTGCAGCCGCCGTTGCTTCCTGAACTACTATGATCTGATCCTTAAATTCAAGAACCAATCTAATATGTGAATGTCCTTCGGGGATGAGCGCTACTACCCTTAAAACATCGCTATTAGCGTAGACTTTAACATCCTTCACCTCCATCCCATCACCTCATAATAGTTACTTACCGCTTAAAGTACCTCTCAGCTGAAGATATGTTGAGATAGCTACCAGCGTCTTCGCGTCAGTAACTTCGCACTTAAGTAAAGTATCTAACATGTGGTTAACTTTAACTTTAACGACTTCTATTAATTCTCCAGGTTCCGGTTTAGAGCCTACGTATTCTAAATCAGTTGCGAGGAATATGTGAAGAACTTCATCACTGTAGCCAGGTGCCATATATATGGAAACGATCTTCTCAATATGGTGTGGAATGTAGCCGATTTCCTCTATTAGCTCCCTCTTAACGGCATCTTCTAGGTTTTCACCATGTTCTACTCGACCGGCAGGGATCTCTAAAACCCAACTATTCACTGGAACTCTAAACTGCTTTATCAATAAAACCTCATCACCCATTAAAGGAAGTGCAGCTACTGCATGACCGAAATGCACTATATCTCTTATGAACTCCTCTCCATCATACGAATACACCCTTTGAATTAACTCAACCCTCTTCCCTTTGCAGAGGGTTCTCTCACTTAGTAGTTTCATAAAATCTGCACCAATATAGTACTAAAGAACGAGTTTTATGTTATTGATTAGTAACATCCACATCAGCTAATAATTAATTAACTCAAAGCTTTATTCGGTGGGAAACTGAGACTCAAACTAGTTTACGATGAAATTCACAAACTGCATAAGGACCCCAGCGGCAGTCACCCTGAAAATGTTTGGAGAATTGAAGACTCTATGAGAGAATTAAGTAACTCACCAGCGCAAAGCCTCATAGATTTAGTTAAGTGTTCGAAGCCTGACATTACATCAGTAGTTCTTGTACATGACTTAAGGTATGTAGAGTGGGTGGAGAATGAGTGTAGTAAAGGATTCCACTATATAGACCCAGATACTTACGTCACAGAACATACATATAACGTGGCCCTAGCATTCGCTACAACTGCTAGAGACGCCGCTATAGATGCTGTCCGGACTTCAACACCATGGTTTATATTGGCTAGGCCAGGAGGACATCATGCAGGTAGGAGTGGCCCAGCTATGGGTGCCCCAACACTAGGTTTCTGCATATTTGATTACATTTCAGTTGCTGCGAAAACGTTAATCAACCAAGGACTTAGAGTCATGATAATTGATTTTGATGCTCATCACGGTAACGGTACACAGGAAATTTTATGGGATGAACCGAAAGCCCTCCACATCGATATTCACCAAAGATGGATTTACCCAGGAACTGGTGGTTTAGAAGATGTTGGTGGATTGAACGCTAAGGGGACCAAGATAAATATCCCACTATATCCATACTCAAATGACTCACACTACGCTTATATCATCAACAATATCATAGAAACTGCTAGAAATGTTTTCCAACCTGATGTGATCTTAGTGTTTGCTGGGTTTGATGCGCATAAAGATGATAAACTCACACAGCTGCGTGTTACGGAGGATCTGTACTCCCTGTTTGGACATTATCTGAGGGAGTTATTGGAGGATAAGTTAGTTAGAGGTCTAATCTCGATTTTAGGGGGCGGGTATGGTAAGGGGATGGTAAAAAGCCTTAAGTCATATGTTGAGGGACTTACCGGTGTGTCTAGAAAACCATCAATAAGTGAGACTTCGCTGCAGGACGATATTCTAAACGCGTTGAGAAAGAACTTAAACCTGCTTAAAACTACGGTAGAAACAAGTTAATTTATATGGTATGTGATGTAGGTGGATGGAATAACTAGTTTCCTTACTTATTTAAGAGGGAGTTTATAACTTGTTTACCGTTTTCCGGAATGTTGTTTATTAAACCGCTTTCAACTATTACCTTAGCTAGTTCGGAATTAACTACGTTTACGTGAGGTATACAGGTAAACTTATTTGAATACACCACAACTGATATAGATATCCCTAACTCATGCTCTTCTAAGTTTACCTCAACATTAACGCTGTCTATGCATGTTTGCATTCTGTTAATGAGGTTACTCCTTAAATTACTCAATGAGCTTTCAACTACTTTCTTAATCGTAGATAGTTCTTCCTGGGAAAACCCTTCAAAACCGAAGAACGTATGGAATCCTACGACTATACCTCCTTCATGAAGCAGTAATTCAACACAGTTAACTAAGCTCCTATTCATAGACAGCTCTGAACCATCTAAATGTAGAAATATACCCTGAATTTTTCCCGACTCATCAACTACTTTCCCCGATCCATGTGATGTTGTAAATCCCATACTCCAAACGCCTAGGATCTCGTCAAGCACTAGGATAAACCCGTATAGCCCAGCAGATAACGAGATGACTCTACTTATTGCAAATTTAGTTAACTCCTCCCCATCCAACCCTAACTTACTTTTAATTATATTTGCCTCTTCTTCGATAGCATATGATACGACCTCCAAATTACTTACGTATTCCTTAAGTATCTCCTTAGGACTTATGCCTAACTTATTGGAAATATGTTTTAAATGCTCGTAAATCTCATCACTTATTTCTATATATTCCTTAATCAAAGAAACACCTCTTTTTACTAGTTATTCTGTTAATAAACCTGACTTACCTTAAATAAGTTTACGCTACTTACAACTTTTATAAAAGCTTAAACGCGAAGATTCGATATCTATGTTGATGGTGTCTATGGATTTAGAAGTTAAGTATACATCACAAGTAATCTATGTGAAATTCGGTGACGGTTCTAAGGCATTTCTAGGGTATAAGATTGAAGGTGATAAGATGCATTTACTAGAGACGTATACGCCACCGCAACATAGGGGGATGGGTGTTGCTAAACTATTGATTGAGAAGGCTTTGGAGTTAGCTAAGGAGAAGGGAATTAAGGTAGTTCCAGTGTGTTCCTACTCTATACAATACTTCATGAGGAATCCAGGTGTAAGGCATTTACTTGCTGAACCTTACGTCAATATGAGCGATGATGAACTAAGTAGATACTATGAAGAAAGACTCAGTATAGAAAGATCTAAAAAGTAAGGGTGAGAATTCCTTCTACGAATACGTAAATGCATTTTTATTACTTTATTTGCATTAGGAAGTTTGGGGATTTAACTGCTTATAGCCTCCATCGACCTAGGAACTACTCACGTTAAGGGTGCCTTATTGAACTTTGACGATAAGAAGGAAGTCCTTTCGGTGGTTAGGAGTTTGAGTTACCGAATAGAACCTGTACGTCCCGAACCTCTTGCCTACGAACACGATCCTAGGGAGATACTGAAACTTGTTAAGATCATAATTAAAGAGATCTGTAGCGGTGTATCAATAGATTCTATCGTACTTACCTCTTACCTCTTCGGAGTATTTCTAGCAAATGAGCGGTTTGAACCGCTTACAAACATCTATACATGGGTAGATGAGAGGTCGTACGAAGTTTTAATTGAATTAAAGCCATTCTCTAAAGAATTGTATGGCAGAACTGGGTGCCCTCACCTACACGTCTACGCTTTACCTAAGTTGTTGTGGCTGAAAAGGAGGTCACCTAACCTATTAAGAGATGCTAGGCATTTCATGGACTCAAAATCGCTGCTTATGCACTTCCTCACCGGACATAGCGTAACTGACCTATCATCAGCTTCAGGAACGTATCAAATGCTTAACATAAGGTCATTAAGGTGGGATGACTTCGCTTTAGAGATTGCGGGAATCGATGAAAACTACCTACCTGAGGTTAGGGAAAGCTACATTACTGAGCCGATGAAGACTGAGTTGGCTCATGAGTTAGGTATTTCTAAGGCGGTTCCTGTAGTCCTAGGGGTTTACGATGGAGGTTCTATGATTTACGGGTTGACTGGGGGTTCGACTGGTTTAGGGGTAATTAACATGGGCAGTAGCGCGATGATGAGAGCAGTTATTTCAGAACCCATCATCGACTCACATAGTAGTATGAGGTTTCAAACCTACTACCTTATGGAGAATACATGGTTAGCTGGGGGTGCTATAAGCAATGGTGGTGTAGTTGTAGAACACATCATTAGGTTGTTATATAATGTACCACCTGATGATGTCAGCACGTATGCTGAAGTACTTAACTCTCTAGGTAAATTACGTAAAACACCTCAGACGTTAATTACGGTCCCAATTTTACTGTCTGAGAGACTTCCACTTAACCCTGCTAGAAGGGTCAGCATTGTGGGGATTGATAGCTCTACGAGGAGGGAGGATATAGTCTTATCTACGATTGAGGGAATAGTCATGCTACTTTCACTACTATATAAAGCTATGGAGGAGAATGGTGTTGTAGTCGACGAAATAAGGATTGGCGGTAAGCTTACTGAGTACCTTTTCGTAAGGAAATTAGTCGCTAATATTCTGGGGAAGAAAGTTGTATATAGAGGTTTCGGAGACGTATCCCACTTAGGTAACCTCTTCCTATTTCTAAAAGCTATGAAATATATGGGTAGTAATGAGATAGTAAGGTTATGCATTAATATGCTACAGGATGCGGAGAGGATTAACCCTGAATCAAGCGGCTTCATTAAATACAGGAATCTTTTGGAGGTTTTTGAAGAATTAATTAATAAGCTCTACATCTAAACTACAAACCCTACTAGTTGCCCAGCTATAAAACTTGATTCGTTCTCGAATCGATGACGGTGACTTCCCGCAGCCCAGCTTCCTTCAAGGCTTCCTTAATGTTATTGGAAATAGCTCTCCATAGCGTCTGATTTATAAATCTACAGAATAAGCAACCTGGGTCAGAACCTGAAAAGTCTACGAGTACTAAAACCTTCTCACCATCTTTAGATATTCTAAAACTCTTAACAACACCGCTTGATATCACATCTACATCAAATCCGGGGACATACACCTTCGATAACTTCTTTTCAATGATTCGGGCTACTTCCTCTGACATGTTCTCTACCTATTACTTGTTTTGCTGCAACCCTATTTAAATTTGCTATGGTGTTTAAGTCCTCATTCTTACCAAGAATAATGGAGGGTTAATACTATAATTAGTTATACGTTCGTTATTGCTTAGATATCTTACTCGAAAAATTAATTAAAGTCAAAACAACATGTCTAATACCTCTAATGAAATCCTCTCTTCTAATGTTTTCATTTGGTGCATGCACTTTAGAGTTGAAGTACCCTACACCAGCCCCGGTAATGGGTACTCCAGCAACACTTGTAAGGAGGTATATCGGACTTGAACCACTTGCGATAGGGAGAACCTTTGGATACTTTCCATAAACCTCCTCGGCCGCATTAATTGATGCTCTAACTATCTCCTCATCAGGTTCTGTATATCCGGCTGGGTACATACCATGTACTATAATCTCGATATTAGAGTAACCTAATTCTCTTAAGTATTTGGTGAATATTTCTAGAATCTTTTCGGGCTTCTGACCAGGTAAAGGTCTTATATCTATTTTAACCCCAGCTACTGAAGGTACGATTGTCTTACTTCCTTTACCTGTATAACCGGAGTAAAGACCTGAGACGTTTAAGGAAGGCTTCATATAAAGCTCTCTCAAAGCGTCAATTCCATCTAATCCATTAACAAATTTATCTAACCCTAACTCCTTCCTTACCGCTTTTAAGTCCTCAGGGTCTATATGTCTAATGAGTTCTCCAGCAACTGAAATAAATTTCGGGTCTACATCATCATAAAATTCTGGAATTAAAACCTTACCTTTCTCATCTTTCAAATAAGTCAACATTTTTGCGATCTCCCAAGCTGGATTCGGAATTAATGGAGCTAACCCACTATGTACGTCCCTATTGGATTTCTTCAGCATTATTTCCAAATATAGAATTCCCTTAAACCCTAGAGGGATTTCTAATCTACCATCCGCCCCAACGTAACCGGTTTCCCAAATACCACCATCAGAGCTCATCCAATGTAAGTTATCCTTAATTATATTTGCGAGTGTTGGAGAACCGACTTCCTCCTCACCCTCTATTAAAAACTTTATTCGTAAGTCAAGCAGTTCTAAATACTCAAGCAACGCATCAACTGCAGCTATTCTAGCTACTATATTACCTTTATTATCCGCAACACCACGGCCTATTAGTAAATCATCCTTAATTAGGAGTTCGAAGGGGTCTGAGTTCCACAGCTCTAGCGGCTCCGGAGGTTGCACATCGTAGTGGTTGTAGATCAGCACAGTCTTACTGCCGGAGCCAATTTCACCTAAGATTGCTGGGGAACCTCCACCATATTTTATAGAAACCTTAAATCCTCTACTGCTAAGAACATCTGATAAATAATTAGCACATTCTCCCACCCCTTTTAAGCCCCAGGAAGCCACAGACTTATAAGATACTAAGTCCTTAAGAAGTGAAACGTAGTTGTCGAAATTTCTGGAAATGTAACTGAAGGACTTATCCCTTATGTTTTCGTAAACTGATCTGCCCATGCTCATTTACCCTTAAGAAGTTTGTTAGGGAAATATAAGTTTAGTACTACGTTCATAGGATACCTTTGGCTACAGTATTTGTCTATATAGGAATTTCATTTAATATCTTTCTAGGGGTAAGAGGTAACGCCTCTATTACTTTACCTGTTCTTACCTTATTGACTAAATTGTAATGCGTATTATACGCATTAGCGGATTTGATGACTAAATCCATTAACCATAGATTACGTACGTATGTGTTTGCAGCATCTCCCTCAACCTCCAACCACTTCACTACGCCATTACTAATTGTTTCAAAAACTCTTTTCGTCCCTAGAGCTCTTCTTGAAAGCCTTCTTGAATATTGATGGATGTCTTTATATAAAGCCGGGCAAAAATGGACTGAGATATCTAAGGATAGTTCTTTAACAAGATTGATGACTTCAATTGCTGTATCCTTCGACCCTATTACGGACCTACCATCAGGACTTATTTCAAACCCTCTTAAGATTAGGGACTGGTAATTCAAATCGCTTACCTCAAGTTCATTTAGATTTACGTACTTGACACCTAGCTTAACGAGATCCTTAATTAATTCAATCGTACTGCGTGTTTGTCCAGGCATTGCGGGATTTTCAACAACTACGTCGAACGCACGGCCAAGCGCTATTTTAAGAGCTTTTAAAGACTTTGGTGATGTGATGTGTATTCTGAGCTCATCAAGTCCTGCGTTATCTAATGATGCTGCAGCTTTCTCATCTAATTTAAACCCATTCGTATATAGATGTACATGAAAATCTCTTCCAAAACATTCCTTCAAGGATTTTATAACGAGGGTCGTCCTATCCAATACTTCCAATGGGTCACCTCCAGTGATTCCCACACCCTCAGATAAAGATCCAGCGACCTCCTCAACCACATTCCTTAAGTTCTTAACCTCTACCTCATTTACAAACAACACATCCTTAAACCTCCTATTAATAGATATAGGGCAGTAAAAGCAGTTGTCGGAACATAGACCGGTAATAAAAATAACCGTCTTAGAACCCCTAAAACATAACTTACATCCCTTCGGCAAATCACCTAGCCAGTACCCTACATGTTCATTTCCCTTAATGATTAATCCCAACCCGTTATGGGGGATATCGAAGTGCTTTATAAAGTTAACTAATAAAATTATTTTGACTTTCTTCCATCATCTATATTTCTCTATCCCCAGCACTTTAGCGACATCGAAAATTACTGGTGGCTGCCAATACTCTTTATTAAGAGATTTTATTATACCTAAAATCCATGTCACCAAAAGCGCTATCTGAATGACGGCACTGATAAGCCAACCAATCAATGGAATTAAACCTAAAATCCCAACAACGATACCCGAAAGCATAATTATGATGAAGAAGGATATCGAAAGATAGGCCCAGTACTTCGCATATCTGTAATTAGGCTTTAATATAAGAACGAGTACCGCACCCACTATTGATGCAATCCAACCTATAAATCCCCAAATCTTTTCATCATCACTAATAGTTCCACCTACTTCACCCATACAATTCACCACTTAGTTATTGTTACAATTCTATATATACATAACTCACAATCCTTAACTGCGGTGATTTACACATACAACAATTTCAACCCTAACAGTTGATTTAAAAGGAAACTCGCCTCCTTACATCATATGCACTACCTTTTTAGCTTGCCTAAGCAAATATCGTAACTATTTAATTTTGATAAGTCATCAGTGAAGAGATTGAACTTCAACGAAGCATAGACATTTATGTATGGGTAAGACCGCCATAATTAAGGATTTTAGAATGTATTTAAGTTTCTTTAACATAGTAGCAGAATGTGGAGTGATGATGCGTGGAAGGCCTGAAATTGATGATGGACTTCATATAAATTCCCTGAATGTGGGTCAAGTACTTTTGTAAAAAATAACCTTGAAAGCCACGCTAATTGGTTTTCATTTAATGTATTCTTACCTCCTAATTGCACGGGACACGAACTCATCCACTAAGTCACTTATAGTTGGTCCTTCTACTACCTTTAATTCCCAGAACACCCTAATTATTGGGACCTTTACTTTGATAAGACCTGTAATATCCGCAGGAGTTCCGAGTACTATAGCATCTACATCCATTCGGGATAGAGTTTCATTTAAGTCAGATATTTGTTCCTGTGTGTAGCCGGTTGAAGGTATTACGTCCGCAATGTGGTTGTATTTCTCAATCATAGCCTTAATTACTCCCACAGCATACGGCTTAGGTTTAACTATTTCTAAGGCACCGTACTTCTCAGCTGCTACATATCCAGCTCCGTAAGGTAATTCACCGTGAGTGACTGACGGAGAGTCCTCTATAACAACCACTCTCTTACCCCTAATGTCTTCCGGCCTATCTACAGTTACTTCCATATCAGCAAGAACTATCTTAGCAGATGGGTTAACACTCCGGACGTTTGCTATTACTTTATCGATATCAGATCTACTAGCCCTTGATACCTTATTAATTATTACGGCGTCAGCCATTCTAACGTTAACCTCACCTGGATAAGAGTTAACCTCCTGTCCAGGTCTCATGGCATCTGCAACGGTGATCATGTAGTCAAACTTTATGAAGGGGAAGTCGTTATTACCTCCATCCCACAGGATCACATCCCCCATCTTCTCAGCTAATAAAACTATCCTACCGTAATCAACACCAGCTAAGACAGGTATTCCCAACTTGATGTACTGCTCATATTCCTCCCTCTCTTCAACAGTTACTGCATATCTTCTAAAGTCCTCCTCCTCTCTAAATACCTGAACGGCATTCCCACTTAAGTCACCGTACACCATCGGATGCCTTATAGGAACGACGTTCAATCCCCTTCTTAAAAGTTCCTTAACAACGGATCTTGAAACTGTAGATTTCCCAGCACCAGTTCTTACTGCAGTAACCGCAATAACTGGTTTATATGACTTTATGAATGTTTCCATGGGTGAAAGCAATCTAAAGGATGCGCCGGACGCAAGTACAGTTGAGGCTAGGTTACCTAAAGAATTGTAGGTTAGATCGCTATACGAGAGTACTACCTCATCGACTTTAAGTTCCTTAATCAAACTAGGTAGCTCAGACTCAGGGTATATAGGAATCCCTACAGGGTATTGAGGGCCAGCTAATTCCTGCGGGAACCTACGCCTTTCTATGCCTGGTATCTGAGTTGCTGTGAAAGCTACTACTTCATACTCAGGGTTATCCTTAAAGTACACCAGGAAATTATGGAAGTCCCTACCTCCAGCTCCAGCTATTATTACCCTTCTCCTCATAGCAATCCACCCTAAGTTTTTACTCCTTAAATAAAAAATTTTCTGAGATTCTTAAATAATTTTCAGTAACCGACTTGATGCGAAACAAAAACATTAAACTCTAACCCTAAGCCCTAAGACCAACACTAAAATGCAGGCAAATCCTACCATGGATGTAGTGATGCAGGCGGCTGTTAACCCATATAGGTCGAAGACATAACCTGCGAGTAATGATAACATATATGAGGCATACATGAACATCCCTGTAATTCCCATTGCGATCCCTCGATTCTCAGCCCTAGCTATCTTAATAGGTATGGCGAACATCGCAACTGTTACTGGAGCTATCCCAACCCCTATAAGAACTACGGTGATTAAAGTTAGTAAAGTTGAGTGAGTGTGAGGTAGGATTAAAGTCATCAAAGTACTTAGAGCCACGCCACATAGGAAGGTTGGTTTTTGACGGCCATCTAATAACTTATCTGAAATAATCCCAGAAGTTAGTTGAGATATTACACATCCTAAGTTTAGGGTTGTTGCAAACAGTGACGCAGCCATATAATCATAACCCTTAACCATACACCATTTGACGATGTAGGTGGAGTATATGCTCCATAAACCTAAGCCGAAGAATATCGCTATACAGGCAGCTATAAATGCATGATTATTTAGGACTTCGAACCTATTAACCGATTTACTAGGTTCGTTGGATTTGAGAGGGTATGGTGGAGGTCTTTTCAACACTATCAGTAAAGGTAGCAAAGCAATTAGAGATGCTATTATAAATAGAGTGTAGGCCTGTCTCCATCCCCATGCATAGATAAGCCACGCAATTAGAGGTAACTCCCATAGAATGCCTAGAGGCATCGCTATTGCCCATAAACCCATAGCGGTGCTCAATAAATTTCTGGGAAACCACTCAGAAATTATTAAGGGTCCTGCAACACTCATAGTTCCGGCTCCAAAACCCATTACGAACCTACCTAACAATATGATCGGATAAGTCGGTGCTATAGTAACTAATACCCAACCAACAATTGATGAAGCGATACCGAAGAAATACGCGGTCTTACCTCCAAACTTAGTAGCTATACTACCGGCTGGCAGTGAAATAATTATCCTTGCTAAAGCCCATACAGATGTAAGTAATCCGGCAAGAGTTGCGTTTATGTTGAATATATTCATGAATATAGGGATGGAAGGTGAAACGGATGCTAGCTGTGATGAAGCAACCAACATGAAAACTATGACTGTACCTCCCAGAGCAACCCATTTATAAGTGCTGTCATCACCATATGATTGACTCATCCGAAACCCCCTGAGTTACTTCCCTCCATACCCCTGCATCAACGCCGAAGTTCGTTATCTCTCCTTAAATTAAAAGTTTTAATGACTGCGTAGTAATTAACTATGGAATGAAAGTAAGGATATATAGGTTTAAAGAATGTGTCTCAACCCAAGACATAGCTAAGAAGCTTGCCGATGATGGTGCAGCTGAGGGTACAGTAGTCATAGCTGATAAAATGGCTTCAGGTCGTGGAAGGTTAAACAGGGTATGGGTAGCTGATGAGGGTGGGTTGTGGTTCACCATAATCTTAAGACCTAAGTCTTTGAGTAACGTACAGTTAGTCACGTTAATGGCAGGGGTATCGGTTGTTGAGGGCATTAAGAAATTATATGATGTTCCATTAGAGCTGAAGTGGCCTAACGACGTGTTATTAAATGGGAGGAAATTATGTGGTGTATTAACGGAAGCTAGAATAAGTAACAACGTAATTGATTACTTACTGCTGGGTATCGGAGTCAACGTTAATAATGAATTACGTGGAGACTTAAAGCATACCGCGATCTCGCTTAAGAGCTATCTAGGACATGAGGTGCCTATAAATGATTTATTTATTGAAATACTGAAGTGTCTTGAAGTACTGTATGAGTCACTGCAGAGTGGAAGTTTAAGTTACATAGTTAATCTATGGAAGAAATACAGCACTACTTTAGGGAGGTGTGTAAGGGTATTTACAGCTGATGGTGTTGTGGAAGGGTTGGCATACGATGTTGGATTAGATGGTTCCTTAGTAATTAATGTAGGCAGAGGAGTCGAAAAAGTATATTCAGGTGATGTAATCCATTTAACGTTTGGGGAAAGTAAATCATGTAGTGATGAGTGATAAGTGATGAGCGGTGATTTAAACGAATTGCTCTGATTCATTCAGTGTTCGAGTCCTTAATCATCAAGTCATTTTCAGAATTTCATCACTTCATTAATTTTTTACTTTCCCTTAATTTAAGCATTTTAAAAGACCTACCACGCTTATGATGACCGCATAAAGCGCTGAGGCTGCATGACTTACAGTTAGATAATGCCTCCACTTCTTCAACTATTCCCTCAGCGATTAGAACACCTAACAAAACATTAACTTCTGACGGACTTAAGCTGAAGTCTTTGATTAAGTCATCTACAGTAACGCATCCTTTATTTTTTAGGTACACTACCACATCATTCACATTTAAACCGCTTTCGTACAGTCTAAATCACCCACATTAAAAACTTAATTAACTGATAGACGAGGATACTGATTAAGTAAGCTAATAAGGTCATGTATATGGTCTGTACAACCGTTAGCTTTAAGTTCCTACTCTCTTGATAAACCACAGCTACCGTCGCTAAGCAAGGTATGTATAAAGTTATGAGTAGGATTAACGAGTACGCCTGCGGGATTGTAAGGTTTAGGGATCTAACAGCATCATCGACATTAGCGCTTTCACCTAATACAGCTAGTGTCTGAAGTACAGATTCCTTAGCTATAAACCCTTGAATGAGTGCGAAAGCTATCTTCCAAGAATCCTCACCAACTATGTCAAAAGGTATTAAGATGTATGAAATTGCGTTACCGATAGTTGCTGCGAAACCTTCATTAACGTCTGCTGTCATTCCTGAAGGGCTTAGATTAACTAACACCCAGACAAGTACGCTTAACGTAAATATGATTAAACCAGCCTTCTTAAGGAAGTGTTTAGTGTAGTCCCATGCAATCCACCATAAAACCTTAACTTTAGGGAAATGTATTAGAGGTAGCTCCAATATCAGCTCTGGTTTATCACTAATTCTACATACTGCCCTCCTAACGAGCTTACCGGTTAGTAAGTACATGAATATACCTGATAAGTACATCGTCAATAAAGCTAATGCTTGAAGTAGTGGATTTCTGAAGAATGCTGCTATTAATGCTGATGCGACAATCAATCTAGCCTGACACGGTATGAACGGTGCTGAGAAAATCATCTGAGTTCTCTCCGAGTCATCAACAGATGTTCTGCTTGACATTACTGCAGGTACGTTACAGCCCATACCCAAGATTAGTGGGTATACTGCGTTGCCTGAATAGCCAAATTTATTTAACAGGTTATGAAAGCTTATCGCTATCCTCGGAGCTAAACCACTATCTTCTAACGCGGCTAGTATTAAAAACGTCATAAATATCAATGGAAGGAACGAAATTACAGACCCTAAACCAATCACTATCCCATCACTTATTAAGGAGGCTAGTAAAGGATTATACCAATAAATTGATGATTTGATTTGATTTGAAAGCATGTTGAATGCTTCGCTTATTACACTGTTTAAACTGTAGAACTCTATTAATTCACCGACTTCCTGCAGGCCGATATACCTCATTATCAAATTTAAAGGAAATCCCGTATTCACCGAAAACACCAACAGCAATGAAACCAACATCAGTACCAGACTTAACCCAGCACCTATGTAAGGCTTTCTGAAGATCTTATCAACGATATGTTCATAGCTGCTTACCTTATCAACCCTTACGACAACTTCCTTAGTTATGTTGCTTACGTATCTAAACCTAGCGTTTATGATTAGTTCAGCAGGGTCCCTCCCAATGCTCCTCCTTACAGCATCCCTTACTGACTGTACCTTATTTAATATATCTAATTCGTTATTCGACGTTAGTAAGTCCTCAAGTCTCTTATCACCCTCTAAAAGTCTTATTGACGCCCACCGTAGTGGGTAGTTCTTAAGGGTCTTTGATTCAGCCACTATTTTAGAGATATCTGATATAAAGGATTCTAAGCCTCCATAGTCGATGTTTACTAACTTAATACGCTTCTTCTCGTTACTGATGTTGATGATTGTGTCGAGTAGCTCTCTAATTCCCTTCTTATGTAGAGCTGATGTTGGGATCACGGGTACTCCAAGCATTGCCTCTAACTTATCGAAATGTATGTGTATACCTAACCTATTCATCTCATCGACCTTAGTGAATACTATAATGACGTTTGGTGTTAATTCAAGTAGTTGAATAGGTAGGTACAGAGATCTTTCAGGACTTGTAGCATCTACTAATCCTATCACTAACTCAGAATCCCCACTAACTATGTATTCCCTGCTGATGACTTCCTCAAGAGTTAAGGAACTCAAGCCGTAAATACCTGGTAGGTCTACAAACCGTATTCGAATCCCTTTCCACTCCTTAACTCCCTCCTTACTCTCTACCGTGACCCCCGGCCAATTAGCTACATGGACTGACTTCCCAGTAAGTACATTAAACAGCGTTGACTTTCCAACGTTTGGGTTACCTACTATAGCTACGGTTAAATCATATTCTTTACTCTCTTCAGATTCCTTAAGACTGTTGCGGCTTCCTATATGGCCATCCATACTACTCCCCTATAAAATTTAGACATGTCTAAATTTTAAAACGTTAATCAATCACACCTATCGAGAGTGTTTATGATTGTTGAACGCCTTGTGCGTCATCCACTAATATTTTGCTAGCCATACCACGTCCTAAGGCGATAGTGACACCCTTCACTGAGACTATAACCGGTCCCTTTGAATTCTCTATGACCTCTAACACCTCACCTGGCGTCAAACCCATTTGCATTAACCTATTCTTAAGTCCTTGACCGGCAATTATGTCAATTACCCTTACTTTAGTTCCTTCAGCAGCATTGACTAAAGTTTTAGACATCTAAACCACCCTACATATCATTGTATCAGCTACATCTCTGGAAATCTCATAGATGATTGAGTCATTAACTCCAATTACGATGCTTGAGACGTCTTTCTTAATTATTCTGACCCTAGAACCTATACGTAGACCTAACCGACTAATTTCCTTAAGAACATCGCTTAGCTCTCCAACTATTCTGACTAACTCAGCTACCGAACCTTCATCCACTTCTGACAACCTTCTACCGTCCTTCAGATAATCATAGTCTAGAAACTTTATTGAGTTACCGTGAGGACATACGTCAGGACTACCGAACTTAACGTAAATCCTCTCAATTACCTCGTCAGGGAGGTGTTCAAATTTATGTGCGTAAAGGTGTGAGTGGTAAAGGTCGAAACCTAAGAACTCATTTAGGAATACTTCAGCAATTCTGTGTTTCCTTATAATGGGTTTAGCCACCTTTAAACCACTATCAGTTAATGATATATCCCTATATTTCACCCTCTTAACTAAACCCTTATTCTCTAAGTACTTCAGGATTTTGGAGACTGTGGCAGGTTTGGTTCCCAATTCTTTTGAAATTAAGGTCGTTTTTGCACGCCCGTAAACCTCAAGTAACCTATAGATGGTTGTTATATAGTCATCGAAACCTGTAGCACTAGCTCTAAGACTCATCCTAACACCAAATTTTAGACATGTCTAAGTTTATAAAAATTATTTAAAGTGCTATTACTAGAGCCGATAATACTGCTACACCAATTGTTACAACGGTGATCGATCCCGGAATAAAAGTGAATAATAAACCACCGAGTATTGAGCCGATTATAGATCCTACCTCACGGGCTACGAAGTACTTAGAAACACCGTATCCTGCACTGACCTCAACGAACTTATTGTACATCAACGTATCAGCTATAGATGATAGCGATAATACAAGTAGTAAGTAGATGATGAGGTTATTTACGTAAAATATGAAGGGAAGTAGGGACACTAAAACAACACCCCTAGCCACTACGGTTAAACCGATTAATTTAGTATTAACGTTATCGCCGGATGATAGCCTTATTATGAATGGGACGACTATAAAGGATGCGAATAGAAAGGCGATGCCCCAAGACAGCCATAGATCGGTTAGCCCCACAGTACCTTTCAGATATAAAGGTAATATAACGAGGATTATATCACCAAACATCGTGTACAGTAATGCGGAGAATAAGACTCTCCAAGGCTTCAACGCGTTAGAGTTACTCCAAACTCTCTCGAAATACTCGAATGCATCCCTAGGTTTATGAATGTAGAGAAGAGCTGATGATGCTTTGACGTACTTACCGATGCAGCTTAAATCCTTACTGATCTTAAATAACCTTCGCTCTATGTTTAACCCTATTCTAGGGATTAAGATTAGGGAAGTTAGTGAGAGAGTTATGGTTGATAAAAGAATTACAGGTATGTCAGTAATATGTAGCGCAACTACTAAAAAAGTTAAACCCCTTATAAGAGTTGTCAACACTCTCGTCAAAGTATTTATGCTATTCCAATTGAAGTAGTCATAAACCTCTAAAATAGTTATAGAGAGCGCTAGGTTTAAAGTCGCTATTGCTGATGCGTGGAGGGAGTATATTACAATACCGTTTAATTCATTAACGCTCCTGAATAACATAAATATCAGTATTAGAGATAGAGATGATATAAAGACGAGTAACTTATTACGTCCAGCATCCGCTAACCTACTTAGGGATTGATTTATCGCGATATAAACTAAACTCCAGGTAGCTGAGAGCAAACCTAAGTAAACACCCTCTACGCTTACTTTATAAGTTATATATGTGTAGAGTCCAGTGTCGAGGAATTGTAAGACCCCCATCAACACTACTGCAATTATTAGCCACACCTTAGACACTAAATAAAGTCTATTCAAGTTTTAGGTTTATAAAGGGTTAGGTACCAAGCTGGAATTCAGTACTTTAGAGTAGGACTTTAGAGTAGGGTGTAAAGTTATTGATTAAGTGTATTATTTAAAATGCTTTAACAGCTCATCCTTATCTAAATTCTTTAGCAACTCCACCATATCACTCAGAGTTGAGGGAGGTCTATCTGCTTTACGTATAAAGACTTTACTGTAGGGTAATTGATTGAAACTCCTCATAACTTCCTCGGATTCAGGTGTATTGGTGTATTTATTCATTACCAGTAACTTTGGCTCTTTACTGAACTCCGTGTTTAGAAACTTAATCACCTCATGTACCTCCAGTAATGGCATAGTTTCTGGATTACTTACCAACACAAACGAAGTGTTCGAACCCTTTATGGACTCCCATAAAGTAGTGTATATGTTACGTTGCTCGTAAAGCTTCTCTAATACGGAGTCCTTAAATTTAAATTCCTTACCTAATGTTCTAGCTATCGAATATCTGAGCGATATTATTCTCTCCCTAATTTCTATTAACTTCTCTATCCATACAGTGTATAGCTTAGGAAGTATTAACGTCCTTAAAGTTATACCTGTAGGTGGTGTATCGACGACGACATAATCATAATCTTCAGTACTGTATAGTTTATGGAGTTCTCTGATGAATACTTCCTCCTCAATACCCGGTGAGTACTTAATGGTATTAACTATGTTATCTAAGTTTAGGACTGATAGGGAGGGCGATAATTCCCTTATTAATTCCACGTAATGGTCAGAGATCTTCTTTATTGCTACATCTAAGTCTAACTGACATGCGTAAAGCTTGTCAGCGATCTTGTGGTGCCTCATAACATCGCTAATTCCTAAGTACTTAATTAAATGTTTAGCAGGGTCTAGACTGTAGAGCAAGGAATTACCTAAATCGGTTAAAGTTAGTGAGAGTAGTATGGAAACAGTTGTCTTACCTACGCCGCCCTTACCTATGACTAATATGACGTGTTTAGTTATTACCACTCACCTCCAAGCGATGCCATCAAATCACCTATATCAGATCCTTTAACGCTCCTCATCTCAAGTAACTTAAACTCGTTTCTTAAGGCCGGTATCAACTCCAGGACTAGCATCGAGGGTATTGGTATTACACCCATCAAAGAACCTAAAATCATATATAACAATGCAACTTCTAACTCAACACACTCGAGCTCTAGTGATGAAACACTGCTCTCTATGGTTGCCTTGTGTATACCCTTCATAAAGTTAATTAATTCATTAAACGTTTTTAGTAGTTTACGTGCGGAGTCCGCCACTTGCCGATCATCCTATAATATAGATAGTTTGATATTAATAAAGTAAAAAATTATTTTTCTTGATTCTATTTACATCATTCATTTGGATTTTCTTATTCCCTGTATAAAGAATATCAATAGCAAGAAGTTCAGGGTTTGCGCAATTATTATGAATGAACCGGCTAGAGATATGTATAGCATCGGTAAGGATGGCATGACGTAGAATATCCACACAAATAGAGCTAAGGTAACCGTTATCCATAAGAACATTGCGGGAACTAGAGTTAATAACGTAACTCCACCTCTGACTTTAAGGACGGCATACACCCACAGCGATGCGGTCATTAACATGAGGGCTGCTAAAAGTTGGTTTAAGCCTGCGAATGCCGGCCATATCACGCTATACGCTGGTAAAAATCTATTTAACTCAGGAACATATATCTGCGGGTATGCTAACACAACACCGACAATTACTCCTACTAAAGATGCTAGCCACCTATTCGTAAGTACCTTCTTAGTTCCTGGGGATACCTTAACCCAGTTGAATAGTTCTTGCCACGCAAACCTGGCTAACCTATTTGAAGTGTCTAAGGTGGTTACAATGAATGCTGTCAAAGCAGTAGCTGCGAATACCCTGAAACCAATGAACGATGCTTCAAAAGTTCCTAAGCCGAAGATCCTTGACCACCCAGTCGCTTGTAATAACGCATAACCTGTGTAGAACCTCTCTGCCGCAGCTAAACCGATTATCGTAGGTGCCCTAATCCCTATCTTAGCTAACATATCTGTGACTGGGTAATTGACCATAGCCCCTAGCTGGGCGAAATCCCATACGAATGCGATAGGAGTTATGACAGCAAGAGATGACACAGCTCCCTCAGTCAACATACCGCCATATCCAACTAAGGTAGCGTCTAACTCATTCGCTAATTGCTTAGATGTTGTACCTGAACCAACTAATGAGTGGAATCCGGATAAAGCACCGCAGGCAATTATTAAAGGTATTACCGGCCAGAAGTAAGCCACTCTAGCTCTACCCAAATCACCCATGGCTCCTAAAATACTTGCAGGTTGGGCGAAGTCCGTGTAAATAGGTCCTGTGAATGGTAGACCGGCAATTAGTATTACACCGATAAAGGCAAGCGCTACGAATGCCCACAGTAAGTAGGCATTTAGATAGTCCCTAGGCTGTAGTAGATACCATACTGGAAGAGCTGCAGCCACGAATGAATAACCGGCCAACACCAAAACCCAACCTTCATATGTAAGATACACCGGTATGTAGAAGGACATAAAGAACGAAATGGCAACAAATACCAACGATATCACAGTAGCTAACTTTACGTTAACACCATATCTATAAACTAAAATACCGAAGAACAGCGATATAGGCATGTAGAGGAACATTATCAGAGCTGTTTGAGGGACTGAAGCGAATGTGCTCGCAGCAACACTGAAGAATGCAGCCAGAACCAGTACTAAAGCCATCCAAACATAAATTACTGAAACTACCCTAGCCCTCTTACCCATAACGTTCTCCGACACCGTCATTATTGATAACCCACCATGCCTAACGCTAGCCATTATTGATAAGTAGTCATGTACTGCACCGATGAAGACGTTGCCGAATAACACCCAGATAAGTGGTAAACCCCAACCGAATACTGTAGCAGTTGCAGGACCTATTATAGGTCCTGAACCAGCTATTGAAGCGAAGTGATGTCCGTAAAGCACATACTTATTTGCTGGTACGTAATCAACGCCGTCGAACTTCTCGACCGCAGGAGTAACTCTGTTAGGATCTGCTTTAACAACCTTTTGCTCGAGGAGCTTCCTCCCATAGAAGTAATAAGCTACGCCGTAAATAGCTGCCACGATTACTAATATTAGTAAGGAAAGCATGGCACTCACCCTAACTCAACTTCTTACCTGTCTTTGCCTCTATGAACTTCTTAATAGCTACTGGGATTTCACCGAGCCATAATGCTGGGCCAATTAATACGGCATACATCCCTAACGATATCAATATAGCGTTTATCTCGTTAGTGCCTCTAACACCTATAGCACCTCTCATACCTCCAATTACTATAGTATATAGGTAGAGAATTAACCCCAGACCCGTTAGAGCTATCCCAACGGCTTCTTTGGTCTTCATAGAACTTACCCTCCTATAAAGGATATTTGGAAAATCTTTTAAATTTTATGCAACGTGAAATTACTGGCTGAACGACAGTTCAATAACTTAATTACTCCTGATCTAAATACTTATCTATATGGTGATTGATTTGGTAATAGACTATATGATGTTGGTAGTCCTTAGCGTATCTGCAGTAGCGATGGTTGTATGGTATTTCAGGAAACGTAAGGAGTTAATTAAGTTTTTAAGAGATATTGTTGAGGAGCTTGAGGACGTATTTAAACCTGATGATAAGGTCTACGAACTTCTCGGTTACTTAGTTGGGTTTAAAGCTAAGTATAAATTAAGTAGGTCTTCATCAGCATTAAATGCGTACGCAACTCTGACCACTACCCCCGAATATTCCCTACTTTATTACCCTATAGCTAAGCTGATGTCTAGGAAGAATACATTAGCTATCGCCGTTGAGTTTAGGGATGGTTTATCAAGAGATTTACATATAATAAGGTCCGATATCAAGAGGTTGGAGCGTAGGTTGAGGATTGATGTCGAGAATTTAGATAAAATGAGGGTTAAGAACATTAAGTTCTCTGATAAATCATACATCGCCTACTACCTCAGCGAAGGTGATGTTGACTTAATACTTAATGAGTTAAGTAACTCTGAGTTAAGCATCTTTCAACTCTCTTTATTTAGTTCTAAAAACCTCGTATTAGTGCTTGTAGAGGCTAAGAGAGGTGTTGTAAAACCTACTTACAAACTCATCAACACTATCTACAGTAAGATTAGCAAGAGTAGAGGTAGGTGAAACTCTCATCAAGATTTCCCCACTAGTAATCCAGGCCTCAACAACTTCTTTAAATCCTTAAGGTCGTAAATCACATCATCACTTAATCCTAATTCCTTAAGCACGTCATATAGTTTCTTACCCTTCGCAATTTCTTTCGAAAGTAGTGCTGCTCTATCATAACCTATTAGTGGCGTCAGGACCGTTATTAACGCGGAGCTTCGCTCAGCTAATTCTCTAGTCCTTTCAGCATTAGGTACCACCTTTTTAAGGACTTGGCGGCTTAACTTATTCATAGCTTCTGAAAGAAGCATTATCTGCATATGTATGTTGTAGGAGATCAGCGGTATACCCATACTTAATTCGAATTCGCCTAACATACCGGCTAGATTGTTGGAGTGGTCTAAACCTATTACTTGAGTTGCCGCAAGCATAGCTGCCTCAACAGTTACAGGATTTTCCTTGCCGGGCATTATGCTACTGCCTGGAACCTCCTGCGGTATGTCAATTTCGTTAAGACCTGTTGCAGGACCTGAGTACATGAGCCTCAAATCTTGACATAACCTCATGATGTCTAATGCGATGACTCTTAGAGCACCGCTCAACATTACCAAGTCACTTAATAGCTTCATACCTCTTGTCTTGACTTCACTAAGCTTTAAATCCATACCTACGGCATCTCTTAGAAACTTAATCGTTAATTTCGGGAAATCTGTGTGAGAATTTATGCCTGTGCCTACGGCAGTACCTCCTAGAGGGATTTCCTTAACGTATTCCTCTATCGAGTTAACCGAATTTAGGTCGTGATTTAAGGCATCCCGAAATGCTCTAAATTCTAAACCCATAGTGATTGGTAAGGCATCCCTTAAATGAGTTCTACCTGGCTTAATAACGTCTCCCGTCCTGGTTGATAACTCATCCAAACCATCTATGAACTCCTTCAACGCTGGTTTAAGGCGTTCCTCAACATCAGCTATGGCTGCTATCCTTATGGCTGATGTAACTACATCATTAGTTGATTGACACATGTTTACGTGATCGTTTGGATGAACATCACATCTACAGAGTTCTGAGGCCCTAATCGCTATGACCTCATTTACGTTCATGTTTAACCCTGTACCAGATCCTGTCTGGAAAACATCAACTACTATCTTATCATCATGCAGGCCCTCAGCCAATTCTAGAGCTGCTTTAGAAATCGCTTCACTAATTGATGGGTTAAGTAATCCTAACTCGGCGTTGGCCCTAGCTGCTGAGTGCTTTATCACCCCCATAGCCCAAATAACTTTACGGGGGAATCTAATACCGGTATTTAAAAATACCTTAACGGCTCTCTCAGTGTATTTTAGAATTTAGATCACCGAATAAAAATACGTTACATGGGTTAAAAGCTAATGAAGAGTTCCCTAACTTACTGCATTAAGTTTTAGTCCCCACTTTACTACATATAGGGCAGTCAGGCTTTTTAGATACCTTCAATTCGGTGAAACTCATCGAGTACCCATCATATACGACTAACTTATTGAAGGCTGGTTGACCGTAACCAGTTATTAGCTTAACGGCTTCCGTAACTTGAAGACATGCCATAACTCCTGGCGTAGTGCCTAGGACGGGGAACGGCCTTACTTCAGGCGGTTTCTTAGGTATGAGGCATTGAAGACAGGGAGTGACCCCAGGAAATACGACGAGTAATTGCCCGTAAAGCCCCATAATACCTGCATGTATGTACGGCTTCCCCAATTCAACACAAATCCTATTAATTAGGAACCTAGTGTCCCAGTTATCTAATCCGTCAACCACTAAATCAACTTCATCTATTAAAGTTTTAAGTAGTTCCTCATCAGCACGTGTCTTAATGACCTCAATATTGACTTCCGGATTTAGACCTCTTAACTTCTTAAAAGCAGATAAGACCTTAGGGGTTCCTAGGTCATCGCTCCAGTGGAGGATTTGCCTATTTAAATTACTTAATTCCACATCTTCAGAATCTACAAGTATTAAATTACCGACACCTGCTGCAGTTAAGTACAGTGATGACGGACATCCGAGTCCCCCCACCCCTACCACTAAAACCTTAGAGTTCTTTAGCTTAAGTTGGCCATCAACTCCGAAAAGCCTGATTTGCCTATCATAACGCTCTAACTCTGATGGTGTTAATTCCATCAAACATTAGCCCTTTACTATATCATTTAGTTAACTCTTTAAACTTATTGTTTGATGAACTTCCTCTCCATAAGCAGAAAGAATGAAGAAGCTAAGGTAAATACCATCAAGTATCTGAAAGTTATGAGGTAGTCACCAGTCATTGTTATTAGATACCCAGCTATTAAGGGACCTACCAACATGCCTAAATCCCAGGAAGACGCATACATTCCTGATAAGACACTGCGTAGCTCTGTTTTAGTGTTTATGAATACTAACGCCTGAGTTGACGGTACGAAGATACCGTCCCCAAACCCTATCAATAAAACCGGTATGAAGGCGAGTGGTGGGAGGGGAAAGTAACTCAACATCGCTAAACCTACCGCATCTATTCCCAATGCCAGTAATGCTAAGCTCATAACGTTCCTATCTGTACAGAAACTCATTAATACCCTACTTAAAAGTCCTGAAATTCCGTAGGCTGAGCTAACTATACCTGCTTCGTAGTCGGAATAACCAGTTATTTTAAGGTAGGATGAGAGGAAAGGAATCACCGATGCTAGAATGATTGTTTGGAACGACGTAGATATGAATAGTAGAATGAAACTCCTATGTCGGAGGACTTTAGCCATCTCATGAACTATGTCTTTAAAGGTAGTGTCGCACTTCAGGGAATCGTTTAACTTAATCATAGGCACCATAATGAACGCTGATATGGAGGTGATTATGAATAATGACTTATACCCTAAGAGCTCTGATATCAACCCCCCTAGGAAGGGACCTAATGTATAGCCTAGACTGGCCATCAATGCCCTAGTGCCTAAGGCCCTACCGACAACTCCACGGCGAGCTATATCTACCACATAAGCTATTGATGGAGGTATAAACGATGCTAGGGAGAGGCCCTGAACAAGTCTACCTAGTATTAAAGTGTTGATATCTTTCGATAAGTACAGTATTAAGTAGCTGATGCCTAGTAATAACGTACCTAACCTCATCATGAAAACCCTTGATCGTAGGTCTGACATGATGCTGAATAACACTCTAGTTGCAATAGTTGCTGTTGGAGCTGCCGACATCACTACACCTATTGAGGTTGGATCTCCTCCTAGACTCATAACATACCTAGGGACTATAGGTACTATAGCCCATGTAAGTATGAAGAAGCAGAGCGTGATTAGATATACGTTAAATGCATCCTTATTCATTCAACACATCACAAAAATCTTAATTAAAATGCAGACTTAAATACTAAACGTTTAGTAATTACCTACTACTCAGGCTTACCTCTACGTCTTACCTCCCTAGCCCTAGACCTATACTTCTTAACCCTATCCTCTAACTTTTCGAGGGAGTCTTTAATGGATGATAGTAAGTCCCAACCAGTGCCCTCAGTGACGAGGACTCCATCGTCTGTGGTCAACCTGGAATTAACTACGTATCTTTTCCTCCCTCCCTTACTTTCCTCCTTAATGTTAACCCGGAAGTTAATTACGTTAGTCACCCTCCTAATATCTGATAGGTATTCGTTGACGAGCGTTTCCACCTGAGACTTACTTAGCTCATCTACCTTAAGGGATTCTGGGATCTTAGCCTCTATTAATTCCTTAGAGATTAATTGTTCTGCGTAAGCCTTAAGTACGTCTACACTACTTACTACACCAACCACCTTAACTCCTTTAGTGACCGGTAGTCCCGTAACCTTCCTATCAATTAAAGTCTTAACAACGCTTTCTAGGGAGTCTCCAACGGAGGAGCATACTGGAGGTGAGGACATGAAGTCCTTAACCGGTGCGGCGAGGAACTCCTCCTCAAACTGTTCGTAGCCTTTCCTACGAGTCAGTCTTATGAAGTAAATCTTCTCCACTATATCAGTCATAGATATAACTCCATCGATACCTTCACTGCTATCTACAACTGGGAGTCTTGAGATACCGTTTCTGAGCATTAACCACCTAGCCCTCGCTAAGGACTCCTCATCTCTGATAACAGTCGGTGGGGAAGTCATAACATCCTCTACATACTTCCTCGGAATTAACCCCTTACTCAATAAGAATGCCATTAAATCATACCTACTTAAATACCCCATCAACTCATTGCCCTTACTAATCACTGGTAATGCCTTAGCCTTCCAAAGCACGAACTTAGCTACAGCATCCTCAACACCACTCATCATATCAACCCCGTATGGAGGTTCCATTATACTCCTAACTTTCGTAGCCCTACCAGCACCGCTCATCAAGATGCCCCTATAACTCAGCACACCAACTAACTTACTACCACTAACAACAGGTACTACCCTAACCTTCAAGTCCCGCATCTTAGACAACACGTTGCCAACACTCATATCAGGTTCAGCAATTATGGGTGGATCGACAGCGATTTCATAAACCTTATTGTGGAGCTTGGAACTCAAAACAAATCCCAATATATAGTATTCCTATCAGTAGTAATAAACCCTACCGTAAAGGTTATTTTTATCTCCTCATAGTTCTGATCTAGAGGTTCGGAAATTTCCGAACTAGGTGAATAGCAATGGGTTTACTAAGTGATGGAAATACCGAACGCGTTGTTTTAGTTCTTAGTCATGATTATGCGGGGGATGACCTACTTAATGAGGTGAAAAAGCTAGTTATGAGTAGTAAGGCTAGGAGGTTGACATTCTATGTTATTTCACCTGATGGTAGACCTAAATACTTTCAGAAGTTAAGGCCTATGATTTCCTCAATAATATCTACCTCATTTACGGTGGTTTATGGGGGCTCTACCGCGGAGGACCTCCGTAGACTGCTTAAATCTATTGATGGAGGCATCGTGGCTGCCATAATTGTTGGAAACTGTGATGAGTTTAAGGAAATTCTTGAGAGTTCAGGCATTAATTATAAAGTTTTGGGGTGAGTTAGCAATGCCTGATTACGAAGTTATCATAACTAGCGATAGGACCATGATGAGTAACCACCACGGTAAAGAGTTTCTCGGATTTCTAACTACAGGTCCTGCATTATTTCTCCCTGAGAGGATGTGGTTGTGGCTGGCAGCACCTAAGGTTAGGGTTGACAGTGAGGGAAGACCTGTTGAAGCTCCATACGGTTTAAGGAAGGTCGAAGCTAAGTTAGTTGATGCTGGGTTTAAAGCAGCTATCGTAGATCCTGACTACTTAGAGAAGCATTTAGGGAGTGTTAAGGTTTTGATGGTTGGTCATCATGACTTCTTCGCCTACGGCCCGCCAAGTAATGAGTGGTGGTTACTTACTGGTAAGGAACCTGTGAATAGGGTCAGCTTCATTAACTTTATGAGGAGCGATGCTGTCAGGAAGATTAAAGGTAAGGGCGCTAAGATAATTGTCGGCGGTCCTGCTGCATGGCAGTGGCTTTGGGAGCTTAACTTTTGGGAGGAATTCGGCGTTGATACGGTGGTAGATGGTGAGGCTGAGAAGGTAATAGTTGATGTGGTTGAGAAAGCATTAAATGGAGATCCCCTACCTGACTACATCTCCGTAGGACCTCTTGACACCCCATCTGTGGAGGAAATCCCTACCATAAAGGGAGCCAGCGTCAACGGCTTAGTGGAAGTCATGAGAGGGTGTCCTAGGGGATGTAGGTTCTGTTCAGTGACGTTGAGACCGCTTAGACACATACCTTTAGAAGTTATTGAGAAGGAGGTGAAGATCAACCTAATGTCAGGTGTTTCAAGCGTTTTACTGCATAGCGAGGATGTACTGCTTTATGGCGGTAACGGAGTTAAGCCTAATCCGGAACCCCTGATCAGGCTCCACGAATTAGTTAGGAAGAACTTCAAAGGACCTATAGCGTGGTCTCATGCAAGCCTCGCATCCATTAAATATTCGGAGGATAACTACGGGTTAATATCTAAGTTAATGAATGATTACGTATTAAATGATGAGCAGAAATTCTTGGGTGTTGAAGTCGGTATTGAAACAGGTTCTCCTAGACTTGCTAAGTCAGTGATGCCGGCTAAGTCTCTACCATATCCACCTATCAAGTGGCCGGATGTAGTAGAGGATGCTTTCAGCATAATGCATGAGAATTACGTAATACCGGCTGCGACCTTAATAGTTGGGCTTCCAGGGGAGACCCCCGATGACGTTGTCAAAACAGCTGAATTAATGGATAAGTTGAAGTACTACAGAAGTGTTATAGTCCCCATGTTCTTCGTGCCGATGGGTAATTTCCGAAATAGAGATTGGTTTAATAAACATTACTTAACGTCAGAGCATGTAGACCTCATGCTTAAAATACTGCAACACACACTTTACTGGGCTGAGGACATAATGAATAAGTACTACGTTAAAGAGCCTCACCTAGCTCCAGTTAGGCTATGCCTCAAACTATTCCTACAGTACGTTAAGTGGCGTGCAAGTAAACTACTTCCAACACTAACAGCTACGGTGACCAGGTGATTATATGGATGAGTATCTTGAACTTTATCGTGAGGTAAGCCCGTTAGTCAAATTAATTCAAGACACTTTAAAGCATCTCAACCTACCGTATTCATGTAACTTAATTCTAAGCACCTTAATACTGCTTCAGATGGGTATCTCGTTCAGAGACATTACTATGTTGACAGGTTATACTAAATCAACCGTATCTGCATGTCTAAACCTACTGGATAAGATAAGCATGGTGAGTAAAGTTAAGAGGGGGCGGAAATACGTCTACCAGACTAAGGTAGACTTACCTGAGATACTCCTACTTAAGCAGAAAGCTATGTTAGCTACTGAGATAGAACCGCTTAGAAGTAAAATAGACTCGATAATCTCGGAACAGAAGGTAAGGAGTGAAATATCGGAAAGACTAATCAAATTAAGTTCAAAGCTCAAAACATTATCAACTCATCTCCACCAACTAATTACTGCCTACGAAGAGCATACATCTAGGCAGTAACCCTACCTTAAATCCTCCATTAACTGATGCGTGAGACCCACTAACTTCAAACTCATGCTACAACAGATTTTGATTCCTGAGTGGGAAGTGGATTACGCCCTAAACTCCTCGAAACTCCAAATCATAACCCTACTTCAAATCCTTCAGGTATATTTAGATTCAGGGTTAGTTGGGGAAACGTTATGATGAGTTACGGTATACACCACATCAGTGTGATGTAATAATATATTACCCTTTTCCATATCTTTATTCTTAGGATGGTGGAGGTATGCACGGCTTAAGAGGTCTAATTATATTTACAGCGCTTCTAATGCTGTCTACCTACGTTATACCTCTACTAGGTGCGACTAATTACTTGCTATATATCTACGGCAGTGAGGGCTGCCCCCACTGCAGCGCGCTTAAGAACTACTTCAACTCCTGGTACGGATCTACCAACTTCTATTTCTGCAGTTTTGAGTTAAACAGTAGCTGCGCTGAGAGGTTAATTAAGTTCTGCAGCGACCTCGGCATAAGTCCCTCAATCCCCCTAACCTTCGTAGTTGTTGATGGGAGTATTAGGGCTGTTGTTTTTGGGGAGGTAGGTAATAAATCTTTTTGGGATGCGTTACTTAAGATACCTGAGTCTACAGATGTTCCACTCTACCTAGGCTCTCAGCTAGGTGGCTACATTAGGGTCACTAATTTAAGTAAATTCTCTGAATTCATGGTTCCTGAATACTATGGTTTAAGACCCGGTGGTGATTCAGTCCCTGCATTGCCCTTACCTCAAGCGCTAGCGTTACTAACTACGTTAGCTTTAAGTGATGCTGTAAATCCCTGCGTCATATTCATATATATCTTACTGTTAGTGGCGGCTACATTAGCTTTCGGGAGGGGAGGGAAGACGTTCCTTATAGGCTTATCATTCATATTAGCTGTGTTTTTAGGTTACTACGTTTTAGGCATCGGTCTTATGACTGTCGTTAGGGGGCTTCCTAAGGAGTTTTTAAGCATCATTGCTATAGGATTCGGTATTTGGGTTATCGTATCAAGTATTATGGGTAAGTCCAGAATATTAGCTAAGGACAGCGTATTAGGTCTAATAGGTAGGGCATCTTGCTCAACTACGTCATCATTCGCGTTGGGATTACTTCTCACCTTCACTTTACTGCCCTGTTCTGCAGGGCCTTACGTAGTTTTTGCTGGGGTAGCCTCAAAGTATGGGGTGCCGCTACAGTACTTACTGCTGGCTATATACAACTTAATCTTCATATCACCGCTACTTCTAGTCTTCGCAGTGACTCTGAAAACCATGAGGTATAAGTCAGTTCAGGATGCGTTAAAGAGGTATGGAGTTAAGCTCTCATTAATCGCTGGATTGCTCTTAATAGCAGTAGGTGTATGGGTTCTATTCATCTAAATCGAAGCACTGCTACATGACTTCAATACCTAACACTTCAACATAGTTGCTGGGAAGCCTTACAAACTAAAGCTACCTAAACTCGGTGATGTAAATTAAGTCAACACGACCTCAAACCTTCATTACGGAACCACTCAAGTATGTTAACACCCGCAAACAAGTACAGAGTTCATCGTAATGCACCCAACAAGTGTGGAGTTCTTGTAGACCTTAACACGTAAATCACCTAAATCTAAAACTACTAAACGACCAGTACCTTAAGTAGTGATTAAGATTACTGAGGTACTGGTCAGTGAACTAAGCAATACACTAAGATCCTCGGGATTCATGCATACCCACACGCATGTCGTCTAGTAATACCGGATAATTAACTCACAATCAAATTTCTGGTAAAGGATCTATGTAAAATCTGTTTTCCCTCATTATGTTAGGATCCCAAACACGTACAGTTAAGTGATTGATTAATGCATCAACTAATGCACTTAAGCTATTCGAGCTTTCCATTAAGTAAGGCGATATTAACTCACCATAAAAGTAATCAGTCCAATTAGATCTAAATGAGTTGATGGACTTTACATACCCACTTGAGTGGGACTTAGACTTGATGATCCCCTAATATCAGACGATGGTGAAGTTAAGTAACACTTAACTCCACTACAATAAAGTTAACTAAACTCATGGACATCATCAAATTCATGGAGTTCATGAAATCCATGAAATACTGTAAATCCCCCACTTACCAGTGCGTCCATAGCATTTACTATTTCTAGGAAAAATTAAAAAGATTTGAAGCCTTACTAACGTGAGGATGTTTTATGAGCGTTACTGAGCGGAGTGATTTAGGTGTCGTAGCATTAAGTAAGATGCGTCAAGGACTTCTACTCATATTGATTGGTTGGTTGCTATTCGGTTTATCTTTAATGATAGTATTTGCTGGCGTCTTTACAGCTATAGGTGCTTGGGCAGTGTCCCCACCTAGGATATTGATTCACTACCTCGTCAGTTGGTTCGTTGTGGGGTTAATTACCTTAATCGCGGGTGGTCTCCTATCCTTAATAGGTTTCTACTTCAGATTCATTCCTGGTGTAGGTGAATTATCTTCTACGAATCCTGAGTATTCAACACCTTCAAAACTGCTTAGGGTTGGGTATGTTGGTGGTTTAGCGAGTGTTTTAGCTGGTGCTGTCTTAATTCCGCTTATTTCGTTGATGGGTTTTGGTTTATTTGTTCTAGGTTTATTGTTGATGATTTTAGGTCATATAGGTATGGTTGTTCTTTGCCTTAGGCTTAATAACGTTGAAGGTGATTCCACCTACTTAATTTCAGGGATACTCTTCATTGTGGGTATCTTCATACCTATACTTATAGTTGTTAGCGTTATCTTACTCTACGTAGCGTTAGGGGATAGCGTTAGGAAGCGCGTAGCCGCTCAAAAACCTGTAACTACTTAATTATCGGTTTAACCCAGTTACCGTACTTTATCCATATTAAGATCGCTACCCCACTAACTACGTTGCTGAGCGCCATAGCTATCCAAATACCGTAGGAGTTTAGCCCTACGTAATATGCTAGTAGGTACCCGATACCGACCCTTATAACCCATAGTCTGAGGATCCCTAAAGCCGTCGGCACAGATGTGTGTCCTGACCCCCTACCAACCGACATACCTACAAAGAATAACGCGAAGAATGGGATGGTAAATACGAAGATCTCAAGGAAGGAAGACGCTTCACTTATTATAGATGCGTCTGAGGTAAATATCGCTATGAGCGGTACCCTAAATAAATACACAACAAGAGCCCCTACAGCCGTTAAAACACCTATAGATAGTGACGCAGTAATCGCTATAGACCTACACCTCCTTAGATTACCGGCCCCTAAGTTCTGGCCAACCATAATGGCTGTGGGCATAGTGAGACCCCATATTACAGCGTCAGCTATTTCAATAACTATAAACCCTATCGCGAAGGCGGCAGCGACTACGACGCCGAAGGAATTAACTAATCCGTTCTGAAACATGAAGGCTAAGCTATTAGATGCGTGGAACACGAAGAAGGGCCCACCTATAGTTAAGTTCTTCACTATCCACTCCCCACTTACGTCCCTAGTGAGCTTAATTCTTAAGTCAGGGAACTTACGCCTAATAAGGTAGATGAGGATTACTACACCGATAAGCCTTGATAAAACTGTTGCGATAGCAGCTCCTGCAACCCCCATCATTGGGAATGGAGGAAGTCCGAGGATGAGGAAGGGATCTAGGACTATATTCGTGAGTGCTGATATACCACCAACAACTGCTGGGGTTTTCGTATCGCCGACTGATTGAAGGATTGTTGAGTAAGTTATTGAGAAACCAGTAAGTATTAAGTCAAATGTTATTATAGCTGAGTAATCCATTACGTAGTTGAATATTTCAGGTGGGGGAACTACGATGTACTTAAATATGTAGTACCTTATGAAGTAGTAGATCGTTCCTGAAGCTATGCCGAAAACCGTTGACACTGTTAGGAATCTAGATGCGACATCGCTTGCCTCACCATACCTCCTAGCCCCAACGTATTGGGAGAGTAGGGCCATATTAGCTGTTGATAAAGCCATTAAGACAGCGTTGAAGAACATTAGTAGAGGCCATACCTGCCTAGGCACAGCCATAGCAACATCGCTATATTTACTTAACCAAAACGCATCAGCTATGTTGTACGATATCTGCACGAGCTGGACTATCATGAGGGGGAATCCTAACTTAAGGAGCGTCCTAACGATGGGTCCGTTAACTACCTCATTCCTGTATCCCTCAATCGTGGCTGCCGAGTTACTCACCAACCGATACACCTATAGACAATAACTTCTTATTGCTGAAACTCCCTATAAATGTATTCTTAGCTGCTGTGATGGGTGAGCGACCTAAGACTTATGGAGGTGGTGTACGCTGCTCATTAACCGTAAATTAACGTATGGTGGAGGCTACTTAACTAAAGCAGCTACTACCTCAACTATAAACCAGTGTATTAGTTGATGAACTAACACATCTGTAATTATAAATAAGTCAATCTATAACGGTAATACCAGTAATAAATTATGAAATGGTGTTAACTCTATGAGACTTAGATCAACTCACACCTCCTCCAAGGTGTTAAAGTATCAAACGTGTTTGATTAATACATAAATCAGTAGAGCTAATAGTGCATGATTTAATGCACTTACATGTAAACCAACTGCTAACCCCGTAACTAAACCATTTCACGAATCAGACAGCCACCGCAACATCACTCCTCAGTAATTAAAAACACATCACTCATAACTAAGTAGTGCTGAGGGCATTATATCCTTGATGGTCATTACTACCTACAGCGATAATGTATGTGTTTAAAACCTCCTTCACGGAATGATTTAATAGAGTGTCGGTGATCTTGAACGCAGGAAAACATGTAATAGAGTTGCCGAAGAGGGTTGTAGTCGGGGATAACGTAATCGATTGCGTTCCTAAGGTCTTAGAGGAGTTACGTATAGGTAGGAAGGGCTTAGTGGTTTCAGGGCCTAACGTCATGAAGTTAGTTGGTGAGAGATTGGCTGAGGTGCTGTCTGATGGTGGATTCGACGTGTTGGAGGTAGTGGTTAATTCATCAACTGCTAATTCAGCAGGTGAGGTACTTAACGTATGTAGCGGTAACTGCGCTGATTTCGTTGTAGGTGTCGGTGGGGGTAAGGTAATCGATGTTTCTAAGTACGTTGCAGGTAATCTGAAGGTGCCTTTCATCAGCGTACCTACTGCGGCCTCCCACGATGGGGTTGCCTCACCGTTCTCCTCGATCCGCGGCTTCGGCACCGTAGTCTCGGTTAAGTCCCAAACACCTATTGCCATAGTTGCTGATATCTCAGTCATAGGTAAGGCACCTAGGAGGCTTCTACTTGCAGGTTCTGGAGATTTGATCGGTAAGTTTACAGCAGTCCTTGATTGGGAGTTAGCTCATAGGCTTAAGGGTGAGTACTACGGGAGTTACTCAGCCTCCCTAGCGCTTCTATCGGCGAAGCACGTACTTAACTACAGTGAGTTAATATCTGCTGGAAGCCCTGAAGGTGTGAGGATAGTTGTTGAGGGGTTGATAAGCAGTTCAGTAGCTATGTGTATAGCTGGCAGTACAAGACCTGCAAGCGGCTCCGAACACCTCTTCAGCCACGCATTAGATACCGTAGCTAATTACCCAGCCCTACACGGTGAGCAGGTAGCTTTAGGGACCATAATGATGAGTTACCTACATGGGAGGAATTGGAGGAAACTACTCCACACGATTAAGAGGTTAGGACTCCCAACCACAGCTAAGGAGTTAGGCATCCCAGACGTCAAAGTCATTGAGGCCTTAACCATAGCTCATAAGATAAGGCCTGAGAGGTACACCATACTTGGTGAGTCAGGACTCACGTGGGAGGCTGCTGAGAGACTAGCTATGGCCACAGGAATCATAACTTAGTCGGGTGAGCCAAGTGATAACTTTAATTAGCTACCTAACAGCTAAGGAGGGCTTTAAGTTCGTCTTCACAGGCCCCTCTACCGAATGCCTTAACTGTAGGTTTAACTACGTATGTAACGGTAAGCTTAAGGTGGGGCAGGTCTACGAGGTAGTGAAGGTACATAACATAAGGAATAAATGCCCTATAAATGAGTACGTAACTACTGTAGAGGTAAGGGAAGCTGATGTAGACTTAGCTGTTGGTAAGAAGGTAGCAATCGAGGGCATGACGCTGAACTACAGCAAGATGTCATGTGAGCGTGTGAAGTGCGGTAATTACCCTAAATGCGTTCCTGACCTAATCGTAAAGCCCGTTAAGGTTAAGATCGTAAGGATTTTAGGTAGCGTTAACTGCCCGAAGAAACTTGAATTAAGTAACGTGCAGGTAAAGATAGTTGATGTCGGAGTAACTACTTAGGTGAGGTAATTACTGCGTTAACCTGAACTAACTCCTCACCGATAGTGTTTCCCCTCACGTACTTCCTCCTCCTTTCCCCATCCTCCTTAGGTAGGTGTCCTGGAGGTGATGTGAGGAGTAAGGCCTTCTTAGCCTGACCGGGAAGTGAGGGAATCATGGGGAATCCAGTGTTATCGCTGCCCCCAGTTATGAGGAGTAACTTACCTGGAATACCCACTATAGATGAGTCCACAACATCTCCGACCTTCAAACCTACTAACCTCCTAGCCCTATCACCGTCGATAACTACCTGAAACGCCTTAGCGCGGGATAACTCACCCACAGCCTCCTCAACACCTAACTTCTCAGTAATTAATTCCTTAGGCACGTAGATAGTGTTCTCAGGGACTTCACCGGAGCTCTTAACCCTAAAAGTGAACTTAACCTTCTCGTTCTTAGACCTATCCTTCCAAACCCTTACGTTGACGACGCCGTAAGGTGCGTTGATTAAGTTAAGGGTGGCCTGATTAACTAGAGCTGTAGGTAATGACTTACCAGACTTCTCTTCCTGGGAGTACTTAAGGCCTTCAAAACCCACGACCTTAACAACTAATGACTTACCTCTAGCCTCAGGATCTGAGACCACCAGCTTAAACTCTACCACATCACCACCTCATACGACTAAGCCATAAATGTATTAAAGCCTTTTAAGTCTTTCACAGAGCTCAATAAGTAGTTAAGCGCTTCAGAATCACCGCAATAAGTAACGGCACCACAATAGACGACGTTACTGCAGTAACCACTACAGCGCTGTACAGCGATGGTGTTATTAAGCCGTACTTAAAGGCCACCATAGCTGCTACGGACTCCAACCCACCTCGAGCGTTCATAGCCACCCCATACAGTAACCCCATCCTTAAATCACCCCTAACTACGTGGATTAGGGAGCATCCAAGGAACTTACCGACCCAAGCAGCTGTGAAGATATAAAAGAACTGCGGGTTAAGGATTAGAGTTAAGTCTAGATTAGATCCTATGTACAGGAAGAAGATAGGGATGAGGAAAATATCCAACACCTCACCGAAGTATTGGATGAGGTCATTCAACCTAACGATGTTTACCAACATAGGGTCCTTAACAAACCTCAACATACCTAAAGCCACTCCAGCGAAGTAGGCGCTGAACGCTAAATCAACACCGGCTAAATAACCGGCGACAGTCACTGAAAAAAGCAGCAATACAGCTACGTTAGTTATAAACCTACGAGTCATCAACCTCCTCGACAAAACCTTAGTAAGCAGTAAACCTAGCGAAAATACGGAGACCGCAAACACTACCTGCCTCACAGACAGGTAAGTCAACTCAGAAGCCCCTAAACTAACAGCCCCCAAGACCGATATGAACCCAATCATTAGTAGGTCGTCGAAGAAGCTAGAAGCAATTATAACCTTCCTAACGGACTCAATACCTAATTCGGAAGGCTTAAGAGCTAGGAAAATAACCTCAGTAGCAGTATTAGATAAAGCTAAGCCAACCACTATAGATGTGATTAAGTCAGCACCACCTAAGTAAACCATAGAAGTAACTAACGCCAAAGTAGTTAAAACTCCGGAGGAGCTGATGATTAAGGACTCCCTCAAGACAGGCCTACTAATCCTTAAATCAACGTTTAACCCAACGTAGAAGAAGAGAGTTATGAGCGATAGATCTAGGAGTAACTCATCAAATTCTGAAAGCAGCTTAAGAGACGTGTGGTTGAGTACGTAACCACTTAAGATGTAGATAGTTAGGGATGCTAGGCCTAAACCCTCACCTAAAGCGGCTAAGACCCTAGAAAGTAGGAGTGCAGTAAGTAGCTTAAGTACATCCATCTTAAATAGCGGTAACTACCTAACTAGATGATGCGACAACCTGATCTATGCTGTGGATTATCCCTCCTAAACCCTCAATACTCTCCCTAACTGCGTCGAACTCAATGGAACTACCCTCAATCGTGATAGTAAGCGTCGTAGTCTCAACATCGATTTCGTTAACAGTTACGACAACCTGTGAAACCCCCTCAAGACGTGAGAGCACCTGAGCAACCTCAACAACAGATGGTCCTTTAAGGGGCTTCAAGACGTCGAGAACTACCTTCTTCAACGGCATCTACTAAACATCTACCCCCATAAACATCTACTTAACCCTAACCCTGTTGACCTTCCTACTACTCCAGGAATACCTCCTAATCCTAGCGCTCCTACCGTAACCGCATGCGGCGCAGTAACCCTTAGAGACGTTGTAGGAGTGCCTACCACACCTCCTACACCTAATGTGGGTCTTCCCCTTATTCATCTTACCCATAGATGGTGTGCCCTTCATCTAAATCACCCAGTAGCCGGCGATATGAGGAGTACGTTCTCCCCCCTAATCACCACGGTCCCCAACTTCCTAGTACTTTCTGGGAGGACCTCCTCAGCATCCTCAATAACTAAGTTTAGATGTTGGTCAAAGCTCTTAAGAGTCCCCCTCAACTCCTTACCACCCCTCAACTTAATCAACACAACATTCCCCACAGACTCATGAAGTAATTTCTGAGCGGTATCACTCATCCACACATCGACCTACACCTAATAAGTAAATGTAGTAGTTAAAAAGCTAACTTCCAATTAATTAATTAGGTGATCACCTGAACATAAATAAACTCAGGAAGAAAGAGGCAAACCAACTAAAGCAGAAGTTAATAACCACCTACCCGAAATCCACCCAACTAATCAACGAATGCGAGGAAATCACCGCAATCAAAGAAAACGACATAGAGGTCTTACTACTTAACGAAATACCGGCATTCATTAAATACGAAAACACATACATACCGACACTACTACTAATAAAACTAAAAACGAAGGACCTAATCCCCAAAACAACAGTAGATGAAGGGGCAGTAAAACACCTAATAAACGGCGCAGACGTAATGGCTCCAGGAATAACGGAACTAGATGAATTCAGAAAAGACGAAATAGTAAGCGTCTGGGAACCAAAGAAAGAAACACCCATCGTAATAGGAAAAGCACTCACAGACTCAAAAACAATAAAGGAAGTAAGGAAAGGGAAAGCAATAAAAAACCTACACCACGTAGGGGACCAAACATGGAACCTAACCCTAAAAATATACACGAAACAAACAACGTAAAAACTTAAAACCAACAAACAACTAAAACAATAATGTGGGCCGGTAGCTCAGCCTGGAAGAGCGCTCGGTTGGCATCCGAGAGGTCCCGGGTTCAAATCCCGGCCGGTCCACCACCCCAATAAACAATTATAACCGAAAACCACTGAAGACCCGATTCCAAAAAATTAGACCAAACCGATAATTAAATTCTAAAAAATATAAATATTTGTTATGAAGATTAAGCCTGAATCGCTCTGACGTCGTAGGTGTAAGTTCCTGACAGCGTAGTTACCCTAACAGTATATATGTTACCAGCAAGGATTCCACTAACATCGCATCTTGTAATTGTTGTATAGTTTCCTGCCCTTATCTCTATCTCTGAAGGAGTGCATAATGCGGTCTCCGACCAGGTAGCATTCGTTAACGTTATAAGTATGATCTTAGCTGTAGTAGTACCCTTATTTACTACTGTAACATTTAAGTTATTAGTAGTTGCGTTGGTAAGGCTTGCGGAGACTACTTGTAGTGCTTCCGTACTTCCGAGAGTTCCCCATAAACCCATAACCCAACCAGCAAGAGCTACAGCCAATATCAAAGCCACAGCAACTAACACCACAGTCGCAATTACAGGTGAAATACCTCTCCTCAACATATCTGAACCTATGATACATTAACTCAGGGGTTAATAAAACTAACTGTTAGATTATTTAGTAGTTCTTGCTTTGCGGTGTTTATATTCACGTCTTAATGTACTTATTTACTTCGGTATTACCCGGATGTTTTGAAGTACTTTTAATTATTTCATATTGAGAACTTAAGGGTATGAAAAAATTCAGTATTTTTATTATTGCCCTACCTGGTATATATGCCTGCATCAGATTACTCTACACTTCAGTCATAAACTCCCCTAACTTAAAAGGTCGAGGTGTATGTAGTTTTTAGTTACTCAGTAATTGTAAAGGTGTGTATTAAAGTTATTTAAATCACGCCTTTACCTTGAGTTCATGTGGGTGTTGAGCCTAAATGAATGTAGTGAAGTGTGTATAGGGTATGTGAATTCTTTTCCTTATCTTTCTGATTGCTTGGGCCTTGATGTGTTTGTAGACTCATTACATCACCTGCGTTGTTTTAATTCGTTTAAAGAGGCTGATTTAATGATTATGTAGGGAGAATAGTTTGAGTTTTATGTATTTCCTTTCTTGATGTCTGTATTACTTACTGCTACCTTCGTTTTTCCACGGAGTGTGTGGATGGCAAGTGCTGTGATTACAGCTACTAGTCCTGCTATATCGTATATTGTTCCTGGTACGTATAGCGCTATACCCCCAGCGACTAGTAGTGCTCTTTCAACTATTTTTAGCTCCCTCCTTAAATGTCCTGTTAACGCCACAGCTATCGCGTACGTTGCTATGAGGGCTATTAGTATGTTCCAACCTACCTCACCTAGCGGCGGGTTTCCATGCCCTAGCAGTATTGAGGTCCTGTAGATGATTATGAAGGGTATTATGAATGCTGAGAACCCCAGCTTACATGCCCAAATAGCTACCCTTATTGGGTGGTCGTTAGCTAGTGTAGCTGCTGCATATGCAGCCAGCGCTACCGGCGGTGTTATGGCTGAGATTACTGCGTACCAGAACGTAAACATATGCGCCGCTAGTGAATCAACACCCATCGAAATTACTGCCGGCACAGCCACTGATGCTGCAAGTACGTAAGCAGCTGTTGTGGGCATACCCATACCTAGAAGTATAGTGATTAACGCCGTATAGATGAGGGCTAAGGTTGGAATACCCATCGACGCTACGTTAATCAGGTAAGCGAACCTCAACGTAAGACCGCTGTAAGTAACGGCCCCAGCAATCATGCCGGCGAGAGCTGCAATGACTATAATGGACACCGCCTCATCAATACCTTTAGCAAAGGATTCAAATACCTTCTTAGGGGTCATCCACGTATCCCTCCTAACGTAGCTTAAGACTAGAGTTATTAGTAAGGCGATCAACGCTGAAGTAACAGGGGACCAAAGCATAACGGCAATCAAGTAAATAATTACAACAAGCGGAACCGCGCAGTAACCCTTCTTAATTAAGACCTCCCTCAACTTAGGTATCTCAGAAGTGGTTAACCCCCTCAAACCTGACTTAACTGAGTAGTAATGTATCTGTACGTAAACACCTAAGTAGTATAGGAGTGCTGGTACGACAGCTGCTATCATCACGTATGCGTATGGAATCCCCAGAAGTTCAGCCATGATGAATGCGCCAGCACCCATTATAGGGGGCATTATCTGACCACCAGTAGATGCTACAGCCTCAACAGCACCTGCCACAGCTGGATTGAAGCCAACCCCCTTCATCGAAGGGATGGTGAAGACCCCTGTAGTATATACGTTAGCTACAGCGCTACCGCTTACCGTACCGAACAGTGAGGATGCGATTACTGAAACCTTAGCAGGGCCGCCTACACTCCTACCAACAGCAGCCTTAGCTATATCTATGAAGAAATCGCTAACTCCACTAGACATGAACACAGCCCCTAATAAGGTAAAAGCGATGACGTATGTGGATATGACCTCAAGCGGTGTTGAGAATATACCCCAAGGAGTTAGGCAGAGGAACTCAACAACCCTCTGAGGTGATGTCCTAAAACCAACTGCTGGGAGGTAAGGAGCTGCGAAGAGGAAGGCTAAAAGCGCAATAGCTATAATAGAGATAAATACCGCTCCAACCCTCCTACCAGCCTCAAACAACAACGTGATGAAAACTAACCCAACAACCAACTGCTCAGTAGTTACAGGCGATACTAACCACAACCTCTCAAAGAACCACGTCCTAAAATTAATTAAGAAGTACCCTACGGATATGAAAGAAGCTAACGCTAATAGGTAATCATACCAAGGGACCCTATCCGAACCTCCTTTATTACCGGAATACATTATGAAGGTCAGGGGCAAAGCGTAGAATAAGTTAATAATCATGTGCTGATATACGTCATAAACAGCGAACGCGAGGGTGTAGATGTTATATATTGCGGCTGTAAAAAGGATGAATTTAATTACTAACGATGTATTCTTACCTAACACCCTCTTAACCATTCATAACCACTACTTACTTCATATAACCGGCGTCTTTATAATATTTTGCAGCACCTGGATGCAGTCCAACACCTCCTAAAGTCTTCCAGACATCATTTGGGTTGAAGTCGAAGGCCGCTATACTGCCCTTTATGTAGTCCTTATTCTTATCAATCGACATAGCTATGTAGTACACAAGGTCCTCAGGTAGGTCAGCGTTGACTATAATGATCGTAGACGTACAAAGCGTTGGGTACTCCTTAGTCACAAACTTGAAGAGGTCCTTAGGTAGGGAGCATGTGTAGAGGCCTCCGCCGCTGAAGAAGTTGAGTAGGTAATCACGCTCCTTACCAACCAGCGGTAGGAGCTTAACGTCAGGCATCCTAATCTCCAACTCCCTATATGCAGAAGCGCCAGGCAACGTAGTCTCAAACACGACGTCTAACTTACCTTCCTGAATCTTACTAACTACGTCTGACTCGGAAGATAATGTGAAGCTCCCACCAACCCTAGTGATATCAGCTGGTTTAATACCGTATGCCTCAAGAATGAGTCTAGCAATTATATCGTCTATGGAGCCGGCGGCACCGCCAACACCGATCCTTAAAGGCCTACCCTCCTTAATCAACCTAGCTACATCCTCAACACTATTGATTGGTGAGTCAGCCCTCGTATAAACTAATTCGAAGTAGAACGGTAAAATAGCATTGGCGAGGACCTTAATCCTAGATGCGTTTACACTCTCCCCGGTAAGGTTCTTAATCTTTACTGGGTCCATAAACACAGGCATCCAAGCGGTCTGCGAAAGCGCTAACTCAATCTCACCCCTAGCAATAGCCATAGTGTTAGCTAGGCTCCCACCAGGCTCTACACGGACCGAAACCTTCAAATCCTTCTCAACAACGCTAGCAATAACAGATGCAAGTACAGTCCAAGAACTACCTACTGCACCACCTCTAAAGACCAAACTAGATGGCCAATAAGAAGGCGGCGTAGACGGTGGAGGTGTTACAGTAGGTGTTGGGGTTGGTGTAACTGTGACGGTTACCGTTCTAGGCGGTAGTGTTACTGTTGAAGTTACTGT
>JANXEN010000007.1 GCA_025058345.1 Sulfolobales archaeon
ACTGGGAATGTAGCCCAATTCATTCTTTAAACCAGTAACCCAATCCTTCATGGATTTAGCTAATTTATCCCTAAACTTAACGTCAGGAACCCTTAAGATGTTAGAAGCTTCATCAGCATTGAAGTCCAATATGACGTTTCCAACAAGTACCATCGAATCATGTAGTTTGGCTGCACCATTTCCAGACGCCTTTTTACCGTTGATGACCACATCATTTACAGGTTTATATGATGCAGGTAGGCCGTAACTCCTATAAAACTTAACTACAGGTTTAAGTAACTCCTTGAAGAAGTCATCAATACTTAAACCCGCTAACTTATCATCAATCCTCAAAATTACGTGGTAGAATTGCTGCCCATCATCCAAGTAGACAGTTCCTCCCCCAACCTGCCTACGTATTATAGGGAGGTTTCGTGACCTGCAGTAATTTACATCTACCTCCAACTCTACCACTTGATGGACACCAACACTGACGTATGGAGTTGACGGGTAGCAGAGGACTAAAGTATTTGGGGATAAGCCCTTACCTACAGTTAGTGCAATTGCTTCGTAGACTGCATGAATTGTGTAACCCTCAGCACTCCCTAAATTTATTAACCTCCACACACTCATCTCCTAACCCCTCAATATTAAATGTGCGTATAAATTAATTAGATCGTTATAGGAGAATAGTATTGGTATTTACTATGAATTCTAACTTAAGGATAGCGGTAGTGAATAGTAAGACATTCGGCCTTTACTCCAACGTAATTAATGACTTAAAAAGCTTTGCAGTAGTGGATAGATTAGAGGTTCCTAAGGATTTAAGCGGTTTTAAGCTCGCATCACTGCTTAAGGATTACGACATAATTATTGCTAGCGTTACACCAAAGTATGATGAGGAGTTCTTCAAAAGCAACCCACGGGTTAAGATGATTTCTAGACATGGTATAGGTGTAGATAACGTAGATGTCGATGCTGCAACTAAGTACGGCGTTGTCGTTACTAAGGTTCCCGGTTACGTTGAACGTAACGCAGTTGCAGAGCATGCTGTAACATTGATGTTAGCTGCTTTAAGAAGTGTTGTTAACGCACACATGAAGGTAGCTACCGGCAATTGGGGTGAGAGAGGGAAATTCGTCTGTAGCGAGCTGAAGTACTTAACTGTTGGGTTAATTGGTATTGGTAATATAGGTTCTAGGGTAGCTGAAATAATTACTAAGGGATTCGGCTGTAAGGTCATTGCCTACGACCCATACGTTCCTGAAACCGTAGCTAGGGAAGTGGGGGCGGCACTAGTAGATCTCAACACGTTACTATCTACTTCAGATATAATATCTATCCACACACCATTAACGTCTGAAACATACCATCTAATTGATTGGGATAAGTTTTCAGTTATGAAGAAGGGGGTCATAATAGTTAACACAGCTCGTGGCGAGATCATAGATACGGATGCATTAATTAAGGCAATTAATGAAGGAATAGTTGGAGCTGTAGCACTCGACGTAGTTGAGGGGGAGCCGATAGATAGTAAGCATCCATTACTTAAGTTCGGTAACGTAATCATAACACCTCACATAGCAGCATTTACGTACCAAGGTTTAAGGGGGATGGATGAGTCCGTGTTGAAGGCAATTAAAGATTATTTAAATGGTTTAATTCCTGAAGGTATAGTTAATAAGGAAGTGTATGAGAGGGGGTTAAGAAGGAATTAAGGAATACTTAATCATGTGTTTATTATCAGGTACTTAAATTATTTTTAAATTCCGACATTAAGATGCTATTTGGTGATATTAATTAGCATAATAAAGTATGTGAAGGCTTATCCATTAGTTGCTGAAAGGCCTGGGCTCAGTACAGATAAACCTGATCACTACCTACCTTATTGGAAGGAGTTATCGGCAGCTGGTGTTAGGGGGAAGTACTATATGGTGTTAGTTGAGGTTGGTACTGATGATGGTTTCGTTGGGTGGGGTGAGGCTTTAGTTAGGGAGGTACCTACAGCGCATGAGGAAATCATTGAGAAGTTATTGTCTCGGGTAATAGTGGGTCATGATCCGTTAGCTATTGAGGAGTTATGGCAGAGGATGTTCGCATCACTTAAGACTAGGGGGCATTTCGGCGGTTACTTCGTTGAGGCTCTTTCAGGGGTTGACATAGCTTTATGGGACCTAGTCGGCAAGTTATTGAAGCTCCCTGTGCATAAGTTGTTGAGGGGCCCTACATCAGATAGAATTAAGGCTTATGCATCATCGATTTACTGGCACTACATGGATAAATTATCACCCGATGCTGTAGCTAAGGAGGTAATGAAGTTGAGGGATGATGGTTTTGAACAGGTAAAAATTAAGATAGGGATGGAGAAAATAGCGAGTGGAGGCCCTACAGTAAAGGATGTCTTGAAGGCTGTTAGGGATGTCGCTGGTTATGACGTAGGAATTATGGTTGACGCTAATTCAGCCTATAACGTAAATGAGGCAATTAGAGTTGGGAGGGTCTTAGAGAGGTATGAGGTTATATGGTTTGAAGAGCCATTACCGCCTAACAACGTTGAGGGATATTCTGAGTTGAGGAGGAAGTTAGATGTTATGGTAGCTGGAGGAGAGTCACTGTTTACTAAGTTCCAATTCATGGAGTACGTTAGGCGTAAAGCCTTAGATGTCCTACAACCAGATATTGCCAGAGTTGGAGGTATAACTGAATTTATGAAGGTTGTAGCTATTGCTGAAGCTGAGGGTTTACTCATAGCCCCGCATGTAGGGCTGTCAGGTCCTGGATGTAGGGCAGCATCTATTCAAGTTTCTGCATCAGTGCCGAGGGAAGTTTTCCTAAGTTATGAATACATGTATAAGGGAGATAACGCATTAGCTAAGGAACTACCCACCCACCCAGTAGAGGCGATCAGTAAAGGATACATTGAGGTCTGCAAACAACCTGGCTTATGCTTCGAACCAAGTAAAGATGCTATCAGTAAGTTCTTACTTAAGTCTTAAAGAAGTTGCATCCATTACCCATTCAGCTAAACTAAGCCATTACTTCGTACAATATTTTTACAATTTTTGGTGGGGCCGCGGGGATTTGAACCCCGGACCACGGGGACCCGAACCCCGCATTCTGCCAAGCTAAACTACGGCCCCCGTAAATTCCTTAATTTATTTGTACTAGTTAGATTTAAACATTAATTCTAAGACTCCATCAGCTGCGGATAGAGGATTTATTTGACCCCTCACTAACAAGTCATAGAGGTTCTTAACCCTTGGATCCCTCATTAACGTCTCGTTCAACTTGCTTGTGATCTTGTACTTTATACTTAAATTTAATTCCATGGTTCTCCTTAACATCCTTTTTACCTCTATTTTATTCGTAGTAATTAAATAACTCCTGTGGTCGTTAATAGCGTTAATTAACTCCTTAATACCTATTCTATGAGTTGCTGATGTTTTCAAAACTCTTGGTATCCAATCGTTTCTATTAACATCATTTAATGCAAACAATATTTGGTTGAACGTTATGTCTGCATCAGGACGGTCAGACTTATTGATAACGTATATATCTCCTATCTCCATAATACCCGCCTTTAAAGCCTGAATCTCATCACCGGCTCCAGGCATCAATACCAGGATTACGGTATCGGCAAATTGTGAAATCCCTACATTAAATTGACCGACTCCTGGGGTTTCGATGATTATGTAGTCATATCCGAGCGCATCTAAAATCTCAATTGATAACAATGCTTTAAGAGGTAGAGCCTCCTCCGAAGTCGTGCTCATACTTCTTATGAACACATTATCACTGTGCCTTATGTTGGTCATCCTAACCCTATCCCCTAGAAGTGAGCCCCCACTTACGGGTGATGAAGGATCTACAGCTAAAACACCTATTGAGTAATTATTGAGTGTGAGCTCATTAACTACTGATGATATGAGGGATGATTTGCCGACTCCAGCAGCTCCTGTGAAACCTATGATGTGCGCCTTATGTGTTTTAGGCCAGATAAAGTTGGCTATGACTTTCACTACTTCAGGATTACTCTCAACTAATGTGATAAGTTTAGATAGAGCCAACTTACTGCCATTAATGGCGCCTTTAATCAGATCTTCAAGCTGATCCACTAATAAACACCTTATAGAGTGGTGATTCGATGCCGCCTAAGTATTTTAAACCGCTGCCAGTTAGCGGAATAACTACATTACCGCTTAACTCGTTTTTAACAAGTTTGAACGCAGCGTAGGCAGTAGCGCTAGTAGGTTCTACCGCAAAGCCCATCCTATATAGTTCCTTTAATGAGTTAATTATCTCATCATCGTTAACCACTACTAAGAATCCTCCAGATTTCTTTATAGCTTCAGCCATATAAGGCAGCCTAGGTGCGTTGGTAAGTCTTATAGCGTCGGCTAATGAGGTAGGACCCTCGCACTTAGGACGTATAGCGTTGTCTAAATGTTTACTTAGAGAATCGTATCCGCATGCTTGAACTCCAATCAACTTAGGTGGTGATGATACAAGCCCTAAATCAATAAGTTCGCTAAACCCTTTCCAAATACCTAAAAGTAAGGTACCACTAGCGACAGGTGTTATTACGTAATCCACTTTACCTAACTCCTCATAGATTTCATATGCGAAGGTCTTAGTTCCCTCAATGAAGTAGGGGTTCCATGTATGTCCTATGTAGTAGTTATTATCGCTTAAATCGTTCAACACCCTCCTCGAAGCTTCATCTCTAGTTCCAGCTTTAACTACTTCAGCTCCAAATGATTTAATAAGTAAGTACTTCCCCAAAGGGATATCGCTCGGTACATAGATACGGGCCCTAATACCAGCACGGGCTGCATAAGCAGATATAGAGATTCCAGTATTACCCGAAGAATCCTCCAGTACCTCACTAACACCTAAGTCAATAGCCTTAGATACAGCTAAAGCAGAGCCCCTGTCCTTAAAGCTACCGGTAGGGTTCAGATATTCTAACTTGAAATGAAGCGTTAAGTTACTTAGTGACGTAGATATGTTTGGAGTTCTCCCCTCCCCTAAAGTTACATACCCAGATAAATCAGGTAGTAAGGAACGGTATCTAAGGATTCCTCCACCTCTATCTTCGAATACTAATTTAACAGTGTGAACGTCGATTAACACCTCTAAAACCCCGCCGCAAGAGCATTTAAAATATCTGAAATCCTTACCGTAGGTCTTATTACATGACTTACATCTTAACACATAATCAGCCATCGAAGCCCCTAGTGGTTATAAAACTAGGAAAATAAAAATATAGAATAAATGGAATTACTCAAACATAAGGAAGAACTAAATCATTATAACCCTTGTAGGTTCTATTAAATCCTCAACACTTATTACGTCTCCCTCCTCATCATCCAGCATCAAACTCAGTAAGTAGTTAATGTAGTCGTCGACAGCCTCCCTAACAAATTCGCTTTTCGACCTATACCCTAACTTAGTGCATATTTCGGAAAGAGTATCATCCAATTCCTTAGGCACTCTGAATGTAATTATCTTAGAGTGTCTCATCTGAGTCGGTTTAATCAATTTAGTAAGCCCCTTCATAATCAAGGTAATACTAAATAAATACTTTTCTGAGTTAACATCCTTAAGTATTAGGTAATACTTATCTTTGACCTCCGTGGTTCTTATGTTCGAAGTGTCCATTAGTTATTACCATGATTATGAAAGATAACTTTATAAAGGGTAACAAACGTTACATAAAGCCTCATCTGTTAATTAAGGGGACTATACCTCAATTATTAATTTAGTCTTCAGCAGGGTCTCAACTATTCTCTCTAGTTCTGTAGACTCAACGCTTACGCCTAATTCACCTATAATCTCATACCTTAACTGCTCTATCGTCTTTGAAGATTTTAAGAGCATGGGTATGATGCCTTGAATAATTGTTCTCACGTAGTTCTTATTTCTTAAAATGTTATCCAACTCATCTTCACTGAGAGATTTAATTATAGTTCTTAAATCTATTATGCCTGAAGGACCTATGTATGTATACATCTTTTGCCTTTTTCCAGAGTCCTCAGCTTTATTAAGAGGCGTTTCTGTAGGAATTAAATTTTCAGCTATGTTGATTTTATCGAAATACGTGGTTAATTTTTTAGAGAGCTTATCGTAAATGTAGTTAATCCGTAAAGATCTGATTTCATCGCTGACCCAATGGGTTTCTGAGCCGATGTATTCAAATATGTAGCTAATTATTAAGTCCTTAGCCACTTCATTGGTTGAGGCCCTATACATAGATGCGCCTACTGCAGACCCTATTAAAATTGATGTATCTGGGTCAAACTTATCAATGGTATCTAAGTCTGTGTGGTAGTATGTATCTGGCCATTGATTGATCATTACGGCTGGAATTCCAAAAGCTATGTAGATGTCGTGGTCGCTTCCAACTTCGTAAGTTAGTGTATCGAATCTGATGCCAATTAACTTTTTAGGCGATGTATATGATGCCTTAGACAATGCTTTCCGCAATTCGTAGTAGAGTAGTGCCTCATGCGGATGGAACAATGATGGTGGAGGTCTGACGTAACAGAGTGTTGAGTTAGTTATTTCCTGTTTCTCACCTACCATATCAAGGTTAACTCCGAAAGCTATCTCCTCTTTATTATGAGTTAGATATGCTGTGGAGCCGTAGTATTCAGGATACCATAAGAGCCTTATGCTATGTTTTTTCGGAAGCGTTAATTTCCCACGGTCTATTGCCTCATTTAGAACCTTACAAAGCTCTATTAGGAGTGCAGCACTGCTTGCGTTATCGTTAACCATCCCTCCAGCATGGCAGTAGTGGGCGAATACGTGAATTTCACTTGGTGAGTCACCTAGTTTAGCAGTTACAACATTTATTTGAGCATCGTTGGTGTATCCTGCATCAACCCTAGCTTTAACAACTACTTTATCACCGTTTATGAGGTTGTGCCTCAACTCATCTACAGTTTTTCTAGAGACACTTAAAGCTAAGGCTTTAGCCCACTTGATTTCCTCAGGCGATAAAAAAAGACTTAAGTATGGAACTGCGTTATAAGGTGCATCTTCCTTATAGAACAAAACAGCTGTAGCTCCCCTCCTACATGCCTCCCTATACGCTAGGTATGTATTACCGGTAACTAACACTGCTTTACCATTAACGTTGAGTCCTTCATAGTACTTAGCCCTATCACCTAAACCTACGTAGGTAACCTCAGCCTCTACCTCACCGCCTGGGCTATGAGCAACTACTAAAGTCCTAGAAACCCTAAAGCTATGAAGTAATTCCTCCTTAGGCTTCAAACACCTTATCTCAGCATCCCTAACCCACCATCCAACCACAGGATTTAAATTACCGTAGGAAGCGCTGTAAGGATATTTAAGTATTTTCGCATCAAACGACTTAAGTTCCTTTAACGTTCTGTAGATATACTCTGCAGCATCCTCTAAATCCTCAGTAGCCTGAATTCGGTGGTAATTAGATAATGTTATGGTAGTTGCCAGTAATTCCTGACGTGAGAAACCCTCCCTAATCACCTTAAATGCATCCAATCTAACACCACACTATGATACATAACACTATCCAATGTTTTTAAGTCTATAATGATGAAATATGTGATACACTTATTCGAGTGCTTTGTTAAGATCTAAATAGAGATCGTGATAAATAATTTTAAGTATAACCTTATATTAATTTGGATGATGTCTGTGGATGACGTAGATTACGCTTTGAAGGTTCTTGATGAAGCTTTAAGTAAAGGTGCTATATACGTGTTGGTGAGGCTTCAGGAGAAAATTTATGAGAGCATCACAGCCGATTGTGGAGTTTTAAAGAATTATGGAGTAAATAGGATTTCAGGATTGGGCCTCTACGTGATCGCAGATGGTGGAGCAGGTTATGTTTATACCACATCTTTAAGCCGTGATGAAGTATCAAAGATGGTTGAGAACGCCATCTCTATAGCGAAATCTTCTGTAATATCCAGAAGATATAATCACGGATTTGTTAAGCCGGTCAGGGATTCTTACACCGTTAACGTTAAGGAAGACCCTCAGGAAGTTGAACCGGAGGATAAGGTTAGGGTAGTATTGGATGTGAATAGGGAAAGTATTAAGAGGGAAAGCATCGTATCCGCAGTTACTAGAATGGCAATTGAAAGAGATAAGAAGTTCCTCCTTTCAAGTGAGGGAACTGAAGTTAAGCTAGATATAACTTGCGTTGGTTTTGCCCACACGAGTGTAGCTAAGTCAGGTGAGCTCGTGGAGAGGGTTGGAGACCATAAAACCTTCGTTGGTGGGTATGAATTCATTCGAAGTAATGATTGGTTCGAATTCGCTGATGAATTAAATCAATTAGCTGTCAAAGCATCTATGGCTAAAACCCCATCACCTGGTAGTTATGTGGCTGTTGTCGATAATGATGTCGTTGGACTATTATTGCATGAAGCTTTAGGACATGCGAGTGAGGGTGACCTGGTAATTAATGGCGAGTCAGTGCTTAGTGGCAAGATTGGTGAGAAAGTTGCCAGCGAATTAGTTACAATATTCGATGAGGGAGTCATTGATGGTGGTTACCCAGTACCTTACGATGATGAGGGAGTTCCTAAGCGCAGGACTAAGATAATTGATGAAGGAGTGTTAACCGGGTATCTAAGCAATAGGGAGGTTTCTGCAGATCTGAATCAGGATTTAACAGGTAACGGTAGAGCTCAAGATGTGATGCATATTCCGTTGGTGAGGCAGACAAATTATTATATGAAGGGCGGTGATTGGTCAGTTGAAGAGCTATTCGATGGAATTTCATACGGTATATACCTTAAAGGTGTTGGCTCTATAGGCGGTGAAGTAAGACCTTCAGTAGGTACATACACATTTAGCATCGGACCTTCATACATTATTAGAAATGGTGATGTAGCTGAACTCGTCAGAGGGGTTTCAGTTAGTGGGATGATCCTTGAGACACTGAAGGAAGTTGATGCAGTGGCTGGCGATTTGAAGATAAGTACAAGCGTATTCGGTGGATGCGGCAAGGACATGCAATCCGTTCGCGTAGGTTTCGGAGGCCCCCATTTAAGGGTTAAGAAGGTGGTCATTGGTGGATGAGATAATATCAGATATAATAGATAGGGGATTAAAACTAGCGAGGCTTTATGGAACTGATGGTGCAGAAATATATGGGGTTAAAGAGCTAACCACTACTGTTAGGGGCGATAGAAGAGGGGTTAAAAACATCGTCAAAGGAGATAAACTCGTTGTAGGCATTAGGGTAGCGATAGGTAAGAGAGTCGTAACTCAAGGGGGTGTAATATCAAAGATAAGTGATTTAGACTACATTTTCGGGAAAGCCGTTAAAATAGCTAAGACACTTCCTGAGGACAATAGGTGGTCTTCACTTCCGGATAAGTTAGGTAGGTCAGATGCTGTGGTAGTGGTTGCTGATGAAGTGAGGTATCCGGACCTCGGTCAGATTCGTGAGTTGAGTAATTATATAGTGAAGGGAGTGAACGACTTAGATAGACGTGCATTCGTAAGTGATGTATTAATAAATCTAACCTACTTTAGCAGGTTTATCGGAAACTCGTTTGGGATAAGTCTAGGAGAGTCTGGAACGAGAGCAATCGTCTCTGTTAATGTTAAGGCTGTAGATAATGGGCATGAATCAGGATACACTGACCACTACGTCGGCACAACACTCAAGAAGTTCGAACCTGCAGATCTGATAAGTAAGGTAACAGAGGTAGCTATAAAAACACTCATTGCTAAGAGGATCCCCACAGGTATTTACGAAGTTATTTTAACGCCTAAAGTATTTAAATATGTGTTTGAAGACTTAATTATTCCAGCACTCTGCGCAGACCAGATTCAAAGAAATAGATCCCCTCTGAAAGGAAAACTTGGACTTGATGTGTTTAGTGAGGAGTTAACGGTATTTGACGACGGTATCTATCCCTCGATGGTTGGGACTAAGGGATTTGACGATGAGGGGATTCCAACGAGGAGGAAATGCTTAATAGAGAGAGGAGTAGTACGTAGCTTCCTCTACGATAGTTATACAGCCAACATAGATCGTTGTGAGTCTACAGGTAACGCATTTAGGCCTACACCATCCCATAGTCCCTCACCATGGAGGTCAAACATTATAGTTAATCCCGGAAGTGATGACCTGACCTCACTGACCCGTGGAATAAGGAAGGGACTCATAGTGTATGATGTGATAGGGATGTGGCTTTCCAACCCAATTAACGGTCTATTAAATGCGACCGTAAGTAACGCAATACTGGTTGAGGACGGATTAGATAAGCATCCAGTTAAAGGTGTCATAATATCAGGGAATATATATGAGTTACTCGCAAACGACGGTATCTCACTCACCGCTAGAGCCGAACATTACGGAAGCTACGCTCTACCCTACATTTACGTTCCTAAAGTCTCAGTTGCCGGTATTTAAGTAGTTCAATGATTTTTTGAGATGTAAGTCATATGGGTTTAAGGTGTTAAGATTTCAAGAAATTATCGTTAATGTTTCGAACTATTTCCTCACAACATATCTGAATTTCCTCACTTCTCAGTAGAGCTGCCTCCATACCCCTACGCCATAAATATATCATAAGCTCACATCTAGCGCTGGATTCTTTCATGTCCGGAATGACTTTAAATATTATATCTGATACCATAGAGTTCAACCTATAATGCTCTTCATCTATATAACTACCGATACGTACAGTTAACTTCCTGAGATACCTCATATAGTTAATGTTGTCGTATATAGCTCTTAAGTAGTTGCTACTATTATACACCATCCCAACAAGACTTACATCATTAAAAACTACGACGTCCGAGTTAAAGGCGTCCTTACTTAACGACATCAACTTAATGATTAAACTTTCTAGGGAATATAGATATGGATTAATGCTGATGAAAGTGTAGTGGTTGTCTACTACTCTCTCAGCGTTTTCTTCAGACATACCGTATTTTTTGAGGACCCTAATGATTTGCTCTTTAACCGATTTAGGTGGTTGGTTATATACTATGTAGAGGCATTTCAGATCATTAAGAACTAGGAGACCTGTTAGGATTAACAACGGTTCTAGAGGTCTATTATCTGCGTAGTGCGTTATATAAACTGACATGCCGAGATGTCCATGACCGAGGTGACGCTCTAAAATCTTACACGGTAGTTTCAACTCCCTCGAATCGGAGGGTATGTCCTCTAGGAAAGGCTTTGGATATAACTCTATTCCTTTACCTCCTGAGATGCTGTAGGGGATTTCACCTAATTTTATATCGCAGCCACGCATTTTCCTAATTTCCATAACTCTTGTTAAGATGTTTTTCTCAACGACATTCCTCATGTATAAAACCACATCAGCTACAAAGGAGACATCGTTTAACTCTTCAATGTAATTATTCAACGCCTCATAAACGAGTACGACAGCACCCTTAACCCTGTTAGGCAACTCGTAGAGAAAGTTTTGAAGAAATGCACGCCTCTCTTCATGAGATTTCATATAAATTAATATAGGTGTCATAGAATCTATCACTACGATATTAGGGCTGTAATCATTTATGCTGTCCATAAGAGTTTCTCCGAATAGTTGTGAAGAACTTAGAGGTATCTTGATGAACTTAAAGAGACCTTTAGATTCAGCTCCTCTTAAATCTAGTCCTAAACCAGACATTATGTCGTAAAGCTTTTCCTTATCCTCGTAAAATGTTATGTAGACGCATTTATTGCCTTTAACGGTATTCGCATAGCACATTGTGCATGCTAGGGTAGTCTTCCCAGATCCTGGGTGGCCAGCGATAACTATTAGTGGATTAAGCTTAAGTGCTCTAGAATATAGGTTATCTAGGTACTCAATCCCAAAAACTAAGTCTGACATCTGACTCAATCTCTCTATGGATTACTAACAATAAATATAATTTAAATTTTACTTAAATGTCTTAACTGGAATTAAACACATCATTTGACCTCTTTCGCGGTACTTATCTTACATATCTATAGTGTATTTGCTTCAACAAACTATATGGTCCAGGACTCCATTCTATATGACATTTCCCAGAACAGGTATTCGTATTTGCTTGCAGTTACGAATATCTTCGTCAAATCTTCAACTTCACTTAAGTTTATAGACGCATCAATTATTTCCCTTAATTCGCTAATTAATTGTTTATATTCGCCTGCTAAGTAAGTCTTCGCCCAATCAACGTATAACTCATTACTGTTCCTGGCTAATGCCTCCTTATGCTTTTCAGCTATTTCCGCATAGCTCCAGAAACATGGTAAAAGCGCTATTAATCCATGTATTGGTGGTTTTAACGCACATGTTGCCGTTAGGAAATTCATGTATGCAGTATTTGTTGGAGCTGGCTCTACCCTTACAACGTAGTCCAGACTTAGTCCTAATCTACTTAGTAGTTTCTCATAGTTAGCCATTTCAGTAGTAGCTTCTAAGTAAGCCAGCTCTAATGCCTTCCTAGCCAGTTTATAATCCGCTTTAGAGGCTATTAAGCTGAAGCATCTGTACATAGTTATTAGGTAGTTGTAGTCCTGAATTATGTAGTACTTGAATTTCTCTAACTGTAACTCACCTCTATATAGCTCAACCACGAACGGATGGTTGAAGATCTTAACCCATATATGATCAGCTTTGTTTCTAAGCTCCGTAGTTAGGCTAATAGTCGATCACCTCCTTACGCTCCTTACAGCTATTGCTGCTACAGCTCCGTAAATAGCGCCGCTTATAACTGCAGCTATTGTTATCAGCACCATCACCTCAGCTGGATATATATCCCCGAAGAGGAGGGCGTCTAAAGCCACGCAGGGGAAGCCGGCGACTGCACCGGATAAAGATGCTTGAACAATACCGTATTTTCTATACTTAAACATTGCATAAACTAGTTCGGAGGCAGCTCCTTGGGCGAATCCATAAATTATGTTCGTGAACGCACCGTATGTAGGTATTAACGTCTCTACAACAGCACCTAGAAATTCACCGAGAAATGCCGTGCCTGGCTTCTTAATTAAGGTCGCCGCAAGCGGTGCACCAATAAACCACAAACCATATGACATGATCCTGGCAATTATTGGTCCCCCAAGAGCACTTCCAATGAAGTATACGTTCCACGTCAATGCGAAGATGACCCCACATATAGCTGCTACCACACCTAGGTAAGTTAGGTCTAATGCTGTGAATCTCTTGCTTAACGCCATAATCAGCACCAATTATTTCTTGACTACTGATTTATATATTTAATGATAAGATAGTGGTCATGCAAGAATTAAGATCGCCAAGCACTGTAAAATAAGTAATGAGTAGAGGAGTATGTCTAGAACACCTACCTTAATTTCAGCCCTTTTAGGGTTTCTCAAAGCAAATCCTCTCAACTCGGTGGCAATACCAATCCATATAGCTCTTTCTAATCCTAAGCTCAGTAAAGGCCTTAAAAAGCTACCAACATCTGCTGGAGTTAGAGGGACCTTTCTATAACCTCTTTCAACTCTGACCAGCTGTATTTCCTTAGCATCGCGTTCAAGTATATTTAACATCCTTAAACCTACAGATAATGCGTAAGCGATATCCTTAGGGAATCTTAACTCCTCTTCAAGAGATTTTATGAAATCTCTCACGTTAATTTGCGTGACGAATATGAGTGCAGCCCCTAAAATTGTTAGAAGTCTTAAAGTAACCTTCGAGAAGGAGGTTATAGCACCTTCCCTTACAGTGATGAACTGCAAGTCAAGTACTGCAATACCACTATTAGCGAATATTAATGAATTAACGAATAACCCAATCAACCCCAGCAGGAAGAGAATTATCAAGATCTTAAGTCGCTTAAATCCTAAATAAATACCTAGGGGCGCGTTAATAAGTGTAAGTAGGATTAGTTGCTCAGTAGATCTGGCAATGAATGCTAAGACAGTTATGGTGAGTCCGTAAATGAATAAAGTCACCGGCCTCACTTTAATCAACTTATCACCTCTACAGGTTTTTCGAGGTAGTCCCTAGCCTCCTCTACTGATACCTGACTTAAAGTACCTTCAGACATGATGAATGCGTTTGTAGCTATATCACACACTACCCTCACGTCATGTGTCGCGATCAGCACCGTCTTACCTTCACTAACAAAATCTTTAACCCAATTCACAAACTGTTTAAGAAGCCTTATATCTAGGCCCGCCGTAGGTTCATCGAACATTACTACCTCAGGGCTGTGAAGCTTAGCTATTAAGTAAGACAGCCACCTCCTCTGTCCATGGCTTAACTTATATGGTGATTCGTTAAGCACTTCCTTAACCCACGGCACTTCATCAAAATTAAATGATTTATTACTGCATGACTGTAACTCCTTCAATACGGTGTTATGAATGAACATGTAATCAGGCTCTTGAGGTACGTAGAAAACTAAATTTCGTTTACGTACTTTACCATTAATACCGTTTAAGGATGGGACCTTAATTGAACCTTTATCAGGTTTATAAAGTCCGGAAAGGACTTTAAGTAACGTGCTTTTTCCAGATCCGTTACGGCCAACTACAACCCCTACTTCTCCCTTCCTCAGAGTTAGACTTACTCCCTTCAAAACGTATTCTTTACTGGATGGATACCTAAACCATAGATCATTGGCAGTAATTACTACAGGTTTAGTATAGAGTTCATTCCTTCGAGTCAAATTAGGTTTCGACGCATCTACACCTAAATTATTTAACGTATTGACGACTTCCTCATACTTACTTGAGATTAGGTCTTTAGTTAGGTTGAGTTTCTGCTCACCATTAATTAGAACCATCAGTTTATCGGTAAGTGGTAGGAAGTGCCTGGCCTTATGTTCGATCACTATAACCGAGGAGCCTTCCTCCTTCAACCTCTTTATGTAATTAATAACTTCTGAAACACCCCAAGGGTCTAAATTAGCTGTGGGTTCATCGAATATCAATAACTTAGGTTTATGGACTATTGAGGCAGCTATACATAATCTTTTCTTCTCACCGCCTGATAGGTACTCAGTTGGACTGTATGCCCTACTTTCAAGACCTACATTCTTTAGGGAATTCATGATAGATTCTCGAGTAACTGTAAATCCTAAGTTCTCCAACGTGAAGGATACCTCATCCGCAGGTGTAGGCATAACTAACTGTTTTTCGGGGTCTTGAAGTACGACCCCAACGAATTTAGGTACTTTAGGGAAGTCTTCAGGATCTATGGGGTTTATTCCGTATAAGTCTACATCACCTTCAACGAAACCGTTAAGTAGGTTGGAAATCACGCCAGTTATAGTTAATATTAGGGATGTTTTACCTGAACCTGAAGGACCTGCAATAAGTAGTAGCTCTCCATCAGATAGGGATAAGCTTAGATCCTTAAGAACAGGTTTACCAACCCCGTATCCAGCTCTTAATATTCTTGCATTCAGCAGGGACGTCCCACCTAAATGATGATTTTAAAACCGATTTATATTACTTATTATTACCTAGTTATATTAAGGGTAAACAAAAACTATGAGACGTCCAAACGTTGTAATAAATAAATACTGTTATCAACACAGTTAATGTAGGGGAAGTACATTAAAGTACGTTATTACTGCGTTTTATATGCAACAGCTATGGCGTCATTCCTAACGCCTTTTACGGCATCCTCAATAGCTATTGCAATACCTCAGATTTCCATGGAATTCAAACTGAGTTTAGCGGAGGTCAATTGGTTCGCTAATTCTTTTTTAATATCGTTATCGTCATTGGTCCTTGTCGTTGGCCGCTTAGGTGATTGGTTAGGGAAGGGGAGAGTTTTCCACTTAGGGGTAGCGTTATTTGGAGTTACTTCACTCATAATATTTCTAATTAATGGCTATGTATCACTTCTGATGTGTCGGTTTATTCAAGGCATCTCCGCATCAATGATAGTCAGTTCCTCAGTTCCGATCTTAGTTGATACCTTCCCTAAAGAAAGGAGAGGTTTTGCAATAGGCGTCAACGTTATGGCGGTGTACATAGGCTCTAGTTTAGGACCCGTTGTTGGCGGCTATATAGTTAACCAGTTTGGGTGGAGAGCTATTTTTGTACTGAAGGCATTAACCGCGTTTATCGGATTAATAGCTGCGGTGTTATTCATTGATCTGAAGCGTGGAACATCACCTAAACCAAACATTGTTAGGTCTTTACTAACACCTACTTCAATAGCTTTAATCATTTTAGGGGCGTCAAACATCGATAACCTGTTGTGGGTTTCTCTAATTCCTTTAGGGTTAGTCATATTAACCACTACCTTAATGCTAGAGCGGAGAAGCCCCAAATTACTCCACAGTAAGTTACTTAAGAAGAGACCATTAATGGCTAATTCTTCAGCCCTATTTAACTATAGCGCTACCTACGCCTTAACAATCTTATTAAGCATATACCTTCAAAGGATTCGCGGTCTACAACCATCGGATGCTGGGTTAGTATTAGCAACTCAACCCATAGTTCAGGCAGCATTATCACCTATCGCGGGTTACCTAGCAGATCGTTACGAGCCATCCATAACAGCATCCATCGGCATGTTCATCATATCTGCTGGAATAGGTAGCTTACTTTTAATAAACACTGAATTTTCAATAATCAATTTAGTTCTTATATTAATTACCTTAGGTGTGGGTTTCGCATTATTCGCATCTCCAAACACCACAGCAATCATGAACATGTCCCCTAAGGAAGCATACGGTACAGCAACAGCGTTTCTCGCAACCATGAGATTCTTAGGGCAAGCACTTAGCACATCGATTATAACTTCAATAATGAGAATTGAGAGTGAATTGATGAAGGCCATAGAACTCTCATTAATGATATACCTGTCGTTAAGTGTTGTTGGAGCTATTCTCTCATTACTTGCTAGGGAGTCGAAGGGCTGATGCATTGATTTAACACATATACATCGGTGAGTTAAAGTCTTAATGTACTAGAAGGATATAGCTAGTGCTTAAATATAAGGGTTATGGGAAATATCTCAGGTACTTATGGTTGGAAGTCCGGACCTTAAGCAGATCGTTGATACGCTCGACAGGCATTTCAGTATTATTAATGATGAATTCATAGCCTACCATCTATGTAGATGTGGGTACAGCTCTTTCGAAGTCTTGGTTTCAATAATACTATCTCAGAACACGCGAGATGATCTAGCAATAAAGGCATTTAACAATCTAAAGGTTAAGCTTGGAACTGTAACACCTGAAGCAATTCTGAGTCTACCAATTAGTGATGTTGAAGAGGCGTTAAGAATTGCCGGTCTCTTCAGACGGAAATCTCGGGTGATATATTCGATCGCGAAAGCTGTTAAAGATTTAGGGGGTGTGGATGCGCTTAATTCTCTACCGGGTAAGGAACTGAGGGAAGCGTTGCTAAACATCGATGGGATTGGATATAAGACCGTTGATGTATTTATGTTAATGTGTAGGGGTATAGAAGTATTCCCCATTGACACACACATCAGACGTGTTTTAGCTAGGTTAGGTATCACAGGTAGAAGGGACAACTACTTGAAAATTCAGGCGAAAGTGCATGAGGTATTACCCCCTAATTATTATTTGAAGGCGCATCTACTTCTTATAAAGCTAGGGCGAAGTTATTGTAGGGCTAGAAAACCTTTATGTAGTACATGCCCTATAGATAGTGTATGTTTGAAGAGATTTTGATATCACCTTATCTAGTGTTGAGAACAATAATAGTTAAGATTAAGAAGTGATCGATTTACTTATTTTTGGTGTGGTACACATATATAGAAGTGACTTCAGAATAGATGGTAAGGCATTAGTGCTGAGCGACATAGATGATACCATGATCCCTTTAGGGACTAGAGAAGGTTTGAATACACTAAGTTACTTCCTTAAAAGGTTAAGATCCGTCGGTGTTGAGGTTATTCCAGTTACTTTCAAAGCTTTTAATGAGCTTAATAATTTAATGAGGTCCTTAGACTTTAGGTTTATAGCTATGGTAGCTGAAGGAGGATGCGTGATATATAGCTCTAATGGTTTATTAAGGGATGAAGGATCACCTACCTTAAACGGATATAGTGTTGTGGAGTTATGTAAGCCTATATCATTATTTGATGATTTGTTGACCACGATCGAGAGAAGTGATATCTGTGGTGAGCGTTTGCTGAGGCTAAGTAAGTCGAGCGCTACAGACATTTCCGAATTTCTGGGATTACCTGTAGATGTTGTTAGGGATTCGCAGGAAAGGTTCTATAGTGATGCATTTATAACTAGAGAAACTTTATGTAAAGCTATAATTAAGGAAACCATCAGTAAAGCAGGTCTCAAAACCATCATCACTAATAGGTCCATTCAGGTGCTCGGCGCATATAAGGAGGAGGGAGTACGGGAATTTTTGAAGAGATTGAATCTAGTTGGACGCACATTACCCATAATAGGTGCAGGAGATAGTGTCGCTGACTACGGATTCTTAAGCTTAGTAGATGTTCCAATTCTGATATCGAAGAAAGAGTTACCTAGTTTTAAAGGAAGTCAATATATAAGGAGTTTTAATAAACCACCCGATTCATGGATTCACGCAGTTAAGATAGGATTAGATTTAATTGGGATTCACTTAGGTTATATCTAATCTAGATCTAAAGTAGTTCTTGACGTAGATGGCTGCAGCTGGGTTATGTCCGGTTACCCTATCCTTCACTATCAGATACGTCACCGGCGCTTTCGAATTCATCATAAATATCGTGTCATGACCTACACAAAGGCCAACAACTACGTTTAACTCAGTGCCTACGTAATTCAGAAGGTCTGCCTGAAGTATAGGGTTGCATATAGATTCGTGTGTATAGGGCTTTAACTTCTGGTCCTCATTCAAACCTAATAACGTCTTATCGAACCCACCGCATTTACAGCAAACGGAGTAAACCTCAAAGCCCTTACTCTCTAGGTACTTTACGACGAATTCAGCCTCATCACTTAAGCCTATACAGAAAGCGACACCTAACCTCTTTAAATTAAGTTTTCTAGAGAACTCAACCACCTCACGGAGTCGGGGCCATACACAATAACCCTCCTTTTCAACTAATGATGCAACCCTATGTAGATCCTCCAATATGCCGACATACTTTCCGATAGATCCGTTTACAACTTCCGGGTGGGTAGTCATTGGGCAAAAATTAGGTTTAGTTGCTTGTGGTTCCCTACTACATGGCTTAAGTCTACAATATACGCAATTAGGGCCCTTCACCGTTACGGAATTATCTTTCAAAATTTAAACACCGTTTAATCATAAAAGATGACTTAATAAACATCACCGAATTATTTACAGTTAAAATTTAAATTCCTAGGCTCAAAAAACATTAGGTGAATTCGGTATTAGCGGTTCATTTCTTGATAAGAATTTCGTCGTCGTAGCAATTAAATGCTCTCAAGAATTTGAGGAGCTTACAGCTCAACTATATAATAAATTGATGTCATTAACTAACGATAAGGCAGTGAAGTTAGCTATGGAGTGGTTGTCTATAGAGAGTAATTCACATGCAGAGCTTATGAAGAGAATTTACGAATCGTTAAACATAGATGTGGGAAGCCCCAAATGCGATAAATTAGTAGGGGAGCCTTGGAAAACAGTAGAGAATATAATGAAAGATGTTGATAGGGGTAAAATCGATCTTATGCAGGCCTTAACTAAATTGGAGTTCGTCGAAGGGTTCGTGGGTGAGGAGATGTATAATAGGTTAATGTACCCCATTCTAAAGAAGTTGCTGCCGGAATTAATTAACAAGGATGCATCTGAGTTAGTGGAGAAGTTGTTCTCAGAAGTAATTAGTGAGGAGGAGCATCACAACGGTATTGTTAAGTCGCTAATACGTTATGAGGAAAACAAGCGAAAATCACCTATTTAAGAATGCGTAAAAACGCTAACACCTCAGGTTTGGCGAGATTCCTCAACATACATGTACTTACCTTCATTGACCTTTAACGTTACTTTAAACCCCATATTTAGTGATTTAAATATGGTAGTAAGTTCGTCGAGTATGCTCATGGATATGGCTTCAGCAGTTGCGTGAGGGTAATCGATTACAGCTAGCTTGACTTTAAAGGGTCCTTTGATACACAGGGATTCTAAATCGCTCCTCGGTACAATCAGCGAATATCTGTAACGCTCAATAACACCTTCGAGTATATCCCTAAGTTTGAGAAAATCCAACACCATAGAGGACTTATTTAATTCTCCCTCAACACATACGGATAGAGTGAATGTATGGCCATGTAGTTGCGGTACGTTATTAACTGGTGTGTAATGCGCTGCCTCGAAGGTTATATCATCTATGCATGCTTTCATTTCAACACCGTTATTAGTATATGGAGATTTAACTTAAGCTTATCTAAGTATTCGATGGTGTTGGCTTTGAACCCAGGTGATGTGATTGAAACGCTTAAGAGGCTCCGAAGTGAGGACCCCAGCTACAGCTCAGGTGAGGTATTAGGGTCTATGACTATTGAAGCTCCTCAATACTTGGTGGAAGCATTCAACATCTTCATGAACACTAACCTAAACGATCCTAAATTGTTTAAAGTTACCCACCAACTTGAGGTTGAATGCATTAATTGGTTGTCGAAGCTCATGCACGGTGGGGGATACGGGTTACTCACGTATGGAGGAAGCGAATCTAACTTGACAGCCCTATATGCGTTGAGGGAATACACAGGTGGCGACGTAGTTATTTCACCGAAAACAGCTCACATAAGTATTAGGAAGTCATGTAAGGTATTGGGACTGAATTTAATTGAAGTAGACGTCGATGACCGCTACATACCTAAAGTTAATGAGTTGTGTGAATTAATTCGTAAGTACGAAGGTAGACTTGCCTCAGTCGTTATGACTGCAGGAACAACAGATTTAGGTGTTGTTGAGCCTGTAGACCGTTTAGTCAGTGAATGCGATGACGTTAAATATGCCATCCACGTAGATGCAGCATATGGTGGATTAATAGCTCCCTTCATTGCTGAATTAGACTCGGATATACCGGTATTTGACTTTAGATTAAGTAACGTTTACTCAATTACTGTGGACTTCCATAAGTTGGTTGTTCCTGTGCCATGTAGCGCTCTACTATTTAGGAACAGGGAGCTTGAGGAATTAATTACCTTTGACGCACCCTACATGCCTTCCGGAAAGAATAGAAGTTTATTAGGGACTAGAAGTGGAGGTATTGCAGCAGCTGCGTGGGGAGCTATTAAGGTATTAGATACTGACGGCTTTAGATATTTAGCCCGTGACCTAGTAGCTAGGGCTAAATACCTAAGCAGTAAGTTAGTTGACATAGGTGTTAAAGTATTGAACGAGCCGAAACTACCTATTGTTACCTTCGAAGTTGATGATAGGGATGAGGTTATGAGGTATTTATGGAATTTAAAGCTATATGTATATCCTACCTCAATCCGTAATGCATTGAGGATCGTTGTAGGACCTCACATAACCTACGAAATCATTGAAAAATTCGTAAATACGCTTAGAAATCTTTTAGTTAAGTAATTCCGTAACGGAGATTATGGAACATTTATCAGTGTTATGATGGGTATTAAGTTCATGGAGAATATCGATGCTAATATATACTTAACGACTGAACTCCCCAACACATCTAACCCCCTAACCATATCCCAGACTTTATTACCGACAAGCTTAACATTCCTAATTATCAGGTCTACAGTATGTATGCTTGCAGCCGACATATTGGACATGGCATTAGAGACAACATCCTTAATGACATCAACGACGTCGGTACAGCAGCTGACGATGTCGTATGGTGATTCCTTAAATGATGCTGCACAGCTGTGGTCATCTGGAGTTATAACCTCAACGTAATCTAAACCTAGCTTAGATACCTCAGAAATTATGAGTTCCCTGAATTTGATGTCCATATTGTTCCCATATAAGTATATCAACGCATGTTTAGATCCGTTAAAATTCATCACAACTGACTTTACCTTATTGAAGCAGAGTCCTCGATGTAAGTAATTAACGTAACCCTCCCCGTATCCTATCTCAAAGCGCTCTACTTCCTCACATACGTAGTTGTTAACGACTCTATTGAGCAGATCTTTAAATATTTCGAGATTTGCCTCAGGATGGCCTTTAGAACTATGAGTATCCACTAATGAGTAGAAGTACATTCCTTTTACGTCATCGAGGAAACTCCACAATTCGAATGGTAGGTCATCCGAACCGTTAACTAAGTTCTTAAGAAATGCTACGAACCCAGTTCTGAAGGGTATTACATATGCTTCCCAGCCACTATCATTAGTCACTACGTAAGGTTTACATGGCTTTAACCCAGCAGTGATATTCAATAAACCATCTATGTTGTTATTAATGTATTTGACTAACTCCTCACTGTCTGAGGAAGATATTAAGTTCCTTTCATGTGAGCATGGTGTGTGGAAAACGAATGCTTGATATCTACTGCCTAAGGCGTTTTCTAAATGGTATATGAATCTAGAACTACCTACATTCCTGAATGGGCCGAAATGTATTGTCGGAAATGTAAGTAGTACTTTTTCACCATTCTGTGTCTTCATTAATGCGAAGCGGAGAAGAACATCGCTACTTTCTGAGTATTTCTCAAACTCAGATTCTATTGGTTGAGGATCGTTGCTAAACCAGCTTGCTACGAATGAATTAAGCAAAGATATAGGTTTAATCCCAAGTTGTTTTCTCCCCCTTAATTCAATGGCTGTTATCACCACAAATGATGAGCTAAGCGACAATGCCTGCACTAAGAAAGCTTTTATTAAGTATGTGGCTAAAGCTTCAACGGTTACCTCATTAAGTACCAAGTAGGTTATGAGTTGAGGTATTACTGAGGCAGTAAGGGCTTGTGGATGCTTTAGAAATACTTGAAGCACTATATATGAGAGTCCTGAAGATGTGAGCACTCCTAATCCTTTAATACCTACAAGCTTCGCAAACGTTAATTCAGCTATGGAGAACACACCCATGGATATTGTCGTAAGTCCTAGTACTCTCTTCACATTCAACGTCTTAGACTTGGTTAGCAATGTATTTAGAAATAAAAGAGTTGTAAAGCCTAGCAAATAGTTAACAACGTTATCGAAGTAGGTGATGAAATCGATAGCTGGAAACGCCTCCACAATCCCTATTACTAATGCTATGATTAAGTAAGTAATGAGGATTACGTACGTCTTCGGGAGTAGGAAGAGCCTTCTGTAGTACTGTCTAACTATAGCTTCTCTGCTTATTCGCTGCATGATCAGTAAATGATTGTATACAGATTAATAAGCGATACGTCTACATGACCTAAGCAACCTCCCACTTAAGGACATTACCTCACTGAATGTATACCAAGGCCGGGAGTCCCGGACCCTTAGTGAAGCAGCTGCTGTTGCGGTAGCTACAGCTTCTTCAAAACCTTTATCTAGGAGTAAGTACTCATAAGCGAACACTGCAGTAAATACATCGCCGGTGCCGAGGGTGTTACCGTGAATTAACTGAGGTGGTTGAATCATTCCTGAATCACCATCGATTGTGGAGTAATACGTAGGGCCTGAACCGTCGGTTATAATCAAAGAGGCTTTAAATTCGGAAACGCAGTCAAAAACCTTAACACCCCTACACTTAGGTGGGAATTCGTAATATTCACCCCTTAAAACGAGTTCGCTGCAATCCAACTTTGCTAACTCAGTAAGCAATTCATAGTTATTTAGAATTAATCCATCACTATCTGAAGACCTAACAAATCCCTGAACATCTACAACAACTCTCCTACCACGGGATAATTCCTTAATAACTCTCAACGGCACCTCATGAAAGGTAAGTGAGATAACTATGTCGTCACTGAGGTGTTCAGCGACTTTAGCTAATTCAATTGAACCCTGCTTAATTAGCTTAAGTAATCGATGACCGTTGATTTCAATCTTAAAGACCGTCTCGCTAGAACCTGCTGGGATTAAATTAATCCCTAACTTATTGAGAAGGCCGTAGGTTACGCCCCTATTAGTTATTACGGTGAAGTCATCTAGTCCTAAGAAGCTAAGAGCTAGTGAGGAATAGAATGCTGGCCCTCCAGCAGACTCGACATCACCTACTATATCTTTAGTGGAGGAGAGGACCATAGATAGCATAGACACTTCACAGATCTAAAAATTAATTAAGGTATAAATAATGAATTTAACTGAATGCGGCGGTCGTCTAGCCTGGATTAGGACGCCGGCCTCCCAAGCCGGAAATCCCGGGTTCGAATCCCGGCCGCCGCACCACATACTGTGTTGTAACATCTACAAAAGAAGTGTTAGTAGTATTCGATAACTTATGGAGGTAACATAATTGTATGGATGTAGTGATGAGTTGATGGCATCAGCTGATGCATAGGTTACGCAGTTGTGGCTTAACCTAGGGATTAAATGAGACGCCACACTTGTAACTTAATCAAGCTTTCATCTAGTTTATTGACTACCTCAAAACCATTAAGGGAGTTATGCTGGACATTTAAGTGGCGTTGTGCGAATTGGTATTCCCTCATGTTTTAATTCCTGTAGCAATCTTGAAACAGCTTTCTCCTTCTTCTTCGCCTCAATTATTACGTCAGTATGGAAATCTACTCCAAACATGGAAATCATGTTTTTAAAGTCACTTACGTTGATGTAATCCCCATGCTCTCCAAACCTATGCGATCCTTCAGGCTTAGATGATATGTGGATTTCCGGGATGCGTTTTCCCCACGTATGTAGGAGCTTATCTAAACTGAAGTTAGATGGATTTAGAATATGGTGGTAGTAGTCAAATACGGCAGGAATCCCATAAGTCTCAACTAGCTGAATTACGTCATCAATCGTGTAATATTTCTCGTCGTTCTCGATCGCTAACCTCTTCTTTAGCCAAGTATTCTCATTAAGCGTTTCTTCCAACCTCTTAATAGCTGATTTCTTATCTCCATAAACTCCTCCTACGTGGATAACTACTACGCTGTCGTCGCCTAGCTTAAGCGTGTCTAGTACCCAGAAATGATATTTTAGCTCTGCTAACGATCTCTGCACCACATCGTCCTTTGGACTGTTTAAAACTACGAATTGATCCGGATGCATCGTTATTCTAATACAGTAGTTCCTCACCACATCAGCTACATACTTTAATTTCTCCTCCATAACCTTAAACCACTCCGGTCTAAATGCTGGATGAGACGCGAATGGGATGAAGTTCGAACCAAGCCTAAATATAGTAAGACCCATTTCCTTCGACAACTCAAGTAATTTGATGAAGTCATTAAGGTTTTTATTAAAGACTGCGGTTAGGGTTTCAAACCTTAAATTCCTCAAAACCATCTTACGGTTCGTAGTTAACTTGTTGTCGCTTGTTGAGCAGAAGAATCCTAACCCTACACTCAGGCTTATGGCACCACATGACGTATTTCAACGCGTTAAATTTTAAGGTTTTTCCCTCTGAGAGTAGATCTTTTATGGCAGTGTAAGATGGCGGGATTTCCAACACCTACAGTTGTTTTAAGTGAATGCCTTGGAATTAGAGCTGTTAGATACGACGGTGGTATAATCTTCGATGAATTCGTAGAGACTCTGAAGAAGTATGTTACCGTAGTTCCTGTATGTCCTGAAGTAGGTGCTGGGTTAGGAGTTCCTCGGAATCCGCTAGCACTATATAGGGACGGCAATGCTGTTTATTTAATTGACTTAAAGACTGGGGAGGACATCACCCATAGAGTTAAGAGATATGCGGAATTATTTCTTAGTGATTTGGTGGATGTAGATGGTTTCTTATTGAAGTCTGGAAGTCCTTCCTGCGGTATAGGTGATTCTAAGATTTATGGTAGAGGAGGTGCTGTATTAAGGAGGTCTAACGGATTGTTTGCGGAACTAGCTAGGAGTTCCTACCCTCTACTTCCGTTTGAGAGTGAGAAGCGTCTCCTAAACTTCGGGATTAGGAGGAATTATTTAACTAGGCTCTTCGCCATAAGTGACCTTAGGATATCCTTAAATAATATTAACAGGGTAGAGACAGTAGTAGAACTGCATAGAAGGTATAAATATGTGTTGATGCTATATAGTCCCCATTACCTTAAGATCTTAGGTAAACTGGTGGCCGAGAGGTCCCACATCGACTTACATAAATTGGTTAATCTGTATAGGAGGTACTTCCTGGAAGCTCTCATGAAGAATCCTGGAAGGGGCTCTTACGCGAACGTTTTCACACACCTATACAGTCACTTAAAGGACCGCATGTCAATCCAGGAGAGGGACTACCTTAAGTCATTAATAGATGAATATAGAGTTGGTCGTGAGACTTTGAAGGCGTTAATAGCTTACTTTAAAGGCTTCATATATAGGTTAGGGGATAGGTATTTAGAGGAGCAGAAATTCTTAGAGCCATATCCGCCAGAGTTAGAGGTAGGGATCCCCGTTTGAAAGACCATTTCATTTGATTTAGGTTTCCTTCCACATATAGTTTTAACATCCGTTTCGGATTCAGTTGGTTTAATTCGTTAAGCCGTTATATGCAACTTAATGGGTGAGAATTCCTCATGTACCATTACCTCATTCGATGTTAACCTACCGTTCATCACTCTTAGTGAGTAGTTAAGTATTCTCTCCCCAGCTTCCATTAAACTCACCTTTAACTGCAGTAGGTCTGATATGTCTACATCTATGTGTTCTTCCATGTTCTTAGCTGTCTTTGGATTTGCAGTTACCTTTATTACTGGGCTTATGGGGTTACCTACGATATTTCCTTGACCGGTAGTAAAGAAGTTTAATACTGAGCCCTTAGCTGTGGCAAACGTGACGAACTCTGCAGATGCTGAGGGAGAATTTAAGAAACATAATTGCCCGCCTCCCCCCTTAGGAACGTTTTCCAAGTAGTCGAGCACACATGCTATGGGTCTACTTCCTAACTTCTGAATAGTACCTAACGCCTTCTCCTCAATCGTCGATATACCTCCCCTTATGTTTCCCTCCGTTGGCTGTGAGCCAAGTAAGTCTAATCCTGAGCTTTCGATTATGCTGATATAATCTCTATAAATCTTTAGGAACTTTTCCTTAAGAGCTGGATTGGGTATTCTCTCTGCAACAACATCCTCAGCACCTGTTAACTCACTAGTTTCACCGAAAAGTATTGTGTTACCTAAGTCGTAGAGCTTATCTGTGACGTAACCTAGGGCTGGGTTTGCTGCAATACCTGAAGTCGTATCTGACTCACCACACTTAATGCTGAATGTAAATCCACTTAAGTCGACTTCAGTTCTCCTCAACTCACTTGCGAACTGAACGTATTCTTTCGCCTTCCTAGCAGCCCGTTCCAACGTTCTAAGATCGCCGTATCCTTCAATACCGAAGGCCTCCACCGGCTTACCTGTCTTAGCGATCTTATCTGCCACCTTATTAGACCAACTACTATCTAACCCTATAACTATGGAGGCAGCTACATTAGGATTAGAACCGTAACCTATTAGAGTATCAAACAACACCTCTAAGTCTTTGCCGAATTGCAACCTACCGTATGGGTGAGGGATAGCTTTAGTGCCACTCAATATCTTCGTAATGTTCGACGCAAGTGTACCAGAGGGGTCGTCTACCGGAATGATCAATACGTGGTTTCTAATTCCTAAATCGCCGTTCGGCCTCTCATAAGCTCTAACAACATACTTCGTCGCTACCACGTTAAATCATCTCCCTCTGAACTCTTCTAGTTCCCCACCTCAAGGAACGTATGTTATGTATATGGACGTGTGAACCAGTTGATATATCCACTAATGCATAACCTATTGGTCGACAGTACTTAATCACTGTACTTCCCTTACCGATGTCTCTCAACGCGAACTTATGTCCTAATGGGATGTTATCCCTAACCGTAATCATATAGCCGATCTGGAGGTCATCTATGAAGACTGCCTTAACACTCTCCCCACTGATTATATCACGAATAGCCACTGCAACGTTATCATCACGGCAGTGGATGACTGCATCAGGCTTAGAAGGTTGATTATTGTGTAGTGTATCCGTACTTACACCACCTACTACTCATAGAGATTAACTTAAAAACCTTTTTAATTACATGATTCAGCCAACAAAAGGTTTAGATAGCTTACGCCATACCTCATTTGCATATCAAGCTCTACATATCTTAAGCGTTAAAGATTTGGTGATGGGTGTGGATATTATTCAGTTAATTTTATAAACTTTTAAACCTACATTATCTTGGTGTGACATATGTCAAATAATGAAACTAAAAGGAAAGTTGAATTAGTAAAATCCATATTAAGGAAACTGCATGAAGGAGCTAAGCTTGAAGACCTGAAGGAAGAATTCAGGCAAATCTCGCTCACAATCACTCCGGCTGAACTAGTTATGATAGAACAGCAGTTAATAAGTGAGGGTATTCAGATTAATGAGGTTTTAAGGCTTTGTGACCTACATGTTCAGTTATTTAGGGATTACTTAATCGATAGAGAATTAAAGGATGTACCTAAGGGACATCCTCTAGACCTCCTAGTCAGGGAGAACGAGTTAATCCTTAAATGGTCTGAAGCCCTCGGAATGTATGCTAATTCAATTTTAACCTCTCCCAATGCTGATATTGGTAGAACTTACGAGCAGTTAGTAGACCTGATAAATAATTTAAGGGGTTTAAGGCTTCACTACCGGAAGATTCAGATGCTTATATTTCCTTATTTAGAGAGGAGGGGTTTGATTGCGGTCCCTAGGGTGCTATGGGGGCGTGAGGACCAAGTAATTGTTAAGATTAGAAAGTTGAGGGAGTTATTAAAGGATAGTGGGAGTAAAGTAGATGTTGTTAAGGATGTAGCTTCGAAAAGTTTAGAAATGTCTAATGAGGTTAAGGAGTTAGTCTTCAGAGAGAATAAGATCTTATTCCCAGCTGTTTGGGCTCTCTTCAGTGAGGGTGAGTGGGCAGCGATAGCGGAGATCGCTAAGGATATAGGTTACTTAATTCCTGTAGATGTTGAGTGGGTGACTGAAGCTAAACCCGTAATGCCTTATGAAATAGTTCCTAAAATTAGTGATGAAGAAGTTAGGAAACTACCAACGGAGTTCCGAGAGTTAGCGCTAAAGAAGTTAGAGCCAGATACGTACAACATCGTGAGGGAGGGAGACATAAAACTTGAAACCGGATTCCTAAGTAAGGAGGAGGTTGATGCCGTCCTAAGGTCTTTGCCGTTGGAAATAACTTACGCAGATGAGAACGATAGGGTTAAGTACTATACGGAAAGTAAGTTTAGTAAAGGATTCGTCAGGACTAAAACTATATTGGGGCGTAGGTTACTGTTCTGCCATCCTCCAAGACTTGAAGGAATAGTTAAAGTAAACGTTGAAAGAATTAAGAAAGGAGATGAGGAATTCAGGGAATACTGGACTATGGTCGGGGATAGAATCATAAGGGTAATAGTTACCTCCGTGAAAAGTAAGGAAGGTAAGTACTTAGGAACTCTTGAAATGGTTGAGGACCTCACAGATGTGGTGAGGAATTCCTCAGAGATAATGAAGAAGATACTGATTCTATGAGTGGATGAGCTACGTCATCGCTATTTGAGGTAGGCAGTAGGTACTTAATCCCTTCACTTAGAAGGACATTAGTCGAAATAATGCATAAGGAGTTCAAATTAAGTGTAGTTGAGATAGCGAGGGCTTTGAAAATAACACCATCAGCAGTTTCTAGGTATCTAAACTTAGAGAGGGGTTACGTAATCAATATATCCAACAATGAGGAAATAACTAAGGAGTTAAAGTCACTAGCGATGGATGTAATGTCCGGTAATTTAGGCCGAAGTGAAGTAGATCTACGAATCCTTAAAATCGCTATAAAAGCGCTTAGGAGGAAGTGGATATGTAGCTACCACCGAAGATTTTATCCGAGGGATCTTACACCCAACTGTAGCATATGTTCCGAGATTTTTTGCGAGTTATGAATGTATTACGTAAATCTATGAAATTTTTTACTAAGATAGTGTTGAGGTTTAATCTCACCTTTTTGCAAGTTATACATGGATTATTTAGAGATTAACGTAATATGTAATAGACTGTTATGAGGGTTATGACATGGCGGCGGCTCATGATCGTAGGTATTCCATTAAACGCGTAAATCTATGAAGCTCATTAAATATAAATTATTTAGAAGTATCTTCGATAGTGAGTCTAAGGGAGTTCAGAATTACTGATATATCACTTAACACCATGGAAAATGCTGCCCATTCCGGTTTTAGCATTATGCCGTAATGTGGGTAGAGTAATCCGGCAGCTACGGGGATTAGTAGACCGTTGTAGATAAATGCCCAAGCGAGGTTTTCTAGGGACCTCTTCCTAACCTTGTGGCTTAAATTAAATAGTTGCTTAAGTCCTCTAAGGTTATTTGAGACTAGTACGACGTCACCAGCATTTTTAGCTATGTCTGTAGACTTACCTGCTGCTACTCCGACAAAGGATGACCCGATAGCTATTGCGTCGTTAACTCCATCACCTACGAAGATGACTTTACGGCCATTCATCCGCATCCTACTTATTAAATCTGCCTTATCCTCAGGTCTTAATCCCGCCTCAGAAAAATCCATGTTGAGCTCCTTTGCCACCCTCGTAACATTAGCCTCTACGTCACCGCTAGCTATTCCCACTTTAACTCCCATCTTCTTAATGGATTCAACTACCTCGCGGGCCTCCTCACGTAAGTTGTCGACTACTTCAATAAGGCCGACTATAGTTCCGTTAAGTGAGATAAGTATCGGTGTTCCTCCACTGTTTCCTACCTTATCAACTAACTTTAAAACCTCCTCGCTTACTTCAATTCCCAATCTCTTCATCAATTCGACGTTCCCTACTGCAACATTATAGCCATCTACATCACCGATGAGTCCAAGGCCGGGAAAGAATTCAACGTTGGTGGGGTTGAGTTCGGTGTTGAATCCATTTCCATTACAGTAATCCACTATAGCATTTGCTATTTTATGCTCGCTTCGCTTCTCAACGCTACATACGTAATTCATTAAAGATCCTTCACTGCCGTTGAATACTGTTACCTTCCTTACCTGAGGGTGCCCAAAAGTTAATGTGCCGGTCTTATCAAATATTACAGTGTCAGCTAATACCACCCTCTCGAAGACATCCCCTCTCCTCACTAAGATACCCTTCATAGACGCCTTAAGAACACCCACTGAGGTAACCATCGGTATCGCAATCCCTAGTGGACATGGACATGTTACTGCAAGCACCGAAGCAGCAAATAGTAGAGATAACGAAAGGTTTCTCGTAAATAGGTACCACATCAATGAAGTTATGAGGGCTAAAGCTATCACAACCCACGTCAATAAACCGACAACTCTATCAGCAACTCTCTGTATCTCAGGCTTATGTAGTTGGGCTTCCTTCGCACTCTCAGCTATGTGTGCAATAACTGTATCCTCTTTAACCCTAGTGGCCCGAACTTTGATGTAGCCATTAAGTAATATTGAACCAGCTAATACGTAGTCACGTAAGTCACCCTTCTTTAAGACGGGCTTCGCCTCACCAGTAAACGCAGACTCATCTACATATCCCCACCCATCAATAACTACACCATCTACTGGGACCCTATCACCTGATTTAACTTCAACGACGTCGTTGACTGAGACCTCATTAACGTCTACCTCCTTAACATCCCCACCAATAACTAGCCTTGCCTTACCGTATGTAACCTTCTCCAGCTCCTTAAGATGCTTAAGTGCTCTATACCTTAACCTCTCCTCTAAATATCTACCGAAACTAACGAAGCCTAAAATTCCGGCAGAAGCCTCGAAGAATGATGATGTCTGGACATGATTATGTGCTAAGTGCTCATGAGGTATTATCTCAGCAGTTAAGGCTAATCCGAAGAGGAAAGACATAGTGGAGGAGATAGATATGAGAGAATCCATTGTCGGTGTGCGGTTAAGTAACGCCTTATACCCTCTAATTATGATTGAATATGATAGGAGTAGTACGGAAAGAGCGGTAAGCAACAGTAAATAGATGTTTACTTCAGCTCCAGCAATAAACATTGACGACATCGAGTAAACGATCGCTGATAGACCAAGAATGAATGCGACTAACCGCATAAGTAGTTTACGTCTCTCCCCTTCGGGACGTATTGCTTTCCTGAAATCCCTAATGCTTATCCCGAGCTTTCCCAACTCCTTAAATAACTCACTCCTGCTAGTCTCCAACGGATTTATTCGAACCCGCAGTAAGCCAGTATTAGAGGAGGTATCAACGTCTAAAACACCCTTAAGTCTTAAAATTCTATCTTCGATGGCGCTAACTTCCTCAGGCTCAAAATCTGCGTAGACCTCAATGTTTTCCTTAAATACATCATAGCCCGCATCCCTAATAGCTCTATAAACCTCTCGAAGCCCTCTAACATTTTCATCAAATACTATTACAGCATCTCCGGTGGTTACGTCAACATCTAACTTTCTAAAACCTTTGACCCTACTTAAATTCCTCCTTATGGAATAAACGCATGTAGGGCAGTCGACGCCGACAATCCTAACCTTAAATTCCTTCATGCCTTACCCACGTAAACGGTTTATTCTTTCGGCATCCCCTTAGGTCCGTATTTGATATATTGCTCCGGATTCCCTTCGAAAGCCTTCAGGCAGTGGGAACTGCAGAAATAGTAGACCTTCCCCTTATATAGGGTTTTGAACCTCGCTTTACTTGTTTCCACAGTCATACCACATACAGGGTCAACGACTGTTGAAATACTTACCACCACATGAATATTCCGCTTTAGGTAATATAAGTTTATAACACAGTTATATAATGGTGTATTAAAGTGTAGATAGTTCTACCATTATGGTAGAGTTCTCATCCATTTAGGTTAGTTTAACGCTGAATTCAATAGCTTCGTTAGTAATTAAGTTTTCAGGTACTGCTGTCTATACTTTATGCTACTTAAACATACTAAGAACTTATAGTCACGAGGTTTATTGCTTTGCCCCCACATAATCTCCTACATTAGCACTTAATAATGAGATACGTAGATATATTGTGAGGTGGTTATTTGTCTAGATACGAAGATATTGAGAATAGGTTATCAACCCTCCTTAATTCTCTTGAAAGGAGTTACGTGAATAAGACTAAGATTAGCGGTAATTTATTTGATAGAGCTCGTAAGGTCTTCCCCGGTGGGACTACCTACCATATCAGGTACTTAAGTCCTTATCCTCCTTACATCGTTAGGGGTAAGGGAACTAAGGTATGGGATGTTGACGGTAATGAATACCTAGATTTTTGGATGGGTCACGGTGCACATGTTTTGGGGCATTCCCCTGACTTCGTTATTGAATCAGTTTACGAAGCATCTAAGAACGGAACACATTTAGGTTTCGAGAATCCGTACTCACTAGAATATGCTGAATTCTTGACGAAAATTCTGCCCAACATAGATATGTTTAAGTTCTGCGTAAGTGGTACTGAAGCCAACATGTACGTCACTAGGCTAGCTAGAGCATATACCAGGAGACCTTATGTGATTAAGGTTGAGGGCGGCTGGCACGGTGGTTATGACTCCCTCCACACACATGTGAATCTTGTGGGTGGTCCTGAATCAGCTGGACTCCCAGAGGAATTCATAAAGTACACGATTGCTGTGCCCTTCAATGACTTAGATGCTGTTGAGAACGTATTAAAGAAGCATCCGGTTGCAGCAATTCTTTTAGAGCCTCTTGTAGGTGGTGGTGGATGCCTCACACCAGCTGAAGATTACCTTAAGGGACTTAGGCAACTCACCTACCAGTACGGATCATTACTGATATTTGATGAAGTGATTACCGGGTTTAGACTCGCATTAGGTGGTGGTCAAGAATTCTTCAACGTTGGCTCTGACTTAGCGGTTTATGGGAAGGTGATAGGTGGTGGTTATCCCGGGGCAGGAGGATTTGGAGGTAGAGCTGAAGTAATGGAACTGCTGGACAATCTGAAGTACCCCGACCAGAGAGCTAGGTCATACCACGGAGGTACTTTTGTAGGTAACCTCATCACGGTGACAGCAGGTCATACCCTAGTTAAGTACCTGGCTGAACATAGAAGTGTTTACGAGTCGGCTAACAGTTTATGGGATGAAGAGGCGAGGAAGTTAGAGAGTATCTGCAGGGAATATGGAGACCTCTGCTATGTGACAGGTGCTGGTACGATGAGGGCTGTACACTTCACTAAGAGAAGGCCTAAAAACTCTAGGGAATTCAGAGAGTTGAGGTGGAGTAAGATTATTGAGAAGGTCTTCAACCTATATGCGAGGGTCAACGGTGTCCTGTACATAGGTGAGAAATTCTTCCACGTATACCCGTCGCTGATCCAGGGCCGTGAGGAGGTTGAGTACTTAGTTAAGATATTTGGAGACTTCATGGGCAGCATCTCCAGACAGTAACTTCGGTTAGCCTAAGGCAACTTACCCCACGTTTTACTTACAGGTCCTATAACATTTTATAAAGATCTGCATTACTTTGGGTGCTAATTGCCTGTTACAGGGCTTAAGGTACTAGATTCGCTGGTAGAACCCTTAATGAAGTTTTGGGGTGTTGAGTTCTACGGCGATTGCAGCGTTACCTCCTACGTCCTTCATCACACGTTAGCATTCAGAAGTAGGTACGAGGATATACACCTAATTATAGCGCAGGAATTCGGTGGGATTAGAACTGATGTACTTACGAAACTCTGCAGGATATACGATTGCGTGTTAACGAACGTTCGTGTTGTGAGGGTTTTCAGCAACTCTGAGTTGAGGGAAGTCCTAAGCGGTATGGTAGGACTTAATGCAGGGTTAGTGGTCGTTGCATACCCGTATAACTACCTACCTAAAGACCCGTATAGGTATTTCGAAGCAACTAGTGTTTCAGGACTACTTAGGAGGATTATGCAGGAAAATGAGCTCCTAATCTTTAACAACTTTACTAGGTTTGGAAACCTGATGCCTGAAGGCGGTAGCCTACACCACCACATGATGAAGGTAGTCGTTATGCTTAGAAAACATGGAAGTAAAGTGTGCGCGACGCTACTCAAACATCCAGCTAAGCCTTCAGGTGCTACGAAGGTCTTCAACGCTAAGTTACTGGAGGATTTAGTGCTGCTAGCTCGTGGTAAGACGCTGCTTGAGTGGTCTTCAACTGATGTGGTGGGTTGATGACATATGGGTAGAACTACAACACCGTTGAGACAGCTTGTCGACAACTACGTGGAGAGGTTGAAGAGAGTGTCGACAATGTTAAGCCGTCAGGAGAGGGAAGCTGTCTTAGAGTTTCTAAGCGATCTAGATACTACTGCGTCGATACTATCTCATGAAGGCGTAGTTGATCCCCTTGAGGTTTTCTTGGTTCACCTGCTTCGGAAGTTAGGTAGAGGTTGCTTTAAGGAGTCCTAGCGGTGATTACATGTGTAGAGAGTACTGGCTCTTAGATGTCTATGAACGCCTAGGTAAATTAGTGCTAAGGCTATATTCTGAAGATGATGGGAGGCTTTATGAGCGGGAGGCGAGGATACCCTTCTATGGGTACTTAATCGGTGATGACCCTGAACGTGTTGTATTTGAGCTTAAGGAATCTGAGTTAGTTGATGATGCATGGGTCGAGGTGTGGTTTACACCACCTCTTTATCGTGAAAGCACTAAGGTAGTAGTCTTTAAGGTGTATGGGTTAGAGGTGTTGAAGCGAATTGTTAGGAAAGGCTGCGCTAAGGGCTTAAGACATGTAAACAGCTTCCCTAACCCGATTACTGAAGCTTTATTCAATGCGGGACTTCAACCATTAACTAAGCTAGCTGTAGATAAGGATGTGTTTAAGCCTCTGAGGTGGAGTCCAACTGAGTTAGACCCACCTCTAAACGTAGCACGCATACATCTAGAGAACTGCAGCTACGTCTTATATGAGGGTGATTCGGTAGAGGCGTTTAGGGACTTAAGGGATTTAGCTAAGCACTTAATTTCCAGGAAGTACCATCTAGGCATTACCGATAAGGAGATATATGTAAGGCTTCTAGAGGAGGAGCCTAAGGTAAGCTCATCAGCTTCCATATGGGTTACTGGAGGATCTTACAGCATTGCTGAGTACTTCGAATGGTGTAGGTATAGTTACACCCCACTCAGCTTGATGGGCAACGTAACTATCGGTAAGGTAATAACTACCATGGAGGCCCTCGAAGCTAGGAAGAGGAAGTACCTCATAGATAGGTATACCCGTAGGGTTGAAGGCTTCAGAAGTATGGCTGACCTCCTACTCTACGATAGGGGAGGGGTTATTTACAGGCCTAAGAGCGGCCTCTACTGGAACGTATGCCAAGTAGATTTCAAGTCGCTATATCCAAACATTATCGTGAAGTTCAACATATCTGGTGAGACCGTTAACTTACCTACATGCATTAACTCACTAAGACCTGAATGGACTCACCACACGATATGCATGGATGTAGATGGTGTAGTGCCTGCAAGCATTTCCAAGCTAATTAAGCTGAAGTCACTGTATGAGGAACTGTACGATATGACTGGGTTAAGGATCTATAACGAGAGGAGGAGTGCGTGCAAGTGGGTTCTAGTTGCGAGCTTCGGCTACCTCGGCTACCGTAACAGCCTGTTCGGCTCTGTAATGGCTCATGAAGTTGTCACAAGCACTGGTAGACACTTAATGACGGTTGCTAGAAAAGCCGTAGAATCCATGGGTTATAGGGTTATACATGCCTTAGTAGACAGCCTCTTTATCGAGGGAATCACCGCAGCAGATGAATGCGGTAAGATACGTGAGGTCGTATCAAGAGCCACCGGATTTGAAACTAAGGTTGAATCACACTACACATGGCTCTACATACCGACTAGCGTTGACGGCTCACACGGCGTAGCGAATAGGTACTACGGGAAACTGTCTTCAGGTGGCGTTAAGTTAAAGGGAATTACCTGCGTTAGGAGAGACACTCCAGCAATCATTAAGGAAGCTCAGATGAGCGCTATATCAGAACTAGCTAAAGCCAACACTAAGGTAGAGATGCCTGATGCGATAGTAAGGGCTCATACTGTCTTAGAACGCTATCGCAGGAAGTTAGTTGATAGAGACTACGAACTCAGCGACATGTTAGTTATGCGCGGCGGTGGTGGAAGGAGAAATGGATACGTAAAACCCCCCGAATACGTGTTGAGTGATGGACCTCCCTACATACTATACATAACACGTAATGGATATATCAAACGCGCCGATCAGTCAGTGAAGTTAGATATAAACTTAAGCTACTACCTGAGTTTATTAGATAAAGCAGCTGCTGAACTCCCTAGCACTCAATGCTGATCGTTAGCTTTTACCAATCACATTACTTGATAGCTTCATGTAAGGCATGAATCACATCGTCAATATTGCTGGTAATTAAAGTCTTCTCATCAGTTATTAAAGTCCACACGGTTGCTTCGTAACCCACCCTACTAGGCCAGTTAGTTATCATGTCCTTAAGCGGGATCTCCCTTCCGATGTTGGGACGCTCTACAAACTTATTAGATAGGTAATCATACCATACGTATCTCGCGAATCCATTTTTAATAAGTAAGTTCTTAATTGTTGGGTGTATACTGCTTGGGTGAACAGTTGCTATAAATAATTTGTCCTCATCACGATATACGTTAATCCTTAACAGCACCTCATAGTCATTAACGTAAGCCCAGCCAGGGTCTACGAGATACCATTTTCCATTCACATATATTAGCACACCTACATGGCCTGAATCATTCGCATTCCAACTAATTACGTATATATGCTGGAGCCCAACCCTCTTAAGTAGCGCGTATCCGAGGATAGCGAGGTCCTCACAATCACCTCCCTCTTCCTTAATCGTTTCGTTAGGGAGTTTCCAGTAATCCTTCATTACCGTAAGGTCGTACTGATAGTAGGTGTTATTAGCTACCCAAAGAATTACCTGCTTTATAAACTCCTCATACCCCAAACCCCGTAATTCAGGAAGACTGCCATCATAATTGTCTATGGACTTTACACTTCTATTGAGGAACTCGCTATTAAATGTGTGGTTCTCGTACGGAAGATCTACAGGTGCTATAGCCCTACGCACGATATCTTTAAGATTCCTGATCTCTTCATCATAACTCCTTAATCGAGTCTCTAACTCACTAATATATGTAGTTCTATTTTTAAGTAACTCCTCATACCAACTTACAGTAGCGTTTAGTTCTGCCTTAAGTCTTCTAACCTCCTCAGAATACTTCGATATATTGCCTACTAACCATTCATTAAGCCTCTTACTCTCAGCTAAGAGTGAGTCGTAGTTTACCCTTAACTCGCTTACCTCACTTCTTAGACGTGAATTAACTATTAAAGCCTCCTCTAACTCAGCCTTTAATGCGTTATTTTCCTCTGTAAGATTAGCTATCTGATGCTTAACTTTACCATAATCTTTAAGTAACTCAGAATACCTGACGTTGAGTAATTCCTTATCTGCGGTGGCGGCACTTAATTGAATATAGAGGATGATTGATGTAAATGATGTTGCCATAAGTATCAACACTAATATTAGGATGAGTTTTCCCATGATTCATCTATTTTTCCTTGAAAAGGGACTAAAAACTCTTTGAAGAGTTCATCCCATGATACGAAACATTAGTTTGAATGCAATATCGTTTTTAATTAAGCCCTCACCAATGCTCATTAAATATAGCTTCAACGCAGAAAAACCTCATGCATCCTAAGTAATTTCGTCGTAGCTTAAAAGACCTTATAGGTATTAAGGCTACGTATTATGACAGTGCATAATTGACAGTCAGTTAAGCGCCTTCCGTTAATTAAGTATTTTAGAAGGTCATTTCCGTAATTAAGGCTACGAAGCTAATTATCAGAACCCAAGTCAGCACCATGATTAAGGAGAGGTATGGAGGTAGTAGAACGGCTGTAAGGGCTATAAAGGCTGATCCTAGGGAAAGTATTAGGGAAATCCTCTTAAGTACTATCCTTGGATGGCCGCTACGTGTTAATCGCCTAAGTATAGAGGCTTTCCAATCATTCCTATATTTAACGTAGTCAGGTAGTCTATGGTAAACTTTAAGACCTTCATCACTGAGTCTATAGACTAGCTTCTTACCTCTAGAAAACAACTTACCGCTGGCGGAGTACCTCTTAAAGAGTTTTAAGTCACCCTCAGCGTACGGCTTCACGTAATCGTCGAGGACTTCAGGACTTAACTTAACTATAGATGCTAGGGTGTTTAGAGATAACTCATGTTTCCTAGATGTGCCTAAAGCGACAATTACGTCATATAGGTATATAGACTTAGCTAGATCTCTATGGATATCCTCACTAATGGGGAATCGTAAACCACCCCTCCCCCTGACAGAATCCCCTGAAACTAAACCTACAACCATATTATACAATTCCTTACCACTTTCACTTAATGACACATACCTACCCCCTTCAACATCAGTAATCAAATCCTTCAACTTCAACTTACGTAGAGCATCTAAGACAGCCTTCTTCCTCTCGCCCAACAGCTTAGCCAAACCATCAGGGTCGGAACTCCCTAAAAAACCCAAAGCAATCAATATCCTAAACTGAAGCCAGCCGCGAGTCAAATCTATCACTGAATCAACCTCACGTAAAACACCGACACGCTGCAGGATATCGTTAATACTCCCTAAACTCAAGTCAACTCAAACCAATAGTAAGTACTAAAATCAGAATTATAAGAGTGACTAATAGCAGAAATCAACGCGTCAATAAACCAGGAAAACCATTTCGACCACAAGTCGCAGAAAACCCCAACTACTAAAAACCAAAACATCGAACCCACTTCGGGGTGAGCCAAGAGTGCAGCTAAACAAACCCCTAAAAATCAGAACAAAGAGAGGTATTGTTGGTATTGAGGCGGCTATAGTTTTGATAGCGTTTGTGTTGGTTGCTAGTGCTTTAGCGTTCGTTACCCTGAATATGGGTATGTTTGCTACGCAGAAGACTAAGGAAGTGATCGCTAGGGCGTATGAGGAGAGTACTAGAGCTATAGACATAGCTGGAAACGTAATAGCGAAAGTAAGTACGGAAGATAAGTATGTTGAGTTAGTCGCAATACCTATAAAGCTAACAGCAGGTGCAAGACCAATAGACCTAAACAAAACAGCAGTAGCGATAACGATAATAAACCCCGACGGAAACGCGGTACACACAGACAACGGATACAAATACGAAAGTACTGTAACTTTCAACATGTCACCGAACTTTAAGGATGTAGTAGGCAATAAATTACAATTACTTAATGCTACATGGCTCTACGCCAGAACTGATGAAAGTAGCGGTGATGAGTTGTTAGAGCCTGGTGAGATAGTGTTGCTGGTCTTTAACGCTAGTTCCGGAACTGCAGGTGAGTTTAACACTACTGCCTATAGTAGGGTTATCGTTGAGGTTAAGCCACCTCAAGGAGCTACTATAACTGTTGAGAGGACTGTACCGCCTAAGTTAGATAGTGCCTACGTCGACCTAGACATAGGGTAGTAATGTTTAAAAGTGTTTGATGAAGTAGTTGGTGGGTAATTAAATGAAACTTCTTTTTTGGTTTAAATCATTTCGCTATGGTTTGGTTAGTAAGGAGTCTGCTGTTGTTGTTCTGGCTTTCGCTTTAACTGTTGGTGTTTATGGTTTTGTTGTTTTGAATTACTTTTCTTCCCTTACCGCACCTCCCTCAACTCATTCTCAGTTTACTGTTCGTTCCGTTTTCTTGAATTACTATGATGGCGGTGTTTGGAGGGCTGTAGTTCAAGTTGGTTGTAGTTCACCTATGGATTTTAGGTTGAGTAATGTTTCGGTTGGTGTTTCTGTTGATGGTGTTCAGCTACCTGTGTTTATTGGCGATGCTGTTCAGGTTGGTGGGGATAGGTACGTCTTAGGTGGTTTATCCCCCTTCCTAGCCTCCGGTAAGGTTTTGGTTAGTAAGGTAAGTAGTGCATCTACTACTGTAGAGTTCGTTGATTTCTTCGTCTACGTAGATCAGGGTAATAGGTTGAACATAGTAGTTGATGATGACTTAGACGGTGTTTTAGATGATAATTACTTAGTTAGGTTTTCCTCTAACGTATCTTCCGCCTATGAGTTAAACTACTATGATGATGTGTCTTTAGCTGTCGGTAGGGGTATTACATTACCTGTTAATTACTTAGACTTAATAGCTACACTATCGATAAGGCCTAATCCAGCAATTAAGGTGTTGTTGGGTGATACTGCTTACTTAGTTAAGGTTTCCGATATACTAGCTAATTTACGTGGTGTTGCGGTTACTGCGTGGCTGTCGGGTAAGGACTTAAGATTAGATGTTAATGAGTTCGTCTACATAACTTTACTATTGCCTTCTGAAAGAGTTGTTGGCAGTAGTGATTTAAGCATAGACCTAATTATTGGTGGTGTTAAGGTTTTAGGTAAGACTTATAAGGTTCCTAAGGGGCTTACAGGTTCGGGTACTTTAATGATGTCTTAGGTGTATGCTGTGGATAGGGTTAAGTTGCTCATCATTTTCTATATATTGATTGGTGTGTCTATATCGGGCCTAGGATTCATAGCATTAGTTATGGTCAATAGCGGAGTAATATTTCAGAACAACATATACGTTAGATATTTATTACTAGCATTAACTGGAGTGGCTATATTGTTAGGAGCTCACATCACTCTGGCCGGTATTACCTCCCTCAGATCTAAGTGATGGTCTTAAGCCTTAACAGTCAGTTTTATATTACTTGTTTAAATTAATTATCTTGTGTGGAAGTGTAATTGTGCGATATGCAGGGCGTTGGTACACCCCATTATACGTAGAGCTAGTGTAGTGAGTCATGTAGAGAGTGCTGTAGTAGCTGAACAGGCTGAGGGCTTACCTAAGGAATTGGAGTTAGGTGGCGAAGCTACGGGACCATCTCAACCTACTCCTTCTCCTCCTCAGCCTGCCCAGATGGTGGGTCAGCAATCCCCAGAGGCTGTGCAGCAGGGCCAGCAACCTCCTGTGGTTGAGGTTAAGATACCTCAAGAACTTATTGACCGTATAAACCAGCTGGATGCTGAGTTAAGCAGCCTTAAGAAGGAGATGACTTCCTTAAGTGATACGTTCAAGTCCGCAGTCATTGAATTTAAGGAAGCTATTGCTGAGATTTCATCTCCCTTCAATATGTTGAGGAGTGCTGATCATAGGAATGGTAACGGCAACGGTAAGAACGGTAATGGTAGGAAATTATCTCTGGATTCAGGTACTTACTCATCGATAACACCTACGTCATTCCTCGAACTCCTTAGAATTATTTACTCGATGTTGGGTAAGATGAGTAAGGAACAAGCCCTTATACTTATTGATGGGTATGTGAAGGTGGGGTTAGTTAATAGTGAGGTAGGTAAGGCGTTAATGGGGGTAGTTGAATTAGCTGATAACATGCGTAGATCTGGCTTAAGTTTAGAGGATCAACTGCCTTACCTATATGGGATAATTAGTGCGTTGAACGTAAAGGACCACCTACTTAGCGAGTACGTATTGAAGGAGTTGATGAAGCGTGGCGGCATCAACTAAGTCAGGTATATCTAATTTATTAGTTGAGGCATTACTCATAATTGTTGGTGTAACTGTTGCGGTGTCATTCAGCTCAGTAGTTATGTCTAGGTTATCTGAATTCCAGAGCAGATTTACGGTTGTTTCATCAGAAGCTATTCAAGGATTTAGTGAGAAGTTGATCTACGTACACGCAACCTATGACCCAAACTTGAAGTGTTTTTTAATATACCTTAAGAATGTGGGAAGCTATCCAATACAATCACTATCTAGAGCATCTATAATATTTAAAGGGGGTAACTCATTTGCGATGTACATCCAATACAGTGACTCACCATCCGCTGGATGTGGTTGTTGGGATTTTGTGGAGTATGGAGTAGGTAACGGTGTTATAGACCCAGCGGAGACGGTAGCAATAAGAATTTACAACTCAACAGCCATCCAACCACCTTATTACCTCAAATTTATTACTAGTAGAGGAACGTCGGTAGAATGTGAATTCACCCTACTTTAGGTGTCTCTATGGCTTTTTCATATACTGTCGTATCATTCATAATCATCGGCATGATGTTCGCCCTACTTATGTATGTAGGCAACACAGTAATTACTCACATAGTTACGATAGGCAAAATAACCAACTCTATTAGGGAGGAACGTCAGACATCAAAACATGCCTTAATCATCCAATCAGCTAAATGCTTAGATAATCATGTCTTCTTTAATCTAAGTAATGTAGGTTCAACATCACCTATCATCGATTCTTCATCAACCCTTATCCTCGAATACGTATCTAACCACACGCAGAAACGTCTAGTAGATTTACCGAAACTCGGTGAGTCATGGTTCATTGAAGGTTATTACGTAACGAATAAGTACTATACTAGCCGGAGTGAGTTCATTGAATTAAAGCCGGGGGCGAGAGCACTTATTAAGGTTCTCCCATCCGATATTCCCTCGCCGAATCACCCTATTTTAATCGTATTTACTACAGCACGCGGTGCGAGGGCTGAGTATGTCTTCACCTGCGAGTAGCTATTCATTAGGTGTTGTCAGCACTGGTAATGAGGAGTTAGACAATAGATTGGGTGGTGGGTTACCGTTCCCCTCATTAATTATTTTAGAGGGTGATAACGGCACCGGTAAAACAGCGCTATGCGATCAGTTCACATACGGATTAACGTCGGTAGGCAAGAAGGTGTTATTCATAACTACTGAGAACAGCGTTAAGAACTTCCTGCAGCAGGCTAAAAATATTAGTTACGATCTAGTTACACCATATGTTAAGGGTTTGTTAAGTATTATACCAGCACATCTAGGGGGAATTAGGTGGGACAGCGAATCGGTTACTGAATTATTTGAGCTCCTCACCGATTTCATAAGAGTTAGGTCGGAGGGCTTTGATGCAATTATTTTTGACTCACTTAGCTTGCTGACAAACTACTTACCAACAACCAGCATACATAACTTCATGACTGAGTTAAGGCAGTTGGTTAAGTATGGGAAATTAGCGGTAATTACCATACATCCTAAGATGATTGGAGAGGAAGCTATGCGGGTAGTTGCTGCTACTTCAGACGTTTATTTCAGGTTATATCTCGCTGAGATTGGAGGGAGAGGGGTTAAAGTCATTAACGTAGTTAAGATTAGGGGTGCTCCTACCCTAGCTGAGTCAACCATAGCCTTTGACGTAGATCCTGCATTCGGAGTTAAGATAGTGCCGTTGGCATTAGCTAAGGTTTAGTAGGTGATGTTCGATGTCAAAACAATTGAATGTTGAGGGAATCAACGAATTAAATTATATGGTTAAGAAGTATAGTTACTTAGGTAGGTATGTTGCTGATGTATTGAAGGTCGTTGGCCCCCCAACATACCTTCCTAAAGGTTTAGGCAGTGGTTTAAAGAAGGTTGTTAACGTAAACGTCATCTATCCTGTTGATGAGGGTATATTCGTACATATATATATGCCGCCTGGCGGCACGCCATCAGGCTATAGAAAATACGTTATAGTGGAACCGCCTAAACCTGCTAAGGAACTTTTCACCATTGCTGAGGAGAAGTTGGCGGAAGTCCTTTCTGAGAAGGATGTTGCTGAGGACCTAGAGCAGAGGAAGAAAATACTTCTTAAGTATCTTGAGAAGTTAGTTGACATCAGTGATGCACCAGTAAATTATGGGGAGTTACTCACTAAGAAGGTTAAACTTAAGAGAATACCTGTTTGGAGGGGCGACTACAATAATTTAGTTTACTACTTAATTAGAGATAAGGCCGGCTTGAAGGTCCTCGAACCTCTCCTTAAAGATCAGTATTTAGAAGATATATATTGTAACGGTGTAGGATTTGTCTACACTGTTCACAAGGTATTCGGCCCTCTTGAGACTAACATATACTTCAGCAGTGATGAAGAGTTAGATAGATTCATTATAGAGCTGAGTGAGAGGATCGGTAAGCCAGTGAGCCACGCTAGGCCAATAGTTGATGCGACATTACCTGACGGGAGTAGAATTAACTTAGTATTCGGCACCGACGTTAGTTTGAGGGGAAGTAACTTCACCATCAGGAAATTCAGTAAAGTACCTATCAGCATTACAGAAATAATTAACTACGGTACGATGAACGAGTATATGGCTGCATATCTATGGATGTTACTCCTTGAAGGTATGAGTGGGTTCGTATCCGGTGAAACTGCTTCAGGTAAGACAACAACGCTCAACGCCATAATTTCGTTTATAAGACCTACCGCCAAGATAGTGTCTATTGAGGATACGTCAGAGATACAGGCACCTCATGAGAACTGGACTAGAGAGCTAACTAGAGATACAGGCAGTGTAGAGACCAGCATAACTTTATTTGATTTACTTAAAGCTGCGTTAAGGCAGAGACCGAACTATATAATAGTTGGTGAGATTAGAGGTGCTGAAGGTAATGTAGCTTTTCAGGCAATGCAGACAGGGCATCCAGTATTAGCTACCTTCCATGCAGGCAGTGTGGAGCGGCTTGTCCAAAGAATCTCCTCACCACCTATTAATGTACCTAAAACGCAGCTAGATAACCTTAACTTCATCTTAATACAAAGTGCTGCATATAAGGAGGGTATCTTAATTAGGAGAGTCATAAGCATTAATGAAGTGATAGGATACGACCCTAGAAGTGATTCAGTAATCTACGTACCCATCTTTACTTGGGATCCTGTAAAGGATTTCTTCACTTTCAGAGGTAGGGGAACTAGCTACTTACTTGAGCAAAGGATCGCATTATCTAGAGGGATTTCGAGGAGGAATATGGGCTTAATATATGAGGAATTAGATTTAAGGGCAAAGATTCTAAGGGAGTTAGTGAATAAGAAGGTCTTCAACTACTTCGACGTATTTAAAACCGTAGTTAAGGTCTATAACCTAATTGACTCACGGCTTAAGGCAACATCTAAGGAGGAGGGGCCTCAGGCAGTAATTCAGGTTCTAAATGATGTGTTAACTAAGCTACGTAAGAATGAGTTCATTAAATGAAGCTGAGGTAACATGAGATGAGTAAAGTAAATAAAAGGAAACTATTCTTCGATAAGTACTTTATTATTTCCCTAGCTTTATCTGCAGCTTCGCTTATCTACCTTTGGGATATTAGATTCATGCCTATAATATTCATACCCATAGCAGTTGGTTTAGTTAGGATCGCGTTACCCTACCTGAGATCTAAAGTAGGTGAATCCAACGTAGACCTAAACCTCCTTTATCTCCTCCTACATATGCACGCCATATCTACCGGTAAACCGGTCCGTGCTAGGCTATTCCAACTCAACAGCGTATTAGGTGGCTATGGAGCTTATGAAAACACCTTAAGGAGAATTGCTGCATTAGGAGTTGAGTGGGGGTATAGCTTCGTTAGAAGTATTAGATTAGTGTCTAAGGAGGTAAAGAATAGAGTTTTTAGGGAGTTCTTACTTAGGTTCAGTGAGGTTTTAAGAACTGGTGAAGATCCTGTTAGGTTTTTGGAGGTTGAATTCGCAGCTGCGAGGAGGAATTACCAAGCGCAGTACTACAGGGCTATGGACCTTATGAGGATAATATTAGGTTTACACACAACTTTGATGAGCTCTGCTGCATTCATATTAACAGTAATGACTGTATTCATGGTTTTTATGGGTGATAACTTAACTACCTACTTGCTAACATTAATTGGTTCATTAACTGTTGTTGGAACATTCACAGTCATTACATATATGGTTGTTCCTAAAGAGTGGATTAGCCCTAATCTCAAACCCAAACCGAGGCACGTATATTCTAAGTATAGATTATCACTCATAGCTGCGTTATCCGCGTCATCAGTCATCGCACTTCTAATCTACGTATACATAGGGAATTTAGAGTTAGCGATAATGTCCATCGGAGGTCTAATGCTGGTGCCAGGTATTACTGCAACCCGTATTGAGTCAAACATTAAGAAAGTTGAGTCATTCTACCCAATATTTATTAGAAGCTTCGGACTTACATACTCAGTACTACCTAATTACGTAAGGAGTCTTGCCTCAATACTTATGAGTGACTACGGACCGCTTACCAAACATATTAAGCTCGTATACGCTAAGTTAAGTAACGGTATAGACCCCAAAATAGTTTGGCGTCATTTCTCTCAAGGTATATGGAGTGATTTAATACTTAGGTCAACTAATATCATAGTTGATACTGTTGAGGTTGGAGGGGATTTACGTAGTGTTGGTGTCACTTTAAGCGATTTATTCATAAGGCTTAACGACCTTCGAGGTACTAGGGAAAGGATAGCGAGGACCTTCGAGGCTACTGCCTACATACTACAGATGCTTGTAACGGCAGTGTCGATAAGCATTGTTAATATTCTTGACATGTTTTCTAAATTTATGGAGGGATTAGCTGTTGGACTTGAGATGACGGAGTTCTATGGCTTACTACCTTTCTACATAACGCCAGAAAGCATTAACTTCGTATATCAAACTACTCTGTTATTCCTGATAGTTTTAGTTGTGGCTAATGCTTTGACTATAAAGTTAGCATATGGTGGACTTATGGAGACTTTCTGGATTCAGATCTCCATACTATCAATTATGACTGCCTCCTCATCTTACGCTATGAAGATGTTGATAAACTACATCTTCGGCAACCTCCTCTTCCCAGAATTAATACCTGGGTGATATGCGATATTATTAAATTGCTCCCTCCAAAATTTAGTGGTAGGGATTTAGATGCGTTTATCTCGTCAAAGGCTATATGTTTTAAATAAGTACTTAGCTATAACATTAATTATTGCTCTGTTCTCAAATTCACCTACATCTTTGACTGCCTCTGTACCTGCAGTTAAGTATCAAACTGTTACGTGGGTCGATGATGTAGGTGTATGGATAGTTGATATATCGCTCTCCACAGAATCTCCATGGATTATGGGAAGAGTAATCTCTATAAGTGTTAATACCGTATTGAGGAGTTCTCCACCAAACAGTTCCTTATACATGGTCGTTAGAGTTCTATCAGGAAACACCGAAATTTCTTCGAAGTAAGTAGGTGAGCTTTCAGAGCGATCTATGACGGCTGCCGGGTACTTACACCTGGTTGTATCTAATCTATACTTCGGTAAGACCGAGCTAGAACCTACTTATCCCTATAAACTTACAGTTGTTATAGAAGGATTCCGAGGGAATAAAGTCTTTAGACATCCTATAGAATTCCCAGTAACTATATCAGCTGGACGGACGTTAGTCCTATCTGATGTGCTCATCAATGGGGAACCCAACTATTATTTCATGTTTGAGTCTATAGGAAGTATAAACCTTTCAGTAATACTAAAGAATCAAGGGTTTAGGGTTATTGAGTGGGCTATCGTTGATTTCTACATTGGAAAAGAGTTAATTGGTAGAAGGTACGTTGAGCTCTTATTACCGGGTGGAGCTACAGCAGTTAACGTATCCACTTTTAGGTACCTTACTCCAGGAATTTACAACATTAACGTATTCGTTAGGTATAAGTTACCTGAGGGAGTTGAGGACTACGTAAATGCTTCAGGGATTATTGAAGTCTTCAGAGGTGTTAAAGTTACTTTAAGTAGTGATAAGACCTCCGTAATTGAGGGGTCTAACGTACTTTTCGAAGGTAAAGTAGTTCCAGGTAACAAGTCGTTTGTAATCCTCGAAAGGTTATTCGGTAAGTCATGGATTACGATTGACGTTACAGTCTCCGATGTGTACGGAGTATTTAGATTTGAGTGGGTTGCTGAGAGTATTGACCCCTCCCTTAGTTATGTCGAAAACGTGTTTAGGGCTAGAGTACCTCTATCTGCTGTTGGTAGTAACGCAAGTGCGTCAAGCAATATCATATCTCTTACAGTATATAACGCTAGACGCGTCTCAGACTTTATAAGTGACTTAACTCTTAGCATAGAGCCTGATAGGGTTTTCGAAGGTCATAACACCACTTTTAAGGTAAGAATTACCCCTACCTTACCTGTCTGCGTTCCAGTCAAAATAACTTACCTAGATCCGTCAATATATGTGTGGTTTGAGTTAGGTAGCATGTATGTCTGCGGAGGTGAGGGGAATGCAGCACTCAGCGTTAAACTTTCTCCAGGTAAGTACTCCGTCAAGGCAGTAATTCCTTCACCGTATAGAGTTATCGAAAGCCTACCTAAACCATTGAACGTTCTGGATATCCCTAAAATACTTATATACAACCCTAATACCTTGGTTTACGGTAGTGATTTACCGGTCACTGTTAAATTAAGTCCACCAATAACTGAGTCTCTGAAAGGACTTGCTTACCTCATTAAGGATTCTGAAACCATCTCCAACACTTCAATTACTCTAAGCGGAGGTACTGCAGACGTAATATTCAGAAACGTAACCCGGGAAGGAACTTTGACAATATCTACTTGCGTGAACTTTAGCGGTCTAAGCATCTGCAACCATAGCAAAGTAGATGTAATTAAGTTATCTTTAAGCATATCGCCTACATCCTCAACCGTGGACGTAAATTCACCAGTTAGATATACCATAAACGTCTTACCCCCAAGTAAGTACGACCTTGAACTAAGCGTCCTAACGGGAACTGAAGCTGTCTTCATGCGTAGATTTACGAGTGACGAATACGGTAGAGCTTTAATAGATGTTACCTCCCCATCCAAACCTGGAAGCTACGTAGTTAAGGCTTCAATCCTCGGAACTCCAGTGTCTGCGAGTGCTAAATTAGACGTCATAGAATTCATTAAGTCTATCACGTTTGAATTACTTAATAAGTCGGTCAGAGCGTCTGAAAGGGTCTACGTAAGGGTAAATATTAACCCTACACCTACTACCCCTCAGCAAATAGTTATAAGTCTTCAGAGGGGAGGTATATGGGATTCAGTAGCATACCACATGATGACATCTTCCTCTGCAACAATATCATTTACGGCTCCAAGCATTGAAGGAGCATATAAAGTTAAGGCAGTGGTAGCGGGGTCTAATATAGAGAGTAATGTTGAAACCCTTACCGTAACAACTGCTGCAACTACGTTACTTCCCACCGAGTACCTATACATTATCATCGCTTCCGCCGCCGTAGGTAGCATATTGCTGTACTTAAGAGGTAGGAGGCGGTAACATTAGACCTAACCAACACTATAATCAATAACATAAACACTTTAATCATAATATTTACGATATTACTGATTGCGGGGATTGCGGCGATTATAGTCTTAAGTTCGAGAAGGGCTCCTACATCAAGAGGTGAGATCGGCGTTACAGCTGTAGAGACCGACACCCACGAAGAGGAGGAAAGAATGCCGTCCAAGCCATTAACAACGAAGGACCTAGAAATATTAAAAAGACTCGTAGAACTAGATACTGTAAGCTATAACGACTTAATAGGGGAGTTAAACATCAGCAGGGAAGAACTTAGCTTCTTTTTAAAGGACTTAATGAGTAAGGGATACATTGAGAAAAGTGATGAGTATCTAATACTTACTGATAAAGGTAGGAAGTTATTTGAGCAAATGAAGGAGAAGTACATATATTCATCAAGGTGAAGATAACTGTATGGCATCCTCAAGCAAAACATCTCTGAATAAAGTTTTCAATTCCCTAGAACAAGATATGAAGTTCCTTAGACCTAGATTCTTTTGATGCTCGATTCTTCGACCCCCGACAGTAAATTTAAGTATCAATAGTCTGAATAACCTACGCATAGGTAAGGACTTTACAGAAACATCAGCATATAATTCCAACACTTTTCCAAAGCTATTAGAATAAGCTTCCTCACTTACAAGTATGGTGACTAAACCTAAACTCTTAAGATAACTCACTACGTTTAGTAATACCTGCCCGTAATGCTCATCTGATGAGGAAGAAGTTTTTGAGTGCGATTCATTAAATACAGGCAATACAATAATGTCTGGTTTAAATTCTGCTAACGTCTTTAAAACTTTATTAATTAGTTCACTTGCGGTGAACGAAGTTAACGTCTCCATCCTTACGTATTTATCGAATATTTTCTTCATAAATATAGGGGCTTTCCTACTCATTAGAACTCTCCTAGACACCTTAAAAAGTTCGGATT
>JANXEN010000008.1 GCA_025058345.1 Sulfolobales archaeon
ATTGAAACCCTCCATAATTTTAATTAACATCTATACCTAGATACTTTAAATAATTTAATATGTATATTTATAATATACGGTTAAGAAAGTATCTGGGAATAGATTACGTCATCATTAGAAAATTTTAAAGCTGCTTGGAAGAAAATCGAGATAGAGGAGGCTAAGAACGCATTCCTCATACACCTTATAATATATGTAGTTATAAACACGTTCTTAATGTTCGTCAATCTATACTCTACTCCAGGTTACATATGGTTCGTATGGGTTGTTGCTGGGTGGGGTATAGGGATAGCTTTACACTTCGTGTTCTCGAGGGAGAAGTTCGTTATTTCGGGATGGGAGGAGAAGGTTGCTAAGATAGAGCTACGTATGAGGAAGGATTCCGAGGGAAGTATCAATTAAGTAACTCTCCGTAGCTTTATTGCCTGCTCATACTCCTTAAGGCCGTATGCCAACATAACCAACTCACCTAACCTAAGTTCCTCCTTTTTCTTAAGTAACTCGTATGTAGCTTCCAAGCCCTCGTCATAGCTAGTTGCATCAACCTGATAAACTCTTAACCCCCATAGAATACTTAAGTACCTCGCGATCTCTGAGTCGGGAGTCCCAACGTAGAAATCTACTGAAGGTCGCAGCAACGCAACCATCCGCGGGGTATTCCCATGCACGCTGAAAACTACTAACTTCGCGTTAATGTCCTCAGCTAATTCAGTAATGCCTTTAGCAAATTTAGCGCTTAGAGCCTTAACGTCTCTAAACCTATTCACACTTAATTTATCTTCAGTTGTTTCAATGATCTTCCTAAGCCACCTCACAGCATCTACGGGGTATTTGCCGATTGCCGTTTCACCAGTAAGCATTAAGGCATCAACACCATCACTCACTGCAGTGCTTACGTCCACAACTTCAGCTCTAGTAGGTACTGAGCTCTCAACCATCGATTCAAGTAACTGTGTAGCAACGATTACCGGCCTACCTAACTGTAGAGATTTACTAATTATTTTCTTCTGAAGATATGGAATTTCCTCAAGACCGAAGTTCATGCCTAGATCTCCCCTAGCGACTAACACTGCATCAGCTGCTTCAATTATCTCGTCTAGATTCTCGATAGCTGATTTAGTCTCAACCTTAGCTATTACCTTAACCTTTTCCCGCCCAGACTTCCTGATAATGTCCTTAATTATCTTTATATCCATCCCTCTCCTAACGTAACTCAAACCTATGTAGTTGAATCCGTTATTTAACGCGAAATTAAGATCTGAGAGGTCTTTCTCACGAAGTAAGGGAAGGTTGAATTCCTTATTAGCTATAACTACCGCCTTTCTAGAACTTATTAACGCATCTGTTAACGCCGTCATTTCTATACGATCATGCATGACATCAGATATTCTGAACCTAACCTTACCATCATTCATTAAGATCGTGTCACCGACCTCAAGTTTGTTGTAAACCTCCTTGATGGGGAGAGGTATTTCCCTCCTCTCTTTAGAGCCCTTATCCCTCAACACTAGGTTAACCACCTCGCCTTTCTTAACGAAGAAGGCCTCATCAACATCTCCTAAACGAATTGACGGCCCTCTTAAATCGCCGATCAATGCTAGAGGTCTGCCTATGAATGATTCCGCCTTAAAAACGTATTCCACCATAGACCTCCAAACGGTTTCATCACCGTGTGCGAAGTTAATCCTAAATCCAACTACACCTTCCCTACATAAAGTTGCGACGATGTCTTGATTAGCTGATGACGGACCAAGTGACGCTATTATCTTAGTTTTACACATTCTTAAACCCTAAATATCAATACGATTTAATTAATATAATTAATGCTTTACTAAATCAGACCTCAAACCCTACCATATATGATGTGCAGTTCATTACCGCACTCACAAACCGTTAGACTCTTAAGGAATAATTTGACGAACTCAGAATCAGTCCCAAAGCCCTCACCACCCACGATAGATGTCGCATCTCTTCCACCAACTATATAAGGTGAAATAGTTAGCCTTAACTCATCAAATAATCTACTCTTAACGAACCCCCAGATCGTCTCACCACCACCTTCAACTAATAATTTCCCAACACCTCTCAGAACTAACTCGGTCAAAACTCTATTCAAATTCAGTTCACCGTACTTACCTTCCAACAAAATCACCTCAACACCCTTATTTAGTAGGGCGTTGATTTTCTCTCTTGGAGCATCCTTAGATGTAAAGATTAAAGTATTAGACGACCTGTCATTTACTACTTTAGCATTTTCAGAGATCTTTAAACGCCCATCTAACACAACCCTCAACGGATTCCTACCATTGACGTATCTAACAGTTAGTAGAGGGTCGTCCCTTACCACTGTATTAGCTCCAACTAAAACGGCGTCAACAGAAGCCCTTACACTATGTAGTCTTTTTAAATCGTGTTCACAGCTGAATTTCGAATACCCACTTCTCGAAGCAATCTTACCATCAACTGAAGAAGTTACGTATATTATTACATAAGGCCTCATACCTGTTGGAACAGTATCTGATAATACCATCTGTGACTAACACCTCAACACTTTCAGGTCCACCTCTCTTAATGGTTGCTAAGTATTTATTCTTAGCATACTTTATAGATGTTAGTTCATCATTTATCACTAAGAAGTTAGCCTTAACACCTTCACAGAGCTTATTCTTAATACCAACTACCTCAGAATTAGTAGCTATTCTTAAAACCCATTTAGGGTCTAACACCCCTCTAACCCTCAGCAAGTTCGTAAGGAGATCAAGCTCCCTCCATAGGTCGCCCTTAATCCAGGAAGCGTTATCCGTACCTAGACCTACATCAATCTCTAGATCTTTAATTAACTTCAACTCTGGTAATTTGCCAACGAACCATAAATTGGATCTTAGACACATAATTAGAGGTATTTTAAGATCTTTAAGTACAGCTAGTTCCTCCTCCCTTAGGTAAGTCCCATGAACTACAGCGTCCGGCCTCAGACACTTAAGTAAATAATTTAGGTCATTCCCCTCATAGGTTTCAACAACCTCTGAAACATGTGCATGTATTTGAATATTTAATTTCCTTGATAAATCTCTGAGAGACCTCAACTCATCACTGGTGAAATAAAGAGGTGATGAAATACCTACACCGTCAATCATTTCCTTCATCTCAGTAACTTGTCCTGCAACATCTTCAGGCCTTGTAGGCATACCGAAAACCAAGTGTGTTGAGGGCCTTGACTCCCTATCCAGCGATGCGTAATTAACCCCACCCTCCCTAAACTCTACCAAGACGCCTACGCCGTACCGCCAACTATGATCTACAAATCTTCTAACAGCATCTCTTAACAAATGATTAGGGGTTATACCCAGCATGTAGTACTTGATGCCGTAGGGGTCACCAACCACGCTATCTATATCTAAGTCCCACCCTACTTCCGGGAACGCGTAATCTAAGATGTGTGTATGTAGGTTTGCCAGGGGTGGCATAACTAACGCTGAATTGAAGTTAATTACGTTACTTCCTGAAGCCTTACCCCTCCCTATGTGTTCTATCACACCATCTCTTACCACTACGTTTAAACCGCTACTCCACTCATCTAACTCGTCACCAACGAACCCTGAATCGAAATTCATTACTATTTCTTCAGCCATAGCATCCCCCATTAGTACCTAACATACCTTCTCAATTAACCATACAACACCATCTACGTCCTCGACTTTAAGGCTGCAGCCATTGTCTATGCAGTAAGACACTATAGAGGCAATTACCGCATCCCTCACATCATCACAAGCGCTTTCTAGGTCATATACTTTATGACTTATTGAAAGTCCCTTCATGAGTTCCTCGACAGAACTACATCGACTGCTCAGAAGTGAACTCCTGGGATGAGTTTCATATATATCCCTAATACCTACTGAGTTCAACTCCTCAATCAACTTCAAAGCCCTTAAAGTTAAAGACCTCATATGTTTAAATCCGGGTGGAAGAACCTTAAAACCAGCTGAAATTAACTTCTTATCGATCATCCGCATGCCCGTGGATTCCCTAAGCGGGGCATCTATGGAGACTATTAATCTATCATAGCTAAGTAAGTTAGATAGTTCCTTTATTATTTCATCATCACCGTAGAGACACTCCATAGAACGTAACTCACAACCGTTGAGACATTCGATTAATGCGTATCCAGTACATCTCGATGGGTTGGCTGCTAAGTCAATACCAACATATGCTTTACTCAAATGCCCTTAATTATACTTAAGAATACACAATAATATATTATGTAGATTAACTTCTACTTACGGAGCTACGTAATTAGTGATGTTAAATTAGCAAATTATTTAAAACACCTTTGCCTATGGTAAGAGGGGATATAGTGTGGGACACGAAGATGAAGTTAAAGTTGCTATAGTTGTTGCGGAGTTTAATTACGATATAACCTACCTCATGCTTCAGAAGGCCTTAAATCACGCAAGTTTCCTCGGAATTAAAGTACCATACGTCGTTAAAGTTCCTGGCTCCTTCGAAATCCCCCTAGCTGTAAGTAAACTGCTTTCTAAAGATGAGGTTGATGCTGTCGTTACCTTAGGTGCGGTAATTCAGGGTGAGACGAAACATGATGAGGTTGTAGCACAGCAGGCAGCTAGGAAAATAATGGACCTATCTGTTCAGTACGGAAAACCAGTTACTCTAGGTATAATAGGTCCAGGTGCTTCTAGAATGCAGGCGCTTGAGAGGGTTGAGGACTATGCACGTAGAGCTGTAGAAGCAGCTGTTAAATCGGTTAAGAGACTTAAGGAATTAAGCAGAAAGGAGACTAATGGAAATACTGTATTTATTGAGTGAAGGTTATTGACATACACCATTTTGATAAAGTTAACTAACTACAAAGCCTGGACTGAATCGCTAGGCTATGATAGGGAGTGGATAATTCAAACAACTCAGTCAAGAATTTACTACGAGTTACAGACACTTTCTAAAGAATTCAACGGGTTTACACTACCGATGAGGTACGACATTCAGGTAATAATGCTCCCTTCGAACGCCACGTTAGAGCTCTTCATAAGTCAACTAAGAGAGGTAATTGCTAGATGGTCGCCTATTGAAGTTGAATTCGACGTATATTGCGGCTTACCCCATGAAATCTTGAATAATGGCTTTAAGAGTGCTGAATGCGTAAATAAGGAGGTATGCGTCGCGCATCTAGATCTGAACAACTTCACATCTAAGTCTTTTAAGAGGGGGTTTTACCAACCCTACGTTGAAGTCCTGAGCATGATCAGTAAATTAGCTCTTAAACTGATGGATAAGGCTGTAGTTCAGTACTTAGGTGGGGACAACATCGTAATTGTGACTGCCCCAAGGTACGTTGAGGATGTGATTAAGGAGTCCATGAATGAGGATATAAAGATAGGTGTTGGGATTTCCGAATACCCGAGGAAGGCCTTCGAATACGCTGCTAAGGCTTTAAACGTCTTAAGGATAGAGAGGAAGTCCTTCAAGTACTTAATCATTAAGGAATGAGCATACCATCTACTTCTAACTTAAGTCCTTTCGAGTTTAGGTATTCCTTGCTTTTACTTAGGATTTTATCAGTCAACTCCTTAAGCCTATCTACGGTTCTCGCCTCACAGTAAATTCTCACTTTGGGTTCTGTTCCGCTAGGTCTTATAAGGATCCATGACCCATCAAGGTAATTTACTCTATAACCGTCGATGTCTATCACACCTTCCCTATTAGCCGATATACCTTCTAAGTAACTCCTTAAATGCTCGTAAAGGCCTAACTTTAAGTCACCAGCAACCTTAATTGAGTATCTAGCCTGCGCGAAATTAGGAATATCCTCCATTAATTGCCTCAGATTCTTACCTTCCTCCATCATGATCTTCACTATCAACCCTGCCTGATAGATGGAGTCAATCCAATAACCCCATGACGGTTCTATAAGCTTCCAAGGTTCTGCAGCGATAATCGCCTTATGCTTAATTAAGGCTTCATGTATCCTCCCCAATTTACTGATAATTAACTCCCCACCATACCTATCAACAACCTCCTTCACAGCATTACCGCAATCTACGGAAGCTACTACCTTACCCGCAGACTCTATTAACCTATACTTAAACATCAAAGCTATGAGCCTGTCCTGCTTAACGAATCCCTCCGAAGGGTCTATGACTGCTAACCTATCACCATCACCATCATGTGCTAAAAAGATATCCCCTCCCAACTCCCTAACAACACTTAAATATGGGCTCAACACATCAGGTCTTGGCTCCGGCTCCCTACCGGGAAACCTTCCATCAACATTTGAATTCAAAGTCTGGACATAAGACCCAAAACGAGTTAAAACCTTAGGAGTTACTAAAGAAGTTACGCAGTTCGCGGCGTCAACCACTACCCTCACTTTCTTAACCACTTTTCGAGGCATCAACTTAGCCGCTAAGTCGTTTATATAATCATCTACTAAACCCTCAAACGTTACGTAGCTACCAACTGCCTGCCAATCAACGTATGAATGAAGCCCTCTTTCAATTATCTCCTCCAATACCATTTCATCCTCGCTTCGCAGCTCGACGCCGTTACTGTCAAATATTTTAATACCGTTGTATTCCGGTGGATTATGACTTGCTGTAACGTAAATACCTCCCGACAACGAATTCCTAACAACCCCGTAGGTTAGGACTGGTAAGGGAATCATCCCGGCATCCAAAACACTTACTCCTCCAGAAGTTAAACCCGAAGCTAACGACAGCTTAAGGACGTGTGTAGTTAATCTACAATCCCCTCCTAATAATACCTTACCTTTAGACCTTAAATGTGAAGAGATAGCTAACCCTAACCTTAGGGCGAATTCCGGCGTTATCTCCGTACCGTAGATGCCTCTAATACCTGAAGTTCCGAAAAGACCCACCTTCACAACCTCTTAAGGTCTTCAGGTTTAAGAAGGGATACTACAGCTCTTTTAAGGACTCTCCGAAATCTAACTACCCTCACATAAATTATCCAGTCAGGGTTTTCTAAATTGACAGGCCTCTCAACATATTTAGCGAGTTCTACGATGGTTTCCGAACTACTTAATTCCTTAAGAAATCCTTCGTCATCGAAGTATATATGACCCTCCAACGTGATTCTGAAGGTTTCGTTTGTTGGAATTTTAGTTGCTAAATCCTTAACTGCCTCGGATACTTTATCGATTAAAGGTTCAACAACGTAATCTGCTGGAATTATTTTAATGATTGGGCTTGGCGTGTTTTGTAGGGACTCCTTAATAATTCTGGCTGCGTTTCGAGGGTTGTCTACTAAATAAAGAATGACGGATTGGTAGGAGCTGATGTACTCTACCTTATCACCTAATAGTTGTTTTACATAATTACGTACCCAGCTATAATTATCTACTCCAGGCTCATGAATAACCATTAGATTAAATTCCAATAACTACACCGCGTATTTATTACTTCAAGGGTTTAAAAACAAGTTTAAACTTAATAAAAGTGTTTAAGTTATTTGACCAAAATCAGTGGTGGGCTTCAGCTGTTTTTTCCCCTGTAGGAGCTGTCGGTATTGCTGGGAGTTCAGGGAATTTCTCCTTCATCTTCTGCTCAGCAACTACTTGAGCTTCTTGAAGTATTCTCCTAGCTTCTGGAGAGGCAACTAGGTCGTATCCACCACCACCTAACATTTCACCAGCCTCTAACACAGTCTCTTTCAACATGTCCTCAACCTCCGCTAATTCCACTCCGATTTCTGGGAGTAGACCTCTTAGAGCTGATCTAAGTTCTTTGACAATACCTACTACCGGGCCTAACGCGACCATCACATCACCTATTTCTTGAACCGTCTCTAACCTAAGTACTACTTGCTCAAGGGCTATTTGAACTGTCAGTAATTGCTTAACCACCTTCCTAAGTTCAGCGACTTCATTAGCGTACATCGTAGCCCTGGCTGTGTCCTTAACAAGTAGAGCATCTACAACCCTCTCAAACAGTATCCTATCCCTTTCCTTCATCCTCTCTATGAACACTTCAATCCTACTTACCATAGCTCTAATCTTGTAGGAGGCCATAGCCATCCTATACCTCAGCGGTTTCTCCCTACCTACAGTCCTCTTAAGCTTCGCGGCAACGCTGTCTTGGTTACCCTGCCATATTTTTTCAAATCCCTTCCAACCGCTCATGAACTCTGACACCAATTCGAATCTCCCAAAATAACTTCCTTAAAAAACTTCAGGGATATACAATCCGGTAATACGGGGTTTATTTAACCGAGTTAAGTGAAGGGTATTAACTTAGGGCCCAATATTTTTAAAATCCTTAAATACCCCGGTACGTACACTTCCTTCCCACCTCTCTCTATTGCTTTTATAATAGCTTTAGCAACAGAATCTGCTGAAGCGCCACCCCTAATGTAATTTATACCTGCCCTCTTGTGGAACTCCGTGTTGATGATTCCTGGAAAAACGGATATGACTTTAATTCCTTTGTCCTTCAACTCATGTCTCATAACATTTGTGACGTAATGAAGCCCAAACTTACTTGCACCGTAGATAGGTAACTTCCTCATCAGGACATATATTCCAGCAGTCAACACGTTCACAATTACTGATCCCCGATTCATGTACTTCACTAATTCCCGAGATAATATAATAGGGGCTATGAAATTCACCTTCAGTAAGTTGTATATATCCTCATCGCTATGGTTAAGTAATTCTTTATAAACTCCGAAGCCTGCGTTATTAACTAAAACATCAACAGTGCCTAAAAAATCCACTACAGAATTCACCACCCTATAAACATCACTCATGTCTGTAAGGTCGGCGATTACGTATTCAAATCTCTCTCCATATACCGACTTCAGTTCTCTTAAGGCCTCACTGTTACGGCCAACGCCAACGACCTTAGCTTTTTCCTTGTATTTAAGAATGTTCTCGCTTAAAGCTCTTCCAATACCCGATGACGCTCCAGTAATGACTATCTTCAAAACTTAACACCGTTTAACTCCTAACATCTCTAATATATGTGTATTTCGCGTTCTTATCAAGTACGTAGAACTTTCTCCCCCAATCATGTAGAGGTATAGATACCTTATCTAATTTCCAGCCATAATTACCGGCTACGTCATCCTTTACGTATGCCGCTACCACCTCTCCGAAAAACACTTTAGATCCGCCTATCCCGTAAGACACAACTTTAGAGACCTCAATATATGCGATGGATTCAGAAATAGCATATGAATTTATCTTAGAGCACTTAATTAAATTAACATCCATAGCCCTTATCTTATCTACATTTCTACCGGATCTCGAACCAGCGACCCAGATCTTATTTAGGAGTTCTGAAGGCAGTATATTTAATGCGAACTCACCCATCAATTCAATGCATTCAGCTGTGTATGAACTCTCATCAACCACAACTGCAATCGTTGGGGGTTCTTCAGAGACTGGGGTGAACCAAGAACAAGCCATTGCGTTAACTTTACCCTCACCGCAAGTAGAGGTTATTACAGCTACAGGCCTCGGATGTAGTAACCTATAGAAAGTGGTTAAGTCATATTCTTGGAACAAATTACTCACCTGTAAGTTATTACTTAATCATAAATAAAAAGCATTAACCTATAAGAACCACTAAATTATTGCTTACGTATCTCCTGCTAGGTAGTAAGAATGATGTACCTGAGCTATTTAAATTTTTCAAGCTTAAGTAATCCTCCTCAGTGAAGGGGCCGAACCGAAGTAGGAGGAAGTAGCATGTTGGGGAGACAATACCTACCCCTAATCCGCCGTCGAAGAATACTTCAGAAGCAGTCTTTAAATCATTGGATGATGGTGCGCATCCAAATTTGTGGGTATGCACCATCAAACACGCATCGACATGAGGTATCGCCACCCTATCAGCCTCACCCTCAAGCAACTCAGCCACCCCATTCTTCAAAACTAAGTACATGTATTCAATCCTAGTAGCTGCAGTCCTTACAGAAACACTCCTCATATAAGGAACCACTTTCTCAATACATAATTCTGCAGCTAACTCATATAATTTGCGGTAGCTAGTACCTGCGTTACCAGCCTTTATACGTATGTCACGTATCAAGTTAAACTTAAGTAAGTTATTTAACTCGAATAGATTATCATGTTCGTAGTGACAGCGACTTAGCCCTATTTCTAATTCCTCACCAAGTAACTCAGTCAGTTTTGAAATATCACTAATAATGTATGCGTCTTCACACAGACAGTCTGCTACGAGGGATTCGATACCATTCACTAAGTTATTAGCCAGCGCTAATGCCTTAGTGGTTTCAGAAGTTATTTCTATTTCCATCAACTACTGATCACCGCCTCCTTAAGTAACGTACGTACTCCCAATTCATCATTTACTGATGGTGTTAGGTAATAAATAGTTATGTTATTGAGATACCTAACGTATTTCCGATTAAGTAAAGCATAAACGATACACCTAATAGTAGGGAAGTACCCTCAGCGAACTCCCTTAAGTAACTCTTCTCGTATAGCACTGAACTATAGAACGAGATGTAAGCTATTATAGCTATAGCTATGATCAACATTGAAGAAAATGCGGTAAGGATGGATGCTGTTAAGAAGTATGGAATAGCTAGTGCCATAACCACAGCGAAATAAGCTAAGCCCGTGTACAAAGCAGATAACTTAGGTGATTTCCCAACCTCCTGCTTAGCTTGAGTATAGGAAGCAACACTCATAGATAATGTGGCTGATATACCGGCCAGTATCCCAACTAACCCTGCATTAGTAGTTGATGATAATGCCCCTAACGCCCCTGCATAAATCCCAGTCAACTCTACCAACGCGTCAGAAACACCTAATGCGATAGAGCTAAGGTACTTTATCCTTCTCTCATCAAGGTTGTTGAAGAAATTGCGTTCATGTATCTCCTCATCCTTAATTAACTCCGTGACAAAAGATGAAGAAGTGTTATTGACCTCAGCAAACGTCTTATACGACTTTAGTGCAGACTTCTCTGAATACTCCATAAGCTTTAAAGTGATTGTCGTACCAAAAAGCACTGCGATAATGAAGTACAGCATAGCTTTGATTGAGGAGACTTTTGAGGAGCAGTCGCCGACAACTTTACTCAGTATTTGATAGTGTTTCCACTCATCCTTTGAGGCGTCTTTAAAAACTTTTCTAACCTTATCATCACTCATTAAGTACTTACTTAAGTAGGTATATATGTGGTATGCTTCAAACTCGTCCCTACACATCTTTTTTAGGTCCTCATTATGCATGATTCCGTATCCTCATCAAATATCATGATAGATCAAGTTATCCATAAATATTTCAGCGTATTAGCTATTTAGAAAATCATGAATTATTGTTTGGATCATAAGTAAATACGATTACTCAATGATCAGTGGTATTTCAACGTAGAACTCCTTATAACCTCTCACTATCTTAACCTTTATGTATCCCTTTTCAATAGCTTTCTCTGCAGCTTTCCTTAAGTCTTTAGAACTTCTAATTTCATTTCCGTCGACCTCAACTATGATGTCTGACTGCCTTAAACCCACGCCCTCTGCGGGGGATCCTCTTAAGACGTTAATTATTATAACTCCTTTATCTACGGGTAACCTATAGGTCTTAACGAGTTCCGGCGTTACATCAACTACGTATACCCCGATCCAAGCCCTTATGGCCTTTCCATACCTATTAACTTGGTCTAAGAACAGTTTAACGTCCTCTATTGGGATTGCAAACCCTATCCCTTGAGCGAAGGGTATTATGGCTGTAGTAACTCCTATTGCCTCACCGTTAATGTTTATTAAAGGACCTCCACTATTTCCTGGATTTATAGCTGCATCTGTTTGAATTAAATCCTCAAGTATTAATTCAGGTTTCGCAGCTATTGACCTCCCAACAGCGCTTATCACACCCATAGTTACTGTCGGACCACTCCATAAACCTAAGGGATTTCCTACAGCGAACACTAGCTCACCTATCTTAACGTTTGTGGAATCCCCTAGAGGCATACGCTCTAAATCCCCTTCAACACTAATCAACGCTAAATCTTTCCAAGGAGCTGTTGATATGACCTCACCGTTCATTCTAGTTCCGTCTGACGTAATTACTGATATCTTAGAGCTTCCGCTAATTACGTGATTGTTAGTTACGATTAAATTCTTCCCAACCGCAAAGCCTGAACCAGCTCCTCTAACTGGGACGGGATTCAACATGAAGTCATACGCGTAACTCACAGTAAATAATGCTACGACAGATCTGACGGATTTAGAAATGACTTTAGATATCTCATTACTTAAATCGTCTAAACGCATAACCTCACACAATATCATATTAATAAACTCAAATATAAAACTTATATCGTGTAATCATTTACGGATGTAAGTCATCCTAACCTCTCCTCACGTACGTATGGCTTACCTAACGCGTTAGGTGCGCCTATCTTCACTCTAAATCTCTCAACGTTTATTAATGTAAGGATAACTACGGTAGATATGTACGGAATCATGGATAGGAAGTAACTGCTAACACCTATCTTACCTTGCAGTATGTATGACATCGATATTAGGGCTGCCATTAGGTACGAGGATGGTAAGACCCTAATAGGCATCCACATACTGAATGCTACTAAACCTACAGCTATCCATCCAATTCCTGCAGTTATGTTATCTACCCAAGTACCGACTATCCCTAAGGATAGGTAGGCCCCACCTAAACCGTAGAGAAATCCTCCTAAGGATACAGACAAAAACCGAATTAACGTAACGTTAACCCCTAACGACTCAGCTATTACTGGACTTTCACCACACGCCCTTATCGAAATACCGAGCTTAGTTCTGAAGAGAAGTAACGCCACCATAATCGGAATAAGTATTGATACGTATACGATCACATCATGTTTTATGATAGCTGTGATCAGTGGCTTAACCTCATCTGGTGCTGGTATTTCGTAAGGATATAGGGGTGTTGGCCTTAAACCATATAAGGACTTACCAACATATCCTCTACCAAGGAGTGACGTTAGACCTAATCCAGCCATAGTTATTGCAATCCCTGAAACAATTTGATTAGCCCCTAACACTACGGCCACTAAACCATGCAGTAAAGCTAGGAAAAGGCCGGCGAAACCTCCAGCGATAAAACCGATGATGAAGTTCCCGCTGATGAGTGTTACAGCCACACCCACTAAAGATCCTAGGATCATAGAACCTTCGACTCCTAAGTTAATTACACCTGACCTTTCAGCTATTACCTCACCAGTAGTGGCTAGTATTAAGGGTACGGCATTCTTCAGAGTTAGGAATACGAAATTACCTAGTAATAAGGTATCAATCACTCTCTCACCTTAATGACGAATCTATAGTTTATGAAGAAATCTGCCGCGATTATCGATAGGAGAATGACTCCATTCATGATGTTCACAACTCCTTCTGGTTGACCTAAGACAGCCTTAATAGTTAACCCTCCATTTATTAAAGCTCCGAGAAGTATTGCTGACGGTAGAACAAACCAGGGTTCTAATCTAGCTAGCCAAGCAGATACTATAGCAGTATAACCTAACCCTTCTGTCACGCTCCAGGACTTCGGTCCCAACCTATTATGTACTGAAGTAAGTTGAAGTGCTCCTGCCAATCCTGCAAAAGCGCCGCTTATAGCTAAGCACAAAAGAGCGACCTTAAGGAAGCTTATTCCAGCAGACTTAGCGGCTGTTGGGTTAGACCCATACGCCCGAACTTGGTAGCCGAAAACGCTTTTCTTAATGATGGCGTACATCAAAAAAACCGAAAGTATGAACGTAGATATATTAATTACTGGTATTCCATCAGTAGGTAGTATAACGTATGACTTAGGGATGGGCTCAGTTAAGGGGAATCCGTAAGCCCTCGGACTCCTCCAGGGGCCGTAAATTAAGTAATCAGTTAGTGAGTAGGCAATGAAGTTAAACATCAACGTGGTAAGGACCTCATTAACGTTCAATAACCCTTTGAGAATTCCGGGGACTAGGGCCCATAGAAGACCTCCCAAAGCACCCGCAAGTAACGCAATAACTATAGATGTTGGGGGTTCGATGTAATTGAATGCGTATGCAGTCCACGCAGCAAATATGGCACCAACAGCCATCTGACCTTCAGAACCTATGGAGTAAATTCCTGATTTGTAGGTTAATGTAAGGCCTAAAGCCATTATACCTATAGGTACTGCGTACCTTATAGTTATTTGTAGGTCCGCATAAGAAGTTAGTGGCTTTACGAATAACTTACTCATAACGTCATATGGATTTGCTCCATAGATAACCTCAATTAAGGCGAAAATGAGGATACCGGTGATGAATGATGCTACGTATATTGATGATTTCAACTTATTTGTAATTTCATACCTACGTAAGATTCTGATCTCAAACATTGAGGAGTCCCAGCATAGCTCTCTCTAGTACATCTCTTGATGCTTCGTTTTTATTGATTTCATAGGTTATTGATCCTTTATACATTACGGCAATCTTATCTGAAAGCGTTATTACCTCATCTAGGTCTTCGGAGATGAGGAGTATTCCAGCGCCGTCGGCCTTTGCCTTAAGGAAGAGCTCCCGAACTAATGCAGCAGACCTTAAATCAAGACCTAAAGTGGGGTTATGTGCTAGAATTACCTTCGGGTTAGACCTTAATTCCCTAGCCACAATTAATTTCTGGATATTACCGCCTGATAATGCCTTAACCTTCTCAAGGGGTCCTCGAGTGATTATGTTGAAGCTCTCTATGCTTTCATTAACGTCTTCAATTACTTTACGCATATTTATCAGTCCGAAACCGCTGTATTGTCCGTAACTCTTCAAGATGTAGTTCTCCGCAACACTCATATCGCCAACAACACCGTATTTCAACCTCTCTTCTGGGATATAAGCTAACCCTGCCTTAACCCTATCCTTCGGTCCTTTATTTGTTAAGTCCTGACCGCAAATCACTATTCTACCATCTACGACCTTCCGAAGACCTGCAATAGCTTCAGACAGTTCTTTCTGACCATTACCAGAAACCCCAGCTATTCCGATAATCTCACCAGACTTAACCGCTAGAGAAAATCCCCTTACAGCAACACCTCCAACGTCGTTAACAACGATCAGATCCTTAATGCTTAAGACCTCAGGGGACTGCGATTTTACTACGTTGTAGTCGAACTTAACGCTCCTAACCCCATTAAAAACACCTGCATCACTGACAACTAATTTAACCAACTCATCCAACGTGTACTTATTTGTAGGCCTTGATGCTGTAACTTCCCCTTTTCTCAGCACCGTGATCCAATCACTAATTTCAGTTGCCTCCATGACTTTATGAGTTATTAGAAGAACTGATTTACCTTCATCCTTTAGTTTACGTAGAACTGAGAAGAGTTTCTTCCGCTCATAAGATGTTAACATCGTCGTAGGTTCATCGAGCATCAGTAGTTGAGCGTTTAGCATTAATGCCCTTACGAGTTCGACTTCCTGCCTCTCACTGAAGGATAAATTACTTACGGTGATGTCAGGATCAACTGAAATACCGTATCTAATGCTGTACTCTTTAATTACCTCCTTTACAGAATTGGGGGACTTAAGGTAGCCTAGACTCCTTAAACCTATTGATAGGTTTTCAGATACGGTCATCTTATCGATCAACATAGGGTGTTGCTGAACAAGTACTATACCATAAGAGATGGCATCCTTCGGTGAGTTTATCCTAACTTCATTACCGAAAACCTTGATTGAACCTGCGTCAGGCCTATATAGGCCGTATAGAATGTTTACTAATGTTGTTTTTCCAGCACCGTTTTCGCCTAATAAAGCATGTATTTCCCCTACCCTAATATTTAAGTCAACACCTCTTAACGCAGTTATGCTACCAAAAAACTTACTGACACCGGTGACTGAGAGTATGTAGTTATTCTCATCACCGTGTGGTTTCATAAAAAAAGTTGTTTGATTTACTCCCAAATCAGGCACCTTTTAGCTACTGCCTGCAGGTATAGAACCCACAACGTTATCAACGAATGACATAATACTCCATAATGCTTCATGACCTAAGCACTCTCCAGGCCTTACCAATACCTTACCATCTTGACTAATTATGGGTTCGTTAACAGCGCAGAACGGGTCAAATGATGGTCTAGGTTCGCTCATCTGCTTTAACCTCATCATAACTAAGTCATAGACGCTAATCTCCGTACCTGAGATCTTCTCCTTTACCTTAAAGTTCTTTAATGGTGTAATGAATTTCGGATTTATCGGTACTCCGAAATCACCGCCAAGCTCAACAGCATTCTCACTTAATAACCACCAGTAGTCAACATTCCTTAAATTGGTGGTGTTGTAGACCCCGGTAATTATCTTCGAAATTATATCTACGTATATGGATTCCCATCGAACTAGTTGACCGCTAACAACTACGTCAGGGCCGAATTTAAGCATAGGGCTATAATGGGCGAACGCATAAACTGGAGTACCTCGTTTATAATATTCCTGAGCTACCTCGATGACAGCTGGTGAGTCCTCAGTAAACGCTAAGACGTCAACACCTTGAGCGATTAAAGACTCAGCAGCTGCCCTAGCCTTCGCTGGGTCGTACCACGCATGTATCCATACGACGTGGACCTTAGCTTTAGGATTTACTTCTTTAACCCCTAAAGCAAACGCATCTATATGCCTAACAACTTCGGGAATCGGATGCGCAGCCACATAGCCAACCTTACCTGACTTAGTTAATGCTCCCGCCATTAAGCCATTAAGGTAGTACAGTTGGTATAGGTCTGCGAAATATGTGCCTAGATTACTCCACCTTTCGTAGCCTGAGCAGTGGAAGAAGATTACGTTAGGGAATTCCTTAGCCGCCTGTAAAGTCCCATCCATAAAGCCAAAGCTCGTGGTGAATATGACTTTATAACCTTCATTCACTAACTTCTTCAACACATCATAAACCTTAGGTTCTTCAACTGATTCAACGTAATAAGTCTCTACTCTATCCTTGAATTGAGATTCGATATACCTTCTACCGACATCATGGGCGTGTGTCCAACCATAATCACCTATAGGTCCCACATATACGAAGGCCACCTTAATCTTCTCGGGTGGTTTAGTTACAGTAACAGTTGTTGGAGGGGCTGTCACGGTTGTTGTAACTGTTCGAGGCGGTTGGGTTACTGTCGTTGTGAGAGTTACTGTCGCGCCACCTACGGTGGTGGTTACTGTCTGCGTAACGGTCTTAGGAGGTGGAGCTGCTAAAGATCCTGCAGAATATCCAATACCTCCTGCCACAATTGCAACTACAACTAATGCGAGAATTAACTGTGGTTTCATTTCACACACCTTTGTATACTCAATTATTACTTAGTTAATCATAATAAAAGTCTATTTTGACATAAATGTGTTTAAACGTATGTCAGCAAAAAATTTAAGTACTTTCAGCGAGATCGTTAGGTGTGATAATTGGGCAGCGACGCATGTATAGTAACGCATACCGACCTAGACGGTGTAGCATCAGCAGCTCTTGTCCTTAAACACTTAAGGATGAGAGGTATAAATGATGTTGAGATGTCGCTTACGCAGCCACATAACCTATATACCGCTATCAAGAAAATAAAATGTGATGAACTATACATATGTGACTTAGGGATAAATCACACGACGTACCATCTATTAATAAATGAAGTAGATGCGTTGAGGAAGAGTGGAGTAACACTATACTGGTTCGACCACCATATCTGGCAGGACTCATGGGTCGCTCATCTAACTGAATTAGGTGTTAACCTACACGTTGATGTCGGTACCTGCACAGCCGGCGTAGTTGCAAGAGTTTTGAAACTAGAAGATGATAACTCCTTAAAGTTAGTGAAGGCTACGTGCTCTAACGACCTATGGATCTTCAATGACTATTTAGGGAACTACCTCAGTAGATATGTGGTTTGTAAGCCTGGTAATAAGTGGCGTAAGCAATTAATTAATAAACTCATCGATTTTGATGGGATATTGAGCGATGAGCTCATTAAGTGTGCTGAAAACGTTATCGATAGGGATTTAAAGGTATTTAAGTCAGCGATTAAGAATTCATTCCTCCTTAACGTAGGAGGTATTAAAGTAGCAATCACCATGAAGGAGTGGGAGGAGAGCTCAACATCGTTCGTAGCTCATTACATAATGAGTAGGTTAAATGCAGATGTAGTTATTGTTTTTAAGGAGGGGAGCTTGAGCATTAGAAGTAATGAACTGAACATAAGGGAATTAGCTGTGAGGTTGGGTGGAGGTGGTCATCCGAAGGCTGCTGGAGCCCCTTTCAAATTACCTATCCTTTATCGGTTTTTAATCGCGTTAGGTATTAGGAAGCCCGTCCTCAGGTATTGCGGTAAAGTGATAGCGAATGAATTAACTAATTTGAACTTATCGAAGGGCGCATGAGCTACTCTATCTCATTTTCATTAGGTATGTAGGTTATGACTATCCCTTGAGTTTTAGATGACCACCACTTGAGGTATTCCTGCATAGATTTCCGCTCGCTGTAATTTACGGTGATTTTCTTCCTGGCCCACTCCACATCCTCATATCTCGCCTTACCTTCACCCCTACTAGCTGCTAACCTTATGAAGGCGTCAACTTCAGCGGCTGAGAACCACTTAGAAAGTGTTACTAAGTTATCGATCAGTGAATCCTCCACTACTATGTTATATTTGCTGATGTTACGTTCAATGATTTTACGCCTCATAACCCTGTCAGGATATCCTAAAACTATTGAAACGTCTATCCTACCGGGCCTAAGTAACGCTGGGTCTATTAAGTCTGGGTTGTTAGCCGTTAATATGGTGAATGGTCTATCCGGTCTTTGTAGGTGGTAAAGCATAGTTGATATCTCACTGACGTGTGCTTCATGAGTGGTGTATTTCCTACTGCTAACGAATTCAGCATCATCTATTACTAAAGCTATGTCTGACTTCTTTTTAATTATTTGATGGAATATAGCATTAAGCATCTTCTCAGTAGCTCCATACCACATAGATCTATAGAGACTTGGCCTTAATTCGATTATCTTAAGACCTAGAGATGAGGCTAGTGACTCAGCCATAACGGATTTACCAACACCTGGGGGACCCGTTATAAATGCTCCCTTAGGGGCGAAATTAAGATCCCTCATACTGGGGTTGACAATTATGGTTCTAATATCTTCAACCAATTTAAGTGGGAGGTCGTTAAAGCTCCATGACGGGGACTTAATAGGGATTCTAATCTCCCTAAACTCATTGCCATCAGAGACTACGGCCTTAATCTCATCAAGCGTTTCGAACCCGCTTCTAATAGTCATAACGACTAAGGGCTTCATAAGCTCGGAAGAATTAAGTATATCGAAGTATTTAGGGGCGTAGGTGCTGAAGTAGTTGAGGACTTCATCGTAGACCGACTTAGAAACTTTAAATGAGTGCTTCTTAATCGCAGAATCCGGAACATCAGGCGCTAGTGATATGAGGATGGGTCTTAAATATCTTTCCTCATTCCTGCTTTTCTTATCTTTATTAATTGTTATGGCTGAAGCTATGAGTTTAGGCTTAGTGAAGCCTTCAAATAAGAAAGTTCCTAAGATGTATTCGGAGTTTTTTGATACTACCTTAGAGATGTAAGTGAGGGTTAAAGGTATTAGTGAGTATGATAGTTCGTTAGGGTTTAGTGTGCCGTTCCTGAGGTTGACCTTCAGCAGTAGGTGATACTTATCATCATCTATCTCATCTACTAAATCTCTCCTTCTAATAAATGATTCAACCATCCGGTACGATATTGAACTTTCAATAGGTTTTACGAAGGTAAGCAGGAAGGTCCTCACAGATCTGTACAGGTTAGTCCAAAGCACTTTAATGTCTACTATCCTCCTCTCGCTCACCCATTCACCCTCCAATTACTGAGAGCATACAGCTCTTAAAAATTCGTAGCTTCTTAAGTTGACTACAGCTAACTTAAGCACGGTAATACGGCCTAAGGCCTTCACAGGCTACTTGTTCTTAGTATTTAAATAGCTCTCATCAAATCTAAGTTTAGAGGATGTTTAATGGTTGGGAAAAAGAAGGCTACAGGTAAAATAGTCCATGTTAAGAAGTCTAGACGTACCATCAGAGTTAATAGAAAGTTACTTATTGCTCTAGTTGCGGTGGTTGCGGTAATTTTAAGCGGCTACGTTCTCTCATCATCTATTAGGGGGGGATCTCCAACCACCCAGCAAAGTTTAAAGCCTTACGAAATTATAGAGCAACTAACCACCAGCGATAACGTAACTGCTATCCTCGTATATACGGCTTCAGGTAACTTAGCTCTACGCGATAAAGTGCTTGGCGTTTACGATAGGCTTGTATTCATACTACAGCCGGCTAAGATGCAGTTACCATCTACCGATGAGGAAGGGAAAAACATTACGATCAGGTACTATATAGTGAGATACGATACCTCACACTACCTCAGTAACTATTTGCTAAGTAAATTAGGCACTACACCCTTCATTGAAAACTTAAGTCAACTCATAGTTGATGAGGATACACTAAGGCTTATGTATGGAGAACTCAACACTTCCGAATTAGGTAGCATTAATATGAACTCTAAAGTATTGGGGGGTATTGAGGCGAGACTGTATAGGATTGAGGTAAACGCATCAACGATCAACATATACCGGGAGGTCAAGTATGGGCTGCCGGTTGAAGTCGCATATTTCAGTGGGAACGAAGAAATTAAGTTAACCCTAAATGATGTCATTAAGTATTAGTCCTAGCTTTTCGATTCATAAATTCGTTACCCTGTTTGATGAAACCCACGCATCTGATAACGTGATGTAATATCCATCGGCTGAACGCATTTAATAGTTGTTGAAATATATCTATGGTATAGTGTATGGTGTTAGTGAATACTCAATTATATTTCAAACATATTGCTTCATCTCCAACCCTACAAAAAATTAGTAAGTTGCTGGAAAGTGATGAGGAGGTTGATGAGCTACTAAAGATGAGTAACGTCATGGCTGTTACTAGACTTAGGTATAACGATCATGGAGTAGTTCATGCTAAGATTGTTGCAGGCACGTCAATCGAACTTCTTGAGCTTCTCCTTAGGAGGGACGTTGAACCTACTGCGTTAAGGGACGGTATCGCTAGAAACTTAGAGGAGGTGAAGGCTATAATATTTCTATCTTCGTATCTACACGATATAGGTAATGCGGTCCATCGAAACAATCATGAATACCTAGGTGTTTTAATCGCTAAAGATATCGTTGATAGAGTATTGAAGAAGTCTTTAGAGGTGCAGGATAAGAGAATATTCAGCATCAGGCAAGAAGTACTGCATTCCATATACGCAAGTGGTTACGACAGTGAGTGCCTGACAATAGAGTGCAGTATTTCAAAGCTTGCAGACGGTTTAGACATGTCTGAAGGTAGGGCCAGGATACCGTATAAATTAGGTAAGATAGACATGCACGCAGTATCAGCCTTAAGTATTAAAAAAGTTGATATAGATGTGGGGGAAAAACCGATTAAGGTTTCGGTATACATGGATGACTTAGCAGGTCTTTTCCAATTAGAGAGCGTACTGCTACCTAAGATATCAGGCAGCCTTATTAGGGAATTAGTTGAAGTTTATATAATAACGCAAAATAAGACGTTAAAGTTTTTCCCAAAGTGATGGGTTTTTAACTTACCTGTGCGTACTAATACTTTACATAACTTGCTTAGCGGTTTTAAGTGTAGGTAAGTCTAAGGTTTAACTAATTTAACTTCGCTGATTAGATTATAAATGCTTAAAAGTTCTACTTAATTGTTGTATGAGGTGTCTGTATTGTTCTCTAGCATGATCGCCATTGAACCAGTCTCAAGGACGGTCAACCTAATTGCCGGTTTAAGAGCAGTATTAGTGAATACTAAAACTAAGTATCAGTCCGTACACATCGTTGAGTTAGAGGAATTTGGTAAGGCCTTAATTCTAGATGGTTTAATTCAGTCAACCCAAGCTGATGAATTTCTATATCATGAGTCATTAGTACATCCTGCCCTGCTAACGCATCCGAACCCCAAGAAGGTTTTGATAATCGGAGGTGGTGAGGGAGCTGCATTACGTGAAGTGCTTAAGCACCCCACAGTGAACCGTGCTGTGATGGTTGACATAGATGGTGAGTTAGTGGAATTAGCTAAGAAATATCTTGAAGTTATGCATAGAGGTTCCTTCAACGATCCGAGGAGTGAGGTCATCATTATGGATGGGTTTAAATACGTTGATGAGTCAAAGGAAGTTTTCGATGTAGCTATTCTAGACCTTACAGACCCCCACGGTCCTGAGATCGCAAGGGCGCTGTATTCGAAGGACTTTTACCTAAAATTAGCGAGGCGGTTGAGCCATGATGGCGTACTCGTCTCACAGGTAGGTAGTTCCTTCTTCTTCCCCAACACTTATCAAAACACGTTGAACAGTGTTAGAGAGGTCTTCAACGTAGTACGCGAATACTCCATTTGGATTCCCTCATTCGGATACGCCTGTAATTTCATCGTAGCCTCAAATGTTCACGACCCAGCAAAGTTAAGCGCCTCAAACATAGATAATTTACTTAGGGAGAGGAACGTTTCAACTAAGTTTTACTGCGGTAAAGTGCATACCGCATTTATGAACCTACCAGTTGTGTTAAACGACTTTAGTAGGGACTTCGATAAATAGTGCAGTTGAAGGGCCTTAAAACCTATGACTCAACTTATTAAGTATCTTCCTCCCTGAATTAGTTATGACCACAACATCTTCTATGCGAATGCCGTATTGACCTCTTATATATACGCCTGGCTCAAGAGTGATCACCATACCTGGCTTTAACTCCATATCTACTCCTTGAGCTATTCTAGGCATTTCATGTACCTCAAGCCCTAATCCATGACCTGATGAATGAGTAAAATACTTATCTACTCCATACTTACGTAGGACTTCCCTAACCTTCCCGTCAACTTCAGATACCTTCATATAAGGAGCTACGTAGTCCTCAGCTGCAAGCAACGCCTGCTCAACCACATCGAACACTTTAACGACCTCGCTAGATGCACCCATCAACATCGTCCTAGTCATGTCTGACGAGTATGAACGATATGTAGCACCAGCATCCACGATCAAGTGCTCATTCTCTAACACCGCCTTATTACTGGGTACTGCATGAGGGTAGACGGTGTTTATTCCTGACGCCACTATAGTATCGAACGCAACCCCCTCAGCCCCTAAATCCCTCATGAATTTCTCTAACAAACCTACTGCCTGAAGCTCAGTTATCCCATAGAAGAATTCATTTACGAATTTAGTTAAAGCGTCTTCAGTAATTCTTAACGCGGTTTCAATGAGGTGTATTTCGCTTTCGTCCTTAATGCACCTCATATACTGCATGTCGTCACTTATGTTAACTACCTTCTCATGTATTCCGGTGACTAAATTGTAGATCGAGTAGTTAATGTATCCTAAATCGATGCCGACTTTATCCGCTTTAGAAATCTTACCTCTAACGTAACCTATAGGGTCCGTTATAACTTCCTCATATCCGACCTTATAAGAGCTGTAGGGATGGACTTTAATTACGTCAGTTCTAACCTGTTTAAAAATCCTTTCATACTCAAGGAGGGGTGTTATGATCTCAGCACCTGCATCCTTTCCCTTAATTAGTAAGCACCCCGTAGGCTTGACTAAATTAGTTAAGTAAGTGATGTTTGGCTGCCCGCAAATTATAATGTAATCCCACTTTCGTAATTCCATTAACTCATCTAACTTATTTAACCTAATCATACGTGCATCCATCTAATTTCTTAATAAGAGATTAAATATTTTTAAAAAAATTATGTGAAGTATGCTTTATGGAAGAATATCTGCTCTCCATCAATGTTAACTACGAAGTTCTTCAGTTTTGCTGTCGCGCCGTAGAACCACTTCTGAGTGTATAGGAATATCCACGGAGCGTCCTTCCATATTATCTCTATCGCCTTCTTGTAGTGTTCAGCTCTCTTCGTCTCATTTAACTCACTCATACCTAATTCCAACAACTTATCAACCTCAGAATTGTTGTAGTGAGCTGCTGCTAAACCGCTGGGAGGTGCTTGAGCAGAGTAGAATTGCCCATGTAGAGCTAAGTGCGCGTCAGCAACTCCAGGACCCCAACCAAGTAAGACCATATCATACGTCTTCTCCTGTAGTGGTTTCCTTAACTCTGCAACGAAGCTCGGCCAATCCATGGTCTTTAATTCGACAGTGATTCCGACTTTGGAGAGGTAAGCCTGAACTGCCTCTGCCACCTGCTTATCCTGCATGTATCTACCCGTTGGGTGCATCAGAGTTACTTTAAACCCGTTGGGATAACCTGCTTCAGCCAACATTTTCTTAGCCCTCTCAGGGTCGTAAGTGTAGGGAGGCATCTCATGGAATCCGAAGAAGTGCGGAGGTAATGGTGCGTTAGTCTTAATTGCCAAGTCATACAGCACGTTCTTAATAATTGCATCAACATCTACGGCATAGTTAATTGCTTGCCTAACCTTAGGATCGGTGAGAGGACCTCTAGGCACCATCGCCACAAATATTATCCTGTTGCTGACTGGGGTCACAACAGCGAATCTCGAATCTCCCTTAACCCTCTCTAAATCTGTAGGAGGTAAGTTGAAGGCGAAGTCAACATCACCGGCAAGCAATGCAGCTAACCTAGTTGAGGCTTCAGGAATTATTAACCATTCAACCCTCTTCAGAATAGATTTGTTACCCCAGTAATTATCGTTCCTCTCAAGCACTATCCTTTTACCCTTTTCCCAAGAGACGAATTTATATGGACCGGTACCAACAACTTCAGTAATTGTTTTATTGCCGTATGTTTCAATCACCTTAGAGCTGGTTATGAAGAGATACGTACTTAAAGACCTTAGAAACACAGCAAATGGTGTTCTAAGATAAACCCTAACTGTATACTCGTCGATGACCTCAACCTTCGATAGAGGACCTAACTGACCTCTCTGCGATACTTTAACCGTTGGGTCCATCCACCTATCGAAGTTAGCCTTAACTACACTTGCATTCAAGGGTGTACCGTCATGGAACCTAATCCCCTTCCTAATGTAGAAGGTGTATACCTTACCGTCTTCGGAGACTGTCCACCTCTCAACGAGCCAAGGTATTACATTGCCCTTCTCATCGACCCAAACGAGTGTGTCATAGCAGTGTCTGAGTACGTTGAAGACCGCAGTGGTTGTAATGTCATGAGGGTCTACAGTATCTAAATCAACACCCATAGCAACCTTTACAGTGTCTTTAGTAGTGGTTGGTGTAGTTGCAGGCACAGTAGGTGTTGTTGTAGGTGATGTAGTAGGTGTGGTGGTTGGAGTGGTGGTGGGAGATGTAGCAGTAGGTGTTGTTGTAGTAGGAACGGCAGGACCTCTAAGTAACGTAGCGCCTGCAAAAACCGCTACTACAACTATTGCAGCAACAAGTATTGCAACGGTTTTAGTTGCTACTCCTTTATTTAGTTTCATACAGATACCCCAGATAATAAAAACTCGGGGTTTTTAACCTTTAATTAAATTTTATTCATTATAAATACATAGAAGATTTTTTTATCAAATTTTACTTAAATATGTTAAATTTCCTTTCATTAAGAATTGACTTTAATACAAGCTACTTTATGGTTTTCCGATACTCCATTGAGTTGCGGATCTATGACATTGCACCGCTCATCCGCCAGAGGGCATCGGGTAACGAATTTACATCCTTTCGGAGGGTCTATAGGGCTTGGCGGCTCTCCTCTTGCCTTAAATCTTAAGTCCTTAAATGCCATAGTCGATGATGCGGTAGGTGATGAGACTAGAAGCATCTTCGTGTAGGGATGTAGGGGACTCTTAAATATCTCCTCAGTAGGTCCTATCTCAACTATCCTTCCTAAATACATGACTGCAACCCTATCTGAAATACTCCAAACAAGTCCCATATCGTGAGTGATGAAAATAACGCTTAACCTATATTTATCTATAATATCCATCAACACATTCATTACTTGAGCCCTCACGGATACGTCCAAGGCTGAAACTATCTCATCGGCTATTAAGACTTCAGGCTCTACGGATAAGGCCCTAGCTATCGCTATTCTCTGCCTCTCACCCCCGGAGAGCTCGTGGGGGTATTTAAATACGTGGTCGTCTGAAAGTCCGACAGTTCTAAGCAGCCTTACCACCCCATCAAGCAGTTCCGCCTTACTTAATTCAGGATTCTTAGTGAGTAACGCCTCGCTAAGTATGTCGAATATCTGCATCCTAGGGTTTAGACTGCTGTCCGGGTTTTGGAAGACTGCCTGTATCTTATGCCTTATTAGTTTAGCGAGGGAATTATTCAACTTATATATATTGTGTCCCCTGTATAGTACCTCACCTGCATCAGGTTTCTGAAGACCAACTATGACTCTGCCGAGTGTAGACTTACCTGAACCGCTTTCACCGACAAGCGCTAGAACCTCACCACTGTATAGTTCTAAGTCTACGTTATCAATTGCCCTAACATACTTCTTTGCTGAAAATATGCCGACCGATAGTGGGAAGTACTTCCTAACGTTAATGGCTTTTATCACTGCCTCCATATCCATCACCTACTAGGAAGCACGCAACCTTCCTCCCATTAACATCAACTAACTTAGGTTCTACCTGAGAACATTTAGGTAGTGCGTAGGGGCACCTCATATGGAACCTACACCCGCTAGGTGGGTTTATTAAACTGGGTATTGAGCCTTTGATGGATGCGAGTTTTTTCTTCCTCTCATACCTTAAGGATGACAACAACGCCTTAGTATATGGGTGTAGCGGATCTTTAAGCATTTCTGAGGATTTACCGACCTCTACCAGTTTTCCCGCGTACATGATGGCAACCCTATTGGATATCTCGAGCAGTAAGGCTAGGTCATGAGTGATGAATATCACCGATGTATTCATCCTATCCCTAATCTCATTCAACAACTCCACTATCTCTGCCTGGACTGTAACGTCTAAGGCAGACGTAGGTTCATCAGCCACTATGAGTTCTGGCTCACCAGCTATAGCCATAGATATCAGTACCCTTTGCTTCATCCCGCCACTCATCTGGTGAGGGTAGGCATTAACCCTTCTCTCAGGGTCTGCAATCTTTACTGCCTTGAAGAGCTTAACGACTTCGTCGAGATACTTTCTTAGGGAGCCACCTCTGTGTGCTTCAAACACTTCCCCAACTTGAAAACCAACCGTATATATGGGGTTTAGATACGTGTTTGGGTCTTGGAAAATCATCCCTATCTTACTTCCTCTTATACTCCTTAACTCATCATTCTTTAACTTCAGGATATCTACACCATTAAATAGCACCTTCCCTGAAACGACTTTAGCTGGAGGTCTTAACAGTCCTGAAACTGTTAGCGCTAAGGTGGATTTACCAGAGCCGCTCTCACCAGCAATACCTAGTATCTCACCCTTAACGACATCCAGATCAACTCCGTCAATTGCTTTAACCGACCCTTGGGGTAAATCGTAATACACCCTCAAATCAATTACTTCAAGGATTTTCTCCATAATCAGAACCTCCTAAAAAACATGCGTGACTTAGGGTCTAACGCGTCTCTAAGGCCGTCACCTATTAGGTTGAACGATAGTGCTGTAGCCATGATGAATAGTCCTGGGAACACAACGATGTGTGGTGAGCTAAATAAGTAAACTCTACCGCCACCTATCATAGCTCCCCATTCGGGTGTTGGGGGAGGTATTCCAAGTCCTAGAAAACCTAGCGATGAAGCTAACAGTATAGAGAAACCTAAGTAGTAAGTGGATTGAACCACTATCAGTGAGAGCACGTTAGGGAGGACATGCCTATACATTATGTGCCAAGAACTCCTCCCCAAGAGCTTTACAGCAGTTATGTAATCCTCATTAATTAGCTGTAGGACAGCACCCCTAACTAACCTAGCGTAGACGGGGAAAGTGCTTATGGAGACAGCCATTATAAGGCTAAGCATGCCGGGACCTAATGAAACCATAAGGGCTATAGCAAGCAGTGTTGTAGGGAATGAGAGCGCTACATCAACAATCCTCTGTATTAGAGCGTCAATCTTCCCTCCGAAATACCCCGATATAAGTCCTAAAGTAGTGCCCAATAAAGTCCCTATCAATACGGATATGAGTGAGATGCCGATAGTGTATCTGCCGCCCACCATCACCCTACTCAATATATCCCTACCTAATTCATCTGTGCCGAGTAAGTGGTTAAGGGATGGAGGCTGCCTAACCCTCCTAAGGTTGAAGTCATAAGGATCGTATGGAGTGTATACCAGACCCACAAGAATCATGCCTAAGATGGATATGATTACGCATAGGGAGATGTATGCAGCTTTATTAGACTTAAATACCTTCCACATCTCCTTTAGTCGTTTCTTCTTAACCTCTGAAATCTTCTTAAGCATTAACTCGTTCTCCATAGCAGATCCCTTATCCGCGGGTCAATCAACGCATAAACAACATCTACAATGATGTTTATAGCTATGAACGTAAGAACTATGAAGAGTATTATGCCTTGAATTAACGTATAGTCTCTGAAGAATATAGCGTCTATGAGTAAGGAGCCTATGCCAGGCCACGCGTATACTGTTTCAGTGATTATAGCGCCTCCTAATAAACTCCCTATCTGAAGACCCATAATAGTCACTATAGGTATCATAGCGTTCTTAAGGACATGCCTCACAAGAATGGCGCGGTCTCTAAGGCCTTTAGCTGCTGCAGTAAGCACGTGATTACTGTTCGACGCCTCGATTATCGACGATCTTGTGATTCTGGTTAAGTTACCCATAAGTAGAAGCGCTAAAGTAGTTGCAGGCAGTATTATGTGTCTCGGGCTGTCAGCACCGCTTGAAGGTAGCCATCTAAGACTTACTGAAAATACGTAGATGAACATCAACGCGACCCAAAAGATTGGTGCGGAAGCACCTAATAGCGATATAGTTGATGAGACGTACGATAACTTCGAATTAGGTCTAAGGGCTGAGAGAATCCCTAGAGGTAACGCCACAGATATAGCTATAGCCTCAGCAACTAAAGCTAGTACAATAGTGTAAGGTAGCCTCGCCATGATTTCGTTAATTACTGGGGTTCTAAACTTGATTGAAGTCCCTAAGTCCCCCCTCAGTAAGGTAGTCACATAATCGACGAACTGAAGGTAGAGAGGTTTATCAAGACCTAATTGCTCTCTTATTCTCTGAACGTCCTGCTCTAGCGCTTCAGGCCCGGCTATCAATCTCGCAGGGTCTCCAGGCAATACCCGCACTAAAATAAACATGAATAATAAAGCTCCTATAAACGTTGGTATAGAGTGTGACACCCTTTTTGCTAAATATCTCATCAGTGACATGTGTATCATAGTGGTATATAGTAGGGGGTTTATATATTTTAATTTTTACATATTTATGTAAAGGAAATTATTAAAAAATCTTCCTATAGTTAATTGCTTTATCAAAAATTTGTAATTCAGACTACTACAATATGCTTAATTAATTTTTAGTTAATGCACTCTGCATTGATGCAGCGTTTATGGAATATAGTTCATTAGGATTTAAAACATGTGGTTAGTTATGTTTATGGGTTTCAGCTATGTTGAATCCTGTAATTATTAGGGCTAAGAAGGGTGAGATAGCTGAAAGAGTAGTCATAGGCGGTGATCCAGCACGGATTGAGCAGCTAGCTTCCCTGCTTGAAGACCCTAAATTAGTTAACAGTAACAGAGGTCTTCTAACGTATACTGGCACCTACAAAGGTGTCCCCGTCACAGTAGCGACTCACGGTATAGGCGGTCCTTCATCAGCCATCGTTGTTGAGGAACTAATTATGTTGGGAGCTAAAGTCCTCATTAGGTTTGGGACATGCGGCGCTATGGTTAGCGGTTTGGGCATAGGTGATATAGTGATCCCAACTGGTGCTGCCTACAATCAGGGAGGTCTCCTCTACCAATACTTAAAGGAGAACATATGTATGGCCGCTTCTCCGAACTACGAGGTACTTAACAGCATCGTTAATGAGGCCGTTAAGTCAGGTGTTAAGTTCGTCGTAGGCCCTGTGGTGAGTAGTGATGCGTTCTACGCTGAAGACCCTGAGTTCGTTAAGAAGTGGACTGGTAGAGGTATTATTGCGGTGGAGATGGAGTGTGCTACTTTATTCGCGTTAAGTTCTATGAGGAAGGTTAAGTCAGGGTCGTTACTCCTAGTTAGCGATTCATTAGTTGAGCATCTAGGATTTGCTACGGCGGAGGAACTCCGCAGCTACGTAGAGAGAGCTAGTAAGATAGCTTTAAACTCATTAATTAACGTGAGCATAAGTTAAATACTTTTTAAATATTAACACATTAGTGGGATCATGCGTAGATCGGTTGCTTATGCTTTACTGCTGCTTCTTACGCTTAGTTTAGTCCAAACACCTCACCTACTTATGTCGGAGGTAGATAGGAGTAATCAAGTATACATAGTTGCTGTTAACCAACTCTCAAACGGTAGCTATGTAGGCGTTACCGCCGAACTTTACACACGTGTAGTCTGCCCTGGCTCCGGACACGTATTCGTTGAAACCCTTCCACTAAGTCAGATAGACCTTCAAGCATCTACTAGGATTGCTGCATTAGTTGCCAGCAGGATTGCTGGGGTTGACTTCGTGAGCTGTGATTACTACGCCTCAATAAATGCTGAGTCACCTATCGTAGGTGGTCCCAGCGCAAGCGGAGTTACATCCATAGCATTCGTAACCTCCTTACTAGGACTTCCTTTAGGTAAAGATAAGGTGATGACTGGGATGATAATGCCTGACGGCAGCGTAGGTCCTGTTGGAGGTCTTAAGGCAAAACTTGAGGCAGCAGCGAAAGTTGGTGCTAAGAGGTTCTTAGTGCCTTACGGCCAGACATACGACGTTGATTACGTAGTAGTTGAGGAGAGGAGAGGGAACGTAGTGATGTACAGAACTCAGCAAGTCGTTGTTGATTTAGTGGAGTATGGCAGAAAGTTAGGTATGGAGGTAATACCTGTAGCGAACGTATACGATGCCTTAGAGATAATTACGAATGGTTACTATAGGAGCCCTAACGTAAGTGAGGGTTTAGGTACCTTAAATGCGTTGCGGGTGAAGTTAGAGCCCATCTTCGCTAAGTGGGTCAGCAACATAAGCGGTGAGGTGATGAGAAGTATCGATGAAGGGAACTCCATTAAGGATAGGGCGTTGAGATCTTTAAGTGGGGGTAGGGGAACTTACTTTAGAAACTTACTTAACAGTATTGAATCCTCAATCAATGATACTTTGGCAAGGGCGAAGGAATTTGAAAGCCAGCGGCTGCTTTACGCTGCTTCCTCTTCGTATTTCCAGTCACTTATCCATGCAAGGTGGCGGCTACATCTACTTAAGTCAGTACTGTATGAAAACTACCTACAGTCTGAGGCCCGCAGAATTAATGACTCCATAAACGCGGTGATATCTGAGGTACATAACTTAATAACTGATGAGGTAGACGTTGCATCACTTGATGCCTTATCCAACGTTTTGGAGAGGGCTTATGACGCACTCCTATACTTAAACATCAGCCAAAGATCTCAAGACGTCTCTACAGCAGCGTATTATCTAGGGTTAGCTGACTCTAGAGCATACACCTCTAAGCTATGGTATGATCTGCTGATCTACAACCACAGCTATAAAAAATTAACGATAGATGATTTCAACATAATGGTAGTTAATATCGAATCACTAATACAAAACATATATACGTACATATTGTCGTTCTCCGAAACAGTATCCATACCCTCAGACATCTTCAACGAGGGCTACAGCAGGTACTTGCTCATGCGTTCCTTAAACGATAACCTAGATAAGTTCGCTGTTGGCTTAAGTTCTTTAGGCTATATGTACTTAACCCTATACTCAATGTTTACAAACAACCATAGCGCCACCGTAAGTGCCTTAAACAGGACTATATCACTTACGATTAGCTTACTGGATGAATTAACCCCCATCGACGCAGTTGCTTACATCGAGTTAGCGAGAGCTTACAGCTTCGACCCCCAGTACCAGGCTTATATGCTTGCTAGGCTCTCTATGTTGCTAGCGACTTACCTTAGCCTGAAGTACGTAGGTGTCTCTAAGCCAACCACCTACCTACCACCTCAAGACGGTTCCGTAACTGTAACTAAGACCGTTACAGTAACTAAGACTGAAGTCATCACTAAAACAATTACCTCAAGGGAAACTTCTACAACTCCAAATGTAGCTGTCTCAGACTTTACTTCCGCAGCTATAGCTTTACTACTAATAGTTCTAGTTGCTGTATCATTATATTTCGTAAAAACTCCAGTAGCACCTAATCGATGATTAATTAAGTTGAAGTAGTTACTCAGACATCTCCACTATCTCCCAGATTACCCTACCTTCAGGGTCGGGGCATGAGACCTCTCTAACCCTAGGTAACCAATCGTTAGGTTCGTCTACCTTCCTCTGCTTAGCTGGGAGTAATGGAATTAAGCTTGAGAGGGCGTAGAAGCATACGTGTCTGTTGAGCGGTAGTGTGAGCATACTCCCAGAGACTTCGAAGTAATCCCCTACCTTATGTATGTTACACTTACCTTTAATCTCCTTAACTCTAACCAATAACTTCTTCATAGACATCACCTACGAGGTAAACCATGAGTACCACCCATATATCAGAATTATAAGTATTATGGTTGGTATGAAGTACTTGATCCAGTAGTATATGATGTCTCCGAGATGTGTTGACTTTATGTTCTTACTCAACGTTGATGACTTACTCAACTCTTCTAACGCTTTATTCTTACCTAAGGCGTATGTGAAGGCTGTAATAGCTAATAACGACCCTATTTGAAGGGCTGAAGACCATATTAAGTCATTATACAGTATTACATCGACGCTCAGCATTGATGGTATACCGAGCAGTAATTCAATGAATGCCATTAAAGCGATTGCCTTCCTCCTAGACAGCCCGAACTCCGCCATCGCGTCTGCGAATATTTCGAATGCTGGTACAGCGGATAGAGTTGCTGCAAACAGTAGTCCTAGGAATAGTAGGGAAGCTAGGGCGAGGCCCATGGGCATCACTTTAAAGATCTCTGGAAGTGTTATGAAAAGTAATGGAGGCCCGCTTGCTGGGTTAATGCCGAATGCGTAGACTGTTGGAAGTATTGCTAGGCCAGCTATGAATGACGCTAGAGTGTCTCCGAAGGCTGTCCAACCACCTGCTTCAACAACGCTCCTCTCATCGCTGATGTAGGATCCGTATATGAATATCCAGGTAGCACCTAAGCCTAAGCTGAAGAACACTTGGCCTGCAGCCGCTAAGAGGGTTATAGGTGTGAGCATAGACCAGTCAGGCTTTAAGTAGAAGTATAGCCCTTCGATGGCGTTTGGGAGTGTGACGGCTCTGGCTAATATTATTAGCAGTGTAACGTATACGAAGGGCATCATAACCCTACTAGCCCTTTCGATACCCCTCCTAACCCCACCTAAGCATATCAGCACGCAGAAACCTATCACTAAGGCATCCATCACTAATTGGATGTAGAAGTTGCTAAGCATATCTCCGAAGAACGACGCAGCACTTACGCCTAGATATAGCCCGCCTATAGATGCTATGAGGTACCATAAGACCCAGCCAATAACCACTAAGTAGTACGAGACCGCAGCAACTGCAACGATTACTAGGAACGTACCTATTAAACCCCCACCCCGTAGACCTAACTTAACGTATGCTCTATACGGGCCGTAGCGGACGTACCTAGCTAGCGATAGTTCAGCCCATAATGCAGGTACACCAACAGCTAGTACCAACAGTATGTATATAAGGAGGAATGCCGCTCCACCGAACTTCCCAAGCATGTATGGAAACCTCCACACGTTGCCTAAACCTACAGCAACACCTATCAACGCTAAAATCATCCCTACCCTACTTCCCCATAATTCCCTATGAGTTGAGGACTTCACATCAACCACCTACGTAGAACTTAATGCGTTCAGAGACCTTCGGCAGAGTTGACCGCATCTCCTCCCCACCCCTACCTAATGGTAACGTAACACCTGCCCTACGGAGATCGTCAACGACATCAATGAGTTCTAACTCAGTTAGCTTCTCAGCTGTGGGTATCCCCTCAGTTAAGTCCCACCCTCTGGCTATATAGTACTCATCCAACATCGTATCCAAATCTATGGTGTGTCCCTTTGAGGGGCCTTCCTTAATCGGTTCCTCCAGAAATCTCTTCGGCAACCTATCGTCTCTCCTCCTCACACCTTCCCTTACTAGGTAAGCCCTCTCTAAGTTGACTATACGTTCCCCAACCTTAATGACTTCAGCTTCAGTGAGTTCTAAACCAGTAACTACTTTAATTAACTCAGCAATCCGACCTGGAGGTAGGACCTCCATGTTTTCAGCGATGTTCTTACATACCTCCAGTGAATCGACTAACGCGCACCAGTTCTCGTAGTATGCAACTAACTTCCCCTTACCTCTAATACCTAACCTTAAAGTCGCTTCAGGCTCTCCGAATACTTCAGCACCTACTTTAGGGTCATCCAATAACTCTATGAAGGGTTCGGACCGTAGGTGGTCTGCACCCCTACTCGCTACCGCGAAACCTAGGCCGTAGCCCTTCAAACCCCTAGGATCTGCTTGAATCATCTCCAAGCCTTTGACGTGGAACGCTAATTCCTTACCTCTGCCGATAATCTCAGCTGCTTGAGCTACTCCCTCAGCGAGTACGTCACCGAAGCCCTCCCTATACGCGATCATCTCCACTAAACGCATTACTGACTTAACGTCTCCCCACTCAAGACTTAACCCCACCTCCTCCCTAGAGAGCATACCTCTTTCGAATAACTCCATACACCAGGATATGACCTCACTAACTGAAATGACATCCATACCAAGATCGTTAGTAAGGCTTACTAACTTCAGAGCAGCGTCTAAGTCATCGTTGCCTATCCTCACCGTCATGGCTGCAAGAGCCTCATACTCCGGGCCCTCGCCGAAGCAGCCTGCGTAATCCCCGTACTTCACGACGTAGAACCTACTGCATGGTACGACGCATGAGAAGCAACTTCTGTTCTTGACGTTATACTCTAGCGCTAACCTCTCACCGCTTACTCTGTAGGAGTACTCAGCTACACTTGATTGGAAGTGATTTACTGGGAGGAAACCTAATTTATTTGCAGTCAGTAATATTCGTGAAGTGCCCATAACCCTCCTCGGCCAGTATTGCTGATGGCTGTAGATGGAGTCCTCTAAGCCCTCCACAAATTCCTCAAATTTCTTAGGGTTAGCTACCTCAACACAGCCTTCGCCCCTGACTACAACCGCCTTCACGTTCTTAGACGCTAGGACTGCACCAAGTCCTGTCCTCGCAGCAGGTCTGTATACGTTGAAGAACACGCCTGAGAACTTAACTAATTTTTCGGCTGCAGGGCCTATGAGAGCTACTTGAGCTCTCCAATCCCTTAACTCCCTCCTAATTTCGTTGTACGCTTTAGACACCGTAAGCCCTTTTAGGCCTTCAGCGTCTCTAAACTCAATTCCATCATCGCTGACGTATATGTATATAGCCTTATCAGACTTCCCCTCAATGATTATTTGGTCGTATCCCGCGTACTTCATCTCCGCCGCGAAATGCCCGCCTACGTTAGAGTCTCCGAGGAGCCCTGTCTGGGGTGATTTGGCTGAGACGTTAAGTCTTGCCCCTATAGGGAATGCCGTACCTGCTACTGGGCCTGAAGCGATCATGAACTTATTTTCGGGACTGAGTGGGTGTACGTTAGGCCCTACCTCGCTGTAGAGCGTGCGGGCGTTTAATCCCCTGCCCCCCACGTACTTAGCTACAACTTCCTTCGGCGTATCCACTACTTTAACGTCACGTTTGCTTAAATTGATTCTGAGGATTTTACCTGCATACCCGTAGAGCCTACTCAAGACGTACACCCCATAAAGCCATTAACTCCTTATGTAGTTGGATGGATTTCTCGAACTCCTTCCCGAGAGACTTAATTAAGTCTCGATAGCTGAGGTCTACGCTACTGACTGGGTAGATCCTCAACGCGTTCGTAGGACACTTCAACACGCAGGTGGGGTTCCCCCCACATAGGTCGCAGACTATAGGTTTTGAGTTATTTGGATGTAGTTTAATAGCGCCGTAAGGGCATGACTCAACACATGAAGAGCAGCTGACACATGCTTCGGAATTTACGTTAATTACACCATCACCTGATCTGATTAACGCGTTGACAGGGCATGAGGCTACGCATGGGGCTGGGTCGCAGAACTTACATACTACCGGCTGATCCATACCTATAAAGTCGTCCTTAACTACAGCGATCCTCGATAATGATGGGCTGAAGACCCCGTAGTGCTTGAATGAACACCATAGCTCGCAATATCTGCATCCTACACATTTAGAGAAATCTACTACTAATTTATTTACCATTGGTACATAATTCACACCTTTTGATTACGGTATTAGGGACTATTTAAATTTTTCTGACCTATATGGCGACGACTTTTCACTCAGTTAAGGCTATACATCAACGTTCCTTCACCAGATGGACTGAATAGATAATTAAGTGACGTAATTCAATAAAGTGCAGGACTTAAGATGATTAAGCCTAAGGTCTCTTACTTCGGCGATGTAGGTAGCTTTAGTGAGGAGGCGTCCTTAAAATTCTTCGGGGATGCTTTGTTCATCCCTTGTAAGAGGTTTAGGGATGTCTTTACGAACGTTCAGAGCGGTGTTTGTGACTTCGGGGTTATACCTGTGGAGAACTCCTTAGAAGGTAGTGTTGGGGAGATATACGACCTCCTTAGAGAGTTTGAGGTTATGGTTTATGGTGAAATCCAGCTGAGGATTTCGCATTGCTTGATTGCACTTCCTGAAGTTAGGTTAGGGGACATTAGGTACGTGTATTCGCATCCTCAAGCATTAGCTCAGTGCTCTAAATTCTTAAGTACTTTGAACGTTGATTTAATTCCTTACCACAGTACCTCCTCAGCTATTAAACTCATTAAGGAGAAGGCGCTTAGGGATTCAGCCGCTATAGGTAGTTTAAGGGCTGCTGAACTATACGGTATGAACGTATTGGCTAGGGAGATTGAGGACAACCTAAACAACTTCACTAGATTTCTAATAATATCGATGAGGGACCACGAACCTACTGGGCGGGATAAGACTTCAATAATCTTCGGACTCCCACACGTTCCAGGCTCACTTCACGCTGCTTTGGAGGTATTCGCTGTTAGAGGGATTAACTTAACTAAGATTGAGTCAAGACCTAATAAGGAGAGGGCTTGGGAGTACATATTCTTCATAGACTTTGAGGGACATAGGTTAGATAGCAATTGCTCCGAAGCGTTGGATTTACTTAGGAAAAAACTACCTTATATGAAGGTCTTAGGATCATACCCTAGAGCTACTTAACCGTAACACTAAGCGTGTTTGATGGGTATGATGAAATTCCTGCCGTTGTGGTTCACGATTACTTCGGCCTTAATCTTATACACCTCCTCAATCAACTCTTTAGTCAGCGTTTCCGGACCTCCAACAGCTACTATTCGCCCATCACTTAACACTAACACCTTATCGGCGTATAATGTAGTTATGTGTAAGTCGTTATTAGCTACTAACGTGATTAAGTTCCTGCTTTTAGTTAAATCCTTAATTATGTCAAGCACCTCTACCTTATACCTAATATCTAGGAATGCTGCCGGCTCATCAAGCAGTAATACAGCTGGTTCCTGCACTAAGGCCCTCGCAATTAAGACCCTCTGCAACTCCCCACTACTCAACTCACTTAACTTCCTGTTAAGTAATTCCCGAATGTTCAGCTCATGAGATACCTTCTCAACCACCTCAACATCCTTCGAGGACTCTAAGTACTGCATACGGCTTTGATGGGGGTACCTCCCAATAAGTAAAAACTCCATGACTGTAGAGGGTATAGCTCTAAACACTTCAGGGCCTGCATACGCGAAAGCCCTACCTAATTCACTATAGCTGTAGAGCTTTAGGTCCTTACCGTCTATGTAAATAGACCCGCCTGAGTGTCTTACTAGGCGGGAAATGGCTTTAAGTAATGTGGTCTTACCGGAGCCGTTCGGCCCTATAACGAAGGTTAACTCCCCGCTCAATACCTCAAACTCCGCATCCTTTAGAACTGGTTTAGAATCGTACTCAACTCTTAAGCCCTTAACGACTAACCTCACTCCCTAACCCTCCTCAATACTAGGTAAGCGAGGATTGGAGCGCCGATAATTCCAGTAACCACACCAAGCGGTAATTCCCCTAAGTTACTCACAGATGATATCGCCCTAACGACAATGTCTGAAAGTATCACTAGGTTAGCGCCTAGTAGTGCTGAAGCAGTTGATGAGAACCTATGGTCGCTTCCGACTAAGTACCTAGCTATGTGGGGGGCTGCCAACCCTACAAACCCTACGATCCCTACTACAGCTACTGCCGACCCGGTTAACAGGCTAGTTGCGGTTGTGGCGATCAGTAACGTGGTTCTGGGGTTGAAGCCTAACTGCTTGCTGTACTCATCACCGTATACGTAGGCGTTTAGAGGTTTAGACATCAATACAGCTACTAAAGCACCGCATAAAGTTACTGAAGCTAAGATAGGGATGTCTGACTTAAGTACGGAAGTGGTTGAACCCATTAGTAGGTAGACATACGGTATTCTAAGGATGGATTGCAGTAGGTAGAGAAGTAGATGCGCTATCCCCGACGATATGGAAGTCACTGCAACCCCAGCAAGTACTAAAGAGAACCCACTACTTCCTAACCTACTTAGAAGGAGGGTGAGGAGGAATCCCAGAACCGCACCTAGGAAGGAAATCATAACTACTTCAAACCTTGAGTTAATCAGCGAGGGATTCATTATCAATGCGAGTGAAACCACTGATAGAGCTGTTGATGAAATCCCAAGTATGTATGGCTCAGCTAGGGGGTTCCTAGTAACTCCCTGAATTAAAACACCTGACACACCTAGGGAAGCACCAGTTAATGCGGCAGCTAAAGTCCTAACCATCCTCAACTCTATTAAACCTCTATGTAATGTATCTACCTCCAACCCAAGCATGTAGTTGATGATTTCCTTAAACCCTAGATGGGTAGTCCCAACTGATAGTGAGGTAATTACCAACGAAGTCAGCGCGGCAGCTAAAATAAGAGTTGAGGTGACGTACCTCCTCACTAGATGTCTATAAGTCTCTAAAGCAGTCATTAAGACCCCTTAACTATGTCGGACCTTTCCACCTTACCGAAAACCTCTGGATGCAGTACCTTAGACATGAACTCAACAGCTAAGTACACTCTCGGCCCAGGCCTAACTAAGACGTCCCCAGCCTCACCGAAGATGAGGTAAATGTCGCCGTTCCTGAAGGCTTTCGTAGCACTTAAAGGTGTCTTAGATAACTCCTCCTTAATCTTGGCGATGTTACCATCCATCGACGTTATTATTATGAAGTCAGGGTCTTCAGCCAATATTTTCTCATAACTCAGTAACGGCCAACCCATCAAATCCCTCGCGATGTTAACACCACCTGACGATTCGATGATGTACCCAACGTATGTATTCCCACCCGCACTGTATAAACCCTCAGACGGAGGCCCTGCTAGGAATAGGACTTTAGGCCTCTTCAGAGATGCTGATGAGACCTTACTGATTACTCCCTCTACCCGACCTTTGATGAAGTTAGATAATTCCTCAGCCTTCCCAGTAGCATTCAATAACATACCAACTAACTTTATATCGTTTATGATATCGTATATGTCCCTACATCCAGAGCCTCTAAGGTATGCTACGCTTACGTTAAGCTCCTTAAACTTACCCTCAAGAACTACCTGCCTATAAACGCCGCCGTCAGCTAGCACTAATGACGGACGTAATGAAATTATCTTCTCTATGTCTGGAAGCCACCAACCCCCGACGTACTTTACCCTCCCATCCTTTATTAAGTCAGCAAGCTTAGGTGGGTAGTTACTGAAGTCATCAACCCCAACTAAGAATCCCTCAAGCCCTAAAGCAAATACGATCTCAGTTATGCTAGGAGCTAGCGAAACAACCCTAGTGGCATTTACAACCCTAACATACCTCCCTAGGGAATCTACAATTACGGCAGATTCTATAACAGCGGTACGCGTAGGTGATGAAGCGCTTGAGATGTAGTAACCTATAGATAGACCCACAAGTAGGGTTAAAACTAAACCTAACGCATACTTAACGTTCATATATGGATACCCTATCCAAATATACGTGACCGGTTTTAAGCATTAATGACGTGCGTAAGTAGCCAACCAAATAAAGCGTACCTCAATCAGCCAACAAGTCAAAAAATTTGCTATGTAAGAATTACCAACGTTTAAAGAAGTTATTCCGCCGGTACTTACGCATTTATTAATTTCTTTAAAACTTTTATATAGGTTATTTTACTTTTATAGGGTGTATGTTTGGTGAGTGGTGGAGAAGTTTCCAAACCAGATACTAAAGGAGCTAAACTACTGCTAATT
>JANXEN010000009.1 GCA_025058345.1 Sulfolobales archaeon
GATGTCGGTAATTGGGTACTGGTTGCGTCTAAGGCTGGGTATGTAAGTGCTGAGAAGTCTGTAAGAGCAGCTTTAGGAGTAAATGATGTTGGGACTATAGCGATCACTTCATTAGAGTCTTTAGTTGCTAAGCTGCAGTCGACGGTTGCTTCATTAAGTGCTGAGGTAAGTGCGTTAAGCGATAAGGTTAAAGCGTTAGAGGCTCAGGTAGCTACAATAGCTGTAGTATCTCAGAAGATAGATAACGTATCAGCTAAGATAGATGCTTTAAGTAAGTCGGTCTCAGACCTCTCTAAGCAGGTCTCAGACCTAAGCACTAGATTAACTGCTATTGAGACCTCATTAAGGACTTTAAGTACGTCGGTAAGTGCTTTAGAGGCAAGCGTTAAATCACTTGAGGCAAGCGTTAAGGACAGCCTAACTAAGGTGAATACAGCTGTAGACTCACTGAAGCTAGATATTACTGGCTTAAGGACAGACATAGCAGCTCTATCAAGCGCTCAGAAAGACCTAAGCAGTAAGGTAGATGCTGTGAGCAGTAAGGTAGACTCCGTTGGTGCCGCTTTAAGCGGTAGGATAAGCGGTGTTGAAGGCTCAGTAGGTGGGTTAAGCGCAGCGGTCTATGCTGCGGTAATCCTCTCATTACTGGCCTTCATAATGTCACTACTAGTCTACACAACTGTGAAGAAGGCAATAGCTAAGTAAATCAAAAACAATTTTTAAATAAAACCCTTTTTTCCCTCTAAAATTATAAGAATTTACGCCTTAATCCCATATTCCTCTTAACTTCTCTAAATAATGTTGGCATAATTTACTTAAAGTTCCCTCCCACCTATTGCTTAAAATTTTAAACTAATCTCTAAATAATTAATTGGTGGTCTTTTGAAGGCAGCGATAATTGCCGGTGGTTTTGGGAAGCGTTTAAGGCCTTTAACTAATGATAGGCCTAAACCGCTTGTGGAGGTTGGTGGTAAGGCGGTAATTGAGTGGCAGATTGGGTGGTTACGTAAGTATGGAGTTAGTACCTTCGTATTATTGACTGGTTACTTAAGGGAGGTCTTAATTGATTACTTAGGTTCGGGCAGTAAGTTCGGTATTAAGGTCACCTACGTGGTTGAGGATGAACCCCTAGGTACTGGAGGTGCGCTGAAGAACGCTGAGAACGTCTTAAACGACTCTGTATTCATTGCGGTGAATGGTGACGTAATAACTAACTTAGATGTTAGTGAATTAGTTAGGGAGTTAGTGAGTAGTGATGCCTTAGCGACTATCGCATTAGTACCTCTTAAGTCGCCCTACGGGATAGTGAGGTTAGGTAGGGGTGGTTGTGTAGAATCTTTTGTTGAGAAGCCTGTGCTTAAGGAGTACTTAATAAATGCGGGAGTGTATGCATTGAAGCCGGAGGCCTTCAAACACATACCTGAGAGAGGTGATTTAGAGAGGGTGACATTCCCTAAACTCGCTTCTGAAGGCCTGCTTAAGGGGGTAGTTTTCGAGGGGTGTTACTGGAAGTCAATCGACACTATTAAAGATGTTGAGGAAGCCTCTAAGGACTTAGAGCAAGTCAAGTTTTAAGCCATATCGGAAACGCACTTAATTTCCGTAAACAGTTAGTATTAGTTGATGAGAGTCATGCCCCCTGAGAAGTGATGACCATCAGGGTATCTGACCTACGAATCAGCTCAACAAGGTGTTATGGCTATTTTACGTTTTTAAACCACATCTAAATATTTTTAAGGGTCTGAAATGCTGGATGAGTCTCAGGCATTACTTGATGGAGTGTTAAACACAGCTAAGTTGATGGCGATCTCAGCTAAGACAGCCCCTAAGGCGAGAGGCGTCGACAACATCTTAGTTAAGGTTTTAGATAGGTCTGAGGAGTTAGAATCGCTGGCTAAGAAGATGGAGGAACTTGCTCAGGAATTCGGTGAGTTCTTCGCTAGGGACGCTCAGAACGTGAGGAGGAGCTCTGCAGTAGTTCTAATCGGCTGTAAGATGTTGAGTATGGGTTTGAAGAAACCTAGGAGTTGGTTACTTGATGCTGACACCGTCTGCAACTTAGTTAATTTAGGCATCGCTTTAGGGTCTTCCGTAAAGGTAGCATCAAACATGAACGTAGATAATAGGATCATGTTTACCGTAGGTATAGCTGCTCAGGAATTAGGGCTTATCGAATGTGACTACGCGTTCGGAATTCCTTTAAGCACAACCGCTAAGAACGTATACTTCGATAGGGTATGGCCTCCTAAGAAGTAATGCCTAAAACCTTAGGCACTAGAGGCGTTACGAAGACCTCAACAACTGAAGCAGCAGCTAAAGCTACAGTTATAGGGATTAAGTACTTAACGTACCTTAGGAAGAGGGGCTTAACAGCTATATTCCTCTTAAATAGGTACTTATTAATTAGCGCTAACGATGTTGATGTACCTAAAGAGGCTGACATCAATATAGCTGGAAGTTCTATAACCCCGTGAGGTAGGATGAGAAGTAAGTTATATGTAAGGGGATAAGGTGAGTAGGAGAGGAACGCACCCAGTATGTATCCGTTAATGTAGAGAACTAGAATAGGGACTAGCAGTGTAGGACCTAGGAAGAACGCGATTAAGGCAACCCTTAAATTATTTATGAATACCAGAAGTACGGTCAGTATAGGATTAACGCTTAAACTCTCTAGAATCGGTGTTAACTCCTTAGACAACTCATTAATTACGTTGTATGTGAATTCAGGGCTGAAAGTCAAGCTACTAATGATGCCTAGAGCGAACGAAGAAATCATCAGCGCTGCTGAAACCTTTAGATACGCCACATTTGATTATTCTCCTTCGATATTTAAAAACTTTAAGCAGTCGTCAAAACCTAAACTAACTAATAGCTAGATACTTTTTAATTCTACCTACGTACAGTAAGTAGTCGGTATGGTTGAGATAGCTGTCGACGTCCCTGAAGAAGGTGAGGTAGCTAAGCTATTACGTCCCTACACCTACTCATGGTTCCGAAATAAGTACGGGTCCTTCACCCCAGCACAACTTATGTCAATACCTTACGTTAAGTCCGGAAGGAACGTACTGATATCAAGCCCTACCGGAAGCGGTAAGACCTTAGCTGCCTTCCTAGCGATTATTGACGACTTATTTAGATTAGGTGAGTTAGGTGAGTTGCAGGACTCGATATACGCCCTATACGTATCGCCGCTCAGGGCGTTAAACAACGATATGAGGAGGAACTTAAGCGACCCCCTCGAAGGCATTATCGAAGAAGCTAAGGCATTCGGTAAGGATCTTCCTGAGGTTAGATTAGCTGTTAGGACTAGCGATACACTACCTAACGAGAAGCAGAGGATGCTTAGGAAACCTCCACACATACTCATAACTACTCCAGAATCACTAGCTATAGCTCTCTCAGCACCTAAGTTTAAGGCCTTAATGAGTGGCGTTAGGTGGGTAGTCGTTGATGAAGTCCATGAATTAGCAAGTAGTAAGAGGGGAGCTCATCTAAGCCTAACCCTCGAAAGACTTCATGAGTTAGTAGGTCATAGCTTCCAGAGAATAGGGTTAAGTGCAACTATATCGCCACTTGAGGAGGTTGCTAAGTTCTTAGTCGGCTACGATGATGAGGGGAGGAGTAGGGACTGCGTAGTTATCGACGCTAGATTCGTTAAACCTATGAGGATTGAGGTAGTTTGCCCTAAGGTAGATATAGTTAAGGCTAGTGCTGAGGAGCTAAACACAGCTATATATGAGGTCTTAGCAGACGTTGTTGAGAGACATAGGTCTACGTTAATATTCACTAACACTAGGAGCGCTACAGAGAGGGTTGTCTTTAAGCTGAAGAAACTCTTCGAGAAGAACGGCATAGTAGATGTTGATGAGGTTGAAGCCCACCACAGCTCATTAAGTAGGGAGGTTAGGTTAGGTGTTGAGGAGAAGTTAAAGAAGGGTGAGTTAAAATGCGTCGTAAGCTCAACATCACTTGAGTTAGGCATAGATATAGGTTACATAGATGCTGTAGTGCTGCTCAGCTCACCGAAGAGCGTTACAAGACTTATACAGAGGGTGGGGAGATCAGGCCATAACGTTAAGGATGAATGTAAGGGCTATTTAATAGCTGTTGATAGGGATGACTTAATTGAGGTTACCGTGCTTGCTAAGTTAGCCATTGAGAGGAGATTAGATAACGTGAGGATCCCTAAGAAGCCTTTAGATGTGTTAGCACAGCATATAGTCGGTATGTCCTTAGAGAGGAAGTGGGGTGTTGATGAGGCTTTTAAAGTTGTTAGGAGGTCCTACAACTACCTAAACTTAACTAAGGAGGAATTCGTTAACGTCCTACGTTACTTAGCTGGAAGGTATGAGGAGGAGTTAGGGGGTCTCAACATATATGCTAAGATTTGGTTCGATGAGTTCGAGAACGTCTTCGGTAGGAAGAGGGGCTCTAGGATGATTTACCACTTAAACGTAGGTGCTATACCTGATGAGGCTAAGGTTAGGGTCTTCATGGATAGCGGTAAGTACGTGGGTGATTTAGAGGAGGGATTCGTAGAGTACTTAGAGCCGGGGGATGTCTTCGTTTTAGGCGGTAAGACCTACGAGTTCTTAAGAAGTGAGGGTATGAGGGTAAGTGTTAGGAGGGTTGAGAACGCGAGGCCGACAGTACCAAGTTGGTTCTCAGAAATGTTACCCCTATCCTTCGACTCAGCCCTTAAGGTAGCTGAGTTTAGAGGCATTACCTACGACTTAATAACTAGGTATGGGGTTGAGGGAGCTGTTAAAGAGTTAAGTACCGCTTACGGGATTCCAGAAAACTTAGGCAGACATATAGTTAACTACATCTACGAGCAGTCGATGTACTTAGCGGTAGTACCTAACGATAAGTTATATGTGATAGAGGTTTGGAACGACTTAGAGGGGAGGGCAACTAATGTGATCTTCCACTACTTGCTTGGGAGGAGGGTCAACGACGCTATCTCTAGGGCTTACGGGGCTGTTCTAAGCGACTTACTTGGAGTTAACGTTAGGGTCACAGTCACAGATAATGGGTTCATGCTAACTGTCCCAATAAACGTAGGTTTAACTACCTCCTTAGTGTATGAGTTAGTGAGGTCTGTAAACTCTGAAAACATCGCCAGCATACTTAAGAAGTCTTTAAGGAATAGTGAGTTACTTAAGAGGAGGTTCAGACACTGTGCTGAGCGTGCTTTAGCGCTTCTACGGCGGTATAAGGGGGTAGATACCAGCATTAACAGACGGCAGGTAAGTTCAGAAACACTCCTTAAGGTTGTAAGTAGGTTAGGGAGTTACCCAATTCTTGAGGAAGCATATAGGGAGGTCTTAGAGGATTACATGGATATAGGGAACGCTTTAAATATACTTAAGTTGATTGAAAGCGGGCATATAGGGGTTGAAGTAGTTGAGGTCCCTGTACCGTCACCGTTCGCACATAACGTAGTTGTCCACGGCTACAGCGATGTTGTGTTGATGGAGGATAGGAGGAAGTTACTTATTAAGCTCTACGATGCTGTTATGAGGAAATTAAGTGAGCGTAGAAGTAACTAACTATCAACTAATTAAGCCTCCCTAAACCACTATATCGGATAAGTAGATGTTGAGCATCATAGTGCCTACCTACAATGAGGGTGAAAATATTGAGGAGTTAATTCGTAGGATAGGTAAGTCTTTAAACGGAGTTGAGTATGAGGTCTTAGTTGTTGACGACAATTCCCCCGACGGAACTGCTGACATTGCTGAGAAACTATCTAAGGAATTCCCCATTAAGGTGATCCGTAGGGCTGGTAAGTTAGGTTTAGCATCTGCGGTCCTGGAGGGGTTTAATAAGTCGGTAGGTGATTACGTAGTAGTTATGGATGCTGACCTGCAGCACCCACCTGAGGTAATTCCTCAGATGTATGAGGCTGTTCTGGAGGGCTGCGATGTAGTCGTAGCTTCTAGATATGTTTCCGGCGGCTCCATAGTTGGTTGGGGATTAACTAGGCGTATAGTGTCTAAGACAGCAACGATGCTTGCGAAGTTACTAATCCCTAAGGCACGTAATGTTAAAGATCCGCTTTCAGGTTTCTTCATGTTTAAGAGGGATTCCTTATTAGGTGTAAGCTTAAACCCTAAGGGGTTTAAGATACTGCTTGAGTTGCTGGTTAAGGGGAGATACGTGAATGTTTGTGAAGTCCCTTACTGCTTCGGTTTAAGGGTTAGGGGGAAGTCTAAGTTAGGTTTTAAGGAAATACTTAATTATTTACTCCACTTAATTACTCTTTCACCATACATGACCTTAATTAAGTTCCTGCTCGTGGGGTCATTAGGCACCTTAGTTAACCTATCCGCTCTATACCTACTTAGATATATAATCGGTTTAGAGCACCTTATATCCAGTGCTGTAGCTATCGAAGCTTCAGTAATTAATAATTACTTACTCCATGAGCTCTGGACCTTCAGAGGGAGGGGAGGTGGGACTAGGCTCCATAGGCTACTTAAATTCCACGTAACTACCTCATTAGCTATAACTACGCAGTACGTCACATCTCAACTACTTCATTACGGATTAGGTTTAGAATCCATCATCTCTCAATTCACCGGGATATTGTTAGGGTTTTTAATCAACTACGTGTTAAGTAATTCTTACGTATGGCCTAAAATGAGGGAAATTTAAACTAACTTCACTGCTTTGAAACTACTTCAGCAGCCCTCCTACCGAGACTCCTACCAAGATCCACTAACTTCGTTATATCATCTCCCTTAGGATGCCCTAAAATAGATACCTTACCGTCGACAGTAGCTTTAACTTCATCTAAGTCTTTCATAACCTTAGACTCAGCTACAGCACTCCACAAACCACTACTTACGATACCTACATACCTACCCTCAAACCTCTTAATCTTCATGAGATTTAAGACGAGGCTTATGTAGGGGAAAGCACTTCCGTCGTATGTAGGTATCCCTAAAACAATTGCTGGGGAGTCGAATAACTCCCTAACTAAGTAGGTGATGGGGGTATCGGGAACTTTCATCACAACTGCATCAACATCTACCTCTTCAACACCTTTAGCTACGTGCTTAACAGCTTCTTCTAGGTTTCCATACATGCTTCCGTAGATTATTAGGACTTTACGCTCTAGCTCTGGTTTAGACCACCTCAAGTAAGTGTTAACTGCATCGCTGACCTTACCTACTAATGGGCCATGGGCTGGAGCGATTAAATCTATCTCATATCCAGACAGCTTGTTGATGGCCTTAGGTACATGCGATCTAAAAGCAGCAACTATGTTTGCGAAGTACCTCTTACTGAGGCTTAAGTGTAGGTCCCCGTAATCCTTATCCCAAAGACCGTTTGTGAGCGCACCGTAGGAACCGAAGGCATCGCCTGAGAACAGGATCTTATCGCCGTAGAGGTAGGTCATGAACGTATCTGGCCAGTGAAGCCATGGTGTTTGGAAGAACTTTAACTTACGATTACCTATGATTAGCTCGTACCCATCACTAACAGTTATGTGGTTGAAGCTTACCGGGTAGAGACTTCTAATTATTTTAAACCCTACTTCCGTAGTTATTACCTTAACGTTAGGGTATTCCTTAATGAGTTTGGGGAAGCTGCCTGAGTGGTCAGGCTCACCATGATGTACTACGTAGTAGTCTAAGCCTCTACCACCTAATAACTTCTTAACCTCACCTATAAGAACTTCAGAATATATGCCCTTAACACCGTCTATGAGGACAGTCCTCTCATCGATTATTAGATACGCGTTATATGCGATGCCTTCAGGGATATCCCAAAGGGATTCGAATAACCTAGTGCGTAAGTCATTAACAGAAATCATGTAGATGCCTTTCCTAAATTCATAAGTGTTTATGGTCATGACGCACCATATCTATTGAGGATTCAGGGTTTTAAAATTATACTATCTGTAGAACAGGTTTATATTGGTGTAGCTCCCTAGAAAGTTGATTTAATATCCTTAGAACGTCGGGATTCCTAATTGGTAGAGCTATTGCTGTAAGCCTCACATCGATAACCAACGACTCGCTATCTAATGATTTTATAGTGATATGGGATTCGTTAAATCTGAAGGGCCCTAAGTCTATCTGCTTGAACGCAGTCTTAACTTTATTGAATAGTTCTATGATATCCTCATCGCCAGTTAAATTCAACACCGCCCTTACGTTAATGCTTGGGTTATGTTCCTTAATGGCTGACTCTATAAGCAACGTGTTAGGTATGTAGATCTTATTTCCGAAGATGTCCTCGATGACTGAGGTGAGCGGTGTTAAATCAACTACCCTACCTTTAATAGGTTCCGAATATCCTTGGAGGAATATCTCAGCGTTCCTCCCCTTAACATGTTTAAACATCTGAAGCGTTATGTATGCTGCGAACTGCTTAACCTCATAGAAGAAGAAGGTCATAACGAGGAGACCCAGTATAGCTACTACAGCATAGGGTGTTAGGGACGCAGTAACTACGTTTACTGAGATGATGAGAAACGCAGATAATAGTCCCAGGTCTATCATCCTAACTAGCGTTACCTTAGTGCTGGCTGATATACTACCTCGCTGCACGAGTGATGAGATGAACTTACCTAGTAAGTACCTTATTACGACCGTAATGAGTCCTAGAAGCAATATAAGCTCTATCTGATTAATTAAGGACTCATCCAACTTAATAAATTCCGTACACTCACCCCTTTAAGTAACTACTCAGCTCATCCTCACTTGAATTGGTTAAGATGATTAGTTGATAACCATTTAGAAGCACAGTATCCTCATCAGGTGGATATATCTTCGAGCCGTCAAATATTAACATAATTTTAGTGTTTGGGGGTAGTTCAACCTCCTTTAAGGATTTATTAGCTGCTTTATCGGTTTCTGAAACGCTTAAGACGTAGAGTTTAAACCCACCGTACTCAACGAGGAGTCTAGGACCTCTTACAGAGTCTATAAATGTCTTAATCATTGATGCTGTCAGCGACGGCGAAACGATAGGGACCCCTAACCCTAACTTAATTATTAATTCAGCGATTTTCGGGTCGCTAACCTTAGCTATCCTTATAGGTATGTTATAGGCCTTAGCGACTGAAAGCACGAATATGTTTGTTTCATCCCTATCGGTTAGAGCTATCACGGAGTCAACGTCAGATACGTTAACATCGGAGGTATATAGTGAAAAGTCTGTGGCGTCCTTATTAATAACATAGACATCAAACATGCTGGAGAGTTCTTTACATCTATCGCTATCGGAATCAACTATCGTAACTTCATTCCTCCTTAGGTCTATGTTCTTTAGGAATTCCTCAGCCACGTTACTACCGCCAACTATTAATATACGCATATCAATAATTCACCAACAACTAATTCCGGATAATATAGTATATCCTAAGCCATTTAAATTTTACAATAAAGATGCTGCTGAAACCTTAAATAAGGATTAAAGCACATAACCACAAATCCATTAATCCATTGATGAGTCCTCAGACAGTTTCCTTAATCCCGAAGCTATTAAGAACGTCATTAACTTAACGTTATTCATCGAACCCTCATACCTAGATACTTCGCTACCATCCATAAAAACCACAGTAGTTGGTATAGCTACTATGTTGTATCTCTTGCTTAAGGACTTCACCTCCTTAGTATGGATCTTAACGAATACCGCAGCATCTTTAAATTCCTTCGATGCTGCCTCAAATGTAGGTATGTAGGACTTACATGCTGGGCATTCAGACTTGTAGAAGCATGCAACGACGAACTTATTACTACTGATTAGTTTGTTGAACTCCTCCTCATTACTGACATCCCTTACAGTAGTGCTGCCTTCCTTCTTCGTCAACTCCCTCACAGCAGATTCAACTAACTTACTAATTAAGTCGTTAAACTCTTTATAGCTCATACACTACCTAATTAAAATGTATCTATGTTACGAGTTATAAGCCTTATAACCCGTAACTCGCTTAACACATCCATTAAATAACCTCGTTATCAATGTATACTTAGGGCTGGATGTAGATGAAGGAGACGGCTTACAGGTTAGTTGCAGTCGGAGTAGTTCAGGGGGTAGGTTTCCGACCTCTAGTCTTTAGAATTGCGAAGGAGTTAGGTATTTCAGGGTACGTCAGGAACGTTGGAGGCTCTGAGGTTGAGATACATGTCGAAGGCTCTAAGGAAGTTTTAGATAAGTTTTTAGAGGCTCTTAAGAAGTCTTTACCTCCTGTTGCTCACCTCGATGAGTTAATAGTTCAAAGAGATGATTTTCTAGGCCTTAAAGACTTTGAGATACTTCCATCAATCGGTGAAGCTGTTAAGTACTCTATGATTCCACCAGACTTCGGCATATGTGACGATTGCTTATCCGAAGTGCTAAACCCTGGGAATAGGAGGTATAAGTACGTGTTTAACTCCTGCGTTTGGTGCGGACCTAGATTCTCGATGATGTATAGACCCCCCTACGACAGGGTTAACACATCTATGCATGACTTCCCCCTATGTGATGATTGCTTAAGCGAGTATAGAGACCACAGCAATTTCCGAAGGTTTCACGCCCAAGGTATAAGTTGCCATAAATGCGGTCCTAAGGTAAGTCTCTACACGAGGGGTGGTGAGCTAGTAAACTCTGAAAATCCTGTTGAACTTGCTGGGAAGTTAATCAATGAGGGCTACATCATAGCTGTTAAGGGATTAGGCGGATATCACGTAGCAACTCTAGCAACAGATGATGATGTCGTCTTAAAGCTTAGGATTAGGAAAGGCAGACCTCAAAAACCTTTCGCAGTTATGGTCCTAAACGAAGCTGTTGGTAGTGAATTATGTTATTTAAGTGATGAAGCAGTTAAAGTCCTTAAGTCACCTGAAAGACCTATAGTTCTGGTGCCTAAGAGGGAGGGAAGTCCAGCATCTAAATACGTCTCACCAGGTTTAGATGTAGAGGGCTTATTCCTCCCATATACTGCACTACATTACTTACTACTCAGTAACGTCAGGGATAGATTCGCAATAATGACTAGCGGTAACCCTAGAGGTAAGCCTATGTGCGTCGATGAGGAATGCGCCTTCAGATATCTTAAGGACTTCGTCGATTACTTCCTAATCCATGATAGAGTTATAGTTAATAGAGTTGATGACAGCGTCTTAAGGTTCACTAACGGTAAACCCGTATTGATTAGGAGGGGTAGGGGATACGCACCGATGTGGATTAAGAGTAAGTTCAGGTTTAAGAATCCTGTCATAGCTTTTGGAGCTGAGTTACAGACAGCCGGTTCAATAGCATTCGACGACAAGATCATCTTGACGCAGTACATAGGAGATGTCGACGATTACGACGTCTTAAACGACTTAGATAAGTACTTAAGCTGGTTTCTAAAAGTATACAAAGTCGATTTAAGTAATGCCTACTTAGTAGTTGATAAACACCCTAATTACACATCTAGATTACTTGCTGAGGAATACTTAAGGAGGTATGGTGGGAAGTTAATTGAGGTCCAACACCATTACTCCCACGCATTAGCTACAGCTGCAGACTTAGGGCTAGACCCTCATGAGGATTTTATAGCTGTAGTGCTTGACGGAATCGGCTATGGTGATGATGGAAATATATGGGGAGGGGAGGTACTCAAATTAAGTTACTCCCATTACGAGAGAGTAGGGCATTTAGAAAACGTTCCAATACCTGACCCCATAAACTCCATTAAATATCCGGCAAGGATGCTTATCTCATATTTAATGAAGCTATTAAGGGAGGATGAAGAGGTTGTTAAGCTTGTGAAGGACCTCCAGCTAGTTAAGGCATTCCGTTACGGTATTGAGGAAGTTTACGCAGTACTTCAGCAGGTCTTAAACTCTAAGATAGTTACATCAAGTACTGGGAGGTTCTTAGACTCCATATCAGCTCTGTTAAAGATCTGCTTTGAACGGACTTACGAAGGTGAGCCTGCCATTAAGTTAGAATCTGCCGGCAGTAGAGGCATGTTTAGAGGAGATTTAGGTAAGTTAATAATCACTGATGAAGGTAAATACGTAGTCCTTACAAGTAATTTACTTAACTACGCTTTAGAGTCGTTGGATGAGGTGAGCTATGAAGACATAGCATATACTATTCAATACGGTTTAGGAAGCTCGTTAGGTGAGGTCGTGCTTCATGTAATCTACGGCAGTAGACTTGAACACGTAGTAATAGGTGGTGGTGCGGCAGTCAACTCAATAATTGTTAAGGGTATAGAGGATGTGCTTAACGTGCATGGAATTAAGCCCTACCTACCTAGGCGGATACCCCCCAACGATGGTGGTATTGCTGTAGGTCAGGTCGTAAGTACTTATGCTTTCAACTCAATGTGATTCGCTCATATTTCTCTATGTAGATTTTTTGAATAAAAATATTTTAAGGGAGCCTTCAAAAAAACTTAAGGTATGATGGATGTTTAGCCATAAGGTAATTAGGTACTCGCCATGGTTGGTGCACTTCAACACCGGCGCATGCAACGGATGTGATATTGAGGTTTTAGCATCTTTAACGCCTTACTACGATCCTGAGAGGTTTGGAGTTAAGTTAGCTCCCAATCCAAGGCATGCTGACGTTATGGTTGTTACAGGTGCGGTGACTAAGAAAGCTGCTGAGAGGTTGAAGAGATTGTATGATCAGATGCCGTCACCTAAGTTCGTAGTCGCTGTTGGTGCTTGCGCCATAAGTGGTGGTGTTTTCTCAGGTTCATACTCCTTAGTCAGTGGTGCTGATAAGGTAGTACCTGTAAGCATGTACGTACCTGGATGCCCGCCTAGACCTGAGGCAATTCTCTACGGCGTCGTTAGGTTACTAAGTAAGTTAGACGGTGGTATGGATTGAGTAAGGTAGTTGAGTTTCTAAGGAATATCGGTTTAGTTCAGAGGGAAGTTAAGCAGGCTAGGAGATATGTATTTGAGGTGAGTCCGGAACGCCTTAGGGAAGTTGTTTCAGGACTCATTAAGGTTGATGAAAATATCTACGTCTCCACTATCTCGGCAGTTGATTACATTAGTGAAGGGTTTATTGAGGTTAATTATTGCTTATGGGGTATTAACGATGCGGTCATGGTAGTCCTTAAGGTGAAGGCTCCTAGGGACTCACCTAAAGTGCCTACAATCCATGATTTAATTCCAGGAGCCCTCAACAGTGAGTTAGATACTTACGACTTAGTGGGTGTGGTGTTCGAGGGTAACGATAAGTTAAGGAGGGGGTTCTTAGTACCATCTGAGGTCGTTTCTCAAGGTATATATCCTCTTAGGAAGGATTTTAAGGTGTGAGTTATGGCTCTCATAGAAATTCCTGTAGGTCCTCAGCACCCAGCACTACATGAGCCTATAATGCTTAGGGTTAGGGCTGATGGTGAGAAGGTAGTAGATGTTCAAGTAGTTACTGGCTACAACCATAGGGGGGCTGAGAAATTAGGTGAGCGTAATACTTGGAATAAGAACGTATTTCTCTACAGCAGGATTTGCGGTATATGCAACACCGTTCATGCGCAGACATATACTCAAGGTGTTGAAGCTATAGGCGGTATTGAAGTACCTCCTAGAGCGCAGTTCTTAAGGACATTAATAATGGAGTTAGAAAGGATTCACTCACATATACTTATCGCTGCAGTTATGGCTGAGGTGGTTGGGTTTGAAAGCCTCTTCATGTTAATGATGAGGGATAGAGAACCTGTTATGATGCTTAAGGAGTTAGTGACCGGCAATAGAGTTCTCTCAGACTACTACACATTAGGTGGTGTGAGGAGGGATATCGATGAAGTTAGGAAGGATAAGATATTGAAGGTGCTTGAGAGAGTTGAGGAGAGGGTAAAGTACTACAAGAAGGTGTTCACTGAGGACTTCACCTTGAATAAGAGGTTGGTTGGAGTAGGTATAATTAAGGCGGCTGATGCGGTTAAGTATTCGTTAGTAGGTCCTACGTTGAGGGGCTCTGGAGTAAAGTCTGACGTTAGGTCTGATGACCCTTACGCCGCATACGGCGAGGTACCTTTCAAAGTAATCACGTATGATGGAGGGGACTGCCTGTCAAGAATGTTAGTCAGGTTTGACGAAACGCTTCAGTCAATAGAGATTGTAAGGTATGTCTTAACACACTTACCTCAAGGCCCCATAGCTCCTAAAACCCCCATTAGAATGCTGCCAGCGGGCGAGGCATTTTCTAGGGTTGAAGCCCCTAGAGGGGAGCTAATCTACCACATAGTAAGTAAAGGCGGTGATAAACCGTATAGAGTTAAGGTGAGGACACCGTCTTTCCACAACATAATTAATGGCTTAATAGCTTATAAGGAAGCAAAGATAGCTGACGTCCCAGTAATACTTACTAGCTTCGACCCATGTATTTCCTGCACTGAGAGGGTATTAATAATCGATGAAAAGAGCGGTAACTCAAGGTACATAAGGCTTAAGGACTTAGGTAGGGGTGTCTAAATGGGCCTTAAGTTAATTAACGAAGTCTTAAGTAACATATTTAAGAAGTCATCAACTGTTGAGTATCCGAAGCAACCTCACTTAGCGTTGCAGGACCATAGAGGTCGTCACTACGCAAACCTAATGAAGTGTATTGGATGTAGTTTATGTGCTGTGGAGTGTCCCACCAACGCAATAACTATGAATCCACTTGCTAAGAAACTTAAACATAATCCTAGAAGTACATACCCTGTGGTTGAGTACGGTAAATGCGTATTCTGCTATAGATGTGTCGATGTATGTCCAGTTAAGGCTTACGTAGTTACCAACTTCTTTGAAATGGCTGCCGACAAGTTAGGCACTTCAAATGAATTAAGTATGAACACACTTCAGGGAGTTGAGTAAATGCTTAAAAGCTCAACTTTAATACAGTTAAGAGGTTATTGACATGGATTTAGAGTCACTCGTCACATTAATGATACTGTGTACGATACCGATATTCGTCACCGCATACATACTATACTTCATCAGAATATTGAAGGGCCCTACAATACCTGATAGAGTTTTAGCGGTGGATGCCTTGGCTTTCGATTTAGTTGTTTTCTTAATCGTTTTAGGGATATACTTCAAATCCCCTATACTTCCAGCTACTGCTGTCGTCCTTGCGTTATGGACGTATGCGTTCGATATTTTCATAGCTAAGTATTTAGAGAGGAGGGAGATGGGTGAGTAAAGCATGATTGACTACGTTATGGTTGTAGTAGGTGGGGTTTTACTATTTGTAGGTGCTATATGCGACCTACTAGGAGCTCTAGGCATGAATAGATTTCCCAATTTCTTCGTAAGGTTACATGCCGCCACCGTAGGAACTATCGGCGGCGCTTTCTACCCGTTAATCGGTGCTTCATTAATCGCGTTCGGCTCAGAATTCCTCGGATTTTATAAGTGGTTCGTAGGTGGTTGTTCTTTAGTTTCGGCGTTCCTTATTTTAATGCTTGCTCCAGCAGGGTCTCACGCATTAGCTAGAGCAGCCCACAAATCCAAAGCTTCAGAGGTCACTCCTAAGGTAGTAGATCATTTAGAGGAGGATGGAGGTGTTAGTTGATGGAGGTCACCTACCTATTATTAGCTCTGGCTATGCTGTTCGCATTAATTGCTACTTACCTAGCTATAGTTGAGAAACATTTAGTTAAGGCGGTGGTTTTCTCAGCTATTCAGAGTATAGCTTTCACGCTAGCTTTATACTTACTTAGAGCACCTGATATAGTTCTTGTCTACCTGCCGATAACTGTAGGCATTTACCCAGCAGCTATACTCTTCCTAATAAAGAAGACTGAGGAGGTTGAGCAGCCATGAAGAGGGAATTAATTACAGCTCTATCTCTTACCGCCACCGTCTTAGTTGTAGCGTACATATCAACGTTGGGAGGTGGTTTAGGACCTCTATTCAGTGATACAAGGCCCCTAGCTAAGGTCTTTCTAAGCACCACTTTAGATCCTAATAAACCTATGTTCACAGCGATGAGTCCTGAGGGTGTTACTGCGATTGTCTGGGACTACAGAGGTTTAGATACGTTGTTTGAGACTGCAGTTTTCTACCTAGCCATCATCGGTGCTGTGGCGGTGTATAGAGACGTTAGTGAGAAGGTAGTTCTTAAGGGAGGTGGGGTAGGCCTCTCAAAGATTGTTAAGCTAGTTACTAAGTTATTAATACCTATGAACATAGCCATCGCGATCTCTATCGCTTTACACGGTCATCTAACTCCGGGAGGAGGCTTCCAGGCCGGAGCTGCTATGGCTGTAGTACCTATGATATTGATTGTTGTGTTTTCTAGGTACTTCCTGCTTGAGGTGAAGATCTCTAAGGGTTTAGCACTCGCGTTAAGGTCTATAGGTCTGATCGGCATCGCCTTCACAGTATTCCTCCCAATTATAATCGCCCTAATTAGTGGTGTGAATTCATATATTATGCAGAATCAGGTGAAGTTTGGTGCACCTTTCAGTTTCCCAGCATTCTTTGGGGATTCATTGATTTCCGGGTCCTTAATACTTTACAACTTGTTTGAATTATTGGCAGTTACTTTCGGGTTTTCAATACTTTTCCTCCTCCTCTCAATAGAGGAGAGCTTAGTTAAGGAGCAAATGGGGGGTGAGGGAAGTGAGCACTGACTTAGACCTATTTCTAGCGAACGTCTCCTTAATATCTTTACTAGCTATCATCGGGATATCACTCTACGGCATATTAGCAAGGCCTAACATAATTAAGAAAATAATAGCCCTAACCATATTTACTGATGCAGCTAACTTGCTCGCCATCTTAGTAGGGTTTAGGAGGCCTCCATCAGCACCGCCCGTGTTGCTGAACTTACAGCCAAGCCCTAGTGAAATCGCTGAATTCTCATCAACTGCTGTTGACCCTCTACCTCAGGCTTTAGTCTTAACGGCTGTCGTCATAGGCATGGCGGTAAACATGTTAATAATATTTATTGCCCTTCAGCTTTACAGACTCTACGGTACATTAGATGTTAGGAAGGTCAGGAGGTTGAGGGGGTAAGGTATGAGGTTAATTAAAATGGTTCCTGTAGCCGCCTTAACATTTGCTGTATATATAATATTTTCCGGCTCAGTGAGTACGTATGATTTAATCTTAGGGTCAGTTGTCGCCGTATTTTCTGGTTATTTAACAGCTGAATTATTAATTAGTGATTCTGGTAAGGCATTAAGTTTAAGGAGGTTTGCGTGGTTGGTATTCTACGGCATTTACTACTTAACCGTAGCTGAATTTAAGGCACATGTAGATGTGATTAAGAGGATTATACATCCTAAGATGCCTATAAACCCTGGAATAGTGAGGGCTCCATATAATGTAGGTAACGACTACAGCGTGGTTACGGTGGCTTGCTCAATCACAAATACTCCTGGAACTGTAGTGGTTCACTTAGATGAGGGCAGTAAGAACTACTACGTACATTGGATCGATGTTAAGGCCCCAGATCCTAAGACCACCTACGAAAACATCGTTAAGGACTTCGAGAAATACGTTAAGAAAATTTTTGAGTAGGTGTTCATGATGTTTGACTTCATCACCATAGGTTTAACCCCGCCATTAATGATTGCGATGGCGTTCGTACTGCCTATATTTACGCTCTTTATTCGGAGGAAAGGCTTCTACGACGTATATGCGTTAATAGCAACTACGTTAGCACTAATACTCACTGCTTATAACTACTACCTAGTGCTCTACGTTGTGAAGCAGCCGATAGTATATCCCTTCGGTGGCTGGCCGCCGCCGATTGGTATTGTCTACGAGGTAGATGCGTTGAGTGCTTACTTCGGTTTATTCACTGCAGCTATCATGTTGATGATAGCTATCTACAGCATATGGTACTTAAAAGGTACTAGCGGTTACGAATGGTACTATACAATGCTTCTAGGTCTGGAGGCAGGTATGATAGGATGTGCATACACTGGAGACGCATTCAACCTATTCGTTATGCTTGAAGTCCTTTCAGTAGCTGCCTACGGCTTAGTAGTATTTTATAGGATGTCGCATGAGGCTGTTGAAGCAGGTATGAAGTACTCACTGATTGGGGCCGTTGCCACTACCGTCTACTTTATAGCTTTAGTATTCATTTACGGTAGTTTTGGCACTCTAAACATGGCAGATATAGCTTATAAGTCAAGGGGTGGGATTACATTCCCGTATAGCGGTATGATTGTCGGTAACATACATTTAGCAAGTGCTGTAGCTCTAGCGTTATCTATGTGGGCATTCACATTCAAATCTGCTGTAGTCCCTAATCACTTCTGGCTTCCTGACGCTCACCCAGCAGCCCCAACACCGGTTTCTGCAGCGCTCTCAGGACTTGTAGTTAAGGTAGGTATTTACGCCATAATAAGGTTCTTATACACCATCTACGGCTTAGACTCCGTACAACCCATATCTAATGTAGTTAGTACAGTGATGAAGTTATTAATAGTGTTGGGAGCTTTATCAGCGCTTATAGCATCTGCCTTAATGATCGTTCAAAGCGATATTAAGAGGTTAATAGCCTACAGCACCATAATGCATGTAGGGTTCATAGTAATTAGCCTGTCTTTAGGCACTAAGTTAGGCATTGAGGCAGCCCTATACCATACAGTCAATCACGCAGTCGGAAAGGCCCTTCTCTTCATGTCTGCTGGTGTGTTAATTAAGGTAGCTGGTTCGAGGGATATTGACGAAATGTCGGGAGTCGGTAGGTATCTACGCCTCACGACCTTAACCCTCACACTAGCAGTTCTATCCTTAGAGGGATTACCACCTCTTGCAGGCTTCTTCAGTAAGTTATTGCTCTATGAGGCATTCATAGATTCAGGTCTAGCATTACTTGCAATGGTGCTAATAATTTCATCAGCATTCGCTCTCCTCGCATATATAAAGCTCCTCTACGGTGTATACTTCAAGCTACCGACTAAGGAGTTTACCAATGTTAGAGAGGAGTGGACCTACCTAATACCATTACTTGCTTTAGCCGCATCTCTCGTGCTGCTGGGTATTAGCGCCCCAATGTTTGTTGAGAAGGTATTGGCTTACATATCTGATGAGTTATTTAACCCGCTGAAATATGTAAGAGCTGCTGACAGCATAATTAAGGTATTAGGTGGTTGAAGGTGGACGCCCTAACTGCAACTTTAATAGCTTCAGCCTTAATGTTTGTGGTGGCTTTCCCTACCTACATACTATACGTATTAGTAAGGAGGAGTAGCACATCAGGTAGTTCATCAGATCCATACTTATGTGGTGAAGGTGTTGAGGACTTCAAAAACAGTATATCTGTGGGAAGCTCTAACTTCTTCTGGGGTAGTACATCAGCAAATTTAAAGAAATTCTACAGTGTGTTGAGGGACAGCATCCATAGTGGGGTTCTCAACGATTGGCTCTTCTATATGGGTATTTGGCTTTCGTTAGGGGTCTTACTCAGCTTCATAGTTATTTCCGCAGGTGGTCGGTTATGACATCTTTTAATGTCTTACTAGCCGTATTATCTGCGCTTATATATCCTGGATTATTTTTCCTCGTAGTGGTAGGTTTACTTACTCAGTGGTATATTAGGAAATTGGTTGGGAGGTTGCAGAACAGGATTGGACCTAAATACGTAGGTCCGCTAGGTATTTTACAACCATTTGCTGATGTAGTTAAGTTAATCTTCGTTAAGGAGGAAGTATCCTTTAGAGGTAGACTAGATAAATTCCTAGCTATCTTCATGGCGTTAGGGTTGGGTGCATTATCTGCCGCTATGCTATTTACCCCGATCTCCCCTTACGTGGTTAGATCTCCTTACGACGTCGTAGTCTTTATATACTTAATGCTGTGGTCTACGATAGCATTCGCGGTGATAGGTCTAAGCTTATCTAATCCATTCACTGTTGCAGGTTCTTCAAGGTTCTTAACTCAAATACTGTTCGCGGAACCTGCCCTAGCTACATCATTGCTTGCGACAGTAATCGTACTCACGAAAAGCACCTCAACACCTTTATCGATCTATTCATCATTAACTGGAGGGCGGTTTAATATTGTTGCAGCAGTAGTAATAACTCTCTCCCTCATATCCTTCTTTATAGCATCAATAGCTAAAACGCTGATAAAGCCGTTCGATATACCTGAGGCTGAAACTGAATTAGCGGGGGGTCTACTAGCTGAGTTAAGCGGGCCTGCACTTGGGTTAGCGACCATACTTCACTACGCTGAAGTAGCTTTCCTAACTTTAATAACCACTATGGTATTCTTAGGTGGTCCATACCCATTTAGCTATGGCGAGTTACTTGGTGCGTTAGTGTTCGCTCTGAAGTACTTAGCTGTCCTCACCTTGATCGCAGTCATTAAAGCATCTGTGGGGAGGATTAGGATAGAGCAGTCAGCATCTATACTGATTAAATACGTATTCTCGTTATCTGTCGTTGCCTTATTAATAGCTTCATTCTTTTAATTCACCATCTTCTAAAGTATTTAAGTAACTAATTAATTAGTTTCTTTGAGATTAATTATGAGGGTCGAGTTAACTACCCCAACTACGGGTAGGGTCGTTAAGGAATTAAAGATTCAAAGTATGGTAAGGCTCTCAGATATAGTCGACTCCGTACTTAGTGAGTTAAAGTTAAGTATAAGGTATATCGATCTAGAGCCGTATTACCTAGTGGTAGTTAATGGTAATCAATTAGGTGAGGGAGTTAGGTGGAGTGACGTATTATTAAATGATGATGACTACGTAGTTATTCTTCCATTCGCTTTTGGTGGTAGTTTATCGCTAACTCATCACTTCATTTAGCCTTAACCGCTCGCTATGTTACTTGCTATTAAGTCTAATACCCTATCTATTTCTGCCTTAACAGATAGTGGTATACCCTTAACATCTATGTCGATGAAACCTCTTATGAGTATCGACTTAGCCTCATCTTCCTTAAAGCCCTTACTCATTAAGTATTCTAACTCTTCCTGAGCTATGATTCCTATAGCGGCTTCATGACTTAATATAGCTCCAGGTTTCTTTGATGTTAACGCAGGTATCGAAGATATCTTAGATTTAGGTGATAGAAGTAGGCCTAAACACTCCACATGTCCCTTACCTAAAGACTCAGCAACTACATCAGACCTAGCGTTTATTTCCGCAGCATCCTTGGCAACGACTTTAGAGAGTAATTCCACAGATGAGTTATCCTCAGCTAAGATAACTTTAGTTCCTACGTCATATATGCCCTCCCCACTTCCTGCGATTACTGATGATGTTGATGCCTTACTATCAGCGCCTAACGTAATTGTGGGATACGTCTGAAGTGAGGCTACTGGAGAGTATATCACGTAGTAGTTCACGTACTCCCCCCCAGCATTAACCCTTACTCCAGTTCTAGGCCTTACGTGTATTCCCTCAGACCATGCGTGAAGCATAGTGAAAGTTAGTCTAGAGTTTTTGCCGACGTAGAATTCAGAGATACCTATATGTAGACCTCCCTTAATACCATGCGGTACTAAACAGCCTGTAACTACCTGAACCTCAGAACCTTCATCGACGTATATCACGTTATGTGCGAACTGGACCTTATTATTGGAGGTTATAGCTAAGCAGGAGTAGATAGGGATAGGAACATTAGTGTTTGACGGCACATATATGAAGTAACCTAACTCCCCGCCATATAGATAACTAGCTGCTGTGTACTTATCCTGGTCCGGTTTAACTAATTTCCAGACCATATCCTTAACATACATGAACTCATCTAATGCCTTCCTTAGAGGTAAGACCTTAACGTTATACTTCCTTAACGACTCCCTTAACGCCTCATACATAGCGCTCTCATTGATCTGTACGTAATTAAGTTTTGACTTATCTTCTAGGCCTAACCTAGAGCTAGCCTTAGTGAAGTCGTCACCTATATCTAGTCTCTCAATTATTTTAGGCTCGCTTAACTCATAGTTATTTAAGTCGATGTCAGGACCGAATGAGGAGGGCCTCTTAAGGAGGCTGATTAGCTGTTCCTTCAAATCAACCCTCACCACCAACCTTACCGAGTGCTTCAGCAGTCTTCTTAAATCCGTATTTAAACACTAGAGGCACTACCTCATCTGCTAAGCCGCTAAATATGATGTTTCCATCAATCATTAAATGAACCCTATCAATACGGCTCAACTTACTTAAGATATTACCTGAGTGAGTTACTAGGACTGCTGAAGAACCCCTCTTAATAAGTAGGTTTATAAATTCAGCGATTAAATTTAAACTCTCAACATCTACACCGCTATCCGGTTCATCAAGCAATGCTAATTTAGGGTTCTGAAGCATCACTAAGTAAAGTTCAGCCCTCTTCCGTTCACCGCCGCTGAAACCTACAAACAAATCCCTCTGCATAAACTCATCAACTCTCAGCATTTTAGACATAATCGTGTAGTCCGAACAGCCGCAGCGTTTAATTAGATTCTTCACTATCTCGGAGAACTTTACTCCCTTTATTGATGGTGGGTTTTGATGCGCTAGAGCTATCCCTAATTTAGCGCGTTCATATGAGGGGCTGTAAGTTATGTCCGTTTCCTCAAAGATTATAGAACCGTTAAGTATGTTAACCCTTGATAACCCCATTATAGCTGCAAGGAGTGTGGATTTTCCAGAACCATTAGGCCCTATGATAACGTGGAGTTCGTTAGAGCCTACAGATAGATTCACACCAGTAACTACTTTCCTACCACCAACACTTACTTCTAAATCCCTAATCCTTAGCATTGAGATCCCTAAATACTGATTAATATAACAGTTATTAAAGCAACAAAGATTTAAATTAAGGTTATTAAGTTCATTTACGGGGGTTTTTCGTGAAGGCTTTGAGGGTTTACGGACCTAAGTCGATTAAGGTTGATGAAGTGGTGGAACCTCAGATAAGGGATGACGAGGTCTTGATAAAGATTAAGTATGCAGGGATTTGCGGTACTGACCTCCATGTCTATAGGGGGGCAATGAAGGATAGGGTTAAGTACCCTGCTGTACCTGGCCACGAATTCTCCGGAGTTGTCGTTAAGGTTGGTAAAGAAGTTAGTTGGATTGGCGAGGGGGAAGAAGTAGTTGCTAATCCAGTACATCCATGTGGTAGGTGTGTAGCGTGTTCTGCAGGGAAACCCAATATATGTGTTAACTTTAAGATATTAGGGGTTGACATACCCGGAGTGTTTGCAGAGTATGTGAAAGTTAAGGGAGATAAAGTTTATAGAATACCGAAGGGTCTCTCATTAAGGAATGCTGCGTTAGTTGAGCCTTTCTCAGTCGCGGTTCACTCATGTAGGAAGGCAGGTATTGAGGCAGGTGATACTGTCGTAGTTATCGGGCAGGGACCTATAGGGTTATGCACTACTCAGGTAGCTAAGCATTACGGAGCCTACAATGTAGTTGCGTTAGATGTAGTTAGAAGTAGGCTTGATTTAGCTAAGAAAGTAGGTGCTGACGAAGTTATAAACCCTCTTGAGGTAGATGCAGTTAAGGAAATTAAGGAAATGACTGGAGGGGTAGGTGTCGATAAGGTTATAGAGACGTCAGGCCATCCACAGTCGTTAGAGCAGGCATTAAGTATCTTAAAGCCTGCTGGTAGGGTTGTCTTGGTTGGTCTTTGCTTTGAGGAAGTTAAATTCCACTCATATCCGATAGTGTATAAGGAAGCTGAGGTAGTTGGCTCTAGGGTATACGTTGATGAGTTTCCGAGGACTTTAAACCTCATCAGTAAGGGATACCTAAAACCAGAACCACTAATAACTCACGAAATGCCTTTAATTGATGGAGATAGAGCCTTTAGAATACTAGAGGACAGACTCGAAGATGCAGTTAAGATATTGTTGAGGCCTTAAAAACATTTAATTAGTGTTAAAACAATGAATGATTTTTACTCTAAACCCTAAAGTGGTTGAATTCTAGATCTTACGTAGTCATCGAACCAATTCATTATACCTTTAGAAACTATTGTTGCAATTTCATTTAACCTCCTACCCTTTATAACATTAATTAAGTACTCCATCCTTAGATAGAATTTGCGGTACGCTCGAGCTAAAATCCTCGCTATATCCCTATCACTAAAGTAGAATCCCCTCATCACTGGCCTTAAAGTCGTGTAGTGCTCCCAATTATTATCTACTATTAAATTCTTCTTTAAGGCATACTCATATAGTGGGGTCCCAGGGTAGGGAGTAGCTATAGTGAACTGGGCGTATGACGGATTTAACTTAATCGCGAAGTCTATAGTTCTTCCCATGTCTTCAAAGGTCTCCCATGGAAAACCTAGCACGAATGTACCCACGTGATAGAGGCCTAACTCTTTAACTAATTTAAATGCCTTAATTACAGAGTTTATTGTGGTTTTCTTACCGATTTTATTCAGTGTAGCTTGTGATGATGACTCTACACCAAAATACAGTGCTCTAAAACCGGCATCCCTCATCTTACTAAGCAGTTCCCTATCTACATGATCTACTCTAGATCCGCAACTAAATTCAAGGTCTAACCCATACTGCTTTACGTAGTTAACGAAAGTATTTATGAATGCCTTACTTGCTGTTAACTCATCATCCATAAAGGCAACTCTCTTGATTTTGTATTTATCCACTAAGAACTTAACTTCGTTAACAACATCTTTAGGTGATCTGAACCTAACTTTCCTACCCCAAAAATATGAAGTGCAGCAAAAGATGCATCCGTAGGGGCATCCCCTACTAGCTATAATGTGCGCAACCCTGATGTTTTTATTAAACATTGAATACGCATCCATATCAAGTAAGTGGTGTGCAGGCCATGGTAGCTTACTTAGATCATGCAGTAATTCCCTAGGAGTAGTAACTACTATACCTCCCTCACCGTCTTTATATGCTATACCTTTGACCTCCTTAAGCTTGTTATAGTTTGGGAACCCGTGCCGTTCTATAGCGTTAACTAGTTCTAGCGTGGTTAACTCACCCTCACCACGTATAACTACGTCAAAACCTCCATTGAGTGCCTCCTCATACATAAAAGTTGGATGGGGCCCCCCACATATAATTGGTACGTCCCTGAAATATTTCTTAAGGATTTTAGCGATAGTATATGCCTTGTAGGCGGTGGGTGTGATGATGGAGAATCCGACGATATCAGGTGACCAGATCTTCACTACGTGGATGAAGTCCTTAATACTTAAACGCAGTGTGGGAGAGTCGACGATCTTAACCTTATGCCCTTCATTTTCAAGAACTGAGGCAATCCAGGCTAAACCGAGTGGTGGGGCATAAGCACCTAATATACTGTATACCTCTAGATGGTGACTTTCAGGAGGTAGTGCTAGTAATACCTTCAAATGCCCCCCATTAATTCCTACTACCTCAAATTTATTAAAATGTCCGAAGGAAAATTATAATTTTCTTTAATTAAACCTGATGAACATATTGATAATTGTGATTACAGGTCACTAAGATTCAGCATTAACGATTTTCTGGTGGAATCGATCCATCAATGGTGGTATTAATCTCAGGAAGTCGTCATCGTTCTTCGGTACGTATATGATGATTTCCTTTAACTCGCGGTTAAATCTCAATAGAGTGCTAACTAAATTATTTACATGAGTTAAGTCATTAAAGCTGAAAGACTTCTCAAGCATTCTCTTCGCAATGGTTCTTATAGAGTTTACACTATTTACCTCACCTAAATCCATCAACTTCTTTAGGAGATATACCCCGTTAATCTTAATGAAGAGTTCGTTATTCACGTAGCCTTTAAGGTAAACGTAAAGCATGTTTAGGTTTGTTATCTGCCTCGCATACATCACTTCCTGGCAGTCGAATTCATCTATATATGCTGCTGGCTCGATTAGACATGATGAACCTAACCGGATTTCGAATTCTACTTTAAATAACACGTTCCTATGTTTGAAAATAGTTACTGTATTTGACTTGTTTTTAATTTTATTCTTAGCGATGCTCCAGAACCTCCTAATATGGTACTCGCTTAGACCTAGACGACGTAATAATGCTGACGTAGTAGCTGGGGGGTCCCTACAGAGAACGTTATGTGCTATGCAGTTATTCAACTGCATATAAATGGATTCTAAAACGTAGTATATGAATTGAGTGTTCTTCGTTAAGCTCCCGTAATTTAAATTCTTACTACATTTTTAAACATGTTTTTGGAGTTTAGTTGGGAACTGTTTGTGGTGAGGCCGGAAATTAATAAGTTGTTAGAGATGAGGGATAAAGCGTTATTAGGCGGTGGTAAGGAGGCTGTCGATGCACAACACTCTAAAGGTAAGTTAACTGCTAGAGAACGTATAGAGCTCTTAGTAGATCTTAATTCCTTTATCGAAATCGATATGTTTGCACAGCATAGGGCTACCGAATTCGGAATGGATAAGAGAGTTGCGTTAGGTGATGGAGTAGTCACAGGTATCTCTAGGGTTGATGGTAGAGCAGCCGTAGTTATTGCTCAGGACTTCACCTTTTTAGGAGGTTCGCTTGGGGAGATTCACGCATCGAAGATAGTTAAATCAATTCAGTACGCCTTAAGTATTGGGGCACCGATCATATTCTTAAATGACTCCGGCGGTGCTAGGATTCAGGAAGGCGTTGATGCCTTAAGAGGTTACGGAGATATCTTCTACTGGAACGTTCAGGCTTCAGGTGTTGTACCTCAGATAGCTGTTATAGCTGGTCCCTGCGCAGGGGGAGCTGTATACTCTCCGGCACTTATGGATTTCGTTATTATGGTTAAGAAAGGTAGTTTTATGTTTATAACCGGTCCTAGGGTGGTGAAGGCAGCTATAGGTGAGGAGGTTGATGAGCTGCAGTTAGGTGGTGCTGAGGTACATGCGTATAAGAGCGGTATGGCTCACTTAATAGCTGAAGATGATAGGGAGGCAATCTCATTGGTTAAAAAGCTTCTTTCTTACCTCCCTAGCAACAACATGGATGACCCTCCAAAGGTCGAGTCTAACGACGATCCTGAAAGGAGGGATTACGAATTAAACGACTTAATACCTGAAGACCCTAATAAACCCTACAGCATGTATGAGGTGATTAATAGGGTTTTAGATAGTGAGAGCTTCTTTGAGATACATAAATTCTGGGCGAGGACTGCGGTTGTAGGGTTCGGTAGGTTGAATGGTTACGTAGTTGGGATTGTAGCTAACCAGCCCGCATATCTTGCAGGTGTTTTAGATATTGATGCTTCAGATAAGATTGCTAGATTTGTTAGATTCTGCGACTCTTTCAACATACCGATAATAACCTTCGTCGATGTTCCTGGGTATTTACCAGGAACTAGGCAGGAACACGGCGGTATTATAAGACATGGTGCTAAGGTTCTCTACGCATATAGTGAGGCTGTAGTCCCTAAGCTAACTGTAATTACTAGGAAAGCATATGGGGGTGCTTACATAGCTATGGGTAGTAAGCACTTAGGTGGGGACTTCGTTGCAGCATGGCCTACTGCTGAGATAGCTGTTATGGGGCCTGAGGGAGCTGCAGAAATTATTTGGAGGAAGGAATTAGATAAGGCTAAAACTCCTGAGGAGAGGGAGGAGCTGCTTCAGAAATTCACTAAGGAATATAGGGATAGGATCGCGAATCCCTACGTCGCAGCTGCTAGGGGATACATCGATGCTGTTATAGAGCCTAGTGAAACTAGGCCGATCTTGATTAAGATGTTGGAATACTTACTTACTAAACGTGAGGTTAAGGTTAGGGTACCACCTAGAAAGCACGGTAATATACCAGTCTAGGGGTGTCTTATATGCAGTTAGTGTCTCTAATATTAGGTGCTGAGGTATCGGCTATAGCAGTAGTATATGCTTTAGTGGTATTGACTACCTTAGCTCTAATTATTAAGGGACTTACTTACTTGGCACGCCCTAAGAAATCTTCGACAAACTCTGTAGAAGCACCTAAGGAGTCTCTGGAGGTAAGTGATGTAGAGTTAGCTGTGGCTATTGCAGCAATCCATAAATACTTAATGGATAAAGGCGTTAGTGGAGTTAAGAGGACGTCAACTTCATTAAGCAGTGGGTTGTGGGTTACTTCTTGGAGATTGGAGTGTAGCTCAGGTTTGAACCATATAAATTATAGAGTGTCGAGGATAAGTAGAGAATAGGTGGCTAGGGTTGAGTAAGTCATACAACTTAAGAATTAATGATAAAGAATACTCTGTAGAAGTCTCAGAATTAGGTGGGGGGAAATTTAAAGTTAAGGTAGGCAGTAAGGAATTAGTAGTTGAGTTTATTCAAAGGCGGGTAGCAGTTCAAACACCGACTATTGCTGAAGAGCAGTTAGTTAAGGAGGTTAAAACCGCAGCTCCTCAAACCCCTGCTACGCTCTCTGAGGGAGCTGAGGTTGTCACAGCTCCAGTACCCGGTAAGGTAATTAAAGTTCTAGTAAGTTCAGGGGATATGGTTAAGGAGAAGTCCGTCCTACTAACTTTAGAGTCTATGAAGATGGAGTTAGAGATAACTTCATCTACTGCTGGAGTAGTTAAGGAAGTTAAGGTTAAGCCGGGTGACTCAGTCAACGTCGGCGATTTACTTGTAGTTATAGGTAGGGTTTAATTACCTCAATAATGTCTGGTGGGTTTTAGATTGATTAGGTACGTGATGAAGATAGTATCACCGTTATCTAATTCAGGTAAGACGTACTTAGGAACTAAGCTAGTAAAGCATCTTACAACGAAGGGCTATAAAGTTGGTGTGGTAAAGCACTGCGCACATGGAATATCCTTAGAGGTGAAGGACACTGCCAAGTACTTAGAAGTAGGTGCTGATGCTGTTATTGCCAGTTCTAACGATTTATTAGTTATTTACGTTAAACCTTTAGTAGACGACCTTAGGAAGGTTCTAGAATTTATTGAACATCCAGTAGTTATCGTTGAGGGATACAGGAGGTCGGACCTCGGCGATACTGTAGGGGTAGCTAGAGATATTGATGAGCTTAATGAGTTAGTTCTTAAAGAACGTATAAAGTTAGATGCTGTGGTCTCAGACAATGATGCGGTCATTAAAGAAGCGTTAAGTAAGGGTTTAAAGGCATTTAAGTTTAGTGATCTTAACTCCTTATTTGACTGGGTTGAGGAAAGGGCTTTGAGGTCTGTAATGGATTCATTACCTAAGAAGGATTGTAGTTTATGCGGATTCAGCAGTTGCGAGTTTTTCTCTAAGGCGTACTTAAAGGGTAGCAATAAACACTGCGTGTATGCAGCACGTAGCGTGAAGGTATTGATCGATGGGAAGGTGATTCAGCTAAATCCATTCGTAGAGAACATGATTATTTCAGTAGTTGAGGGACTTCTAAATCCGTTGAAGGGAGTGCCTCCTAGGAAGGATAAGATGGTTATTGAGATATCCTATAAGTGATGGAACTAACTACCTCCTCCTATAGATAGCTATTGAGAAACCGATTAAAGAACCTACTAAATGAGCTACTACGTTTGGACTTCCAACGATGGGTATAGAACTCAGTAAAAGCGTAACTATCAGAAGTATCAGCGGTACATTATCTCCACGTTCTAAGTAATTCCTCAACGCGATCCAGGCAAAAACGGTGAAAATCCCCCCTGAAGCCCCCACAGAGTAAGTATCTGGTGAGGTAATCGCGAAACATAAGTTGCTGAAGAGTCCGCCAACTAGAAATACCTTTGTGATTCCGTATCTAGGTTCTAACACAGAATAGATCGACCTAATTATCAAAAGCGCTAAGCAGTTAAAGAATAGGTGATAAAGGTTGGCATGAATAAAGAGTGATGTAAGTAACTCCCAAACAAAACCTTCTAACAAGTCATAACCCCTAAGCATTATAGGTATTCCTAAAGTATGGTGTGTCATTAGCAATATACTTAAATCATTTTTGATGGGACTATCAAGACGTACTAACACGTTGATGACGTTAAACACGTTTAACCCACCATCAATGTTGGATGCTAAAAATACACCGTAAATCGCTAAGGTAACGTAAACCGTTATAAACAGAAACATCAGCACATAAACGTCGAAGACCTTCACTACATTCACAATAAGTTCTGGGCTTAATGTAATTAAAGTTTATTAACTTAGCTGTAAGTTATTTGAGGTGATTTCAATTCCTTTATGGATATTTAGAGAATATGATAGGTGTAGCGGATGTAGATATTGTGAAGTTGCATGTTCTCTGAAGCATGAAGGTGTTATATGGCCGGAGGCTTCTAGGGTTAGGGTATTTGAATATGTTCCGGGCATAACTATCCCCATATTATGTTCTCAATGTGCTGACTACCCATGCGTTAATGCATGCCCTACTACCGCGCTCTCAGTAGATCAGTCTACTGGGGCTGTAAAGGTTGATGAGAGTAAATGCATTAAATGCGGTAATTGCGTTGAGGCATGCCCAGGGAGGATACCACATATCCTCCCACATAAGAATACTGTACTTATATGCGATTTATGCGGCGGAGATCCGGAGTGCGCTAAGGTTTGTAAGGCGTTAGGTTTCAATGCATTAATAGTTGTTGATAAGTGGCCGGGAAGTCATTACAAATTATACGCTAAGAAGGCGGATGAGATTACTAAGGACTACGTTAAGAAGCTCTATAGGATCGATCCAGAAGAGGTGATGTGAATATGCCTTACGGATTTACCGGTAAATTCGTTGAGGTAGACTTAAGCAGTAGTAAAATTAAAGTCGTTGATGTGAGGGAGGACTTCTATAGGAAGTTCTTAGGGGGTAGAGGACTCGGCTCTTGGCTTCTCTGGGAGAGGTTAGGCAGCCGCTGGGATGAGGTCGACCCTCTATCACCTGAGAATCTCTTACTCGTATTGACCGGCCCGATGACCGGTTACATAGCCGGTGTTAGATTAGCAGTTACTGGTAAATCACCGCAGAGCGGAGGCACTGTAGGCTCTACTATAGCAAGTGAGGTAGGTTTAGAGTTAAAGACTTCCGGCTATGATGGCTTAATTATATCTGGTAAGGCTAAAGACCCTGTATATCTATTGGTTAATGATGATTCTGTAGAGATTCGAGACGCATCTAAGATTTGGGGTAAAGGTATTAGGGAAACGCATAAGCTTCTATTACGTGATGTCTTACCTGAATTGAGAAAGACACCTATGTATGGTGAACCTAAAGAACCTGCAATGATATACATAGGACCAGCCGGTGAGAACTTAATTCGGATGTCTGCAGTTGAAGGTAAGTACGCTCATGCAGCAGCTTACGGTAGTTATGGAGCCGTCATGGGTTCTAAAAACTTAAAAGCTATTGTTGCTAAGGGTAGTGGGCCGCTACCACCTGTATACAATGCAGATAAGTTGAAGGAATTAATATATAGAGCCATCGAGTTAGTTCCTAAGAAAGTGCCGAGGTTAAGGATTTGGGGTACTGGTCAAGGACCTTGGAGGTATGGAAAAGACTTAAGCTCTATACCGGTTAAGAATTGGATTGAGGAGTATTGGGAGAAAGGATCTTATAACCAATACGACCTTGAGGTCCATGGCTGGGTTAAGAGGTATTGGGCTGACTACGGGTGTTCATTATGTTGCATGAAGGTTACAGTACTACATAGGGGCGGTGAGACAGTAATTACTGACGCTCCAGACTACGAATTACTTGCATATGAGGGAAGTAACTTAGATATATACGATGTTAGAGACATCGCATACCTCATATGGTGTGGTGAGGAACTAGGTTTCGACATGATCAATGCTGGGAACGTCCTAGCATTTGTGGCTGAGTTATATGAGAGAGGGATACTAACTAAGGAAGATATAGGGTTTGAGGTTAAGTGGGGAGACGTAAATGCATTTGCCCACCTACTGAAGATAATAGCCAATAAGGAAGGCATAGGTAAAGTATTGGCTGAAGGTATATATAGAGCAGCATTAAAGATTGCTGAGATGAAGAAGTTAAAGCCTGAGGAGGTTTTGAAGTACGCTGTCCAGGCTAAGGGGATAGCAATAGGTGCGCATGGAATTAGAAGTGGGTTAGACTTTCCACCACTTTCGTACGTTACATCCGTACAGGGAGGTGACCATCAGTCAGTAGCTATGCTACCGTTAGATGCTGCACCAATAGTTAATGAGGTTTGGGCATCCCTCGCTGATAGTGCGGTTATCTGCCAATTCAACGTATTAGGCGGTTATGACTTCATATTTGAGGCGTTAAGGGCTATTACTGGGTGGAACGTAACTAAGGAGAGTTGGGTTAATGATCAGGCTAAGAGGATTCTGACACTGCAGAGAGTACTCTTGCTACTTGGTGGACCTGATATTTACTGGGATCCTAGAGTACATGATGATAACCCACCCAGATTCTACGAACCGCTCCCAAGCGGTCCTAAGAAGGGACAGGCACCTACTAGGGAGGACATCAATAAATTAAAGGCTGATTACTATAAGGCGTTGGGATGGGATGAATACGGAATACCTACAGAGGAAACAGTTAAGCAGCTAGAATTAATTGGTGCTGAAGCAGCTATAAAGAAAATTAAGAGTAGGTTAAACTTTAAGTAATTATTTTCATATTAAATTTAATTTTTACACAAAAAATCTATAAAGAGAGGAAATAACTTTAAAGCCTGTCAAATCTCTCACGTATTCTAAAGCTTACTTACTATTTTTGAAAGCTATTACGTGCTACTTTATACGTAACTTCGATGGAGGCAGCGGATCTAAATAGTTCAGAAGAAGTATATGGGTTTGCCTAAGTAGCGGGGAGTTTTACGAAAACATAGTTGCGTGACTACTACTTCGAACGTTATCTGGTAGCTGTACTAGGAAGTTCATAATAGACATTAAAATATTCCTATAAGGGGGCTTATGTG